>JAVKCJ010000029.1:2500-433847 GCA_040222795.1 Salinisphaeraceae bacterium
AATTCGGCCTGCGCCTGCTCCGCCGCGGCCGCCCCGTGGAAGCGGGCGACCAGCTCGCGGGCGAGCCGGAACTTGATGTCCCGCGGGTTGGCCCCTTGCCCGATATCGTCACGGTAGCCGCGGATGGTGTCGAGCGGCTCGAACGAGAGCAGCTCGAAGTAACGCCACATCAAGTCGTCGGATATCGACATCAGCTTGCCGAACTGTTCCGCCGGCGGCTCCTCGATGCCGACATAGTTGTCCAGCGACTTCGACATCTTGTTGACGCCATCCAGCCCCTCGAGCAGAGGCATGGTCAACACCGCCTGGGGTTTCTGGTCGTACGCCTGCTGGATCTGGCGCCCGACCAGCAGGTTGAACTTCTGATCGGTGCCCCCGAGCTCGACGTCCGCCTCGAGCGCCACCGAGTCGTACCCCTGGATCAGGGGATACAGGAATTCGTGGATGGCGATGGCCTGGCCACCGTTATAGCGCTTGTGAAAGTCGTCGCGCTCGAGCATGCGGGCCACGGTATGGCTGGCCGCCAGACGAACCAGGTCCGCCGGTGTGAGCGGATTGATCCAGCTGGAGTTGAACACCACACGGGTTCTGGCCGGGTCCAACACCTTATATATCTGCTGCTCGTACGTGCGCGCGTTGGCGGAAACTTCTTCCGCTGTGAGTGGTCTTCTGGTTGCGCTCTTGCCGGTCGGGTCACCGATCATGCCGGTGAAGTCGCCTATCAGGAAAATGACGTCGTGGCCAAAGTCCTGAAAGGCACGCATCTTGTTTAGTAGAACGGTGTGCCCGAGATGCAGATCGGGGGCGGTCGGGTCGAAGCCCGCCTTCACGCGCAGGGGGCGGTTCTGGGACACTGCGGCCCGCAACCGTTCGGCGAAGTCCGGCTCGGGGATGATCTCGTCCGCACCGCGGCGAATTTCGGCGAGCTGGTCAGACATGAATGAATTGAAACCTCGTCACTGGGCCGCTGGCCGGTCCCGCGGCTTTTGATATTTTACACGTATTTGGCTTGCTAAACGCCCGGTTTTATGGTTGTTTAAGCTCCGAGGGTTGGCCATTGCAACCGCCGGACAACCACGGAACCGGGTTTTGGGGAACGGGATCCATGAATCGAATCGGGCAGGATTATATCGGCGTCAGACAACCAGTGCGCCGGACAACGCCGTGGCACTGGCTAGGTATAAGCCTGACGGTTGCAGCGGTCGCGACCGCCATTGCGCTGATTGCGCCCAGTTCCGTTGCCACCGATTCCAAGGCCAATGGTGATTCCGCCTCGACCCGCGACACGGTAATCATCGACGCGCCGGTGATGGCGAATGCGCCGGTCGCCAGTGCGCCGGCCTCGGCGGAACCGGTACGGGTGGCCCTGACCATGCCGGAAGCAACACTCGAACCGCTCGACTCGTCTCCGGCGATGGCGATGCCCGCGCCGGCCAGCTCGGTGTTCGATACCGAAATCTTCGCCCCCGCCAATCTGGAACCAGCCCCGGCGATGCCCCGCTGGTCCTCGATCGAAATCCAGCGTGGTGACACGCTGTCGCTGGCGTTCCAGCGCCATGACCTGTCCTACGGCGATTCGCTGGCAATCGCCAACCTCGACGAATTCGGACGCCACTTCACCCGCGGCCTCAAGGCCGGCGACACGCTGCGGGTACAGGCTGACCCGAAAGGCGTGGTACATGCCGTGGATTACCCGCTGGACAAGATCCGCACGCTGGAGGTCCGCCGGACCGAGGGTGGCTTCGATGCCCGGATCGACACGGCCGATGTGGAACGCCGCGAGGCCTACGCCGTGGGCAGCATCGACACCAGCTTCTATGTCGACGCCCTGGAAGCGGGGCTGTCCGATCAACTGATCATGAAACTGGCCCATATCTTCGGCTGGGATATCGACTTCGTCCTCGACATCCGGCAGGGCGACCGCTTCACCGTGATCTACGAGGAGCTTTTCCGGGACGGCGAGAAGATCGGCACGGGCGCAATCCTGGCCGCGGAGTTCAACAACCGCGGGCGCCAACTTAAGGCGCTTCGCTTCACCGCCGCGGATGGGGAAAGCGATTACTACGCACCGGACGGCAAGGCCATGCGCAAGGCTTTCATCCGGACGCCGCTCAACCAGTTCCGCATCAGTTCCCATTTCAGCACCGGCCGCAAGCATCCGATCCTGCACAAGATCCGCGCCCACCACGGCACGGATTACGCCGCCCCCACCGGCACCCCGGTACGCGCCACCGGCAACGGACGCATCGCCTTCCGGGGCACCAAGGGCGGGTACGGCAACACCGTCATCGTGAAGCACAGTAATCAGTACACCACCCGCTACGCGCACCTGTCCCGGTTCGCGTCCGGCGTGGGCATCGGCAGCCGCGTGCGACAGGGCCAGACCATCGGTTATGTCGGCATGAGCGGGCTGGCCACGGGCCCGCATCTGCACTACGAGTTCCGGGTATACGGCACGCCCAAGGATCCGATGCGGGTGGCCCTGCCCACCGCCGAGCCGCTGCCGGAAAAGCACATGGCAGCGTTCAAGGAACACGCCGAGCCGCTCGTGGCGCAGCTCGACTCGCTGGGTCAGGTACAGGTCGCGGACAATCGCGACGGCGACTGACCCGCCGGTGACCGGTTACTACATCGGGGTCATCTCCGGTACCAGCCTTGATGCCGCGGATGTCGTTCTGGCCCGTGCCGCCGATGGCGATCGTCCCACGCTGGAGGCCACACACAGCCATCCGCCGCCCGATGCGCTAAGACAGCGGTTGCTGCAGATAACCCAGACCCGACCACCGATCGATATCCGGGAACTCGGCCAGCTTGACCGGCAGGTGGCCGACTGGATGGCGGACGGCGTTCTCGCATTGCTGGACAAGGCAGCTATGGCGCCCGGGCGCGTCCGCGCCATCGGCAGCCATGGCCAGACGCTCTACCACGACCCCCAACCGCCGCATCCCTTCACATTGCAGATCGGCGACCCCAACCGCCTGGCAGCCCGGACCGGCATCACCACGGTGGCGGATTTCCGACGCGCCGACATGGCGGCCGGCGGCCAGGGCGCCCCCATGGTCTGCGGCTTTCATCAGGCGATGCTTGCCCTGCCGGACCGGCAGCGCGCGGTCATCAACATCGGCGGTATTGCCAACCTGACCTGTCTCCCGGCCGGCGCCACCCTCGAAGACCCAAGGTTGACGGGCTTCGACACCGGCCCCGGCAACGCGCTGATGGATGCCTGGATTGCCCGGCACCAGGGCAGGCTTCAGGACACCAATGGTGAATGGGCGAGTGCCGGCCGGGTTCACGAGGGACTGCTGTCCATCCTGATGGCCGACCCCTATATCCGAACGGCACCACCCAAGAGCACGGGCCGGGAGTATTTCCACCTCGGCTGGCTGGATCAACAATTGGCAGGTATGCCCGCGATCGCGCCGGCCGATGTCCAGCGGACACTGCTGGAATTCACCGCCGTCAGCATCCGCGACGCGGTGACGGCCTGCGCGGGACGCACCGACGAGGTACTGCTATGTGGCGGTGGTGCCCGCAACGCACGGCTTCGGGAGCGGCTGAGCGCGATGCTGGCGCCGACTCAAGTGATCACGACCGATGACGCAGGCATACCGGCGGACTGGGTGGAGGCCGCGGCTTTCGCCTGGCTGGCCATGCGCACGCTCGCCGGACTGCCGGGAAACGTGCCGTCGGTGACCGGGGCCAGCCGGGCGGTGATACTCGGCGGGATTTACGCGCCGGCCGTCGTCAGCCGGCGGCCGTCACCCGGCTAGACGGCGAACGAATTGCCGCAACCGCAGGTGGTCGTGGCATTGGGGTTCCGGATCACGAACTGCGCGCCTTCGACGCCGTCGGTGAAATCGATCTCGGCCCCACCGAGGTAGAGAACGCTCATCGGGTCAACCAGCAGCGTCACACCGCTCTTCTCGATCACGGTGTCGCCGTCCTCGACATTTTCGTCGAAGGTAAATCCGTACTGGAACCCGGAGCAGCCGCCGCCGGACACGAACACCCGTAGCTTCAGAGCCGGGTTGTCTTCGTCATCCAGAAGTTCACGGACCTTGCCGGCCGCGGCATCGGTGAACACCATCACCGACTCGGCTTGCATATCTTGTTCGAGGGTTTCGCTCATAGCATCCCTATCGTAACTGACCGGGCCAAATCCTACAGGCTGGTCTTCTTTTCCCGGGAGGCGTCGAACAGCGTGCCAGCCGCACGGCTGTGCTCTTCCGAGTCCGCCGCGCCGTCGTCGGCGCGGTCCGGCAACGGTGCCACCTTGTCCTCGGCAGCGCCCTCGTGGACCATCTGGCCGTTGACCATGGCACCACTGGTCATCTCGATCAGCCGGTAGTAGACGTTGCCGTTGACCTTGGCCTTGGCCGAAAGCGTGATCCGCTGGTCGGCATGGACATCGCCCTCGATCGACCCGTTGAGAACAATATGGGGGACACGGACGTCGCCTTCAATGGTGCCGCTCTCGCTCACGCTCAGCACGGCGTTCTTGTCCGATTCCGCCATCACCTTGCCCTTGACCTTGCCATCCACGTGCAGGCCGCCGGTAAAGGCCACGTCGCCGGTGATCACGGTCTGGCGACCGATCAGCGTGTCCACGGTGTTGGTCGCCTTGGGCGACCGGGCCGGCACTTCATCGCGATCCTTGTCGTTTCCCCACATGGTCGGTCTACCTCCTCGCAATAATGAACCGGGCGTTAGTCATCCGGCTTGAATACCTCGCGCCAGCGGAATGATCCGGTGACCGGCTCCGCGCCCGGCCCCGTGTTCACCACCACCTCGACCAGCGTGGGCTCGAAATCGGGCGGCAGCCGGAATGTATCGGCCAGCTCCTGAAAGTATTTGAAAGAGAACACGAGTTCGTCGGCCGAATCAAGCGCCAGCTCGGGCCAGGTCAGACTGACGGATTCGCCGTTCCGCAGCCCCTCCAGCCGGAGTTTGACCTGGCCACTGACCGCGGAATCATGCTCGACCGCCTGAATCAGCACCAGCTGGAACTGATATACCCCGGCCTCGCTGGCCTCGTGCACCTGCAACTCCTGCAGGCGCAGGCCGGCCTCGGCTTCGGATGGCGAGACGATACCCCGGTAGAACGCCAGCTCTTTCTTCAGCTTGGCCACCTGGGCCTGGACGTCGTCAAGCGAGTTCTGCAGCGCACCGATGGCCTGCTGGTCGACATCGGCGCCGCGCTCGAGCATCACGTTGCGTTCCGACAGCTTGCGATTCTCCGCCTCCAGGCGCCGCTTCTCCGCCAGCAACAGCTTGCGGTCGCTCTCGATCTTCTGCTGACTGGCGACCTGCCGTTCGATGGCCGTGGGCGCATGCAGCCGCCCCAGCCAGTATATGCCCCAGCCGCCGACCAGCAGCGTCGCAACCGCAATCACGACCATCAGGCGCCGGCGGCGCGCCTGTGCGGCGGTACGGATGATCAGCCGGTGGCTACCGTCACTCATGATATCGGCGCGACCCGCATCACGGCACCAGCGCCGGCGACGTCAATCCGGTGGTTTCCTCGAAACCGGCCATCAGATTCAGGCACTGAACCGCCTGCCCGGCGGCGCCCTTCACCAGATTGTCGATGACCGACAGCACCACCACCACGTCGCCGCCGCCCGGCCGGTGAATGGCCAGCCGGCAGGTGTTGGAACCCCGCACGGTCCGCGTTTCCGGGGTTGCGCCGGGCGGCATAACGTCCACGAACGGTTCGCCGGCATAGCGCTGTTCGAACAGCGCCTGGAGATCGGTGTCACGATCCGCGACGTCCAGATAGCAGGTGGCATGGATGCCGCGCACCATCGGCACCAGATGCGGCACGAACGTCAGCCCGACATCGCCGCCGACCACATTGCCGAGTACCTGACGTATCTCCGGCAGATGCCGGTGCCCGGCCACGCCATAGGCCTTGAACGACTCGGCCATCTCACCGAACAGGAACGGCGTCTTGAGCGTGCGGCCGGCGCCTGACACGCCGGTCTTGGCATCGGCCACCAGTCGCGCGGGGTCGGCCAGACCGGCCTCGATCAGCGGCAGCATGGCCAGAATGATGCTGGTGGGATAGCAGCCGGGGCAGGCCACCAGCTGCGCGTCGCGCAGGCTATCGCGATGGCGCTCCGGCAGGCCATAGACCGCGGACTCGATTAGGTCCGGGCAGGCATGGGGCTCGCCGTACCACTGCGCCCAGAGGCCCGGGTCACGCAACCGAAAATCGGCAGACAGATCGATCACCCGCTGACCCGCGGCCCGCAGTTCGGGCACCAGGTGCATGGCCGCTGCATGCGGGGTGGCGAAGAACACCACGTCGCACCCCGCCAGCGCCGCGGCATCCGGCTCGCGGAAAACCAGATCGGTGATTCCGCGCAGATGTGGATAGGCCTCGGCCAGCGGCCGGCCGGCTTCAGCCCGGGAGGTGACGCTCGCCACATCCACCCCGGGATGGGGCAGCAACAGGCGCAGAAGCTCGCTGCCGGTGTAGCCGGTTCCACCGACAATGCCGACCTGCAATCTGTGCTGTCCTGACACGCTCATGTTTACCACCGCATAATACGAGGCCGCGATTATAAAGGTCCGGCCGCCCCCGGGGGCATGACAGCGCCGCAGCAGCCGGCCGGCCGCCACCACGAGACCCGGATGACTCGTCCCACCCGCGCCTGGCATCCCGATCAGATCCGCGAGCGACTGCGGCGGCAACTGGCGGATGTGGAATACACGCCCGGGCTGGGCCTGCTCTGCGTGCTGGGGGCGGTGACCGGCACGCTCTGCGGATTGCTGATCCTCGGCCTGCACACCGTGATCGACTGGTGGCGCGGCCCCGGCGCCCTGCTTCTGGGCCTTGATGGTGCCCGGCTGCACGAAGCGGACGCACCGGTCCGTCTGCTGATCCCCCTGGTGGGGGCGCTGGTGATCGGCGCCCTGATTACCGCCCTGCTCAAGCCACCAAGACAGACCGGCATCGCCAGCGTGATCGAGCGGCTGGTCTATCACCAGGGCTACCTGCCGATCCGCACCGCAGCAGTGGAATTCTTCACCGCGGCGCTGGCGGCGGCCTCGGGGCAGTCGGTGGGCCGCGAGGGCGTGGCCGCCCATGTGGGCGCGGCCTCGGGAAGCTTGCTCGGCGGCCGGCTGCAGCTGCCCAACAACAGCGTGCGCACCCTGGTCGGCTGTGGCGCCGCGGCCGGCATTGCGGCCTCGTTCAACACGCCGCTGGCAGCGGTCATGTTCACCATGGAAGTGGTGATGATGGAGTACACCATCGCCAGCTTCGCCCCGATCATCATCGCCGCGGTGGCGGGCGCGCTGACCACCTACAACCTCACCGGCATCCACCCGGAACTGTTCGCGGCCGAACCGGGCCTGCACGGCATGGCCGAGCTTCCCTTTATCGTCTTTGTGGGCGCGCTAATGGGCCTGGCGGCGGCCACGCTAACCCGGGCCACCGGCTGGCTCACGGATGGCTTCAGCCGCATCTCGGTGATGGCCCGGATGGGTCTGGCCGGGCTGGCAGCCGGGCTGCTGGCCCTGCCGTATCCGCAGACGCTGGCCCCCGGATTCGACACCATCAATCTGGCCCTTGCCAGTGAACTCGGCCTGGGCCTGGCCCTCGGGCTGGGTTTGGCCAAGCTGGCCACCGCGGCGATGGCGACCGCGGCCGCCATCCCCGGCGGCGTCATCCTGCCCGCCTTCGTGATTGGCGCGGCGCTGGGCAGCGCCCTGGGCGCGGCTGGCGGTATGCTGGCACCCGCCCAAGCCAGCGACCCGGGCTTCTATGCGCTGATCGGCATGGGCGCGATGATCGGCGCGCTGCTGCATGCGCCGCTTACCGCCATGGTGACGCTGCTGGAACTGTCCGACCGCACCGAGATGCTGCTGCCGGGCATGCTGGCGCTGATTCCCGCGCTGGTGATGTCCCGGCGATTCACCGGCGGCGACTCGATCTTCCAGATGTTGCTGCACCGACGCGGCCTGGATTACCGCAACGACCCGGTCTCCCAGTACCTGCGCCGCGCGAGTGTGACCGCGACCATGAACCGCAGCCTCGCCGTCATCGACGACCCGATCGACCCCGACGGTCTCCGGCAGCGGCTGGTCAAACGCGCCGTAGAATGGCTGCTGCTGCGTCGGCCCGAGGCCCGCGCCACCCTGCTCCGCTCCGCCGCCCTGATGCGCTATCTGTCAGCCGCGGAGGAAGATGAGGAGGTGGCGCTGCCCGAGGCCATCGCCGTGCGCGATATCCCGGGCAAACGCCTGGATGCGGTGGCCATCGATATTCGCGCCACGCTTCAGGAAGCCCACGATCAGCTGCAACGCACCGAGGCCGATGCGCTGTACGTGATCCGCCGCCAGGCCGGCGAGGGCAGCCCGGTCTTCGGGGTGTTGTTACCCGAGGATATCGAGCGGGCCTATCATCCCTGAACGCGCCGTGCGCCCGGCCACATTGCTCTACAATGCCGCGCCCGGACGTACCTGTCCGCGAAAACAGCCCGTCTACGCTCAAGGAGATAATCAATGCTCTGGATACAGGCATTCCACGTCATTTTCATGGTTACCTGGTTCGCCGGGCTGTTTTATCTTCCCCGCCTGTTCGTCTATCACGCGGATGCCACCGACGCGATCAGCCTGGACCGGTTCTGCGTCATGGAACGTCGACTGTCGATCCTGATGAGCATTGGCGCCGCCCTGACCATCGCGTTCGGGCTGTGGCTGCTCTGGCATCTCGGCCTGTCCTGGCTGTCGGGCAGCGGCTGGATGCACACCAAGCTGCTGCTGGTGGTCGGCCTGGTGGGCTACCACGGCTGGTGCCAGGTTCAGGTCAAGCGCTTTCGCGAACAGCGCGCCACCGGCAGCTCCCGCTACTACCGGCTGATGAACGAGGTGCCGGGCGTGTTCCTGATCGCGATCGTAGTGCTGGCGGTAGTCAAGCCATTCTGACCCGGCATCGGTCGATACCACGAAAAAGGCCCGCCGAAGCGGGCCTTTTTCGTCATCGTGAGCGCTTTCCGGCTCAACCTTCGCCCGCACCCTCCTGGTTTGGATTGCCGGTCTGGCTCTGCAGGTAGTTCTGCAGACCCATGCTTTCCACCAGCCCGAGTTGCGTCTCGAGGAAGTCGATATGCTCTTCCTCGTCGGCCAGCACCTCGGCAAACAGCGCGCGGGTGGTGTAGTCCGCGATCTTTTCGCAGTATCCGATAGCTTCCGAATAGAAGGCGTGCGCTTCGTGCTCCGCTTCGAGATCGCACTGGAGCATTTCCGGCACGTTCTCGCCGATGCGCAGCTTGCCCAGGTCCTGCAGATTGGGCAGGCCCTCGAGGAACAGGATGCGCTCGATGAAGCGATCCGCGTGCTGCATCTCCTCGATCGATTCCTGGTACTCCTTGGCGCCGAGCTCGTAGAAGCCCATGTCCTTGTACATGCGCGCGTGCAGGAAGTACTGGTTGATGGCGGTGAGCTCGAGCTTGAGCCCCTGATTGAGGTACTCGAGTACCTTGGCGTCACCTTTCATGCGATCTCCCGACGTAGCGGCGTTGGCTTTGCGCCGGAGTATAGCACTTCGACGCCCGGCATCAACCCGTAAGCGTCTGTTTTTGTTGATCTATTAGTTGCTTCTAGCTCGCATTCGCGGTCGCAGGCAGGAACGGCGCCGGCAACAGCCGACTCTTGCGATGCTGCTCCTGCAACGTTTCCGCCAGGACTTCCCGTGCACACGGCGCGCAGCAGCCGCAACACTCGGCCACACCGAGACGCCGCTGCAGTTCGCGCATGTGGCAGGCGCCCGCGCGGACTTCCTCACGAATCTCGCGTTCGGTGACACCCTTGCAAAGACAGACGTACATCGGCTTCTCGAACCAGACAACTATGCGCAGTTAACCGCAAATGAGAATGAGTGTCAAACCATTAGAAGGCGAGACCTCATTCGCATAGCTTAATCGGAGTGATTTGCATTCACGTACAGAGTCGGCTAACGTGGTGTAGACCCGGTAGCGCTCTTCCCCGGCACCATCCGCCTGAAGGGGTTGCCGCGCCGGATCGGACCAACAAAACAACAAGGCCGCGGCGACCCCACTCGCACACGGCCCTACCGTCCTCTCCCCCAACTACGCCCGACTCGCCTCCGAGGGTCGGGCATTTTTTTGCCCGGCCACCGTCTCCGGCAGGCAGTCGGCCAGTTCCCTGAGCGCGCGCCGGTAGACATCGCGCTTGAAAAACACCACCTCATCCACCGGATGCCAGTAGTCCACCCACCGCCAGCCGTCGAATTCGGGATGATCGGTGCTGTCGAAACGCACGCAGGACTCGGGGGCCTCCAGACGCAGCAGAAACCATTTCTGCTTCTGCCCGATGCACAGCGGGCGGCGATGACGGCGCACAAAACGCTTGGGCAGCCGATAGCGCAGCCACCCGCGGGTAGCACCGACGATACGCACGTGTTGCTGCATCAGCCCGACTTCTTCCTGCAGTTCACGGAAGAGTGCCTGCTCGGCGCTCTCGCCGGCGCGCACGCCTCCCTGCGGAAATTGCCAAGCATCCTGGCCGATTCGCTTGGCCCAGAGCACCCGACCGTCTTCGTGGGTGAGGATGATTCCGACATTGGCACGAAAGCCGTCCGAATCGATCACGGTCTTACCTCTGAAACACTTTCCCCGATTCTTTCACACCGGGGCTGAATGTGCCAAAGGCGTCATCCGGCGGGCCCCGAATGGGCCCGCCGGCATCGGTTCGAGGCGATCAGAGCGCTTCGCAGCTACCGCCTTCGGCCATCCAGCTGGAGCCGTTGGCGTCGGCACAATCCTCCTGCGAGACGCCGAACATCATCTGCTGGCCATCCCCGCAGTCGGCAACGTCGAAGCAGGTGCCGCCGGAGCCGGTGGCGCCACTGCTGCCGGCATCATCGCTGCTCATGGCCTGATCGCCGCTATCCGCGGCCCCGGCATCGGCCTCCGATCCGCTGTCCGACTGGCCGCAACCGGCCAGGGCCAGTACCAGAAAAATTCCCGTCAATCCCGATTTCCACATTATCTGTTCCTCCTGTGCGCGACCGGCGGGCCGGCCGTTTATGGTTGTTGCGCGGAACATCTTTCGTGTCCGCAGGCCCAGTCTAGCGGTGAGACGCGCCGGATGCAGCCAATCCTCCGATTGGCGAAGCGATACCCGGCTGCCGTAACCTCTCGCGCTCGCACTCGACGGACGTTTGAATCATGCAGCTGGCGGCATTCGATCTGGACAATACTCTGCTCAACGGTGACAGCGACTACCTTTGGGGCCGTTATATCTGCGACCAGGGTGTCGTGGATCCCGCCGAGTTCCGGCGCCGGAATGACGCGTTCCATGCGCAATACCTGAACGGCACCCTCGACATCCACGCGTTCCAGCGCTTTGCCCTGCAACCGCTGATCGACAACCCGCTGAAAACCATGCAGACCCTGCGGACCCGCTACGTGGCCGACTGCATCGAGCCGGTCGTCGCGCCCGGCACCGCGGCACTGATCGACTGCCATCGCCGGCGCGGCGATACGCTGCTGATCATCACCGCCACCAATCGGTTCATTACCGAGCCGGTCGCGGAACTGCTCGGGGTCGAGCATCTACTGGCCACCGATCCGGAATTCGTCGACGGCCGCTACACCGGCCGCATCCAGGGCACCCCCTGCTTCCGCGACGGCAAGATCACCCGGCTGGAGAACTGGCTGGCGGCCCACGGGCCGTTCGAGGGGATCACCGCCTACTCGGACTCCCACAACGATATTCCGCTGCTCGCGCGCGCCGACCGGGCCGCGGCGGTCGACCCCGACGACCGGCTGGCCGAACACGCTCGGCAGCAGGGCTGGCCGGTGGTCAGCCTGGTGGATCAGCCCGGCGCCGAGGTGTTCCATACGGTGAACGGCGCCGGCTGAGCGTCAGCGATAGCGAACGCGATAGGTCAGCCGGGTTTCGCCCTCGGCCGGGACTTCCAGCGACCAGGCGGCGCGCTGGGCGTCGACCTTCTCGTGGTCGGCACTGGCCGACAGCATCGTCCAGTCGCCGGGCATGGATTCCACCACCCGGACCGTCACCGGCTCCGACCTGGCGTTCTCGATCACCAGTTCACGTTCGATTTCCCGCGCCTGACCATCCCGCCGGGTATCGGTGGTGGTGCGCTCGGCGGTGATGTCGAACGCGCGGCCAAGTGTCAGCTCGACCGGCGCGCCGACGGGCGTATTGCCGATGCCGGCTTCGCCGATCAGCAGGGGTGTGGTGCCATCACCATAGACGCGGATGGTACCGGCCGGCATGGGCTGCCCCAGGGTGTTGTCAAAAGCCACCCGGATGCCGGCATGGGCGCGTTGCCGGTTACTGTCGAGATACTGCCAGCCATGGTCGAAGCGGTATTCCCGCTCGACCTCGATACGCTGTTCGGGCATCAGCAGCACGCTGCGCTGCTCACCGTCGGCCAGGGTCACCGGCTGATCCAGTTCATAACGGTAGTAATCGGCGGCCTGCTCGGCCTGCATGCCGTCCGCCGCAGGGGCAGCTTCGCTGCGCATCATCATCGCCTTGGGCTGACCGCCCTGCCGCGCCACGTCTCCGGCGATCAGAGCCAGCTGCGCCTGCCGCCAGTCCGTGCCGGCATTATTTCTGATCACCGCCTGCGCCCGCAGGGTTAACTGCTCGGCCTTTTCATCCAGGCTGGCCACGTACTCCGCGCGCCAGCTCATGCCGTCGACCTGATAAAGCATTTCCAGCGGCTGGCGCCCGCCCTTGTCGGCCCGGATATCCAGCTGCAACGCGCCGGCCGGCAACGCCGTGTCCGGCACGGATGACAGCGCCAGCCGCCAGGGCGATTCCGCGTCCAGCCATTCCACCCGATCATCCACGCGCACCATCGGCACCCCATCCGCGGACAGCAGGGTGGCCTCGCGGGTGACATCGCCGCCACTGCCATCGGCCCGGCGCAGCGTCACGGTCTGTCCGACCAGCGCGGCCAGCATGGCTGCGCGGCCGTCACCGCTGTCGCGATAACGTGATCCCAGCAGCTCGATGCCGTCGCCAGCCAGCCAGAAGGTTTCCGGCCGAATCCGATCGGGCAGGCTGGCCAGCGTCAGCGTCTGCCGGCCCTTGTCCAGCGGCAAGTCCTGGGTGTCGGCCACCAGGGCGGCGCCGCTCTGGTAGAGCGTCAGCGCCTGTCCATCGCCATTATCCGCCCAGGCAGCAGCCATCAATACGGTGCCAGCCAGCATCATCAACATGCGCATCATCGTTATCCTCTTGAGGGCCGTTCAGGCGCGAACATGCGCGGGGCGGGAGCCGCTGTCAAAGCCGCTCGGGGGCGGCCACCCCGCGATCCACATTGGCCACGCGCATCAGGTAGGTCACCAGCAGAATCGCCGGCACACCCGCGATGGCGGTCAGCACGAAGAACCAGACGTAGCCGAAGCCGTCGACCGCCATGCCGGAAAATCCGCCGATGAACTTGCCGGGCAGGGTCATCAGCGACGAGAACAGCGCGTACTGGGTGGCTGTATAGGCGGTGTTGGTCAGGCTCGACAAATAGGCGATGAACGCCGAACCGGCCATGCCCCCGGCGAGGTTGTCCGCGGAAATCGTCATCGCCAGCCCCACCAGCCCGGGATCGCTGCGCGTGGCCAGCCAGGCGAACACCAGGTTGGTGCCCGCGGCCAGCACCGCACCTGCCAGCAATGGCCGCATGATGCCGTAGCGGGCCACCAGCACCCCGCCCAGCACCGCGCCGCCGATGGTCATGCCCACCCCGAATATCTTGGCTACCGAGGCGATTTCCTCGAGGGTGTAGCCCATGTCCAGATAAAACGGATTGGCCATCACGCCGAGGGTGATATCGGTGACCCGGAAGATCGCCACGAACACGAGAATCGCCAGGGCCAGACGGCCGTTGCGGGCGAAGAAATCCAGGAAGGGGCAGACGACGGCCTCGAGCAGCCAGGCGGTAATCTGCTGCAGCCGGCGCGGCCAGTGCGGGCTGCGGGCGAGAAAATCCACCACGCGCTGTTCGCGCTGCTCGGTACCCGACGTCACCACCACGTCCGGTTCGCCGACGAACAGCACCGTGATCATGCCCACGCCCATCAGCCCGGCCATCACCAGATACACCTGCGGCCAGTCGATGCCGGCGGCCAGATAGAACGCACCGGCCCCGGCGGTCAGGATCGCAATGCGGTAGCCGGCCTGATAGGTGGCTGCCATTGCCCCCTGCCAGGACCCGGGCGCCGCCTCGATGCGCCAGGCATCGATGGCCACGTCTTGCGTGGCCGAGGCGAACGCCACCAGTAGCGCCCATAGCGCCAGCCCGCGCAGATCCATCTGCGGGTCGGTCATGGCCATGCCGATCAGCCCGGCGGCAATGCCCAGCTGCGCCAGCAGCATCCAGCTACGGCGACGGCCCAGCCCACGGGTGAACAGCGGCAGCGGCAGCCGGTCGATCACCGGCGCCCAGAACACCTTGATGGAGTAGGTAATGCCCACCCAGGAGAAGAACCCGATGGTAGTTCGCGACACATCCTCCTGGGTCAGCCAGGCCGAAAGCGTGGAGAACACCAACAGGAACGGCAGCCCGGCGGAAAAGCCGAGCAGGCCCATGCCGAGAATGCGCGGCCGGCCGTAGACGGCCAGCGCTGCCCGCCAGCGGGCAACGGGCTCAGAAGGGCCAGTCATAGTCCATGATCAGAGGCGCGTGGTCGGACAACCGCTCGGCCTGGAAGATATCGGCACCTTTCACCCGCTCGGCCAGCCCCGGCGTGATCACCTGATAGTCGATGCGCCAGCCCACGTTCTTGGCCCAGGCCTGACCCCGGTTCGACCACCAGGTGTAGCGATCGGGCCGGTCGTCGACCACGCGGAAGCCGTCGACGAAGCCCTGCTCGCCGAACAGCCGGTCCAGCCAGGCCCGTTCGTGCGGCAGAAACCCCGAGTTCTTCTGGTTGGATTTCCAGTTCCTGATGTCCTTTTCGGTATGGGCGATGTTCCAGTCCCCGCAGACGATCAATTCGCTGTTGGCCGCGCGCCGGCGCTGCAGGAACTCCGGGAAGTATTCCAGCCAGCGTTCCTTGGACGCCTGGCGATGACCCCCCGAGGACCCGGACGGGGCGTACAGGCTGGCCACGGCGAGATCGCCAAAACGAGCCTCGATATAGCGGCCCTCGCCGTCGAATTCCGGCTCGCCCATGCCGCGGATCACCTCGTCGGGCTCGCGTCGGGCATACAGGGCGACACCCGAGTATCCCTTGCGGGCCGTGGCCTCGTGGTAGGCGCAGTGATAGCCCTCGGGCCAGAACACGGGATCGGGCGCCAGCTGATGCTCCTGGGCCTTGAGCTCCTGAATCGCCACCACGTCGGCGTCCTGGCCGGCCAGCCAGTCGAAAAAACCCTTGCGGGCCGCGGCGCGAATGCCGTTGGCGTTGAACGAGATGATGCGCATCGGGATGAAGGTCGGTGCAGGCGCGGCTATCATACCGAAAGCATTCGCCACTCCGTTCCCATGCAGGATCACAAGACCCGCTTTCTCGACCTGGCGTTCGACCACGGCGCGCTCAGGCTCGGCGAGTTCACCCTCAAGTCCGGTCGCGTCAGCCCCTACTTCTTCAACCTGGGCGCCATCGCCGGCGGCGCGGCCATGGCCACTCTGGCCGACTGCTACGCGCGCGCCATTCTGGAAGCCGGCATTCAGCTCGACGGCCTGTTCGGCCCGGCTTACAAGGGCATTCCGCTGGTGACCGCGACCGCCTGCGCGCTGGCCGGCCACGGCGTGAACCTGCCGTTTACCTACAACCGCAAGGAGGCCAAGGATCACGGCGAGGGCGGCCAGCTGGTGGGTGCCGAGCTGAGCGGGCGTATCGGCATTGTGGACGATGTGATTACGGCCGGCACCGCCGTACGTGAGGCCATCCAGCTCATTCACCGCGCCGGCGCGCAGCCCACTGCGCTGGTAGTGGCACTGGACCGCCAGGAGCGCGGTAGCGGCAACCGCTCGGCACTGCGCGAACTGGCCGAAGACACGGGTATCCAGCCGATAGCCGTATGCACGGTCGATGACCTGCTCGCCTATCTGACCGGCCATCCGGGACAGGAGAACGCGGTCGAGGCAATTCACGCCTATCGACGGACCTACGGCGACGCCGGCTAAATTCCGCGCGGCACGGGCCGTTAATCCCGCGATGAATCGATACGCCCTGGGCCCGCTCGCGCTACTGGCACTATGCCTGCCGCTGGATGCCGCCAGCCAGCTCTACCGCTGGACCGATGAATCCGGCGAGACGCATTTCGGCGATCGCATTCCGCCCGAATACGCGCGTGGCGAACGGGCCGTCCTCAATGCCAACGGGGACGTGCTGGATCGAATGCCGGCTGAACCATCTCGCGACCAGCTGGCAGCGTTGGAGGCAGAGCGCGACCGCGCCCGCCGGGAGGCGGCCGAACGAGCGCGGCAGGCCGCGTACGATCGTTCGCTGACGGCTACCTATGCCAGCCTCGACCACCTCGATATCGCCTACCGGGACCGGCTGGACCTGCTGGACGCCCGACTATCGATCGCACGGCAGTCACTGGGAAAGCTCGATGCACAACTCGCGCGCGCCCGTCAGGCACAGGCCACTGATGCCGACATCCGGGCCACTGCGACGTCGCAACAGCAGCAGACAGAGGCGGTTGCCCGACTGAAACAACGCCGGGACGCCCTCGCACAACGCCATCGGGCAGACCGGCAGCGTTACCTCGCTCTGACTTCGGGAAACGACCGGCGTTAGCCGTTGCCGGGCCGGATCAGCGTTCCCACGCCCGCGTCGGTAAACAGTTCCAGCATGATGGCGTGTTCCACCCGCCCGTCGACGATGTGCGCGGCGCTCACGCCGGACGCCACCGCATCCAGCGCGCAGCGGATCTTGGGCAGCATCCCGCCGTGGATCACGCCCGACTGGATCAGCGTCTCGACCCGCGCCGGCGACAGACCGGTGAGCACCGATCCGTCGGCATCGAGAACGCCGGCGGTGTTGGTCAGCAGCATGAGTTTTTCGGCGCCCAGAACCGACGCCATCTTGCCCGCCACCAGATCGGCGTTGATGTTATAGGAGCGACCGTCGTCACCCACGCCGATGGGGGCGATCACCGGAATGAAGTCGTCCTCGTCCAGCCGCCGGACAATGGCCGGGTCGATGGCCGACACCTCGCCGGCGTAACCCAGGTCCACCAGCTCGTCCGCTTCGCCTTCGTGTATGGCCAGTTTGCGCGCCCGGATCAGCCCGCCGTCCTTGCCGGTCAGCCCGACGGCCCGGCCGCCGTGCTGATTGATCAGGTTGACGATTTCCTTGTTCACCAGCCCGCCGAGCACCATTTCCACCACATCCATGGTTTCGGCGTCGGTCACCCGCATGCCACCAACGAACCGGGTCTCCTTGCCCAGCCGCGCCAGCAGCTCGCCGATCTGCGGGCCACCGCCATGCACCACCACCGGATTGATGCCCACCAGCTTCATCAACGCGATGTCGCGGGCGAAACCGCGCTTGAGCTCGGGCTCGGTCATGGCGTTGCCGCCGTACTTGATTACCACGGTCTTGCCCGCGAAGCGCCGGATATACGGCAGTGCCTCGCCCAGGACCCGGGCGACCTGCATGGCCTGTTCGGAGGTTAGCGACATGATTGTTGTATCCGTTGCATTACCCGTACGCGCTTACTGACGCCCCGATGAGCCGAAGCCGCCGGCGCCCCGCTGGCTGGTTTCGAATTCCTCGACCACCTCGAATGCCGCCCGCACCACCGGCACTAAAACCAGCTGCGCCACCCGCTCGCCGGGCTCGATGGTGAAGGCAGTCCGGCCGCGATTCCAGCAGGACACCATCAGTTCCCCCTGATAGTCGGAATCGATCAGCCCCACCAGATTGCCCAGCACGATGCCGTGCTTGTGCCCCAGACCCGACCGGGGCAGCACGACGCCAGCCAGGTCGGGGTCCGCGATATGAATGGCCATGCCACTGGGCAGCAGTTCGGTTTCCCCGGGCCCCAGCGTGAGGGGCGCATCGAGGCAGGCCCGCAGGTCCACCCCCGCCGACCCCGGCGTGGCGTAGTCCGGCATCGGAAAATCGCGCCCGAGGCGCGGATCAAGCAGTCGAATCTGGAGTTTGTGCATCGGACAATCGTTGGCAAATGAGTTGGACCAGCTGGTCGGCCAGCCGTGTCTTGGGAGCCTGCGGCAGGTGGCAGTCACCGCCTTCCCAGCAGATATAAAGCGCGTTGTCGGGCTGATCAAAGCCGCGATCCACCCCGACCAGGTTGCCGGCCAGCATGTCCGCACCCTTGGCAACGCGCTTGGCCCGGGCCTGGGCTTCCAGGTCGCGGGTTTCGGCGGCGAAACCCACCACGAACGGCCGCGGCCGGGCGACGGCCACCTCGGCGAGAATGTCGCGGTTGCGTACCAGATCGACGTTCGAACCGGCCTCGTCCTTCTTGATCTTGTGGGTCTCACGGCGCGCGGGGCGATAATCGGCTACAGCGGCGGCGGCGATGAACACATCGGCCTGCTCGACGCGGGTGAACACCGCCGCATGCATGTCATCGGCCGTCTCCACGGGCACCGTCTCAACCCCGTCGGGCACCTGCAGATCGGTAGGCCCGGTCACCAGTGTCACGCGGGCGCCGGCTGCCACACAGGCCGCCGCCAGGGCATATCCCATCCGTCCGGAGGACCGATTGGTCAGATAGCGCACCGGGTCCAGCGGCTCCCGCGTGGGACCGGCGGTAATCAGCACATGCCGACCGGCCAGTTCGCCGCCCTGCGGCGCCAGATGCGCGGCCAGCGCATCACGGATGGCTTCGGGTTCCAGCATGCGGCCGGCGCCGCTTTCCCGCTCTGCCAGCTCGCCGTCATCCGGACCCAGAATGGTCACGCCGCGTGCCGTCAGCGTCTCGCAGTTCGCGCGCGTAGCGGGGTGGGCCCACATCACGTGATTCATCGCCGGTGCCACGAGCACGGGCGCCGTGGTGGCCAGGCACAGGGTGCTGAGCAGGTCGTCCGCCCGTCCCTGGACCAGCCGGGCAAGGCAGTCGGCGGTAGCCGGCGCGATCAGCACCCGCTCGGCCCAGCGCGCCAGCTCGATATGGCCCATGCCCAGTTCGGCGGACTCGTCCCAGAGACTGCGGCGCACGGCCCGGCCGGACAACGCCTGCAATGTGAGCGGCGTGATGAAACGACAGGCGCCCTCGGTCATGACCACCTGCACCTCGGCGCCGGCTTCCACCAGCCGACGGGTGAGCACCGCGGCCTTGTAGGCGGCAATGCCGCCGGTTACGCCCAGCAGAATGCGACGTTGGGAAAGCGCTTTCATTAAGAACCCTTTGCCAGAGCCTTCCTAGTTTACCGGCTTTGCCAGCCCACGGTGATTGCGCAACCCGGCCCGGATTGGCACCGTAACCGGGATTTTCGGAGCCGCGCCATGCCCATCACCGACTGGCCCGTCGACGAACGACCCCGTGAAAAACTGCTGGACAGAGGCGCCGGCGCCCTGACCGATGCGGAACTGCTGGCGATCTTCCTGCGTACGGGTGTGAGCGGCATGAGCGCGGTGTCGCTCGCCCGTGAATTGCTCGATGACTACGGCGGCCTGGCCCCACTGCTGGCCGCGGACCGAGACGAGTTCTGCCAGGGTCACGGCCTGGGAACCGCCAAGTTCGTGCAGCTACAGGCGGTGGTGGAAATGGCGCGGCGCTATCTGGGCGAGCGTCTGGACCGTTCGGAACCCCTGACCGACCCCGCTGCCACCCGCGACTACCTGACCGCTCGGCTGGCCCGCCAGCCGCACGAAGTCTTCGCCGCTCTGTTTCTGGACACCCGCCATCGCGTCCTGGCTTATGAGGAATTGTTCCGGGGTACCATCGACGGTGCCGCCGTGTATCCACGGGAAGTGGTCAAGGCTGCCTTGCGCCACAATGCCGCGGCAGCCATCTTTGCCCATAACCACCCTTCCGGCATTGCCGAGCCATCCGAGGCCGATCGCAGTCTAACCCGCCGGCTCAGTGACGCCCTTGCCCTGGTGGACATCCGCACGCTGGATCATTTCGTGATCGGCGCCGGGGAAACCGTGTCGTTTGCGGAACGCGGCTGGCTCTGAGCCGCAGCCACTACCTAACTCGCAAGTATTTGTTGCGTTGCACCAACGCGCGTGCTACAAACTGGTGCACGCTCCGCTGTGGTGCGAGGGACTGCGACTACTAACTGGAGTTGGCATGAAAACATCTGTAACGCTTCTCACGACCGTCCTGCTTGCGAGCCCGTTGACCGCGCTTGCCGCACAGTCGGATTACGCCTACGTCGATGGCGACTTCGTCGCGACTGGCGAAGCCGAAGTCGGCGCCGGCGGCATGAGCGCCGATGAAGATTATGACGGCTACGGCTTCAAGGGCTCGATCGACATCACGCCTAACCTGTTCATCGAAAGCTCCTATGACGAGCTTGATGTGGATAACAACGGCGGGGAACTAGAGCTTTTCTCTGGCGGTCTTGGTCTGCGAGCCCCCATCGGGGACAACGCCAATCCACTCGACATCTATGGCGTGGCCACCTACGAAAGCCTCGAGGAAAATGACTCGGGCATCGAAGCCGACGGCTTCGGCGTGACTGGCGGCCTGCGCTGGCAGGCGGCACCGTCGCTCGAGATCAACCCGTACGTCAGCTATCTCGACTACGGCAGCGTCGACAACTCGAACGCCGACCTGGATGGCATGCGCTTCGGCGTTGACGGGGTGCTCAACCTGAATGAGACATTCGCGCTGACAGCCGGCTATCGCACCACGAAGCTGGATCTCGAGGGCCCGGGCGGCAAAGCCAACGTGGACCTGGAAAACGAAATCCGCGTCGGTGGCCGCATCTACCTCACCAAGTAAGCGGCATTCATACCTGCCCGGCCCAGGGGGTCGGGCAGGTCCTTGCCGTTGCCAAGGCCGCCGGTAGCTGGTATAAAGCGCGGCTTCGTAATACTCGTTCAAACAGCGTCGTCGAGGCTTCCCATGTCGCGAGTCTGTCAGGTCACCGGCAAACGCCCGGTCACCGGTAACAACGTTTCCCACGCCAACAACAAGACCCGGCGCCGGTTCGAGCCGAACCTGCACTGGCACCGTTTCTGGGTGGAATCCGAAAGGCGCTACGTGCGGCTGCGCGTCTCCGCCAAGGGCATGCGCATCATTGACCGGCAGGGCATCGACACCATCCTCGCCGACGTCCGCAAGCGTGGGGAGAGAGTCTGATGCGCGAAAAAGTGAAACTGGTTTCCACCGCCGACACCGGATTCTTCTACACTACGTACAAGAACAAGCGGAACACGCCCGACAAGATCGAGATGAAGAAGTACGATCCGGTGGTGCGCAAACACGTGGTTTTCAAAGAAGGCAAGATCAAGTAGATCTCGCCTGACTAACCGAACATGGTTCATGAAGCGCCGGTGCCCCGCACCGGCGTTTTCATTTGTGGCAGTGGCAAATCCGCTGTCAATCTCCGGCAACATTTGTCGCCTAGCGTGTCGGATTATCCAACACCGTCAGGCGAATACGATGATCAATGGAATCCGGGCCACGGCACTACTGCTGCTGGCCGGCGTGAGCGCGACAGCCTCAGCCAGCGACTACACCTATCTGCAGACCGACTGGATCGCCGCCGGCGATATCGACCGCAGCGGCCTGAACAGCGGCTTCACCGAGGAGTACGACGGCTTTGCCGCCGAGGGCGCCATCAGCCTGCTGCCGGGGCTTTTCGTCCAGGCCCGCTATGACGACATCGAGGGCGAGCGCAGCAGCGACGCGCGATTCATACAGCTAGGCGCTGGCGTGAACCACGATCTCGGGCAATATCTGTCGCTGGTCGTCGACTACGATCTGGCGCTGGACGCCTACGCCCTGGCCAGTTACAAGGATATCGATACCGACGGCGCCAGCGGCGATGGCCTGGGTGTATCCGGCGGGCTGCGCTGGCACCCGGTGCCGACGCTCGAGATCAACCCCTCCGTCGGTTACGTGGACTACGACGAGCTGGACGACTCGACCGCCACGCTGTCGGGCTTTCGCTATGCCCTGCGCGGGCTGTTTAACGTCACCCCGCAGATCGCGCTGACCGCCGCCTACCAGATCACCGCGCTGGATCTGGAACTGGCAGCGCGGGAAACCGACCTGGATTTCGAGAAGGAATTCCGGCTGGGCGTGCGCTACTACTTCACCGCTTCTGAATGACGCCGAATCATCAAGGCAGATCCTCCAGCAGCTCGTCCTTCTTGTCCTCGTAGTCCTGCTCGCTGATCAAACCCTGATCGCGTAATTTTTTCAGCGACTGAAGCCGGGTTTCGATGCGCTGCCAAGCGTTGTCACCGGCATCTGTCGATTCAGCTGTCCCGCCATCACTTGCTGCGGCATGTGTCGGTGAGGTATTCGGGACATCGTCGACCTCGCCGGCCGGGCTCGCGGCCGGCGCTGCCGGCATCGTCCCGGTCTGCGCTGTTGATGACGGTGAGGTCGCCTCATTAGCAGCCTCGCCAGACGGCGATCCTTTGATGGCTGCCGGTCCATGTTTCAGGGACTGTGCACTGCGGTCTGCGCCAAGCGAAGTGGTCGCTGGCATATTCTCGCGCGCAGACTTGATTGCCTGTCTCGTGGCATACAGCTGCACCCAGTCGCGTCGGTCCCCACGCCATTGCCAGGTATCTCGCTCGACCAGCCTTTCTCCATCAACGTCACGGACCTCGATTCGTGACCCCGGCTTGAGCGGGTTGGTTTGAGGATCCCGGAAGGAACTGTAGACACTATCCAGTTCATCGAATATCAGATTGAGCTGATCCTCCTTGAAGAAGACCCTAGCTGTCGTCGCCAGACGTTCGCCCGAGAACCCGAATCGTCCGTCCTTGCTCCGAAAGAACATGAGGAACACATCCTGATTCGGCTGGGCTCGCGCGAGTGCCTCCGTAAGGCCCTCGGCAACCAAGCCGAGGCGCGCCGGCGAGGCAAGCGTCACGGCCCCTTCATCCGCCGAACGGATGCGCATGGACAGCAGCAGTGCCTGCAACTGCTCAGGATCGAAAGCTGCGGGGTGATCATTGACCGGCTGGGCACCCAGACCAGTCGGAATCAACTGGATTAGGATATTGTCAGTCCGCTCGATATTGACGTAATCCGGGGGTAGCTTGCCGGACGACGAACCGCCTACATCAGGCAAAGGGAAACCACTGCACCCCGTCATCAATGCAGCAACCCCCAAGGTCAGGTGAATTCCCAACTTCCGGATATCGACCGCCATCAACCTCTCTCCCAGAAAAGACCTGCCGAAAGACAACGGGCTTGAGCCTACCGCAAACCCATCGGACACCAAAACAAACCCATCGGACACCAAAAGAAAAGGCCGGGCAACCAATGGAAGCCCGGCCTTCAGTCTTAACGCGACTGCGTCAGATCAACATCAGAAGGCGAAGAACGCGCCCACATTGAAGTTATCAGCCTCAATCGTACCACCATCCTGGGCTTCGGACTCCACATCCGAGTACTCAGCCAACAGGGTCAGGTTGGGGGTGAGGCTATGATAGACACCGGCAGTGATCTTGCTGTTCTTGGACACGAGACCGGGGCCATCGCCAGCGTTAGCATCCAGATTAGATTCGCCGTAGTTGATGCCGTACTTGGTGGCGCCAGCGGTGAAGGTCAACTGCGCCAATCCACCGTCGGAATCACGCTGTGCACCGGTTGCGTCGAAACCACCGACCAGCAGGGCCGTCGTACCAAGCCCTTCAGCGGTGTAATAGGACAACAGCAACTCCAGCGGACCAAATGCCTGCTTGTAGTTTACGTCAAAGCCAGTCGCGTCCTCTTCGACACAAACACCGTCACCCGCAACTGCATCAGCGGTGCAATCCACATCCATGGAAATGCCGTTAGCCGAGACAAAACCGCTGCCCCAAGCGTAACGAAGTTGGCCATGGAACCCGGGTGCCGATTCGGCGACGTTAAGCGAAGTAGCGGCCGTTAGCGAATCGACTGTCTGAAAAATACCGGCGGTTGCCGTGAAGCCGCTGAAGTCTGGCGTAGTGTAGTTAATCTGAGCAAGCGTGTCGGTGTAGATGTAGCCGAGACCGATGGAGCCCAGTGAGGTATTCGCCGGGGCGCCCACCGCGTTCGGGCTCGCACCGACGCCTGGAATGGTCATATCATTGATGATGGCGTCGAAACCGAAAAGGCCGAAATCCCGGCCCATCTTCACTGTACCGAAGTTGGCACTACCGAACTTCAGGAATGTCTGACGAACATCTAGGCCGGTTGTCGCCAAGCCAACATTGGCAGCACCAGGGGCGAGAGCCGCACTTCCGCCGGTCCCCTGCTGCAGATTCGGCGACCCGCCGTCGTTGCTAACGATGCCGGGGTAGAAACCAAATGTGCCCGACACGTCCCAGCCATTCTGCTGGGTCGCCACAGTGAACACGATGGCGGCCGGCAGCAGGCCGGTACGGACATTCGAGAACTGGTCTTCGCCACTATTGGCGTTCTGAGCACAGGCCACGCCAAGCGCTACGCCGCCAGCACGCCCACCGTCATCGCAACTAACATTCACGTAGTGAGCATTCACGTTGCCGTTGACGGAGAAGGTCCAGTCACCGGCCTTCATATCGACTGCCTGCGCTGCAGGCATGGCGCCGAACGCAAAAGCTGCGCCCGCCGCGTGAACCGCGAGTTTATTTAAACGCATCGTTGATTCCCCTCCAAGTGGAATACCAATCCGGGTCCCCAGGAACCGGAACCGCCAGTTCCAGAGTCGTTAGAGTCCGCATCGCGAACCACGGGCCCGGCCTGCACCGCGAAGTAGCAAGCCGTGTGCCATTGACTGCGCCACGGGAAAATCCCCGTACTCTCGCTCATTAACCCGTGCCCCAAGGTCATGCGTGTGTCGTTTGCGACGGACCCTGTCACGTTTTATGAACAGTTATGGCGCAGCTGTCAAGCCACTCGAGTAATGCACCGCAACATATTGGCCGCAAAAGGATGCGATAAAAACGCGGATCGAAATTTCATCACCGGCCGCTCCGTTGCGGTGCGCGCTCTCGAGACCGACAGTTACCCTAAGACCGATTGATTGCGTAACGATGTCAGCAGCAGATTGCCGTAGGCGTCCGTTTCGCCGGCCCAGCCCGGCGCCAGCCAGATGGTTGCCACCGCGTCGCGAACAATCGCGGGCCCGTCGGTCCCCCATCCGGCCGGCAGCGAATCACGCGCATATACCGGCACCCGGTCCTCACACCCATGGACCGCGACATGCTCCTCGGCATCGACCGATACCGCCGACTCGGCGCGTTGCGGCAAGGCCAGAGCCAGTTCGGGCCCGGTCAGGCTCAGCCGGACGGTGACGATCTCAACCGGCTCATCCAGTCGGTGGCCATTCTGCCGTTCGTGCGCGGCATGAAAATCCGTCTGCGCCTGCGCCATGCCTTGCCAGCTGATGTTGAGCGCCGCGCTCTGGCCCTGATAGCGCATATCCAGCGACGCACTGGCCATGATTGCCGACGCGTCGACACCTTCGGCGCGCAGTTCCGCCTCACCCTGCGTCCGCAGATTTTCCAGCCAGGCATCGATCTGCGAGTCCGACAGCGCCGATGCCTCCTCCAGCACGCTGCGCGACATTTCGCGCGACCGCCGCGCCACCAGCATGCCCAGCGCCGACAGCACGCCAGCGTGCACCGGCACCATGGCCCGGGTCATGCCCAGTGTGTCGGCCAGCGCGCAGACATGCAGACCGCCGGCCCCGCCGAAACACAGCAGCGTGCGTTCGCGCGGGTCTTCGCCGCGCTGAACCGACATCACGCGCAGGCCGCCGGCCATGGCCTCGTTGACCACCGCAATGACGCCCTCGGCCGCGGCCATGCGGTCGGTGGCCAATTGCTGCGCCACCGAATCAATCGCTTTCTGTGCCGCCGCCAGATCCAGGGCGGCATCGCCACCGAGTCGGGTCGAAGCCGGCAGGCGACCCAGCACCATGTTGGCGTCGGTGACGGTGGCTTCGGTACCACCGCGCCCGTAGCAGGCCGGCCCGGGGTCCGCGCCCGCGGACGATGGCCCCACGGCCAGCAAGCCGCCCGCATCCACCCGCGCCAGCGAGCCGCCGCCCGCGCCCAGCGTGTGCATGTCGACCATCGGGACCGCCACCGGGAAACCGCCGATCTCGCCATTGCTGGTCAGCGGGATGTCGCCGTCAATCAGCGCCACATCGGTACTGGTGCCGCCCATATCGAACGTCAGCAGCCGCTCGCGGTCGGCGAGCCGTCCGACAAAACGGGCGCCGACCAGACCGGCGGCCGGCCCGGACAGCAGCATGTCGACCGCCCGTTCGCGGGCCCGCGCAACCGACATCGTCCCTGCCGCACTGTGCATCACCGAAAACTCGCCCACTGCCGACCGCAGCCGATCCAGATAACGCCCGACCCGCGGCCCGAGACTGGCATTGATCCAGGTGGTGATTCCGCGTTCGTATTCCTTGTACTCCGCCAGCACGGCGCTGGATCGGCTCACGAAATAGTCCGGTGCCAGTGCTTCGGCCAGACGCCGCTCGGTGCGGTCGTCGAAGAACGAGTACAGCAGATTGATCGCCACGGCCTCGGGCGCCAGTTCCGCCAGGCGCTGTCGGAGCGCCGCCAGACTGGCTTCGCCCAGTGGGGTCACTTCGCGACCATAGGCATCGCTGCGCTGATCTACCGCCAGGCACAATTCGGATGACACGGGTATCTTTCGAGGCGCTGGTTCCAGCGCGTACAATTCCCGACGCGCCTGACGCCCGATGGTCAGCACATCGGTCAGGCCCTCATTGGTGACATAGGCGGTCACCGCGTGATGCCCTTCCAGCAGCGCGTTGGTGGCGACGGTGGAACCGTGGACCAGGTTGGCCTCGACGACCGCCAGCCGGCCGAGCCCGTCGGTGACCGCACGTTCGGGCGCCGCCGGCGTGGAAGCGATCTTGGCCACGCGCAAACGCTCGCCGTCGAATGCGACGAAATCGGTGAAGGTTCCGCCGGTGTCGACACCAACCATAAGGTAGGCCCGGGAACCGGGCGCGCTGCGAGTGGTCATCAGCGGGTATATCGAAAAGGGAAATGAATCAGGCCATGAATAACGACGTGCTTGTCGATGCGCAAGGCCTGACGCGTCGCTACGGTTTGATCCAGGCGGTTTCCGGGCTCGACCTGCAGTTGCGCAACGGCGAGATTCTGGGATTGCTGGGCCCCAACGGTGCTGGCAAGTCCACCACCCTGCGCATGCTGGCCGGCTGTCTTGCCCCGTCCGAGGGCCGCGTGATCATCCGCGGCCACGACATGGCCAGAGCCCCCAGCCGGGCCAAGCATCACCTGGGCTATCTACCCGAGCGCCCGCCGTTATATCCGGAACAGACCGTGCGCGAATATCTGGCCTTCTGCGCCCGCCTGCACCGCATTCCGCGCGGGGAACAGGCCGCAGCGGTGGCCTCGGCCATGACCGACTGCGGCCTGACCGACATGGGCAATCGCCTGATCACGCACTGCTCCAAGGGCTATCAGCAGCGCGTGGGGATCGCCCAGGCCATTCTGCACCGGCCCGACGTGGTGATTCTCGACGAGCCCACGGCCGGGCTCGACCCCAACCAGATACGCGAAATCCGCGCGCTGATCCGCCGGCTGGGTGAATCCCACAGCGTGATCCTGTCCAGCCACATTCTCCCGGAGATTCAGGCGACCTGTGCACGGGTGGCCATCATCCACGGCGGTCAGCTCGTGTTCGACCGGCCGATGCCCGAGATCGACGGCGACGACCAGGCACGAACGCTACGCCTGGGCCTGCGCCGACCGCCGGGCAGCGACATCATCGCCGCCGTGCCGGGCGTGGCGCGGGTGGAGGTCACGGAAGACGGCCTCTGGCAACTGACCTGCGCACCCGGCGCCGACCCGCGCGAAGCTCTGGCCCGTCAGGCGGCTCGGGATGACTGGGGGTTGTTCGAGTTGAGTCAGCCACGACGCACGCTGGAAGACATCTTTACCGAACTGACCAGCGCCGACCGCGCGGCACCCCGGCAGGCGGCCTGATGACCTCGATCTGGCTGATCGCCCGCCAGGAGCTGGCGCGGCTGTTCGTCTCGCCCCTGGCCTGGACCATGCTGGCGGTGGTGCAGTTGCTGTTGGGGCTGCTGTTCGCCATGAGCCTGGCCGACCTGATGCTCAACCCGCAGCGTCTGGGTGACTACAACGGCGTCACCGAGGTCGTCGGCGGCGGGTTGTTCCGGTTCGCCACCATCATTCTGCTGCTGGTCATCCCGCTGCTGACCATGCGCCTGTTTGCCGAGGAGCGTAAGGCCGGCACGCTGGACCTGCTGCTGGCTTCGCCCGTCACCCTCACCGGCCTGGTGCTGGGCAAGTTCGCGGGCATCCAGGCATTCCTGACCCTCATGCTCGCCCTGACCGCGCTGATGCCGCTGTCACTGAGCCTGGGCACGCAGCTCGACCTGGGCATGCTGGCCGCCGGTCTGTTCGGGCTGTGGCTGATGATGGCGGCGTTTGCCGCCGCGGGGCTATTCATCTCGTCGCTGACACGCGAACCCACGGTGGCGGCTGTCGCGACATTCGGCCTGCTGCTGGGTATCTGGCTACTGCACGCGGTGTCGTTCTTCGACTGGCAGCCCGCCATTCTGGGTATGACCCTGCCGCTGGGAGACCTCGCCCGGCAACTGTCGTTGATCGGGCACTACGACAACCTGCTCTACGGGATCTTCGATACCGCGGATGTCGCCTACTACCTGATCTTCTGCGGGCTGTTCCTGGCGCTGACCGTCCAGCGGCTGGACATGGAGCGGCACTAGCCATGCGCCTCCAGCATGTCCTGACCATCCTGCTCATGATTGCCGTGGCGGCACTGCTGGTGTTCGTCAGTGGGCGCTACACCCTGCACGCGGACTGGACGCACGCCAACCGCAATTCCCTCACGCCGGCGTCGAAGCGGATTCTCGACACGATGCCGGGCGAGATCCGGTTCACCGCTTACGCGTATCCGGGCCCCACCCGCCAGTCCATCCGGGATCAGCTCGACCGCTACCGGCGCGCCGATGACAGCGTGACCCTGACCTTCGTGGACCCGGCCGAGGCGCCCCAGCGAATGCGCGAGCTGGGCGTGCGCAGCGACGGCGAGGTGCGAGTCAACTACGACGAGCGCGACGTGACGCTCGACGACCTCACCGAGCAGACCGTTACCAGCGCCCTCCAGCGGCTGGCCGCCGGGCGCGACCAGTGGGTGGTGTTTCTCACCGGACACGGCGAACGCGACTCACAGAACGCCGAACCCGGCGGCTACAGCCAGTTCAGCGCCGCGCTGGGCCGGCAGGGGCTCAAGACCCGGCCGCTGAATCTGGGCGAGTCCCCGGCGATTCCCGACAACACGTCGGTACTGGTCATCGCCAGCCCCCAGCAATCGCCATTGCCCGGCGAGGTCGGGATGATTCGCGACTACCTGGACGAAGGCGGCAACCTGCTCTGGCTCACCGACCCGAGCACGCCCGACCCCATGCCGGCGCTGGCGAACGCGCTGGGGCTCCAGTGGCAATCGGGTACCGTGATCTATCCCGATTATCAGGCCCTTGGCACCGGCCATCCCGCCCTGTCGCTGGTGGTGAACTATCCCCGTCACCCTGTCACCGAACGGCTGGACGGGCTGACGCTGTTTCCCTTCGCCGGCGGCATCACCGCGACGGACACCGCCGCCTGGCAGGCCGCCTCACTGATCCGGACGCCGGCCCGCTCCTGGCTGGAAACCGGCGACCTGGACGGCGAGGACGTCAGCTTTTCCGAGGAGGACGGCGACCGCGCCGGACCCGTGACCATCGGCATGGCGCTGGAACGCAAGACCGACGGACCCGAATCAAACGGCACGCAGCGGGTGGCGGCGCTGGCCGACAGCGACTTCGTCACCAATGCCAATCTGGGCACGCTCGGCAACCGGCCGTTCGCGATGGCGCTGATCCAGTGGCTGGCCCACCGGGATTCGCAGATCGCCGTCGACATACCGACCGCCCCGGATGCCTCGCTGACGCTGGCCCCCTGGGAAACGCGCTTCATCTGGCTGGGTTTCGTGCTCGCCCTGCCCCTGTTGCTGCTCGCCATTGGCCTCGGCCGGTGGTGGTGGCGCCGGCGCGGCTGATCGGCCATGCGCGCACGCACCCTGCTCAATATTGGTCTGATTGCCGGCGCCGCGGTCATGGGCGCCCTACTCTGGCTCGACCGGCCACAGGAACCGAAACCGGATACGCTCACGCCGCTGCGTGGCGAGGCGATCGAGCAGATACGCATCACCACGCCCGAGCAGCCAACCATCGAGCTGTCCCTTACCGATAGCGGCTGGCGACTCGAGGCGCCGGTGACGACCCGCGCGGATCAGGCAACGGTGAATCAGATACTGCGGCTGGCCTCGACCCCGTCCAGACGCCGCATGGCGGCGGGCCAGGTCGACCTTGCGAAGCTGGGACTGCTCGAGCCTGTCACCGAAGTGCAGTTCGACGGCACGCCGGCCATCCAGCTTGGCGGCAGCGAGGCAGTCAAGGGCTTCCGGTACGCCCAGGTCGGGCCGGACATTCACCTGATCAACGAGCCCAACATGCAGGCCCTGGACGGTGACTACAGCGATCTGATCAGCCGTCGCCTACTACCGCCAGGCGCGCGCATCATCGGGCTGACCTTGCCGGAACGGCAACTCAGTCGCGACGACCAGGGTGGCTGGACCGCCGAGCCCGCGACCGACGCCATCAGCTCGGATGCCGCCGAACGCACCGTGGACCTGTGGGAACGCACGCAGGCGATGTGGGCCGGACCGGCAGACGACGAGCCGGCGCCGGAAACCGTGGTCATCGAGACCGCGGATCACGGCCGTTTCACGTTCGGTGTGGTCGCGCGGGAACCACAACTGCAACTCCGCCGGGATGACCTCGGTGTGGTCTTCCAGGTCGGGGCGAACCGGGCGGCGCCGCTGCTGGAACTGACCCATGCCGGCGCGTCATCGCTCAAGACCCAGCCGGATGTCGAACTGACGCCGGCCGAGGAGTAGCCCCGGATGAATACGACCGGCCCGGTCCTGCTGCCATCCGGCGGGAAACGCTGATGCCGGAGTTGCCGGAGGTGGAAACCACGCGCCGAGGGCTGGCACCGCATGTGGTTGGCCGGCGTGTTGTCGCGGTAACGGTACGCGCCCCCCGCCTGCGCTGGCCGGTGACCCCGCAACTGTCTCGGGACCTGCCCGGCCGCCGTATCGATAACCTGACCCGGCGGGCCAAGTACCTGCTGCTGGCCGCCGGTGACGGCCATCTGCTCATGCATCTGGGCATGTCCGGGCGCCTGCGGGTGGTGCCGGCCGACACCCCGGCCGGCCTGCATGACCATCTGGATATCCGGCTGGATTCCGGCCAGGTCATGCGTCTGAATGACCCGCGCCGTTTCGGCTGCGCCCTGTGGTTGCGCCAGCCGCCCGACGAACACGCGCTGATTGCGGGACTGGGCCCGGAGCCGCTGTCGGATGCGTTCAACGGCGACTGGCTCTACGCCCGGTCGCGCGGCCGGCGGGCCGCGGTCAAGGCCTTCATCATGGACGCGGCCCACGTGGTCGGGGTGGGGAATATCTATGCCAGCGAAGCGTTGTTCGAAGCCGGCATTCACCCCAGCCGCCCGGCCGGGCGCATCGGCCGCGCCCGCTATGCGCGGCTGGTCGAGGCCATCAAGCAGACGCTGGCTCGCGCCATCGATGCCGGCGGCACCACCCTGCGGGACTACATCGGGGTGGACGGCGGCACCGGCTGGTTCCAGCTCTCGCTGGCAGTTTACGGACGCGAGGGTCGGCCCTGTCCGCGCGACGCCACGCCCATCCGGCGTCGCATTATCGGCCAGCGTAGTACCTTCTTCTGTCCGCGCTGCCAGACCTGACTCATGCCGGCCATCGTCACCACCGTCCTGCTGCTCACGGCCTCGAACGTGTTCATGACGTTCGCCTGGTACGCCCACCTGAAGGATCTGTCGCACAAGCCCTGGATCGTGGCCGCACTGATCAGCTGGGGCATCGCCCTGTTCGAGTATCTGCTGCAGGTGCCGGCCAACCGCATTGGTTTCAGCGTGCTCCACGCTCGGTCAGCTCAAGATCCTGCAGGAGGTGATCACGCTAAGCGTGTTCGTTCCGTTTGCCGTTTTGTATATGAAGCAGCCGCTGAGCCTGAACTACCTGTGGACCGGGCTGTGCCTTTGCGGCGCCGTGTGGTTCATCTTCCGCGCCTGAGCGCGATGTGCTATGGCACACTCGAAGCGTGACTGACGACACCCGCGAACCAACCGGCCCCGCCCCGCAGTACCGCGAGGCGTCGCTGTGGTCGAAACTGGCGCGCCACGCCGGCGACGCCGGTCGCCAGGCGGTGGAAAAGGCGCTGCAGCTGCACTACGCCGCGCGCCGGCCGGATACGCCCGCCTGGGCTCGCCGCACCGCCTACGGCGCGCTGGCCTACTTCATCATGCCGCTGGATTCGGTGCCGGACTGGCTGGTCGCGGTGGGCTATACCGACGACCTGGCGGCGCTGGCGCTGGCGGTCAGCACGCTGTCGGCCTACATCGACGAAGACGTCCGCCAGCGGGCGCGGGCACGCCTGACCCAGTGGTTCGGTGAATAGCAGCATGGTGCCGGCACCAGTGCCGCTGACTTGTCGCCGTCAAACGAACGGGGTACACGGGAGTCTCGCCACAACAAACCGCAAAAGGAGAACACCATGGGCATTCTTTCCTGGATCATTCTCGGCCTGATTGCAGGCGCACTCGCGAAGTGGATCATGCCCGGCAAGGACCCGGGCGGCATAATCGTGACCATGCTCATCGGCATCGCGGGCGCCTTTGTGGGCGGCTTCGTGGGGTCGCTTGTGGGCCTGGGCACCACCGGGGGGCTGAGCCTCGGCAGTATTGTGACTGCCATCATCGGCGCCCTGATCCTGCTTGCGGGTTATCGCGCCCTCAACCGCTAGCCCGGCCGGGCGGCATCCGGTCGGCGCCGACCGGTCGTAGCCACTTCGGAGCGGTCCGGCCAGTCATGCGGCCGGGCGGCTTCCGGAAGGCGCTTTGCCAAAGCGCCGCCTCGGGGTGCAGTATCCCCGGGCATTACATGAAATGAATAAGGCGTCACTGAACGCCCATACGGAGGAGATCGCATGCGCATCGGCAAGCCGGTTCTCGCGCTCGTTGCCGCCATGAGCTTTGTCATGACGGCCGGCGCCCACGAACCTGAAAAACACGACTACCCCACGAAGGATCGCGTCGAGTTTGTCCTGGACTGCATGGGCACCCTGGGCGGCGTGAACCTCACCACCTTGTACAAATGCTCGTGTGCCATCGACGAAATCGCCAAGCAGGTGTCCTATGACGCCTTCGTGGCCATGGATACGTTCAACCGCGGCCGCAGCGCCGCCGGCGAACGGCCGGAAGTGCTCCGAGAGGGCCCGGCCGCCACGTCCGCGCGAAGCCAGCTCGCCGAGGTCATGACCCGCGCTGCCGACCGCTGCATTATCGAGAACGAGGACTTCGTTCCGGAAACCCGCGGGGGTGGTGACGATGACGATGAATGAATCCGTCCGCGGAATCCACCGCTGATGCCGGGCGCCGACGATACCGGCGTAACCCGCCATGATCTGAGCGACCTGCGCGACCGCGCGCTGACCCTGGAAACGCGTCTCAACGAGGTGTTCCTGGGGCAGCCGCAGGCCGTGCGACTGCTACTGATCGCGCTGTTCGCGCGGGGTCATGCCCTGCTGGAGGGCGATGTGGGTGTCGGCAAGACGACGCTGCTGCGCGCGCTGGCCCGCGCCACGGGCGGGGCGTTCGAGCGGCTGGAGGGCACCATCGATCTGATGCCCAATGATCTTCTCTACTACACCTACATCAATGCCGAGGGCCGCCCCCAGGTGGACCCGGGCCCACTGGTCCGCCACGGCGAGGCGCTGTCGTTCTTTTTCTTCAACGAGGTCAACCGCGCCCGGCCGCAGGTGCATTCCCTGCTGCTGCGGGTGATGGCGGAACGCAGCGTCACCGCGTTCAACCGCGAATATCACTTCCCACGGCTGCAGGTGTTTGCCGACCGCAACCGGGTGGAAAAGGAGGAGACGTTCGAAATCCCCTCTGCGGCGCGTGACCGCTTCCTGATGGAAATCCCGGTGGAAATCAGTGACGACGACGACATCCGCCGCCAGCTGATGTTCGATACCCGCTTCCACGACACCGACGAGCTGCTGGGCAGTCTCGAACCGGCCCAGTTGCCGGTCGAGGACATTCACGCGGCCGCGCCCGGCATTCAGGATCAGGTCCAGGCGGGCCCGGCGCTGGAACGCTACGCGCTGGCGCTGTGGCAGGCCACGCGCGACCCGGTGGCCGCCGGGGTCGAGGTCGAGGGCGTGGAGATGGAGGACCTGATCGAGGTGGGCGCCAGTCCGCGCGGCGCCGGCATGCTGATCCGGGCCGCCCGCGTGGCCGCCTGGCTGGCGGATCGCGACCACGTCCAGCCGGAGGATATCCAGACGATCTTCCACGCCACCATGGCCCATCGCGTATTCCTGCAGCCGGTCTACGAACTGCGGCGGGCCCGCATTGCCCCGGCACTGATGCGTGGCATCCTGGCCCGCGTCAGCGCGCCCTGAGCGCGCATCGCGGCGATAACCCGACCCGCATGGCTGCCAGTACGCCCACTCAGGCACCCACCGATTTCGACTATCGCCTGATCTGGCGCAGCCGGTACCCGCGACCGGGTCACCATACCAGCACCATGGCCGGGGCCGGTCACGAATTCCGCGCCCGGGCCCCGTTGCTGGATGCCCCCGACCCGCGCCGGCTGGCGCTGCGGGCCAGCCTTGCCGACCCCTTCGGTCGCCTGTTCGTCAATCTGTTCAACCAGTACAGCGCAATTCCCGTTTACGCGCTGGTCGACGACAGCGCGTCGATGGATTTCGAGGGCGTCACCAGCAAGCGTGAACTGCGGCATCACTTTCTGGCATCGCTGGCGATGTCCGCCTACCGCACCGGCGACCCGTTCGGCCTGGCGATATGCGGCGCCCGCGCCGAACGGCCGTCGTTCATTCCCGCCACCCGCAATGCGGCGCTGATCGAGGACCAGCTTGCGCACCTGCGCGACCGGCCGCCAACGGCACCCGATGCGGCCGGCCTGCGCCGTGCCGCCGGCATGATCGGCCGGCATCGGGCGCTGGTGTTTCTGGTGTCGGATTTTCATCTGCCGGCCGAGCTGCTCAACGGGCTGCTCGGAGACCTGGCCCGACACGAGGTGGTGCCGATCGTGCTGCGGGACTCGGCCGAGGACCTGGCCCGCGCCGGCAACGGCCTGGTGCGCATGCGCGATGCCGAAACCGGTCGGGCCCGCACCCTGTGGATGCGCGCCGGACTGCGAACCCGGGCGGCCCAGGCCGCGCGCGACCACCGCCAATGGCTGGAGCGGCTGCTGACCGGCCACCAACGCCGCCCGTTCTTTCTGGAGGATACCGTGGACCGCGACCGCCTCAACCGGTATTTCGCGCAATGATCCGGCGAGTCTGGGCCATCCTGCTGACGCTCACCGCCGGTCTTGCCCACGGCGCGAACGAGCCCCCGCTGGGCTGGGCCGATTCGCCGTCGCAGGACGCCGGAATCGTGGCCGTCGACACGCGGGCGCCCCGGCCGTTCGGCCAGGTGGTGGGGGATCGGCTGGTGCTGACCTATCGGGTCACGGTGGCGCCCGGCACCACCCTGCAGCGTGCTTCACTGCCGCTGCGTCGGCGTATCGACGACTGGCTGGAACGCCAGGAGGTCGAGGTTTCCACCCGTCGGACCGACAACGGCCAGCAGTACGAGATCACGCTCACCTATCAGACTTTCGATACGCCACTGGGCGTCACCACCAAGACGGTGCCCGGCTTCGAGGTGCGCTTCACGCGTCCCGACCAGCCGGCCGTTACCGCCCGCATGCCGGCCTGGTCATTCGCCCAGTCACCGTTGCTCAGCGAGAACGTCGCCGATGAGGGCGACAACATCGTTTCCATGCAGCCCGACATCGAGCCGTTTTCCGCCCGGGGCGGCGGGCACGGTGCCCTGCTGGCATTCTCGGCGTTGCCGCTTGCCGGCGGGCTGGGTTGGTTGTTGTGGCTGTACCAGCCTTGGCGACCGCGCCATTCGCGGCATTTTGCCGAGGCGCTGGCCGCCGTCCGCGCGCAACGCCGCAAGTCGGCGCCCGACGCCCTGGCGGCGGCATTCCAACACGTGCACCGCGGCTTCGACCATACCGCCGGGCAGGCGGTATTCGCAGCCGACGTGGACGCGTTCTGCCGCCGGTTCCCGCGTTTCGCGACCTGCCGCGACGACATCGACGCCTTCTTCGCGGATTCCCGGCGGCTGTTCTTCGATCAGGAGATACCGGATCGCGGTGACCGCTGGGCCGACCTGGAGGCCCTGGCGGTCGCATTACGCGATGCCGAGCGCGATACCCGGACATGAATCCCTTCGACCTCGGCCTGACCCGCCCCTGGGTACTGCTGGCCCTGCCGCTGGCGCTCCTGCCGCTGCTGGCGCCCGGTGTGGCCGCGCTGAATCATCCCGGCATTCATGGCCTACCACCCGACCCGTGGTCACGCCTGGTCGAATTCGCGCTGCGGCTGGCCGGCTGCCTGGCCATCACTGCCATTCTGGTGGGGCTGGCGGACCCGTATCGGGACGACCGGCAGACGATAGTCACCAGCGAGGGGGCCCAAGTGGCTATCGTGCTGGACCGCAGCCGCAGCATGAACGACACCTTTGCCGGGCGGTCCGCCGAGGGCTCTTCGGAAGTCGGCAAGGCACAGGCCGCCAGTGAGTTGCTGCTGGATTTCGTGAACCGGCGGCCGGATAACCTTTACGGGCTGATCGAGTTCAGCACCTCCCCGATCTTCGCGCTGCCGCTGACTACCCACCTCACCGCGATTCGCGCAGGCCTGGAGGCCGCCGCCGAGGACGGCTTGGCACTGACTTCGGTGGGCGGCGCGCTGGGCATGGCCGCCAACCTGTTCGAGGAGCAGGCGGCTCAGGGGTCGCGCGTGGTCCTGCTGGTATCCGACGGCGCCGCCGCTATCCCGCCCGATGCCGCGGGCACCATCCGCCAGTGGTTCCGGCAGCGAGATCTGCGACTCTACTGGGTTTACATGCGTACCGCTGGGCATCCGGCCCTGGCCATGGATGGCGAACCCGGCGGCGAGGCGTCATCGCCGGAACAGAAGCTGCATGACTACTTCCGCGGGCTGGGGGTGCCCTACCGGGCCTATCAGGCGGACAACCCTGAAGCCATGCGTCGTGCGATCGCCGACATCGACCAGCTAGAGCGCGAGACGCTGCGCACGCCGGTCTCCCTGCCCCGCCAGGCCCTCGCGCCGCTCAGCTACATCGCGGCACTGGTCCTGGTGGGCCTGCTGCTGGCCGCTCGAGCCGCCACCCTTCGGAGATGGGCCTGATGCGTTTTCGACAACAAGTAATTCTGGCGTCGGTGCTGATCGGCCTGGGCGTCGTCGGGGTCTCGATGGCCGGTCTCGGGTGGTGGCAGTCGGCCCGCATCGACCGCCTCGTGGCCGATGGCAACCCTGATGCACTGGCGCAATCCGATGCCCCGGCAGCCCGGTTCGCCCTGGCCTACCGCCAGCGCCGCAACGGGGCACCGCGCGAAGCGGCGGAAATCTACCGCAAGCTGATTCCGACGCTGCAGAACCAGGCGCTGATCGCCACCCACTACAACCTGGCCAACCTGTACTTTCTGCTGGCGGCCAACGCCGCGGACGAGACCCGCCTGAGCGAGATGGTGCCGCTGGTGCTGCAGGCCCGCTCGCACTATCAGCGGGTGCTCTATCTGCAGCCGGACCATTACGCTGCCAAGTACAACCTCGAATACGTGGAACGGCTGATGCAGACCCGTGACTGGATCGGCAGCCAGTCCGAGGTGGGCTCCAACATCGACCGCCGTGACAGCGGCACCGGCTGGGTGAGCGTGCACGAATTGCCGGACGGGCTGCCATGAGGCGCTGGCTGGCCGGTCTTACCGGCGCCACCACGCTGTGGCTGAGCGCCGCCGCGATAGCGCTGGTAGTCGCGCTGGTCAATCCCGGACTGCCGGGCGAACGGCAGGTCTACGACTACCTGTTCGTGATCGATATCAGCCAGAGCATGCTGGTACGCGACTACCTGGACGACGACGGCCAAACCGTGAGCCGGCTGGAAATCGCGCGGCAGGCCGTAGATGACACCATCAGCCAGCTACCCTGCGGATCGCGCGTGGGCGTGGGCCTGTTTACGGGGTGGAACACGGCTACCGCCTTTCGGCCGATCGAGGTCTGCGGGCACCGCGATGAACTGGCGAGCATGGTCGAGCGCGTCGACTGGCGCATGACCTGGGTGCCCCAGAGCAATATCGCCCGGGGCCTGTTCGCCACCATCGACCAGATCCACGACTGGCCGCGCCCCCCGGCCCTGATCTTTCTGACCGACGGCGATGAAATGCCGGCGGTCGACGCGGACGGCCGCCCGGACCCACCCGCCAGCCGCGACCGCGTCCGGGGCGTGCTCGTGGGTATTGGCGCCACCTCGCCGTCGCCGGTACCGAAGTTCGGCCTGAACGGCGACAATCGCGGTTTCTTCACCCAGGGCGGCGAGCCGCTTACCTCGCGCCTGGCGGCGGGCTATCTGGAAACACTCGCCGCCGATACGGGCTTTGGCTACGCGCGGCTCAACCGACCCGAGCAGCTGGCGGAAATCAGCGCCGACCCCGCGTTTTCCCGCCCGATGGCCAGCAAGCGCGGCATCGGCTGGGCGGCTGCCCTGCTCGCGCTCGCGTGCCTGGTGTGGCGCTACCTGCGGCCGCATCGGCACCGGCTTGCCCGGCGCGGCGCGGGGCCTGTAGCGTCGTCGGGGAACCCGGCGGCAAGCCGCGCGCCACGGTTGAATCCGACGGGTACGACAGTACGTAATTGATTGACAAGAGGCGTGATGCCCATTGACGCTTATATGGGGCTATGATACCCAGTGAATTCGCTTAAGCGTCAAAGATAGGGCGTATAAGCGCGTCAGGAGAATTCCGCACGGTGGCAATCGGCGGGAACCGCAATGCGGAATAACAAGCGGGCTTGAGCCCATTCATGCACGGAGGAGATTGAAATGAGCGACAGGAGACCGACAGCCAAGCACCTGATCACAGGTGCGTTTACCGCTGCGGCGTTGGTGGCTTCCGGGGGCGCGATCGCCAACGAGAAGCTGAGCAGCATGGCGGATGATCCGAGCAACTGGATCATGTGGGGCGGTGACTACAGTGGTCAGCGCTTCAGCCAGCTGGATCAGATCAACGCCGACAACGCCGATCAGTTGCAGCCGGTGTGGACATTCTCCACCGGCGTGCTGCGTGGCCACGAGGGTGGTCCGCTGGTCAAGGGCAACATGATGTACATCCACACGCCCTTCCCCAACAAGGTGTTCGCGATCAATCTCGACACCAAGATGATCGAGTGGAAGTACGAGCCCAGCCAGAACCCCGACGTGATCCCGGTCATGTGCTGCGATACCGTCAACCGCGGTCTGGCCTACCACCCGAACGGCACCATCTTCCTCCAGCAGGCCGACACCACGCTGGTGGCACTGGATGCCGAATCGGGCGAAGTGAAGTGGGAAAAGGTGAACGGCGATCCCGACAAGGGTGAGACCAACACCAACGCCCCGCTGGTCGTCAAGGACATGGTCATCACCGGCATCTCCGGCGGTGAATTCGGTGTCCGCGGCTATGTCACTGCCTACAGCGTCGAGGATGGCAGCCAGGTATGGCGCGCCTACAGCACGGGTCCGGACGACGAGATGAAGATGGACCCGGCAAAGACGCTGGACGCAGCCACCGGCAAGCCGGTCGGCAAGGATTCCAGCCTCAAGAGCTGGAAGGGTGATCAGTGGAAGATCGGTGGCGGCACCACCTGGGGCTGGTTCACCTATGATCAGGATGCCGACCTGCTGTATTACGGTACCGGCAACCCCTCTACCTGGAACCCGAATCAGCGTCCGGGCGACAACAAGTGGTCCATGACCATCTTCGCGCGCGATGTTGACACGGGTATGGCCAAATGGGCCTACCAGATGACCCCCCACGACGAGTGGGACTATGACGGCGTCAACGAAAAGATCCTGGTCGATCAGAAGATCGACGGCAAGGATCGTAAGCTGGTGGTGCACTTCGACCGCAACGGCTTCGCCTACACGCAGGACCGCATGACCGGCGAACTGCTGGTGGCCAAGAAGTACGACCCGGCCGTCAACTGGGCCACCGAGGTCGACATGGAAACCGGTCGTCCGCAGGTGGTGGACAAGTACAGCACCGAAGTCCAGGGCGAAGATGTCAACGTGAAGAACATCTGCCCGGCGGCCCTTGGTTCCAAGGACCAGCAGCCGGCGGCGTTCTCGCCCCAGACCGGTCTGTTCTACGTGCCCACCAACCACGTGTGCATGGACTACGAGCCGTTCAAGGTGGACTACACCGCGGGTCAGCCGTACGTCGGCGCCACCCTGTCGATGTATCCGGCTCCCAACTCGATCACCAATCCGGTCAACCCGGATGAGGCGGACGAGCCGCGGCTGGGCACGTTCATCGCGTGGGATGCCACCAAGGGCGAAATCAAGTGGTCCATCGCCGAGCCCTTCTCGGTGTGGAGTGGCGCCCTGGCCACCGCGGGAGACGTGGTGTTCTACGGCACGCTCGAGGGCTACCTGAAGGCGGTTGATGCCAAGACCGGCAAGGAGCTTTATCGCTTCAAGACCCCGTCGGGCATCATCGGCAACGTCAACACCTGGAAGCACGACGGCAAGCAGTATGTCGGCGTGCTCTCGGGCATTGGTGGCTGGGCCGGTATCGGCATGGCTGCCGGGTTGACCGACCCGAACGCCGGCCTTGGCGCCGTGGGTGCCTACAAGGCGCTGTCCCAGAACACGCAGCTGGGCGGCGTGCTGACGCTGTTCGCGCTGCCGGATAGCGCGATGTAAGTCGACCAACGCCCGTTGGTGGACACGCGCCCGCACCCTGCTTCGGGGTGCGGGCGCGTTTCTTGCGGGGCGAGCCGTGGACAGACACACTGGCGGCTAACCCGAAACCGACCAAGACATAGGTGCGAAATGAGGATGACCCGCCGACTCTTTTCCCTGTTTTTCCTGACTCTGGTACTGGGCACGGCCGGCCTGCAGGTAGCCTGCTCGGACAGCCAGAGTAAGACAGCATCAAACGACACCGCCGCCGAAGACCAGGCCAGCACCGACGCACCGAGCGAGGGCGAGACCCAGGTCGCGGCCGCGGAATCCGAATCCCAGCCCGCCGCCGACAAGCAGGCCAGCGAGGATGATGCCGCTGCGAGCAATAGCAACGGCAAGCCCTATGACGTGTCCTGCGACGACGATTCCTGCAGTGCGAATAAGGCTGTCATCACGGGCTACGAGAAATATCACGCGCACTGCCACACCTGCCACGGACCGAACGGCGTGGGCAGCACCTTCGCGCCCAGCTTGGTCAAGCGGCTGCAGAAAATGGAGCAGGGTGAATTTACCGGCATCATTGCGAACGGCAAGAAGCGGTTCGACTCGACCACGGGCACCTATTCAGTGATGCCCGCCTGGAAGGACAACCCGGACGTGATGAGCCACGTCGGTCAGCTCTGGGCCTATCTCAAGGCCCGCTCGGATGAAGCGCTACCGGCTGTCACGCCCCAACCACAATAGGTGGACCGGGCGGCTACCGTACCGCGCGCCGCTCGCTCCGACCGCATGATGGCCATCGAGAGATGGCTTGTTAAGTGCCTGCTGCCGGCCATCCTGATGGCCGGCGGCGGGGCTGCCGGCGCCAACCTGCCGGTATCGGAAATCGCCCCCGGCGTATTCGTGCACCAGGGCAAGGCCGAGCAGGCCAGTGCCGAAAACGGCAATGACATCGCCAATGCCGGCTTCGTGGTCGGCGACGATTGCGTCGCGGTCATCGATACCCTCGGATCACCAACGTTGGGACGCCAGCTGGCCGCCAGCGTGGCCCACCGGACGGATCTGCCGATCTGCGCGGTGATCAACACCCACGTCCATCCCGACCATCTGCTCGGCAACAAGGCGCTGACCGGCGACGACCGCCCACTGATCGGCCACGCGCAGCTGCCGCGCGCGCTCGCCGTGCGCGCGGACGGCTATGTCGCGGCGGCAACGAGGACCTATGCCGCGGCTGCCGACGCCTCATGGATTGTCGCGCCAACCAAGACCGTTGAGGACAAGCACCGGGTCGATCTGGGTGGCCGCACCCTGGTACTGGAAGCCTGGCCGACAGCCCACAGCAACACCGATCTGACTGTCTTCGACACAGCCTCGGGCACCCTGTGGACGGGTGATCTTGTTTTTATCGACCGGATGCCGGCACTCGACGGCAGTATCAATGGCTGGCTGCGCGTGCTCGATGAACTGTCGGGCCGTTCGGACGTCAAACGAATAGTGCCCGGACACGGACCGGCATGTGCGTCCTGGCCGGCCGGTGGTATCCCGTTGCGGCGCTACCTTGGCCATCTCCGTACGGAAGTGCGGGATGCGATCGACCAGGGACGCACGATCGAGCAGGCGATCGCCAACATCGGTTACGACCGGGCAGACGACTGGCCGCTGTTCGATCAGGTCCACCGGCGCAATGTCACCGCGGCATACGCGGAACTGGAATGGGAGTAGACGTCATGGCCAACCACCGACTGCGCACGATCCGTCGTCTGCTTGCTCGGCAATTCATCGCCGCGACCGCGATTGCGGGTCTTCTCGGCCTGACTATGCCTGGCGCCGCGACAGCGGACGAAGAACAAATCCCCGAATCCAGCGCCTGGCCCAGCCTCAAGGCGGAACACTTCGGTGACCGGCCGATCCGGGATGGCGAGGCGGTCATCGGCCTGGATGCCCCCTATCGTGCCGAGGACGCCGCCATCGTCCCGATCGGTATTACCGACAAGCTGCCGTCGGACAGCGAGCGCCGCATCGAGCGCCTGTGGCTGGTGATCGACAACAACCCGGTGCCGATGTCGGCCGAGTTCGAGTTCGGGCCAGCCGCGGCCAGTGCCGATATCGCGACCCGCGTCCGGGTGAACGCCTACACCCACATGCGAGCCATCGCGGAAACCAGTGACGGGCAGCTCTACATGACCACCCGCTACGTCAAGGCCAGTGGCGGCTGCTCCGCGCCGGCCTCGAAGGACCCGGAAGCGGCCCTGGCCAACATGGGGCAGATTCGCCTACGCGAGCTCAGCGGGTCGGACAAGCCCGGACGGCGCATCCAGATGCTCACGCGCCACCCCAACCACACCGGTCTGCAGATGAACCAGGTCACCCGGCTGCATGTGCCGGAATACTACGTGAATGCCATCGAGATCAACGCCGGGGATCGCAACGTCCTGAGTGCCACGATGACGTTCTCGCTCAGCGAGAACCCGAGCCTGCGCTTTTCCTATCAGCCGGCCGGCTCGGCACCGCTGACGATTGCGGTTCGGGATACGGAGGAAAACACCTTCACCGCCGAGTACGCAGCCGCGCCATGAGCGCGCACGCGCACGTGTCAGTCGAAGTGGGCGCGGTCGCGTTCCTTGAGGGTGTCGAGCCCCTTGACCGTGTCCATGCCCCAGGCGCCCCGGAAGTCCGTGCGAGGCACGATGGCGCCGGTGAGGTCGGCATCGGTCAGGTCAGCGCCCCGGAATTCCGCTGCCGCAAGGTCGGCCCGCGACAGGTCCGCCCCTGCAAGATTGGCGTCCGTGAAATCGACGAACTTGAGATAGGCCCGCGACAGGTCAGCGCCGGAAAGATCGGCCCCCACCAGGTCCGCGCCGTTGAACACCGCGTTCATCAGGCCCATCGACTGATTCTGCATGTCCGCCCCGCCCCGCAGACCGGACAGATCGGCGCCACTGAAATCGGTGCCCGACAGATCGCCGATGAGCCGCACCTTCGGCAGGCTGGCGTTGACGAACCGCGCGTCCTTGGCCACCACACTGAACATGCTTGCGCCGGCGAACCGGGCACCGCTCAGGTCCGCGCCGACCATGCGTCCCAGATCCAGGTTGACGCCGGACAGGTCAGCATTGGTCAGGTCGCTGTTCGAGACATTGATACTTCGCAGATCAACGCCGAGAAAATCCAGCCCGGCCAGATCGGCCCCGGCCACTTCGGCATCGTACAGACCGGTCTGCCGCTCTTCCGCATCCGCCAGGATCGCTTCGACGGCGGCGCGATCCAGATTGTCGTCCGCGACCGCGGTGCCGGCCATTATCAGGGTCGCGGCCGTTGCCGTCGCCAATCGCTTACTTGCTGCCATGTACGGTCTCCTGCTTACCCGGACGGGCAATTGACGTATTCGAATTCCCGGTTCAGGGTCGAGCGACGCTTCTGAGCGCCATGTTGTGACCGGACCGCCGGCAACCGCAAGCCATTGCATCGAACGAGCCACCTTCACCCAGATTGCAAGAGAGGACCTCAATGAAAACACGTTACCCGGCATGGATCGGCGGTATCACGGCCGCGCTGCTCGGCACCGCCGCCGTGGGCTCGGATGAGCGCGAGGCATTCCGGGCCTGTGCCGATCCGAGCAACATGCCCATGGTCAACGAGGCCGGCGAAGGGTTCGAGAACAAGATTGCCGAACTGTTCGCCGACAAGCTGGGGCTGCCGCTCGAGTATTACTGGGTGCCCCAGCAAATGGGTTTCGGGCGTGTCTCGCTCAAGAATTTCCTCGACGACAAGAACCGCTATGCCTGCGATGTGGTGCTTTCGGCCGGTTCCGGCTTCGAGGTCGGCCAGACCACCCCGGCCTACTTCCGGTCCACCTACGTGATGGTGTTCGCGCAGGGCACCGGGCTGGACGACGTTCAGGAGCCCGCCGACCTGCTCGAGCTGCCGGCCGACAAGCGGGAAAGTCTGCGAATAGGCGGATTCACCAAGTCGCCACCGGTCACCTGGCTGCAGCGAAACGGCATGCTCACCAATCTGGTGGGCTATCGCACCCAGTCCGGCAGCCGCGATTTCGACCCGGGTGACGTGATCCGCAACGAGCTGGTCAACGGCGACCTGGATATCGTCATGCTCTGGGGGCCGATCGGCGGGTATTACGCCCAGCAGATCGACACACCCAGGCTGCGTGTCGTGCCCTTCGAACCCGACGAGGGTCTGGCTGTTTCGTTCCCCATCCGGATGGCCGTACGTTACGGCGAGAACAAGTGGCTGGAGACCGTTTCCAACCTTATCCGCGACAATCGCGACGAGATCGAGTCCATTCTGGCCGATTACAACGTACCCCTGGTACCGCTCACGGAAAGCGACAAGTCCGTGCCGGATGACGACGACTGATAAATCGATAACGCGTCGCAGACACGCGACACCACGGAGGATGATGTGAAGCGACATACCCTGAGTTGCCTGCTGGCCGCCGCGCTGGCGGTGCCTACCGGCATGGCGGCAGCCGAAACCGCCGACGACGAATTCTCGCAAGCCAACCAGTTGCTGTTTCTGGAGAATCATCTGGACGGGGCGAGCGGCCCGATGGTCTACGAATACCAGCTGACCAAGCGGGCCACCAAGGCCGGCGAGGATGATCTCGACGAAGGCATCCGCATGACCAGCAGGCCCGGTGCGGAAGCCAAGGCGCGCAATGTCTCGTTCGATTACGACAGCGGCGACGACAACGATTACGTACGCAAGGTGCCCTCGGCACGCGGGAATCCGGTGATCATGATGTTCCTGCAGCGCGACGTGGCGGAAATGGACCGCCTTACCGGCGGCTCCTGGCGCTTCTTCCAGAAGCAGGTAAAGCTGGCGCTGGAGCACGAATCCGAGGTGGAAACGGTCACGGTCGACTACGACGGCAAGCAGGTCTCGGCCCAGAAGATCCGGCTGATGCCCTATCAGGACGAAGACCGTCCACAAATGGCCCCCTACCGTGACAAGCTTTACGAGTTCATCGTCTCCGAATCGATTCCGGGCGAAGTGTATGAAATCCGCACGCGGGTCCCCGCCGCCGAGGGCGACCAGCCCCTGATCGAGGAATCCCTTCGATTGACCGGCGTGCAGCCGGCGGGCGATAGCTGATTCGATTAAGGGGCCGGCAACTGGTCGCGCTCACGCTGATGGCCGGCGGGCTGACGCTGGGCACCATCGCCCAGGCGTCGGACCGCGACTGCCGCAGCGTCGCGACCCTGCCCTTCGATCTGCTCGACTCCAGCGTTCAGGCGGATATCGAAGGGCGGCAAGCCGAGGATATCGCCAGGGCACGACGTGCCACCGAGCGCGCCCGACGGCTTCTCGCTGATCTGCCCGCTTTCTGCCCGGTGGACGTCGCCCCGGCGGCGTCGGCCATCGACCGGGCCCGGGAGCGGTATCGCTACCTCCACCGCTGCAACGGCTGCGAATTCGACATCGCACGCCAGCTCGATGCGGACCTGGTCCTGGTGGGCTGGGCCCAGAAAGTCAGCAGCCTGATCCTCAACATCAATGCGGTCATCCGCGAGGTTGATACCGGCGTCGATCTGGCCGGCGGCTCGGTGGACATGCGTAGCAACACCGATCAGGCGTGGCGGCGGGCCACGCGCACCCTGGTCAGCGATATCCTGCGCCGCAGCTACAACGCCACGGTGTCGAAGGTTCAGTCGCCCGAGGCCGCGAAGTCCACAATACCGCGCAGAATCGAGTTGACCTCGCGCGCGAATCCGGCCGCGCCCTCGGCCGCGAGCGTTTCCGGCAGCAGGTAGGTCTGGATCAGCACCGTCTCGCCCTGCGCTAGCACGGTGACCTTGCAGGGCATGTACACCATCAGGGCCGGATCGATATCGATGGCGCGGCGGGCGTACTCCAGATTGCAGAAACTGACGATGTGCGCGTCCGGAAAATCCGGGTGGCCGCGCCGGCGAATAGGGGCGCCCAGATCGTTGCGGGCGGTGATCGCGAAATTCTCCTGGGTGATCGCCAGTTCCAGATCAATCATTACATCGGCAATCGGCTTTTCCGTCGATCGCGCATAGCGCAGATCGCCGGCCCTCCGGTCCTGGGTGCAGGCCGCAACAGTGGCGGCCAGCAAGACGCTCAGCAGCGCCCGCGTCAGCGCGCCGGCAGGTAGGCGCTTGCGCTGCGTAGCGGATTGAGACATCGCTGTTCCAGCCATCCCCGCGGCAGACGCCGCGTTTCACCGGCCCGCGCCATCTGCATGGCGATACAAATGGCGCCGGCAACAACCCCGGGCTGTTCCAGGTGCACGTGGTGCCCGCTGTGCTGCGCCACCAGATGCACCGAGCCCGGATGGGATTCGACGAACTCCTGCTGCATATCACGCCACAATTTCTCGGACGCCACCGCCGAGGCATTGGCCGAGCGGATCGGGCGCCCGCGCGACACCACCACCAACGGCAGTTCCGGCGGCAGACTGGTTTTCTGTACCTGCAGCGCGCTGTCGCGGAACGCCGCCAGCTCGGTATGGACCGTGCGATTGGTCACCGCACGATAGGTCAGATGCTCCACCACCGGCCGAATATCGGCTGGCAGGGCCGGGGGAATGGTGGCCGGCGAGAACACCATGAAACGGCCCCGCGGCGCCACGGCCCTGCCGGCCTGCTCGTAGCGCTCGATCTGGCGCGCCTGGCTGGCATCAACCAGCACCAGACCGGCCACGTCCTCCGGATACTGATGCTCGAACAACTGCATGTTCCAGCCGCCGAAGGAGTGGCCGACCAGGACGTACGGCGGCGCCTCGTCCGCCTGCTGCAGCAACTTGTGCAGCTCACGAGCGATCACCGCGCTACTGCGCGTCCCCGGGGTGGCCCGGCTCCAGCCATAGCCCGGGCGGTCATAGCTGCAGACGCGGTTGCTGTCGGACAGCCATGGCTGCACCCGCGACCAGTCGAGGGACGTCCCACCCAGCCCGGAATCCAGCACCACCGTCGGGGCTCCCTGGCCGGTGCAGTGCAGATGCATGCGATGGCCTTCCACCTCGAACAGCGAGCCCGGCGCCGCATACTCGGTGTCCGCCGAACCCATTCCGACGCCGATGAGCATCAGTACTGCCAAGCCGCAGATCCGATTTATCATTCGAGCAACTCCCGTATGGGCACCGGGCCGCATCTGGTGCCAGCCTACCGCATACGCCCGGGTAACGAATCAGGACGCATCAATACCAAGCATGAAACAGGCCAGAACTGTCACCTTGCCGGTCAAGGTCGTGCCCGGCGCCTCGCGCACCGAATTTGCGGGCTCGCAGGGTTATCGGCTGAAGTTCCGGGTACGCCAGCCAGCCGACAGCGGATGAGTGAACGCCGCCGTGATCGCGCTGCTGACCCGGCAGCTGGCGTTATCCCCGAATGACGTGCGCATCCGCCGCGGCGCCGCCAACCCCGCCAAGACGCTGATCATCGACGGGCTGGACGCCGCTACCCTGCGCGACCGGCTGAAGCACCTGACCGGTGCGACCGCGGATTGACCGGCCGGGGCGGCACCCGGTGTAGACTCGACCCGCGATCACCTCGAATGGTCTGCGATGCCGGATCCCGTCTTCATTATCGGCCTGTTGGGGGCCGTCGGCCTGTTCTTTCTCGCCCTGGGCGGTGCCCGCGTGCGCCGACGCCCGGGAGCGGCACTGCGCAATGGTCTGTTCGGATGCACCAGCCTGGGCCTCGCGGCCCTGCTGGGTGCCATCGGTTTCAATCTGCTGACCTATCAGCGGCTCAGCGCGGAGCATCCGGTGGCCACCCTCGCCTTCGAGCAACTGGCGGACCAGCGGTTTCGCGCCCGCCTGGAACTGCCCGAGGCGCCCGCGCGGGTCTACGAACTCGCCGGGGACCAGTGGCAGCTGGATGCCAGATTTCTGAAATGGCACACGCCGCTGGTGCTGTTCGGACTGGAACCGCGCTACCGGCTGGAACGTCTGACCGGCCGCTATCGCACCGCCGAGGACGAACAATATCGTCTGCGCAGCGTGCACCAGCTAACCGACGACGCCGGCCTGGATCTCTGGACCTGGGCCGAGCGCCATCCGGCCTGGCTGCCGATGGTGGATGCCAGTTACGGCAGCGCCACCTATCTGCCCATGCGTGACGGGGCCCGCTACGAGGTGCGCGCCACCGCGTCGGGCCTCCTGGCCCGCCCGGCCAACGACGTTGCCCGCCGGGCGACCGGCGACTGGTAGTCAGGCACCGCGCATCGGTGGAAACAGTGCATAGCCGCCGGTGGCATGCAGCACCGGGCGCGACTCACCCTCGCTGTGGATTACCACGGTTCCGGTTACCTGCCGGCGGCCTACCCGCAGCAGCCTGGCCTCCGCGATCAGAGCGGCCGGCGGCGGGCGACGCAGGAACTCGATGTTCAGATGACTGGTCACTCCGTACTGCCCGTGCTCGGCGTGGGCGATCACCGCTGCGTACAGGGCCGTATCCACCAGCATCATCAGCACCGGCCCGGAAATCGTCCCCCCGAGGCGCAGCATGCGATCGTTGTAGTGCAGCTTTACCCGCGCGCCATCGGTCAGGTCGAGGACCTCGAACCGGAAGCCCTCCGCCAGATCGACGTTGTCGGCAATCATCCGCTCGATGTCGGCGGGGCTCACCTCGCTCATTGCGTTCCTCCCTGTTGCACCAGCCCTATCGCGCCGTCGATACCCAACTGACACGCCAGCACCAGCAGAATCACCTTCACCAGCCAGCGGAAGCGACTCTCGTCGACCAGCCCGATCAGCCAGCGTCCCAGCGCCGTGCCCGCCACCACTGCGAGGGCCATCGGCCAGAGCAGGTCCAGCTGCCCGCCCAGCCCGAATCCTGCCACGGCGAAGGCCAGAATCTTGGCCGCGTGGCCCGCCGCCTGGCATACCGCCATGGTGGCGATGACGGTCTCCTTCGGCCATCCCCGGTCAAGAAAGAACGGCGCGATGATCAGCCCCGTGGCGCCGACCACCGTGCCCAGACCACCCGAAAGCGCGCCTGCCACCACCAGGCCCGGTGCGCCGGCCAGACGCAGCCATTTTAGCCACCCCGGCAACAGCGCCAGCAGCAGGAATACAGCCATGGCCACGCGCACCGCATCCGCCGGTACCGTCACGACCAGGGGCGCTAGTGCAAATGGCGCCGGCAGCGCCCCCACCAGAAACAGCCCGAAACCCGACCACCGCACGTGGGGCAGATAGGCCACCACCCGGGCGGCGTTGGACACCAGCTGGACCGCGGCATGCAGGGGCACCGCCACCGCCGGCATGAATCCCAGTGCGTATAGCGCCGCGATCAGCAGCGTGCCGCCGCCGAGCCCGGTGAGGCCGGACAGCGTGGCCGCCGCCAGCGCGATCCCCGCGAGAACTAGCGCCATCATGAGCGCGGATTCTACGTGGAAAGCGGCTTCGGGCGCCGATTGCCGCACGCTGCAATAAAAACGGGGCCGGCGCCTGCGCGCCGGCCCCGTTCAGACAGGGCAGCCTGCGGGCCGGGTCAGGCCGGCAGTGCGCCCGACTTCTTCGCCGTATGGGTGGCGATGAGATCCATCAGCGGCGGCGCCAGGCAGTCGTATGGCTCGAGTCCGAGCTCACGCAGCCGGGTGCGCACAGCGTCCATGTTGTCCGGATTCTCCCCCGACTCGATGATCGAGGACACGAATGCGGCGAACTGCGGGGCCGACCAGCCGGATTCCGGCGACAGCTCGGTGTGCACGAAATCCAGCCCGTAGAACGGATGCTCGGTATTCTCGATGCGTCCGAACATGTGTACCCCGCACTCCTTGCAGGCATGGCGCTGAATGGGGGCGCTTTCATCCACGATCGCTGTCTTGTCGCCGTTCTCGGCGACGGACACCGCATCGCGGGACACCACCGCGACCAGCGAAAATCGCGCGCCCTCGGGCTTCCAGCACTTGGTGCACCCGCAGGCGTGGTTGTGCGCGGTTTGCGCGCCTACCGACACCTTCACGGGATTGCTGGAACAGTGGCACAACAGCGTGCCGCCCTGAAAATTGTCCGATCCCGGCTTGATGCCGTTATCGATGGCCGGATGAATGGACACGTCACTTGCGCCTCCACCGCCGCCTTTCAACGACTCAACAAAGGACTTGATGCTCATTGGCGTTCGCTCCTGTTCGTTTGTTATCGCTCCTCCGGCACGGCCCGGTTCGCCCTGAAGGCGGACCGGCTTCCTCCGTGCAGCCGGGCCCCCGCTCAACAACGGATTTACCCGACCCCACCATCCTCCTCGGAGAAATGGCGATTGTCCAACCGGGGCGCGTCATCGGCGAGCCAACGACCAACCCGAGTCAGCACCGGTGCGGGATCACAGGCGCCAGCCGTGGAAGCGCGAAAGCAAACGTAGTGCCCAGGCCGGCGCATGTGCGCGTTTCCATTCGCCGGCAGCGAACTTGTTGGCCTCGACATAGGTGGGGTAGGCGTGGATCGTGCCGAGGACCTTGTTCAGACCGATCCCCTGCTTCATCGCGGTCACGAATTCGGCAATCAGCTCGCCGGCGTGCGGGCCCATGATGGTGGCGCCAAGCACCCGGTCCGCGCCGGGCTCGGTGAGTACCTTCACCACGCCTCGAGCATCACTATCGGTGATGGCCCGGTCCAGATCGTCGATGCCGTAGGTGGTCACCTCGTACTCGATGCCCTCGCCCGCCGCACTGGTCTCGTTATGGCCGACATGGGCAATTTCCGGGTCGGTGAACGTCACCCAGGGGATCACCGAGTAATCCACCCGGAACTTCCGGAACGTGCCGAACAGCCCGTTGACCGCCGCGAACCAGGCCTCGTGCGCCGCCACGTGGGTGAACTGGTAGGGAGCAATGGCATCGCCGCAGGCATAGATGGTGGGAATAGTCGTCTGCAGAAACTCGTTGACGCCGATGGTGCGGTCGGCCTCGATGCCCAGATCCTCGAGCCCGAACCCCTTCAGCCGTGCCGCACGGCCCACGGCCACCAGCAGCCGGTCGAACTCGATTTCCACCGTCTCGCCGCCATGCTCGCAGATCAGTACCTGCCGGCCATCCGTCACCCGCACCGCGACGGCGCGGTGGCCGGTGCGCACATTCACGCCCTCGGCTTCCAGGCGCTGCTGCAGACCGGCCGCGATTTCCGGGTCTTCCGGCATCATCAGGCGATCGAGCATTTCCACCTGGGTCACCCGGCTACCCAGACGCGCGAAGGCCTGGGTCATCTCGCAGCCGATCGGACCACCGCCAAGCACCACCAGGCGTTCGGGCAGGTCCCGCAGACCCCAGAGGTTGTCGGAGGTCAGAACCTCGACGGAGTCGATGCCATCGATTGGCGGTGTCAACGGCTCGGCCCCGGTGGCCAGCACGATCGCCCGGGCGGTCAGCCGCCGACCGTCGTCGAGTTCCACCGTCCAGGGGTCGACCAGGCGGGCGCGGGCCTGCAGGCATTCCACACCCAGCCCCTCGTAGCGTTCCACCGAGTCATGCGGCTCGATGCGACCCACCACGTCGCGGACCCGGTCCATTACCTGGCCGAAGTCGAATTCCGCCGACGCGGTATGCACGCCGAATGCCTCACTACGCTTGACGTCGTGTAGGAAGCGGGCCGTTTTCAGCAGGGCCTTGGAAGGCACGCAGCCGGTATTCAGGCAATCGCCGCCCATGCGGTCGCGCTCGATCAGGGTGACCTTCGCCTTGACCGCCGCGGCGATGTACGCCGCCACCAGTCCGCCCGAGCCTGCGCCGATCACGATCAGGTTGCGGTCGAACCGGGCCGGGCGCCGGTAGCCGCGCAGCGCCTGGCGGCTGCGGAACCATTCCAGCCCCTTGCGGGCCACCAGCGGGAACAGCCCCAGCAGCACGAATGACCCGATCAGCCCCGGCGACAGGATGCCGCCCAGGGATTCCACCTGCCCCAGCTGGGTGCCGGCATTCACGTACACCACGGTGCCGGGCAGCATGCCGATCTGACTGACGACATAGAATGTGGCCGCGCGGATGGGCGTCAGCCCCATCGCCAGGTTGATCACGAAGAACGGGAACGCCGGCACCAGACGCAGGGCAAACAGATAAAACGCCCCGTCCTTCTCGACCCCGCGATTGATGGCGGTCAGCCGGCGACCGAACCGACGCTGCACTCCGTCGCGCAGCAGAAAACGGGCGACCAGGAACGCCAGGGTGGCGCCCACGCTGGAGGCGAACGACACGATCAGCAGCCCCCAGCCCAGGCCGAATACCGCCCCCGTGGCCAAGGTCATCACCGCCGCGCCGGGAATCGACAGGGCCGCCACCAGCACGTACACGGCGAAGAACCCGGCCGCCAGCAGTACCGGCATTTCCTGGCGCAGGGCCTCGATCGCCCCGCGCTGGGCGTCCAGACAGGCCAGCGAGAATAACTGGCCCTCGCAGCCCTCCCCCAGCAATCGGCCCGGATCGACCAGGAAATAAGCAATCAGCAGGCCGGCAATGCCGGCCACGAGCAACAGGCGGGTCAGGGTCATTGGAATCATCTCCGGGACGGGCCGGCTTCAGTACGACATCGAGTAAAGACCGCGCCTGGCCACTTCGTATTGCCGATCAAGCGCGGCCCGCGAATCTGCTAGGATACGCGGCCTTTGAACCCGCACACCGTGCTCTTGCCACGCTCATCATGATGTACGAAACCGACAATCTCCGGATCAAGGGCATTAAGGAGCTCGTCACCCCCGACGCGCTGATTGACGAACTGCCCATCACCGACGCCGCCGCCGAAACGGTACACAACGCCCGCACCCAGATTCAGGACATCCTGCAGGGTCGGGACGACCGCCTGCTGGTGGTGGTGGGGCCCTGCTCCATCCACGATGTGGCGGCTGCCCGGGAGTATGCGGAAAAGCTCATGGCCGCGCGTCATGCCTACCGCAAGGACCTGCTGATCGTGATGCGGGTCTACTTCGAAAAGCCCCGGACCACAGTCGGGTGGAAGGGCCTGATCAACGATCCGGACCTGGATGATTCCTTCCACATCAACAAGGGCGTGCATCTGGCGCGCAAGCTGCTGCTGGACCTGGCCGATCAGGGCATGCCGGCCGGGGTGGAATTCCTCGACCTGATCACCCCGCAGTACCTGGCCGATCTGGTCGCCTGGGGCGCCATCGGCGCCCGCACCACGGAAAGCCAGGGCCATCGCGAACTGGCTTCCGGCCTGTCCTGCCCGGTGGGGTTCAAGAACGGCACCGGCGGTTCCATCAAGCTGGCGGTCGACGCGGTGGGCGCCGCCCATCACCCGCACCACTTCCTGTCGCTGACCAAGGCTGGCAACTCGGCCATCTTTGCCACCAGCGGCAACCCGGATACGCACATCATCCTGCGCGGCGGCAGTAACGGCCCCAACTACGACGCCGACGCCGTGACCGGCGCGGTAGCGCAGCTGGAGAATGCCGGGCTGCCCGGCCACCTGATGATCGACTTCTCGCATGCCAACAGCCGCAAGCAACACAAGAAGCAGCTGGAAGTCGGGCACGATGTGGCCGGACAGATTTCGGCGGGCTCACGCGCGGTGTTCGGCGTGATGATCGAATCCCATCTCAGCGAGGGCAACCAGTCACTGGGCGCGCCTGACGAGCTTGAATACGGCAAGAGCGTGACCGATGCCTGCCTGTCCTGGGCGGACACCGAGCCGCTGCTGGCCGAACTGGCCCGGGCCGTGGCCGAACGCCGGGACGTGGCCACCGCCGAGGCTTCCTGAGGCCCGCCGACCACCGCGCCGGGCGTGCCAGTCCGGCCTACCAGTAAGGGCCCGGCAACAGCGCGGCCATCACCATGCCGCGCAGGCTGGGCTTTTCCTCCTCGGTACCCGGACGCTTGCCCCGCGCCACTGCCGAGGACGGGAACATGTGGAAGGCCTTGTTCAGCACATAGTCGTTGACCTTGGGCCACAGGGCATAGCTGACCTGGGCCGTGGTGCCCAGCGGCGAGGCAATGCGCTTGGGCCGCTCGATCACCGCCGATACCACCATGTCCCCCGCCTGCTCGGGCGTGAGGGTCGGCACGTAGTCATACAGCTTGGTCGGCGCGATCATCGGCGTACGCACCAGCGGCATGTAGATGGTGGTGATGTCGATGTTGCGTGACGCCACCTCTCCGGAAATGCAGCGGGAGAAGGCATCCAGGGCCGACTTGCTGGCCACGTAGGCCGAGAACCGCGGCACGTTGGTCAGGCAGCCGATGCTGGAAATGTTGATGATCTGGCCCGTGCGGCGTTTGCCCATGCCCGGCAGCAGCGCCATGATCAGGCGGATAGCGCCGAAATAGTTGAGCTGCATGGTGCGTTCGTAATCGTGGAATCGATCGAACGATTCGAACACCGCGCGCCGGATCGACCGCCCCGCATTGTTGATCAGGACGTCCACATGATGATGGTCGGCCAGCACCTTCTCGGCCATCGCGTCGATGGCTTCCATGTTGTTCAGGTCGCAGGGATAGGTCCAGGATTCAACGCCCATCCTGGCAATGACTTCCTGCGTCTCGGCCAGCTTGTCCGGATTGCGGGCCACCAGGCACACCTTGGCGCCGCCCTTGGCCAGTTTCTTGGCGGTGATGAAGCCGATACCCGATGAAGCGCCGGTGATCAGCACCACCTTGCCGCGGACCCGCGTCATCAGGCGCTTGGGCACCTTGACGTCGTAGTCCATGTGCAGCTCCCAGTAGCGCCACAGGATCTCGGCATAATCCGCCAGCGGCGGGCACTTGACCTTGCTACCGCGCAGGGCGCTGCGGGTGTTGCGATCATCGAATTCCGTGCGGTTGTTGACGTAGCCCAGAATCGACAGCGGCACGCCCAGCGCCGATGACAACTGCTTTTCCAGTGTGCGTGCCATCGGCACCCGCCCGGCAATCTGGCGAAAGGTCTGCTCGAATCCCGCCGGAATATCCTGGGTGGGCAGCTGGCGCACGAAACTGGGCCCGTGGGCGGCTTCCATGAACGTCGCCAGCATCTCGCCGGCCGACGGCGGATTCTGCTGCAGCAGGAAATAGGCCCGGCCGTCCCATTTATCCGCTTCCAGGTGAGCGATGCGATCGGTAGCGTCCACCACATAATCTACCGGCGCGATCGGCATCTGCCCGCCACCGATGCCCAGCAGCGGCATCCATTTCGGTACCCGGTCGCGGATAGTCTGGATCGCCTTGAAGAAATAGTAGGGCCCGTCGACCTTGTCCATCTCTCCGGTTTCGCTATGGCCCACCACCATGCCGGGGCGATACACCCGCCACGGGACGCGAGCGTGCTCGCGCACGATCTTCTCGGACTGGAACTTGGTGCGGTAGTAGGGATGCCGCAGAGGCTGGCCCTCGTCGAACATCTCGTCGCTGAACACGCCGTCGAATTCGGCGCCGGCCACGGCCACCGACGACATGTGGTGCAAGCGGACCTTGCCCCCCAGCTGGTTGGCGAAGTCCACCAGGTTGCGGGTGCCTTCGTTGTTGACACGGTCGGCCACCGCGTCCGACATGCCCATGTCGTAGACCGCGGCCAGGTGAAAGACGTGGTCGATCTCCCCGGCCAGGGATTTCCGGGTGGCCGCGTCGGTCACGCCCTGCCGCGTGATGTCGCCCCAGACCGGAATCAACCGCTCCTCGGACACGCCCAGGCGCTCGCGCAGGGCGTCGTACTTGTCCGCACTGGCCTTGCGCATCAGCACATAGACCCGCGAGCCACGTCGCTTGAGCAGGCGCTCCACCAGAAAACGGCCGATGAAGCCGGTGCCCCCGGTAACCAGATATTTCATGTCACTCGCTCCCCTTTGCCCGACCCGGCCGCTCCCGTTCGCCGCCGATCCCGATGCGATTATTCTAAACCGGCCGCGTCAAACCACCATGCGCAGGCCGATTACCGCCGACAACACTAACAGGCAAACCAGCCAGACTCCCATTGCCATCAGGCCCGACTGCTGCGCCGAGCGGGCTTCGATCCAGCAGCGCGGCTTCACTCCCTGCCAGCGGAACACGAGGTTGGCAGCCAGATTCACGCAGACAATATTCACGGCCAGCAGCAATGCCGCGCCGGCCGTCGCCGACCAGTTGGCCGCCGAGAGCATCAGCCCGACCGCCGCCACCGGCGGGAGCAAGGCCACCGCCACCATCACGCCCACGAGGGCCGCGGAGACACCGGTCGTCAGCGACAGCACCGCCGCCGCCCCGGAGGCCAGCGCCAGCGCGACGCCGGCCGGGCCAACGTCCGTGCGGCTCGTCAGCTCCGTGGCCGCCCCGAAATCCCCGCCCATGATCAGGCCCAGCCCGAAGGCAACCGCACCGGCCAGCACAAGACCGCAACCGGTGGCGGCCGCAGCCTGGGCCATGAGCTGACGGTCCCCCAGCGAGGCTCCCAGGGCCAGCGCGATATTCGGCCCCAGCAGCGGCGCGATTACCATGGCGCCAATGACCACCGCCACGTTATCCTCCACCATGCCGATGGCGGCGACCACTGCCGACAGCCCGGTCAGCAGAAAGAAATTGAGATCGATTCGGGCGCCGCGTTCTACTTCGTGAAACAATTCTTCGCGGCTGCGGCCACCGCTGCCGTTAGACGACTGCGGCTTCTCGGTCTCCTCCCGCGGCAGTACGGCTTCGGGCATCTGCAGCACGATGCGCCAGTCGCGTGATTCCGCCGGCGCCTGCAATGCGTCGAGCAGCGCCTGCAGCGACTCCTCATGCACCAGCACGCGAATGCCCTGGCGGTCACTGCCGGCCTGCGGCCACCAGCAATCCACCACCTCGTGCGTCCGGGCCAGGTCGGTGACACGTTCGGCATCCCCCACCGGCACCGTAATCTCGATCAGCCGCATCGCCCCTCGCCTGTTTGCGTTACCGAAGGAATATCAGCGCCTTATGGTATGCGCCGCGGCCCCGCGTTACCATCCGCGGATTGCACACCATCGTCGGGGAGCCAAGCCATGGCCGACACCATCTTCAGCAAGATTATCAACCGCGAGATCGATGCCGATATCGTCTACGAGGATGACCAGTGCCTGGCCTTCCGCGATGTCAATCCGCAGGCACCGCTGCACCTGCTGCTGATCCCCAAGAAGCCGATCGAAAAGCTCGCCGACGCCGACGCGGACGACCAGGCCCTGCTGGGACACATGATGCTCAAGGCCGGCGACATCGCCCGCGCCGAGGGCTACGGCGAGGCCTTCCGCCTGGTCACCAACAACGGCGCGGACGTGGGCCAGAGCGTATTCCACCTGCATCTCCATATTCTGGCCGGACGTGGTTTCGACTGGCCGCCGGGCTGATTGCTTTGTGCCGGCCTGAACCGATCGGTTAAACTGTGAATACCGGATGACGGCATGCCGCGCCCGTCCGGTCTCCCCCAGATTCAAGGTGACTGCATGACCGTTGCTTCCCAGGAGATCAACCACCTGGACGGCGAGCCCATCGAGGACGTCCAGGGCCGCCCCGATCCGCGCCGCATCCCCATCAACCAGGTGGGCATCCGCGACATTCGCCATCCCGTGCGCATCCGCGAACGGTCGGGCGGCGACCAGCACACGGTCGCCACGTTCAGCATGTATGTGAACCTGCCCCATCACTTCAAGGGCACCCACATGTCGCGCTTCGTTGAGATTCTCAACAGCCACGAGCGCGAAATCACCGTGGGTTCGTTCCGCGACATGCTGCACGAAATGACCCAGCGCCTGGAGGCCGACAACGGCGACATCAAGATGTCGTTCACCTACTTCATCGAAAAGGCCGCGCCGGCCACCGGTGTGACCAGCCTGATGGACTACGAAGTTACCTTCCGGGGTGAACAGAAGGGCGACAGCAGCGACATGTACGTCAACGTGCAGGTGCCGGTCACCACGCTCTGCCCCTGTTCCAAGAAGATTTCCCGGTACGGGGCCCACAACCAGCGCTCACACGTGAACATCACGGTGCGCGCCGACGAGTTCTTCTGGCTGGAGGAACTCATCGAGCTGGCCGAGAGCCAGGCCTCGTCCGAGCTTTACGGCATCCTCAAGCGCCCGGACGAAAAGGTGGTCACCGAGCGCGCCTACGAGAACCCGAAGTTCGTCGAGGATCTGGTGCGCGACATCGCCGCCAAGCTCAACGAGGACGAGCGATTCCGGCGGTATGTGGTGGTGGCGGAGAACTTCGAGTCCATCCACAACCACTCGGCCTACGCGAAAATCGAACGGGACAAGGACGAGAATCCGGTCCACTAGCCCGGGACGCTCGAAGTTGCCCGTCCGCCGGCGGTCGCATCCCGGCTGCGCCGGGCCCCTGCTCCGCGCCTCGAACGGGCACTTCTCGTCCATCCACAACCACTCGGCCTACGCGAAAATCGAACGGGACAAGGACGAGAATCCGGTCCACTAGCCCGGGACGCTCGAAGTTGCCCGTCCGCCGGCGGTCGCATCCCGGCTGCGAGATTTGCCATGGCGGGCTGAGGCCCGCCCCTACGTTTGCCCCATCAGCGCGGTAGGGCCGGTTTCAACCGGCCGGCCGAAGCCGTCTCGAGGGTCTATTCCCATTCGATGGTCGCCGGCGGCTTGCCGGAGATGTCGTATACCACCCGACTGATGCCGTCCACGCCGTTGATGATGCGGCGCGAGACATCGTCGAGAAAATCGTAGGGCAGATGCGCCCAGCGGGCGGTCATGAAATCGATGGTTTCCACCGCTCGCAGGGCGATGACGTGCTCGTAGCGACGGCCGTCACCCATCACGCCCACGCTGGCCACCGGCAGGTAGACGGCAAATGCCTGGCTGACCTGATCGTAGAGATCGGCGTCGCGCAGGCTCTGGATGAAGATGGCGTCGGCGGCACGCAGCTTGTCCGCGTATTCCTTGTGCACCTCGCCGAGAATGCGTACGCCCAGCCCGGGACCGGGAAACGGGTGACGCATGATCATGTCGCGCGGCAGGCCCAGTTCCAGCCCGATGGCGCGCACCTCGTCCTTGAACAGTTCGCGCAGGGGCTCCACAAGCTTGAGTTTCATCGCCTCCGGCAGGCCGCCGACGTTGTGATGCGACTTGATCACGTGCGCCTTGCCGGTGGCGGCCCCGGCGGACTCGATCACATCCGGGTAGATGGTGCCCTGGGCCAGCCACTCGATGCCCTCCAGTTCGGCCGCCTTTTCCTCGAACACGTCGATGAAGGTGTTGCCGATGGCCTTGCGCTTGACCTCGGGGTCGGTCACCCCGGCCAGTCGCTCGAGGAAGCGCTGCTCGGCGTTGACCGCCACCACGTTCACGCCCATGTGCTGAGCGAAGGTCGCCATGACCTGGTCCGCTTCGCCCAGGCGCAGCAGCCCGTTATCCACGAATACGCAGACCAACCGGTCCCCGATGGCCTCGTGCAGCAACGCGGCGGTCACGGATGAGTCCACCCCGCCGGACAGCCCGAGCAGCACCCGGCCTTCGCCCACCTGCGCGCGGATCCGCGCAATCTGGTCGGCGATGATGTCGGTCGAACGCCAGGTGCCCGCGGTGGCGCAGATATCGCGCACGAAGCGCTCCAGAATGCGGCTGCCCTGGTTGGTGTGCGTGACCTCCGGATGGAACTGCAGGCCGTAGTAGCCGCGCTCGTCGTCGGCCATGCCGGCCAGGGGCGCGCCGTCGGTTTCGGCAATCGCCTTGAAGCCGTCCGGCAGCCGGGTCACCCGGTCGCCATGGCTCATCCATACATCCAGCAGGCCGTGGCCCTGCTGGTTGATGTGGTCCTGAATATCGGTCAGAAGGCGGGAATGGCCGCGGGCCCGCACCCGCGCGTAGCCGAATTCACGCTGGGCCGAGGTTTCCACGCCGCCGCCGAGCTGCGCGGCCATGGCCTGCATGCCGTAGCAGATGCCCAGCAGGGGTACCCCCAGCTCGATCACCACCGGCGGAATGCGCGGGCCGTCGTCGATGGTCACCGATTCCGGACCGCCCGACAGAATCACCCCCACCGGGGCGAATTCGCGGATCGCCGCTTCCGGGGCGTCCCAGGCGTAGATTTCGCAGTAGACATCGGCCTCGCGCACGCGCCGCGCGATCAGCTGCGTGTACTGGGACCCGAAATCCAGAATCAGGATCTTCTCTTGGTGGATATCCATCCGGTTTCGCATCTGTGTTGGTGACAGGCGACGCGGGCGCCCGTTGGGAATCGGTGTGCCGCCCGACTGGCGCCACGCGGGATCGCAGTCAGTCGACGCGGTAGTTCGGCGCTTCCTTGACGATACTCACGTCATGCACATGGGATTCGCGGATGCCCGCCGCGGTGATCTGTACGAATACCGGCCGGGTGCGCATTTCCTCGATGCTGCTACAGCCCGTGTAGCCCATGGAGGCCCGCAGCCCCCCTATAAGCTGGTGCACGATACCCCCCAGCGGGCCCTTGTAGGGCACGCGACCCTCGATACCCTCAGGGACCAGTTTCTGGATTTCCTCGCTGGGATCCTGGAAATAACGATCCGCAGAGCCCGAGTCCCCGCTCATCGCCCCGAGCGACCCCATGCCGCGATAGGACTTGTAGGAACGCCCCTGGTAAAGCTCGATCTCGCCGGGCGCCTCCTCGGTGCCGGCGAACATGCCGCCCACCATCACCCCGTTCGCGCCGGCGGCAATTGCCTTGGCCAGGTCGCCGGAGTAACGGATGCCGCCGTCCGCGATCAGCGGTACGCCGCTGTCACGCAGCGCCGCCGCCACGTTGGCAACAGCGGAAATCTGCGGCACGCCGATACCGGCCACCACCCGGGTGGTGCAGATCGAGCCGGGCCCGATGCCCACCTTGATGCCGTCCGCTCCCGCCTCGGCCAGCGCTAGGGCCCCCTCGCCGGTGCCCACGTTGCCACCGATGACCTGGAGATCCGGCCAGCGTTTCTTGATCGCCGCCACCCGGTTCATGACCCCGCGCGAATGGCCGTGGGCAGTGTCGACCACGATCACGTCGACCCCGGCCTCCACCAGGGCGGCGACCCGGTCTTCGGTATCGGCGCTGGTGCCAACCGCGGCGCCCACGCGCAGACTGCCGCCAGTGTCCTTGGCGGCGTTGGGGAAATCGCTGGATTTCTGGATGTCCTTGACCGTGATCATGCCGCGCAGGGAGAAATCATCGCTGACCACCAGCACCTTCTCGATTCGGTGACGATGCAGCAGCGTCTGGATCTCGTCGCGCGAGGCGCCCTCGCGCACCGTTACCAGCTTCTCGCGTGGTGTCATCACGCTGGTCACCGGGGCGTCGAAATGGGTTTCGAAGCGCAGATCGCGGCTGGTGACAATGCCCACCGGCTGGTCGCCGTCCACCACCGGCACACCGGAGATACGCCGCGCGCGGGTCAGTTCGATCACCTCGCGGATGGTGGCCGAGGGCGTCACCGTGATCGGGTCGGAAATCACCCCGGATTCGTACTTCTTGACCGTGCGAACGTGGGCGGCCTGATCCTCGGCGGTCATGCTCTTGTGCACAATGCCGATACCGCCCTCCTGCGCCAGGGCAATGGCCAGGCGGGCCTCGGTGACCGTATCCATGGCGGCCGAAAGCAGCGGGATGTTGAGCGTGATCTCGCGTGTCAGCCGCGTGGACAGGTCCACATCCCGCGGCAGTACGTCCGAATAGGCCGGCGTCAGCAGGACGTCGTCGAAAGTCAGTGCTTGCTCGCTGATGCGCATGGGACTACCGTGCCGCGGGAACCGAAGCGCGCCACACCGGGGCGCTTGCCGAGGCGCGATTATAAAGGCCCGCCGCATCGATTGACCATGACCGATTCCGCCAGCACCAGAACCATCTACCAGGTTTCCGAACTGGTGAACGCCGCCCGGGAACTGCTGGAGCACAGCTTTGCCCTGCTCTGGGTCGAGGGAGAGATCTCGAATCTGGCCCGGCCGCGCTCCGGACACTGGTACTTCACCCTCAAGGACGACCAGGCCCAGGTTCGCTGCGCCATGTTCGCCAATCGCAATCGTCGGCTCGGCCAGCCGCCCCAGGACGGCGATCGCGTGCAGGCCCGGGCACGCGTAAGCCTGTACCCCGCCCGGGGCGAATTCCAGTTGATCATCGAGCACCTCGAGGATGCCGGCGCCGGCGAACTGCAGCGCGCCTTCGAAGCACTTCGCAACCGACTGGCCGAGGAGGGCTTGTTCGACGACAGCCGCAAGCGCCCGCTGCCGGCCGTGCCCCGCTGCATCGGTGTGGTCACTTCTGCCACCGGCGCCGCCCTGCGCGACGTCCTGTCGGTATTGCGGCGGCGCTATCCCGTAGCCCGGGTGGTGATCTATCCCACCGCCGTGCAGGGCGCGAATGCGGCCGGCGACATCGTCCGCATGCTCGAACGGGCCGGCGACCGGGGCGACTGCGACGTGCTGCTGCTGGTGCGCGGCGGCGGTTCCCTGGAAAACCTGCAGGCCTTCAACGAGGAAACCGTGGCCCGGGCCCTGTGCGCCTGCCCGGTGCCAGTCATCAGCGGCGTCGGCCACGAGGTGGACATCACCATCGCGGATTTCGCCGCGGATGTCCGCGCCGCTACGCCGTCAGCCGCGGCCGAACTGGTCTGCCCCGACCTGGACGAATGGCACCAGCGCCTGGGTGCCCTGATGCGGCGCAGCCACACCAGCCTGCAGCGGCGGATGGTACGTCTGGACCAGCGGCTGACCGGCCTTCACACGCGCCTGGCGCGGCGCCATCCCGCCCGCACCCTGGAACAGCGGATGCAGCGCGTGGATGAGCTGGAACAGCGTCTGCGGCGCCTGGCCCGGCGCCGGCATCAGGAAGCCGGCCAATGGCTGCACGGCCTGACCCGGCGATTGCAGGCCCATCATCCCGACACCGCCCTGCGCGCCGCCCGTTCCTCGCTGGCGGGTCTGGAGCGGCGTCTGGGCATGGCGATGCAGGCCCGGCTGGGCGATGAACAGCACCGCTGGCGGCTGGCCACCCGGGCGCTGGACGCGGTCAGCCCGCTCAATACACTCACACGCGGCTATGCCATCGTCCGTGACGAGCAGCAGCGGGTGATTACCGACGCGGCCGATGCCCGCCCGGGCGACGACATGCAAGTTCAGCTTCGCCGGGGCAGACTTGCCTGTCGGGTCATCGGTACCACCGCGCAAGACCCGGACAGTGGTGATAAGGTTTGACCGGATAACGCCGATACCCTGAACTGAGTCCTTTCAACAAGCGGCCCGACCAACCGTCCCGGGCCCGGATCATGCCCATGCGGAATCAACCGACACCCCTGCCCTCACGCCGGCGCGCTGCGACGCTCGGCGGCCTGTTCGTGCTCGCCACGCTCGGCGGCTGCGCGAGTACGGAGCCGGCCAAGCCGGCGGCCGTGGATCTGCCCAGCAAGGGCGGGGAAACCCGGGTCACGGCCGCCGACGTGCCGCGCCAGGCGCCGCCCGTGCCCGACCATACCGAGATTGCGTTGTCCAACGGCACCGAAGTCGTCGCCAACACGCCGGCCGGCAAGATGATCATCGGCGCCGGCCCGGGGCGCCTGCGCACCTACAGCTGGAACGGCGCCACGCGCTGGGCGGTTCTGGAACCGCGCCAGGAGCGCTGGGCCGGCAGCCTCGGCCTGCATTTCGAGGGCGAGCCGGAGGGATGGCAGCCGCACGAGGGCATGACGCGGGTGAAGCTCGAGGAAGGCCAGCGCCACTTCGACAATGTCGACGACGCCATGATCTGGATGCAGATTCGGCGGCTGCACTTCGTTCACAGCAACGACGGCCTGGTGGTGGGCTGGCGTCGCCAGCCATCGGAAAAGCAATTGCAGGTCGAGGTCTGGCAGTTCTACATCGACGGCGAGAAACCGTCCTTCATGCCCGGCGCCAAGGATTATCTGATCGACGTGCGGCAGGCGCCGGTTCGCGCGGCCGACAGCCGCCGCTAGGGCGGCCGGCTGCCGGCGTCAGCCCTTTCGCAGCGACGCGGACCCGCGTTTGTCGTAGGGGTTTTCCCCGGTCCGGAAAACCAGCTCCACCGGCGTGCCGCGCAGACCGAAGGCATCGCGGAAGCGACGCATCAGATAGCGCTTGTATTCGGCTGATAGCCGCGCGGTCTGGTTCCCGTGAATCACGATCCGGGGCGGATTGCGCCCGCCCTGATGGGCGTATCGCAGCTTGATCCGCCGCCCGTGCAGGGCGGGCGGCGCGTGGGCCAGTACCGCCTGCTCGAGCACTCGCGTCAGCGCCCCGGTGGACAGATCGGCGCCGGCGGCGTCGCGTGCCTCGCGTATCGCGGCCATCAACTCCCGCAGCCCCGACCCGTGCTTGGCCGAGATGGTGCAGATGGTCATGAAATCCAGATGCACCAGCCGGCGGCGCAGGTCTTCGCGCAGCGCCCGGCGGCGTTCCTGATCCAGGCCATCCCACTTGTTGATCGCCAGCACTACCGCCCGGCCCAGGTCCACCATGAGCCCGAGAAGCCGCACGTCCTGCGCCTCGAGGCCGCGCTGGGCATCCACCATGACCACCACGATATGGGCTGATTCGGCGGCCTGCATCGCCTTGATCACGCTGAATTTCTCCAGCGGATCGTCGATACGTGAGCGGCGCCGGATACCGGCGGTGTCCACCACCCGAAAACGCTCGCCGTCGTGCTCGAACTCGGCCGCCACCGCGTCACGGGTGGTACCCGGGGCGTCCATGGTGAGCATGCGGCTCTCGCCGAGCAGACGATTGACCAGCGTGGACTTGCCGGCATTGGGCCGCCCCACCACCGCCAGCCGGGTGCCGGCGACGCCGTCGTCGGGATTGTTACCAGACGGCAGATCCGCCACAAGGCGCTGAACCAGGGCGTCGATACGGCCGCCATGGGAGGCGGAAATGGCGTCGGGGGCGCCCATGCCCAGGGCATGGAACTCCGCCACCGCCTCTTCCGGGGTCCGGCCTTCGGTCTTGTTGACCACAGGATAGACCGGCACGGTGAGATGCCGCAGCCGGTCGGCAATCGCCATGTCACCGGGCAGCAGCCCGTCTCGGCCGTCCACCAGGAACACCACGGCGTGCGCCTCGGCCAGCGCCACATCGGTCTGTGCAGCGGCCAGGGCATCAATTTCGGCGTCTTCAACGCCCAGCCCGCCGGTATCGACCACCAGGAACCGGCGTTTGCCGGTGCGCACCACGCCGTACTGTCGGTCGCGCGTGACCCCGGGCCGATCGGCCACCAGGGCATCCCGCGTGTCGGTCAGGCGGTTGAACAGGGTGGATTTGCCGACGTTCGGGCGTCCGACCAGCACTACCACCGGCAGATCCGGCTGCATGTCAGCGTTTTCCGGTTCAGTCGTCGGCGTCGGGGAAGATGCCCTCGACGGCAACCACCGTGCCCTCGGCGCCGAGCAACAGAATCCGGTCACCGACCACCACCGGTGCTGACCGAACCGGCTCGCCCACAACGTCAGCATAGCCGATCGGGGTGCCGTCCTCCGGAATCATCCAGTGCAGATAGCCCTCGTAATCGGCCACCATGACGTACGACTTGTACATCACCGGTTGCGTCAGGTTGCGATAGGCCAGCGCCTCGTTGTTCCAGATAGTGGCGCCGCTGCGGCGGTTGGTGGCCAGTACATGGCTACTGCGGTCGGTCACGAACAGCTGACCAGGGTTGAATGTCAGCCCGGTGCGGCTACCGATATCCCGCGACCAGCGAACCCGGCCACTGGACAGCGCCAGCGATACCAGACGATCGCCGACGCTGGCGGCGTACAACACACCATCGGCAAGCAGCAGTTCGGCATCGACATCCACCACCCGCTCTAGCTCGGTACGCCCGGCCGGCGCGGCAATTCGCTGTTCCCAGAGTTGTTCGCCCGTACTCAGACTCAGTGCCAGCACCTTGCCGCTATCGAGGCCGGCATAGACGGCATCGCCGTCGATCAGCGGCGCCGAGCCACCGCGCAGGGTCAGCGTGGGAACCTGGCGTTCCACCGTCCAGCGCCGTTCTCCGGAGGCTAAGTCGAGCGCCACGATCCGGCCGTCCAGCGACCTTGCCACCACCGTTCCGTTGCCGGCAGCGGGCGGCACCAGCAGTTCACTGGACAGGGTCACCGCCCACTGCCGGCTACCGTCCTCGGCCGACAGCGCAACCAGTTCCCCGTCACGGGTGCCGACCAGGAGCCGGCCATCCGTGTGAACCGGCCCCGACACCAGCCGCAGCTCGGTATCGGCACGCCAGGCGAGGCTGCCGTCCTCGATATTGATGGCGCTGACGCGGCCGTTGCGGTTGGCGGTGTAGACCCGGGCGCCATCCAGGGCCAGCCGGAAGCCGGACACCTTGTCGCCGGCGCCGTTGCCACCACTGCGCCGCCACAGCACCTTCCCGTCGATCAGCTGACGATCCAGATCGGGAAGCGGTGACGGTTCGGGCAATGCCCCGCCGTCGCTGGCACAGCCGGCCAGCAGGGCGGCAGCGAGGATTGTCAGCCCGGCCAGAACTCTCACGGCGCCTCCGCCGTCGCGGTGCGCGTGGGCGTCACGTCATCCAGCTTGCGCTGCAGCGACGACGGATCGGCATCCGCCGGCAGGTTGTCCAGGGCCCGCTGGTACGCCTCGCGGGCCGCAGTGCGATCGCCGCGGGCAGCGTGGATGTCGCCGCTGAGCTCCGCGTACAGCGGGGCATACAGGTCGGGATATTCGGTATCCAGCTGAGCCAGAGCCGCCTCGGCATTGCCCTCGCCCCAGATCAGCCGCGCCTGCCGCACCCGGGCCAGATGCCGTAGCGGCGCCTGCTCGGCGTAATCGATCACCCACTGCAGTGCCTGGCGGGCGCGTTCGTTGTCATCCGCCTGCGCGAAGTGGCGCCCCAGCGCAAGGCCGGCCTTGGCGGCGTAGGGGCTACTGCCGTAATCAGACTGCAATTGTCCCGCGAGATCGACCAGCGCCTGGTCATCCGCGCCGCTTTCCTGAAGCGCGGCGAACTGCTGATAGAGATCGGCCGCAGCCATCGACTGGTTCTCGACATAGGCCTGCCAGCCCTGCCAGCCCACAATCACCGCCAGACCCACCACCACACCGATCACCAGCGACGCGCCGTTGGCCCGCCACCAGTTCTTGATGCGCTGAACGTCCTCGTCTTCGTGCTCGTCTGCCATGGCTATTGCTGTTCCTTGTATTCATAGTTCCCAACGGACCCGGCAAGGTACCGCCCGAGGCGGTCCGCCAGCTGGTCCCGGCCGACCTGCTCGGCCGCCTGATCGGCCCGCAGGTGCTTGATCTGGACCACGCCCTGCGCGGCCTCCTCCTCACCCATCACCAGTGCCAGCGCGGCGCCACTGCGATCAGCGCGCTTGAACTGGCTCTTGAAGCTGCCGCCGCCGGCATGCGTATGCAGACGCAGATGCGGCAGCGCGTCGCGCAGGGCTTCGGCCAGCAGCATTGCCTGGTGTTCGGCATCGCCACCCTGGTGAACCAGGTAGGCGTGCGGCGCCACCTCGTCCGGGGCCGTGCCCTGATCCTGAATCAGCGCTACCAGTCGTTCCACGCCGAGCGCAAAACCCACCGCAGGGGTGGGACTACCGCCGAGCTGGTCGACCAGCCCGTCGTAACGGCCGCCCGAGCATACCGCATCCTGAGCCCCGAGTTGGTCGGTCAGCCACTCGAACACGGTACGGGTGTAGTAGTCGAGCCCTCGCACCAGCCGGGGATTAACGGTGTAGTCGATCCCCATCGCATCAAGACGCGCCCGCAGGCTGTCGAAGTGCTCGCGCGACTCGGGGCCGAGACTGTCCTCGAACGCCGGCGCGGCCGCAATCACCGGCCGCAGATCCGGATTCTTGCTGTCGAGAATGCGCATGGGGTTGCGGTCCAGCCGCCGGCGGCTATCCTCGTCGAGCTGGTCGACCCGCGCCGAGAAATAGGCCATTAGCTCCCGGCGATAGTCCTGTCGCTCCTCGACCGTACCCAGCGAATTGATTTCCAGCCGCAGCCCGGTGAGGCCGAGCCGCCGCCACAGGCGCGAGCACAGGGCGATCTGCTCGGCATCGACGTCGGGGCCGCTCAGACCGTAGGCCTCTACCCCGAACTGATGGAACTGGCGATACCGCCCTTTCTGCGGGCGTTCGTAACGGAACATCGGCCCCGCGTACCAGAATCGCTGCGCCTGGTTGTGCAGCAGACCGTGTTCGATGCCAGCCCGTACGCAGCCGGCGGTGCCCTCCGGGCGCAGCGAGACACTGTCGCCGCCGCGATCCTCGAAGGTGTACATCTCCTTTTCCACGATGTCGGTGACTTCACCGACAGCGCGGGTGAACAATTCGGTGCGCTCCAGCAGCGGGAGCCGGATCGGCTGATAGCCGTAGGCGGCAAAAGTTTCACGACAAACGCGCTCGAGCGTCTGCCAGGCGCTGGCATCGCCCGGCAGGATATCGTTCATGCCGCGGATGGAGCGCACGCCCCGGCCGCTCATGCGGCGCCCCCGCCCCGCACCGGGGGCGTCGGTTGTGACGCGAGACAACTCACTGGATGGAACCGTCGGCCTGGACGGTGAAACGGGCAGTGCGATCGGGGCCGGCATCCTCGCCGGTGAACAGCGTCTGTTCGCCCATGGTGACGGTGACGCCGGGGGCGAAGCCGAGCACCACGCGGTACGGCGGTTCACCGTCAACCACGCGCATGTTGCCACCACCGATGATGCCCTGGATCAGGCGATTGCCGGAAGCGTCCCGCACCTCGACCCAGGATCGATCCTCGAAACGCAGCACCAGGCGGGTGTCGGCAGTCGCGTCACCGGTCCCGGATTCGGCGGCGGCCTGATCGGTCGGGGTGTCGGGTGTTTCCGCCGGCTCGGGCGTTTCGTCCCCCGCCACGGCCTCGTCCGTAGCCGAACTCGAGGGCACGGACGGCGACTCATCGACGCCATCAGGGGCCGGCGGCGGAATGGTCGCACCAGCCGAGGCTGTCGAGCTTTCCTCATCGGTTGGAATGCTGGCCGGCTGGTCGCTGGCGGGTGCCGTCGATGCCACCTCGCCATTGCCATCGCCGCCGCCCGGCAGGGCCTGCCAGCCGAACACGGCAACCAGGCCCAGCAGCAGTACCACGGCCACCGCACCCACCACCCGACGGCCGCCGGGGGTGACGTCCTGCGGGATCACGTCGACCTGACCCGGCGATGCCGGCGAGGGCCCCGGCACGCCGGTCCATTCACTGTACGCAGCCATCACCTCGTCCTCGGGCACCCCGAGGACCTTGGCGCACTTGCGGTAGTAGCCGCGCACGAATACCGGCTGCGACAGCCGGTCGAAATCATTGTTCTCGAGGGCCTCGACCGTGCCGCGGGCAAGCAGGGTCTGCGCCGTCACCTCGTCCAGCGACAGATTCTTCGACTCGCGGGCGCTGCGCAGCAGGTGTCCCGGGGACACGCGCGCGGGCGCCGGCGATGGCGGGGGCTCGGCCTCGGGTGCCGGGGCCGGCTGGCCGTTGTCATCCTCCTGCGGCTCATCAATCATCGGATTCGTCTGTCAGTTGATCCATGGTGCGCTCGTCATCGGGCGCGGCCTCGTTGTAGCGGCGCAGATAGCGCTGGGCGGCGCCTCGTTCGCCCATCGCCAGTTCGTTGCGGGCCGCGAGCAACAGCAGTTCCGCGGGCAGCTCGGCCACGCCTTCACGCCGCTGAACAAAGGCACGCGCGCTCATGTGGTCCCCGCGCCGGAACGTGAGCCGCGCCATCTGTGCCAGCGCCGCGCCGTAGGTCGGGTCGTTGTCCAGTGCCCGGCGCAGAAACGCTTCCGCATCCTCGTCACGCCCGGCTCGTGCCAGGCAGATACCGGCGTTGCTCAGGGCAACCGCCGGCGTAGTGTACTCCGGGTGCTTAGCCGCCCGATCAAATCGGGATATCGCCTCATCGACACGCCCGCGCTCGCACAGGAATGCACCGTAACTGTTCAAGATAGCGGGCGAATCGGTCGACGCCAAGGCCCGCTGGAAATGCGTGTCGGCCCGGTCGAACGATTCCAGTCGGGCATAGACGATACCCAGCCCCCAGTTGGCGCGAACATGGTCCGGCTCGAACGACAGGGCCCGCTTGAGCTTGTCCAGTGCCTGTTCGTTGCGGGACTTGCGCAGGTAGTCGATGCCCAGATCGGCATTGGCATCAGCGGCCTGGGCGGCATCGGCATCCGCGTTCGGGCCGGTCGCGCAGCCAGCCCCGGCCAGTCCGAGGCCCAGCAAAAGGGCAACCGCCGCCAGCCGGCTCATGCCTCGGCGTGTGGCGCCGCCACCCGAATGGGCACGTCGCGGAAGTGACGCCGCTGCCGGTCCTGCACCCGCCCCACCAGCTGACCGCAGGCGGCGTCGATGTCGTCACCGCGGGTTCGCCGCACGGTGGTGCGCAGTCCGTGATTGTGCAGCCGATCCTGGAACGCGCGGATGTCCCGCTCGACCGGCCGGTTGTAGCCGGATCCCTCGAACGGATTGAACGGGATCAGGTTGACCTTGGCCGCGCGCTGGCCGAGAAGCCGGATCAGGGCGTCGGCATGCGCCGGCTGATCATTCACCCCGGCCAGCAGCACATATTCGTAGACCACGTGCGCGCGGCGGTCCTTGCCGGCGGTATAGCGGTCGCAGGCCGCCATCAGTTCGTCGAGCGGATACTTGCGGTTGATCGGCACCAGCTCATCGCGCAGGTCGTCAATCGGCGCATGCAGCGACACCGCCAGCGCCACGTCCACCTCCTCGCGCAGCCGATCCATGAACGGCACCAGCCCCGAGGTCGACACCGTCACCCGCCGCTTCGACAGCCCGAAACCCAGATCATCCAGCAGGATGCGCAGGGCCGGCACCAGCTGGCGGTAGTTGGCAAGCGGTTCGCCCATGCCCATGAACACGATGTTGGACAGCACCCGCTGGTCGGTACCGCGGTCGCCGCGAAGGCCGTGTTCGGCCTGCCACACCTGACCGATGATCTCGGCCGTGGTCAGGTTGCGGGCCAGGCCCTGCTTGCCGGTGGCGCAGAAGCTGCAGTCGAGCGCGCAGCCCACCTGGGAGGACACGCACAGCGTGGACCGCTCGCCCTCCGGGATGTAGACCACCTCGATGGCGTTGGCACGGTCGTCGCCGTCCACGCCCAGCAGCCACTTGCGGGTACCGTCGGTGCTGCACTGCTCGGCCACCACGCCGGGGGCGCGGATTTCGGCGATCTCCGCCAGCCGCGCCCGCAGGGCACGGCTGAGATCCGTCATGGCCTCGAAATCGGTGACGCCCCGGCGGTAGATCCACTGCATGACCTGCCGCGCGCGAAACCTCGATTCGCCGATGTCCGCAAAGAACGCCACCAGCCCGTCCCGGTCGAGCCCGAACAGATTGACTCGTTCATTGGCGGTGGCCGCACTCATGTTTTCAGCCGCGCGGGCAGATCTGCTCGTCGGAGAAGAAGAAGCCGATTTCCTGGGTCGCGGTTTCCGGCGCATCCGAGCCGTGTACCGCGTTGGCGTCGATGGTCTCGGCGAAATCCGCCCGGATGGTACCGGGGACGGCTTCCTTGGGATTGGTCGCGCCCATGATGTCGCGATTGCGGGCGATGGCGTCATCGCCCTCGAGCACCTGCACCAGCACCGGGCCGGAGGTCATGAAGCCCACCAGTTCGCCGAAGAAGGGGCGCTCGCGATGCACCGCATAGAACTGCTCGGCCTCGCTCTGGCTGAGATGGGCCATGCGGGCCGCGATCACTCGCAGGCCGGCCTTTTCAAAGCGGCTGATGATGTCACCGATCACGTTCTTGGCGACGGCATCGGGCTTGATGATGGAAAGGGTCCTCTCGACGGCCATTGGGGCTCCCGCTTGTTGTCGTTGATAACACGACGGCCCGCTTCGCTTGCGGGCCGCTCAGCCGGGCAGTTTAGCCCGCAATGCCGCACTGCGGCAACGAATTCGCCGGTTCAGGACACCAGATTGAATGATTCACCGCAGCCGCAACTGTTCTGGGCACGCGGGTTGTCGAAGCGGAACATGCGGTTCAGCCCTTCCTGCTTGAAGTCGAGTGTGCTGCCGTCGAGCATCGGCAGGTGCTTGCGGCTGATCACCAGCCGGGCGCCGTGCTGCTCGTAGACCTCGTCATCCGGGCCCAGTTCGTCGGCATAATCCATCGTGTACATGTAGCCGCTGCAGCCGGACTTGCGCACGCCGACCCGCAGGCCGATGCCGGCCCCGCGCTGGGACAACTGCTCCCGAACTCGCTCCGCGGCTTTCTGCGTGAGTTCAATGCTCATGATCGGTACCTGCCGTTCAAGCCTCTACCGTTTGAAAATCGAGTGCCGCCATCAACGCATCGTTGACCACCAGCAGCGCGCTGCGACGCGCCGGCGGGGACGACAGCGCCTGTTCCATCTCCGCAATCGTCAGACCACGCGCCGCCGCCTGCGTTCGATCCCGCACACGCTCGCATACGTAATCCGCCGCGGCCACCGTGACCGGGCAGCCCCACACCCGGAAAGCCGCCTCGCGCACGCGGTCCCGCTCGAGCCATAGCCATAACGCCACGCAGGCGTCGGGGGTCTCGGCGCGCCCCGGGATGGCCCCCGGCCGCAGCGCATCCAGCCGATGTTCGGGGGCGAAAAAACGCCGGTGGACCGCCTCGGAAAACCGCATCAGGCCACCACCGCGTCCGCCGGGGTGTCCATCGGCGCCATCGCCCGCAAGCGCTCGATGTGCGCGGCGATCGCGCGCCCGGCGGTATCCACATCCGCCGCGCTGGTGAAACGGCCCAGAGACAGCCGCAGGCTGGCCGCCGCCAGCGCCGGTTCGCGGCCCATCGCGCGCAACACATAGGATGACGCCGCGCTTCCCGCCGCGCAGGCGGAGCCCCGCGACACCGCCAGCGCCGGTTCGCCGACGGCGCAGGCGTAGTGCAGCGCATCCGCGTGCACCCCGCCGACGCTCACGTTGAGAAGCCCCGGCGCCACCCGATCGGGCCCGCCGTTGCGAACCACATCGCCCAGTGCGGCGAGCCGCTGCCACAGCCGGTCACGCAACGCCGCGATGCGGCGGCTCTCCGCCGGCGCGTGGTCGGCGGCCAGCGCATAGGCCTTACCCATTCCCAGAATCTGGTGTGTGGCCGGAGTGCCCGGCCGCAGCCCGCGTTCCTGCCCGCCCCCGTGCCATACGGCCGCCAGATGTGGCGCCGGGCGACGCCGCACGTACAGCGCACCGATGCCCTTGGGACCGTGCAGCTTGTGGGCGGACAACGACACCAGGTCCGCGCCGATGACCTCGACGTCCAGCGGCAGCTTGCCGGCGCCCTGGGCGGCGTCGACATGAAACGCCGCGGGATGCGCCCGCAACGCCTCACCGATGGCGGCGAGGTCCTGGCAGACGCCGGTTTCATTGTTGACCTGCATCACCGACACCAGCCGCGTATCCGGCCGCAGCGCGGCGGCCAGCGTTTCCGGCTCGCACAGGCCGTTGGCGTCCACCGGCAGGCGGGTGATGCTCCAGCCCCGCGCTTCCAGCGCGGCCATCGGCCCCAGTACGGCCGGGTGTTCGGTGGACAGGGTGATCATGTGGCCGGGCTGGCGGCCGAATGCCGCGGCCACCCCCTGGATAGCCAGGTTGTTGGCCTCGCTGGCACCGCTAGTCCAGATCAGGTCATCCGGCGCCGCACCGATCGCGGCCGCCACCGGCTCACGCGCCCGCGCCACGGCGTCGGCCGCCCGCTCACCCGGGTCGTGCGCAGCGGTGGGGTTGGCGCCGTGCCGTGCCAGCGCATCGACCATTACCTCGACGACACGCGGGTCCACCGGGGAGCTGGCGGCGTTGTCCAGATAGATGCCGGCCCGGCTCATCCGCCCATCACCGCGGGATTGAGGCCGGGCATGGACTGACTGCGGGCCACGCTCGGCAGCACCGAGAGGAATCGGTCGATCTCCTCCTCGGTATTGTCCTTGCCGAGGCTGACGCGGATCGCGCCGCGTGCGACCACCGGGTCGACGCCCATTGCCAGCAGCACATGGCTGGGTTCGCCGGACCCGGATGCGCAGGCCGAGCCGGACGACACCGCGAAACCGAACTGGTCCAGCGCCATCAGCAGGCTCTCGCCGTCGAATCCGGGCACCGCGAACTGCAGCGTGTTGGGCAGCCTCGCCACATCACCAGCGAATACCACCGCTTCCGGCAGGGCCGCCGCCAGGCCGGCCTGCAGCCGGTCGCGCAGCCGGGCCGTGTGGTCCGCGCGCGCGGCACGCTCGGCCTCGGCCAGTTCGGCGGCCGCGCCAAAGCCCACGATCGCGGCGGTGTTCTCGGTGCCGCCCCGCAGGCCGCTCTCGTGACCGCCGCCGTGCAGCAACGGCCGGATGTCGACGCGCTTGTCCAGCACCAGCGCCCCCACGCCCTTGGGGCCATGGATCTTGTGGCTGGACACCGCCAGCGTGTGCGCACCGGTGTCCGGATAGCGCATGACCAGCTTGCCCGCCCCCTGGACGCCGTCCACATGCAGCAGCGCGCCCGCCGCCCGTACCCGGTCGGCCACCTCGGTGACGGGCTGGATCGCTCCGGTTTCATTGTTGGCGACCATCACCGCCACCACTGCAACGTCGCCGGCCGCCAGCTGCCGGTCGAGGTCGGCCAGATCCACGCGGCCCTGCCCGTCCACCGCGATGGTTGCGCTGGCGACGCTCATCGCCTCGGCGGTCTCCAGCACGGCAGGATGTTCGATCGCGCTGTAGAGCAGCCGGCCAGGGCGGCAGGCGCTCAGTCCCTTCAGCGCCATGTTATCGGCTTCCGTGCCCCCGGCGGTGAATACCACCTGGCCGGGATGGGCACCGACCAGGGCCGCGACCTGTTCACGGGCGGCGTCGATAGCCGCCCGGGCGGTGCGGCCGGGCGCATGCCGGCTGGCGGCGTTGCCGAACTGGTTGCGCAGATGCGGCAGCATGGCCTCGAGCACCCGCTCGTCGAGCGGCGTGGTGGCGTTGTGGTCGAGATAGACGTTCATGCCGATTCCACAGTAGCTGCCGCGGCCGCGGACCGCGCTTCGAGTTCCGCCAGAGTGATCGCCCCGAGATACTCTTCCACGTGCCGGGTCAGACCGGCCCATAGGCCGTGGGTATCGCAGCGCTGGTCATCCCGGCAGGCCTCGGGGCTGCCGCAGGCGGTGGCGTCCAGCGACTCGCCCACCGCGCTCAGCACATCCGATACGGTGATGCCGGCCACGCCACGCCCCAGTCGATAACCGCCGCGGGCGCCGCGGGTGCTACGCAGCAATCCCTGCTGGCGCAGCTGACGGAACAGCCGCTCGAGATAGGCGGGGGAAATGCCCTGCCGACGTGCCACGGCGGCCACGCATACGGGCTCGTCGGCACCGTGGCGGGCCAGATCCACCATGGCGCTGACGGCGTAGCGTCCTCGCGATGTCAGTCGCATGTTCGACGAATTCCTGCTTATTCCCGACTTTCCGGGTCGGGATTATACGTCAGAAGACCCCGTATTCGCAGCGCGGCGGCGCGGGTCCAGCGCCCGCAGCAGCCCGCGCAGCAGCCGCAGTTCCGCGGCCTCGAGCTGGCGCCGCCCGAGCAACCGCCGGAAGCGGCGCATCATGTGGCGGGGCTCATCGGGATCGAGAAAGTCGCCGGCCCGCGCCACCGCTTCCAGATGGTCATACAGGCCTTCCAGTTCCGCCGCGGTAGCCAGCGGGAGCGCCTCGGGCGACGGTCCCGATTCGTGCGCCGCGGCCATTCGCAACTCGTAACAGACCAGTTGCACCGCCGCCGCCAGATTCAGCGAGGCAAAGTCCGGGTTGCAGGGGATCTGCAGATGAACGTGGCACCGGTCGAGTTCCTCGTTGGTCAGGCCGCTGCGCTCGCGACCGAACACGATGGCGGTGGCGCCGGCGTTGCTCATCGTCCGGCGCGCCGCCTCGCGGGCGTCAACCACCGGCCAGGGCAGCCGCCGCGAGCGGGCGCTGGTACCGATGACCAGCGTGCAGTCGGTCAGCGCGGCGTCGAGATCGTCCACCACCCGGGCTGCCGCCAGCACGTCGTCCGCCCCGGCGGCGCGGGCGGTGGCATCGGCATGGGGGAAGCGGTCGGGGGTCACCAGCGCCAGGTCCGCCAGCCCCATGGCCTTCATCGCCCGCGCGGCGGCGCCGATATTGCCCGGATGCTGGGGCGCCACCAGCACGATGCGCACCGCCGGCGTGTCGCCCCTGTGCGAACTGTTGTCACTCATCATCAGTCCCCTGGACGGCCGCTGTTTCGCGGCGCCGCAACTACCGGATTTGCTATTCTAGCGGGCGTTCCATCCTTGCCTGCGACCCTATGGACCCACTGGCGAATATCGCCGTGTCGGCGGCGCGTGCCGCCGGCAACATCTGCATGCGCCATCTGCGACAGGGGCGCGGCTTCGACGTGCGCGAGAAGGGCCGCAACGACTTCGTCACCGAGGTCGATCACCAGGCGGAGGTGGCGATCATCGACACCATCCGCCGGGCCTATCCGGACCACGCCATCCTGGCCGAGGAATCCGGTCACAGCCCGACGCGCCGGCAGGCGGATGTGGAATGGATCATCGACCCGATCGACGGTACCACCAACTTCATCCACGGCATCCCCCATTTCGCCGTGTCCATCGCCTGCCGGGTGGGCGGGCAGCTGGCCCACGGCGTGATCTTCGACCCGTACAAGGACGAGCTGTTCGTGGCCAGCCGCGGCCGCGGCGCCATGCTCGACGGCCGGCGCATCCGCGTCAGCCAGTGTCATCAGCTGGGGCCGGCGCTGCTGGCCACCGGATTTGCCTACCACCGCGAGGCGGGGATGGCAAAGTACTTCCCGGCCTTCGAGTCGCTGCTGAACAAGTGCGGCGACATCCGGCGAGGCGGCTCGGCCGCGCTGGACCTGGCCTGGGTGGCGGCCGGCCGTCTCGACGGTTTCTGGGAGTTCGGCCTGCAGTCCTGGGACATGGCCGCGGGCGTGATCCTGGTGATCGAGGCCGGCGGCATGGCAACCAGCCTGGGCGACGGCGATCCGCTGGAAACCGGCGAAGTGGTCAGCGGCGCTCCCAAGCTGCAGCCGATGCTGCGTGCCACCATCGAGCACGCGCTCAAGTAATCGCCATCCGCCCCGGCCCGCCTGCGGCTACATGTGTTCTTCGGCGGTCTCTTCCTTGGGCGGGAACAGGTCTTCCTTGTCCAGCGCCAGCCAAAGCGCCAGGGAACTGGCCACGTAGATCGAGGAATAGGTTCCCACCACCACGCCAGCAATCAGCGCAATCGAGAAGCCCTCGAGCGCTTCGCCGCCGATAAACAGCAGCGCCAGCAGCACCAGCAGCGTGGTGAGACCGGTCATCAGGGTGCGGGCCAGGGTCTGGTTGATGGAGCCGTTGACCACCTCCTGCGGGGTGGCCTTGCGCATGCGCCGGAAGTTCTCGCGAATGCGGTCGAAAATCACGATGGTGTCGTTGAGCGAGTAGCCGATCACCGCAAGCAGCGCCGCGATCACGGTGAGATCGAACTCGATCTGCAGCAGGGAAAACAGCCCGAGCGTGACCATTACGTCATGCGCCAGCGCGGCGACGGCGCCCACCGCCAGCTTCCAATGGAACCGGAAGATCACGTAGATCAGAATGCCGATCAGCGCGTAGAGCAGCGCCAACCCGCCCTTGTTGGTGAGTTCCTCGCCCACCTGGGGGCCGACGAACTCGATGCGCCGCATCTCGACGCCGGACTGGGCATCCTCGAGTACTCGCAGCACGTTGCTGCTGACCTGGGCGGATTCCGCCCCCTCCTGCGGGGCCAGACGGATCAGCACATCACGCGAGCCGCCAAAGAACTGCACCACCGCGTCGGTATAACCGCCTTCGGCCAGCGCGGTACGGACATCGTCGAGTTCAACCGCTTCCGGGTAGCCTACCTCGATCACCACGCCGCCGGTGAAGTCCACGCCGAACGCCAGCTGCTTCGTGGCGAGCGAGCCGACCGCGACTGCGATCACCACCAGCGAGACAATCACCGCGGCCTTGCGCAGGCCGACGAAGTCGATGCGGGTATCGGGACGGATCAGGCGCATGTCAGACGGAAACCGATTGCAGCCGCTGCCGGCGGCCGTAGACGAGATTGGCCAGAGCACGGGTACCGATGATGGCCGTGAACATGGATGTGAGAATGCCCAGCGACAGGGTGACCGCGAAGCCCTTGATTGGGCCGGTACCGAAACCGAACAGCACCACCGCCGCAATCAGCGTGGTGACATTGGCATCGGCAATCGACGACAGGGCCTTGTCGTAGCCGCTGGCGATCGCCGCCTGCGGCGCGCTGCCGCTGTCCAGCTCCTCGCGGATGCGCTCGAAAATGAGCACGTTGGCGTCAACCGCCATGCCCACGGTGAGCACGATGCCGGCGATGCCCGGCAGGGTCAGCGTGGCCTGCAGCAGCGACAGCAGCGCCACGATCAGCAGCAGGTTGGTGAACAGCGCGGCGTTGGCAAACACGCCGAAGGCACGGTAGTAGACCAGCATGAACACCACCACCAGCAGGAAGCCGATGATCACCGCATTGCGGCCCTGGGCGATATTGTCCTTGCCCAGGCTCGGCCCGACTGTGCGCTCCTCGACAATCTGTACCGGGGCAGCCAGGGCGCCGGCGCGCAGCAGCAGCGCCAGATCATGGGCCTCGTTGCTGCTCAGGCCGGTGGTCTGGAAGCGCTTGCCGAACACCCCGCGGATGGTGGCGACGCTGATGACTTCCTCGATCTTGTTCCGTTCGTAGACCGGCTCGCCGTCGACATAGCGGGTCTCGATCTTGTTCTCGATGAACAGCACCGCCATGGGATCACCGACGTGCTCCTGGGTGGTGTTGAACATCCGCTCGGCCGCGGCCCCGTTCAGGGTGACGAACACCGCCGGCTGATTGCTCTGCTGATCGAAACCGGAGGACGCGTCCACCAGCTGATCGCCCGAGGCAATCACGTCCTCGTCCAGCAGGATCGGCTCGCCGCTGCGGCGCTGGTAAAGCTCGGTACCTGGCGGTGCGACGCCGGATTGCTCGGCGGCGCGCGGGTCTTCGCCGCGCGCAACCAGCCGGTACTCCAGCGTGGCGGTCTTGCCCAGTAGCCGTTTGGCCTGGGCGGTGTCCTGCACGCCCGGCAGTTCCACCACGATGCGATCCTGCCCCTGGCGCTGCACGAGCGGCTCGGCCACGCCGATCTCGTTGACCCGGTTGCGCAGGGTGGTCAGGTTCTGCTCGAGCGCGAAGTCGCGGATGCGCTCGGATTCCTCTTCCGACAACGTGACCACGAGCGTGGCGGATTCGTCCTCCGGCACTCGGACATCAAGCTCGGAGAACTCGCTGTTAAGCGCGTCCTGCCCGGCCTCGAATGCGGACTGGTTGGGAAAGCGGATCCTGACCTGCTCGCCATCGCGGAAAGCACGCGAATAACGGATCTCGTTGTCACGCAGATAGCGCGGCAGGTCGCGGGCGTAGCGATCGTAGGTTTCCTCGATCACCGTAGCCATATCCACTTCCAGCAGGAAGTGCACACCGCCACGCAGGTCCAGACCGAGATTCATGGGCTGGGCGCCCAGCGAACGCAGCCAATCAGGCGTCGTGGGCGCAAGGTTGAGAGCCACGATGTAGTCGTTGCCCAGCGCCTGTTTCAGTGCGTCCGCCGCCCGCAGCTGGGTCTCGCTGCTGCCCACCCGGATCAGCAACTTGCCTTCATTGATGCTGGCGTCCCCGCTTTCGATGCCGGCCGCGCTCAGTTCGCTGCGTACCCGCTCGGTGAGACCGGCGGCCACACTGCTGCCGTCATCACGCGAGACCTGTATCGCCGGCTGTTCGGGGAAGATGTTGGGCAGCGCGTAAAGGGCCCCGAGCCCGAGCACGACCAGCAGCAGCAGATACTTCCAGAGCGGGTAACGATTCATGGCAGACGCGGGTCGGCAGCGGCGGTTGGCACCGTCACCGCGGAAAACAGAAAAGCGGGTTCAGACGTCGCGTACTCGTCGGTCACGTCAGAGCGTCTCCAGCGTACCCTTCGGCACTACGCTGGAAACGGACTGCTTCTGAACCTTGATCAGGACGCCGTCGGCCACTTCGATGGCGATGAAGTTCTCGCCCAAGTCCCGCACCTTGCCGGCGATGCCACCCTGGGTGACCACCTCGTTGCCCTTTTCAAGGCTTTCGAGCAACTGGCGGTGCTCCTTCTGGCGTTTCATCTGCGGCCGGATGATCATGAAGTACATGAACACGAAGAACAGGCCCACCATGATCAGCGTGGGCATGATGCTGGGACCGGCGGCCGGCGCACCCTGCGCATAGGCGGGCGAAATCAGAAAATCCAACATGTTTCTGGTCCGGTGATGAAGTCGGGTCGGCGTCGAAAGCGCGGCATTATGCCACAGCCGTCCGGTCAGACGCCGGCAACCACCGATGGTTTCGTCATCACGGCAGAAACTCGCGCGCCAGCGCCGCAAAGCGGTCCTCGGCGATGGCCTCGCGGATGCGGCGCATCAGCCCCAGGTAGTAGGCCAGGTTGTGCCAGGTGTTCAGCCGCGCGGCAAGAATTTCACCGCAGCGGTACAAGTGGTGCAGGTAAGCCCGGCTGTAGCGGCTACACACGTAGCAATCGCAGTTCGGGTCGAGCGGGCCGGTGTCGTGGCGATGGGCGGCGTTCTTGATCTTGACCGTACCCACGGAGGTAAACAGATAGCCGTTGCGGGCATGGCGGGTAGGCATCACGCAGTCGAACATATCCACCCCGGCGGCCACCCCTTCAATCAGATTGGCCGGCGTGCCCACGCCCATGAGATAGCGCGGCGCCTCGGCCGGCGCCTCGGGCAGCGTGGCGGCCAGCACCTCGGCGCGTTCCTCGTCGGTCTCACCCACCGACACGCCGCCGATGGCGTAGCCATCAAAGCCGATATCCACCAGCTGCCGCATGGATTCCCGCCTGAGTGCCGGATACACGCTGCCCTGGTTGATACCGAACAGGGCATTGGGATTGTCACCATGCGCCGCCTTGCAGCGCGCCGCCCAGCGCATGGACAGCGCCATCGAGCGCCGCGCCGCGTCCTCGGCAACCGGGTAGTCGGTGCATTCGTCCAGCACCATCACGATGTCCGAGTTCAGCGCGTGCTGAACGGCAATCGCGTCCTCGGGGGTCAGCCGCCGCTTCGAGCCGTCCAGCGGCGAGCGGAAGGTGACACCATCCTCGTCCATCTGCCGGATATCGGCCAGGCTCCAGACCTGGAAGCCGCCGCTGTCGGTCAGGATCGGGCGATCCCAGCCCATGAAGCCATGCAACCCGCCGTGCGCGCCGATCACCTCAGTGCCCGGCCGCAGCATCAGATGAAAGGTATTGCCGAGAATGATGTCCGCGCCCAGCGTCTGCAGTTCCTCCGGCAGCATGCCCTTGACCGTGCCGTAGGTACCCACCGGCATGAATACAGGCGTTTCTACCGCCCCGTGGCTCAGGGTCAGGCGGCCGCGGCGCGCCTGGCCATCGCGTTTGATCAGCTCGAATTTCATCGGGGGCGAAGTGTAGCGGCAATCGTCGTCAAGCCGAATGCAGACCCCGGCCGGCATGGGTACTATCGGGGCCGATTCCGCCACACGCCGAGGGCTCCTGACATGCAGGCGCGCTGCCTACTACCCGTCCTGCTGGCAACCAGCCTCGCCGCCCATGCCGCCGATGAGCAGACGTTGCCGGCCTTGCAGGCGCTGGCCGGCGATCAGGCCCGCGTCAGCGCATTGGTAGTCGACCTGGGCAGCGAACGGACACTGGCGGCGCTGGAACCCAAGAGCCGGCTGACACCCGCCTCGGTGAGCAAGCTCTATGCCGCGGCCGGCGCGCTGGCGCACTGGGGGCCGGATCACCGCTTCGTCAACCGCGTGGTCACCGGCGGCGAGGTACGCGACGGCACGCTGGCCGGCGACCTGATGCTGATCGGCGCCGGCGATCCGGGCCTGGATCACAGCCGGCTGTCGCTGCTGGCTAGCCGACTGCGTCAGCGCGGCATCGAGCGGGTAAGCGGCGACTTGGTGATCAACGACAGCCTGTTCGGCCCGGTTCCCTGCCTGACCGAGGACCGCTGCGCCGCCCGGCAGGTCAGCGAGAACAGTTACGACGCACCGCTGTCGGCCGCCGGCGTGAATTTCAGCAACGTCGAAGTCACCATCATTCCCGGTCGCGAACCCGATCAGCCGGCCCGGCTAACGCTGATGCCCCCGGCCCTGGAAGGCTTTGCCCTGCGTGGCGACATCGCTACCGGCGAGCCGGATACCCGGGCCGCCTACTGGGCCTGGCGCGCGACCGACGGCGACCTCCAGACCCTGCATCTGGCCGGCGTGGTGCCAGCCGGCGGCGGCCACTTCTCGCTGCTGCGATCGGTATCGGAACCCAGCCGTTACGCCGGTCAGGTGCTCAAGGCCGTACTCGCCGGCCAGGGCATCGACGTCGCTGGCACGGTGCGGGTCGATCACGCGCCGCCGGACCCTCACCTGGTCACGCTTGCCGAGGAAACCAGCCCCACCCTGGCCAATCAGCTTCGCGACATGATGGCCTACAGCAACAACTACATGGCCGACGTACTCACGCTGGGACTGGCGACGGAGGCGGACGGCCCGGGCCCGGCGAAATCCGGACTGGCGGCCGCATCCACCATGCTGGCGGAGCTAGGCAGGCGCGCGAATGCCGAGGCTCAGCCCTGGCTGGGTACATTTCCCGAGGACCCGCCGCTGACACTGACCACCGGCAGCGGTCTGTCCGTGGACAACCGGCTGTCGGCGGCCGACGTGGTGTCCCTGCTCGCCTACATGTACCGGCAGCCGGCCCTGTTCCCGGCGCTGATCGGCAGCCTGCCGGTGCCGCAGTACACGCCATCCCGGTCGGTGAAGAACGGCAACAACGACTTCGCCATGCGGGTGGCGGCCAAGACCGGCTCCCTGACCGAACCGGTCAGCGTGCGGGCGTACGCCGGCTATCTGCGCCTGGAAGATGGCGGCTGGGGCGCGTTTGCCATCATCATCAACGGCACCGAGGCCAGTCCGGATATCCGGTTCAAAGACAGCATGGGCGCGATCCGCAGCGATCTGGAGCGAATTCTGGCCGAGTACTGATGGGCAGCCGGGAGCGCGGCCGTTATAATGCCGCGCCCAGCCCGGGTGGCGGAACTGGTAGACGCGTCGGACTCAAAATCCGATTCCCGCGAGGGAGTGCGAGTTCGAGTCTCGCCCCGGGCACCAGATTGGTTGCGAGTTGTTCGGCCCATCCGTGGGCCGAATCCTTCGGACTCGCTTCGCTCGCGTCGATTTATTCCCAATAAATCGATCGAGTCCCACCCCGGGCACCAGGTTGGGCGCGAGTTGCTCAGCGCATCCATGCGCTTCACCCTTCGGGCTCCCTGCGGTCGCGCCGATTTGTTCCCGACAAATCGGTCGAGTCTCGCCCCGGGCACCAGGTTAGGTGCGAGTTGTTCGGCCCGTCCATGGGCCGAGCCCTTCGGACTCGCTACGCTCGCGTCGATTTATTCCCGATAAATCGATCGAGTCTCGCCACGGCCGCCACACGGTACAGGCAAGCAGTAATGCCGGTTAGAACTGGATACCGCCCCCGCCGCCACCGGGCATGCCGCCGGGGCCACCCATGCCGCCACCGCCGCCCATGCCGGGCGAATCCTGGCCGGGCACGTAGAGGCCGGAGCCGGACTGCTGGCGACGCATTTCCTGGAGTTCCTGCATGGTCTGTTCGATGGAGGCCTTGGCGGCGTCCGGAAACTGTGCCAGCGCCTGGGACAGGTCCTCGGCATCGAGCTCGAAGTGGATCGGCAGGCTGCCGGCCGGGGTCATCAGGTTGGTATAGCCCTCGTAGCGCACGGATCGCTGCTCGTCGCGTTCGCCCGAGTCGGTCACGGGAATCATCATGCGGATGGAGCCGCTGCGGCCGTCGGTGACGGTTTCCTCGCGGTAGAGGTTGTCCGCATCGAGCTTGATTTCCGGGAGTTCCTGTTCAGCGGCCATGGTCGGTTACTGCGTTTGGATCGATGACGCGAAGGATAACACCGCGCTGCAACGGATCAGCGACGCAGGCGGTCGAGATGTGCCAGTGCCTTGCCAATGCGGTCCGCGAGTTCCGTGTCGAAGGCCTCCCGCACCGCGATACCGGCCTCGGCCAGTTCCGACGCCTGCCGCACGCTCTGCTGAATACCGTCGTAGAGGGCGAGCGTGAGCCGGCCGCCGCCGATATCCGAGCCCTCTAGCAGTTGCGTGGACGCGGAGGCAGCCACCAGCGGGGTGTCGGCCCCGGGCTGGGCATGAACGATGTACTGCACGCGCAGGACATAGGTGGCGACGGGCACGCCCTCGACCCCGGCCCCGGCGCGATAACCGTTCGCCTCGATGGCCTGGTTCACCGCGGCGCGTACGGCTTCGGTGCCGAATACTTGCTGCATGGAACCCGGCACGGCGCCGATGGCTCGCACCTCGGGCTGGATGATGGGCGCCGCGGGCTGCGCGAATGCGCCCAGGGGCAGGACGATGGCCACCAGGGCCAACCAGCGGATCAACATGGCGGGTCTCCCAACCGGATGAATGGTCGGTTCAATATGCCACAGGCCCGGCTGCTCAGCCGGTGTTGCGCATCCCTGCCGCCAGGGCGTTGATGCTGCGCAGGACCGGATCCAGCCACTCATCCCCGCCACCGCCGCGGTAATGGCCGATGGCCACCCGCTGGATCTGGTTCAGCGGATCGAGATAGGGCCGGCGCCGCGCCAGCGATCGCTGCAGCACGGGGTTGTCGTCCAGCAGCCGCTGGCCTTCGGTCAGGGCCAGGATTTCGTCCCGAGTGCGGTCGTACTCGGCACGGATGGTCTGCTCGAACCGCGCCCCGATCTCCCGGTTTTCGCACAGCGCAGCGTAGCCGGCGGCGATATCCATGTCGGCCTTGCACAGCGACATCTGCACCGCATCCAGGAAGGCGCCGAAGAACGGCCATTCCTGCAGCATGCGCTGCAACGGGGCGGCGCCATGCTGGCGGCGATAGGCCGCCAGCGCCGTGCCCACGCCGAACCAGCCCGGCAGGGTGTGGCGGGACTGCCCCCAGGCGAACACCCAGGGAATAGCACGAATGGAAGACTTGCTGCGTTCGGCCGGGCGCCGGTGACCGGGGCGTGAGCCGATGTTGAGCGCACCGATCTCGGTAATTGGCGTGGCGTCGTAGAAGAAGTCGAAGAAGCCGGGCGTGTGTTCGGTGTGTTCCCGGTAGTGACCCTCCCCGGTCTCGGCGAGATCCGCCATCAGCTCGTCGTAACCGGGCGGGTCCTCGCGGCCGGGCAGACTCGCCGCCATGGTTCCGGTCAGGCCCAGCGTGATCTCGTTGACTGCGGTTTCCGGGTTGCTGTACTTGGCGAAGATCATCTCGCCCTGTTCGGTGAAACGGATGCGCCCCCGCACCGTATCCGGCGGCTGGGAGCGGATGGCGGTATAGGTGGGCCCGCCGCCACGCCCGACGGTACCGCCGCGGCCATGGAACAGCACCGAGTCCACCCCGGCCGCGTCGCAGATTGCCACCACCCTCTGCTGGGCGCGGTAAAGCTGCCAGCGCGAAGCCAGAATGCCGCCGTCCTTGCAGGAATCCGAGTAGCCCAGCATTACCTCCTGGGTGGGGTCGGCCGCCAGGAAACGCCGGTAGGCCGGGTTGGCAAGCAGCGCTTCCAGGACCGGCTCGATGTGGGTCAGGTCCTCTACGGTCTCGAACAGCGGGCTCACGCGTACCGGGCAGGCGGCGGCACGGGTCGGGTCGTAGGCGCCAGTCAGACGCAGCAGGAAGACCACTTCCAGCACGTCGCTGACGGCATGGGTCATGGAGATGACATAGCTGCCGAACGCACCATCGCCCAGGCTGGTGCGCATGTCGGCGATGGCGCTCATGCTGGCCAAACTGTGGCGGGTCTCGGCGCTGATCTGGGCCCGTTCGGCCTGGAAGGCCGGGGGCTGCGCGATCAGCTCGGTCAGACAGCGTTCGCGCGCCGCCTCGTCGAGGCCGGCGTAGTCGATCGACTCGTCGTCCAGCGCACCCAGAATCTCGGCAACACAGGCTTCGTGCCGGCTGGATTCCTCGCGCAGGTCCAGCCGCGCCAGATGAAAGCCGAAGGTATGGGCCAGGCGCAGCAGATCCTTGATGCTGCCATCGGCCACCGCCGCGTCGCCGTGGCCGATCAGGGATTCGCGGATCAGTTCGATGTCGTCGATGAAGGCTTCGGCGTCCTCGTAGGCCACCGCCGGCCGTTCGGAGCGCTGGGCCCGCAGCCGCAGTTCCGTCTGCAGCTGGTCATGCATCGCCTGCAGTCGGCCGCGCATGAAGAAAAGCTTGCGACGGTAGGGCTCGGTGGCGAACCTTTCGGGACGCTCGCCGGCATGGGCCGCCAGCTCCTGCTCGTCGGTTTCGAGACTCTCCAGCAGCGCCGGACTGGGCTCGCACCAGCGCAGCGAATGGCTGAGCTCGCGCATCAGCTTTTCGGTCCGGCGCAGATACTCGGCCAGCACCTCGCGGGCGGCCATGCGCAGGGCGTAGCGGGTTTCGTTTTCGGTGACGAACGGGTTGCCGTCGCGATCACCGCCGATCCAGGAACCGAAGAACAGCACCGGCGGCGCCGGGGCCTCGTCGCCATAGACCAGTTCCAGCGCCCGTTCCAGGTTGCGGTAGATACGCGGCACGCTGGCGAACAGCGATTCGCGGAAGTAGTAGAGTCCGTTACGGATTTCGTCTTCGACCGTGGGCCGGGCGCGGCGCAGCTCCTCCGTCTTCCACAGCACCTGGATGTTGAGCCGCAACTCATCCTCCAGCCGCTGGCGCGCCACCTCGCCCACGGACTCGTCCGCCAGACGATGCATCAGCTGGAACATGCGCCGCAGCGCCTCCAGCACCACCCGCGGCTTGGCCTCGGTGGGATGCGCGGTGAACACCGGCGTGTACGACAGGCGCTCGAGCAAACGGCGGACCTGCTCGCCGGAGACACCGGCATCGTGCATCTCGCGCAGGCTGCGTTCGAACGAGCCGCGCCACTCGGCCCCGCCGCGCTCCATCAGTGCCCGGCGGGCCCGGTGGGCGTGGATTTCCTCGGCCAGGTTGGCCAGGTTGAAGTAGATGGCGAAGGCCCGGACCACTTCGGTGAGCACCGCGGGCGGGAGTTCCGTTGCCAGCTCCTCCATGCGCCGGGCCAGGACCTGGTCACGGTTGTCCCGCAGTTCGATGTAGCCGCGCCGGAATTCCTCGACGTGATCGAATACCTGTGCCGAAGCATGGGCCCGCAGCACGTCGCCCAGCAGTGCACCGCAGCTGCGCACCAGCGCCCGCAGATCGCTGTCGTCGGGCGCGTCGAAATCTTCATTCGCCATACGCTCAAGAATAGCAGCAACGTGACCGATCCGGCCCCCGCTCGTGCTACCGTTTACCGCCATGAAACCCGGCTTCAAGTTCTGCCCCGACTGCGGCGCACCGATCACCCACGAAACGCCCACCGGCGACGATCGCAACCGCGATGTCTGCAGCCGCGACGGCAAGATCTTCTATCACAACCCCCTGTCGGTGGTGGGCACCGTGGCCGAGTGGGAGGGCCGCATCCTGATGTGCCGCCGGGCGATCGAGCCGCGCCGCCACTTCTGGACCCTGCCGGCCGGCTTCCTGGAGCTGGGCGAAACCGCCGCTGACGGCGCCATCCGGGAAACCCGCGAGGAAGCTCGCGCCGAAGTCGACATCGGCCCGCTGTTTTCCCTGATCAACGTCACCCACATCGGCCAGATCCACATTTTCTACCGCGCCGACCTGCGCGACGGCCGCCACGCGCCGGGGCCCGAAAGCACCGAGACGGTGCTGATGGACGAGGCCGACATACCCTGGACGGAACTGGCGTTTCCCACCGTCTACCTGACACTGGAACGCTACTTCGCTGATCGCCGCGCCGGCAGGTTCACCCTGCATGACGAGGACCTGGCCCGGAACGAGTGGCGGCGCATGGGCCTGCGCGAGACACCGACCCTGCCGGCCTGACTCAAGCGTTCCCGGCGGGACCGAATACCGCGCCCGTGGGCCCCAGGGCCGCCCGCGCCTGCTCGGCCGACCGCCAGCGAAACCGGAACAGGCCCGGACACCACTCGCCCGCCTTGCGCAGCCACCCGTGTCGTTCGACCCAGAGCGCGTACTCGACATAGACCGGGTCCAGCGCCAGATGGCGTTCCTCCGTGCGGGCGCGGACGTAGTAGATGACGTTGACCAGCAAGAGCAGCAGCGAGTTGCGTAGCGCGTCGTCCCAGCCGCCGGCGGCCACGAACGGTACGGCAATCAGCCAGTAACTGAGATTCTTGGCGATATAGGCCGGATGCTTGGTTGCCCGGAACGGCCCGCTGGTGATGATGCCCCGGTGCGTAAGATTGGAAAACCGCAGCCCGAAGGCCACCGTGGCCCAGGCGTAGATCGCCGACAGGCCGATGATGAACACAGACCAGACCAGCGTTAACGCATCCGAACCAGCCAGCCAGTTCTGCCAGCCGAAACCGTCACGATCGTAGGCGAGATAGGTCGCGCCGATCACGCCCCACAGGGGCTGATAGCAGGCCAGTGCGGACAGCCAGCCGAGCAGTGTCGGCTCGGCCGAACGGATTTGGCTGTCCAGCCAGCGCATGGCCAGCGTGTAGCCCAGCACCCCGAATACCAGGTCCACCAGAAAGGTCATTTCCAGCGCCACCCGGAACCATTGTGCCGAATGCCAGAGGGCACCCGTTTCGATGCCCTGAAGCACGTAGGCCAGCGAGCGGGCCAGCAGCGCAAACATCAGCGGCAGGAAGAAGGCCTTGATCAACCAACCCAGAGCGAACTGACGGAGCATCAGGTGGTCTACCCGCCGCCACTGCCCGAGCGCGGCCATCCCGGCGTGCCAGGCCCCGTCTCGCGGTTCGATCAGGCGGGCGTCCAGCCACAGGAAATACGGCACCGCGAGTGCGGCCAGCCAGGGCCACACATCCTGCAGCACGTAGAAGAACGGCCCGTAGAACCGGTCCGCGTACTCGGGAAACAGCCAGTACCCGATAGCGATCAGGGTAAAGGCCGCGTACAGCCCCAGCAGCTTCGCGCCCACCCGCACGATATCGATGCGCCGGACCGGCTTGCGCGTACCGCCCTGGCGATACCGGCGGAACCAGAGCGTCTCCACCAGCATCATCGGCAGCGCCGCGGCAACACACACGAACAGCGCCTGCTGCACCTGGTTGAGCCCGATGTCGTATCGGGCAAGCACCACAAGCCCCGCAAACAGCCCGGCCAGCCCGAGCAGGCCGGTAACCGGATGGGTGGCGGAGGCCGGCGGTTGATTCGGCGTGGTGGTCACGAGCATGAACTACCAATAAAAAGAGGGTGCCGCCGAAGCGGCACCCCCTTATACCAACCGATTGTCGGGTCGGCGATTACTGACCGAAATGCACGGTCCAGCCGCGCCACCACTCGGACTGAGCCTGGGCGTCGGCGGAACTCACCGGGCCCATGTAGTCGTCGGCTTCGCTGACCGCGCTGCTCGGGCTCACGGCCGTCGTCACCTGATAGGACGCCGGATCAACACTGATAGTGTTGTCTTCCATGCCCTCGAATACAACGGTGTTTCCGTCCTCGGCCATGCCCGCGAACCAGTCTTGTTCGAATGTGTCACCGTCCGGCTCCGCCGCGCCGACGCTGCAGAAGTAGGCCAGACCGAACGCATTCAGGTCTTCGTCGACTTCATCGTCGTTGTCGATACAGCTGGTACCGGCAACCGCGGCACTGGGCGCACCCATCAGGGTCGCGCCGTCGGCAATGACAACGTTCTCGAAGTTCGCGCCATAGCCCTCGCGCAGCAGCGCGCCGCCGGACTCGCCGTCGCCCCAGATCAGGAACAGACCATTGGCGAGAACCGGACGCGTGACCGGGGTCGCGTCGAAATCGTCACCATCGTTGTCCGACTCCGTGCCGTGGTCGCCGAGGCCGTTGGCCTGACGCACGATGAAGTTCTTGATCGTGCCACGGAATCCGAGGTCGATATCCAGACCGTCGTCTTCGGCGCCGTTGATCAGGATGTTGCTCTGGTTGACCGCACCACCGAACCACTCGATGCCATCGTCATTGGAGCCGATGACCTGGATGTTGTTGATGGTCGTACCGCTGCCCACCGCTTCCAGCGTCAGGCCCTGCACCTCCGCATCGGGCGCGAAGGCAACGCCGGACTCGGCGATGATGACGTAGCTCACCGTGCCACTGCTGTCACCATCGTCGTTGCCACCGAAGAACACGTTACGGTTGGTGGCTTCACTGGTCAGCTCGTTGGGAATGTTGCCAGCGTCCTCGGTGCTGTTGGTCTGGGCATAACCGTTGAGCACCAGACCGCCCCAGTCACCACGACCGGTAAGATCGGTTGGATCACCGTCAATCTCGCGGGCAAAGCCGGCCACCGGGACCGCCGCCATGATGATCGGCTGCTCCATAGTGCCCTGAGCCTCGATCTGGGCGCCGCGGGTAACCCGGATGGCGGACGCCGAGCCCTGATCGGCATAGATCTGCACGCCGGATTCAATCGTCAGCACGACTTCGTTACCGGGAGACGGCGGGGTCGCATCCTCGGCATCACCAGTGCCCACGAACACTTCGCCATCGAGCACGTAGACGTGATCATTGGTCAGCGTGGTATCCGCAAGAATGTCCTGGTCCAGGACGCAGACCGGGAATTCCGGGTTGGCCGAGCCGCCCTCGAAGTAATCGCCGTCGTCGAACAGCACCACGGTGGTGCCTTCGTCGGTGGTGCCGCTCGGGCAGTTCGGCGAGGAGGCCGGGGTGATATCGGCCGAAGACCCGTCCGACGGGTCGATATTGTCGACCAGCGGATGAATATCCTCGGGAAGCAGCATGCCGAGCTGGTTGAAGGTGCTCATCGGATCACCAATGGCGCCTGCACCCGAAGTGCCGGAGGTGCCGGACGTACCAGAGGTCCCGGACGTGCCAGAAGTACCGGACGTTCCCGACGTACCGGAAGTGCCCGAGGTCCCGGACGTACCAGAGCCCGAAGTACCGCCCTGCCCGCCGGAGCCGCCCTGACCGCCGGAAATATTGCCGGTAATCAGGTCGCCGCCCTCGCCGCCGCAAGCGGAGAGCACCAAACCGAGTACGAAGGCGCTGCAGATAGTGCGCGCGTGTTTAAAAACCATGTCCTGTATCCCTCCCAGATGGATTAAATATCGGCGTAAGCAAGGGCTGACGCTTACCGATGCCAAGGTAAGCGGCCGCTATTGCAATTGCGTGACAATCAGAAAACTTCCCAGGACAGCGAGGCGCCGAACGACCGGCCCAGAATGAAACGCTGTTGGAGCAGGGGGCCCTGCATGAAATCGATCTCCTCGTTGAGGAGGTTCTCCGCCTTAAGCTTCAGCTTTCCGCGATTGAAAAAACCAAGGCTGTAAGTCAGGTCAACGAACGTGCTTGGCTGCTGGAATACGTCCGGGCGACCGTTCGCCCCGGCGGCATCCAGCCGTTCGCCCACCCGGTTGAGTGCCAGCGTCCAGTCGTGCATGGCGCCGTCGTAACCGAGCTGGAAGTTGAATACGGTGTCGGCCTGCCCCTGTAGCCGGCGCTGGCGGTTTGTCGCAATGCCGCCGGGGCCGATTTCCACTTCCGATTCGGTAATGGTGAAGTTGGCCTGCACGTAACTCTTCTTGAGCAGGTCCGATTCGGGTAGCAGGCCGATGTCCGAAAACCAGTCAAGCCCGGCGCGCCCGTCGATCTCGAAGCCGTAGACCTCACCGGTTTCACCGTTGGTGAACTGGATGCGCTGACCGCCGCCCGCCACCGGCAGGAACTGCCGCTCGATCGGGCTCTTCAGGTCCTTGAGAAAGATACCGGCGGTCACCGCCTCCTTGGCTGACGGATACCACTCCCAGCGAAGGTCATAGCTCTCGATCTCGGTGGCTTCCAGATCCGGGTTGCCGGCAAACTGCTCGCCGGTATCCGGGTCCAGGAAGAGCGTGTCGGAAATCTCCACCAGCAGCGGATACGACACCGACTTGCCGGTGGTGAAGCGAACCTGGGTGTTCTCGCTGGCGAACCAGGTCAGGCCCAGCGAAGGCAAGGTATCGGTGCGATCGAAGCCGCTGACCGTTCCCACGTTGTCGGTGATCGATGTTGGCGTCGTGACCTCGTAGTTCGCCTCCTCGCGGCGAACCCCGAGTGTCAGCCGCAGCAGATCCGCCCAGCGCAGGTCGGTGAGCGCATAGAAACCGGAGACATCGGCGGTCCCAAAGTAACGGTCGGAGCCCACGGTACGCTCGGAAAAGTTCACCGTGTCACCGATGGTGAAATCATTAATGATGAACTCGGGAATCGGCTGCGACAGGTCCGCAAGCGAGCCGGCCGGTTCGAAGTTGAAACGCCGTGTGACCGACACACGCTCTTGCGCGGAGTCCGCCAGGCCAACCTTGATCATCGGGGTCAGACGCCCCCAGTCGTTCAGCGGGAAGGTCAGGTCCAGTCCGTAGCTGTTGACCTCATCGGTGACGACGTTGAACTCCCGCTGCAACGCGTCTTCCGCGGCGAATTCCAGCGGGTCATCGTTGAACAGCGGGCCCTGATAGTTCCAGGTGCGGCGATCCGGCCGGTCACGGTCGCCGTCCGCGGTCTGGGCGCGCCAGTCGACCTGCACGAAATCCAAGTCGTGCGAACCCACCAGCTGATGCAGCAGCGTTTCACGCTGATTGAACTCGAGCAGGAACTGGCGTTCACGGAATTCGTCACTGACCACGCTGATGCCGTCGGCAATCGAGGTCCGGTCCTTGGTGTCGCGAATGAAGAAGTTGTTCAGCGATACCGAATGGTTTTCCCACTCCCCGCTGAAAACGGCCAGCGCACTCATGCGGATATCGCGTTCGGTGCGGCGGTCGGTGAAATCCTGCTGGACGCGTAGCGATTCGGCGCTGTTGCCCTCATAGGTGATGTCCCGTTCCTCGATGAAACGGTACTGGTGGTCATAGGAGGCTGACGCGAGTACGCCGAAACGCCCGTAACCGGTATCGAATCCCTTGCCACCGCTGATGCTCCCGCCTACGTCCGCGGGCAGTTCCAGCGTTTCCGGCAGATGGACATCATTGAAGCTCTTGCCGAGTGCGATGCGCTCCTGCTCGTTCGCAACGGACTGCAGGTTGCCGCCGGCCGCCCGGATCGGCCCCGGCAGCGCCCGGGCGCCGTTATCCTGGCCGAGGAAATCCTCGACGCTGCCGTCGTAGGTGGCACCGGTCTCCCCGGTACTGGCCGAATTAGCACCAGTAGATACGGACAGATCGACGAATCCCGACTGCGGCACCTTGCGGGTATTCAGCGACACCAGACCCGCGCCGAATGCGCCCGGCTGATCGGCCGAGTAGCTTTTCTGCACCTCGATACCGGACAGCACACCGGCCGGGAACAGGTCCAGCGGCACCGACTGACGCACTGGATCGGTACTGGGTAGCGGCGAGCCATTGAACTGCGCGTAGGTATAACGCGAGGGCTGGCCACGAATGACCACGAACTTGCCCTGCTCCAGCGTCAGACCCGACACGCGGGTCAAGGCTTCAGCGGCGTCGCTGTCGCCGGTTCGTGAAATCTGCTCCGCCCCCAGCACCTCGGTCACTTGCGAGGATTCGCGCTGGAGCGTAAAGGTCGACGCCACGCTGCCCTCGATGAACGGGGCGGTGACGGTGTATTCGGCCAGCTGCACACCGGAGGGCGCCATTTCCACGCTGGCGGTCACTGCCTTGCCGGGAATCACGCGGATGTTTTCCAGCGTCTGGGCGGCGTAGTCCGGATGCACGATGGACAGGGTGTAGTTGCCGGGCGGCAGTTCCGCCTGGTACTGGCCGGCGGCGTTGGTGCGCATGCGAGTTTCGGTGCCGGCCACGAAGATCTCGGCGCCGACGATCGACGCGCCGTCTTCCACCGACACCACTTCGCCTTCGAGCAATCCGGGCTTGAGGGAGCCGACAATACGCTGCTCTTCGGTCTGGCCGGCCAGGACCGGATCGGTCCCGGAGCTCTCGATCGCCACGTCCGGCTCGCGGCCGCTGCGTAGCGTCACCAGAATCTGGATGTCTTCCTCGTCGGCGGTGAGCAGATCAAGTTCGAGCAGGGTTTCGCCGTCGCGAACCAGGCTGACGTCGCGGCGTCCCGCGGCGATGCGCGCGTAGACCGCGCCGGCGGGGCTGCTGGTGTCCACCGTGTCGCCGTCCACCTGCAGATCCACGCCGGCGACCGGGCTGCCGTCCTCGGCGAAGACGAACAGCCAGACGTCGCCGCCGGTCTGGGCGAAGGCAGGGGCACACAGGCTGAGCACTGCGAACAGGGCTAGCGCACGATAGAACATGATTCGGCTCGCTGTCGGGGGCCGGCGCGTTACGCGCACAGCCAGGGATCGCTACGGCATTCCTGCATGTACTGGCGTAACTGGGTGGCCTGGCGAACCAGATCCCCCTTGGTCAGTCGGCTGAGATGCGCCTCCGCCGCATCGAACTTCCCGGCCTTGAACAACGAATAGGCCAGGGCGTAGCGAATGTTCTGGTCCTCCAGCAGGCCTACACGGTTGAGCGAGGCCTGGGCACCCGCGACCTGCTCGTAGCGTTCCAGCTCGACCAGGATCGCCACACGCTGGCGCATCTTTTCCTTGGGATCGCGCACCCGGGCATTCAGGTTCAGTGCGCGGACGAGCTGGCCAGCACGCCGGTGGAATTCGGCGGCCTCGTGGGTCAGTTCCGGGTGCACGGCAGCGGCCTTCTCATAAACGTCCGCTGCCGCCTTGCCGCGGCCGGTGTCGAAATACACCTGCGCCAGGGCCTGGGTGATCTTGGTGTTTTCGGGGAAACGCAACTGGGCGTACTCCAGGAACGACAGCGCCTCATCGCTCTCGCCACCCCGGTGCAGGGCCACCGCAATCGCCAGGTAGTCCTCGGGCCCGCCCTCGATTTCGCCGAGATAACGTCGCCCCAGTTCCGCGGCCGACTGGTAGGTGCCCAGTTCCATCATGTAGAACACCTGACGACGCAGGAACTGATGGTTGTCCGGATAACGCGCCAGACCGGCCTCCAGCGCCCGGAAGGCGCCCACCGGCTGGTCCAGCTTCCAGTGCGACTCGGCCCGGAGGATGTAGAGCGACGGATATTTCGCCGCGGCGCTGCCCGCCTTGTCGATGGCATCCAGGGTGTCCGCGTATTCCTGCAAGCGGAAATGCGCCTGACCCAGGTAGACGTAGATCACCGGCTTGTCCTGACCGGCGGTGATCGAGTCACGGAAGTCGTCTCGCGCCCCCGTCGGATCATCCCGGTTCAGGCGCGCGAGGCCGCGCAGGGTATAGAAGCGCACCCGATCGAGATCCTCCGCCGACGGATCGATATCGGACAGCACGGTCAGCGCGCGATCGTAATATCCATCACCCACCAGCAGGCCGGCGAGCGACAGGCGGTCCGACACGGTCAGATCGCTGGTATCACCGTCGGCCGGCATCTGCACCGCCGGCTCGCCGTTTCCCTCGTCCTGGGCCAGCACGGCGGGACCGGCGATGGCCAGGGCCAGCGACAGGAATGCAGCAGTGAGCGTGGGGCGCATGGGATTCAGACTCCGCGACATCCGTTTAGCTGAGATCGAAGCTGATCCGCTGGCGCACCCAGGTCTTGACCGTCTCACCCTTGTACTTGGCCGGGGTGAAACGCCACTGCTGGATGCCCTGCGCGGCAATCTGATCGAACACGCCGCCCGGCTCGGCACTGAGCACCTTCACCTGCTCCACGGAACCGTTCTCGTTGACCAGCACGCTGAGCAGCACGTAACCCTCGACTCCCTCGGCGCGGGCCTCGGCGGGATAATTCATCGCACCCTGACGGATCGGCCGCGGGGCCTCGTCGACGGTATCGCCGGTCATTACCACGTCGCGCGACTCACCCAGCAGGTCATCGCTGGCGCCGGCGACGCCATCCATGTCCACCGAGGGAATACCCAGATCGAGGCCCGGCAGCGAGGAATCCAGACCACGCAGCGGGTTCTGCGGCGGGTCGAGCGGATCACGCTCGGGCGGCGGCTCAGGCTTCTGGACCACCTGTTCCGGCTCCGGCTGCTCCAGCTTTTCCACCGAGAACTCGGCGCTGGTGGTGCGCTCTTCGCGATCCGGTGCCCGCGAGAATTCGTTCATCAGCACCACAAGGCTGAAGATGGAAAGCGAGCCCGCCACCATGTAGGACAGGGCAATGCCGTGACGGCGTATGTGTGTTGCATTCATGTCGAATCTCCTGTGCCGATGTGAGTCAGGATTCAGGTGCGGCCGCCGGCTTCCTGCCTGGTGGCAACGCCCACGTCGGACGCGCCGGCCAGGCGCGCCTGATCCACCACTTCCACCAGTTTCTGCGACGGCACATTGCCGTCGGTCACGACCAGCACCGAGCCGCCGGTGCTGACCTCAAGCAGGTCCTTGAGCCGGCTCTGGATCACCCAGGTCTGCACCGGTTGGCCATCCAGATAGGTCTGGCCGGACCCTTCGATGTAGATGCGGATCGCCTTGGTCGACGACGGCTCGGCGGTGGACGCCTTGGGCCGGTCGATGTCCAGGTCCATGTCCTTGACGAAGGTCGTGCTGACCATGAAGAAGATCAGCAGGATGAAAACCATGTCGATCAGCGGCGAGATGTCGATGCCCTGCTGCTCTTCGCCTTCCCGTTGCCGGTACTTCATTGCTCGCCTCCGTCGGCGCTGACCGCGATTTCGCGGCTGCTGAGGATGTCCTTGATCTGAGCCAGCTCCATCTCGATCACCCGCTGCTTGCGGTCGAGAAAGCCCTTGATCACCAGCCCGGGAATCGCCACCGCCAGACCCAGCTGGGTGGTGAACAGCGCCTGGGAAATACCGGCCGCGATACCGCCGTTGCGGGTGTAGAGCGCGGCGTCGTCCAGCGACCGGAAGGTCTCCATCATCCCGGTGACCGTGCCGAGCAGACCCAGCACCGGCGCCACCGCCACGATCGCGCCCACCAGCTTCCGGTAGCGCTTGATCTCCATGTGATGGTCGGCCAGCGCGTCATCCAGCCGACGGCGCAGATGCGCCCCGCCGCTGCGGGCCACCGCCAGTCCGTCGCGGGCGGCCTGTTCGATGATGCCGCGGGCCTTGCCGCCCCGGCCCTCGATTTCCCGGCGCAGCACCACGCGCACGGAAATGTTGCCGCCGCGCCGCAGGACCGCCGCGCGGTAGCCCAGCCCGAACCACAGCACCAGCGTGGCCAGCACCAGCCAGGGCATCACGTAGCCCCCGGCCTCGTAGTAGAACTGGGCCCGCTCGAACAGGCGACCGAGTTCCATCAGGCCGGGCTCCCCGCGTGCGCCATGCGCGGCGAGGTGCCGTCACGGCCGGCGTGATACAGGTTCGTCACCCGCAGGGCGGCCTTTTCCATGCTGTCCTTGATGCGCTCGGCCCAGGACGACAGGACGTTGCCGATCAGCAGCGTCGGGATCGCCACCATCAGGCCCAGCTCGGTGGTCACCAGCGCGGTGGAAATACCGCCGGACAGCAGCTTGGGATCGCCGGTGCCGAACTTGGTGATCACGTCGAACGTGCTGATCATGCCGGTGACGGTGCCGAGCAGACCCAGCAGCGGGGAAACCGCGGCAATCACCAGGATCATGGCGCCGAAGCGGTTCAGATGGCCGCTTTCCGCCAGGATCGACTCGGAGATGATGTCTTCCAGATGCTCGCGCTGGCGGTCCATGTTGCGCAGGGCCGAGCCCACCACGCGGGCCGCCGAGCCCTTGAAGCGGCTGCAGGCCTCGCGAGCATCGTCCATGCGGCCGTCACGCACCAGCGCGCCGACCTCGCGTTCGAGCTGCCCGGTGCGGGAACTGGCCCGGGCCAGGAAGGCAATGCGCACCAGGATCAGCAACAGTGCCACGCCGGCCAGGCCCATGATGATCCAGGCGATGGTGCCGCCGCTTTCGATGTGTTCGATCACCGATTCCGCCCCGCTGCCTTCGGCGCTGGTATCCAGCGACTCGTAGAGGAACAACGGCAACACTGCCGGGCTGGCGCCCTGGGCGATCTCACGCACGGTGTCGGTGGCGGCGTTCTCCCAGATCTTGTAACGGCCGCCGCCGGCCGGGGCGAGCACGCCCGCGGCATCGGGGGACACGCCGTAGGCGGCGATGCCGCCGACCTTGATCAACTGACCATCGATGCGGCTGCCATCCTGGGTAAAGAAGGCGCCGTCGGTGGTGCGCATTTCGCTGCGCTCGGCGATCAGTTCGCGAGCGGTGGCGAACGTCTCGCGCACCTTCTCGTCATCGCCGAGTTCGGCGAAGTCGTCGCCGCTCAGCTTCTCCAGACCGTAATCACTCAGGGTGGACTCGGCCTGCGAGAAGGTACCTTCCAGCACCTGCTGAGCATTACTGGTCGAGCGGGTCCGCTCCTGAATCAGCTTGAGTTCCTCGCGCGCCTGATTCTGCCGGTCCTGCGCCGCCACCAGCTGACTCTGCAGCTGGTCCACCCGGCCCTTTACCTGGCCGACTTCGCGTGACGCACGGGCCCGGAAATCCTGCAGGCTGCGTTCCAGCTGTGCCTTCTGCTCCACCAGGAACGCGAACTCGCGCTTGAACGCCTCTTCCAGGCGCTGCTCCACGCTTTCCTCGCTGGGCTCGGCCACCGGGGCCGGAGCAGCGGGTGCGTCCGCGGACGGTGCATCGCCGGCCGGGGCGGGGTCGTCCTGCGCCTGAACCGGGGCCAGCCACAGGGCCGCCGCAAGCGCGGCAAGCCGCCAACCATTGTTGATGACAGTCATTACTTCTCCCCTCGGGATTCGGCCTGGGCGATGTCGGTGGGGGTGTCGGCGGCAGCCTGGCGAACGCCGGCTTCGCCGATGGCATTGGGCAGCTCGAAGAAACCGGTGCGGACCTGACGCTCGAAGGTCTGGAACAGCTCGCTGACAAGACGGCCGCTGTCGTCGACCGGCTGATAGCGCCACTGGTCGCCGTCGCGCACCACGTTCCCGTAGGCGCCACCGCTGGTGCGGTAGAACATCATCACCATGCCCAGGCGGGCGACGTCGGCCAGCCGCTCTTCGCCGTCGTGGCGAACGGTCTGCTGATACAGCCCGTTGTCGCCGGTCAGACGAATCTCGTCCTCGTAGAAGGCCCAGAGGGTATTGATCGCCTTGTGCGGGGTGATCACGTCCTGCTCCACCCGGCTGCGAATCTGGTCGAGCTCCGCCAGGCGCTCATCCCGCTTGAACGGAAGGCGATTGCTCACCATCGATTCGGATGCGTCGATGATGGCCATTACCACCGGCTCCAGCTGGTCAGCGTCCGCACCGGCTTCCTGGGCGTCTTCGCGGGCGCTGGCCATGCGTCCCTCGATTTCCTCAACCTGCAGTTGCGCCTGCTCGAGGCTGGCCTCGGCCTCGCCTCGCTGGCGCGCCAGCGCATTCATTCGGCTGCGATGCTGGTCCTTGGCGCTGGCCAGCTCGTCGTTGAGTTCCTCCACCTCGCCGCGCAGCTCGATCAGCTGCTTCGACAGGTTGTCGATGGAGTCCTGGGCAGCGGCCGTTCCGCAGGCCGCAAGCAGAATGCCGGCCAGGGTCGGACGCCAGGGTAATATCGACCACAAACGCGTCATCGGTGTCTCCCGAGATGTAGGACACCGGGGGCTCGTGCGGCCGCATCACCACGGCTCGGCGCGGTCCCCCGGGAAGCTCGCGAGACAAGATGCGCGGCGAATGTTTCAATATTATGTCGGCCCGTCATCCGGTCTGTGCCGGGCCTTTGGCGACGGGATTCGACAGCCGGCCCGGGTCAGCGACTCATCCGCCCGACCCGCCGTTTGCGCACCGCAACATGCGCGAGGCAGCTGTTATCATTGCCACCATTGCATGACGCCCGGAGCCACCCGATGACATTCGTCGTCACCGAGAACTGCATCAAGTGCAAGTACACCGACTGCGTGGAGGTCTGCCCGGTGGACTGCTTCCACGAGGGGCCCAACTTCCTGGTGATCGACCCCGAGGAATGCATCGACTGCACGCTGTGCGAGCCGGAATGCCCGGTCGAGGCGATCGTATCGGAGGACGACCTCTCAGAGGATCAGCAGCACTTCCTCAAGCTCAACGAGGAGCTGTCCGCCGAATGGCCGGTGATCACCGAGATCAAGGATCCCCCGGCCGATGCCAAGGAGTGGGAGGACGTCCCCGACAAGCTCAAGCATCTGGAGCGCTGAACCGGCTAGCGATTCGCTGCCTGCTGTCCGGTCGCCTCGCGGATGATGGCGGCCACCGGCAGACCCGGTGACAGGACCCTGCCGTCCCCGGTCACGATGGTCGGAGTACCGCGCAGATGCATGGTTTGGGCCGCCAGCCGGTACTGATCGTCCACCGGGTTATCGCAGCTCGCATCCCCTTCGATGCGCTCGCCCCGGAATGCCCGGGTCAGCGCCTGCTTGCGGTCGGCGGCACACCATACCGACTGGGCCCGCCGGAAGGCATTGGAATCGGGCCCGGACAGGGGATAGAACAGGTAGCGCACCCGGATGCCGGCCTCGAGAAGGCGGTCCATGCCTTCGTGCAGGCGCCGGCAGTGGCGGCAGGCCACATCGGTGAAAACCGTGATCGTGTCGCGCGTCTGCCCGGGCTCGTACAGAATCATGTCCTGCTCGGGCACGGCGCCGATCTTCTCCAGCCGCCAGTCCCGCCGTTCGGCCTCGGCCAGATTGACCTCTTTCTCCAGATCGATCATGTCGCCGTCGAACAGATAGCGGCCATCGGCGCTGATGTAACCCACCACCCCGGACTGGGATATCTGCCACATGCCCGGCAGCGGGGTTTCCGAGATATCGGTCGCTGCCACTCCCGGAAAGCGATCCGCCACCGTTTGCCGGAATTCGGGATCGGACAGATCGCCGGCGCGTACCGGCTGGCATATCAGGCACATGACCAGCCCGGCGGCGAGCATCGTGGGGATCGAGCGGAACCGTTGCATCACGCCGGATAGACCCCGTCCAGGCGCATGGGTTCAGCCACGGGGATGGTGCTGACGATGCAGATCCTGCAGCCGGGCGCGGGCCACATGGGTATAGATCTGGGTGGTGGACAGATCTGCGTGGCCGAGCAGCATCTGCACCGCACGCAGGTCCGCCCCGTGATTGAGAAGATGGGTGGCGAAGGCATGCCGCATCCCGTGGGGCGAAAGGCCCTGACGAATGCCGGCCCGCGCGGCATAGCGCTTGATCAGGTGCCAGAAATTCTGGCGCGTCATCACCTTCCCGCGACTGGTCACGAAAAGCGCATCGGTACTGCCCCGGCCGTCGAGCAGCGCCGCCCGGGCCCGGCGCAGATAGGCCTCCAGCCAGTCCTGCGCGGTCTCGCCCACCGGCACCAGCCGTTCGCGGCCGCCCTTGCCCACCACCTGCACCACGCCCTGGCGCAGATTCACCTGATGCCGCTGAAGCCCCACAAGCTCCGATACCCGCAGCCCGGTGGCGTACATCAGTTCCAGCATCGCCCGATCACGCAGGCCCAGTTCGGTCTGCGTATCCGGGGCAGCTAGCAGGTCGTTCACCTCGGTCTCGGTCAGCGTGTGGGGCAGGCGGCGGCCCAGCCGCGGGCTGTCGATCAGCACGGTGGGGTCGTCCTGGCGCCGTCGCGAGGCCACCAACCAGCCATAGAACCGGCGCAAGCTGGACAGTAGCCGGGCCGCGCTGCGGGGGCTGGCGCCGGCCCGCTGACGCCGACCCAGACAGTCCAGCAAATCGGCGCGCTGCGCCTCGGCCAGCGCGATACCGTTATCCATTGCCAGCGCCACCTGGCGCAGGTCCGAGCGGTAGGCCGCGAGCGTGCTGTCGGCCAACCCGTACTCGGTCCAGAGCTGATCGAGAAAGGCGTCGATCAACTGCTGGTCCTCGGCGGAGAGCGCATCGGGGTCGGCCATGGCTGACGCGTATACTACGCCTCCCTATCCGAGCGATCGACCGTCATGCCCGCCGCTGAAGCCGCCGGACCGAGACAACGCTACGAGCAGGACCTGGCTGACCCGGAATTCCAGTCCGACCCGGCCCAGGCCGCTGCGGTGGACGCCCTGCAGGCAATTCACGACGCGCTGGTCGACAGCCCGCCCAAACGTCTGCGCCGGGGCTGGACGCCGGTCAACGGGCTGTACATGTGGGGCGGCGTGGGTCGCGGCAAGACCTACCTGATGGACCGTTTCTTCGACTCGCTGCCGTTCACCCGCAAGCGGCGCAGCCACTTCCATCGCTTCATGCACCAGGTTCACCAGCGGCGGCGGCATTACAGCGACAAGAAGGACCCGCTAAAACTGATCGCCCGGGAAATGGCCCACGACCGGGTGCTGTGCTTTGACGAGTTCTACGTCGCCGACGTGGCCGACGCGATGATCCTGGGCCGGCTGGTCACCGAACTGTTCGAGCAGGGTGTCACCCTGGTGGCCACGTCCAACATACCGCCCGACGACCTTTACGCCGGCGGTCTGCAACGCGAGCGTTTCCTGCCGGTAATCGACCGCATCCGCGAACACTGCGACGTGATGGAGCTGGACCACGGCATCGACTACCGCCTGCGCCAGCTGGAACGAGCCGAGATCTATCACCACCCGCTGGATGCCGATGCCGAGGACAACCTCGCCGCCTACTTCCGCGAAATGGCCGGCGGTAGCAGCGAATCCAACACCCACCTGGAAATCAACGACCGCGCGGTACCCGCGCGACGGCTCGGCAGCGACGTCGTCTGGTTCAGCTTCGACGACCTCTGCCGCGGCCCCCGCAGCGCCGAGGACTATTGCGAGATCGCCCGCTGCTTCCATACCGTGCTGGTGTCCGGCATCCCGGTACTCGACAACGCCGAGAACGACCCCGCTAGACGGATGATCAACCTAGTGGACGAATTCTACGACCGCGGCGTCAAGCTGATCGTCTCAGCGGAAGCCGCGCCGGAAGACATCTACACCGGCAAACGCCTGGCCTTCGAGTTCGAGCGCACCGTAAGCCGCCTGCGGGAAATGGGCAGTCACGACTACCTCGCCGCCCCGCACCGTCCCTAACATCACGCGACCGATCAGCCGATATACCATGCTCGGCCATGCCACCGGCCCCGACCGGCACGAGGACCGCGATGAACGACCGCAACGACACCGGCGAGGACTATTCCGCGCAAACCTTCTATGACGAGGTGGCGGCTGTGCTCGAACAAACGCTGGAACAGCAGCCACAGCGCCAGGATCTGCGATTCAAGCTGCTCGAGCTGTATGCGGCGGCCGGTCATCGGGATGCATTCCGCGCCGTGGCCCAGACCTATCGGGACAACCTCAGGCAGGGTCTGGCCGGTGACTGGGATCGGGTCGAGGCGCTGGGCGAGTCCCTGCTGCTGACCGATATCCACGGCGACGCCGAACCCGGCGCCGCCGCCAGCAGCCAGGGTCAGCGCTTCGGCGAGGCCGCAGCCGACAGCGACCTCGGCAGGGCACTCGCGGCGCTGGCGGCGGACTACGCGGCAATACGCGCGCAGCCGTCGTTTCTGGACGACTTCGACCAGCGATTGTCCCGGCTGTCGGGTCGGGTCACGCCGGCGCTTTACCGGGCAGATCGCCTGACCGACAACAACGGTGGCGCGCCCCTGTTCATCGCCCGCCGCACCGAGGCCGACATTGCCGGCCAGAAGCTGGCCAACGCCCTGCTCCAGGGGTTGGTTGCCATCGAACGCGGACGTGACCAGCTTGTAGCCGCATCACGTTCGGGCCTGCACGGCATCGCGGTAGCCGCCGCCGCCGCTCACCTGGGGTTGCGCTGCCGGCTGCATTTCCGGGAGGGCGACGCGCAAACCGATGCAGCACGGCTCGATCAGGCCGAGCGGGCAGGCGCCGAGGTGATCCTGATGCGCTCGCCACGCAGTACGCGGCATACCAGCCCGGCGGCGATGCTCAACGAACTGCGCAACCGCGCCGTGCAGGACTGGCTGGAACACCCCGACCGCGGTCAGTTCGTCAACGGCCTGGCAGCCGGTCCCGAGCCCTATCCGGGCCTGCTGAGAGACGCGCATGCAGGCCCCGGACGAGCGTTGCGGCGCGGCATCATCGCGGCGGTCAGGCATCTTCCCGGCACCATCGCCGCGCCGCTCGATCAGGGGCTGGAGGCATTCAACCTGTTCGTCCCGTTTCTCGGCTATTCGTCGACCCGGCTGGTCGCGATCGAGGACACGGCGCCCGACCTCGCCGCCAACCGGGAGCAGGATCCGTATCAGACGCCGCACCGCACATTTTTCAGTGACCAGCAGCGGGACGCCGCTGACCGGATCATGCATGCGCCCGGGCATGTCAGCACCCGCCGCGAGCACGCCTGGCTGCGCGAAACCGGCCGGGTGGATTACACCCACATCAACGATGCCGCCGCCGGTGAAGCAGCCGATCTCGCCGCCCGGCGGGAGGGCCTGCTGCTTTCCCCACGCAGCGCCAGAGCCCTCGCCGCCGCACTGACCGCCGGCCGCAGCGGTGACAACTCGCGTGCCGTGGTGGCCCTGGTGGAATCGGGTCTTGCCATCAGCCGCAGGCCAGGCTGACAGACGGCATCAACCCGGTGCGTGGAACCGGTGCCAGGTCGCCCGGTAAGCGCGGCACTCCTCGAGCCAGCGCGCCTCGCTCCAGTCACGTTCGGCCCGGCAAAGCGTTTCGATCGCCGGCAATACGGCTTCGCCACCCGCCGGCAGCAGCAGCCCCAGACGGGTGCGCCGCAGCAGCAGATCATCCAGGTGCGCCACCCCCTCGTGGCGCAGCGCCCAGCGCAGCTCGGCCCAGGTGAAGGGCGTATCCTCGATGGTCTCGGCCTCGCCGAGCGCCCGAACATCCGCTGCGCGACGGCCGTAGCGCCCCGCCAGGCGATCGCCGCCACCGCCGAGAATCGGGGCATCGGCTGGCAAGCGCGCGAGCGCCGGCAGCCGATCGGACAGTGTCGCCAGCACCTCCCGCGCCGTCACGCGATAGGTGGTGAGCTTGCCGCCGGTGACGTTGACCAGACCCTGTTCCGCCCAGATGGCGCTCTCGCGCGAGGCCTGGCCGGGATCATCCGCGTCGCCGGCCACCACCGGCCGGACCCCGGAGAAACTGCTGACCGCGCGGTCGCGGGTGAGCCCGAGGCCGGGCGCGTAATGCGTGACCGCGGTCATGATGTAATCGCCTTCGGCGTCGGTCATGCGCGGCGGCGTGTCCGGGAAACCGGCATGGTCGAGATCGGTGGTACCCACCAGCGTGGCGCCGCACCAGGGCACGGCGAACATCGGCCGGGCGTCCTCGGGATGAAACAGCATCACCGCCCGTTCCAGCGGCCAGTCCGCGCGGCGAAACACCAGATGACTGCCACGCAGCGGCCGCAGGCGGGGCGCCCCGTCGATCTGCGCGCGCATCCGGTCACTCCAGGGGCCGGTGGCGTTGATCACGGCGGTCGCCGTCACCGTGGTGCGGCGATCCGCGAGCCGGTCATGCAGCACGATCCCATTGACCCGGCCCTGCGAGTCGCGACACAGGGACTCGGCGCGGGCGTAATGCAGCGCCTGCCCGCCGTCGTCCAGCGCCTCGCCGATCACGCGCAGCACCAGCCGCACGTCGTCGGTGCGGGCATCCGGATAGACGAACGCGCCGCGCAGGCCGTCCCGAGCCAGATACGGCAACTCCTTCATCACCTTCGCCCGACCGCGGTAGTGCGCGTGCCAGCGACCCGCCATCAGGTCGTAGACCGCCAGCCCCAGTCGCGTGACCAGCCGACCCGGCCGGTGGCCGGCGTAGACCGGCATCAGGAAGTCCATCGGCTCGACCAGTCCCGGGGCGGCGTCGAGCAGGGCCTGGCGTTCGTGCAGCGATTCCCGCGTTAGCCGCCACTCGCCGTTGGCCAGGTAGCGCAACCCGCCATGCACCAGCTTGGTCGACCAGCTGGAGGTGCCGCTGGCGAAGTCGTTCTGCTCCACCAGCAGCACCCGCAATCCAGCGCGGCTGGCTTCGCGCAGAATCCCGGCGCCGGTAATCCCGCCACCGATGACGATCAGATCCCAGGGTTGATCAACCTCCGACCAGAGCCGATCTCGCCAGTCCGCATGCTCGAACATCGGCCGCGTCAGCGACCCGGCTCGTCGGGCACCAGGCCGGCCAGATCGCGAACCGCGACGGACAGATGCTCGAAACCGGGCTGCTCGGTCCCGCGAAGTTCGCTCAGGCGCTGCGCCACGAACGCGGCCCGGCTGCCCGGCGCGTGCAACCAGGCGTCGATATCGGGCGATTGCCCCTCGGCGCGGATCAGGATATCGGCGACCAGCCGCGCGTGGGCCCGGTAGCAATCATCGCGCAGACTCGCCCGGGCCAGGGCCTGCCAGCGACCCTCGGCGGCCAGTCCCTGGATCGCCTGCTGCAGCCACTGCAGGGACAAGCGGTCGCCCACATCGAAATAAAGCGCCGCCACCTTTTCCGGATCGGCCGCGCAGTGACGGGCGATTCCCAGCATGTCGAACAGACCGCCGGCGTCTTCAATGGCCGCCAGCCGGCCCGCCAGATCCGACGGCACGCCGTCGGCCTCGAGCACTTCGGTGCGTTCGCGGAACTGACGCGCGTAGGCCCCGGCGAACTGCGCGGAAAGACCGGCCAGCAGCTGCCGGGCGGGCGCGCGGTTGTCCTCCAGCCAGCCCGCCATGTCGGTCTGGCCGTCGGCGCGGGCCAGCAGCCAGCCCACCGCATGCTTGAGCAGGCCGGTCACCCGCTTGAGCAGGCGGTACTGGCAATCGGTGGTGACGCGATTGTCCAGCGCCTCCACCGCCTCGAACAGGGCTTCGCTGTCCAGCGCCTCGGCGGCCAGCAGATAGGCCCGCACCACCGCGGCGCGCTCCACCCCGCGCTCGGCGGCCAGCCGATGCGCCAGGGCGATGCCCATGCGATCCACTAGCTGATTGGTGGCCAGGGTGGCGATGATCTCGCGCCGCAGGCGATGCCTGCGCAGCGCCCCGGCATGTTCCTCCCGCAGCCGCCGCGGGAACCCGGCCAGCAGCAGATCGGCCAGATGCGGCTGGTCGGGCAGGTCGCTGTCGAGCACGTCCGCGAACAGCGTGATCTTGGCGTAGGACACCAGGACTGCCAGTTCCGGCCGGGTCAGGCCCTGGCCATCGCGGACGCGGTCGTCGATAACGTCGTCGCCGGGCAGGCCCTCGATGGCGCGATCCAGCAGGCCGTCGCGCTCGAGCATGCGCATCAGATTGACGTGCTCGTCCAGGCGGGCTGCGGCGTCGGATGCCAGCAGGCTGATCAGCTGGGTCTGCAGGTAGTTGGTGCGTAGCACCAGTTGCCCCACATCGTCGGTCATCGATTCCAGCAACGCGTTACGCGCCTCGCGCTGCAGCTCGCCGGCGGCTTCCAGCGGACCCAGGGCGATCTTGATGTTGACCTCGAGGTCGGAGGAGTCCACCCCGCCGGAATTGTCGATGGCATCGGAATTGATGTAACCGCCGGCCAGCGCGTACTCGATGCGGCCGGCCTGGGTCAGGCCGAGATTGCCGCCCTCGCCCACCGCCCGGCAGCGCAGCTCGCGGCCGTCCACCCGCAGTCCGTCGTTGGCCCGGTCGCCCACCTGCGCATGGGACTCCGTGCGGGCCTTGACGTAGGTGCCGATGCCGCCGTTCCAGAGCAGGTCCACCGGTGCTGCAAGCAGCGCGTGGATCAGCTCGTTAGGGGTGTAGCGCTTGTGCTCGATACCGAGTGCGGTACAGGCGGCTTCCGAAGGCTCGACCGATTTCTCGCTGCGTTCGAACACCCCGCCACCAGCGGAGATCACGCTGGTGTCATAGGCGTCCCAGCCCGACGCCTCCGCGGTGAACAGGCGCTCGCGCTCGGCGTAGCTGCGTTCGATGTCGGGATCGGGGTCGAGGAAGATATGGCGATGGTTGAACGCGGCCAGCAGCCGGATCTGTCGCGACAGCAGCATGCCGTTGCCGAACACGTCACCGCCCATGTCGCCGATACCCACCACCGAGAACGGCGTTTCCTGGATATCGGTGCCCAGTTCGCGGAAGTGGCGCTGCACGCCCACCCAGGCGCCGCGGGCGGTGATGCCCATCACCTTGTGGTCGTAGCCGGCGGAGCCGCCGGAGGCGAACGCGTCGTCCAGCCAGAAGCCGTATTCGGCGGAAATCTCGTTGGCCAGATCGGAGAACGTCGCCGTGCCCTTGTCCGCGGCCACCACCAGATAGGGGTCGTCACCGTCGTGACGCACCACTGCCGGCGGCGGCACCACCTCGCCACCGTGGTTGTTGTCGGTGATGTCGAGCAGGGCGCTGATGAAGGTGCGGTAGGCCGCCCGGCCCTTGGTCTGACGGGTATCGCGGTCATCCTCGGGCGCCTCGTTCTTCACCACGAAGCCGCCCTTGGCGCCCACCGGCACGATCACCGCGTTCTTGACCACCTGCGCCTTCATCAGTCCCAGCACCTCGGTGCGGAAATCCTCCCGCCGGTCGGACCAGCGCAGGCCGCCCCGGGCGACCCGGCCGGCGCGCAGGTGAATCCCCTCAACCGTGGGGGCGTAGACGAAGGCCTCGAACATCGGCCGCGGTTCGGGCAATTCCGGCAGCCGGTGCGGGTCCAGCTTGAGGCTGATCGCGGCCCGCGGGCGGTCCTGCTCGTCGCGCTGGAAGTAGTTGGTGCGCAGGGTGGCAAGCACCACGGCCAGGCAGGCGCGCAGCACCCGGTCGGCATCAAGGCTGGCCACCGCGTCCAGCCCCTGATGGATGGTTTCGACATGGGCGAGCTCGCGCGAACGCCGGTCGGCAAGGTCCGGTTCGCAGCGGGCGTGGAAGAGCCCGACCAGCGCGCCGGTCAGGTCGGGGTTTTCCACCAGCCGCTGCTCGATGCCGTCCAGACTGTAGGGCAACGGGGTCTGGCGCAGATAGCGGGTGATCGTGCGCAGCAGAGCCACGTCGCGGGCGGCCAGGCCGGCGCCCAGCACCAGCGCGTTGAGGGCGTCATCCTCGGCGCGGCCGGCCCAGACCTCGGCAAAGGCCTGCTCCAGCCGCTCGACGGCCTCGGCGTCGGGCGTGTCGGCCAGCGGCCGAATCTCGAAATCGTGAATCCAGGCCGGCTCGTGACCGGCCGGCCGCACGGTGAACGGCCGCTGGCGGGTTACCTGCAGACCGAAGTGCTGCAGCACCGGCAGCATCTCGGCCAGCGGGGTTTCCGCGCCGCGGCCGTAGAGCCGCACCGCGATCCCCCCGTCGCGGCGAACCAGCCGCAGCCGCGGCTCATCATCGCTCAGTGTCTCGAGTTCCTGCGCGTCGGCCACCGCCCGGGCCGCCTCATGGCGTTCCTGATACGCGGCGGAGAAGGCCTCGGCGTAGGCCGCCAGCCCCGCCGGCGCGTCCGGTTCGTCCGCCAGCGCGGCGCGAAACGCGTCCGGCCAGCGCCGGATGGTGCGCAGCAACTCGGTTTCCATCGTTGCCACGTCGGGATGGTGATCGGTGCCTGGCGGCGTGGCCACACTGAAATGCATCCGCACGAGACCGCCGCGCAGGAACTGCGACCAGGAGTCCCGGGGCTCACCGCCGAGCAGTTCGGCCAGGCGGTTGCCGATGCTGTGGCGAACCGCCACCGAATAGCGCTCGCGCGGCAGATGCACCATGCAGGAGAAGAAGCGCCCGTAACGATCGCGGCGCAGAAACAGCCGCATGCGCTGGGATTCCCGCAGCGCCAGCATGCCCATGGCGGTGCGATAGAGCTCCTCCTCGCCGCTCTGGAACAGCTCGTCACGCGGATAGGTTTCCAGCAGATAGTGCAGGGTCTTGGCCGCATGACTGCGAGGCCGCAGGGCCGCGCGGGCCACCACGCCCCGTACCTTGCGCCGGAGCATCGGAATGTTCCGCGGGCTGGCGGCATAGGCATCGCCGGAAAACAGCCCCAGAAACCGATGGGCGCCGATCACGTTGCCCGCGTCGTCCAGGCGCTTGACCGTGACCACATCCATGATGTCTGCGTGGTGCAGCCAGCTACCGGTATTCGATTTGGTCACCACCACCGGGCGGGTGGACATGGCGTGCTTGTCCAGCTCGGCGGACGGGGCCAGGTAACCGTCGGGATCGAGCCCCGGCCGGTCCTCTCGCAGCAGGCCGAGACTGGAATCCGGCACCGTGGCCAGGCCGTCGTCCGCCCCGACCGCGCGCTGGCGATAGCCCAGAAAGGTGAAGTGGTCGTCGCCCAGCCAGCGCAGAAAGGCCTCGGCCTCGCTGCGTTCCTCGGCATCGGCGCCGGCCGGCGCCCGGGCGGTATCGTCGATGGCCTGCTGCAGCGCGCGGCGCATGCCGGTGAAGTCGTCCACCACCACCCGCAGGTCGTCGAGGATCAACGGTAGTCGTGCGGTCAGTGCGTTGTCGTCGTAATCCGGTCCGGCCTCGAACTGCAGATGGATGAAGGATTCCTCATCGCCATGGACATCGCTGTCGGCCGGGCCCAGCACCCGCGCACAGCGGTGCTGTTCATCGCGCGACACCCGCAGCACCGGGTGCAGCAGCCAGTCGGGCACGCCGCCGGCCTCACGCACCGCCATGCTGACGCTGTCGACCAGAAACGGCATGTCCGTGGCCACGGTAGCCACTACGCGGGTGCGATCATCGGCGGGATAGTCGGGCGAGTAGACCTCGATGCAGGCCTGTTGCGGGGAACGTGTATCAGCCAGCCGGCGGTGACGGCGCGCGATGGCCAGCAGGGTTTCCGCGGACCGCTCCTGCAGGTGCCCCGGGTGGGCATCGCCGAGATAGGCCCGCAGGAAGGTGGCGAAATCGGGCGGGTCATCCGGTGCCGGCGCCGCCTCGGCAGCCCGGACCAGGTTTTCGATATCAGCGGGCTGGGACAGATCCACGGCGACCCCGGTCGAGACAACGTGCCGCCAGCCTAGCGCCGCCCGGACGCGGGGCCAACCCGCCGCGTTGAATCCGGCGGCGCCGCGGGTGACGCCGGTCCCGGACGCGTCAGCGCCCGGAGGCGGCGTGGTCGGCCTGGGTCTCCGGGGCGGCCGCCTGGAAGGCGGCCATGGTGAGGCAGCTTCGGTAGACCTGCCGCAGGCGCGGATAATCACTGAGATCCACGCCGTAGCGCTCGGCCAGGCTTACCTGCGGGACCAGGCATACATCGGCCAGGCTGGCGCGATCGCCGAAGCAGTAGGCGCCGTCGTGATCGGTGCCGGCGAGAATCGACTCCATCGGCGCGAAAGCCTTGTGCAGCCAGTGCACGAACCACTGGCTGCGCTGCTCGTAGTCGAGCTTCATCTCGTCGCGCAGATAGCGCAGCGTGCGCAGATTGTTCAGCGGATGGGTGTCGGCCACGGCGATCTGGGCGAACGACCGGATGCGGGCCCGCAGGGCGATGTCCTCGGGCAGCAACGCCCGCTCGGGATAACGCTCCTCCAGGTATTCCAGGATCGCCGAGGACTGGGTAATCAGCAGATTCTCGTCCACCACCAGCGCCGGGATCAGGCCCTGGGGATTCAGGTTCAGATAGGTCAGCCGCTCGGCCGGGGCATTGCCCACGTCGAGAAAGATGGACTTGTAGCTGACGCCCTTGATGTTGAGCGCGATGCGCACGCGGTGCGCCGACACACTGCGATAGTGGGTGTATAGCTGAAGCATGACCGGGTTGTTGCGGCAATCGTAAGAGTCGGCAGTATACGCGCTACCACAGCCAGGCCGCGCCCCGAACGCCGCTGGCGTCGCCGTGCACGGCCGGGCGGATCCCGGTCACGACGCGATCGGCGAAAACGAACGGCGTCCACAGCGCCGGCAGATGCTCGTAGAAGCGCGATACCTGCGACAGCCCGCCGCCCAGCACGATCATCGCCGGGTCCAGCACATTGATGATGCCGGCCAGTGCCCGCCCCAGGCGGTGCTCGTAGTCGGCCAGCACGGCTTGCGCCAGCGCCTCGCCCTGCCCGGCCCGCTCCACGATAACGCGGGCGTCGCATTCGGTTCCGCCGCGCTGGCGATAATCGGCGGCCAGCGCCGGCCCTGACAACCAGGTTTCCAGGCAGCCGGTCCGGCCGCACCAGCAGACGGATCCCGGCCACTCGGATTGATCCCGCGCCCAGGGCAGCGGATTGTGTCCCCACTCGCCGGCGATGCCGTTGGCGCCGGTCAGCAACTGCCCGCGATGAACGAATCCCCCGCCCACGCCGGTGCCCAGAATTACCGCGAACACGCTGTCAGCGTCCGCCCCGGCGCCGTCGGTGGCCTCGGATACCGCCAGGCAATCGGCGTCGTTGGCCAGCCGCACCGGTCGTTGCAGCGCGGCCTCCAGATCCCGACCCAGCGGCTGACCGTTGAGACAGACCGAATTGGCGTTGCGAATCAGGCCGGTCGACGGCGACACCGAACCCGGCGTACCCACGCCGACACTCAGCCCGCCGGCACCGGCCTCGGATTCCAGCGCCCCTACCAGATCGCGAACCGCCGCCACGGTACCGCTGTAATCGCCGACCGGCGTGGCCACCCGCCGCTCGACGGCAATTCTGCCCTCGGTATCGAGCACCACGCCCGCGATCTTGGTGCCACCCAGGTCGATACCGATGCGGGCGCGCCCGTACGCGTCACGAAACCGCAACCAGCTCATGGCAGTCTGCCCGGGCGGGTTGATGCGGGAGACACGACATGCGGAGAGTTCATCGAATGCAGGCCCGGCTGCGGGCCGTCCTGTTCGGCCTGGCCGGCGCGCTGGTTCCGGGCGGCGTGCCCTTCGGGCTGGTCGATCACGGCCGGGACGCGGGTCACGACCAACCCTAGAGCGCTGCCGCCACTGCCGGCAGCGCGGCGGTGCAGTCGGCGGTCAGACGCAGGTCGAACAGGTCGTCGGCCCGGGTACGGCCAAGATTGACCGCGGCCAGCGGCTGACCGGCGACATGGGCAGCGCGCACGAAACGCAGGCCCGACCAGATCATCAGCGACGACCCCACCACCAGCAGGCCGTCCGCGTCGGCGAGCCACCGCCGCACCCGCGCCACCCGGCGCCGCGGCACGTTCTCGCCGAAAAACACCACGTCCGGTTTCAGCACGCCCCCGCAACGGCGGCAATCGGGGACGTTGAATCGCTGGCTGCGTGCCGCGGCCACCGGGCTGTCGCCATCCGGCGCGGCCTGCGCATCGCCGGCCGACAAATCCGGATTGGCCGTCGCCAGCCGCTGCTGGAACGCGGTGCGGGCATAACGGCCGCCACAGTCGAGACAGATCAGCCGGTCCAGCCGTCCATGCAGATCCACCACCCGATGACTCCCGGCCCGCTGATGCAGTCGATCCACGTTCTGGGTGACCACCCCGGTGACGCGGCCGGCCGCTTCCAGCGCGGCCAGCGCCCGGTGGGCGGCATTGGGTTCGGCGACCGCCACCCGGGGCCAGCCGCTGAAGCTGCCGGCCCAGTAGCGCTGACGGCGCGCCGGGCTGACGCGGAAGGCCTGGCCGGTCATGGGCTGCTGACGCTTCCAGGCCCCATTCGCATCGCGATAGTCGGGAATGCCCGAGGCGGTGCTCATGCCGGCCCCGGTGAGTACCAACCAGCGCGGCACGGTCCGCATCAGATCGATCAGCGGCGCCGGCGCATCGGTAATCACCGGTCCCGTCACGGCGTGATGCCCCGCGCCGCCAGATCGCGTCGTAGCGTGCCAGCATCGGTGAACGGCAGGGCCTCCCATCCGGCGCGGCGAGCGGCAGTGACATTGATCTCGCGGTCGTCGATCAGCAGGCACTCGTCCGGCCCGGCACCCAAACGCGCCTGAACCCGCCCGAACACCCGCGGGTCCGGTTTGGCCAGGCGCTCCTCGTGCGAGGCCATGGCATGGCGGAACAGGCCCATGAAGTCGAACCGGGCGAGTGCGGCACGCCAGTGCACCGGATTGGTGTTGGAGTAACAGGCCACCGGGTGACGCGCCGCCAGCGCCGCGAGCAGGGCCGGCGTCTCGGCAATCGCGCCCCGCAGCATGCCGGCCATGTGGCGGGCCAGCACTGCCGGGCCCAGCGGCCGCGTCAGCCGCGCATCCAGCGCCGCCAGAAACCCGGCCTCATCGAGATCCCCCCACTGGAACCGTTCCGACAATGACCGCTGCTTGCTGTCGAAGGCCTCGCGCAACGGCTCGCGCAGTTCGGCCACCGGGGTATCGGATTCGGCCGCCAGCCGCGCCAGCGTGGCCTCAAGCGGCTCGACGTCGATCAGCACGCCGCCCAGGTCGAAGATCAGCCACACGGCTCAGCCGCGCTCGGCATCCAGCAACTGGCCGACCTTGGCGATGTAGGCCCGCATCGCGGCCTCGGCATCGGTGCCTTTCAACTTTGCCCAGGCGTCGTACTTGGCGCGGCCCTTGAAGTCGGTCATGCCGGGACGCTTGCCCGCGACATCGCCGGCAGTGGCCTGCTTGTAGTGGGCGTACAGCGCCAGCAGATCCTCATTGCTGGGCCGTTTGGTAAGCGTTTCGACATCCTTCTGTGCCTGTTCGAACTCGGCTGTCACATCCGCCATGGTTCATCACTCCTCGTGGTTGACGGGCGCCGGCCGGCGCCGCAGATCCAGGAACCGGCAGGCCACGGGGTTGCGCTCATCCGCGGCCCGGTACTCGTCGGCGACGGTATCCCATTCGGTTTCGTCGATGGCGGGGAACCAGGTGTCCCCGGGAAACGTTCCGTCAATGCGGGTGATCAGCAGGCGATCAGCCCGCGGCAGTACCAGGTCATAGACCTGAGCCCCGCCGATTACCATCATCTCGGTCGCACCATAGGCGTCTGCCAGATCGATACCGGCCTGCAGATCGGCCACCCGGCGCACGCCCTCGGCGCGGAAACTCGGCTGCCGCGTGAGCACGAGATTGTCGCGGTCCGGCAGCGGGCGGCCGATGGACTCGAAAGTGCGCCGCCCCATCAGGATGGGCTTGCCGGTAGTGTGTTGCCGAAAGTGCCGCAGATCGGCCGGCAGGTGCCAGGGCATGCCGCCTTCGTGGCCGATCACGCGGTGGTTGTCCATGGCCACGATCAGGGAAATCCGCACGGGTACTCCATCGCCGGTAACGCGCGCAGTCTAACCGAGGCGGCACGGATGCGGGAGCAGGCTCCGGACCGCTAGACTGAGCGCCAATGTCGCAAGCGGGCCGCGAATACCGCGGCCGGCCGGAACCGGATAACGCCATGGCCGTTACTCAATCCGACATCGCCGATCATAAGTCGCAACTGGTGCGCGACCTGCAGTCCATCCTGCCTGCCGAGTCGGTCCTGCACCGCACCGAGGATCTGGCGCCATTCGAATGCGACGGGCTGTCCGCCTACCGCCAGTTGCCGATGATCGTGGTGCTGCCGGATACCATCGACCAGGTACAGGCAATCATGCAATTGTGCAGCTCGGCGGGCGTGCCGGTGGTTGCCCGCGGCGCCGGCACCGGGCTGTCGGGCGGCGCCCTGCCACTGGACAACGGCGTGCTGCTGTCGCTGGCCCGGTTCAACCAAATTCTGGACATCGACGCCGACAACCGCTGCGCCCGCCTGCAACCGGGGGTGCGCAACCTGGCCATCTCCGAGGCCGCCGCACCGTACGGGCTGTACTACGCGCCCGATCCCTCGTCCCAGATCGCCTGTTCCATCGGCGGTAACGTCGCGGAGAACTCCGGCGGGGTGCACTGCCTGAAATACGGGCTGACCGTGCACAACCTGCTGGAACTGAAAGTTGTAACGGTGGACGGTGACCTGCTGACCATCGGCAACCGGGCGCTGGACGCCCCGGGCTACGACTTCCTGGCGCTGATGACCGGCTCGGAGGGCATGCTGGGGGTGATCGTCGAGGTCACCGTCAAGCTGCTGCCCAGCCCCGAATCCGCCCGCGTGATCCTGGCTGCGTTTGATGATGTCGAGCGGGCCGGCGAGGCGGTCGCGGCGATCATCGGTGCCGGCATCATCCCCGCCGGCCTGGAGATGATGGACGGCCCGGCGATCCGCGCGGTTGAGGATTTCGTCCACGCCGGCTATCCCACCGACGCTGCGGCCATCCTGCTGTGCGAGGTCGACGGCACCGAGGCCGAGGTGGCGGAACACATCGAGGCGGTCACCGCGGTGGTCGAGCGCGAAGGCGCTACCGACGTACGCGTCTCGCGTGACGATGCCGAGCGGGCCCTGTTCTGGTCCGGGCGCAAGGCCGCCTTCCCGGCGATGGGCCGCATCGCCCCGGATTACTACTGCATGGACGGCACCATCCCGCGCCGGCATCTGGCCCGGGTGCTCAAGGGCATTTACGCCCTGTCCGAGGAATACGGCCAGGGCGTGGCCAACGTGTTCCACGCCGGCGACGGCAACCTGCATCCGCTGATTCTCTACGACGCCAACAACCCCGGCGAGCTGGAACGCACCGAGGCCTACGGCGGGAAGATCCTCGAGCTGTGCCTGGAAGTGGGCGGCACCATCACCGGCGAACACGGCGTCGGCGTGGAGAAGATCGGCCACATGTGCCTGCAGTTCAACGACGCCGAGCGGGATCAGTTTCACGCCATCAAGGCGGCCTTCGATCCACACGCCCTGCTCAACCCCGGCAAGGCCGTGCCCACGCTGAACCGCTGCGCCGAGTTCGGGGCCATGCACGTGCACAACGGTGAACTGCCGCACCCGGAACTGGAGCGCCTGTGACCGGCACCGAAGATCTGATCTCCGCCCTGCGCGAGCGCGTTGCCGCTGCCAACGAGCGCAGTACCCCGCTGGCCATTCGCGGCGGCGGCACCAAGGCCTTTCTCGGACACCCGGTGGACGGGGCGTTTCTGGACGTCAGCGCCCTGACCGGGATCGTGGACTATCAGCCCGGCGAACTGGTGGTTACCGCCCGCGCCGGCACCCGTCTGGCCGAGCTGGAGACCGTGCTCGCCGAACAGGGGCAGATGCTGTCATTCGAGCCCCCGCATTTCGGCGCCGATGCCACCCTCGGCGGCACCATTGCCGCGGGATTGTCCGGGCCCCGCCGCCCCTGGGGTGGCGCGGCGCGTGACCTGGTGCTCGGCACCCGCGTGATCAACGGCCGGGGCGAACTGCTGCATTTCGGGGGCGACGTGATGAAGAACGTGGCCGGCTACGATGTGTCGCGGCTAATGGCCGGGGCACACGGCACGCTGGGTGTGCTGGTCAGCGTCAGCCTCAAGGTGCTACCCCGCCCGGCGGCGGAAACCACGCTGGTCCAGCAACTGGACGCCACGACAGCCATCAACCGCATGAACGAACTGGCCGGCAAACCCTGGCCGCTGTCGGGGGCCTACTGGGAAGCTGGCGAGCTGTATCTGCGTCTGTCCGGCGCCGAACGCGCCGTGGATGCGGCCCGCGACGCCATCGGCGGCGATGTGGATAACGATCCCGATCGCTGGGCCCGTATCCGCGAACTGCAGACGCCGCTGACCGCCGGCGCCGAACCGCTTTGGCGACTTTCCGTGCCGCCGGCCGCGCCGCTGGCCGACCTGCCGGGCGACTGGGCCCTCGACTGGGGCGGGGCCCAGCGCTGGCTGGTCACCAGCGCGGACGCCAATGATATACGCACCGCGGCCGAGCGGACCGGCGGCCACGCCACCCTGTTCCGCGGTGACGGCGATGCCCGCTTTCATCCGCTGCCGGAAGCAATGCAGAAGCTGCACCAGCGGGTCAGGAAATCCATGGATCCGGCCGGCATTCTCAATCCGGGCCGGCTTTACGCCGAACTCTGACGGCTCGGTTCAACGGTTTGTGATTCGAGGCCCGGAGACGGTCGGCCCTGATACCCGACCTGCCGGCAGATTTCCGGACGAGACTGCGAAGCCATGGCGACACGAATCTCGCTAGTAACCACGACGCTCAACGCGGAGACCTACCTGGCGGATTGCCTCGCGTCCATTGCCAGCCAGCGTTACCCGAATCTTGAACACATCGTCATTGATGCCGGTTCAACCGACCGCACGACAGATATCCTGGAGACTCACGCCGATCAGATATCCGAGCACCGGGTGGTACCCGGCATCGGCATGTATGCCGGCCTCAAACTAGGCTTTTCGATGTCCACCGGTGATGTCATGGGCTGGATCAATGCCGATGACGTGCTTCATCCGGGCGCGCTCAGCCTGCTCGATCTACTCTTTACCCAGAACCGGCAGGTCAACTGGGTCACCGGGCGCCCCTGTCTGATCGACGACGAGAATCGCGCATTCGCCATCCCCGAGCACCGGTATCGCTCGCGCCGTCGGTTTCTGGCGGGCGATCGCCACTGGATCCAGCAGGAAAGCACCTTCTGGCGACGCGACTTATGGGAGCGGGTCGGCGGCCTGGATGAGACACTCGACTACGCGGGGGACTTCGACCTCTGGTTTCGTTTCTACCAGCAGGATCGCCTGTTCCTGATCGATTGCCTGCTCGGGGCTTTCCGCGTTCACCACCAGGGGCAGCTTTCGCAGCGGCACGCTACGGAGTATCAGCGGGAAGTCGATCAAATCTACCACCGTTCCCAAGCGCGGCAATCGGGCTCTGCCAGGGTGGCATCGGCCTCGCTGGCAGTGATTGATAGCCTTATCCGGGCACGCGCACACCGGCACCCGGGTCAATGCGCTGCCGTGTTACGGACACTGGGCCTGACCGAGACGATATGCTTTGCGCCTTTGCTGCACTTTGATCCCGTGAAGCAGGTCTTCCATACCCGCGACCACTGGATGTAATCGGGACACCGTTCACCTTATGCAGACGTCCATCCTCGCAGACATTCTTCCGACTCCAGACGGCCAAGAGGCCGACCGCATCCTGCGCGCCTGCACCCACTGCGGCTTCTGCACCGCGACCTGCCCCACCTATCAACTGCTGGGGGATGAACGCGACAGCCCGCGGGGGCGCATCTATCTGATCAAGCAGGTGCTGGAAGGCGCCGAGCCCACGCGCGCTACCCAGACCCATCTTGACCGCTGCCTGACCTGCCGGGCCTGCGAAACTACCTGCCCGTCCGGCGTGGAATACGGCCGGTTGGCCGATATCGGCCGTGACCTGGTTGATCGGCGGGTCCGGCGCGGCCCGATCGAGCGTTTCATGCGCTGGGGATTGCGGCGGATCATCGCCTACCGGGGGCGGTTCACACCGCTGCTCCGGCTGGGTCAACTGTTCCGGCCCCTGATACCAGCGCCGCTGAAAGCCAAGATTCCCCCGCGCCAGGTCGCCGGCAGCTGGCCGGACTCGACCGGTGCCACGCGGACCATGCTGGTGCTTGGCGGCTGCGTGCAGCCGGCCGCGGCACCACGGACCAATGCGGCCGCCGCACGGGTGCTGGATCGTCTGGGCATCCGGCTGGTGCGTGTTCGCGAGGCCGGCTGCTGCGGCGCCCTGCCCCAGCATCTGAGTGCCCGTGACGAGGCCCTGGCCTTCGCCCGGTACAACATCGATGCCTGGTGGCCACACATCGAGGCCGGGGCGGAGGCGATCGTGGTGACAGCCAGTGGCTGCGGCGCCCAGTTGGCGGAGTACGGCCACCTGCTGCGCGATGACCCCGATTACGCGGACAAGGCGAAGCGGGTTACCGAACTGGTGCGGGATCTGGGCGATATCCTGGCCGATGAGGACCTCACGGCATTCCGGCACATCGGCGCCGACCGGCCGGTGGCCTATCATCCGCCCTGCACCCTGCAGAACGCGCCGGGCCTCCAGGACCGGGTAGCCGGCGTGCTGCAGACCGCCGGTTTCAGGCTCACGCCCATCCGCGACAAGCACCTCTGCTGTGGCTCCGCCGGCACCTACTCGATCCTGCAGCCGGCCATGGCCAACCGCCTGCGCGACGACAAGCTGACCAATCTGCAGGCCGGTGACCCGGACACCATCGTCACCGCCAACATCGGCTGCCAGCTGCATCTGGGCACCGCCGCAGGCGTGCCCGTACGCCACTGGATCGAATTGCTGGATGGCTGACGACGCGCCGCCGCCCGACCTGCTCGACTACCTCGCCGACAGTCTGGGCGACCCGCCTCCGCGCCGCATTCTGCTCGTCGCCGAGGACGACGCGGCACTGACGTCGCGCATCCGTGAACGGCTGCCCGACGCCAACTGCCTGACGCTGACGCCAGCCGAAATGGACGATGCACGGATTGGCGATCAACCCTTCGACCTGGCCATCGTGGCCGACCTGCTGGAAAGCCGTCCGGTCCGCACCGCGGCCCAGGGCCTCGGCCGGCTGCGAGATATTTACACCCATCGGTTCTGGCTGATCGTGAGTCCGGCGGCCGACTGGACCAACGCCGACCTGATTGGCTACGGCCTCAAGCGGGCCGGCCACTTCGGGGAATGGCGGCTGTATCGCTTCAATATCCACGACTACAAGGACGTACCGGACTGGCTGAACAGCCGCTACTGGGCGAATCCGGAGCGGTGGGGGCGGGAGCGCTGGTAGCGTCCCCGGCCGGCAAGCGCTAACGGGAGCGAATAGGCAGCCCTTCTCTCCGGTCGGGACGAGCTGGGCACTGCAGGGCCGCGAGGCTCCCGGCCCGCTTTAGCGGGGCGGAACTCTCTTCATTTTTCAAGCTCTGGAAATGCTGAACGCCCGGGAAGAATTAAGATTGCCGCGGCCCCTGACGGGGCCTGGCAATGACGTTTCTGAAACGTCGGGTGGCCCGTTGATTCGGGCAGGCGCCATGAATGGCGCCCTACGGCGGATTACCTGGTAGGGCCGCTTTCAAGCGGCCAATCGTCAACGGTTGCCGGCTCAACCATCGTCGGCTTCCGCCGTCAGCGCCTTCACCGGCAACCGCCGAATCGCACTGATCGCCGCCTCCCAGCAACCCTCATGGCACAGACCCGCCATGGCAGCATCCTCGTAGCCGGCCAGCGCCGCGTCGATACAGGCCTCGCGCACACGTTCGGCCAGGACGGCTGCGTCATCGGATTCGCTCATTGCTGTGCCTCCAGGAATTCCGCGAGCACCCGCGCGTGGTTGTGCTGCTCGTCGCGGGCGGCGTAGAGCAGGGTCAGCCGGTCGTCACGGGCCGCCTCGACCAATGGCGCCAGCGTCGCGGTATCCATCGCCGCCAGCTCGTCACGATAAGCAGCACGAAAGGCCGCCCAGCGTTCGGGATCATGGCCGAACCACTTTCGCAGATCAGGCGACGGGGCCACGTCGCGACACCACTCATCCAGTTCGGCACGCTGTTTAGACAGTCCCCTGGGCCACAGTCGGTCGACCAGAACACGGCGCCCGTCATCAGCGGCCGGAGACGCATACACGCGTTTGATCCGGATGCTCATGAGGCGCGGACGGTGTCGGCGGTTGGCGGCAATCGGCGCGGCACGCTGTCCACCCGCCAGTTGGCCGTGGCCCAGGCCAGCACCGTGTCAACGCTCTCCGCGGCCATATCCGCGGGCGGTGACTGGCCCAGTCGCTTCAGCGCGGCCAGCAGGCCGGGCACGGGCCGCGACGGATCGATCGCCGCCGCGCCCTCGCTCTTGCTGAACTTGCGGCCGTCGGCATGGGTAATCAGCGGCACGTGCCAGTAGGCGGGCACCGGTAGCTCCAGCGCCTGTTGCAGCAGGATCTGGCGCGGCGTCGAGGTCAGCAGGTCCGCGCCCCGGACCACTTCGGTCACACCTTGGGCGGCGTCATCCACCACCACCGCCAGTTGATAGGCAAACTGGCCGTCGGCCCGGCGCACCACGAAATCACCGACGTCGGCAGCCGGATTCTGGACCACCTCGCCCTGAATGCCGTCCTCGAATTTCAGATGCGTTTCGGTGATTCGAAAGCGCACGGATCGTCGCGAGCGCCCTGCCGGCAGCCCATCCCGGCAGGTGCCCGGATACACCGGCCCTTCGATGCCGGCCGGGCCGGTCTGTGCCTCCCGGCGAGTACAGCCACAATCGAAAACCCGGCAGGACTCACGCAGCTGCTCGAGGGCAGACTTGTAGGCGTCGAGGCGGCGGCTCTGGTAGAGAACCGGACCGTCCCAGGTCAGGCCGAAAGCTTCCAGTGTTCGCAGGATGTCATCGGCCGCTCCCGGCACTTCGCGGTCACGATCGATGTCATCCATGCGCAGCACCCAGCGGGTGCCGTGGCTGCGGGCATGAACGAAGCTGGCCACCGCGGCCAGCAACGATCCGGCATGCAGCGGGCCGCTGGGCGACGGCGCGTAACGCCCGACGGATTCGGCGTCGGTCATCGCTTTAGAGAACGACGTCGAAGCCCTCGAACTGGGGCGGACCGAGGTACATACCCTTGGTGTCGCCCGCCCCGGCGTGGGCCTTGCGGAACGCCTCCGATTTCGTCCAGGCCTCGAACGCCTCGCGAGACTCCCAGATCGAGTGCGAGGCGAACAGGGTGTGGTCCTCGTGCGACGGGCCGCGCAGCAACTGGAACTCGCGGAAACCCGGCACGCCTTCCAGATGGCTGTCGCGGGCGCGCCAGACTTCCTCGAAATCGGCCTCGCGGCCCGGGGCGACGCGAAATCGGTTCATGGCGATGAACAAGGCTTTCTCCGTGGGATGGCATCAGCCGTCATTCTGACCGCCGATCAGCAGTTTTCCAAAATCGCGTCGAGCCGTTTCGGCGATACCTTGACCGCCGTACCCAGCGGCTGGGCGAATACCTGCACCCGGTACTCCTCGATCATCCAGCGCAGGTCGATCAGGTTGTCGGGACGCTCGCCGCGCCGGGCCGCGCGCACCGCCCGCTGCTTGTAGGCGATCCAGTAGGGGGTGATCTGGCGCAGGCGCTCGCGGTCGGCTTCGCTGCCGGCCTCCCGCAGCTTGTCCAGACGCTGTTCCAGCGCGGCGAGGTAGCGGTCCAGATGGCGCGGATCGGGCATATGGCTGATGAAACCCAGGTGGATCAGGTGCGCCAGTTGATCCTGCATGTCCTCGACGCAGGGCATGGCATCGAGGCTCAACCCTCGTGACAGGCGCCGGCGCAACTGCGCGTAACGCGTGAGTGCCGGCGACAGGCGATCCCAGAGCGCGACCGCATCGCTCACGATCGCGCCGCGCACCGTCTCCGACAGGACTTCGAACCCGGCGGCATCGCGCGGGGCCTCCTCCACCCGCGCCCCGATCACCGCCTGCAGCAGGTCGGCCAGCAGCGGGCCTTCCGGATCGGCCTCGAGCGACGCGAGGATGCCGGCATCCACCAGCGCGGTGTCGGGCGGCGCCGGCAGCGGCTGGGTCGCCTGCTGCTTGAAACCGGTGAGCTCGCGCTTGAGGAATCTGGCCGGCTTGCGCGCGGCCAGCCGCAGCAGCCGGATCACGCCACGGCGGTGCTCGCGTTCGGCCGCTGCCGGATCGTCCAGCAGCACCAGGTCCACATGCTCGCCCCGGTCGACCAGCGCCGGCACCGCGCGCAGGGTGACGCCGCCATGATCCAGTTCCACGAACCCGGGCAGATCGGTATCCGGCCACTCGCTGAGTTCCCGCCGTTCGATACCGTGATCCGGGCGGGACTGGACCGCCTCACGCGCCCGCTCACCCAGCCTCTGGCGCAGGGCATTCAGATCCCGGCCGCTGTCCAGCACCCGGTCCTGCTCGTCGATCACCTCGAAACGCATCTGCAGGTGCCGGCTCGGTGAAAAGCCCTGCCAGGCATCCGCTGGAATGGCGCTGCCGGTCATGGCCCGAACCGCCTCGCGCAGCCGATCCTGCAGGCTGCCCGAGGCGAAATCCAGCCGCTCGGCGGCGGCCCGGGCGAATTCCGGTACCGGCACCACCTGGCGGCGCTGGGCCTTGGGCAGGGCCTTGAAGTACTCGCGGATCTTTTCCTCCAGCAGCCCCGGCACCAGCCAGTCGGCCCGCTCGTCGGGAAACTGGTTGATCATCGGCAGCGGCAGCCGCGCGGTGACACCGTCATCCGGGTCTCCCGGCTCGAAGCGATAGACCAGGCCAATGGGCACGTCGCCCAGACGCAGCGCCTCGGGAAAGGCGTCGGCCGGCAGATCCAGCCCCGCGTGGCGCAACAAGCTGTCCTCGTCGAAGCGCAACGCGGCATCGCCATGGTCGTTGATCCAGGCCATCAGCGACTTGCGGTCGCAGACCTCGGCCGGCAGCGCTTCCTCGTAGAACGCGGCCTGGGTGGTCTCGTCTACCAGCAGATCGCGCCGGCGAAAGCGGGCCTCGCGGTCCGCGATGTCGGTGACCAGGGTCTGGTTGTGGCTCAGAAAATCCGGCAGCCGGCCGCGATTGCCGGTCACGGCAAACGCCACCAGCCCATCGCGGATGAATATCTCGCGGGCGGCGGCACGGTCGATGCGGCCGTAGTCCACCTTGCGGCCGTCGGCCAGGGTCAGGCCGAACAGTTTCACCCGCTCGCGCCCGGCCACATGCCCGCGCCGCTTGGCCCAGTGCGGTTCGTAATGCTCGCGCTGCACCAAATGGGCGGCGGCCTGCTCGACCCAGGCCGGCTCCACCATCGCCACGTGGTGGGCGTAGAGCCGGCTGGTCTCGATCAGTTCGCCGGCCACCAGCCACTTGGGGTTGCGGCCCGCCAGTGCGGACCCGGGGAAGATGCGGAAGCGCCGTCCGCGGGCGCCCAGATACTCCCCCCGCTCATCGAGCTGACCGACATGATCCAGCAGGCCGGCCAGCAGCGCCGCATGCACGGCGTTGTAGTCGCTGTCGGCCAGCTTGGTGGCCAGCCGTTGATTGGGCAGGCCGATGTCGCTGCCGATGCGGCGCAGCTGGCGGACCAGGTCCTCCCACTCGCGCAAGCGCATGAAGTTGAGGAAGTGCTCGCGGCACCACTTGCGCAACTGATTGCCCGAGCGCTCGCGTTTGATCGCGGCGAAGGCGTCCCAGACCCGGAGCAGGCCGATGAAATCCGACCGGTTGTCGCTGAACGGCTTATGCGCCTCGTCCGCCACCTGCCGGGCTTCGGTCGGGCGCTCGCGCGGGTCCTGGATGGTCAGCCCCGCGGCCAGCACCCGCAGGGCCGGCAATACCCCCTGATCGTGGCCGGCCAGAAGCATGCGGCCGATGCGGGGATCCAGTGGCAGCCGGGCCAGCCGCCGGCCCAGCTTCGTGATGCGGTGCCCATCCCTGCCGCGCGTGAGCGCCTCCAGTTGCTGCAACAGGTTGCGGCCGTCCTGGATATGCCGGCGTTCGGGCGGGTCGACGAAGGGAAAGTCCTCGATATCCCCCAGCCTCAGATCGGCCATGGTCAGCAGCACGCTGGCCAGATTGGTGCGGCGGATTTCCGGGTCGGTGAAGGCCGGGCGGTTGCCGTAGTCGTCCTCGGCGAACAGGCGAATGCATATGCCCGGCGCCACCCGCCCGCAGCGGCCGGCGCGCTGGTCGCAGCTTGCCCGGGCAACCGGCTCGATCGGCAACCGCTGGACCTTGGCGGCCGTGGAATAACGGCTGATGCGGGCCAGCCCGGTGTCGATCACATAGCGGATGCCCGGCACCGTCAGCGAGGTTTCGGCCACGTTGGTCGCCAGCACCAACCGATAGCCCCGACTCGGCGCGAAGATGCGGTTCTGGGCCGAGCGGGTCAGGCGGGCATATAGCGGCACGATTTCGGCGCTGGCGAATTTGGAGCCCGCCAGTGCTTTCGCCAGATGCCGTTCCGTGTCCCGGATATCACGCTCGCCGGGCAGGAACACCAGGATGTCGCCGGGCCCCTCTCGCCAGAGTTCGCGCACCGCGGCCTCCACGGCTTCCGGCTGGTCAATGTCCTCGTCAGGCGGACGGTAGCGCACCGTCACCGGATAGCTGCGGCCCTCCACGTCGATGACCGGCGCGTCGTCGAAAAACGCCGAGAAGCGGCCCGGATCGATGGTGGCCGAGGTGACGATCAACTTCAGATCGGGCCGTTTCGGCAGCAGCCGCTTGAGGTAGCCCAGCAGGAAATCGACGTTGAGCGTGCGCTCGTGCGCCTCGTCGATGACGATGGCCTCGTAGCGGTTGAGAAACCGGTCGCGCGCGGTTTCGGCCAGCAGGATGCCGTCGGTCATCAGCTTGACCTGGGTGGCCTCGCCGACGCTCTGCTCGAACCGGGTCTGGAAACCCACCAGCCCGCCCAGCGGCACCGCCACCTCGTCGGCGATGCGCTGGGCCACGCTGCGTGCCGCCAGGCGGCGCGGCTGGGTGTGGCCGATCAGCCCGCGCGCACCCAGCCCGGCCTGCATGAGGATCTTGGGCAGCTGGGTGGTCTTGCCGGAACCGGTGGCGCCGCAGACCACCACCACCTGATGATCACGCACCGCCGACGCAATCTCCTCGGCGCGGGTCGATACCGGGAGTTCCGCGACCAGGTCGATGGCCGGCCGGGCCGCCAGGCGGTCGCGGGTTTTTGCCGCGCTGGCGCTCATCTCGGCTTCGATCCGGGCCCGCTCGGCATTGTCCCGGGCGGCCTGCCACCGCTGTCGGAGCCGGTAACGATCGCGTGTTTGCAGGGCCTGAACGGGGGCGGTCGCTTCCGGTTCCGCGGTCATCGGGCGAGTTGGATCGGCGCCAGGCCGGCACCCGGAAATACGGATGTCATGCAGTCACATGGGGTTCGTGGACACACGCATAGCGTATCAAGCGGTCGCCTTTTGCTGTCATTCAGAGTTGATACGCTGTGATCTGGATTAGTTGCCCGAAAAGCCCCTTGCCAGCAAACCCGCCCGACCAGACCTTCGACTACCTCATTGTCGGCGCCGGCTCGGCCGGCTGCGTGCTGGCCGACCGGCTGAGCGCGGACGGCCGCTTCTCGGTCTGCCTGCTGGAGTTCGGCGGCAGTGACCGCTGCCCGCTGATCCGGATGCCCGCCGCGCTGTCCATTCCCATGGGCATGAAACGCTACGACTGGGGCTTGTACAGCGAGCCGGAGCCGGGCCTGAACGGCCGGTGCCTGCACCATGCCCGCGGCAAGGTGGTCGGGGGCTCGTCGTCGATCAACGGCATGGCCTGGGTGCGCGGCAGCGCCGGCGATTTCGACGACTGGGCCGCGCGGGGCGCCATCGGCTGGGACTACGCCCACGTGCTGCCCTATTTCCGGCGAGCGGAGGACTGCCTGTACGGCGACGATGACTACCGGGCCACCGGCGGGCCGGTGGGTGTCTGCAACGGCAACAACATGGCCAACCCGCTCTACCGGGCCTTCATCGAGGCCGGGGCCCAGGCCGGCTACGGCCAGACCGCGGATTACAACGGCCACCGCCAGGAGGGCTTCGGGCGCATGGACATGTCGGTGCGCGACGGCGAGCGTTGCTCCACCGCCCGCGCCTATCTCGAGCCGGCCCGGCAGCGGCCCAATCTGCAGGTCATCCGGCACGCCCTGGCCGAGCGAATCCTGCTGGTTGACCGTCGCGCCACCGGCCTGGTCTACCGACGCGGCAGCCGCTCGCATCGGCTGCAGGCCCGGCGGGAGGTAATCCTCGCGGCCAGCGCATTCAATTCGCCCAAACTGCTGATGCTGTCGGGCATCGGACCGGCGGCCCACCTGCGCGAGCACGGCATCGAGGTGGTCCACGACCTGCCCGGCGTGGGCGCCAATCTGCAGGATCATCTGGAAATCTGGGTTCAGCATGCCTGCCGGCAACCGATCAGCCTGAATGGCCGCCTCGGCGCCCTCAGCAAGCTCGGCATCGGGGCCCGCTGGCTGCTGCGCCGCGACGGGCTCGGCGCCAGCAACCAGTTCGAGGCCAACGGTTACATCCGCAGCCGGGCGGGTCTGCGCTACCCGGATATCCAGTTCCACTTCCTGCCCGGGGCCATCGCCTACGATGGTTCCAGCGCCGCACCCGGTCACGGCTTCCAGGCCCATCTGGGGCCGAACAAGCCGGACAGCCGCGGCCACGTCCGCCTACGGTCCGCCGACCCGCAAAGTGCGCCGGTGCTGACTTTCAACTACCTTCAGGAAGCCGCCGACCGCGAGGCTTTCCGCACCGGCCTGCGCCTGACGCGGGAAATCTTCGCCCAGCCCGCCCTCGACGACTACCGGGGCGAGGAGCTGTCACCGGGACCAGCCGTGACCACCAACGACGAGATCGACGCCTGGGTGGCCCAGCACGCGGAAACCGCCTATCACCCCTGCAGCACCTGCCGCATGGGCACCGACCCGCAGGCCGTGGTCGACCCGGCCTGCCGCGTTCACGGCATCGCGAACCTGCGGGTGGTGGATTCCTCGATCATGCCGCGGCTGACCTGCGGCAACATCAACGCGCCCACCATCATGCTGGCCGAAAAGGCAGCCGACGCGATTCTGGGGCGGTCGCCGCTGGCCCCGACGGACATCCCGGTCCACGAGCCACCGGCTTGGCAGACACGCCAGCGAGCGTCGGCACCCGAGCGCCCACTGGCGGATTGAGCCCGGCGGGTCAGCTGCCGTTATGCGCCTTCATCTGCTTCGACCAGGTCGCATAGTCGGTCAACGGCAACCACTCCATGTCCACGACGGTATGGCCGGCCGAGTCGCGCCAGACGGGCAGCTGATGGATCAGCTCGTCGAGATGCTCGGCCGAGTCCACGGCAATCACGCCGACCACCTCGTACTGACCGGCCACCTTGTAGACCCACTTGATAACGCCCGCATCGCGAGCGCCCATCACCGCCTCGGTTTCCGCGATCCAGACGTCGAAGAACTCGGCCAGCGACATCGACTCCGGCTTGACCAGCTGCACACGAAAGAAAACGTCCATAACCTCTCCCTGATTGCCGAAGCCCCCGGCGTGCCCCGAGACTAGCACCATGGACATTCATGGTGACCAGATCCAGGGCGCTCGCCGCCGGCAGGAAGACAGCCTGGCGTGGACCAGCCTGGGCGACTTTCAGCTTGCGGTGGTGGCCGATGGCATGGGTGGTCACCCCGGTGGGGATGTGGCCAGCAACGCGGCCATCGACAGCTTCGTGGATTACCTGCGCGCCACGCCCGCCGAATGCTGGCAACAACCGCCTGCTGTCCTGGAAGCGGCTCTGCGGGCCGCCGACGCGCGCCTGCACGTAATCGAGCGTGACCACCCCGCCCTCGCCGGGCTGGGCACCACGCTGGCGGCACTTCTGTTCGCGCCCGATGCCGTCTACCGGGCCAGCGTGGGCGACAGCCTGATCTACCGCCTGGACGGCGACAGGCTTGCCCGGGTCAACGAAGTCCATGGCGACGGGCCCACGGTATCCAGCTGCCTGGGACCGGCATTTACCCGTGTTGATGTTGCCCAACTATCGCCGGCCAGGGCACTGCATCCGCGTTATCTGATTGCCAGCGACGGCATAGAGACCCTGCCCGAATCGGCACTGGCCGAGACAATGGGCACGGCAGTCAGCGCCCAGGCGGCGGTGACCGGATTGCTGGCCCGAATCGACACTGCCAACGCGGTGGGTCAGGACAATGCCACCGTGGTTGCAGCCCTGCCCGACTACTGACCGAACAGGCCGTCGAAGAGGTCGCGGGCCTTGTCACCGGCCCGCTCCAGTATCCCGGATTCCGCTGACTCGCTGGTGCCGTCCGCCAGCACCACGCCACAGGGATCATCCGTGGCGAAGGTGCGATCGAATGCTCCTTCCGCGATCAACGACAACCCGCCCGTGGTGATAGCCGCGCCGATACGGCCGACCGCCTGCAGCTTGGCGGTCAGGTCGCCGGAGGTGGGGCGCGGTCCGGTGAGTGTGCCGCCGATGGAAAAGCCGCCGGCCAGCGTACCCAGATTCACCCCAATGCCGCTGCGCGCGGTGGGCTTGACCCGGATGGCCACCGCCTCGGAGGCCAGGTCGATCACCGCGTTGCCTAGCACATTGACCTTGTCGGTCTGCATGCCGATGGCCTTCTCTCCCTGCGCCACACCGTCCTTGATCGCCAGCGTCAGGGCCGCACACATCAGATCGGTACGGGCCTCCTCGTCAGCCAGCGGGTTGATCTGCTGCAACAGGGAAAACACCACATCCGCACCGATGATGTTGGCGGCGTTGTTGCCGAGCGTGCCCCGGCCCACCGACAGTTGCAGATCACCGTTGAAGTTACCGGCCACCGCTGCCGGGCTGCCCCCGGCGCCCTCGCCCTGCAGGCGGAAATCGCTGGGCGCGTCATCGATCAGATCAGCGTTCTGCAGCGCGGGTAGTTCGCCCGGCCGAAAGTCATCCAGCTGCACATCGACCGCCAGCAGCGGCGGCGACGGGCCAGCATCCAGACCCAGGCCCGCCTCCAGCTTGCCGCCCGCAAGCGTTGCCCGGATCGGGTCCAGGCGAAGCTGGCCGGCTTCCAGTGCCAGCGTGGCATCGAGTTCCTCCAGCACCAGGCCGTTGCTGATCACGCGACCGGCGGTGAACTTGATATCGGCATCCAGCGCCTGCAGCGGGGCCAGCGGTATTGGCGTGTCCGGGATCAGGCGGTCTTCGCCGGACTTGGCGGCCTGGCCCTGAAACGGCCGCAGATCGAGCTCGTCCGAGGTCAACTCCCCGGTAAGGCGCGGTCGCGCCCCGTCGCGCACCAGCCGGCCCGACCCTGTCAGATTCGAGTCGCCCAGCTGCCAGTCGAACTCATGGACCCGGTAATCGGCGTCGGCCTCGCCGAGCTGCTGCCAGGGGTCCAGGCTTGCGTCGATCCGGAGATCGCGTTCGCGGTACCGCCCTTCCAGCGCCAGCGTCATCGGCCGGACCAGCCCCGGTGCCCGCAGCGTCACCCGTGAAACGCTGGCCTGCTCGGCCTCGGCACGCTCGTCCGGCTGGTAGGTGATACGCGCATCCCGCAGGATCGCGGACCGGGGAAACCGAAGGGCCCAACCCGCGTCGCTGTCGGCATCACTCGCCTCGTCGGCCGATTCCGCCAACTTCCAGTTGGCACCATGGTCGGAGTGACGTGCCAGACGAATCGCCGCCCCGGCCACGGCGACATGGCGAATATCGATCGTGCGGCTCAACAACGGCAGCAGCGCGATCCGGATATCGACGCGCTCGGCGGCAATCAGCGGTTCATCGCCGGCCCAGTCGGCATTGGCCAGCGACACCGATGTCGCCGACAACGCGGGTGGCCAGCCGCGATTCAGGCGTAACTCGCCCTCGATACGGAACCCGCGACCGGCAGCATCGGACAACGCCGATTCCAGCGCCGCCCGGTGCTGATCCACATCGTAGAAAAACCAGATACCGGTCAGGGTCAGGCACAACAGTCCCGGCAGCCCGATTCCCGCCAGTAGCAGCCATCTGCGCACGCGCGTCTCCCCGTCCAGCGCCGCGAATCATTGTGGCACGGCTGCCCGCGGGCCCAATGGCCGCGTAGAATGGTGGTCGCAAACCCGCTAACGACACCGCGCCCGCACGGCGGCCGCCATCGTCCCCATGTCCGTCAACACGATCGAACATAACCGCCGTCAGAATCACCTGGCGGGCCGCGACGAGGTGTGGCTGTTCGGATACGGCTCGCTGATCTACAAGGCGGATTTCACCTTCCTGGAACACCGGCCAGCCACCATTAAGGGCTGGGCGCGACGATTCTGGCAGGGCTCGCACGACCATCGCGGCACGCCGGACGCGCCCGGCCGCGTGGTCACGCTGATCGAATCACCCGGCGTGACCTGCGGCGGCATGGCCTATCGCGTGACGCCCGGGGTGTTCGAGCACCTCGATCACCGGGAGAAGAACGGCTATCTGCGGCTGGTCACGCCACTGACCTTCGCCGATGGCAGTAGCGCCGAAGGACTGGTCTACATCGCGGGGCCGGATAACGATGCCTTTCTGGGACCTGCGCCCAAGCACGAGATCGCCGCGCATATCCGCCACGCCGCCGGCCCCAGCGGCCGCAATCGGGACTACCTCCTGGAGCTGGACGAGGCGCTACGGGAGCTGGGTTTCCACGATCCGCACGTGCGCACCGTGGCGGACGAACTGCGGATGCAGGACGCGGCGACTAGTACGTCTCCCTGAACGGCCGCAGGTCGATTTCCTGAGTCCACGCCGAGGGGTGCTGGCAATGCAGGTGCCAGTAGGTGTCGGCAATGGCGTCGACGTCGAGTAGTCCGCCCTCGCCCTTGGCCTCGGCCAGTGCCGGCACGAACTTGCGCACCCGCTCGCCATCGACCCCGCCGTCGATCAGCACATGCGCCACGTGAATGCCCTGCGGGCCGTACTCTCGCGCCATGCTCTGGCTGAGCATGCGCAGGCCGGCCTTGGCAGCGGCGAAATGAGCGAATCCCGGCTTGCCCCGCAGGCTGCCCGAGGCCCCGGTGAAGATCATCGTGCCACGCCCCAGTGGCACCAGGCGGCGGGCCGCCTCGCGGCCAACCAGGAAGCCGCCGAAACAGCCCACGCGCCAGAAATCCTCGAACTGATCGGCCGTCAGCTCGCGAAAATCGATGATGGCGTTGTTGCCGGTGTTCGAGACCACTACATCCGCCGGGGCGTGATCCGCGGCGTCCGCCATGGCGCGATCGAACAGGGCGATCACGTCCGCTTCCACCGTCACATCGGTGGTCACCGCCTCGGCACTGTTGCCGGCGGCCCGGATAGTCGCCACCACCTGATCGATCTTGGCCGGTGTGCGGCCAGCCACGAACACGTGATAACCCTCGGCGGCAAAGCGTCGGCACACCGCGGCGCCGATGCCCTGTTCCGCGCCGACGCCAACAACAATGGCACTGGGACGAGTCATGCGCATTCTCCCTGGTTCCGGGTAAGGCAGAAGGCCCTCGCCGTGCAATGTGGTCAGACGGCAATGGGCGCCTTGATGGCCGGGTGGCTTTCGTAGCCCACCACCCGGATATCGTCGAACGTGAATGCAAACAGATCGGTCACATCCGGATTGAGTTCCAGCCGCGGCAACGGCAACGGCTCGCGGGCAAGCTGCTCGTCCGCCTGCTCGAGATGGTTCGAGTACAGATGCGCATCGCCGAAGGTATGCACGAAATCGCCCACCGCGAGGCCGGACACCTGCGCCACCATGTGGGTCAGCAATGCATACGAGGCGATGTTGAACGGCACACCCAGGAAGATGTCCGCGCTTCGCTGGTACAACTGACAGGAGAGTCGACCGTCGGCCACGTAGAACTGGAACAGCGTGTGGCAGGGCGGCAGCGCCATGTGGTCCACCTCGGTCGGGTTCCAGGCCGAGACGATGTGGCGGCGGGAATCCGGATTCTCGCGGATCGATCGCAGCACGTTGGCCAGCTGGTCGATGGCGCCGCCGTCCGGCGCCGGCCAGGACCGCCACTGGTAGCCGTAAACCGGGCCCAGGTCACCGTTCTCGTCGGCCCACTCATCCCAGATCGAAACGTTATTGGCCTTGAGGTAGCCGATGTTGGTGTCGCCGGCAATAAACCACAGCAGCTCGTGAATGATCGCGCGCAGATGCAGCTTCTTGGTGGTCACCATCGGGAAGCCGTCATTCAGGTCGAAGCGCATCTGCCAGCCGAACACCGAGCGGGTACCGGTGCCGGTGCGATCGCCCTTGACGGCGCCGTGCTCGCGCACGTGGCGCATCAGCTCGAGGTACTGGCGCATCAGTCACGCACTCCCTGCTGGTTCACCCCGCGATGCGCCAGCGCCAGCAACAGCAGGCCGCCGGCAATCATCGGCAGGCACAGCAGCTGGCCCATGGTCATCCAGTCGAAGGCGATGAAACCGAGGTGGACGTCCGGCTGGCGGAAGAACTCGGCGGTGAAGCGCAGCGCGCCGTAGCCGATGAGGAAGAACCCGGATACCACCATCCGGCGGCGCGGCCGACGCGCCACGAACCACAGCAGCGCCAGCAGAACGATGCCTTCCAGCGCGGCCTGGTAGAGCTGCGAGGGGTGGCGTGCGAGCGCGTCCACCTGCGGATAGATCATCGCCCAGGGCACATCCGTGGGCCGGCCCACCAGCTCCGCATTGATGAAGTTGGCAATACGGCCGAAGAACAGACCGATCGGGATCACCGGGGCCACGAAATCGGTCACGTCGAAGAACTTGCGTTCGGTCTTGCGGGCAAACCAGGCAGCCGCCGCGAACACCCCGAGCATACCGCCGTGGAAGGACATGCCGCCCTCCCAGATGAGGAACAGCTGCAGCGGATCACTAAGCAGCAGTTGCGGCTGGTAGAACAGCATGTAGCCGACGCGCCCGCCGATCACCACGCCCAGCACCACGTAGAACAGGAAGTCGCCGACTTCCTCGCGGTCCCAGTGGACGTGGGGCGACCGCGTACGCCACGCGGCCACGCCCCAGCCGATAAGGAACGACAGCAGGTACATCAGGCCGTACCAGTGCACGGCCAGCGGCCCGAGGCTGATGGCGACCGGATCGAATTGCGGGTGCACGAACATGGCCGCGGAGTTTAGCAGGCAGATCTGACCGCCGGGCGACTACCGACCATCACCCCGTCACTGGCCGATGCGCGCCACCCCGATCGTGTTCGCATCCGTACCGAACCAGATGGCGTCGCGCTCGGCGTCGTACACCATGTGGCGCACCGCCCCGCCGCCGCTGGGAATCGGCTCGTTGGCCACGTAATCCGAGACCGCCGGGTCGAAAGCCACCAGCCGATTCGGATTGACCCCGGTTTCGACGAACCAGAGCCGGCCCTCGCCGTCCATGGTCATGCCGTAGGGCAGCGCCTTGCGGCCACTGGGCGCGGCCCATTCCGTGAACTCGCCGGAGGGCGGATCCAGCCGACCCAGATAGCCACCCAGATAATCCACGTACCAGATGGCACCGTCGTCGGCGATCGCCAGCCGCCGGGGCCGCGCGTCGTCACGCTGGATCTGGTATTCACGAACCTTGAGCGCCCCCGGCTCCAGCCGCGCCAGCTTGCGGGTGCCGAACTGCGTGAACCACACCATGCCGCTGGGCGCGATGCGCAACCCGTAGGGCCGGGCACGCTCGGTGGGCAGCTTGATCACGTCGAACTCGTGGCGGTCCGGATTCAGCCGCCCGATGGCGTTGTAGCCCTGCATGGTGAACCACAGGTCCTCATCGGGCCCGAACTGCTGGGTGTGCGGATCCCCGTTGCCACCGGGCAGACGGAAGGTTTCCTGATCCCCGGTTGCCGGATCTACCCGGATGATGCGGGCGTTGCGATTGCCGGCCACGTAGAGCTGCCCATCCGGCCCGGTGATGACGTTGTGCGGCCCGGTGCCGCGGGCCAGATCGAAGCGCTGGAACTCGCCCGATTCGGGATCCAGCCGGGCGATGTAATCCCCGGTCTGGCCGACGAACCAGATGCGGCCATCCTCGGCCACCGTGGGGTCCCGCGGCCGGGTGTCCTCCCAGGGCACGGTCCATTCCTCGATCGACACGGCGATTGTCGCCTGGGCCTCGGCCAGGGCCAGCGGGGCGTTGATCACAAGACCGAGCGCAATCAACAATCGAATCACCGGCATACCTGACTCCCTGACAAATGACATCGCTCGTCATCATGGACCACGGCGATGCGCGGGTGTTCGGTTGATGCCGGTGATAATGCCACCCTGTGTTCCCTCTCCGAACGCCAAGCCGCCATGAGCAATCGACTGGCCGACCAGACCAGCCCCTACCTGCGCCAGCACGCGGACAACCCGGTGGACTGGTGGCCCTGGTGCGACGAGGCCCTGGCAACCGCCCGCGCCGAAGATAAGCCGGTGCTGCTGTCGGTGGGCTATTCTGCTTGCCACTGGTGCCACGTGATGGCCCACGAGTCGTTCGAGGACGACGGCATCGCTGCCCTGATGAACGCGCATTTCGTCAATGTCAAGGTGGACCGCGAGGAACGGCCCGATCTGGACAAGATCTACCAGATGGCGCACCAGATACTCACCCAGCGGCCCGGCGGCTGGCCGCTGACCGTGGTGATCGACCCGCATACCCAGACCCCGTTCATGGCCGGCACCTATTTCCCGGCTACCGCCAGCCTGGGCATGCCCGGTTTTTCCGACGTGCTGCGACAGGTGGCCGACTGGTACGCCGGCAACAGCCACAAGCTGGGCGATCAGAAGCAGCAACTAGAGAAAATTTTCGCGCGACTGGATCCGGCGCCCGGCCAGCTACCCGACCGCAAGGCCCTGACCCGCGCCGGCAAGGAACTGGCCGCCAGCTTCGACCGCAAGTACGGCGGTTTCGGCAGCGCCCCGAAGTTCCCGCACCCCGGCAGCCTGGCGCTGGCCGAACGCCTCGGCCGGCGCGGCGATGAACGCGCGGCCCGCATGGCGAGCTTCAGCCTCGCACAGATGGCCGCGGGCGGCCTGTTCGACCACCTCGGCGGCGGCTTCTTCCGCTACAGCGTCGACGACCGCTGGGCGATCCCCCATTTCGAGAAGATGCTCTATGACAACGGCCCGCTGCTGGCCGCCTGCGCCCAACACGGGCTGACCGCCGCCGCCCACGCCACCGCGGACTGGGTCCTGCGCGAGATGACCGCGCCCGAGGGCGGCTTCTACAGCAGCCTGGATGCCGACAGCGACGGCCACGAAGGCGCGTTCTACATCTGGTCGCAGTCGGAGGCCGAGTCCGCCCTCGGGGATATCTACCCGCTGTTCGCCGCCGCCTATGGCCTGGACGGGTCGCCCAACTTCGAAGGCCGCTGGCATCTGCAGCGCGCGATCGACGACGCCGCCCTGGCCGAGCAGTTCGGCCTGGCGGCGGATTCGGTAGCGGACCGTCTGGCCGCAGCGCGCCAAACGCTGTTCGAGCAGCGCGCCACCCGCAACCGACCCGGCCTGGACGACAAGATCCTGACCAGCTGGAACGCCCTGATGATCGGCGGCCTGTTCACCGCCGCCGATGCGCTGGACCGCCGCGACTGCGCGACCGTCGCTGACAAGGCGCTGGCCATGATCCGCCAAAATCTCTGGCGCGACGGCCGGCTGCTGGCCGTCCACGCCGGTGGCCGCAGCCACACCAGCGGCTTTCTCGACGACTACGCGTTCCTGCTGGACGCACTGCTGACCGCCCTGCGTACCCGGTGGCACATCCCGGATCTCGCCTGGGCGACGGACATCGCCGAGGCGCTGCTGGCCCATTTCGCGGATGACACCAACGGCGGGTTCTACTTCACCCCCGACGATCACGAGCCGCTACTGAACCGCCCGCGGCCGTTCCAGGATGAATCCACCCCGGCCGGCAACGCCGTGGCGGCCCGCGCGCTGCTGCATCTGGGCTGGCTGATCGGCGAACCGCGGTATCTGACCGCCGCCGAACAAACCCTGGCCGCCGGCGCCACTCTAATGAATGATTACCCCATGGCGCACTCGAGCCTGCTGCTGGCGCTGGATGAGTATCTCGACCCGCCGCCGCTGGTGATCCTGCGCGTTGCTGATGCGGCAACCGCGCGACCCTGGCGCGATGCCGCGGCAGTCGCCAATCCGATGGCTGCCGTCTACGCGATTGCCCCGGATGCCGATCTGCCCGCCGGTCTGGCGGACAAGCGGGCGGACCCGGACGGTCCGATGGCCTACGTCTGTCGGGGCACGGCCTGTGCGCCGCCGGCCCGGTCAATCGCCGAGCTGGAGGCGCGGCTTGGGTGAGGTCGGGCGGGCAGTAACCGGGCATCGGCCGGCATGAGCGAAGTATTGCCTGCAATCCGGCATTACGGTGACCCCGAGAAAGATGAGGATTCCGGCCCGCTTTGGCGGGGCGGGGCCCTCTTCATTCTTGAAGCTCTGGAAATGCGGAATTGCCAGGAAGAATCGAGATTGCCGCGGCCCCTGCCGGGGCCTCGCAATGACGTTTTTGGGGCATTGGGGCTCGTTGATTTGGACAGGCGCCATGAATGGCGCCCTACAGATCGATATACCGCCTCGCAGTAGGACCGCATTCATGCGGCCGTCCCGATTCGGCACCTGTTACGTAGTGCCGCGCCTCCCGCGAGATAAATCCCCCTACGGCAGAAACGACACCGGCCATTGCCCCTTCTGCCAGAGCGAAAACCCGTCCATCGCCAGCGCGATACTCATGTGCACGAATGCACCGGGCCAGATCGACCCGGCACGCAGCGACAAGATGCCGAGCAGGATGCCGAATACCACGGCGCCAGCCGCCTCCGGCCAGGGCTTGGTGAAGTGAATCATCAGGTACGGCAGGCTCATCAGAAAGATGGCCGCGGCGCCGTAGACCCGCGCCAGCGCATGCAGCAGAAACCCCCGGAAGAAGAATTCCAGGCAGATGAACTGCAGCAGATACAGGCTCTGCCAGGCCAGCAGATCGAACCAGCTGCGGCCGGCCAGGCGATAGAACGGATAGGTGTGCTGGAATTCGGCCGTGAAGCTCACCACGTAGGCAAAGCCGATGATTGGCGCCGCCAGCGCCGCCGCCCAGGGCAGATAACGGGTGGTGTGATGCCAGCCGATGCCGTAATCGGCCAGCCGGTGACCCAGCACCCAGCGGATCACCGCAACCGGAATCAGCACATAGCCAACAACCAGCACACCGGCCCACCACACATTGCCGAGTAGCTGGCCCCAGGCGCCACGCAGGATGCGGAACGCCTCGACCCGACCCAGCACGGCCTCGAGCACGCTCTGGAACACCTCGTAGAACCGCAGGTAGTTCATGCCCAGCAGGCAGACGGCCACTGTCAGCAGCACCGGCGCGAGCCGGCGCCAGTGCGCGACCCGCTGCGGCGGCCAGTCCTGATCGATGGCGTCCAGGGCCACTACCAGCCGGCGGGGATGGCACCGGGTAAGCCAGTCAGTCATCGCCGAATTCCTTGCGTGGCCGGGCGACACAAAGGTACCGGAAAGGCCTCATTCTTATCGCGGCAGGACTACCGGGGCATGACAAGTAATCAACGGCCACGATTGCGGCCGAAGGACGCCGCCCTGCGGCAATGCGTCACCGGGCCAGCCCGTGGCCGATGGCCACGCCGACCAGGCACAGCAGAACCGAGGCGGTGACATAGGCCGCGGCCGGCAGCATCGCGCCCTCGCGGATCAGCGTCAGGGTCTGCAGGGAAAAGGCGGAAAACGTGGTGAACCCGCCCATCAGCCCCACCATCAGGAACAGCCGCATTTCGTCATTGAGCCACGCGTGCTCCGCCGTGCCGGCAATCCAGCCGATCGCCGCCGACCCGAGCAGATTCACCAGCAACGTGCCCCAGGGGAACGGGCTGTCCAGCCGGTGATCCACCAGCCCCACACAGGCATAGCGAGCCACGCCACCCAGCGCGCTGCCCAGCGCCACCATCAGCCAGTTCATGTACCCATCTACCCCTTCCCCGATTGCTGCATCGGTCTGCCGGCGCCACACCCGGCGCGTCTACAGGCATCGAGATAATAGCAACCGTTGGTTGCCTGGCGCGGGCACAAGCATTAGCCTTGCTGGCTTTCCACGGTAGCGGCGGGTGCGTCGCTGCCGTCTTTCGTTGCAGCCTACTGCAGGGGAACTCATGAACTTTCGCGCCGAGCTACGGCAGCGGCTGGGGCTCGACACCGTCGAGTACCGGCACAACCTGTCCCGGCCGGATCTGTTCCGGGCCGCGCTGGAAAGCGATCGCGGCCGCATCCGCCCGGACGGCCCGGATGACGAACCGAAGGCCTGGGCCACCAAGCTCGGCGTGGACGGCCCGCTGGTTTTCTATTCGGATCCTTCCTGCACCGGCCGTCCCGTGGCCGATACCTTCGCCGTGGCCTGGCCCGAGGTGGAAGACAAGCTGTGGTGGAAGGCGGACCTTCAGCGCTTCAACCCCGATCACTTCGGCCCGCTGCTCGAGCGGGTGGTGGCACACCTCAACCAGCGGCAGGCAAGCCTGTTCGTGCAGGACGTCACCTGCGGCTGGGATCCGGCCTACGCCGTGCCCTACCGCTTCGTCGGCGAGTACGCCACTCACGCACTGTTCGCCCAGAACATGTTCGCCAGCGGCGTGGAAGGGGTAACCAACGCCGCCGATAAGCGCTGGACCATGCTCAACGTGCCCAGCTTTCACTGCGATCCGGACCGCGACGGCACCCTGAGCCAGCGCGCGGTGATTATGGACATCCGCAACCGCATCGGCCTGGTTCTGGGCCGCGCGGACTACTGCGGCATCGTCAAGAAGACCATGTTCACGGTGATGAACTACCTGCTGCCGGAAATCGACGAACTGTCGATGCACTGCTCCGCCAACGTGGGCGACCACGACGACGTGGCCGTACTGTTCGGGCTGTCCGGCACCGGCAAGACCACGCTGTCGGCCGACCCGCGCCGCCAGCTTATCGGCGATGACGAGCACGCCTGGACCGCGGACGGAGTGTCCAACTTCGAGGGCGGCTGCTACGCCAAGCTGATCGATCTGGACAAGGAGGCCGAGCCGGTGATCGCCGCGGCCCTGTCCATGCCCGGCACGCTGATCGAGAACGTCCCGGCCCTGCCCGGGAAACCGCTGGCCGAGACCGATCCGCAGGAACTGGATCTGACCGACGGCTCGATCACCGAGAACACCCGCTTTTCCTACCCGCTGGGCGCCAACCCCAACGTGGCGGAGGGCGCCCGCGGCGGCCATCCGGAAACCATCGTGCTGCTCACCGCCGATGCCTTCGGCGTGCTGCCGCCGATCTCGCTGCTGGACGCCGAGGACGTGATGTATCACTTCGTGTCCGGCTTCACCGCCAAGCTGGCCGGCACCGAAGTCGGCGTCACCGAACCGCAGGCAGCTTTCTCGGCCTGCTACGGCTCGCCGTTCATGGCGCGCAAGCCGCCGGTGTACGCGGATATCCTTGCCCGCAAGATGAAGAGCCACAAGGCCCGCTGCGTGCTGCTGAACACCGGCTGGTCGGGCGGACCCTACGGTCAGGGCAAGCGCATCTCGATCAAGCACACGCGCGCGCTGCTCAACGCCGCGCTGGCCGGCGACCTGGATGACGTGGAAACCGACACTCACGACATCTTCGGCCTGCGCATGCCCCGCAGCTGCCCGGGCGTGCCGGCGGAAATCCTCGACCCCCGCCAGACCTGGGCCGACAAGGCCGCCTACGACGCCCAGGCCCGCGAGCTGCGCGACATGTTCCGGCAGAACTTCACCGACAAGGGCTTCGACCAGCTCGGCATCCAGCCGGCGATGTAGCGCCGGACCAGCGCACCGCCGCTGGGGTAGACTGGATAACAACCGGCTCACTGCTGCGGAGGACACACATTGTTGTTCAGACTGGTCATTCTGGTCGCGCTGGTGCTGGTCGGCTGGTATCTCTTCCGCAAGCTGACGGCCCCGTCGCAGAAATCGCCCGACAACTCCCGCAGCCGCGGCGACTACCAGCCGATGGTGGCCTGCCAGCGCTGCGGCGTCCACGTGCCGGCAGATCAGGCCCTGACCCGCGGCGGCGCCAGCTACTGCTGCCGCGACCACCTGCCCGACGACCGCTGAGCGCGGGCCGACCCGCCGCGCCGGCAACGCGAAAAACCCGTTCCGCGTGAGCATTAACCCAGCCGCCGCCACCGCTCCGTCCTTCATCGAACAGGACTGGCGTGCCATGCGCGCGCTCAACCTGTATCGCTGGGTGGTGGCGGTGGGCGCGGCCGTGCTGTATCTCAACGACGGCACGGTCACCCTGTTCTCGGTGATGTGGCCGGCGCTATTCGCCTTCGCCAGCGTCGCCTATCTGCTGCTGTGCATCCCGTCGGCATTGGCCGCCTATCGGCGCTGGCCGTCGCTGAGCACGCAGGTCTATCTGCTGATCGGCACCGACATCGCCTTCGTGGTGGCCCTGGTACTGGCCAGCGGCGGCGTGCGCGACGGCCTGGCGGTGCTGCTGATCGCCCCCCTCGCGGGTGCCAGCATGCTGGTTCGGCCACGCATGGCAATGCTGTTCGCGGCCGTGGCCAGCCTGAGCCTGCTGGGCGAGGAAGGCTGGCGCACCCTGCGCTATGCCGACGGATCGGCCGCCTGGGTGCAGACCGGCATTCTCGGCGCGCTGTTCTTCCTCACGGCGCTGACCGCCAGCACCCTCGCCCGCCAGGCCCGCACCAGCGCGGCGCTGGCCGCGGCCCGCAAGTCGGAACTGGATGATCTATCCGCCCTGAATGAACGCATCATCCAGCAAATGACCATCGGCCTGCTGGTAATCGACGAAAAGCGCTGCGTGCGCCTGATCAACCGCGCCGGCCGCGACATGCTGGGCATCGACAACGGCGCCATTGGCCAGCGCCTGGCCAGCGTCATGCCCGCCCTGTCCTGGGCAATGCAGGCGTGGCTGCTCTCACCCGGCCGCGCTGCCGACCCGGTCAGCGCAGGCGACCACAGCGTCATTCCCCACTTCAGCCGACTGGGTGCCGGCGAGGCGTCGCCAGTACTCATATTCCTCGAGGACGCCCGCCGGGTCAGCGAGGCCGCGCAACAGATCAAGCTGGCCTCCCTGGGCCGGCTGACCGCCAGCATTGCCCACGAAATCCGCAATCCGCTGTCCGCCATCAACCACGCCGGGCAATTGCTGGACGAATCCGACCGCCTGGACCCGGACGACCGCAAGCTGCTGGACATCGTTCACCGCCACACCCAGCGCATCGACGCCATCGTGCAGAGCGTGCTGGGCCTGTCGCGCCGGGGCCAGGCCCTGCCCGCGCGACTGGACCTGGCGGCATGGCTGCCCCGCGCCATCCACGACTATCAGCAAAGTCAGGACAGCCCGGCGGATATTCGCCTGGCCGATCTCCCGGCCAGTCTCGACATCCAGGTGGACGCCGATCAGCTACGCCGGATTGTCTACAATCTGCTGGAGAACGCCGAGCGGCATGCGCAACGCGATGACGCGCCGCTGATCATCCGCATCGCCGCCGGCCGCACCGACGCCGGCGAGGTGTGGCTGGATATTGCCGACAACGGCCCCGGCATGCCGGATCATGTAGCCGAGCATCTGTTGGAACCCTTCTTCACCACCGATAACGAGGGCACCGGTCTGGGGCTATATGTGACCCGGGAACTGTGCGAAAGCAACTTCGCCCGCATCAGCGTGGCTCAGGTCCGGCCGGGTGCGCGCTTTCGCATCCTGTTCGCGCGGCCGGAATCGCTGGGCCCGGCGCTGTCATCCGCGGCGCAAGTGGAGGCCACCGGATGAGCGGCGCCGAGGAATCCCGCCAACGGGTGCTGGTGGTCGACGACGAGGCCGACATCCGCGAGCTGATCGAGATCACCCTCGGCCGCATGGGGCTGGATACAATCGCCGCCGCCGACCTCGGCCAGGCTCGCGACGCCCTGGCCGATCAGGCATTCGACCTGTGCCTGACCGACATGCGCCTGCCCGACGGAAACGGCCTGGACCTGATCCGCCACATCGACGCGCAGCATCCGGACCTGCCGGTGGCCGTGATCACCGCCTACGGCAATACCGAAGCCGCGGTGGACAGCCTCAAGGCCGGGGCGTTCGATTTCGTGTCCAAGCCGGTGGACGTGCACAAGCTGCGGCGGCTGGTGGACCAGGCCCTGAAGATCGGCCAGCCCGTGACCGCAGCCCCGGTCAACCGCCGCAACGGCAAATCACCCCGTCTACTGGGCGACACTCCGGCCATGCAGCGCCTGCGCCAGACCATTGCCAAGCTCGCCCGCAGCCAGGCGCCGGTGTACATCACCGGCGAATCCGGCACTGGCAAGGAGCTGGTGGCCCGCACCATCCACGCCCAGGGGCCGCGTGCGTCGATGCCGTTCGTGCCAGTCAACTGCGGGGCCATTCCCACGGAACTGATGGAGTCGGAATTCTTCGGCCACGTGAAGGGGGCTTTCACCGGCGCTGCCCGCGACAAGGACGGCCTGTTCGTGGCCGCCGAAGGCGGCACCCTGTTCCTGGATGAGATCGCCGATCTGCCCCGGCACATGCAGGTCAAGCTGCTGCGGGCCATTCAGGAACGGGCCGTGCGACCGGTCGGCGCCGAAACCGAGATTCCCGTTGACGTGCGCATCATCTGCGCCACCCATCGCGACCTGGCGCATCTGGTCCACGAGGGGGAATTCCGCGAAGACCTCTACTTCCGCCTGAACGTGATCGAGGTCCACGTGCCGCCCCTGCGCGAGCGCGCCGCCGACATCCCGGAACTGGCCGACTGCATTCTTGACGGACTCGCCGGCCACCTCGGCCTTGATCCGGTCCCGACGCTGGCCCCGTCGACCCGCGAGGCCCTGCAGACGCATGACTTCCCCGGCAACGTGCGTGAACTGGAAAACATCCTGGAACGTGCCGTCACCCTCTGCGAAGACGCCCAGATCGGCGTCGAGTACCTGCGGCTGCAATCCCCCCTGGCCCGGTCGGACGAAACCACGTTGCGGCAGCCGCCGGAGGCACAGCCCGCCAGCTCGACCACCGAGGCCGAACCGCTGGAAAACCGCCTCGAAAGCATGGAGCGCCAGAGCATCATCGAGGCCCTGGAAGCCACCCGCTACAACAAGACCCGGGCCGCCCAAAAGCTTGGCATCAGCTTCCGGGCGCTGCGCTATCGGCTAAAGAAGCTCGGGATCGATTAAGCCCCTGTCGAGGCAACGCCGAAATCGGGTGACGTAAACTGACGCCGCACGTCACATTGTGACGCTCATGGCCAGACTCAAGCGTAGGAACTATCTGACACAAAAAGAAAAAGCCCGATTTGGCCGAATTCCGCCGGGCCTCGTATTCAGGCACGGCCCTTGCTGACGATAACCTCGAAGACGTCAAAACACCTCGAACGTCTCGCTACGCTTCAACCATCGAAGGAGTTTTCAATGGTCAAGACCATGCACAAGCAACAGGGCTTCACGCTCATCGAACTGATGATCGTGGTGGCCATCATCGGCATTCTGGCCGCTATCGCGATTCCAGCTTACCAAGACTACACGCGCCGCGCCCAGGCGTCCGAACTGATGGTCGCTGCAAGCAGCGTCAAGACCGCAGTCGCCGAATACGCCAGCAGCGAAGGAGCACTACCGCCCGCCACTTGGACCAGTTTCACCGCCAATGACTCTGGAGAGTATGTGAATTCCGTCGGCTGGGACGGGTCTGCGATCACAGCCACCGCGCCGAGTGGTGACCCGCTTGACGGTATGACAATTACTCTCACTGGCACGCTGAATGCCAACGACCAAGTGAGTTGGGCCTGCACTACGAGTAAGACGGAGTGGGCACCGAGTGAATGCACCGCGGGTGGCGGCGGCAGTTCAACCTCTACTACGAGCGGCGGTTGATCGCCAAGTCCGACCGCTAAGAAGCAATCTTAGGGGGCTTTCCACAAGCCCCCTTTTCTTTTGTCGTGCGCCCAATGGAACAATCACAACTTCCCTCTACGAACACACAAGGGTTCGCTGATGTGTCGCCGGTACGTTGCTCCCGATTGCGGGAAACCGCACGCAATTTCGTCGCCGTGTTCTCGCTTGTCGGCCTTATTACTGTTTTCTACGCCTTGAATGACTGGCTCAGTGAGCAAATGCCGCGCTTTGAAATGCTGATTGCTGTGGCTCTTTTCTCGCTGGCACTGCTCCCCTACTACCGCACCCTTCCAGCGGATCATGTCACCAAGAGTCGACTGTTCTGGCGGGCCACGGGAAAACGGTTCCAGCGCCTCGACGGTGCGGAACGCAATGCTATAGCGTCCACCGGAATCAAGCTGTTCTTCCTGCCTCTGATGCTGGCATGGACTATCGGCCAGTGCTATTGGCTCGCCGGTCACCTGGCTAGCGAAGCCTGGGACTGGCCCCATATCTACCACCTGATACTCGGTCTGATACTGCTGCTGGATCTGCTCATCTTTACCGTAGGCTATGCCGTTGAGCATCCACGGTTGGGGAACGAGATTCGTTCGGTGGACACGACGCCGGCGGGCCTGTGGTCCGCACTCATCTGCTATCCGCCGTTGGCCCTATTGGCCTCCCCGGTATTCGCGGTTAATACGCTGGAACCGCCGGCCTTGACAGCGGGCTATCTTAACTACGTCCTGGGTCTTGTCGCCCTTACGCTCATGACTGTTTACGTGGCGGCGAGCGTGGCGCTGGGATTCCGGGCGAGCAATCTCACCCACCGCGGTGTGGTCCGCCGCTGGCCCTACTCGATGATCCGACACCCTGCCTATGCGGCCAAAGTCGCTGCCTGGTGGATCTGCTCGTTGCCGGTTCTTGCCGAACTCGGTCAAGTAAGTGTGCTCAGCCTGGTTTGGGGTGTTTCAACCATGATCACGGTGACCGTCATCTACGCACTTCGCGCGCTTACCGAGGAACGCCACCTGGGACATGACCCCGAGTATCGGGCGTACTGTCGCGATGTCCCGCATCGCTTTGTTCCCGGCATGTTCTAGGCATCAGCAATGGCCGGAGTTCGGCGGGCGATGCGCTACGGCCTCCTGACAATTCTGCTGGTGGCCGGATGGGCTCTGTTCGACATGGAGAACAAGGAGTGGCCGCCCACTGGACTATGGTCAACATCAATCAGGCCCTCGTTCGACGCCAAGTTGCACGTACTTCGGCGGGACTATGACATTCCCGGTTTGGTGTACGGCATTCTCCGGGATGGCGTCATTCAACCATTGTCAGCTCAGGGGCAGACCGCGGATGGCACCAGGCCTGTTTCGACAGATTCAATCTTCCTGCTCGCCAGCCTGAGCAAGCCGATTACCGCCGCTGCGGTTCTGGTGCTTGCAAGCCGCGGCAAACTTCCGCTGGACGCCCCCGTCGACCAATGGTTTAACGACCTATCAGGCAATACAGGCATCACCGTTCGCGAGCTGCTCAACCACAGCAGTGGAATCGACACACGCGGCGTAAACATGGTCGCGGCGGCAGCCGCCCATCCAGAGCCGTCCCAATTTGCCCGGTATTTGCTGAGCCGACCTCTCGCATTCACGCCCGGCCGCTTCGGCCACTACGACAACGGAAACTATGTCGTCCTAAGCGCCCTGATCACCCGCGTCTGCGGCTGCGAGTACGCGACATTCGTGCGCCAGAAGGTCCTCGAACCCCTTCGCATGACACAAACTCGATTCGGCACACCACCAGCAGCCTGGAAACCGGGCACCGCGTATCTTCAGCCAAGCTTCGACATTACCGGTTTGCTGGGAGCAGGTGGCTGGACAGCACCGGCAATTGATCTCCTGCGCTTTCTGGAACACTGGCAGGCAAGGCTGGGACTTGATTCCTCCGTACTTGAAGAAGTCGACGACTCCTACACTCGGCCAGATTCTTTAGGGAACGGCCGAAAATACGGACTCGGTTGGCACCTGCACGAGACAGTCGACAATAAAAGGCCAATTCGGCGGCATTACGGCTCGTTGCCGGGTGCTTTTTCACAAATCGGTGATTGCGGCAATGGCGACGGCTGGATCGTGTTGCTCAACTCCCGACCAACAAACCGCGCCGCCGACAGGACGCTGGACGGGCGCCTATTCGAGATGTTCTCGCAGAGGGCCTGCTCTTGAACCGGTGCCAGCAGGAATCATTTCCACCAGCCTCAATTGTCCCGAGCGCAGGATTTCGGCACGGCCGTGTTCACCGGCACGAAATGAAACCAGCGACGGACCAAGGCGGGATGCAGCACAGCCTGTCTTGCCGCGGCCAGATCAGCGCGGTTCACGTTTCGGCGCACTCGGCCAGCGTGCTGGAAGTCGACGGCCACATTCGCCGATGCGGCTTCCATGCGACTAAGAAAATCGTACCAAGTCAGGCGAAGATCACGCTGCTGTATCTGTGCAAAATACGACACGCCGCCCGGATCCAGAATTTCAACCGTATCCTCAAGGTAATCGAACGGCCCGGGCGCATTCGGCAGCAGCAGGTGATTGCTGCGGCCGTCCTCGAGACGCAGGTTGGCAAACATGTTGAATGATTGTGCGGTCTTGAGCCCCAGAAAGGGCGTGATGCCATTGAAGAAGAAAAGCGCGATCAATAGCCATGCCCAGACAGGCGCTCTCAGCACGGGGCCATCCCGGAAGCTCGCTGCCGTCGGCGATACGCCACTGGCCCGAATCATGGCAAGCAGACTGATCGGCAGAATCAGCCACATGATCCCAAGCTGCGCGTAGGAGCCGTTGGCGGCCAGCGCCGTCAGGCCCAGCACGTATAGCCCCAGCACGACCAGGCCAAGCGGCCGACGAGCCCGCTGCAGGCGAGCATGAATATCGGCATCTGACTCAAGCCAGGCGTGCGCGAAAGGCGGTAGGAACAGGCAGTGCAGTGCGATGGTCAGCGTGGAAAACGGCGCATAGAACGCGTAACCGCTGAGCGCCAGCAACGAGTGAAATGCAATGCCCAGATAAACACCAAGCTGGCGCAGCGACGGCATCAACAGACAGATAACGATAAAGGTCTCGATGACGAGGGTGCCGTACATAGCCGGCCAGTGAAGCCAGGCCTGACTGGTGATGACTGCCGGCAACGGCATGTGCTGAAGCAGCACCACGGCGCAGCTGACAGCCGGATCAAGGAAATCGGTGTTGACCTTGTGAAATACACCGAAGAAGTACATCAGCAGGAGCAGCCACCGCCCGATCGGCGCGAAACGGCTGATGAACCAGCGCCAGCTTTCGCCGCGCAGCCAGGCTTCCAGTCCGGCCACAAGCACTCCCAGCACCAGAAAATTCTTCAGCATGCTGTGGTTGGAAAAGACCGGCGTCTGCAGCACGCCATCGATGGCCAGCGCGGCAATCAGCAGCAGGAAGATCCGGCGCGACAGCGGGAACAGCGCCAACGCCAGGCCGAGAACCCCTACGGCATAGCTGCTCGGATAGAGACCGACACCGTAGTTGTAGGCGTAGATCAGGAAATGCAGAAATCCGAACACGCCGAAGGTGAACAGAAAAAAACCGTACGGCGCTTTCTGCCAACCGTTGCCGGCTTCCAGGCCTTCCCGGCCCAGCATCAGCAGCACCGCGGAGCGGCCGGCCCGCAGCACCGGGTAGGACCAGCGCGCCCGACCCGCCGTGGCGGTCAACATGCTAACCAGCCGATTGAATCGAGCACTTGACGAAGAAAGCAGCGTCAATAGATGCATGGCATCGGCGCCGCCGTACACCTGGCCATCACGTTCGACCAGCATGCCCTTGTCGGGCGCAAGCCCCTGATCGATAAACGCCCGGCGAGTATCGGGGGCCGCCCGCAGATCGATCAGCTCGGGGACTCCAGCACTGTCACGAAGCCGGAGATACCGGACAAAGCGCGCGCAGAACGGGCATTCGCCGTCGTAGTAGATGCGTATCGGCGCCATCCGATACTCCCGTGATCGCTCGACCGACCGGCAGGCCGATCATTGGCAGGTTAGTCAATCCCGATGGCAGATTATCGGCTGACTGCCGGCGGTCATACAGGGCCGTTCAGCTGAAGTACACAAGGTATTCGTTAAGACAAGGTGTGAGGCTCCAGAACGGGCATCACAACGCGCGCTAACTGACGCATGCCAAGCCAGAGGCATCGGGATCGGGTTGGCACGAAAGCGCAAGGACAGGACGCGAGAACGGAGGCTCATCACACAACCGTCAACGTTGGGGGTTATAGCGCACGAATACCTACGGCGAGACGATCCGCTGCCGATAGACACTCTCTTCGAACAGGCGCTTATCACCCGTAATCAGTCGAAGGTCGACTATTGCGATAAGAAGCTCCCATAGATGCTGGTCACCGGGATTGGTACAGCGACGGTTGGCTGCGGCGACATCACAATCGCGTGCTCGGCGATTGTGACCAGCACGGCATCCACTCGACTGTCGTCGAGTCCGTGAGCATCGCGGAGCCTGGGGCGTCGTATAACCGCCCGGTATTCGTCGAGCAGCGGCTCCGAGATAGCGCAAGGAAAGGCCGCGCCGAGCATGCCGTCCAGAATTCGTGCCACGGGAGATGTCGGATCACCGGTGAGGAGGCCGGCAATGACGACATTAGTGTCAACAACGACCGCTGCCCTCATTTATCGCGCTGACGACGCACTTCCTCGTTCGCGATCTGCTGCGCCTGCTCCAGCGTCATCCGGCTCCGCAAGCAGGCACCCCGGACCAGGTCTTCCGCCTGCTCTCGTGTCTTGATGCCGTAGAACTCAAGGCTCTCATCGATCAGTTCGCGAATCGATTTCCCCCGACTGGCGGCAGCTTCCTTCAGCGCCCGATAGCGCTCATCTGCGATGGTGATGGTGATGCGGCCCATGGCGTGCGCTGGCGTCAATACACCATTTCATCATAGCAAGCGCTTTTCGATTCGGTGCGGCCGGAACATTTCCGGGACGGCGCCGGGTTTCCCGCGACTCGCCCAACGAAAAAGCCCGCCGGATGGCCGGCGGGCTTTGTTGTGGCAGCTAGAACTTCGAGCGGTTCATTCGCCACCGACGGTGATGTCGTCGCGAATCGATTCGAGCGTCTTTTCGCCGATGCCCGGCACGTCGGTGACCTCCGATTTGCTGTCGAAACCGCCGTTCTTTTCGCGGTATTCAACAATTGCCTGCGCTCGGGCTTCGCCGACGTCATCTAGCGTCGTCAGCTTGGCCTGATTGGCAGTATTGATGTTCACGGCAGCGGCGGCCACGGCCGCGAACAGGCTGAAGGCGGTTACGAGAAAAAGCTTGATTGCTTTCATCCCCCGGTCTCCTCTGTTTCGCTTGAATGGCTTGCGTAAGTATCGGAGTTACTCCGATGATTCGAGCCTATCGAATCCATTTTCGGAGATGCAACCAGACCATTGCCTAAGCCGCATTCAGCGTCGAAACGAGGAAAACTTCCCGCAATTCTTGACGCAAATGCCGGCCCGGAACTTTCACCGTCGATACGCCAGCGTGAGGCCGTCGGCGATCGGCACCATGGCGATATCCACCCGGTCATCCGCCGCGATGTGCCGGTTGGCGGCGCGGATGGCTTCGGTAGATTCATCGTCGCAGTTGTCGTCGGCGACGCGGCCGTCCCAAAGGGTGTTGTCCAGCATGATCAGGCCGCCGGGACGCACCAGGGCCATGCAGCGCTCGTAGTAGTCGATGGTGCCCATCTTGTCGGCGTCGATGAAGGCGAAGTCGTAACTGGCCAGATGGCCGGCGCGGACTTCGGCATCCAGGGTTTCCAGGGCGGGGGCAATGCGCAGGTCGACAATATCGGCCACCCCGGCCCGGGCCCAGTACGTCCGGCCGATGGCGGTGGTGTCGGGGTTGATGTCGCAGGCCAGCAGGTGACCGTCACGGGGCAGCGCCTCGGCCATGCACAGGGCGCTGTAACCGGTGTAGACGCCGATCTCGATGCCGCGTCGGGCACCCATCAGGCGCAGCAGCAGGGCCATGAGCTGCCCCTGTTCAGGGGCGATCTGCATGTTGGCATCGCTGCGCTGGCGGGTTTCGGCGCGCAGAGCGGCTGCCAGCGCCGATTCCCGCAGGCCGTTGGCGCAGAGATAGTCATGCAGGGCCGGCGTCAATCCGATGCTGCGTTGAGACATGGCATTCTCCCGAGGTCACAACCCGACCCACAGCCTGCACGCGTGGCCGGACGCCGTCACGCCCGCGGCGGCCGCGTTTCGCAGTAATCTGACAGGTCCGAGGCCAGCCGGAGCATTCGCCGATGCCGACTACCGCCCTGCTGATCCAGCTTACCGATCTGCACCTGCTGGCCGATCCGGCCGAGGCGCTTGGGGGCTGCCACAACCAGGCGGCGCTGGATGCGGTGCTGATGGATGTGCGCCAGCGCTACCCCGCGCCGGACGGGATGATACTGACCGGGGATCTGGTCCACGACGAAACGCCCGCGGGTTACCAGCGGCTGGCACGGCAGTTCGCCGGCCTTCCCTGCCCGGTCTGGGCCATTCCCGGCAATCATGACGATCCGGCTGCCATGAAACGGCATCTGACCGGTATCGGGCTTCGGGGCCCGGCGTCGATCGGCGCCTGGCAGTTGCACCTGCTGGACTCGCGGATCGCGGGGTCACCGGCCGGCCGGTTGGGTCAGCCCCGGATGGCCGCCCTGCTGGATGCCCTCGACCGATCACCCGACACCCCCGCGCTGGTCGCCTGCCACCATCCGGCCGGCCCGGTAGGCGCGGAGTGGCTGGATGCAATGCGACTGGCTGATGGCGATGCGCTGCTGTCGGCACTCGCCGCCCGGCCACAGGTCCGCGCCCTGATCGGCGGCCATGTGCATCACAGTAGCCACCGGTGCGTGCTGGGTTGTCGCCAGATCACCACCCCCGCGGTAACCCGGCAGTTTCGTCCGCGCAGTAAACGTCCGGTGATGGACCATGCCAGCGCGCCGGGCTACCGGGTGTTCCGGCTGAGTGGAAACGGGTCACTGACAACCCGGGTTCATCGGGTTCCCCCGGCCCACGCGGCACTGCGCGGCGATTCCGCCTGTGGACGAAATTGGGGATAAGTCGCGCCGCAGTCGATGATACGCGGGGTTCCGGCGATTGGGCTTCAGCGCCCAATTTCCGAAGAATCAAAAAATATTATTTTATTTCAGCAAGTTCGCATCTTCGCCGCGCACAGGCTTCGATGCAGTGCAGCAAAAACCGCCCCCTTGTGTCCAGCGGACGGAATGTGCATAACCGTTGATCGATTCGCGGACAGGGCGAATCGTTAGCCAGAGATTTGATGAATTAAACGGGCTAACTGGTTGATCGAGAACAGGTCACCCGGGTAGTTCACAGAAGCTGTGGATAACTTTGTGGACACAGTCGGGAAGATGCGCCGAAGTGGGCGTTTTACCGGGGGTTCCGCCTAAGCGGCGAAATTGTAACCACAGGTTCACAGGGTATTAAAATCAATCAGTTACGGCCTGTACAGGCGATCCGCCGAAACCTGGACAGACAAGCCGGCTGCAACGGTCAGCCGCTGTGCATAATTGCGCGGCCCGCTGCTATGATCGAGCCATGACCGCGCCCCCGAATGTCCTCGTCCTGTCCGGTCACGATCCCAGCGGTGGCGCGGGTTTTCAGGCCGATCTGGAAGCGATCGGCGCGCTGGGCGCGCATCCGGCCGGCGTCCTCACTGCCCTGACCCGCCAGGACACGCGTGACGCCTACGAGGTGTGGCCACTCCCGGACGACCGTTTCGCCGCCATGCTGGACACCCTCACGGCGGACATGCCGTTCGCCGCTATCAAGGTGGGTTTGCTGGGCAGTCCCGACCAGGCCCGCCGCATCGCTGCCTTCCACCAGACCCACCCGGACCTGCCGCTGGTGGTCGACCCGGTGCTGCGTGCCGGCGGCGGTGGTCAACTGGCGGCGGACCCGGTGGCGCGGGCGCTGATCGACGTTCTGCTGCCCACAGCCACCCTGAGCACCCCCAACGCCGGCGAGGCCCGCCTGCTATGCCCGGATGCGGCCGATCTGGACGACTGCGGCCAGCAGCTGTCGCGGGGACACTCAGGTTGGGTACTGATCACCGGCGGTGACGAGCCCGGCAATACCGTCACCAACTCGCTGTTTCACGACGGCGATCCGGTCCGGCGCTTCCAATGGCCGCGGCAGCCGCATCGTTTCCACGGCTCCGGCTGCACACTGGCCGCGGCGGCCGCCGCGCGTCTGGCCGCCGGCGATGAGGTGCCGGCGGCGGTGGCCGCCGCCCAGCAGTACGTCGCCGATGCCCTGGCCACCGGTTTCCAGCCCGGCGGCGGACAGGTGATCCCGGGCCGCCTGCCCCGCCGCTCACCTTGACCGCACTGGCCACTGGCGGCGTCTACGCGCTGCTCGACCTCGACTCCATCGCCCCGGATCGGGCGCTGTTCATGGTCCGCGATGTACTCGTGGCCGGGATCGGTCTGCTGCAGCTGCGCGACAAGCGCCGGCGCACCGACGCCACATGGCGGGCAAAGCTGGGCGAAAGCTGCCGGGCGCACCGGGTGCCGTTGCTGATCAACGACGACCTGAGCGCGGCGCAACAGGCCGACGGCATTCATCTGGGCCTGGGCGACACGCCAATCGCCGAGGCCCGCCGGACACTGGGCCCGGCAGCACTGATCGGCGCCACCTGCCACGACAGTCTCGATCATGCAGCACGCGCCGCCGATCAGGGGGCGGACTACCTGAGCTTCGGGCGCTTCTTTGTGTCACGCACCAAACCCCATGCGCCGCCGGCCGATCCGGCCGTGATTACCCGGGCCCGGGCCCGCTTCGCCCGGCCGATTGTAGCCATCGGCGGCATCAATCCGGACAATGGCGGCGAACTGGTGGCAGCCGGCGCCCACTGGTTGTGCGTGGGCCACGCCCTGTTCGCCAGCGCCGACCCGGCCGCCACGGTGCGCCAGCTGCGCGCCCTGTTTCCAACCGACTGAAGGACCAAGTTCATGCCAAGTTCCAGCGACCTGTTCGATGCCGCCCGCCGCGTGATCCCGGGCGGCGTGAACTCGCCGGTGCGGGCGTTCAGTTCGGTGGGCGGCACACCGCCGTTCATCGACCGGGCCGAGGGGGCCTGGCTGTTCGACGTCGACGGCCACCGCTACGTGGACTACGTCGGCTCCTGGGGGCCGATGATTCTGGGCCACGCCCACCCGGACGTGGTGCAGGCGGTGCAGGCGCAGGCGGCCAGGAGTCTGTCCTTTGGCGCCCCCTGCGAACTCGAGATCCGGCTGGCCGAAAAGATCTGCGAACTGGTGCCCTCGATCGAGGCGCTGCGCATGGTCAATTCCGGCACCGAGGCGGCCATGACCGCCCTGCGGCTGGCCCGCGGCCACACCGGTCGCGACAAGGTGATCAAGTTCGCCGGCAACTACCACGGCCACGTTGATGCCCTGCTGGTCAAACCCGGCTCCGGCTCGCTGACACTCGGCCTGCCGGCGTCACCCGGCATCCCGGCCGGGGTGACCGCGGATACGCTCACCGCCGAATACAACGACCTAGACTCGGTGGCCGCCATCTTCGAGGCCAATCCCGAGGACGTGGCCTGCGTGATGGTGGAGCCGGTGGCCGGCAACATGAACTGCGTGCCGCCCGTTGAAGGCTTCCTGGAAGGCCTGCGCGAGCTGTGCGACCGCTACGGCGCCCTGCTGGTGTTCGACGAGGTGATGACCGGCTTTCGCGTCTCGCTGGGCGGTGCCCAGGGCCATTTCGGCGTGACCCCGGACGTGACTGCCCTGGGCAAGATCGTGGGTGGCGGCATGCCGGTCGGCGCGGTGGGCGGCCCCCGCGCGGTGATGGACGGTCTGGCCCCGGCCGGGGCGATCTATCAGGCCGGTACGCTGTCGGGCAATCCGCTGGGCATGGCCGCCGGGCTGGCCACCCTCACCGCGATCTCGGCCGAAGGCTTCCATGACCGGGTCGCCGACACCACCCGCCGTCTGTGCGAGGGCCTGGAGGCCACCGCCCGCCGGCACGGCGTGCCCCTGACCACCCAGCAGGCGGGCGCAATGTTCGGCATCTTCTTCACCGACCAGCGCCCGATCACCCGGTTCGAGCACGTGGCCGCCTGCGATGCCGAGGCATTCAAGGCATTTTTCCACGCCATGCTACGGCGCAGCGTATATCTGGCGCCTTCGGCGTTCGAGGCCGGCTTCGTATCCGCCGCCCACGGCGCGGTGGAACTGGACGCCACCCTGGAAGCGGCGGATGCGGCGTTTGCCGAACTGGCCGCCTGATACCATTCGTTCGCATCCCGTTCCCCGAGCCCGCCGCGAGTTCCATGGCCAACGCCGACCCCGTCCGTTCAATCCGCCAGCCCGGGTTTCTCACCCGGATGCGGGCCCGCCTCAACCGGGGCGACTCGTGGCTGACCTACGACCTGCGCAATCTGCTGCCGGGCGAGACGGTGGATCAGGACGCCATCGACGAACTCGAAACCCAGCTACTGCTGGCGGACCTCGGCGTGGCTGCCACGGCGCAGGTTATTGATCGGCTGCAGACGATGTTCGACGGCGGCAGGCTGCGCACCCGCCGCGACGTCGGCGAGGCGCTGCACGAACACCTGGGCACGCTCCTGGCCTCGGCCGACGAGCCGCTGACCATTCCCGATCACACCCGGCCGTTCGTCATTCTCATGGTGGGCGTGAATGGCGCGGGCAAAACCACCACCATCGGCAAACTGGCGCAGAAGTTCCGCGACCAGGGGCTGTCGGTGATGCTGGCGGCCGGCGACACCTTCCGCGCGGCCGCGGTAGAGCAACTGCAGGAATGGGGCCGGCGGGTGGATGTGCCGGTGATCGCCCAGGCCACCGGCTCCGACCCGGCGTCAGTAGTGTTCGACGCCTTCTCCGCCGCCAAGGCCCGCGGCACCGACGTATTGATCGCCGACACTGCCGGCCGGCTGCACACGCAGAACAACCTCATGGAAGAGCTGCGCAAGATCAAGCGCGTGCTGGGCAAGCTGGACGAGTACGCGCCGCACGAGATCATGCTGGTGGTAGACGCCACCGCCGGCGGCAATGCGCTGCAGCAGGCGGTGGCCTTTCACGACGCCATGGGACTGACCGGCCTGACCCTGACCAAACTGGACGGCAGCGCCCACGGCGGCATCGTATTCGCCATCGCCCAGCGGCTGGCCCTGCCGATCCGGTTCGTGGGGGTCGGCGAAAGCGTGGAGGATCTGGGCCCCTTCAAAGCCGGCGAGTTCATGGAGGCGCTGTTCGATGGCCGGGGCGCTTGATGCGGGACTCGGGACTCGGGACTCGGGACCAAGCTGACTTGAAACGGTGACTATTCACAAATCAAATCACCAATCACCCATCACGTGAAACCTTGAACATCGTCGAATTCCATCAGGTGGCCAAGCGCTACCCCGGCGGGCAGATCGCGCTGGAAGGCGTGGACCTCAGCCTGGGCCGCCAGGAAATGGCGTTCCTGACCGGCCATTCCGGTGCCGGCAAGTCCACCCTGCTCAAGCTGATCGGCCTTATCGAGCGGCCCACCCACGGCCAGGTGATCGTCAACGGCAAGAATCTGGCCCGCATCGGCCGCGCCGGCGTGCCGCGCTACCGCCAGCGGGTGGGGCTGATCTTCCAGGACTACAACCTGCTGTTCGACCGCACGGTGTTCGACAACGTGGCCCTGCCGCTGGTGATCCGCGGCATGCGCCATGCCGACATCGTGCGGCGCACCCGCGCCGCGCTGGATACCGTTGGTTTGCTGTCCCATGAACGCAAACGGCCGATCACGCTCAGCGGCGGCGAACAACAGCGAGTGGGTATCGCCCGGGCGGTAGTGGGCCGGCCGCATCTGATCCTGGCCGACGAGCCCACCGGCAATCTCGACCCGGCCCTGTCGGCCGAAATCATGCGTCTGTTCGCCCGCCTCAACGAGGCCGGCACCAGCGTGCTGATCGCCACCCACGACATCGCTCTGGTGGAATCGCTGGGCTACCGGCGCATCGCCCTGGATCACGGCCGGGTGGCGGCCTGACATGACCCGCGACAAGCGCGAAACCCAGCTCGCCCCGACCCGGCTGGCGCAGCAGCACGCCCGGGATCTGATCGACAGCCTGGGGCGACTCTACCGTACCCCCGTGGCCAGCCTGCTTACCGCCTGCGTGATCGGCATCACCCTGGCCCTGCCCGGCGGTCTGCGGCTGCTGCTGACCCAGCTCGACGCCCTGTCCTATCAATGGCAGGACACGGTGCAGGCATCGCTGTTTCTGAATGCCGAGGTGGACGCCGAACGTGGCCGGGCGCTGGCCACCAGTCTGGCCGAACGCGATGACATCGCCAGCACCCGTTTCATCTCCCGCGAGGAGGCGCTGGCGGAGTTCCGCCAGCTGTCCGGATTCGGCGAGGCCATCGACGCCATGGCGGATAATCCGCTGCCGGCGGTGATCACCCTGCAGCCCTCGCCGGACCTGGACGCTGACGGCGTCAGCGGACTGATCGACGCCCTGGGCGAGCGTCCGGAGGTGGATCAGGCCCGGCTGGATCAGGCCTGGCTGAAACGGCTGTACGCCGTGCTCGACGTAGCCCGGCGGGCGGTGGGGCTGATTGCAGTGCTGCTGGCCTTTGCGGTGGTATTCATTGTGGGCAACACCATCCGGCTGGACATCGAGAACCGGCGCGAGGAAATCGCCATCATGAAACTGCTGGGGGCCCCGGACGGCTTCGTGCGCCGGCCGTTTCTCTACAGCGGTTTCTGGTACGGGCTCGGCGGCGGCCTGCTGGCCTGGCTGCTGCTGTCGATCTGCCTGCTGGCCCTGTCCGGCCCGGTGGAGCGGCTGGTGAGCCTGTATGGCAACGACGGCGGCATGGCCTGGCTGAGCTGGCGCGAAAGCGGTTTCCTGATCCTCAGCGGGGTGCTGCTGGGCTGGCTGGGCTCGGCCTGGACAGTGGGCCGTCACCTGCGTGCCATCGAGCCACGATAGGCTCGACAAATACCCACCATTCAAATTGCAAATCAATCGCTTGCGGAATGCTGCGACGCGGAACTCCCCGAGGCAGCCGCGGTCTCAAGCAGTGGAGATTTCGGGCGTTAACTGCTATATTCCGGGCAATAGGAAAAGTCCCTTACGGAGGCTTTGAAAACATCATGACAACTGCCAACGCAATCAAACTGCACAGCCAGCGACTGCCGGCGCCGCAATCCGGCAGCCTCGGGGCCTATGTCCAAGCGGTTTCCGGCATTCCGGTGCTGGACATGGACGAGGAACAACGCTTGGCGCGCCGTTTGCGCGACGACAGCGACCTCGAGGCGGCCCAGACGCTGGTGTTGTCCAACCTGCGCTTCGTGGTTCACGTGGCCCGCGGCTACGCCGGCTATGGCCTGCCGCTGGGTGATCTCATCCAGGAAGGCAACGTGGGCCTGATGAAGGCGGTCAAGCGTTTCGATCCGGACGTGGGCGTGCGGCTGATCTCGTTTGCCGTGCACTGGATCCGGGCCGAGATTCACGAGTTCATCCTGCGCAACTGGCGCATCGTCAAGGTGGCCACCACCAAGGCCCAGCGCAAGCTGTTCTTCAACCTGCGCAGCGCCAAGAAGCGGCTCGGCTGGCTCAACGACAAGGAGGTCAAGGCGGTGGCCGACGACCTCGGCGTCAAGCCCGAGACAGTGCTGCAGATGGAACGCCGCCTGTCCGGTGGCGACGTGTCCTACAACGCGCTGCCGACCGCCGGGGATGACGAGAACGTCTACTCGCCCGAGGACTACCTGGCCACCGGCGAGGAATATGACCCCGCCGCCGGCGTCGAGAATGGCGACTGGGAAAGCCACCAGCACAGCAACCTGTCGCGGGCGCTGACCACGCTGGATGATCGCAGCCGCGATATCCTCAACAGCCGCTGGCTCAACGAGGACGGCAAAACCGGCCTGGCCGAACTGGGCCAGAAGTACGGCGTGTCCGCCGAGCGTATCCGGCAGCTGGAAAACAGCGCGATCCAGAAACTGCGGAAGGCCATGGTCGCGGCCTGACCCGCGCACAGCCTCCCTACCCGTCATCGGGCCGGCGCCTCGCGTCGGCCCGATTTTTATTGTCCGACCCGAGCTCCCAACCGTCATGAGTGACCACGTCCGCAATATCGCCATCGTCGCCCACGTCGACCACGGCAAGACCACGCTGGTGGACAAGCTGCTGCGCGCCAGCGGCACCCTGGAGGGCCGCGGCGCGGAAACCGAGCGGGTGATGGATTCCAATGCGCTGGAGCAGGAGCGCGGCATCACCATTCTGTCGAAAAACACCGCCATCGACTGGAACGGCTACCGGATCAACATCGTCGACACCCCCGGCCATGCCGATTTCGGCGGCGAAGTCGAGCGGGTGCTGTCGATGGTGGACGCCGTGCTGCTGCTGGTGGACGCGGTGGACGGCCCCATGCCTCAGACCCGCTTCGTGACCAGCAAGGCCTTCGCGCTGGGTCTGAAGCCGATCGTGGTGATCAACAAGATCGACCGCCCCGGCGCCCGGCCCGACTGGGTGCTCAACGAGACCTTCGACCTGTTCGACCGCCTGGGCGCCAGCGACGAACAGCTGGATTTCGTGACCGTCTACGCCTCGGCCCTGCAGGGTTATGCCGGCCTCGACCCGGACGTGCGCAGCGGCGACATGGAGCCGCTGTTCGAAACCATCGTCAACCGGGTACAGCCGCCGGAAGTGATCGCCGAGGGCGCGTTCCAGATGCAGGTTTCCTCACTGGACTACGACCGCTACAAGGGCGTGATCGGCACCGGACGGGTGCGTCGCGGGCAGATCACCTCGAACAGCCCGGTGACCGTACTCAACCGCGACGGCAAGCCCCGTCAGGGCCGGATCCTGCAGATCTTCGGCTTCCTCGGGCTCGACCGGGTGGAGGTCGAGCAGGCCAGTGCGGGCGACATCGTCGCCGTCACCGGCATCGAGGACCTGGGCATTTCCGAAACCCTGTGCGATCCCGAGGTACCGGAAACCCTGCCCACGCTGTCGGTGGACGAGCCGACCATGAGCATGACCTTCGGGGTGAACAAGTCGCCGTTCGCCGGCAAGGAAGGCAAGTACCTCACCAGCCGGCAGATCCGCGAGCGCCTGGAACGAGAGCTCAAGACCAACGTGGCCCTGCGGGTAGAAGCCACCGAGGACCCGGACCGTTTCCGGGTATCCGGGCGGGGGCTGCTGCATCTGGGCATTCTGCTGGAGAACATGCGCCGCGAGGGCTACGAGTTGGCGATCTCGCGGCCGCAGGTGATCGTGCGGGAGGTCGACGGCCAGTTGCAGGAGCCCTGGGAAGAAGTGGTGGCCGACGTGGAGTCCGACGACCAGGGCACCGTGATCCAGATGCTGGCCGAGCGCGGCGGCAAGATGCAGTCCATGAATCCGGACGGCCGCGGCCGTGTGCGGCTGCTCTACCACATGCCGGCCCGCGGGCTGATCGGCTTCGCCACGGCATTTGCCTCGGCAACTTCCGGCACCGGCCTGCTCTACCATGTGTTCGATCACTACGGGCCCCGCGTGGAGGACGCCGTCGCCGAACGCATCAACGGCGTGCTGATCGCCAACGCTACCGGCAAGGCCCTGGCCTACGCCCTGTTCAACCTGCAGGAACGCGGCCGGCTGTTCGTGGGTTCGGGCGAGGAGGTCTACGAAGGCATGGTGGTGGGCATCCACAACCGCGACAACGACCTCACCGTGAACGCGCTCAAGGGCAAGCAGCTGACCAACGTGCGGGCGTCCGGCAAGGACGATGCCCTGAACCTGTCGCCACCGATCCGCCTGAGCCTGGAACAGGCCCTGGAGTTCATCAACGAGGATGAACTGGTGGAAATCACCCCGGCGGCGATCCGGCTGCGCAAGTCCGGGCTGACCGAGACCGACCGCAAGCGCGCCGCCCGCGCTTGATCGAGGCAGGGATCATCCCCACTTCCTGACACTGACTCACCGGCAAGAAGGATCGACCATGAACGACAAGCGCGTGCTGTTCGTCATTACCAGCCACGACACGCTCGGGGACACCGGCAACCCCACCGGCTATCACCTGGCCGAGGTGGCACAGCCCTACTACGTGCTGGCGGAAGCGGGATTCATCATCGAGTTCGCCAGCCCCAAGGGTGGCCAGGTGCCCATGGATCCGGGCAGCCGTGACGCCGACGACCCGGTCAACAAGCGCTTCCTCGAGGACGAGATCGTCAACAACAAGCTGGGCGGCACCCTGTCCGCGGACCAGATCGATCCCAGCCGCTACGCCGGCATCTACTTCCCGGGCGGTCACGGCACCATGTGGGACCTGCCCGAGAACCCCTCGCTGGCGGAAGTCACCCGCACGGTGGACGCCCAGGGCGGCGTGGTGGCCGCGGTCTGCCACGGACCGGCGGCACTGCTCAACGTCAAGACCGAGGACGGCCGCTGGCTGGTGGACGGCAAGCGGGTATCGGTGTTCACCGACGAGGAGGAACGCGCGGTGGAGCTGGATCAGGTGGTGCCCTTCCTGCTGGCCTCGGCCATGGTCGAGCGCGGCGCCATCCACGAGGCCGGCGACAACTGGCAGGAACAGGTGTCGGTCGACGACCGCCTGGTGACCGGCCAGAACCCGGCCTCGGCTCGCGCCGTGGGCGAAAAAATCCGCGATCTGGTCGAGGCGCGGCTGGCTGCCTAGGAATCTCTGACTGGTTCCCCGCGACCTGAGTTGATCCCGGCCTGCCGCCGGGCCGTTCTGCTACGGTATTCCCGGTCCGGCGGCGAATCCGGCCGCGCTGAAACAAGGCAGGCAACACAGTGCACATCATCGTGGTGGGGGGCGGCCCGGTCGGCGACAGCCTGGTCGGGCTGGCCCTGAAAGACGGTCACAACGTGGTGCTGGTCGAAGCCGACGAGGGCACGGCCGAGGATTGCGCCCGGCGCCATGACGCGCTGGTGCTGCACGCCTCGATCACCGAGGACGATGTGTTCGAGGAAGCCGGCGGCAAGCGCGCCGACGCCCTGATTGCGGCCACCAGTGACGATGCGGCCAATCTGATGGCGATGGTGCTGGGCCAGGAGGCCGGCATCGACAGCCTGACCAGCGTGGTCAACCACAAGTCGCACGCCCAGCTGTTCGAACGGCTGGGCATCCGCGTGATGGTGGACCCGGAGGTGCTCGTGGCCCAGCACCTGCTCGACCTGGTGCTGTACCCGGATGCCGAGGACGTCACCACCCTGGCCGGTCGCCAGCAGTTGTTTGAACTGACCCTGTCCGCGGATTCGCCACTGCTGGCCGCCACCCTGGCCGAACTCAAGGCCGATGAGGCCCTCCCGGAGGACCTCGTAGTAGTGTCGGTCACCCGTGACGACGAGCACTTCTTCCCCCGGGGGCAGACCCGTCTGCAGGGTGGCGACCGCGTGATCGTGTTCACGTCCCGGAGAACATCACAGGATGTGCTATCGCGCCTGAACGGCGCCGATTCGTGATCCGCGCCGCCACCGGCGGCGCCCACGGGCCGGTGCTGCGCGGCATCGGCATGCTCCTGCACGTGCCGGCGACGATGGCCGCCCTGTCCATTCCCGTCGCCCTGCTGTTCGGCGAAACAACCGGCGTCGGGGCAATGGCGGTGACCTGCGCCGGGGCCCTGGCACTGGGGCAACTGCTGTTCTGGTTGTGCCGTGACGCGGCGGAAACCCAGCGGAGACACGCCTTCCTGATCGCGGCACTTTCCTGGCTGGCCGTATCAACGGTCGGCGCCCTGCCGTTCTATCTGTCCGGCCACGCCGCCTACGCCGAGCCGCTGGATGCGCTGTTCGAGTCGCTGTCGGGCTTCACCACCACCGGCATCAGTCTCGCGGCCGATCCGGCCACGCTGCCGGCTTATCTGCAGTGGTGGCGAAGCTTCAGCGAATGGGTAGGCGCGGTCGGGGTAATCGTGATCATGCTCTCGGTGCTGCCCACTCATCAGAGCGCCCTGTCGTTATACCGCTCCGAGGCCCGCCGCCAGAAGATCCTGCCCTCGGTGCGCGCCACCGTGCAGGCGATCTGGTCCATCTATCTGATCTACACGGGGCTGGCCATCGGCCTGCTGTGGCTGCTGGGCGAACCGCTGTGGCAGGCGGCGAACCACGGCATGACCGCTATCGCCACCGGCGGCTTCACGGTGGTCGCTGACCCGATGACCGCGGCCGGACCGGCCCGGCAACTCGCCTACGCGCTGATCACCATCATGGGCGCCATCGGCTTCGCCCTGCACTACCGCTTCATTCGCAGTGGACGCGGCCTGTTCAAAGGGCTGGAAGTTCGCAGTTTCTGGTGGATTCTGCTCGGCGGCGCGCTGCTGATCACGCTGGAAAACACTCTGGCGGCGCCGGACATCGCCTGGTCGGAAAGCCTGTTCGTGTGGGTGATGGCGGTAACCACCGCGGGCTTTGCCCACGGTGACGTATCGGCCTGGCCGCCGCTGACCCTGATGCTGCTGACACTGGCGGTCACGCTCGGCGCAATGGCCGGCTCCACCAGCGGCGGGCTGAAACTCGCGCGGCTGGTAACCCTGTTCAAGGCCATCGGCTGGAGTCTGACCGCGGCCGCCCGCTCACCACACCAGGTGATGCGGTACATGATGGACGGCGAGGCCCTGACCCGGGCCGAGGCCGACGAGCGGGTGCGCGCGGCGGCCACCCTGACCATCGGCTGGCTGCTGGTGGCGCTGGCCGGGCTGTTCGCCATGCTGCATTTCGTGCCGGCGGATACGCCGCTGGGCAGCACCCTGTTCGAGGTATTCGCGATCCAGTCCAACACCGGGATGTCGGCCGGCGCCATCGACTACGACACCCTGCCCGCCGGCGGCAAACTGGTGGCAATGCTGCTGATGTGGACCGGCCGCCTGGAAATCGTGCCGGTGATGGTGATGGTGGCGCTGATCATGGAACGGCGCCGATAGCACCGCGCGCACCCGGCCGAGCTCAGCCGCTGCCCTGACCGGCCTCGCGCAGCCAGGCCATGCCCGCGGTCAGCCGCGCCAGCGATTCCTCCCGTCCCAGCAACCACAACGTCTGATCGATCGGCGGCGACACCGCGGTACCGCTGACCGCAATCCGGATCGGCTGGGCTACCTTGCCCAGGCCGACGTCGGCCTGTTCGGCTACCCGGTGGACCGCGGCGTGGATCGCCTCGGGCTGCCAATCGACCAGATCGGATAGCGCGGCGTGCACCTCGGCCAGACGGTCGGCGGCGGGCGGCTTGCCGTGCTTTTTCACCGCCTTGTCCTCGTAACCGGTGACCGGCCGGTAGAACATGGCGGCCTTGTCGGCCATTTCCACCAGGGTCTGGGCGCGTTCCCGCAGTACCTCGATGACGTCAGTCACGGGCGGGCCGTCCGCGGGATCAATGCCCTGCTGACTCAGGTGCCAGGTGAACTCGTCGGCCAGCGCGTCGGCCGGCGTGCTCTTGATGTGTTCCTGATTCACCCAGAGCAGCTTGGCGGGGTCGAAGGTGGCGGCGCCGCCCTGCACGCGGGCGATGTCGAAATGCGCGAGCATCTCGTCGCGCGAAAATATCTCCTGGTCGCCGTGGGCCCAGCCGAGACGCACCAGGTAATTGAGCAGCGCCTGCGGCAGGATGCCCTGCTCGCGATAGGCCATGACGCTGACCGCGCCGTGGCGCTTGGACAGCCGCTTGCCGTCGGCGCCCAGAATCATGGGCACGTGGGCATAATGCGGCGGTTCTGCGCCCTCGCCCGCGGCGCCGATGGCGATCAGTGCCTTGAGGATGGCCAGCTGGCGCGGCGTGTTGTTGACGTGGTCGTCACCGCGGATGACGTGGGTGATGCCCATGTCCATGTCATCCACCACCACGCAGAAGTTGTACGTGGGGGTGCCGTCGCCGCGGGCGATGACCAGATCATCCAGCTCGCTGTTGGGCAGGGTGAGATCGCCCTTGACCAGATCGTGGATGACGGTCTCACCCGCCTGCGGCGTGGCGAAGCGGATCACCGGGTCGACCCCGGCCGGGGGATCCGGCAGCGTCTTCCCTGCGGCCGGCCGCCAGGTGCCGTCATAGCGGGGCTTGTCGCCGCGGGCGCGGGCGGCCTCGCGCATGGCCTCGACCTCCTCGGCGCTGCTGTAGCAGGGATAGGCATGGCCGGCTTCCACCAGCTGCCCGATCAGCGCGCGGTAGCGATCGAAGCGATCGGTCTGGTATTCGATGGCGCCGTCGTGATCCAGCCCCAGCCAGGCCATGCCGTCGAGAATGGCCTGCACCGCTTCCGGGGTGGAGCGCTCGCGGTCGGTGTCCTCGATGCGCAGACGAAAGCTGCCGCCGCCCTGGCGGGCATGCAGCCAGGAATACAATGCGGTGCGGGCCCCGCCCACGTGCAGATAGCCGGTGGGCGACGGGGCGAAACGGGTGACGGCGGTCATGGCAGTCTCACAACGAAAGACGGCGCACCGAGGCGCGCCGTCCGATAACCGAAAATGCGTTGCCGGGTGCTACTTCTTGCCCATGCCGTAGCGCTGGCGGAAGCGCTCGACCTTGCCGGTAGCGTCCATGATGGTCTGCTTGCCGGTGTAGAACGGGTGGGTGGCGCTGGACACGTCCAGCTTGACCAGCGGATATTCCTTACCGTCCTCCCACTCGATAGTGTCGTTGGTCTGGGCGGTAGAGCGGGTCATGAACGCCAGCTCGCCGGAGATGTCCTTGAACACGACCGGGCGATAGTTGGGGTGGATATCCTGTCTCATTGTCGCTGCTCTGGTTGTCTGGTTGCCGAATTGCCGCGGGCCGGCGATAGCCCGCTAGTGTAGCGCAATCAAAGCCAGCGTGTCAGCCTCCTCGTGCCAATATGGGCATTGAAACCGGCGCGATGAATCGCGCCCTACGAGGAATCGTCACTGGCTGGATGAGGGCGTAGGGCCGGTTTCAACCGGCCTGTTCGAGCTGCCGACGACTCAGGCCGACCACCAGTTTCAGACCGTCGATATCGAAGGTTTCGCAGGCTTCGCCAGCCGGCGTGTCACCGGCTTCCAGATTGACCGCGAGCACTTCGCCCGAAACCCAGTCACGATGGGCATCGATGGCCGCGGCCAGCTCGGCGTCGGCGGCGAACTGCACGTCGATGCGGTCGGCCACGTGAAAGTCGGCGCTCTTGCGCAGGCGCTGAATTCGGTTGACCACTTCGCGGGCCAGGCCACGCTGACGCAACGCCGGCGTGATGGCACCGTCCAGGGCCACGGTAACGCCGTCCTCGCGGCCCACCAGCCAACCCTCAACGCCCTCGGCCTCGATTACCAGGTCGCCCTCGTCCAGTTCCACCGGGTGGTCGGCGATGGTCAGGGTCAGGCAATCGTCCCGCAGGTACTCGTCGATCTGCTCGTCGGTGAGCTCGGCCACCGCTTGGGCCACCGGGCGCATCAGCTTGCCCAACCGCTTGCCGAGCTGCTTGAAATTCGGTTTGGCGCTGCGGGTGACCAGGTCGCCGGTACCGGCGACGAATTCGATGGCGTCGACATTGACCTCGTCGCGAACCACCGCGGCCACGGCTTCAACATCGGCCCGGGCCACCGCCGGTTCCTCCACCACCAGAATGCGCGACAGCGGCTGGCGGACGTTGATGCCGGCTTCGTTGCGCAGGGCCAGCACGTTGCCGACGATGGCCCGGGCCAGCGCCATGCGGCGTTCCAGACCGGCATCGCGCAGGGATTCATCGGCTACCGGAAACGCCGCCAGGTGCACCGATTCGCCCGGCGCCACCACCAGGTTACGGTACAGCCACTCGGCGAAGAACGGCGCGATCGGCGCCATTAAACGCGCCACAGCGGCCAGGCAGGTCAGCGTGGTGTGGTAAGCGGCCCGCTTGTCGTCGGCATCGGCCTCGTCGGCCCGGGCGCCGGCCCAGAAGCGTTCCCGCGAGCGGCGGATATACCAGTTGGACAGTTCGTCGACGAAGCGCTCGACCGCCCGGGCGGCAATGGTGGGGTTGTAATCGTCCATCGCGGCAACGGCCTCGCCGGCCGTCGTCTGCAGGCGGGACAGGATCCAGCGATCCAGCTCCGGGCGTTCGGCCACCGGGGGCGCCTCGGCCGTCGGGTCGAATCCGTCGATGTTGGCGTAGGTGGCGAAGAACGCGTACACGTTCTCCAAGGTACCGAACACCTTGGCGCGGGTGTCGCGCAGGCTGCGCTCGGCGTACTTGGTGTTGTCCCAGGGCGGGCTCGACGCCAGCATGGTCCAGCGGATGACATCCGCGCCGTGGGTATCCAGGGCCTCGAACGGGTCCACCGTGTTGCCCTTCGACTTGGACATCTTCTCACCGCCGGCGTCCAGCAGCAGGCCGTTGACAACCACGTTGCGGAAGGCCACCGACTCCTCGGTGAGGGCGGCGATGGCGTGCAGCGTGTAGAACCAGCCGCGGGTCTGGTCGACACCCTCGCAGATGAAGTCCGCCGGGAAGTTGGCCTTGAAGGCGTCGACATTCTCGAACGGGTAGTGCCACTGGGCGAAAGGCATGGCGCCGGAATCGAACCACACGTCGATGATCTCGGGCACCCGCCGCATGGTTCCGCCGTCCGGCGCCGGCCAGGTGATGTCGTCGACGTGCGGCCGGTGCAGGTCGAGATCCGCATCCGCGGGCATCGCATCGCCGGCTTTCCGGCGCAGTTCCTCGATGGAGCCAATCACCTCGACGTGGGACGGGTCAGTATCCGACACCCAGATGGGCAGCGGCGTGCCCCAGTAGCGGTGGCGCGACAGCGCCCAGTCCACGTTGTTGGCCAGCCAGTCGCCGAAGCGGCCGCGCCCGACATGCGCCGGATACCAGTTGATGGTCTCGTTGAGGGCAACCAGCCGGTCCTTGTGCGGGGACGTGCGCACGAACCAGGACTCCACCGGATAGTTCATCAGCGGCGTGCCCTTGCGCCAGTCGTGCGGGTAGTTGTGCACGGTGACGTCGCGGGCGAACAGCAGGCCGCGGTCCTTCAGATCGCGGGCGATGGTCTTGTCGGCGTCCTTGAACCACTGCCCGCCCACCAGCGGCCAGTCGGCGGCAAACCGGCCATCGCGCTCGACCGGATTCAGCAGCGGCAGGCCGTTGGCCTGGCCGGTGGCGTAGTCGTCGGCGCCGAAGGCAGGAGCGATGTGGACGATACCGGTGCCGTCCTCGGTGGACACGAAATCAGCCGGCACCACCCGCCAGGCCGAACCGGCCTCGGGGTGGTCGGCAAAGTGATCGAATACCGGCGTGTAGCGGGTGTCGACCAGATCGCGCCCGGTCAGGCGCTCGATCACCTCGTAGTTCTCGCCCAGCAGCCGTGGCGCAGCAGCTTCGGCCAGTATCAGCACCTCGTCAGCCGCGTCCTCACCCGTCGGCCGGACCTTGACGTAATCCAGACCCGGACCCACCGCCAGGCCGGCGTTGGAGACCAGCGTCCAGGGCGTGGTGGTCCAGGCCAGGAAGAAGCTGTTGGCCTCATCCGCCAGCGGAAAGCGGATGGTCACGCTCGGGTCCTGGACCTCCTCGTAGCCGAGGCTGACCTCGTGGCTGGACAGTACCGTCCCCGAGCCCGGCGAGTACCAGTGAATCTTGTGGCCCTTGTAGAGCAGGCCCTGGTCCCAGAGCTTTTTCAGCAGATACCAGACCGATTCGATGTATTCGTTGGCGAAGGTGACATAGGGCGCATCCAGGTCCACCCAGTAGCCGATGCGCCGGGTCAGATCGTCCCATTGCGCCTTGTAGCGCAGCACCGACTCCCGGCAGGCGGCGTTGTACTCGGCGATACCGTAGGCCTCGATGTCCTCTCGGGACTGCAGGCCAAGCTCCTTCTCCACCTCGATTTCCACCGGCAGGCCGTGGGTATCCCAGCCGGCCTTGCGGTCCACGCGGTAGCCGCGCATGGTCTTGTAGCGACAGAACGTGTCCTTGACCGTGCGGCCCAGCACGTGATGAATGCCCGGCCGGCCGTTGGCGGTGGGGGGACCCTCGTAGAAGGTGAAGGTGGGTGCATCGTGGCGCGCCTCGCCACAACGTTCGAACACGCGCTCGGCCTCCCACCAGCCGCGGATGTCCGCGTCCAGCGAGGGCATGTCGAGCATCTTGTGTTCGGAAAACTGGGTCATGGTTTATTGCGCCGCGGCATCTTACCGTTTGGACGATCGCAACGCATCCGCCGGCGGCACCGGATCGTGCCCGCCTTCGCGCAGCGGATGACAGCGGGTGATGCGCCGGGCCGCCAGCCATCCGCCCCGCAGCGGCCCGTGGACCCGCAGGGCCTCCAGCGCATAGGCCGAGCAGCTCGGATAATAGCGGCAGCGCGGGCCCAGCAGCGGCGAGATCACCGCGCGATAACCGTGAATCGGCAGGCTCAGAAGGCCAACAACAAGGCCGCGCAGCATCGCCAGCCATGACTTTCGCTCGTGAGTGCTCATCGGCTCGCGATTCTATCGAATTCGGCGGCCCGGCGGCCGGTTGTTAGAATCGTACGTATGGACAGCAAGCTGCAACAACTGAAAGACACCTTCGAGATGCTGCCGGACTGGGAGGAGCGCTATCGCTTCATCATCGATCTGGGCCGCAAGCTCGACCCCCTGCCCGAGGATGCCTACCGGGACGAGAACAAGGTCCGCGGCTGCATGAGCCAGGTATGGCTGATTGCCGACGAGGCCGGGGACGGCCAGCAGATACGATTCCTCGGCGACTCGGACGCCCACATCGTGCGCGGCCTGATTGCGGTGCTGCTGATGATCTACTCCGACAAGTCCCCGCAGGAAATCGTGGACACCGATATCAAGGCCATCTTCGAAGAGCTGGCCCTGGAGCAGCACATCACCGCCAACCGGCGGAACGGACTGCACTCGATGGTGGAGACGATCCGCCAGCTAGGGGCACAGCGGCTGGACGCCAGCGCCTGACGGCCTCATCGAGAACCAGAAACCGGGCGGTGCCTGCGCACCGCCCGGTTCGTCCTGATGCAGCGCTCGCGCTACTCGAACTTCGAGGTCAACCCGATGATCACCGTGCGCTCCGGGCCCGGCCGCAGGCCGTTGGCGTAGTCCACCGGGAACAGCTTGTCGGTGAGATTGCGCCCCTGCAGCCACAGCGTGGTGCCGGTGTTCGGCAGCTGGTAGCTGGCCCGTGCCGAGTAGATGGTGTGGCTGGGTACGTTGCCGAAGATGATCGGCTCGCGGATTTCGGAGCTTCCGGTCGGCCGGGTGGGATTGGCCGGGTCGATCGGATTGCCGTCCTCGTCCGCCACGGTGACAACGTCACTGTTCAGGCTGCCGGAGAAGAAATCCCCGAAGTGATGCATGGTGGCGCTCAGATGCCAGCCCGCCTCGTGCTCCATGCCCAGGGTGAGGTTACCCGCGTGTTCTGGCACTTCCGGAATGCGGTTGCCGTCCACCGGGCCCGAGGTGAACTCGGCCTTGGTGTAGCTGTAGGCCAGCTCGGCGAACAGGTTCAGTCGTGAACCGGTGAGCGCCGCGGAATTGAAGCGCCCGCCCAGATCGAACCCGTAGGAGCGGGAATCATCGTTGTTAACCACCAGGTTGGCGCCGTCGATGGTGATGGGCTCCTGGGTGATGGTGTCCTGGTAGTCGTTGTAGAACACCGCGCCTTCCACGCGCAGCCCCGGAAACGCCGCGGTGCGGAAACCGATCTGCGAGTTGATGCCGGTTTCCGGCTCCAGCGGGAAGTCATCGGCGGTCCGCGCGAACGCTGGCGTATAGCCGCGGCCCACGTTGGCGAACCACTGGGTGCGTTCGTAGCCGTCGTAGACCACGCTGATGCTGGGCAGCACCAGGGTGTTGTCGTCTTTTTCGCGCGGCGAACCGGGCCCGCTGTCATCGATGATGACCTCGCGCTCCTGGGTGTAGCGTTCCACCCGAATGCCGGGCGTCACGGTCCAGAAGCCCATGCGGATGGCGTCCTGGAAGAAGCCCGATACCGCATCGGCATCGAATTCCGCCAGCGAATTCTCTTCGCCGGTGGTGGGCTCGGTCACGCCGATGCCGACCCGCCCGCGATTGCCTTCATCCAGCAGTTCGCCGGTGTTGCCGACCGGCTCGCGATTCTGGAACTCATGCACCTCGTAGCGCAGGCCCCACTGGAAATTGTGGGTGACGCGACCGGTCTGAATGCCGGCGAGCTGGAAGCGGGTTTCCAGGCCGGTGGTCTGGTAGCTGCGATCGCGGCCGATCATCACGCCGCTAACGCCCGGCTCGAAGAAGAATGCCGGATCCTCGTAACCGCCCGGGCTGAAATCCGGCACGCCGTTGTTCACGTCCACCTCGTCGGGTTCCACGGTAAAGCGCGGCCGCTCGAGGTCGGTATGGAAAAGCTTGGTGGACATGGACAGCGTGTCGCTGAGCTGCCAGTCGTGGGTGAGGTCGAACTTCCAGTAGTTGATCGAGAAGTTGTTGTTCTCCTGCGCGAAGCGGCCCTGCTTGCTGCGCGGATTGGCGGCGTACTCGGCCGGCAGCAGGTTGCTTTCGTCGTAGTCGGAGCGCTCGCGGAAGTAGGTGATCGACAAACCCAGGTCCTGGGTGTCGTTGATCGCCAGATCACCGCTGGCGAAGAAATCGTCGTACTGGAATTCCTCGATATCGAAGCTGCCGTCGGCGTCTAGCCCCGAGTAGGACAGCACCAGCCCCAGCGGACCGTCGGTGCGGGTATGCATGATGTGGCGCTTGAAGGTGCTCGGATCACCGCCGGCCAGTTCAACCGTGGTTTCCGGGGTTTCCGTGGGCCGCTTGTTGATGAAGTTGATGATGCCGTGGTTGTTCAGCGGCCCGTGCAGCACGTGCCCGGCGCCCTTGAGCACGTCCACCCGTTCGAGACGTTCCTGCGGCGGGGTGTAGTGGGCGCTGGGATCGATGTAGGTGGAGGCGTTGATCGGCACGCCATCTTCCATCAGCAGCACCTTGCGCGACCGCCGGGCGGGCGCGCCGCGAATAGCGATGCCTGAGCGCCGGCCAAGCACGTCGTCATAAATGGTGCGCACGCCGGGGGCGAAGTCGAGCGTGTCCATCAACGTGTAGGGCTGATAGGTCTCGATCTGCTCCTCGGTGATCTGGGTGGCCGCGCCCGGGGTCTGATCAACCTCGGTGGGCAGGGTGGCCTCGATATCGATCGGCGCCAGCGCGCCGGTTTCCTCCTGGGCCTGCGCCGCGTGACCGGCGAACAGGAACAGCGTACCGAATGCCAGCGGCGCCGCGCGGCCGGCCTTTGTCTTGATGAACATGAAAGCGTTCTCCTCCGAGACACAGCACCCGATTCCGGGCCCAGACCCGGCGGGCGCGCCGGCCGACTGAGCGTGACCGGCTTTGTATTCCCCCGACGCTGCGTCGTTTATGTCTCCGGCCGCCTGTGGCGACCCCCGGAAAAGACGCTAAGCCCTGGCCCGCGGGCTGGATAGTGGATATCTTCCCGATTTGCGATCCCGCATGGGCTGCGGATCGTGCCGACTGCGGGGGTCAATCCGCGGGCGAAAACGCGATCAGCGGCAGCGTTACACTCACGCGCAGGCCTTCGCCCTGCGCGCCGGATTCGAGGGCCATTGCGCCGTTGAGAGCCACCACCCGTTCGCGCAGACCGGTCAACCCCATACCGGGCACCAGCCGATGCGGCTGCCCGGCGCCATTGTCGATGACATCCAGGCGCAGTCGCGCGTCGCCTTCGGTCCATAGACGGACCACCACCCGGGTGGCAGCCGCGTGGCGGGCCACGTTGGTCAGGCATTCCTGCACCGCCCGATAGGCGGTGACCTGGACGGCGTCATCCGGCATCACCGCCAGATCGCAGCGGGCCAGCACCCAGTCGACCTCCGGATGCCGGCGCTGCCAGTCGGCCACCAACCCGTCTAGCGCCTGGGCCAGGCCGAGGTCATCCAGCACCGGCGGCCGCAGCTGCCTGAGCAGGCGCCGCACCTGCTGCTGCAGGTGTTCCAGGCCGTCCTGCATCGCCCGCACGCGGTCGGGCATGGAGGCGTTATCCCCCGCCTCGGCCGACCAGGCCAGGGCACTCAGCCGCGACCGCAGCCCGAACAGGTGCGGCCCCATCTCGTCGTGCAGTTCCCGGGCAATGCTGCGGCGTTCATCCTCCTGCATGGTGACCAGGCGCCGCATGAGCGCGGCACGCTCGGCATTGTGGCCGGCCAGCACCGCGACCAGATGATTGAAACGGCGCTGGGTATCGGCCAGCTCCGGCACCGCGTCGGTGGGCAGGCGTACGTCGAAGTCATCCGCTTCCAGACGCCGGAAACCGTCGTGCAGACCGCGCAGCGGCGCAAGCCCGAACCAGATACCCACGTAGACCAGCAGGCACACGAGCACCACCAGGCCCAGCATCAGCGGCAGCAGACCAGTGACCTCGCCCCAGACTTCCGCCACCTCGTCATCCGGGGTGGCCTGAATGCGAATGCTGGCGTTGCCCCAGCCGTGGAACTCGATGTCGGGGAAATCGCGGTCGGCGGGCACAACCAGGTATTCGAACCAGGCGGGGGGCCTCACGGCATCTGCCCGCTCGTTGAGCACCGCCCACTCGCCCGGCGAGGACGCCACCGAGACGCGTACGTGGCGCAGATCCTGAAATACCACCGACAGACGTTCCACGTCTTCCCGTGACAGCAGGTGGCGGGTGTCGCTCACGAAGAAGCCCAGCAGATCTCGGCTGAAAAGCAGGTTGGCGTTTATTTCGTCAACCACGGCCTGCCGCGCTCCCTGCAGAATGATTACCAGGTCCGCCACCAGTCCCAGCATCAAAACCCCGGCGACGATGGCCAGCAGCCGCAACTTCAGCGACATGCTGCGACGCCGCCGCGAGTCGGGCACCGGGTCGGTTAGGTAATGGGGGCTGGGCAACGTCGGCAGCAACTGTCGGATCGCGACAATGATGATGCCACGAGCCCCGGCCGCGCCCGATAGGCAGGAGCCGGATCGGACATTTCGCCCGATTGCACCGCCATGCCGCCCGGCGCATTATCGGGCGGATAATCCCCGGTTCCGCCTGCGCCTTGAGTGCCACCCCCGCCATCCTGCTCATCGACGACCACGAAGTGGTACGCGGCGGCTGCCGCGAACTGCTGGAACTGCGACGCTTCGGCGCCTGCCGCGAGGCCGGCACCGGCGAGGCGGGCTGGCAGATGCTGCAGGACAGTCGTCCGCAGCTGGTGATCCTGGATCTGTCGCTGCCGGACGTGCACGGGCTGGAACTGATCGAGCGCATCCGCACCCGGCCACGCCCGCCGCGGGTGCTGGTGTTCACCATGCACGACGACCCCACCTTCGCCGCCCGCGCCCTGCGTGCCGGGGCCGCCGGCTACATCACCAAGACCAGCCCGCCGGAGTGCCTGCTTGAGGGTGTACGGGAAGTCCTGGCAGGTGAGACCTACCTCAGCCCAGACATGGCCGAAGCGCTGGCGGTCAGCCGGGTGAACGCCCTGGCCAGCCCGGTGCAGGCGCTAACCCCGCGCGAGCAGGATGTATTCCGCCTGGTGGCCAGCGGGCACAGCAATGCCACCGTGGCCGATACGCTGGGACTGTCGCACAAGTCGGTGTCCAATTATCTGGTGCGCATCAAGCACAAGCTGGCGGTCGACAGCATTGCCGACATGGTGCGCCTGGCCATGCGCTACGACGGCACACCGGAGACGGAGCCACCGACCACCGACTGACGCACACCACGGCGGCTTGCCAGCCGCCGGCAAACGCGTTTAAGTCGACCCCGAAAAACGACACGACGGGAGGAGACGATGGCGGCAGGCGAACTCAGCTATGTCCACGGCGCCAGTCCGGTACCGCTGCTGGGCGACACCATCGGCCGGGCGTTCGACCGGACGGTGACCGAACACGGCGACCGCGAGGTCCTGGTAAGCCGGCACGAGAATCTACGCCTGACCTACCGCGAACTGCAGACGCGGGTGGACGAGTACGCCGCAGCATTCCTGGCCCTGGGGCTGGCGCCCGGAGACCGAATCGGTATCTGGTCGCACAACAACGCGGCCTGGCTGATCACGCAGCTCGCCACCGCCCGGGCCGGTCTGGTGCTGGTCAACATCAACCCGGCCTACCGGCGATCGGAGCTGGTGTACGCGCTGAACAAGGTGGGCTGCAAGGCGCTGATCCTGATGCCGGCCTACGCCAGCAGCGACTACCTTGGCATCGTGCAGAGCGTGGCCCCCGAACTCGCCGAATGCGAGCCGGGCCGGCTGCAGGCCGCCGAGGTGCCGTCGCTGCGCCACGTGATCCGGCTGGGCCCCGACCCGACGCCGGGCATGTTCAATTTCGACGCGCTACCGGACCAGGTGACGCCGTCACATCGAGAACAGCTGGCCGAGATCACCGCAACCCTGCAGGCCGACGACCCCATCAACATCCAGTTCACCAGCGGCACCACCGGCAATCCCAAGGGCGCGACGCTTTCGCACCACAACATCCTCAACAACGGTTTCTTCGTCGGCGAGGCCATCCGCCTGACGCCGGCGGACCGCCTGTGCGTGCCGGTGCCGCTGTACCACTGCTTCGGGATGGTGATGGGCAACCTCGGCTGCATCACCCACGGCAGCACCATCGTCTACGCCGGCGAGGCCTTCGACCCCGGCGCGGTGCTGGGAACCGTGGCAGCCGAACGCTGCACCGCGCTCTACGGTGTGCCCACCATGTTCATCGCCGAGCTGTCGCATCCGGATTTCGGCACGTTCGACCTGTCGTCACTGCGCACCGGGATCATGGCCGGTTCGCCCTGCCCCGAAGCCGTGATGAAACGGGTAATCGATGAAATGCACATGAGCGAGGTCACCATCGCCTACGGCATGACCGAAACCTCGCCGGTGAGCTTCCAGACCGGCGCCGACGACAGCCTGGCCAACCGGGTGGGCACGGTCGGCCGGATACAGCCGCACCTGGAAGTCAAGATCGTGGATGAGGCCGGCCGGGTGGTGCCGCGCGGCGAGCCGGGCGAGCTCTGCACCCGCGGCTACAGCGTGATGCTGGGCTACTGGGACGATGACGAGAAAACCCGCGAGGCGATCGACGACGCCCGCTGGATGCACACCGGGGATCTGGCCACGCTGGACGAACACGGCTACTGCCGGATCGTCGGGCGGCTAAAGGACATGGTGATCCGCGGCGGCGAGAACATCTACCCGCGCGAGATCGAGGAATTCCTCTACCGCCATCCGGATATCGAGGATGTCCAGGTGATCGGCGTGCCCGACGAGAAGTACGGCGAGGAATTATGCGCCTGGATCCGGCTAAGGACCGGCGCCACCACGGACGAGCAGGCCATCCGCGACTTCTGCGAGGGCGAGATCGCCCACTACAAGATTCCGCGGCTGATCCGGTTCGTCGATGAATTTCCCATGACCATTACCGGGAAGGTGCAGAAATTCCGGATGCGCCAGATGATGATCGACCAGGGATACGGCTGAGGCGCACTCACACCACCAGCGCGACTCCCCCGACGATAATCAGCGTAACGGCCCACAGGTAATCCGTGTTCAGCCACGCTGATCGCAGCAGGCGCAGGCCAAGATAGCGGTAGACCAGCCAGGCGACCAGCCCGGCTGCCAGGATCATGGCCAGGGTGTGGACGGCGACCATCAGCACCGCGGCGGCCACACCAGTCGGCAGCATCGCCGCATGACCGGCATGATGTCCCGCGTGTCCGAGTCCCAGAAAGGCTGGCACCAGCATCAGGCCGGCGCCATGGGCCGTGGCCATGAGAAACGACCACAGCGTCAGCCGCCGCGGTCCGACCCGGGCCAGTATCCGCGGATGCCGCGGCACCCACAGTTTGTAAAGCCCGAACCCGATGAGCAGGAGCGCCGCGCCCACCTGAAGGCCACCGTCCTGGGAAAGTGTCCGGTCGAGCAAAGCCACCGGCACCAGCACGGCAGCCATTGCCAGCAGATGGCCGCCACCGATGGGCCACAGGGCCTGCCAGACGGCCCCGCCACGGCCGGCCTGCAGCCCGCTGGATACGGCAAACAGCCAGCCCATGCCCGGATTCAGCCCGTGAAACAGACCCAGGCCGATAGCCGCCACCCAGGCCCAGTGTGCATCCATGCGCCGCTATCTCATGGGTAGGCAAACGATTCCGTGGAACAGTCGCCCCCGTGCAGCCGCACCTGATGGGCGCGATAGCCTTCGCCGAAACGCACGAAGAAATCCGGGTCCAGTGTCATTGTCCCGTCCGCGGCGATATCGGCCTTGACCAATGTCCCCGGCATGCCCTCCGGGTAGAACTGGTCGTCCCAGCTGCTGTAAAGCGAGTTGGTGAAATAAACCCGACGTCCGTCGCGGCTGATTTCCACCATTTGCGGTCCACCCGCGAACGCCTGGCCGTTTGGATGCGGCGTGGCGTTGACCACTCCGCCCAGCTCGATGGTGCCGTTGAGCTTCGGCGACAGCGGATCGCTGACGTCATACTGACGCAACTGCCCGATACCCCAGCAGGCGACATACAGATAGCGGTCGTCCAGTGACAGATCAATGTCGGTGACCAGCGGGGGCACCGCCTCGAACCCCTTGAGCAGTTCCGGCAGCTGGTCGGCGGCGGCCGGCTGCGCCGGAATCTCGGCGGTTTTCTCTATCCGGAATTCCTCGCCGTCGCGATACCAGGTCCAGATGGAACCCGCCAGATTTGTGGTATCGACCACGACTCCCAGAAAGCCATGCTGGCGGGTGGGGTCATGCGCCGGGCGCAACTCCAGGGCCATCTGGTGGTTTTCGCCCAGGTCGATGACCTGCCGGTGCTTGCGCGCGGACAGATCCCAGAAATGGATCCGATGCCCGTACTGGTTGCCCAGCAAGGCCTCCGGTACCAGACCGTTTTCGAATTGCGGCGGCTTGCACCACTCGCTCGTCATGGCGATGTCGTGGGCAATGTGCCACCAGAAGTCGTAATGCATATCCTGGGGGCCGCGGTCGATTTCCCACCGACCGAGGATTTCCAGACTCTCGCAATCCATCAGGAAAATGCCCGCCGGCCCTTCGTCACCATCCGGGCCGGCTCCGCCAAGGGTGCTGATATAAATCCCCTCCGGCCCGCAATGAATAGTGTGCGGACGAGAATAGCCGGTCTTGGACAGCAGCTCGTCGGCCTCGATCGTCTTGACGATCCGTGCCTGAGCGGGATCGGGCTGGGTATCAATGATGTGCAGTCGCGACGATCGCAGACCCGGCACGATCAGGTAACGCCGCTGGACGAACGGATGACAGGACTGCGGCCCTAGCATCGAGCTGCAGGCATTCCAGCCGAAGTGGTGGAGCTCGTCCCCGGTGTTGGGCATTTCAACCCGATGCACCTCCTGTGTGTAGGTCGGTGACGCCGGGTCGAAGTCCACGACGGCGATGGCGTCCGGCCGGCTCCCGTCCGGGCACAGCAACGCGACATAGCCGTACTGCTCAGCGGGGCCTGCCATGGCAAGCCGCGGGGAAGGATAAAAAGTCGGATCGGGACGAAGGGTAGTGGCCATCGGTTTGCCTCCTCGTGGCGATCGCCACGAAATTGTCGCAGCCGCGCCTGGGCATCCACCAGACCCGACTCCACCCAGTCTGGTCGATCGCCACCGGCCCGGCAAATGACGCGATGCTGGAGTCTGATGTTCCCCGCCCGGGCGCGGAATCGCAGGATTCCGCATGCGTCAGACGCTGATCGACGAAAACACCGGCACCGATTGACCCCCGGGCCCGCCAATAACGTTATAATGTAACGATGCAATCGACGCGCCTTTCCCTGCGACTGCTGATCACCGCCCTGCTGGCGGTGCAACTGCTGGGCGCGGCGCACGCATTCGAACATCCGGCCATCGGCCATGCCGACCACGCCTGCGTGGTATGCGCGCATGGCGGCGGGCTGGAGATCGTCCCGCCCGCCGATGCCGCAACCGCGTCACTGCCGGCCACCCAGTGCGCCCCGGTACCGGTCGCTCCCCGTCGGTCGCCGGCGCGCCCGGTCCCTGCCTACCGCAGCCGCGCACCGCCAGCCCTGTCCTGATCCATTCGATCCGCCGTCTCCGCCTGCCGCGGGGGCGATTGCATCCGGCGCCCACGTGCGCCACCGATCAGGACCTTTCCCATGCGTATTCTCGTCTCCGGCGCCATCCTGGCGCTGAGTCTCGGGGCGGCAACGGCCGCCGAACCGGAAACCCTCGAACCGATCGCCGTCGAGGCCCTGCCGCTGGGCGACCGCGGCGAGGCCGAGGCGCTGCAACCCGCGGCCGTGGTGGCCGACGACGAACTCCTTCGTCAACGCGACAACAGCCTGGGCCGCACCCTGGACGGCGAACCCGGCGTATCCTCGTCGGACTTCGGCGTTGGCGTGGGCCGGCCGGTCATCCGCGGCCTGTCAGGGGCCCGCGTAAGGGTGCAGGAGAACGGACTCGGTTCCGGTGACGTGTCCACGCTTAGCGTGGATCATGCCGTATCCATCGACCCGCTGTCCGCCCACCAGATCGAGGTCCTCAAGGGCCCGGCCACCCTGCTCTACGGCTCCGGTGCCATCGGCGGTGTAGTCAACGTGGTTACCCACCGCATCCCCCGCGCCGCCCCCAGTCGGCTGACCGGCCATATGGATCTGGCGATCGGGGATTCCACCCTGGACGACTCGCTCGCCAGGCTGGACCTGTCCGGCGGCGCGGGGCCGCTAGCCTGGAACATCCAGGGCGGGGTCACCGAAAGCGACGACTACCAGGCCAACGATAACCGGCCAATCGGCAATAGCTTCTCGGAAACCGACCAGTTCAGCGGCGGCGCCGCCTGGACCGGCGATCGCGGCTACCTGGGCGCGGCGATCAGCGGCTTCGGCAGCGAGTACGGTATTCCCGGCGAGGACGCCGTGATCAACATCGACCAGGACCGCGTTGATCTGGGCGGCGAATGGCTCGATCCTCTGCCCGGATTCGACCGGCTCGAGTTCGCCGGAGCCCACACCGACTATCTGCATGACGAAGGCGGCGAAGTCTTCTTCGCCAACGAGGAAACCGAGCTGCGACTGGCCCTGACCCACGGCGCTGCTGCCGGCTGGACCGGGGCCCTGGGCATCCAGGCCTTCGACCGCCAGTTCGAGGCCTTCGGCGAGGAGGAGGTGTTCGTGCCGCCGGTGGATACCCGTAATGTCGGCCTTTTCGCGGTGGAGGAACGGCCGGTCGGCGCCTGGACGCTGCAACTGGGCGGCCGGATCGAGTATCAGGAACATCAGGCTGAGGGGGGCAACCCGGATCGCGACCACACGCCGGTCAGCCTGTCCGTGGGCGGGCTGCGCCCGCTGAGCAACGATGTGGTGCTGGCCGTCAATCTGGGCCAGTACCAGCGCGGGCCGGCGGCCGAAGAGCTCTACAGCAATGGCCCGCACGAGGCCACGCAGACCTTCGAGCGGGGCGACCTCGATCTGGACGAGGAAACCGCCAACAGTCTCGACCTGGGACTGCGGCAAACGGCGGGCCGCCTACGCTGGTCGGTCAATCTGTTCGTCACCGACTATGCCGATTTCGTGTTCCTGGATACCGTGGATGCCGGTCTGAACGCCGACGGCACCGGCACCCCCGCCCAGGACGGCCAGGCCGATCGCGTGACCGAGGAAGGCCTGTTCGACCCGGCCGGCGAACTGCTCCTGCTGGATTACAATGCCGCCGATGCCATGTTTTACGGCGCCGAATTCGAGCTGGGCTACGACCTGCTAACCGGCGCGACGGGCCTGACCGCCCGGGTGTTCGGGGACATGGTCCGCGGCGAGCTGGACGACGACACCAACCTGCCCCGCATCACCCCGGCGCGGCTGGGTCTGGGCCTCGACGTTACCCACGGCCCCTGGCAGGCCAGCCTGGAAGCCCTGACCGCGGACGACCAGGAACGCACCGCGCCGCTGGAAACCGCCACCGACGGCTACACCGACGTGACGGCCTTCATCGGGGTGGAACTGCCCGGCGCGGGTGCCCGCACGCAGTTGTATCTGCGCGGCGACAATCTGCTGGACGAGGAGATCATCCGGCACACATCGTTCCTTCGCATCCCGCAGCCGGGACGCCGCTTCAGTGCGGGGTTGAGCGCGCGGTTCTGAAGCGGAGGTCGTCGTGGAGGACGCCGACGGCCGCGCCGTCGGCGTCCTGCTGCGATATCATGCCCGCCAATCTAGCGGGGTTGTGTATGTCCGAACTGCTTATCACCAACGCGCGCCTGGTCAATGAAGGCGCCATCACCGACGCCGATGTGCTCGTGAAGAACGGCCGGATCGAGCGCGTCGATCGTGAAATCGCCGCGCCCGCCAATGCGCAGGTCATCGACGCTGACGGCCGCCATCTGCTGCCCGGCATGATCGACGACCAGGTGCATTTCCGCGAGCCGGGCCTGACCCACAAGGCAGACATCGCCCACGAATCGGCCGCGGCGGTAGCCGGCGGCATCACCACATACATGGAGATGCCCAACGTCAAACCGCCCACCATCGACGCCGATGCGCTGGCAGACAAGCATGCCATTGCCGCGCGCAACAGCCGCGCCAACTACAGCTTCTACCTGGGCGCCACCAACGACAATATCGAGGCCATCAAGCGCCTGGACCCGCTCAATAACTGCGGCATCAAGGTGTTCATGGGTGCCTCAACCGGCAACATGCTGGTGGACGACGACGACGCCCTGCATGCCATCTTCGCGGCCGCACCGGTGCCCATCATCACCCACTGCGAGGACACGCCGACGGTGCTGGCCAACGAGGCTGCTGCTCGCGAGAGGTACGGCGAAGACGTACCCATGAGCGAGCATCCCTATATCCGCTCGGCCGAGGCCTGCTACAAGTCCTCCTCCAAGGCGGTCGCACTGGCGAAGGAACACGGCACCCAGCTGCACGTGATCCACCTCACCACCGAGCGCGAACTGGAGATGTTCGAGCCCGGACCCGTGGCCGGCAAGCAGATCACGTCCGAGGGCTGCGTGCATCATCTGTTCTTCGATGAACGCGATTACGCCGAAAAGGGCACGCTGATCAAGTGCAATCCCGCGATCAAGACCTCCGCCGACCGCCAGGCTCTGCTGCGCGCGGTGGCCGAAGACCGCATCGACGTGATCGCCACCGACCACGCCCCGCATCTGCTGGAAGAAAAGAACCAGCCCTATTTCCGGGCCCCCGCCGGGCTGCCGCTGGTCCAGCACGCGCTGCTGTCGGTGCTGGAGCACATGCACCGCGGGCTGTTCTCGCTGGAAACCATCGTGCGCAAGACCTCGCACAACGTGGCCGAGCGCTTCCAGGTCACCGAGCGTGGCTTTGTCCGGGAAGGTTACTGGGCCGATCTGGTTCTGATCGACACGGAAAAGCCCACCATCGTGGATGACTGGCCGATTCTGTCGAAATGCGGCTGGTCGCCGTTTGCCGGCACCACCTTCCGATCGTCCATCGTGGCCACCATCGTGTCTGGTCAAGTGGCCTACGAGGAAGGTAAAGTTGTACCTGGCTGTACGGGTCAACCCCTGACATTCTCGAGGTAAGGGCGATGGAAACCAGTGACCTGCGCAAGGCGGGACTCAAGGCGACGCTACCGCGGCTGAAGATCCTGCAGGTCCTCGAAGCGAACAAGGCCGACCATCTGTCGGCCGAAGATGTCTATCGCATGCTCATGGACGAGGGCGAAGACGTCGGCCTGGCCACCATCTACCGGGTACTGGCGCAGTTCGAGGATGCCGGCCTGGTGATTCGCCACCATTTCGAGGATGGCCATGCCCTGTTCGAACTGGAACAGGGACATCACGACCACATCGTGTGCGTGAAATGCGGCCGCATCGAGGAATTCTTCGACCGCGACATCGAGCAGCGCCAGCGCAAGATCGCGGAGGACAACGGCTTCGATCTGTCCAAGCATACGCTGGTGCTCTACGGCGAATGCCAGAACACGAATTGCAAGAAGGGCGACAGCTAACCGATCGCCCATGACGCGCCGGGCGGCCGGTCTGATCAGTGTCCGTGCCCGCGCCGCGCTCCCGATCCCAACCCAGGTACCCCGATGATTCAACCGCACGGCTCGCCCGAGCTCGCCCCTCGTTATGTCGCCGACAGCACGCAGCGCGACGCGCTAATCACGGAAGCCGGCAGCCTGCCGGGGCTCACCGTCTCCTCGGCCGCCGCCGCCAACGCCGTGATGCTGGGCGCCGGCTACTTCAATCCGCTTGCGGGTTTCATGAACAAGGCCGACGCCCTGTCGGTCGGTGCGACGCTGCGCACCACCTCCGGCCTGTTCTGGCCGGTGCCGGTGCTGAACCTGATCGAGGACCCGGCCGCCCTGAGCGGCGCCGAACGCATCGCCCTGCGCGACCCCAATGTCGCCGGCGAACCGATCCTGGCCATCCAGCACGTCGAGGGCATCGACGAGTTCAGCGCTGACGAGCTGGAAACCCTGGCCGAACAGGTATTCGGCACCACCGACCGCGATCATCCCGGCGTGGGTACGTTCCTGTCCCAGGGCCGGTTTGCGGTGCACGGGCCGATCCAGGTACTGAATTTCAGCTACTTCGAAACCGACTTCCCCGATACATTCCGCACTGCCGGCCAGATCCGCGAGGAATTCGCGAACCGCGGCTGGGAACGCGTGGTGGCCTTCCAGACGCGCAATCCCATGCACCGTGCCCACGAGGAGCTGTGCAAGATGGCGCTGGCCGACACCGGTGCCGACGGCGTGCTGGTACACATGCTGCTGGGCAAGCTAAAGCCCGGCGACATCCCCGCGGACGTGCGCGACGCCGCCATCCGCAAGATGGTGGAGCACTACTTCCCGGAAAACACCGTGATGATTGCCGGCTACGGCTTCGACATGCTCTACGCGGGCCCGCGCGAGGCGGTGCTACACGCCCTGTTCCGCCAGAACGCCGGCTGCAGCTATCTGATCGTCGGTCGTGACCATGCCGGCGTGGGCGACTACTACGGCCCGTTCGATGCCCAGACCATCTTCGACCAGCAGGTGCCCGACGATGCCCTGGCCATCGATATCTACCGCGCCGACCACACCGCGTTCTCGAAGAAGCTGGGCAAGGTGGTGATGATGCGTGATGTGCCGGATCACACCAAGGACGATTTCGTCCTGCTCTCCGGCACCGCCGTACGCGACATGCTGAGCCGTGGTGAGGCGCCGCCGCCGGAGTTCTCACGACCGGAAGTCGCGGAAATCCTGATGGCGCATTATCAGAAGCAGGACGGGTAATTCCGGGTAGGGTCGGATTCATCCGGCCATCAGGACGCGGTATGTAATCCGGCCGGCGCCATGAATGGCGCCCTACATCAGCGGCCGAAACCACGGTGGGCCGAATCGCGGTGGGGTCGGATTCATCCGACCAGTCAGCTACCGCAAAAAATCCGCCCGGCAAAGCACCGGCCCGCCCCTGACGGGGCAGGCCGGGTTTCAACCCTCGCTATGCCTCGGGACGAAGGGCGTAGCGTCCGCCGCCGATCAACGCCACCACCAGACCGCCGAACAGGAAGAAGCCCTGCAGCTCCAGCGCCCAGGCGCCGCGTTCGGTCAGCGCGAAGATTTCACCGGTGTGCGCCAGCGCGATGGCGAACAGCATGTTGATCACCACCAACACGCCGCCGATCCGCGCGTACAGGCCCAGAATCAGCATCACCGGGGCGACGACCTCGCCCACGTAGACGCCGTAGGCCAGCAGACCGGGCAGCCCCTGGTTGGCGAGCATGCCTTCAATTCCGCCGATGCCACCCAGTATCTTGGGGATCCCGTGGCCGAGCATCGCCAGACCAATGTAGGCACGGAGAATGAGTTTGCCGATGTCCGCAGTGTTGTCGTCGTTCATGCCGTCGCTCGCGAGTGGAACCTCGGCGGATTCTAGCTTGCCGTCATGCCGGCTGTCGCGTCAGCTGGCTGACAGCAGTTCCGGGTTGTGCGCCGCCCGCCAGCAGTACCAGGCCGCCACCGAACGCCAGGGCGCCCAGACCGCCCCGGCATCGGCCAGTGCCGCGGGGGACGGCATCTCGCAGCCCCGGATGACGGCGTAACCCTTGCGCACGCCAAGATCGTCCACCGGCCAGACGTCGGGCCTGCCCAGCCGGAAGATGAGCAGCATTTCCGCGGTCCAGCGGCCGATGCCACGTACGGCGGTTAGCCGCTGGATGACGGTTTCGTCGTCAAGCTGGCGCAGCCGGCGAATGCCGGGCAGGCGACCGTCCAGGCAGTGATCTGCCAGATCCCGGGCCGCCCGCAGCTTGTTGACGGACAGCCCGGCGCCACGCAGCTGGTCGTCGTCGAGACGCTGGAGCCCGGCGGCGCTGGCCCGGTTGCCACCGAACAGCGCCAGTACCCGGGCGTGAATGGTGCCGGCGGCCTTGCCGGACAGTTGCTGGTAGACGATGGCCCGCAACAGCACCTCGAAGGTATCGCCGCGAATGCGGTCGGCACCGAAACGTACCGGCCCGACCCGTTCGATCAACCCCGCCAGCCGCGGGTCAGTAGCGCTCAGCGCCCTGGCCGCGACTGCTGGATCATAGGTCAGAACGCTCAAGCAGCGTCGCCCACGTCCTCGTGGAAAAGCCGCCCTTCCCGAGTGGGATGGATGATGCCCACGCGTACCACGAAATCCCCGAAGTGCTCGCCGGGTTCACGCTCGGCGGCGTAGCGGTGAATCATGGGCACGAGCTCGGCCATGATGTCGTCCTCGCCGATGTTCTCGCGGTAGAGCTTGTTGAGCCGATCGCCGGTGAACGAGGCCCCGAGATAGAGGTTGTACTTGCCCGGCGCCTTGCCGGTGAAGGCGATCTCGCCCAGATAGGGGCGTGCGCAACCGTTGGGGCAGCCGGTCATGCGGATGACAATGGCCTTGTCATCCAGGCCGGCATCGGCCATCACCGCATCCAGCTTACCGATGAAAGTCGGCAGGTAACGCTCGGATTCCGCCATCGCCAGCCCGCAGGTGGGGAAGGACACGCAGGCCATGGATGCCTGCCGCAACGCGCTCTGGCGGCCGCCGCCATCGAGGCTGTACTGGTCCACGATGGCCTGTACCGCCGGCCGGTCGGCTTCATCGACGTTGGCCACGATCAGGTTCTGGTTGCAGGTCAGGCGGAATTCGCCGCGATGCACGCCGGCCAGTTCCCGCAGGCCGGTCATCAGCTGCTGGTGCTCGACATCGGCAATGCGGCCGTTCTCGATCAACAGCGTCAGATGCCAGCGCCCATCGTCGCCCTGGGTCCAGCCGAAGCGATCCCCGTTGCCGGTGAACATCGCGTCGCGCGCGGGCTCGAGCGAAAATCCCAGGCGGTTGGTCAGCTCGCTCTTGAACCACTCGAGGCCGTTATCGTCCAGCGTGTACTTGAAGCGGGCCCGCTTGCGGTTTACCCGGTCGCCATAGTCCCGCTGGATTCCGATGACATGCTCGGCCACCGCCAGCACCTGATCCGGCTTGCAGAATCCGATTACCGAGCCCAGCCGCGGGTAGGTCGTCGGTTCGCCGTAGGTGGCGCCCATGCCGCCGCCGACCGATACGTTGAAACCCAGCAGTTCATCGCCGTCGGCAATGGCGATGAAGCCCAGATCGTTGGCGTACACATCGCTGTCGTTTTCCGGCGGGATGGCGATCGCGACCTTGAACTTGCGCGGCAGATACTGGCTGCCATAGAGCGGCTCGTGGTCCGGCTCGCCGCTCGATTCGCCGTCGAGCCAGAGTTCCTCGTAAGCTTTCGAACGCCACAGCAGGTGCTCGCTTATGCGATGGGTCCAGTCATGGACCTGGGTATGCAGGCGCGACCGGTGCGGATTGGTGTTGGCCACCACGTTGCGATTGACATCACCGCAACCCCCCTTGGCGTCCAGCCCGGCCGCGTCGACCGCCTGCAGCAACGGCTTGAGGTGTTCCTTGAACACGCCGTGGTACTGAAACGTCTGGCGGGTGGTCACCCGCAGCGTGCCGTTGGCGTAGGTCCGCGCGATCTCGTCCAGCGCCAGCCATTGCGAGCCCGTGAGTACGCCGCCGGGCAACCGCAGGCGCACCATGAACTGGTAGTGAGGCTCCAGCTTCTGCTGCTTGCGCTCGGCGCGCAGGTCGCGGTCGTCCTGCTGGTAGAAGCCGTGGAACTTGGTCAGCTGGGTATCGTCGTCGGCCACCGCCCCGGTGGCGCGGTCGGCCAGGCTCTCGGCGATGGTGCCGCGCAGATAGTTGCTGCGCGACTTGATGTGCTCAACATCGTTGAAATCGGGTTGAATCTCGGGCATATAGCTACTGGAGTTTCAAGTTTCGTGTTTCGGGTTTCGAGATGACACGAGTCCAGCCTCGAGCATTCTCACTCGAAACTGGAAACCTGAAACCCGAAACTTTGACGTCAATAGACGTCCCGCTGGTAACGCTTTTCCTTCTGCAACCGCTTGAGATAGTCGGCAGCCGCGTCGGTACTCATGCCGCCCTGCTCGGCGATTATATCGCCCAGCGCGTCGTGTACATCGCGGGCCATCTGATTGGCGTCGCCGCAGACGTAGACATTGGCGCCATTCTCGAGCCAGCCGTACACGTCCCGGGCCTGTTCTCGCAGACGATGCTGCACGTAGACCTTGTCGGCCTGGTCGCGCGAGAAGGCCACATCCAGGCGGCTGAGCAGACCGTCGCGGCGCCAGCGCAGCCATTCGGTCTGGTAGTAGAAGTCGGTGCGGAAATGCGGCGCGCCGAAAAACAGCCAGTTGTCGCCGCCGGCGCCCTGTTCCTCGCGCTCCTGCAGGAAGGCACGGAACGGAGCGACGCCGGTGCCGGGGCCAATCATGATCAGCGGCGTGTCGTTGTCGGCCGGCAGCTTGAAGCTCTTGTTGGCGTCGATATACACCGGCACCCGGTCGTCCTCGCCCATCCGATCGGCCAGGTGCGTGGACGCCACGCCCAGACGGTCGCGGCCGTGGCTTTGATAGCGAACCGCCGCCACCGTCAGGTGTAGCTCGTCCGGATTGGCGGCATGACTCGAGGCAATCGAGTACAGCCGCGGCGGCAGCTTGCGCAGCAGACGCACGAAATCCGCCGCGGACAGGCCCGGCACCGGGTATTCGCCAACCAGATCGGTCAGATCGCGACCGTAGACGTAATCGGCGAAGGCATCGCGCTGATCGTCGCCGAGCAGGTCCTGCAGGGCACTCGATTCGGCCAGCTGGGCGTATTGCGTGACGAACGGCCGCGTCAGCGTGGTGATCTCGTACTGGTGGCGCAGCGCATGCGCCAGGCTTACCTCGCCGTCCACGCCGGTCACCCGGGCATCGCCGTCCAGCTGCAGGGCCGCCAGCAGCGCATCCACCGCGGCCGGCGGATTGCTCGGCACCACGCCGAGGGAATCCCCCGGGGTCCAGATCAAGCCGGAATCCTCGGTGTCCAGCTCGATGTGGCGCACCTCCTTGTCGGAGCCGCGGCCATTGAGCACCGTGTTCGCCAGCAGCGAGGCCTGGAACGGGTTCTTGCGCGTGGGCGCCTCCGGCGTGCGTGACGCCGTGGGCAGAGTGGTGACCGTCGGATGGGCATTGCCGGCCGGTTCGGGCGCGGCGAACTTGGCCAGCACGTCGGCCGTCCAGGCTTCCGCGGCATCGTCGTAGTCGACGTCGCAGTCCACCCGGTCGATCACCCGGGTACCCCCGAGCTCGGCCAGGCGCTCGTCGATCACGCGGCCGGTCTCGCAGAAATGTTCGTAGCTGGAATCACCCAGGGCCAGGACCGAGAACCGGACCCCATCGAGCTTGGGCGCCTTCTTGCCGTGCAGGAACTCGTAGAAGTCCTCGGCATCGTCCGGGGGCTCGCCTTCACCATGGGTGGAAACCACCACCACCAGGTTGCTTTCCTGCTTGAGGTCCTTGGGCTTGTAGTCGGCCATGTCGGCCAGTCGCGCGGTAATGCCACCGGCCTGGGCGGCATCGCGCAGACTGCCGGCCACGCCCTCGGCGTTGCCCGTCTGCGACCCGTACAGGATGGTCAGCGTCTGCGAACTGCTCGCCGCCGCGGCCGGCGCGGCGTCGGCCACCGCGCCGGATTCCGCCAACGCCGCGTTCAGCCCAGCCAGGTACCCACTGATCCATGTCGCCTGCATGGGCGACAGGGTCTCCACCAGCGACTCCAGCTGGGCAGCCTGACTGGCGTCGAGCGGACTGCTGTGTTCGCGAATCTGTGCGGCTTTCATGACATTGGTCTCGTGGCATACGGGCCGGATGGGCACAGGCCCTGAGCGTGACGTGCAGCCTACGCTGGCGCCGTTATATTTAAAATATCTTGTCCATTATTTTTTTATAACTTTTTATGCATATCGCCGCTTGTCCCGGTTGTTGCTAGAGTGCCGGTACCACCCGTCAATCCGCCTTCCGCTCTTGCGTGACCCGGCCGCTGCCATGCCTCTCTGGCCCTGCATTCTGAGCCTCAGCCTGTGGCTGGGCGCCTGTACGGTGGCGCCGCCGCGGCAGCCGGACAATCTCTGCGCCATCTTTCACGAGAAGGACGGCTGGTACGACGATGCCCGCGCCGCGCAAGAGCGCTGGGGCACGCCGATTCCCGTGCAGATGGCGATCATCTTCCAGGAATCCGCCTACCAGCAGGACGTGCGCCCCCCACGCACCCGTCTGTTATGGGTCATCCCCTGGACGCGGCCTTCCTCGGCCTACGGCTACACCCAGGCGCTGGACAGCACCTGGGCCTGGTACCAGCGCGACAGCGGCAACAACTGGGCCGACCGTGACGACTTCGAGGACGCCGTCGACTTCGTGGCCTGGTACGTGCACCAGAGCCATCGCCAGATCGGCATTGCCCACCACGATGCCTACAGCCAGTATCTGGCATATCACGAGGGCCAGAACGGCTTCAAACGCCGCACCTGGGCGAACAAGAAATGGCTGATCAACGTGGCCTATCGCGTGAGCGCCCGCGCTGACCGCTATACCCGGCAACTGGCCGGTTGCCGCGAGGATCTGGAAAGCCACGGCTGGTGGTTTTTCTGAGGACGTCATATCCCCAGCAAACCCGGTATGTCGAGGACCGGTGAAAGCGGCGGACTGAAGTCCGCCCTACAGCAACGCGAGCTGGTGTAGGGCCGGCTTCAGCCGGCCTGTCTTTTCCGCTCGGCTGTCAGCTATATAACCACCTTGTCCAGAAATTCCGTAATTCAGACCAGCGCCGGTGTGTAGTGATCCACCAGCAAAAGCGTGAAAATAGCCATCAGGTAGACGATGGAATAGCCGAAGGTCTTCATCGCCAGACCCGGCCGCGGGGCGTACTTCAGGCGAATGGCGTAATGCAGGAACCAGCCGCCCAGCACGCTGGCGCCGACCAGGTACAGCAACCCGCTCATACCCACGGCAAACGGCAGCAGGGTCACCAGCACCATCATCACCGTGTACAGCAGCACCTGGGTGCGCGTGTACGCCAGTCCGTGCGTGACCGGCAGCATCGGGATATCCACCTCGGCGTATTCCCGGTGGCGCTCGATTGCCAGCGCCCAGAAATGCGGCGGCGTCCAGACGAAGATAATCAGGAACAGCAGCAGCGAATGGGGATCAATGGTATTGGTCACCGCCGACCAGCCCAGCACGGGCGGTGCCGCCCCGGCTGCCCCGCCGATGACGATGTTCTGCGGCGTCGCGCGCTTGAGGTACAGCGTGTAGATGCCGGCATAGCCCACCAGCGTCAACAGCGTCATCCAGGCCGTGAGCGGGTTGACCAGCCAGTGCAGCACGGCCATGCCCAGCAGGCCGATCACCAGCGCAAACAGCGCGGATTCCGGCACACCGAGGTGGCCGGTGACCAGCGGGCGGCCGCAGGTGCGCGCCATGCGGGCGTCCGCCTGTCGATCCAGGATCTGGTTCAGGGCCGCCGCCGAGGCGGCCATCAAGCCAATGCCGGCGGTGCCGAACACCAGCGCCGGCCAGGGCACCATGCCCGGCGTGGCCAGAAACATGCCCACCATGGCGGTGAACACGATGAGCAGCACCACCCGCGGCTTGCACAACTCGTAGTAGTCGGCCAGCCGCTGGGCGAACGTGGGCCGCGCCAGATCGAGGGAATTGGCACTCACGAGAGCCTCGCTCCCATCCGCCAGCTTGCGTGATTGACCGCCATAACCACTAATAATAGCAATGCCGCCCCCCCGTTGTGGGCCACCGCCACGAGCAGCGGCAGATGGGCCACCACCGCGGTAATGCCCAGAACGATCTGCAGCGTGACGGCCAGCAACAGCGCACCGGCCAGCCAGCGCCAGCGGTCATCGCGTCCGCCGGCGCGCCAGAGCACGGCGGCCAGCGCCAGCATCACCGCGGCCACCACGATCGCGCCCAGCCGATGCACCCAATGGATGGTGGCGCGGGGTTCGGCGTCGAGCACGCCGTACTCGTAGTTGATCCCCAGCCCGTGCCACAGGGTGAAGGCCTGAGCATAGTCGGTGTCCGGCCACCATTGCCCCTGGCAGGTCGGGAAGTCCGGACAGGCCAGCGCGGCATAGTTAGTCGAGGTCCAGGCGCCCAGGAATAGTTGCGCGAACAACGCCACCAGCGCCACGCCGGCCAGCAGCCGCAGCCGCGGCCAGGCGGCCCAGCCAATGAAATGGCGTCCCTGGCGCAGCAGGCACCACCACAGCAGCGCCAGCGTGGTCATGCCGCCCAGCAGGTGGGCGGTCACCACCAGCGGCTTGAGCAGCCAGGTAACCGTCCACATGCCGAGAATGCCCTGGAAGATCACCAGCCCCACCAGCATCCACGGCAGCACCCGCTGCTGATGCGCCAGCGCCCGGCGGCGCCAGGCCATCCATGCCATCGCCAGGATAACTAGCCCCAGGGTGCTGGCGAGATAACGGTGAATCATCTCCTTCCAGGCCTTGGGGGCGTCGACCGGGCGTTCCGGGAAGGCTGCGTTGGCCGCCTCGGTTTCCGCGCCCAGCGTGGGCACATCCAGATGGCCGTAACAGCCCGGCCAGTCGGGACAGCCAAGCCCGGCGTCGGCCAGCCGCACGTAGGCGCCGACGGTGATCACGACGAATGCCAGCGCAATGGCGAGCAGATTGAGGCGATAGAAGTGATCGGTCATGAGCAGGATTCCCGGCAATACCGCACCGGCATCAGCCGATGTGCGACAGCTTGAGCAGATGCTTGATGTCCTTGAACAGGGCATCGGCCGGGCTGTCCATATCCCGCGGGTAGTAAAGCACCCAGTTGCCCAGCGGATCGATCAGATAGATCACCCCGCTGGCGGCCGGCGCCGAGGCGCGCTCGTTCAAAAATGCCTGCAGCCGATCACCGCCGGTCACCACGACGAGGTCCGGATGACCCTTGTCCGGCAGGGATGCGTCCGCGGCATCGCCGGTCACCAGCACTCGCTGCACCCGAGTGGCCCGGCGGTGCAGCAGCGTGCGTACCTGGCGGGTATCGGCCAGAACGGTTTGACAGGTGTCACCGCAACCTTGCGGCGCCACGGTGAGCACGGTCCACAGCTCGTCGAACAGTTCACGCCCGGCGACGGCGCCGCTCTCGCCCTGAAATGCGGCATCCGGCAACGCCTGAACCGGCTGCACCAGCACGCCCTTGCTGCCGCCGCCGGTTGGCATCCAGCGTGGCACGGCGTAGTACATCAGCGCGGCCAGGGCCAGCGGGCCGAAGAACAGACCCACCAGCACCAGCAGTTTCAGTCGCGATCGGGTTGTTGGTTGCGTCATGCGCGTCGCTTCGTGTTCATGATCAGAAATATCACCAGCACTGCCAGCGCCATGGCGTACCACTGCACCGCATAGCCGATGTGCCGCTGCGGCGGAATCCCCACCGACTGCCAGTCGCGCTCGAACCCGCCCGGCAGGGACTCGTCCAGCAGGACGATGCCGGTCAGGGTCGGAGCCTGGTACTGGCACTCGACCTGCGCGGCAGTCGGATAATTCAGTACCCGCGGCCAGTCCGACTGTTCACAGGCATCCGGCGCCGCCAGCCGCATCCCCGGCTCCGGCAACGACCGCCAGAGTCCGGTCACGCGCTGCCGGCCGGTCGGCACATCCGGACGCGGTGGCTCAGCGCGGTCGCCGCTCCGGGGCACCCAGCCGCGGTCTATCAGTACGAGCCGGCCGTCATCCAGACGCAGCGGCGTCCATACACGGTACCCGACGGCGCTTTGCCAGACCTGATTGTCCAGCAGCAGTTGTCGCCCGGCCAGGTAGCCACCCGACACCGCCACCCGGCGACCATAGTCCGATCCCGGCTGGGTAACGTCCGCGAGGCGCATCGGCTCCGCCTGGCGTGCCGTACTTCTCTGCTCTAGGATGACCTGCTTGTCCTGCGCTCTCTGCAGCTGCCAGGTGCCCAGCCCGCCCAGCACCAGCATCCCCGGCAGAAATACGAGCCAGGCCCACCAGGGCGGACGGAATCTCAAGACTCAATGGCCAAAATCATCATCGTCATCTTCCTCGTCGCCATCGTCACGGCCCTGATGGCGGGCATGGTATTTCTGGTCAAGGACGACGGCGACAGCAAACGGACCGTGCGGGCACTGACGTGGCGAATCAGCCTGTCACTGGCGCTGATCACGCTGCTGGTGATCGGCTACGTCGCAGGCTGGATCCAGCCGCACGGCGTGTTGCCGCGCTGATACCAGGGGCTGCCCGGCAGCAGAGCCGGGCCCGCCCTCAAAGTATGTAGACGAAGACGAACAGGCCCAGCCACACCACGTCGACGAAATGCCAGTACCAGGCCACGGCCTCGAAGCCGAAGTGATCGTGCTCGGAAAAGTGGCCCTTCAGGCATCGCCCCAGGATCACGATCAGCATGATCGTGCCCAGCGTCACGTGCATGCCGTGGAAACCGGTGAGCATGAAGAAGGTCGAGCCGTAGATGCCCGAACTGAGCGTCAGATTGAGATCCTGATAGGCGTGGATGTATTCCTCGGCCTGAAAGAACAGGAACGCCAGGCCCAGCGCGACGGTAGCGGCGAGACCCAGGTTCAGCTTGAGCCGGTTGCCCTCCTTGAGGCCCCAGTGCGCGATGGTCAGCGTCACGCCGGAGGTTAGCAGCAGGATGGTGTTGAGGAACGGCACACCCCAGGGCGGAATGATTTCGAACTCGCCGCCGACACCGGCCGGACCGTTGGTGGGCCAGGACGCCTCGAACCCCTTCCACAGGAACTCGTTCGTGGTGAACTCCGAGCCTTCGCCCGCCAGCCATGGCACGGAAAGCACGCGGGCATAGAACAGCGCGCCGAAGAAGGCGCCGAAGAACATCACCTCGGAAAAGATGAACCAGCTCATGGCCCACCTGAAGGTCATGTCCTCCTGGGCGCCATAGGCGCCGCTGCGGTTCTCGCGGATGACGCCGCGAAACCACACGAAACTCATCGCCAGCACCATCGCCAGACCGGCAGCCATCGCATAGGCGCCAATGCCGTCGGATCCGTTGAGCACCGCCGAGAATCCGCCGAGCATGACGATCATGCTCACGGTCATCATGAACGGCCAGGCACTGGGCTCCGGCACGTAGTACTGCTCGTTTCGTGTCTGGACGGACATGGTTCTCCCTCTCTACCTGATGACCACAGCCGTCTTGCGCGGGTGGCCGGATGTTGTTCTGCTCGGCTGGGTCATCAGCCGCTCATGCTGATGAATATCGCGACATAGAAACCCAGGGCCACCGCGACGAGCACCGCCGCGGTGACCAGATTCCGCCGCCGGAGTGCCTTGTCTTCAGGCATGCTTCTCCGGCACCGCGGTGATTTCCCTGGGATCGATTGTCGGCGGGGTCTCGAAGGTGTGGTACGGCGCCGGCGAAGCCACCGTCCATTCCAGCCCCCGGGCGCCTTCCCAGACGCGGTCCGTGGCCTTCTGACCCGCACCGCGCATGCACTGGATCATGTTGTAAATGAACACGAACTGCCCGATGAAGAAGGCGAACGCGCCCACCGACGAGATCACGTTGAACTCGGTGAACTGGGTGGCGTAGTCCGGGATGCGTCGCGGCATGCCGGCCAGGCCCAGGAAGTGCTGCGGGAAGAACAGCACGTTGATCCACACGGCCGACCACCAGAAGTGGAACTTGCCCAGCGCCTCGTTGTACATCACCCCGGTCCACTTGGGGATCCAGTAGTAGATGGCGGCAATGATGGAGAACACCGCGCCCGGCACCAGCACATAGTGGAAATGCGCCACCACGAAGTAGGTGTCGTGGTACTGGAAGTCCGCCGGGGTTATCGCCAGCATCAGGCCGGAGAAGCCACCCAGCGAGAACAGGAATACGAAGCCCAGCGCGAACAGCATCGGCGTTTCGAACGTCATCGCCCCGCGCCACATCGTGGCCACCCAGTTGAACACCTTCACACCAGTTGGCACCGCGATCAGCATGGTGGCGAACATGAAGAACAGCTCGCCGGCCACCGGCATGCCTACGGTAAACATGTGGTGGGCCCAGACGATGAAAGACAGGAAGGCGATCGAGGCGGTGGCATATACCATCGAGTCATACCCGAACAGCGGCTTGCGCGCGAAGGTCGGGATGATGGTCGACACGATGCCGAACGCCGGCAGAATCATGATGTAAACCTCGGGATGCCCGAAGAACCAGAAGATGTGCTGGAACATCACGGGATCCCCGCCGCCGGTGGCGGAGAAGAAGGTGGTCCCGAAGTAGCGGTCGGTCAGCAGCATGGTCACCGCCCCGGCCAGCACCGGCATCGCCGCGATCAGCAGATAGGCGGTGATCAGCCAGGTCCATACGAACAGCGGCATCTTGAGCAAGGTCATGCCCGGCGCGCGCATGTTCAGAATGGTCACCACCACGTTGATGGCGCCGGTGATCGACGAGATGCCCATCATGTGGATGGCGAAGATCATCAGCGGCAGTGAATCACCGGATTGCAGCACCAGCGGTGGATACATGGTCCAGCCGGCCGCCGGGCCGCCGCCATTGACGAACAGTGTCGACAGCAACATGGCGAAGGCGAAGGGGAGGATCCAGAAGCCCCAGTTGTTCACCCGCGGCAGGGCCAGATCGGAGGCCCCGATCATCATCGGCACCATCCAGTTGGCCAGCCCCACGAAGCCGGGCATCACCCCGCCGAAGATCATCACCAGCGCGTGCAGGGTGATCATCTGGTTGTAGAAGTCGGGATCGACGAACTGGATGCCCGGACCGGTCAGCTCGGCCCGAATGATCAGCGACATCACCCCGCCGATGAACAGCATGGTCAGGGAGAAGATCAGGTACAGGGTGCCCAGATCCTTGTGATTGGTGGTACTGACCCACCGCATGATCCAGGGGAAGAACCCGTCCTTGAGCGTGACCGGTCCGTGGTGATGGTGGTCGTCGTGACCTGCCTCGTGTGCGTGACTCATTGCCTGACTCCGCTAGAAAATCTTAACGCTTTGCCTTGATCTGGGACGGCTGGATCGCATCGCCGGTATCGTTGCCGAACGCGTTGCGCTCGAAGGTGATCACCGCCGCGATCTTCCGGTCGGACATACCATCCTTGTAGGCAGGCATGGCGCCCTTGCCGTTGAGCACCCGGTCGATATGCGTATCCAGTGACCCGGTCGCGATCTCGCTGCCCTTCATCGCCGGGAATCCCGCCGCCGGCATGCCCGAGCCGTCGGCCTGATGACAGGCCGCGCACTGGCTGTTGTAGATTTCCTCGCCCTCGGACATCAGCGTATCCATCGGGATGTCACCGCCGCCGGCATCACTGCCGGCGGTGTCGGCCTGGGCGACCTGGGTTGACTCGCCACCCGCATCCGAGGCGGTTTCCTGGGCCGATGCCGACTCGCCGGCACCGGCGGTCTGGGTGCCGGCCGCGTCGCCGCCGTTTTCCGCCACCCAGGCGTCGAATTCGTCCTGACTCACGACCTCGACCACGATAGGCATGAAGCCGTGGCCGCGACCGCAGAGTTCCGAGCACTGACCGCGATACACGCCGGTTTCCTCGGCCTTGAACCACATCTCATTGATGAAGCCGGGGATGGCGTCCTTCTTGCCACCCAGCTCGGGCACCCACCAGGCGTGAATGACATCGTCCGCCGTCAGCAGGATGCGCACCTTCTGATCCACCGGCACTACCATGCGGTTGTCCACTTCCAGCAGGTAATTCTCGACCGTGTTGGGATCGATACCGGAATCGAGCTGGCGCGCGGCGTTGCTGTCCTGGGCCAGACGGCTGTAGATGTTCACGCCACTGTCGACGTATTCGTACTGCCACATCCACTGGTAGCCGGTCACCCGCACCGTCAGGTCGGAATTGCTGGTGTCCTCCACACGGATCAGCGTGCCGGCGGCGGGAATCGCCATGCCGATGAGGATCACGAACGGGACGATGGTCCAGGCGATCTCGACGCTGGTGGACTCGTGGAACTGGGCCGCCTCGACACCGCGCGACTTACGGTGCGCGATCAGCGAGTAGATCATGGCGCCGAACACCACCACACCGATGGCCACGCAGATCCAGAAGATAAGCATGTGCAGGCCGTATATCTCGCGGGTCATGGCCGTCACGCCCTTTGGCATGTTCAGCCCCCACTCGGCCGCCGCCGGTCCGGCGATCACGGCCGACAGTGCGGCCGCGAGATAGCTAAGTCCTTTCATTTCAACCGTCCTCTCCGATTGTCACTTGCCGACCCATCGCCGTCCCCCGCAGCCAGCGCCGCAGACGGCCGGCAACGGCGGCGCGCTCCTCGTCGGTCAGGCACTGCCCCAACACGCAGCCCTGTCCGTGCGAGCCCAGCCAAAGTCGCGATGGGCTGGTCACATACGGTCCGGGTTCCAGTCTTACCTGTGCCCAGGCACGCTGAAACTCCCAGCGCCGTTCCGGCTGATGACGGCCGGCTTCCACCCGAATCACGTCATCTGCCACCGAAATCACTTCCCGGTATGCATTGTCCCGCATACCCCACCAGAGCCCTGCCGCCAGCGCCGCCATTTCCAGGCCGGCGAACGGCAGCACCATCCAGAAGCCCTGCCACGCCAGAATGCCGGCGATGCCGAACGACACCATGCACATCCCCGCGAAGAACACATACGCGTGCTCGACGCTCAGCGAGGCATTGGGACGAATGACCAGGCGCGACATGGCGACGATATGCTTATGGCGAGCAGGCTGCCCCGATAGTGGAACCAACCGGATTCTAGCCAGCCCGCCGGGGGCTGGCAAACCCGGGACTCACTACGGGTTCGTTTCGGTTACTGTCAGCTACGCCAGATCATGGTCAGCGGTTGCACGGCGGCGTCCGGATCGGCGCCGGGCCGGATCACCGCGTGGACCGCGCTTTCCGGCATTCGCGCGCGCAGACTGGCCACATTGTCCTGCCAGCGTGGCTGTGCCGGCGGCAGGACATTGGCCACCCAGCCGACCAGTTGGGTGCGTCGCGCAATGCCCTCGGCCGACAGCAGCGCATGATTCAGGCAGCCCAGTCGCATCCCCACCACCAGCAGTACCGGCCAGCCATGGCCAGCCACCCAGTCCGCGGTATCCAGCGCGGGCGTCAGCGGCACCCGCCAGCCGCCGGCCCCTTCGACCACGACCAGATCCGCGCTGGCGGCCAAGCGGGCATGAGCCGCGTCCAGCACTGCCGGATCAATCACCAGCCCGTTATCCGCCGCCGCCAGATGCGGCGCCACCGGCTCGGCCAGTGCCACCGGATTGACGTCGTCATAGTCGAAGCCGCCGCCCGCCGCTTCCATCAGCGCCAGCGCGTCCTCGTTTCGCAGGCCCTCGGCGGTGCGCTCGCAGCCTGCCGATACCGGCTTGAACGGCGCCACCCGCAGGCCGGCGGCCCGCAGCGACCGGATCAGCGCGGCAGCCACGTAGGTCTTGCCGATCTCCGTATCGGTGCCGGTCACGAACAGACTCGGCGTCATGTAGCGCCCTCGGTCGCCAGTGCCAGATCCGCCACGAACGACGCCACGCGGTCGGCGAACTCCCGTTCGTGCGACAGGAACGGCGCATGAGCGGCCCGGGCCACCCGCCAGAGCTGCGCCCGTGGCAGCTGATCGACCATCCAGGCCATGGCATCGGGATGGGCCATGCGATCGCGTTCGCCTGCCACTGCCAGCACTGGCAGGTCCAGACCAGCCAGCGCCGGCCGCAGATCCGCCTCGTGCAACAGGTCCAGGCCCGCCTCCAGTCCCGGCAGGCCGGGCGGACGCGCCAGTAACTCGTTGCGCAGTTGCCGCACCAGGTGGCGGGCGCCGGGCTCGGCCAGCACCTGCAGCATCAGGAATTCCTGCAGCGTACTCGCGAAGTCCGCCGCCAGGCCGCGCCGGGTCTCGACCAGCGCCGACGGTTTCATACCCCAGGACCAGTCGCCACCACGCACGAACCGCGGCAAACAACCCACCAGGATCAGGCCTCGCACCCGGTCGGGATGACGGCGCGCCGCGTTCAGACAGACCAGACCGCCCAGCGACCAGCCCAGCAGGACCCCGGGCCCGGTCATCCGCTCGACCAGATCATCGGTCCAGTTGTTCAGACCCACCACCCGCGCTTCATGGCCGCCGTGACCGGGCAGATCCAGCGCCTGCACGTCCAGGCGCCCGGCCAGACGGGACTGCAGCGGATCCCAGACGCGGGCGGACACGCCCCAGCCCGGCAGGCAGGTCAACCGGGGCGTCACGCCACCGGTTCCGGCGGGCGCACACAATCCGCCAGGGCCGCCAGCAGGCCGTCCACCTGCTCGGCATCGTGGGCGGCGGTGAGCGTTACGCGCAGCCGTGCGGTGCCTTCCGGGACCGTGGGCGGGCGAATCGCCGACACCAGATACCCCCGGTCCAGCAACGCGCGGCTGGCCGCCAGGGCATCGGCATCGCTGCCCAGCACCAGCGGCTGAATGGGTGTAAGCGGGGCTTCGAGTGTCGAGTTCCGAGTTTCCAGCGAGGCATCGGCTGCGTCCCGGATGCTGCCGCCCAGGACGATACCGAGCTGCTCGCAGCCGCGGCGGAAACGAGCGATCAGATCGAACAGGTGCGCGCGGCGCCAGTCGTCCTCGCGCAGGCGCCGCAGACCCGCGGACGCGGCCGCCGCCACCGCCGGCGGCGGCGCGGTGGAAAAGACCAGCGTGCGCGCCCGCTGGATCAGGTACTCGATCAGCGCCTCGTCGCCGGCCACGAACGCCCCGGCCGCGCCCACCGACTTGCCGAGGGTGGCGACGTAGATGTCGGGACTCGGGACTCGGGACTCGGGATCCGGGTACGGCGGCGCGCAGGCCCCTCGCCCGCCGCCGAGCACGCCGAAGCCGTGGGCGTCGTCCACCATGGTCCAGGCGTCGTGCCGGCCGGCGGCGGTCATCAACGCCGACAGCGGCGCGATATCCCCGTCCATGGAAAACACACTGTCGGTGACCAGTAGCCGATGGCCGGCCGGGGCGGCCGCCAGTGCCGTATCCGCAGCGCCGGCATCGGCATGCGCATAAATCCGCTTGGTGGCGCCGGACAGGCGCGCGCCGTCGATCAGCGAAGCATGGTTGAGCGCATCGGCCACGATGGTGTCGCCCCGCCCCACCAGCGCGTCGATGATGCCGACATTGGCCGCGAACCCGGTGGCGAACAGGAGCGCGCGGGGCCGGCCCAGGTAATCGGCCAGCTGTGCCTCCAGCTCGGCGTGGGCCCGGTTGTGGCCGGTGATCAGCTGCGACGCCCCGCTACCGCTGCCGGTCTGCCGGGCAGCAGCGGCCATCGCTTCGGCCACGCCGGGATCGGCAGCCAGGCCCAGATAGTCATTGCTGCAGAAATTGAGGCAGCGGCGGCCGTCGATTTCAATGCGCACGCCGTGGGAACCCGCCACCACGCGTCGGTGGCGATAGCGCTGGCGGTCTTCCAGCGCCGCCAGCTCACGCGCCAGATGCGCGCCCAGCGAGGGGGTCACTGCCCGGCGGCGGCCTGCGGCGCGGCGTCGGCGCAGGGGGCCACCGCGTCCTCGGGCAATTCGGTGTAGCGCGGCTGCGGCTCCGGATACATGCCAAGCTTGTCCAGCAGCGCCAGGTCCTTGCGGTGCTGCGGATTGGCGGTGGTCAGCAGCTGATCGCCATAGAAGATGGAATTGGCGCCAGCCAGGAAACAAAGCGCCTGGGTGGATTCGCTCATGGCCTCGCGGCCGGCGGACAGACGCACATATGAGGCCGGCATCAGGATGCGCGCCACCGCGATGGTGCGCACGAAATCCAGTTCGTCGATCGGCTCCACCCCGTACAGCGGTGTACCGGGCACCTGCACCAGATTGTTGATGGGTACGCTCTGCGGATGTGCCGGCAGATTGGCCAGCGTTTTCAGGAACTCCACCCGGTCCTCGGGTTCCTCGCCCATGCCCACGATGCCGCCACAGCAGACCTTGACTCCGGCGTCACGCACGGCCTCGAGAGTCTCGAAGCGGGTCTCGTAGCTGCGCGTGGTGATCACTTCCTCGTAATAGCGTTTGGAGGAATCGATGTTGTGGTTGTAGTAGTCCAGCCCGGCCTCGGCCAACGCTTGCGCCTGCTGCGTCTTGAGCATGCCGGCGGTGACGCAGGTTTCCATGCCCTCCGCCTTGACCGCCTGCACCATCTCGATCACCCGGTCCAGGTCCTTGTCCTTGGGCCGGCGCCAGGCCGCGCCCATGCAGAAGCGCGTGGCGCCCGCGGCCTTCGCGCGCCGGGCGGCGTCCACCACCTGTTCCAGCGGCATCAGTTCCTCGCGCTCGAGGCCGGTCTGGTAACGGATGCTCTGCGGGCAGTAGGCACAGTCCTCGGGACAGGCGCCGGTCTTCACCGACAACAGCGTGGACAGCTGCACGGCATTGGCATCGAACTGGGCGCGGTGCACACTCTGGGCGCGATGCAGCAGGTCGCTGAACGGCAGTTCGAACAGGGCGGCGACTTCCGCCGACGTCCAGTCGTGACGCGGCGTGTGGGCAATCGGATCGGTCATGCGGGCAATCGGGGGTTGGCGTGATGACGACGCGACGATTGCCGATCGCCGGATAGCTGTCAACCTGGGGCAGCCATGCGGGTAAACAACTGGTTACGAAACGCGCAGTCCTTGGCCTATCCGACCCACTGCCTGCTGTGTGGCGCACCGGGCCAGCCGGCGCGCGATCTCTGCTCCGGCTGCGACCGCGATCTGCCCCGCCTAGGGCATTGCTGCGACACCTGCGCCCTGCCGCTGCCCGGGGCTACCGCCACCCGCTGCGCCCGATGCCTGCAGGCGCCGCCGCCCCAGGCCGCCGCGGTGGCGGCGCTGGACTATATCGCGCCGGTTGACTGGCTGGTGACGCGGCTCAAGTTCAACCGGCAGCTCAGCCACGGACAACTGCTGGCGACCCTGCTCGCCGAACGCCTCGCAGCGACGGGCACCGGGGTGGACATGCTGGTGCCGGTGCCGCTGCATCCGCGCCGACGGCGCGAGCGCGGCTTCAACCAGGCTGCCGAAATCGCCGCCGGCCTGCGGCGTCGTCTCCGGCTACCGGTGCGGCCCGATCTGGCCGTGCGACGCCGGGATACCGGCCACCAGGCCGACCTGCCCGCCCGCGAGCGGGCCGCCAACATGCGCGGGGCATTCCGGGTCCCGGCCGCGGCAGCCGGCTGCCGTGTGGCAATCATCGATGATGTCGTCACCACCGGTCATACCGTGGCCGAGCTGGCCGGCACCCTGGTCGCGGCTGGTGCCGAACGGGTGGAAGTCTGGGCGCCGGCCCGGGCACCGGCACCACGGGGCCGGCAGTAGCCGACCGCCCCGCACGGCGCTAGGCTGGCGCCTGTTTTCAGGACCTTCGCCGGAGTCGCCATGCTGCGTTATCTGCTGCCCGAGAATCTGCTCCCCGGTTCCCGCCCCGGGGCCCTGGCCCGCGACACGGAGGTCATCCGCCAGCATCCGTTGGTGATCCGGCATGTGTCGTACGACCCGGCGGGCGCGACCGAGGCGGATTACCAGAACTTCGACCAGTGTCCTGACATCACCGCCTCGACACGGCTGGACTGGCTGCATTTCCAGGGCGACGTCCCGCCCTCGGTCCTGGCCCGCCTACGGGATTCCTTCGGCCTGCATCCGCTGGCGGTCGAGGACGTGCAGAACGTCGGCCAGCGGCCCAAGCTGGAGATATTCGACGACTGCCTGTTCGTCACCATGGCCCTGCCCCGCCGGGACGACAACGGGCTGCACTTCGAGCAGATCAGCGTGTTTGCTTCGCCGCAACTGGTGCTGAGTTTCCACGCCGGTGGCGAGGATCTCACCGCGCCCATCCGTCAGCGCATCCAGTCCGGCAAGGGACGCATCCGGCACGCCGGCGCCGACTACCTGATGTATGCCCTGATCGACCTAGTCGTGGACTTCGACTTCCCGCTGCTGGAAACCTATGCCGACGAACTCGACGCGCTGGAGGAGGATATCTTCAACCGGCCGCGCCAGAATCCGGTCAGCAGCATTCATCGCATCAAGAGCGATCTGATCGGCCTGCGCAAGGTGCTCTGGCATCAGTCGGTAATGCTCGCGGATATCGTGCGCGCCGAACACCCGCTGCTGGCTGCGGACAACCTGCCCTACTACCGCGACGCCGAAGACCACGCGCGCCGCGTCAACGATCTGCTCGACGGCTACCGCGATGCCTGCGGCAGCCTGCTCGACACGCATCTGTCGCTGTCGTCGGCCCGGTTGAACGACACCATGAAGGTGCTCACGGTGATTTCCACCATCTTCATCCCGCTGTCGTTCGTGGCCGGCCTCTACGGGATGAACTTCGACACCGACCGGCCGGGCAACATGCCGGAGCTGTCCCTGCCCTATGCATATCCCGTATTGCTGGGCGGCATGCTCACGCTGGCGGTGGGCATGCTGATCCTGTTCCGGCGACGCGGCTGGTTGTGAGACCCGCCTACACCGACGCGTAGTCGCTGCCCCCGTCGAGCCAGCGCTCGGCGAGCAATGCCACCGACCGCGGATGCGCCGTCAGCAGCCGGTCGGCCGCCGCCTGCGCGGCGGGTGCCAGATCGGCATCGCGCATGACATCGGCCATGCGGAAACTCACGGCGCCGGTCTGACGCGTGCCCAGCACCTCGCCGGGGCCGCGCAACTCGAGATCCTCGCGGGCGATGACGAAGCCGTCGGTGGTGGCACGCAGGGCCGACAGCCGCCGCCGGGCCAGTTCACCCAGCGGCGGCTGGTACAGCAGCACGCAGTGGCTTTCGGTACGCCCGCGGCCGACCCGCCCGCGCAACTGGTGCAGCTGGGCCAGGCCCAGCCGCTCGGCGTTCTCGATCACCATCAGCGAGGCATTGGGCACGTCCACACCCACCTCGATCACCGTGGTGGCCACAAGCAGATCGATCTCGCCGGCCGAGAACGCCCGCATCACGGTTTCCTTGTCGGCGGATTTCATCCGGCCGTGGGCCAGCCCCACCCGGCAGTCTGGTAGCGCCTGGGTGAGTTCCTCGGCGGTGGCCTCGGCGGCGCGGGCCTGCACCTGCTCGGTTTCCTCGATCAGCGTGCACACCCAGTAGGCCTGGCGCCCGCCGGCGCAGGCGGCGGCGATGCGATCCACGACGGCGTCGCGCCGGGTTGCGGGCACCGCGGCCGTGGTCACCGGGGTGCGGCCGGGCGGCAGTTCGTCGATGATCGAGGTATCCAGATCGGCATAGGCACTCATGGCCAGCGTGCGGGGAATCGGCGTGGCGGTCATGATCAGTTGATGCGGGGTGAGGGCACCGGCACTGCCCTGGTCGCGCAGGGCCAGCCGCTGGTGCACGCCGAAGCGATGCTGTTCATCCACCACGGTCAGCCCCAGGCGACCGAATCCCAGGCCGGACTGGAACAGGGCATGCGTGCCCACCGCCACCAGCGGTGCCGAGCCGGCCAGCGCGGCCCGGGTGGCATCCTCGGTGCGACCGCCGATCACCGACCGCACCGGCAGGCCCAGCGGGTCCAGCCACCCGGCAAGGGTGGCGGCATGCTGTTCGGCCAGCAGTTCGGTGGGTGCCATGAACGCGGTCTGCCAGCCAGCCTCGGCGGCCGCCACGGCGGCGGCCGCTGCGATTAGGGTCTTGCCCGAGCCCACGTCGCCCTGCACCAGCCGCAGCATGGGCTCGCCGGCGGCGATGTCGGTCAGCACGTCATCCAGTACCCGCCGCTGGGCGGCGGTGGGCTCGAAGCCAAGTTGCTGCAGGAACTGTCGCAGCAGTCCACCCGAGGGCACCAGCCGCGGCGATTTGCGCTGTCGGATGCGGCGCCGCCGCTCCCGCAGGCCGGCCTGGTGCGCCACCATTTCCTCGAACGCCAGCCGTCGCACGGCCGGGTACCTGCCTTCCAGCAACGCGGGGATGTCGGCATCCGCCGGCGGGCGGTGCAGAACCTGCAACGCCTCGGCCAGGGGTGGCAGCTGCTGATCCGCGCGGATTTCATCCGGCAGCGACTCGGGCAGAAAACCCGATTCTTCCAGCCGCGCCAGCAGCGGTTCGATCAGCCCCCGCAGGCGAGCCTGGGTCAGCCCCGCGGTGGTGGGATACACCGGCGTCAGGCGATCGGTCGGGGCCTGCCCGTCAGCCGGGCCCGACAGTACCCGGGTTTCCGGATGCACCATTTCCAGGCCACCCGGCGCCGCCCGGACCTCCCCGAATGCCTGCAGCCACACGCCGGGCACCAGGCGATTGGTCTGGCCGGCCCCGAAATGAAAGAAACGCAGGCGCACCCGATGCGCCCCGTCGGCCAGCACCACATTGAGACTCCGGCGGCGCCCGTGGCGGATTTCCGCATGTTCCACGCAGCCCACCACCAGCGAGGATTCGCCGGGCCGCAGCGCCGCCAGTGCCACCACCCGTGTGCGGTCCTCGTAGCGCAGCGGGGCGTGCAGCAGCAGGTCCACCACCCGCTCGACGCCGAGCTGCGACAGCTTCGCCGCCAGTCCGGAACCGACGCCGGGCAGCGCGGTGACCGGATCGCTGGCGGCGGCCGGCACGTCAGTCGGCCACCACCAGGATGGCGTCGGCCTCCACCCGGGCTCCCTTGGGCAGCGACGCCACCCCGACTGCGGCCCGCGCCGGGAAAGGCTCGGCGAAGGTTTCCGCCATCACCTCGTTGACGGCGCCAAAGTCGCCCATATCCACCAGATAGATATGCAGCTTGACCACGTCCCCCAGGGTGGCGCCGCCGGCCTCGGCCACCGCGGCGATGTTGGCGAACACCCGGCGGATCTGTCCGGGCATGTCGTGCTCGACCAGCGCCTGGGTGTCGGGGTCGAGCGGGATCTGGCCGGACACGTACAGCGTGTTGCCGGCGCGCACGCCCTGGGAGTAGGCGCCGATGGCCTGGGGCGCGCGGTCGGTCTGAATGACGTGGCGGGTCATGGTGACGAAGATTCCTCTGTCTGGGTGAGTGAACGTACCGCCGCGGCCAGGGCCGGCACCAGCGCGGCCATGCGCTGGTAGTCGAGCGTGCCCGGAATGTCGAAGCGGGTGTGATAGTTGGGATTCCGATAATAGGCGGTGTCGGTGACCATCGCCGCCGGCCAGCCATGCGGCCAGTAGTTTCGGTGGTCGGAATTGTCCAGCCCCGGGAAATCCAGCGGGCTGGCCAGGTAATGCACCGGCACTTCGCCGCCCGTGCGCATCGCGGCCTGGACCTGCTGCATCAGCGGCCGGTCCTGCCAGCGTCCGATCAGGCCCACGAAATTGCCGGTGGTGGGGTACCACCAGCCCAGCCCCGGCACCGGGAAGCGCTGGGTGCCGGGCAGATCCCGGAAATAGCCGAGCATTTCCAGCGCCAGCATGGCGCGTACCTCGACGCCGGCGGCCAACAGTTCGTCGGCATGGTGGCCACTGCCCATCGCGTTCAGCGAGAAAGCGGGCTGTTCCTCCAGCGTGTAGGCCACCAGCTCCAGGCCCACGGCCGGCTCGTAACCGCGCAGCGCCCGCGCCAGTTCGATCAGAACCGCCACGCCGCTGGCGTTGTCGTCAGCGCCGGGCAGATCGCCGTGCACGTCGTAATGCGCCCCCACGACAACCCGGGGTGCGTCAGCCGGTCCGCGCCGCGCGACGATATTGCGATAGGTGTTGCCGCGCACGTCGAATGGCTGTTCCCGGGTGGTCCAGCCCGCCTGCGCGAGTTCATCGGCGATGTAGGCGGCCGCCCGGTCCAGGCTGTCCGGATGGTCGAAACTGCGCGGCGGATCCAGCGACGCCAGGAACTCCACGTGCCCGGCCAGCGTGGCCGGGTCGGCGGCTGCGGCATCGGTCACGGAAATCATCGCCACCAGCGCGGCGGCCGTCGCCCGCGCCCTCACGCGCGGGCGACGCGCTCGACCACCGACAGACGGCGCAACCGGCGGATCAGGCGGGCCAGCTGGCCGCGGTCGGTCACGGCGACCAGAAAACGGATACTGGAGACCGAACCGCTGCGCTCGGGGGACTGCACGCTTTCGATGTTGCAGCCGGCGTCCGCCAGCTTGGAAGTCAGCTTGGCCAGCACGCCGCGTTCATTACGCGCCTGGATGCGCAGTTCCACCGGGTACTCGCCAGTCACCGACCCCGACCAGGTGAGTTCCACCCGGTCGGACGGGCGTACCTTCTTGGCGCTGTATTTGCAGCCGAAGCGGTGGACCACCAGACCCCGGCCCACACTGACCAGGCCGTGGATCGCGTCCCCGGGCACCGGGTGGCAGCACTTGCCAAATTCGACCACCAGCCCTTCCGTGCCCTCCACCGCCAGCGGCTCGCTGCGGCGGCGCTCGCGCTGGGCCGCGCTGGGCGGCAGGAAATGGCGCGCCACCAGCGGCGCCAGCCGTTCGCCCAGCCCGATGCTGGCGTACAGCGACTCCATGTCCGGTTCCTCCATTTCGGCCAGACCGTGCTCGCGGTCTTCCCGGCCAAGACGGCGCAGCGACAGGCCCAGTTCTCGCAGCGCCTTGTCCAGCAGCCGCTGGCCCAGCCGCGCGGCCTTGTCTTCGCGCTGATTTTTGAGGTGGTTGCGTACCCCGCTGCGGGCCTTGGCGGTCCGCAGGAAGTGCAGCCACGCGGCGTTGGGTCGCGCGTGCTTGGCGGTGATTACGTGCACCACCTGTCCGGATTCCAGCTGGCTGTTGAGCGGCGCCAGTTGCCCGTCCACCCGGGCCGCCACGCAGTGGTCGCCCAGCTCCGTGTGCACGGCGTAGGCGAAATCCACGCAGGTGCCGCCCTTGGGCAGCCGGATGATCTCGCCCTTGGGGGTAAAGACATAGACCTCGTCCGGGACCAGGTCCACCCGCAGATTGTCCAGAAACAGCGACGAATCCGGGTCGCCGGCGTGATATTCCAGCAGCGTACCCAGCCATTCGCTGGCCTCGGCATCCATGGCGGTCATGCGGGCCGGGCCGTCCTTGCCCAGCTTGTACTGCCAGTGCGCGGCGATACCGCTTTCCGCGATGTGGTGCATCTCGCGGGTGCGAATCTGCACCTCGAACTTGACGCCGCCTCGGGCCATGAGCGTGGTGTGCAGCGACTGGTAACCGTTGACCTTGGGGTTGGCGATGAAGTCGTTGAACTGCTCGGTGATCGGCCGGTAGCAGTGGTGCACGATGCCCAGGGAGCGGTAGCAGGCGTCGACCTCGTCGACAATCACGCGAAACCCGTAGAGATCGACCACATCGAGAAAGCGCCGATGCTTTTCACGCATCTTTCGGTAGATGCTGTACAGGTTCTTGCGGCGGCCGATGACGTTTGCCTCGATGCCCTCGCGGGCCAGCGCGCTGGCCAGGGTTTCCTCGATTTCCCGCACCAGGCTTTTGCGATCACCCACGATCGAAGCCGAGGCCCGTTTGAGCACCTCGTAGCGCTTCGGATGCAGGGCCTCGAACCCCAGCTCCTCAAGTTCCTGGCGCAGCGAATTGATGCCCAGCCGGCGGGCGATGGGAGCGTAGATATCGAGCGTCTCGCGCGCCACGCGCCGACGCTGCACCGGCGTCATCGAGCCCAGCGTGCGCATGTTGTGGAGCCGGTCGGCCAGCTTGACCAGGATTACCCGCAGGTCGCGGGTCATCGCCAGAATCAGTTTGCGGAAGTTTTCCGCCTGGGCCTCGGCGCGGGAACGAAACTGGGCCTTGTCCAGCTTGCTCACGCCGTCCACCAGCAGCGCCACTTCCTCGCCGAACGAGCGGGCGATCTGCTCGCGGGCAGTATCGGTGTCCTCGATCACGTCGTGCAGCAGCGCCGCGGACAGCGTAATCGCGTCCATGCGCATTTCCGCGAGGATTCTCGCGACCGCCAGCGGGTGATAGATGTAGGGTTCACCGGACTTACGGAACTGGCCCCGATGCTGCTGTTCGCCGTAGGCATGGGCCCGGCGCACCATGCCGATCTGTTCCGGCGTCATGTAGGTGCGCAGCAGCTCGATCAGCGTATCAATGCCGTACTCACGCGACACCCGCGACGTGTGCAGCGCCGTGCTGATGCGATGAATGCCGGTCGATATCACCATGGTCCGATTGGCCCGCCGGGGCTGTCCCTGCCCTAAGCCACCAGACTACTGCCAAACCGCCCGACGTGTCAGCAGCCGGCCGGGCGGGCGGGGCGCGCAAACGAAAACGCCGTGCATGAGCACGGCGTTGATTATTCCTGCATGTGCGGCAAGCGCCGCCGGGTTTCAGGCCTCGCCGTCGTCCTCGGCCGGCTTGACCTTGGCGGCGGGCTTGAGATCCTCGTCCTCTTCCGCCAGCTCTTCGGCGGGCGGGGCCGGCGGACCGTCCTGGCTGGTGGGCACCGGCGGCAGGTCAGCCTCTTCCAGAATGCTCCGGTCGACCAGGCCCTCGGCGATTTCACGCAGCGCCACGACGGTGCTCTTGTCGTCTTCCCAGCCAACCTGGGCGTTCGCCCCGCGCGCCAGCTGTCGCGCGCGCTTGGAGGCCACCAGCGTCAGGTCGAACTGGTTGCCCAGCCGGGCCATGCAATCTTCTACAGTGACTCGCGCCATGGATATTCGATACTCGTTTGATTAGCCCGCCAGTTTAAGCAATACCGCCGCGTGATGCCAGCATCGAAAGGAAAACGCCGGTGAGTTCCTCCACCGCGGTGGCGAAATCATCGTTGGTCACGTGGTGATCGTATTCATGGGCGTGAGCCAGCTCCTCGTCGGCCTCGGCCATGCGCCGGGCGATCGTGGCTTCGTCGTCCAGCGCCCGGTTGCGCAGCCGCCGTTCCAGCTCGTCACGCGACGGCGGTTTGATGAAGATGGTGGTGACATCCGGGCTGGCCGCGCGTACCTGCCGCGCGCCCTGCCAGTCGATATCCAGCACCACGTCGAGGCCGGCATCCAGGCGCCGTTCGGTTTCTGCCCGGCCGGTGCCGTAGCGCCGGTCGAACACCCGGGCATGTTCGAGAAAGGCGCCGGCCTCGATCATCGCGACGAAGCGGGCTTCGTCCACGAAATGATAATCCACGCCGTCGGTTTCCCCGGCCCGCGGGGCCCGGGTGGTGTAGGACACGGAAAAGCAGACCTCGCGGCCGTGCCCGGCCAAGCGCTCGATCACGGCATGGGTCAGGCTGGTCTTGCCCGCGCCGGAGGGGGCCGAGATGACGAACAGGCGCCCCCGGGATGTGTCGGCGGATTCGGTCATTTATTCGATGTTCTGGACCTGTTCGCGCATCTGTTCGATGAGCACTTTCATTTCCACCGCGCAGCGGGTGATCTCCGCGTCCTGCGACTTCGATGACAGCGTATTGGCCTCGCGATTGAATTCCTGCATCAGGAAATCCAGCCGCCGGCCAACCGGCTCGTCACGCGCCAGGGCCTCCTCGAAGGCCTCAACGTGACTGAGCAGACGCGACATTTCCTCGTCCACGTCCATGCGCTGGGCCACGATCGCCAGTTCCTGCTCCATGCGGCCGGGGTCGGCCTCGTCGGCCAGTTCGTCCAGCCGCGCCCGCAGCCGACCCAGCCAGGCATCGCGGACTTCCGGCAGTCGTTGCCGCACGGTGGCCACCAGATCACTGACGCCGCCGGCGCGCTCGCGCAGCATGGCATCCAGTCGGGTACCCTCGTCGGCACGGCTTTCCTGCAGGGCCGCCACCGCGGCGTCCAGCGCCTCGCCGGCCGCGGCCTGCAACGTGTCGGTATCCGGCGCCATCTCCCGCAGCACGCCCGGCCAGGCCAGGGCCCGCAACGGGTCGACCGGCCCAGCATTGTCGAGCGCCGACGCCGCCTGCCGGGCGCCATCCGCCAGCGCCGCCAGCCGCTCGGCGTCGATCTCCAGACCGCCGCCGGCGGTTTCCAGCCGCAGGCGCAGCTGGCATTCCACCTTGCCGCGGCCCAGGCGATCGCTGACCTTCTGCCGGAACACCGATTCCAGCGCGCGGACTTCCTCGGGCAGGCGCAGCGTGACGTCCAGATAACGGTGATTGACCGACCGCAGTTCCCAGGCCAACTGACCCCAGTCGCCGGACCGCTCGACCCGGGCGAAGCCGGTCATGCTGCGGATCACGACGCGACCCGCTGGCAAGGCATGCGGTGCGGGCGGATCATCCCTTGCCCCCGCCGGCCTGATTGGCCACCGCCGCGGCGGCCGCGGCCGCCTTGTCGGCATCGCCGAGATAACCCGACTCGATCACCCGCAGGCGATCGTCCAGGCGGTAGCGCAGCGGTACGCCGGTGGGAATGTTCAGTTGGGTGATCTCGTCGTCGGGCACGTCATCGAGGTACTTCACCAGCGCCCGCAGACTGTTGCCGTGGGCCGCCACCAGCAACGTGCGACCCTGCTTGAGGGCCGGCGCCAGGGCGTCATGCCAGTAGGGCAGCACGCGTTCGAGCGTCAGCTTCAGGGATTCGGTAGCCGGAAGTACCCGGTCGTCGAGGAAGTCGTAACGCGGATCGCGGCAGGGATCGTCATCGCGCTCCGGCTCGATCGGCGGCGGCGGGATGTCGTAGCTACGGCGCCAGACGTGGACCTGGTCCTCGCCGTGCTTTGCCGCCGTCTGGGCCTTGTCGAGCCCGGTCAGCGCCCCGTAATGCCGCTCGTTCAGGCGCCAATGGCGGGTCACCGGCACCCAGGGCTGATCCATGTCGCCCAGCGCCAGCCAGAGCGTGCGGATGGCGCGGCTGAGCATGGAAGTGTGGGCCTCATCGAAGCGCAGACCCTCGGCCGCCAGCAGCCGGCCGGCCTCGCGCGCCTCCGCCTCGCCCTGTTCGGTCAGCGGCACATCCACCCAGCCGGTGAAGCGATTTTCGAGATTCCACTGGCTCTGGCCGTGGCGCAACAGGACGAGTGTGCTCGACATGGAAGGCAAACCCCGTGATCACGACAGCGAAACGGCCGCGGATTCTAGCATGGGCCTACCTCCAGGCCCGGCGAACCCGTGTGTTGAAACCGCCTTCCCGTCAGGGCGCGGAACAGGCGCCGTTCCGGCCAACGGCCATGTCACGGATTGCTGCTCGGGTCTTTCGTGCCACCTTCTGCATGTCGCCATCGCTGGCTTGCACTGCCTGTTCGGCGTGCTCAAGCGCCTGCTCGCGACAGCCGCTCGCCGCCAGCACTTCCGCCAGATTGTTGTGTGCGGGCGCGGCGTCGGGGAAGCGCTTGAGCATCATGCGATAAGCCTTTGCCGCACCGGACAGATCCCCCAGCTGATAATACGCATTGCCCAGCCCCAGCCAGGCCGCGGGCTGATCGGGCCAGCGTCGGGTGGCGGCTTCATAGGCGCGACGAGCCATGTCGCTATGATCGGACTCTTCCAGCGCCACCGCCGACCGCAGGAAACGGCCGGGTTCGTCGCCGGCGGGCAGCTTGCCGGGCTCGAGCAGCACCATGGCCCAGCGCTCGGCCTTGCTCCAGTCCTCCAGGAAATCGGCGGTCGCCACGCGTTTCGCGCGATCGACGCCGGTGTGCAGCACCATCACGTCCTCCACCGGGTCGAAGCCGATGACCACGGCGTAGTGCCAGATCGGATAGATATTCCAGCCGAGATTTTCCAGTACCAGAACCGGGTGACCGTCACGCAGTTCGGCCAGCAGGCTGCCCAGGTCCGGCTGGATGACATGTGGCATGCGGCCCTGGCGTCTGGCGGTGGCCGCCATCTCTGCCTGCAGGCTGCCTTCGAGCTCCGGTATCCAGACCTCGTCGACCAGCTCGGCCGGTGCGCTTTCGACGCCGCTGGCCTGCAGCATCATGGCCAGCGCGGCCGGGCCACACTGGTAGCGTTCCTGGGCAAAGAAGGGAGTGTCGGTCAGCAGGACAGGTGCCGTGTGGGCGCCCACCCGGTCGGTCAGTACCGGGCCGCGCGCGGCACAACCCACCAGACCGAACACAGCCAGCAGGAGGATGAACCGCCCGCGGCCCGGCCGGGCCGCGGACAATGCGTCAGGCAACGCGGTCAGATACGGCTGAAGACGTTCGTCACACCGACAAGTTCAAGCACCAGTAGCACCAGGAACACCACGCCCAGCACCGCCAGGGCACTGCCCCCGGCCGGCAGGGATTCGAGGTTGCCCTGCATCTGGGCCAGTTCGGCGTCGGTCAGGCTGGCCACGCGGGCCTGGGCGGCGGCGGGATCAACACCCAGCTCTACCATCTGCTCGGCCACACGCTCCTGCCCCAGCAGGTCGCGGACTTCGGCCACGCGCTCCGCGCGATCGGCTTCGTCAAGCATGGTGCCGGTGCCGATCATGTCCGCCTGGGCCACGGGCACGAAGGCCAGAGATACCAGGTGGGCGAACACGGCCAGCCAGGCAAAGAACGGCTTGCGTCCCGATTTGGTCATGATGCGATCTCCATTTGCGTCAGTTGGCGTGATGGTGTCCGCAGTCCCCTACCGCATTCTAGCGCGTTTCCGGCGATGGGCCGATCTTGGCCGCGGTTTCATCCACGAAGGCCGCGATGCGGTCCAGCTGTGGCGCGAACCAGCGCAGCGGCAGTCCCAGATTGCCGATCAGGCGGATATGGCCGATGCCGGGGTACAGTTCCAGCGCGGCCTGTCCGCCCGCCGCATGGACCTTTTCCGCGAGAATCTCGCTGTCCTCCGCATGCACGGTGACATCGTCCGCCCCATGCATGAGAAGCATCGGCGGCTCATTGCCGTCGACGAAGTTCACCGGCTGCGAAGCTGGCCAGGTGTCTTCCGGGCCGAAGGTGTCCTTCAGATCCTCCGCGGTAATCGGCAGGAACTCGTAGGGCCCGGCCAGCCCGATCATGCCGGCCAGCCAGTCCGGTGAGCCACCCACGGCTTGCAGGTAGCGTTCGTCGGTGGCCAGCATGGCGGCGATATGGGCGCCGGCCGAGTGCCCCATCAGGAACAGCCGGCCCGGATCGCCGCCATAGTCGACCGCGTGCTCGCGGACCCAGGCGGTGGCCCGGGCGCCGTCCTCGACGAAGTCGGGAAAGCGCACCTCGGGATACAGGCGATAGTCCGGCACCACGGCAACGTAGCCGCGCGAAGTCAGCGCCTGGGCCACGAATCTGAAGCCGGCACGCTCGCCGCTGCTCCAGCGGCCGCCGTAGAAGAACACCACCACCGGGCGGTCGGGCACGTCGTTGTCCGGCTCGTACACATCGAGCTGCTGGCGCGGCAGGTTGCCGTAGGCCTGCCCGGCATGCAGCTCGTAACCGCCCGTGGATGCCAGGGTGTTGACCAGTTGCTGGCCGCTGCAGGCAGCGGTCAAGGCGGTGAGCAGACTCACCGCGAGCACGCGGGCAACAAGCCCGGCTCGGCGTAAAGGCATGACATTGTCCAGTTAGGGCCTGTTAACGCTACCGAGACCACCGCGACGCAGGCCATTTTTTCGCAAGACAAGGCGGCGCGAGCGCGGTGTAGCCCCGCTACATAAGCGAGCGGCAACGCAGGATTGCGGAAAAATGGCCCGCGTCCCTTCGGGTTGCGCCCAAAATGCGCCGATGCGGCGTTGCTCGTCGTTCATTTGGTCACCACCAAACTTCTCTCCTCGCGCCTTGCCTCGCCGCATTTTGGGACAGCAACGCGGCGATCGGCGGTAGCGTTAACAGGCCCTAGGTCATCGTGACCATTTCTTCCGCGGCGGTGGGGTGAATCGCCACGGTGTTGTCGAAATCCGCCTTGGTCGCACCCATGCGGACCGCCACCGCGAACCCCTGCAGCATCTCGTCGGCGCCCTCGCCGATCACGTGCACGCCGACCACCTGCTCCTCTGCGCCGGCGCAGACCAGCCGCATGCGGCTGACCGGCTTACGGTCCACCACGCCGTAGCAGAGGTTCACGAACTGGCTGTCGTAGACCCGTACGGCCTCGAAGCGTTCGCGGGCCTGGGCCTCGGTCAGCCCCACGGTACCGATGGGTGGATGCGAGAAGGTGACGGTGGGGATGTTGTCGTAATCCAGATGCCGGTCCCGCTCGCCGCCGAACAACCGGTCCGACAGACGACGACCGGCGGCAATGGCGACCGGGGTCAATTCGGCCTGCCCGGTGACATCACCCAGCGCGTAAATGCCGTCCACCCGGGTGTTCTGGTACTCGTCCACGGGTACGGTGCCGTCGCTGTGCGGCTCGATGCCCACCCGGTCGAGCCCGATGCCGTGGGTGTTGGGCACCCGGCCAATGGCCCAGATCAGGGTGTCATAGGTCCCTTGCCCGCCCTGCTTGAAACAGGCACGCACGGCGTCGCCGTCTTCTTCCAGGGATTCCACGTCGGTATTGCTAACCACCTCGACGCCGTCGGCCTGCATGCGCTCGAGCAGGGTATCGCCCAGCATCGGCTCGAAGCCGCGCAGCACGCTTTCGCGGCGGATCAGCAGCGATACCCGGCTGCCCAGCGCCGCCAGCATCCCGGCCAGTTCCACCGCGATGTAGCCGGCCCCGACCACCGCCACCCGGTCGGGACGGTCGGTCAGTGCGAAAAAGCCGTCCGAATCGGTGCCCAGCGCGCAGCCCGGCAACTGGGGCCATCGCGGCAGACCGCCGGTGGCGATCACCACGTGGTCGGCGGTGATCTCGTCGTCCCCGGCCTGCAGGCGGCCCGGGGCCAGCAGTTCGCCGCGCGCCGCGAATACCGTCACGCCATCCTTGTCGAGGTTGCTGGCATAGATGCCGTTGAGCCGGCGGATGTAGGCCTCGCGCCGCTCCACCAGCCGGCTCCAGTCCAGGGTTGGCGCGGTCAGGTCGAAACCGTAGCCGGCTGCGTCCTCGAAGGCGTGGGCCATGTCCGCGGCGTGCCACATCACCTTCTTGGGCACGCAGCCCACGTTGACGCAGGTGCCGCCCAGTTCGCCGGACTCGATCAGGGCTACGCTCGCGCCATGCTGGGCGGCCCGTCGGGCCGTGGCGATGCCGCCGCTGCCGCCGCCGAGCACGGCGAGGTCGAAGTGCTGGGTCACATCTACTCCGGGTCGCGAATCGGATCGCATTGTAACCACAGCGCGCTACACTCCGGGGAAGCAACCGCAAGGGGACCGGCGCATGACCGATACGGTGATCTGGGCAGTGGTGGCGGGCGCGCTGATCGTGCTGGCCGTCTACGCCGTTGGTATCTACAACAACCTGGTGCGGCTCAAGCACGCCATGGCCAAGGCCTGGAGCAACATCGACGTGGTGCTCAAGCAGCGTCACGACGAACTGCCCAAGCTGGTGGAGACCTGCAAGCAGTACATGGGCTATGAGCAGGAAACGCTGGAACGCGTGATGCAGGCGCGCGCCGACGCCGAACGGGCCCGCAGCGACGGCGATGTGCAGGGCGTGGGCAAGGCGGAAAACCAGATGCGATTGGGGCTGGGCAATCTGTTCGCGGTGGCCGAGGCCTATCCGGAGCTCAAGGCCAACGAGACCTTCGCCCAGCTGCAGGCGCGCATTACCGGGCTCGAGGAGACGATTGCCGACCGCCGCGAGTTCTACAACGAGAGCGTGAACCTCAACAACGTGCGCATCGAGCAGTTCCCGGACGTGCTGGTGGCGCGGATGCTGGGCTTCGGTGCCGGCACGCTGCTGGAGTTCGATGCCGCCCAGCTCACCGACCCCGATATGGGCCAGCTGTTCGGCTGACGTGAGCCCGGACGGCGAGTTCTGGCTGGTCCTGGCCGGCTGCGGCGCGGTCGGTATCGGCCTGTTCGTGACCGCCGTCCGCCACTGGCGGCGCGCCCAGGCAATGACCGGCACGCCCACCTCCCGCATCCGCTCGGCGGCGCAGGGCTACGTGGAGCTGGAGGGCCGCGCCGCGCTGCTGGACGGCCCCGCCATCATCTGCCCGCTGACCGCCCACCGCTGCGTGTGGTGGCATTACCGTATCCAGAAGAAAGTGAAAAGCGGCCGCAACACCCGCTGGCGCACGATCGATTCCGGCACCAGCGATGATCTGTTCGCCCTGGACGACACCACCGGCCGCTGCGTGATCGACCCGGTGGGCGCCAAGGTCACACCGGGACGTCGTTACACCTGGTACGGCAGCACACCGCGTCCTGCCCGTGGGCCCAACGCCGGGGCCGGCGGCTGGCTGGGCATGCTGACCGGTGGCCGCTACAAGTACGAGGAGCGGCTGATCGAAGTGGATTCGCCCTGTTACGTCATCGGGGCCTTCCGCACCCAGCGTCACGCCGGCGGCAACCGCAGCGACGACATCCGCGCCATCATCGCCGACTGGAAACAGGATCAGGCGCAGCTGTTGGCGCGCTTCGACGTGAACAACGACGGCCACATCGACGAGCGCGAGTGGCAGGCCGCCCGCCGTGTGGCGGCCATGCAGGCTGACCGCCAGCGCCGGGAGCGGGCCGCCGAACCCGGCCTCAACGTGATGGCCCGGCCGAGTGATGGGCAGCCGTTCCTGCTGGCGGGTGTCGAGCAGGCGGGACTGATTCGCGGGTATCGATGGCGGGCGATGGGCTGCGCGGCGGGTTTTCTGGTCGCCGTCGGGGTATTTGCCTGGCTGCTGGAAACGCGAGGGCTCATATGAGGTCCGATACGCATTGGCCGGTTTATCCGCCAACCGTTAGCCTTACCCGCCTTCCGCTTTCATGACGATATCCGGAACCTCCATGACCGACACCAATCCGCTACTCACCATGCTCGACGGCACCGGCCTGCCGCCGTTCAATGCCATCCGGCCGGCGCACGCCGAGCCCGCCATCGACCAGTTGATCGCCGAAGCGCGTACCGCCGTGGAACAAAGCGCCGCCGCCGCGGACAACGCCGACTGGGATCATGTCGTGGCCCCGCTGGAGGCCGCCGAGGATCGACTCAGCCGGGCGTTCGCCCCGGTGCGTCACCTGCATTCGGTAATGGACTCTCCTGACTGGCGCGCCGCCTTCGACGCCTGCCTGCCCAAGCTGACCGCCTTCCACACCGAACTGGGCCAGCATCGCGGGCTGTTCGAGGCGGTCAACGCCATTGCCGAAGGCGACGAATACGCACGACTGAACGATGCCCAGCGCAAGGTGGTGGATGACGCCCGGCGCAACTTCCGTCTGTCCGGCGTGGCGCTGGAGGGCGCCGAGCGCGAGCGCTTCGCCGAGATTGCGCAGCGCCTGTCGAGCCTGTCCAACCGGTTCCAGCAGAACCTGCTGGACGCCACCCAGGCCTGGAGCCGGCAGGTCACCGACGCCGGCGAACTCGCCGGCCTGCCGCAGTCGGCCCTCGACCTGCTGGCCCAGAACGCCGCCAACAAGGAACTCGACGGCTGGCTGCTGACACTGGATGCCCCCAGCTTCATGGCGGTGAACACCTATGCGGAAAACCGCGAGCTGCGGCGCGAGATCTACTCCGCGTTTTCCACCCGCGCCTCCGACCAGGGCCCGCAGGCGGGCGAGTTCGACAACTCCGCCCTGATGGACGAGATTCTTGCCCTGCGCCACGAACAGGCGCAGCTGCTCGGCTACGACAACTACGCCGCCTACTCGCTGACCACCAAGATGGCGCGCGATGCCGACGAGGTGGAATCCTTCCTGCAGGACCTTGCCCGGCGCACCCGCCCACTGGCCGAGCGTGAGCTGGCCGAACTCACCGAATTCGCCCGCGAGCGAGACGGCCTCGACAAGCTCGAAGCCTGGGATGTGGGCTACTACATGGACCAGCTGCGCCAGGCACGTTACCAGTTATCGGCCGAGGATCTGCGGCCCTATTTCCCGGCCAGCCGCGTGATCGACGGCCTGTTCGGCGTGGTGGAACGACTCTACGGTGTGCGCATCCAGGCCGAGCCCGGCGTCGATACCTGGCATGCGGACGTCACCGCCTACGCCATTCGCGATCCCGACGGCAACGATCGCGGCTATTTCTATCTCGACCCCTATGCCCGAGAAGGCAAGCGCGGCGGCGCCTGGATGGACGAGTGCCGGGTTCGCCGACGGGTGGCGGACACGGTGCAACTGCCGGTGGCCTTCCTGACCTGCAACTTCACCCCGCCGGTTGACGGGGCCGATGCCCGACTGACGCACGACGAGGTGCTCACGCTGTTCCACGAGTTCGGGCACGGCCTGCATCATCTGCTCACCCGCATCGACTACGCCGAAATCTCCGGCATCAACGGGGTGGAATGGGACGCGGTGGAACTGCCCAGCCAGTTCATGGAGAACTGGTGCTGGGAGCGCGAGGCGCTCGACCTGTTCGCCCGCCACGCCGATACCGGCGAACCGTTGCCGGACGAACTGTTCCAGCGCATGCAGGCGTCACGGCATTTCATGGCCGGCTGGATGATGCTGCGCCAGGTGGAGTTCTCGCTGTTCGACCTGCGCCTGCATCGCGACATCGACCCGGTGCGCGGCATCGACGTGCAGGGCACGCTCGATGCGGTTCGCCGCGAGGTCACGGTGCTGCAGCCGCCGGCGTTCAACCGGTTTGCCCACGGCTTCGGGCACATCTTCGCGGGCGGATATGCCGCCGGCTACTACAGCTACAAGTGGGCCGAGGTCCTGTCGGCGGACGCCTTCGCCGCCTTCGAGGAAACCGACCTGTTTGACCGTGACACCGGCCGGCGCTTCCTCACCGAGATTCTCGAGCGCGGCGGCAGCCGCCCGGCCCTGGACAGCTTCAAGGCCTTCCGCGGCCGCGAACCGGCCATCGAGCCGCTGTTGCGGCAGAACGGGCTGGTCGAGAACGCCGCCTGAGCCACCCCGAACCCCGTTCGCCAGACAAGGAAGAGCCAAATAACCCCCATGCAGATCGCTACCTGGAACGTGAACTCCCTGAACGTGCGCCTGCCGCACGTGCTGGCCTGGCTGGAAAGTAATCCCGTGGACGTGCTGGCCCTGCAGGAAACCAAGCTCACCGACGAAAAATTTCCGGTAGAGGAACTCGCGGAGGCAGGCTACCGGAGCCTGTTCAGCGGTCAGCCGACCTACAACGGCGTGGCGCTGCTGGCCCGCAGCGAGCCGGCGGACCCCGTCGCCGGCATTCCCGACTTCAACGACGACCAGAAGCGGGTGCTCGCGGGCACCGTGGACGGCGTGCGCATTGTCGACGTCTACTGCCCCAACGGTGGCGACCTCGATACCGACAAGTACGCCTACAAGCTGGACTGGTTCGCCCACCTGCGGGATTACCTGGCCGAGGAACTGGCCCGCCACGATCGACTCGTGCTGCTGGGCGACTTCAACGTGGCACCCCGCCCGGAGGACACCCATGACCCGGAAAAATGGGAGGGACGAATTCTCTGCTCACCGCCCGAGCGTGCCGCGCTGCAGTCGTTACTGGAACTCGGTCTGACCGATACCTGGCGGCTGTTCGACGACCGCGAGGGTCGTCGGCGTTTCACCTGGTGGGATTACCGCAACGGCGGCTGGGCCCGCAACGCCGGGCTGCGCATCGATCATCTGCTGGCCAGCCCTGCGCTGGCGGCCGCGTGCACCGATTGCGCCGCCCATGTGGGAGAACGAGGCCGCAAGCGCCCCTCCGATCATGTACCGGTCGTTGCCACGTTCGGCCACTGATTCCCGAGGTAACCGAACATGAAAGACACAAGCCGAAATGCGGTCCAGGCCGACGCGGTGCTCCTGACCGACCACCCTGCCCCGGGCGCGGCCCGTCTGACACTAAACCGCCCCGCCCAGCGCAACAGCCTGTCGCGCGAGTTGATGCAACGGATGACCGAAGCGCTCAACGAGCTCGCCGCGGATGCCGGCGTCCGAGTGATCCTGCTTGGCGCCCAAGGACCCGCCTTTTGCGCCGGCCACGACCTGCGGGAGATTACCGGCGCGAGGTCGGAGGATGATAAGGGTCGGGCATTCTTCGAAGCCACCATGGCCGAGTGCAGCACCCTGATGCAGACTATCGTGGAAACGCCAAAGCCGGTGATCGCGCGTGTCCACGCCACCGCCACGGCGGCCGGCTGTCAGCTGGTGGCCAGCTGTGACCTGGCCGTGGCCGGACGGGCCGCTTACTTCGCCACCCCGGGCGTAAACATTGGCCTTTTCTGCTCCACTCCCATGGTGGCACTGGCGCGGAATGTGGGACGGAAGCACGCCATGGAGATGCTGCTCACCGGAGAGCCGATAGATGCCGACCAGGCCGCCACCATGGGGCTTGTCAACCGGGCGGTGGCCGACGACGAACTGGATCAGGCTGTCATGGCTCTGGCCGAATCCATCGCCGGCAAGTCGGGCCGTACGCTGGCTATCGGCAAGGCGGCATTCTATCGACAGCTCGAGATGCCGCTGGCCGACGCCTACGCGTACGCCAGCGAAGTCATGGTGCACAACATGCTCACCGCCGACGCGCAGGAGGGCATCGGGGCATTTCTCGACAAGCGCTCACCCACCTGGACCCATCAGTGAGGGTCGCGGCCGATACCGACCTGATACGCATACTGCGCGATACACGGATCATCGCCATGGTGGGCGCCAGCAACCGGCCGGCGCGCGACAGCCACCGGGTAATACATTTCCTGCAGTCACGGGGGTATCACGTGATTCCCGTGAACCCCCGGCTGGCCGGTCAACCGCTGGCGGGCCAGACGGTGCGGGCGACGCTGGCCGATATCACCGAGCCGGTGGACATGGTCGAGGTCTTTCGCCGTCCTGACGCGGTGCCATCAATCGTCGAGCAGGCGATCGAGATCGGCGCCCGGACCCTCTGGCTGCAGCTGGGGGTGATCAACGAGGCCGCCGCCGCGCGCGCCGCGAACGCCGGGTTGGAGGTAGTCATGGATCGCTGTCCGGCCATCGAGATACCAAGGCTGGGCCTCTGACCTAGCGATCCTCGGCCAGGGTGGCCTGCACCCGTTCCAGGGTTTCAATCACCGCCAGCGCACTCTCGCCGTCGGACAGCGGCGGCTCGCGATCGGCGATCCGGTCCAGAAAGTGCTGAAGCTCCAGACGCAATGGCTGACCGTCTCCGCGGTGGACGATCTCGCTGCCTTCATCCCGGTTGGCAAGATCCTCGTCGATCCACTTGCGGTGCAGCGTGACCGTCTGGGCCACTTCGTCGTAGACCAGCATGCCGCGAGAGCCGCGGATGATGGTGCGGCGAGTGGTTTCGGGCCAAAGCCAGGATACGTGCAGATTGCCGCGCACCCCGCCGGCGAATTCCAGGTGCACGTGCACTTCGTCTTCCACCTGCAGTTGCAGCATGCGGTGGCCGCTGGCACGGATGCTCTGGGGCAGGCTGTCTATCAGATAGAGCATGACCGCCACGTCGTGCACGCCGATATCCCACAGCACGTTCTCCACCGACCGGGCCCGGCCCAGGGTCAGACGTTCGTGGCGCACGCCATAGAGTTCGCCCAGCTTGCCGGCCGCCAGATATTCCTTGATCCAGGTGATCGCTGGTTGATACAGCAGCAGATGCCCTGCCATCAGGATCCGGTCATTTTTGGCCGCATGCTCCACCAGCGCGCGGGTGCTGGTGCTGTCGTGGGTTACGGGTTTCTCGACATAGACATCACAGCCCGCATTGATGGCGGCGGTGGCAATCTCGAAGTGCTCGCTGGTCGGAGTGGCGATGGCCACCGCGCGACAATCGCCGTCGAGCAGCGCTCGATAGTCGGTTTCCGTGCGGATGCCCGGGTGCGATTCAGCGTACGCGGCAAGCCGCTCGGGGTTCGGGTCGCAGATCGCGCCGAGGGCGTTCAATTCGGCAAGATTCCGGATTATGTTCTTACCCCAGGCGCCCGCCCCGACCACTGCAACTCGCATTGAATCTCCCTTATCCGCTTCGTGCCCGGCCGGTTTGCCGCCGAAGTCAACCCTGCTAGTGTGAAAAATTCCCGGCAAAAACGCCAGCCGGCAAGGCATCCGGTGAGAGCGAAACCGCATGATGAAGTCGATAGGATGCGGTATAACGAGGGTGCCGGCGGCACGCTAGCCATGCCGGACAAGCAACAATAATCGGGTCGGTCGCGTCGCCGGGGAAGGACCGCGCCCGCGCATCAAGGGAGAAACCATGTCGACGAAAGACCAGAGCGCCGCCGCGCAATACTGGCGGGCCAACATCCGGCTATTGTCCAAATTGCTGTTGGTGTGGTTCCTGGTGTCCTACGTCGCCGGCATTTTCCTGGCCGACGTGCTCAATAACATCAGTATTGGCGGCTACCCGCTGGGCTTCTGGTTCGCGCAGCAGGGTTCGATTTATGTGTTCGTGGGGCTGATCTTCTACTACGTCTACCGAATGAACCAGATCGATCGTGAATTCGGCGTGGAAGAGGAATAGTCGCACCAATGGACACACAAACCTGGATCTATCTGGTCGTCGGCGCCACGTTTGCGCTCTATGTCGGCATTGCCATCTGGGCCCGAGCGGGCAGCACCGGCGAGTTCTACGTGGCCGGCGGCAGCATCAATCCGGTGGCCAACGGCATGGCCACCGCGGCGGACTGGATGTCGGCGGCCTCGTTCATATCAATGGCGGGCCTGATCGCCTTTCTGGGCTATGACGCGTCGGCCTATTTGATGGGCTGGACCGGCGGTTATGTGCTGCTGGCGATGCTGCTGGCGCCCTATTTGCGCAAGTTTGGCAAGTTCACGGTGCCGGAATTCATCGGTGAGCGGTACTACTCTAAAACCGCGCGGCTGGTGGCGGTAGTCTGCCTGATCGTGGCCTCGATCACCTACGTCATCGGCCAGATGAAGGGCATCGGCGTGGCCTTCGGCCGCTTCCTGGAGGTGGAGTTCGCCACCGGGCTGCTGATCGGCATGGCCATCGTGTTCTTCTATAGCGTGCTCGGGGGCATGAAGGGCATCACCTATACCCAGATCGCGCAGTACGTGGTGCTCATATTCGCCTATACCGTGCCGGCCATTTTCATCTCGCTACAGCTAACCGGCCTGCCATTGCCGCAACTGGGACTGGGCGCGACGATGGCCGACGGAAGTGGCATGTACATGCTGGAGAAGCTGGACCAGGTGGTGACCGAGCTCGGATTTCCGGCCTACTCCACGCTGAAAGGGTCCGAGCTGAATACAGCATTGCTGACATTGTCGCTAATGATCGGCACGGCGGGTCTACCGCATGTGATCATCCGCTTCTTCACCGTCCCCAAGGTGTCGGATGCCCGCCGCTCCGCCGGGTGGGCGCTGGTATTCATCGCCATTCTCTATACCACCGCCCCGGGTGTGGGTGCGATGGCTCGCCTGAACCTGATGGATACCATCCAGACCGGCCCGGTGGGTGAGGAGAACGCCAATCTGGTCTACGAGAATCGTCCGGAATGGTTCAGGACCTGGGAGACCACCGGCCTGCTCGAATTCGAGGACAAGAACGGCGACGGTCTGATTCAGTACTACGACGATACCAACGAGGAATTCGACCAGAAGGCGCGTTCCGAGTACGGCTGGGAAGGTAACGAGATGGTTACGGTGGACCGTGACATCATGGTGCTGGCCAACCCCGAGATCGCGAAACTGCCCAGTTGGGTGATCGCCTTGGTGGCGGCGGGCGGCCTGGCGGCCGCTTTATCTACGGCAGCCGGCCTGTTGCTGGCCATCAGCTCCGCCATCTCGCATGATCTGGTCAAGGGCATGATCAAGCCAGATGTCAGCGAAAAAGGCGAGCTCATGGCCGGCCGCATCGCCATGGCGGGTGCCGTGCTGGGAGCCGGTTATCTGGGACTCAATCCGCCGGGTTTTGCAGCCCAGGTGGTAGCCCTGGCATTCGGGCTGGCTGGTTCGTCGTTATTCCCCGCCCTGATGATGGGAATCTTCAGCAAGGAAGTTAATCGCGTCGGGGCGATTGCCGGCATGCTGGCGGGCCTGGGTGCCACGCTCTTCTACATCTTCATGTACAAGGGCTGGTTCTTCGTCCCGGGCACCAACTTGCTGCCCAACAACGCCGACAACTGGATCTTCGGCATTCAACCCGAGTCGTTCGGCGCCATCGGCGCGATGATCAACTTCGCGGTTGCCATCATCCTGTCCAAGGTGACCGGCCGGCCGCCGGCACACATCCAGGATCTGGTGGAAAGCGTGCGGGTTCCGCGTGGTGCAAGTGCACCCAGCGCCTCGCACTGACACTGTCACGCGTTGAGGTGACCCCTGGCCCCGCCGGCTGCCGGCGGGGCTTTTTTGTGCTAATTCAGGATCATTGAGTCGATTAGCCGCCAGAGCAGGAACGCGCCGTAGATCCCGACCAGCGCCAAGCCAATTACCGTGATCGGCCGCGGACCCCGCTGCTCAGGCATCGGTTCGCCGCGAGCCCGGCGCAGCCGCATCTGGATCTGATGCTTGATCAGCCAGCCGCCCAGGGCCAGCAGCACGATCAGCGCGAGCAGCTTGAACACGACGATCTCCCCGTCCGGCAACAACAGCTTGAAAACCGGCACGGTACACGGTTCGGCCCTTCAGCCGAAGGCTCTGCCCTCGTCGTCGACAGGAATTCTGTTGCCCGCCTCTACACGATGCTGTTGCGGGTAATGAACGGCCTATCGTGGAAACCGTTACATCGCAAACACGTATCAGGCAGCGACCCAGTTAACCTGTAACCATAAACGCGGATCAATCGCAGGATAACGACAATCCCGTGCCAACTGCCCGGCCGGACAACTGATAGCGGGGTTCAGATCGATTCCGCTGAGATCATACTGTCCTCGAAGAACTCAATGCGTCCAGTCCTGACATCATGCATTGCGCCGATGACGATCAACTTACCTGCCTCAACCAGTTCACGCATCACGGGGCTGCGATCCACGATATTCTTGACCGTCATTTCCACGTTCGCATGCGCCACCTCTTTCACCAGCGCCTTGTTCGAGGCGGAAATGTTCTCATGCCGGTGGCCGACGGCGTAAAGTGCCGGCGCAAGATTCGCCAGGGTGCTTGTGAGATTTCCGACCTCAACGCGGTCACATACGCCCTTTATTGCGCCGCACTCGCTGTGACCCAACACTACAACGACCTTCGATCCGGCGACTGCGGTCGCGAACTCAAGGCTTCCCAGAATATCGGTATTGACGAAATTACCGGCAACGCGCACGGAAAAGATGTCGCCGACACCCTTGTCGAAAACGATCTCATGCGGCACCCGCGAGTCAATGCACCCCAGCACTGCAGCCATCGGATATTGCCCTTCGGACGTCTGCTCGACCTGGCGCAAAAAGTTCCTTTCCACCGGCTCGTTCTGCAGGAAGCGCTCGTTGCCGTCCTTGAGTAACTGGATCACCTCGGTGGGGGTCAGATTTGCCTGGGTTTCCGCGGTAAGCGCCTTGGTCAGGTCCCTAGCCGATGCACTCAGGCTGACAATGCAAAGCACGAGCGCCAGTATCCTTTTCATCACCTATGCTCCTTGCCGGATATTGAATATCCCCTCGCCGGAGGACGGTCACGATTGCAACGATCAACCGGTTGTGACCTGCAAGCATGAACAACACGCCCCAGCGTGTTCGGGGTCATCGCAATGCACCCGCATCAGGCCCGCAAACGCGGCTGCGAGTCGTTGAAGTGTCACCGGGGGACGATGACGACGTACTGGACGCCAGATGAAAACCAGATGAATGGATAACCGTCAGGGCATTCGGTAGCCAACGCCACGAAGTGTTTCGATACAGGATGGCGAGACGTCACTATCCAGCTTGCGTCGTAGACGGCCGATATAAACGTCGACGATGTTCGTCAGCGGGTCAGTCGTCTGGCCCCATACACGGGAGAGGATCCGCTCGCGGCTGAGTATGCGGGGACTCGATTCCGCCAGCAGTCTAAGCAGATTGAATTCACGCGTGGTCAGCTTGACGGGCTGACCGGCTACCTCGACACCCATCGTCGAGGGATTCAGCGCCACCCGGCCACAGCGAATCCAGTCCTCCGGGCCATCATGCCTAGCAACCCGACCAGCGCGTCGCAGCATGACCTCGACACGGGCGACCAATTCGTCGAAGTCGAATGGCTTGCAGAGGTAGTCATCGGAGCCGTAACGAAGACCCTCGATTCGGTCGGCGACGTCATCCCGGGCGGTCAGCAACAGAACCGGCCGCGAATCGCCAGCATCCCGGAGCCGCCGACACAGACTCAGGCCATCACCATCCGGCAGCATCCGATCGAGAATGAGCGCCTCGGGATCGGAATGCTCAAGCAACACTTTCGCGTCCTGCAGGGATGCCGCGTGGCTAACCGAGAAGCCTTCGGCCCGTAGCCCACGGGTCAGGAATCTGGCAAGACCAGGGTCATCCTCGACGAGGAGCAGGTGTGCGCTCATTTGGCGGACAGCCAGATATCGATGCAGCCACCTCCGCCCGAATGATTACTGGCGCTAATCCGGCCGTCGTGGGCATGGACAATGGCTCTGGCCAAGGCCAGTCCCAGCCCGATGCCTCCGTTCTGCCGGCGTCCGCGGTAAAAGCGCTCGAAGATCAGTGCCAGTTCGGACGAAACGAAACCGGGGCCGTTGTCGCGGACCTGAATGTGAATTTCGCCTGCGCTCTCCGAAAGGGCGACGGTGGCTTCACTATCCGCGCCGGCGTGACGAACCGCGTTATCTAGAAGAATCCCCAGCATTTGCTGGATTCGTCCGTAATCCGCGCGAACAATCAGCACGTCGCGATCAGAAGGCGGCTCTACAGAAACCCGGAACGGCTGGCGTGTTCGCATGATGGAGGCAGACACGTCGTGCGCCAGGCGAATCAGGTCGACGGGTTCCATCTCCAGCCGAAGCACCCTCGACTCGGTACGTGCGATGAAAAGCATGTCATCGACCAGGCGGCTCAGCTGCGCGGCTTCCTGATGAATGGCCCTAATGGTCTCCTCGTCGACCGTTTGTCCTTCGCGATATCGCCGCAGAGCGAGTTTGGCTTCGCCGAGCACGACACTCAGCGGCGTTCGTAGCTCATGGCTAATCTCAGCCAAGAAATCTCGCCTCGCGGTGTCGACTTCCACGAGCCGCTTATTCAGACTCGAAAGATCCCGGGTCCGCCGGTCAACCTCCCGTTCGAGAGAATCCTGCGCCTTTTCGCGCTCTCGTTGCTGCGCGAGCATGGCCTCGGCCATGTCGTCGAAGGCATTGGCGATGGATTCGAACTCCTGGTCAAAGTGACCGCCAACCCGCCGGGTCAGTTCACCGCGCCGAAGCGCGCTGGTTGCGCGGTGCAGATGCTGTAGCGGTCCGGCAATGCCACGGGTCAGGATGGCAGTGCCGCCGATTACCAGCGCCAGCGAGAGAACGAGAAACACACCTGCCGCGATCAGCATGCTCCACTGAGCCTGCTGAATGCCTTGTTCCATGGTGTCGATCACGCGCCGCTGACGCTGTATCGCGGTATTGATCGCCTCCCGGAAAGCAACATCGATACTGTCCTCGAACGTGGAGGCCATACGGTCCCGACGACTCGTGGATTCCGCGGACCCGGCTAGTTGCTGCAGCTGCCCGGCAATTTGGTCGATCAACCGCTCCAGCTCGTCCGTATCCTCGATACTCCCCGCCGTCATCCCCGGCCCCAGTGCGACCCGTTGTTCCACCTCAAGGTCTCGAATCCGGGCCAGGTTTCGAGCAATGTTTTCGCGTTTGTTGCGGACTCGGGACTGATCGGCTTTGGCGCCGATCAGAATCCCGTCGGTGAGCTGCTTGAAATACCGATAGGAGAGAATACCGAGCTCAAGATGTTCCGATAGCAGCTCGCGGGCGAGCTGGGCCTGGGTGAGCTGTTGCTGCGTTAGCCGAAGCGCCCCGACCAAAAGGACTGAGCCCGCTACTGCCAGGGCCGCGAAAATGGTCGCGACGGCGAACAACTTTCGGCGATACATTCAGCTCTCCGGCGCATGGCGTGATGCCGCAGACCGCGCGTTCTGACCTTATACGACCCAGGCCGGATTATAAGTCACCGAAAAACTTCATATCGGCGATAAAGGCCACGCCTCGTAGCAATACAGCTTCCGCACGCTTCGGCGATGGCGACGACGACTCCCGCTAGAAAGCGTGATGGAAGCTCAACTGAAGCTGATCCTTGGACAGGGCGTCGGTGTCCTGCCTCATGTAGCCGAACTGAATACGTTGCCCCGTCGACAGACCGTAGCCCAGCGCGAGATACGTGCGGTTCCGGTCGTAATAATCGACCTGTCGGCCGCCGCCGATATCGCGTTCGAGATTCAGGAAAATTTCGTTGTAGGCGGCAAGATAAACCGTTCCTGCAGAAATTGTTCTCCGATTCAGAGGAATATTCAGGCCCAAGAAATAGCGGAAACGATTGCGCCAGGACTGATCATCAACGTCGCGCTGCTCGAGCCGCAATCGATGAAGAAAGTAGTAGCGACTGCCCAGCCTGTGGGGCGCGGCAAGCTCCTGATAGATCCGGCGTTCCGTCGTGGTATCGCCGCTGGAACCGAAGGTCCCCGTTGTGATGTGGGCAACTCCCAGCGTCAAACGGAGGGATGTGTCAGGAACCTCCCAGCTCAGACCACCACGGATGAGAAGCTGTTCGAGATCACCGATCAGGTCCCAGTTGCGATACTGGACATCGCCCTGGAAACCGAACGCACTGTCTTCGATGTCTGCCTGCCAGAAATACATGTACCAGGCACCCAACTGATCATCGTCGACGGCGGTACTACCGAAGGACGTAGAGGAGACACCAGTCAGAATGGCGCCCGCCAACATCGAAAGGCTGGACAAACGTTGCATTGGCACATCGCACCCTGAAATGAGCTCATTACATAAAGATGATGCCTGGCAAGGGCTAAATTCGCCCTGACGTGAACATGAACAAGGGATGAAATACGGCAATCGCCGTGTTACTCGACGGTCACCGACTTTGCGAGATTTCTCGGCTGATCAACATCCGTGCCCCGGGCCACGGCCACGTGATAGGCAAGCAGCTGTAGCGGCACGGTATAGACCAGAGGCGCCTGTAGCGCCTCGATGTGTTCCGGCATGGTCACCACCTCGATGCCCGGTTCCGAGCGGATGCCGGTGTCCGGATCAGCCAGCACGAACAGCTGGCCGCCGCGGGCACGGACTTCCTGCAGGTTCGATTTGAGCTTCTCGATCAGCCGGTTGTTGGGGGCCACCGCCACCACCGGCATGTCCGCATCCACCAACGCCAGCGGCCCGTGCTTGAGTTCGCCTGCCGGGTAGGCCTCGGCGTGGATATAGGAGATTTCCTTGAGCTTGAGCGCGCCTTCCAGCGCCACCGGAAAGCTGGGGCCGCGCCCGAGAAACAGCGCGTGGTGCTTGTCGGCGAACCATTCGGCCCATTCGATCATGGCCGATTCCAGCTGCAGGGTCTTTTCCACCTGCGCGGGGACGTGCAACAGCTGCCGGGCATAGAGCTTTTCCATGCGACCATCCAGCCGGTTGTGGCGGGCCACCAGCATGCCGAACAGCCCGAGGGCGGCCAGCTGCGTGGTGAAGGCCTTGGTCGAGGCCACCCCGATTTCGGGTCCGGCGCGGGTCATTAGCACCAGATCGGATTCGCGTACCAGCGAGGATTCCGGGACGTTGCAGATCGCCGCGGTGGCGACGTAACCGCTGGTCTTCGCGAAGCGCAGGGCGGCCAGGGTGTCCGCGGTTTCACCTGACTGGGAGATCGCCAGGAACAGCGTGCCCGGCGGCACCACCGGATCGCGATACCGGTATTCGCTGGCCACCTCCACGGTGCAGGGCACGCCGCCACCCTGCTCCAGGTAGTACCGCGCCACCAGACCGGCGTGATAACTGGTGCCACAGGCAACAATGTGAACCGCGCGGACCTGCGGCAGCAATGCCGCGGCATCCGGGCCAAGTACCGCCTCCAGCGGCCGGCCGTGCGCGAATCGCTCCGACAGCGTATCGCCGAGTGCCTTGGGCTGCTCGAAAATCTCCTTGAGCATGTAGTGCCGATAACCGCCTTTGTCCGCGGCGTCCGCCGACAGGGAGGACTCGACCACCGGGCGCGTCACGGGCGCCCCCTGCAGATCGATCACCTCGGCCGAATCCGCAGTCAAATCGACCAGGTCGCCTTCTTCGAGAAACACGAAATGCCGCGTCACCGGCAGCAGGGCGGCGGCGTCGGAGGCGACGAAGTATTCGCCATCGCCCACACCCAGCACCAGCGGCGAGCCGCGCCGCGCCGCCACCAGGCGGGTGGGTTCGTCCGGCGTCACGGCAACGATGGCGTAGGCGCCTTCGAGCTCGCCCAGCGAGGTGCGCACGGCGGCACGCAGGTCCAGACCGGCGCGGAGATGGCTGTCGATGAGATGCGCAATGACCTCGGTATCAGTCTGCGACTCGAAGCCGTAACCCTTTGCCTCGAGCGCCTGGCGCAGGGTCTCGTAATTCTCGATGATGCCGTTGTGCACCACCGCCACGTTGTCGCCGGAGCGCTGCGGATGGGCGTTAGCCTCCGACACGCCACCGTGAGTGGCCCAGCGCGTATGCGCCGCGCCGACGTGACCGCCAAATGGCTCGGCTTCCAGCCGGTCGGCCAGTGCTGCCACCTTGCCGACCGCCCGGGCGCTGACCAGCCGGGCCTGCTCGTCCACCACAACCATGCCGGCAGAGTCATAGCCACGATATTCCAGTCGTCGCAGCCCTTCGAGCAGCAACGGGACCACGTCACGCCGGGCGGCAGCGCCGACTATGCCGCACATGGGGAAGTCTCCTCGCGAGTCATGCCCTGCTTGATGCCGACGAACGCGGACAACGTTTCTGGTTTCATCAGCGCCCGCACTAGCCTTTCTCGGGCCGCTTCCACCCGGGCACGGTGACCTGCCGGGAGCGGGACACGGTGAGCTTGCCGGCCGGCGCATTCTTGGTGATGGTGGAACCGGCGCCGATCGTGGCACCCGTCGCGACCTCGACCGGCGCCACCAGCTGGCAGTCGGAGCCAATGAAGGCACCATCGCCGATCACCGTCCGGTGCTTGGCGGCACCATCGTAGTTGCAGGTAATCACGCCGGCGCCGATGTTCACATCGTTACCCAGATCCGCGTCGCCAACGTAGCTGAGATGATTGATCTTGCTGCCTGCACCCACGCGGACATTCTTGGTTTCCACGAAGTTGCCCACGCGGGCGCGCTCGGCAAGATTCGTATCCGGCCGCAGCCGGGCGAACGGGCCGATCTGGCAGCGATCGCCCACACGCGCGTGCTCGATGACCGTATGCGAGTGCACGGTGCAGCCGTCGCCCACCCGGCTGTTGCGGATGGTGGTATACGGCCCGATGTGCACGCCTTCACCCAGCACAACGTCGCCTTCGATCACCACATCGATGTCGATCACGCAGTCCCGGCCGGCGGTCAGGCGACCACGCAGATCGAAGCGCTGCGGATCGCGCAGCGTCACGCCCTGGGCCATCACTTCAGCGGCCTGGCGCCGCTGCAGCAGCCGCTCGGCCAGGGCCAGATCCTGCCGATCGTTGATGCCCTGGACTTCCTCGGCCGAGCCACCCTGACCCGCAACGATCCGAACGCCGTCGGCCGCCGCCAGTGCCACGATGTCGGTGAGGTAGTACTCGCCCTGGCTATTCTGGTCATTAATTCGGGCCAGCCAGTCGCGCAGTCGGGCGGCCGGCGCGCACAGCAGACCGGTGTTGATTTCCCGGATGTGGCGCTGATCGACGGTGGCGTCCCGGTGTTCGACAATGCCGACCACACGATTAGCGTCATCGCGAACGATGCGGCCATAGCCGCTGGGATCGTCCAAGATCACGGTGAGCAGGGACAGCGCGTCGACACCCCCGGCCTCGGTCAGGGTCTGCAGGGTGTCGGCGCGAATCAGCGGCACATCGCCATACAGCACCAGTACACGCGCATCGTCGGGAATGTCGCCAATCGCCTGGGCCACCGCGTGGCCGGTGCCCAGCTGTTCTGCCTGGTGCACCCAGGCCACATCGAGATAACCCAGCGCGGACTGCACCTGCTCGGCCCCGTGGCCGTAAACAACATGAATCCGGGCCGGCGCCAGCTGTTGCGCGGTTTCCACGACGTGGGTGAGAAGCGGTCGATCGCCCAGTGGCTGCAGAACCTTGGGCAGCGCCGAACGCATACGCGTCCCCTGGCCGGCAGCGAGAACCACGATGTGCAGGGCCATGGGCGACGGGCTCCGAGAGGTGGTGGAAACCCCTATTCTGTCAAAACCGCGGTCGGACTGCCCCGGGAACACCGGGACTGCGCGACCTGCCGGAAGCGCGGATCAGCCCCGGGCGGTGCCCCGGAGCTGCTTGACCGCGTGCAGACGGGCCGCGGCCTCAGCCAGCTCCGCCTGGGCGCGGGCGAGATCGACCTTGTCATGCGCCTGCGACAACGCTTCCTCGGCCCGCCGCTTGGCGGCTTCCGCGGCCGCCTCGTCTATGTCCTTGGCACGCTCCGCGGTGTCGGCCAGCACCGTCACCAGATGCGGCTGCACTTCCAGGATGCCACCGGAGACGAAGTAGTGGGTAGTCTTGCCTTCCTCGTCCTCCACCCGGACCGGGCCGGCCTTGAGGCGCGTCAGCAGCGGAGCATGGCGCGGCGCAATACCGACCTCGCCCATCTCGGCCGGCGCGTAGACCATGCGGGCGCCGCCCGAATGGATTTCGCCCTCGGCGCTGACGATATCGACTTTCAGATTCGTGTTCTCTGCCACGGTATGTCCCGATGCTGGTACGTCGATGGGGCCGGGGCGTTGAGCCCGCGGCCGGGGCCGCCTAGGCGGCCTCCTTCTTGTTCATCTCCTCGCCCTTGGCGACGGCTTCGTCGATGGTGCCGACCATGTAGAAGGCCTGCTCGGGCAGATGATCATACTCGCCATCGACAATGCCGCGGAAACCGCGAATGGTCTCGGCCAGCGGCACGTACTTGCCTTCGGTGCCGGTAAATACCTCGGCCACGAAGAACGGCTGCGACAGGTAGCGCTGAATCTTGCGGGCACGAGACACCGCGAGCTTGTCTTCTTCGGACAACTCGTCCATGCCCAGAATCGCGATGATGTCACGCAGTTCCTTGTAGCGCTGCAGCGTCTGCTGCACGGCGCGGGCGCAGTCGTAGTGCTCGCTGCCGATCACGTTCGGGTCGAGCTGACGCGAGGTCGAATCGAGCGGGTCCACCGCCGGGTAGATGCCCAGCTCGGCAATGGAGCGGGCCAGCACCACGGTGGCGTCCAGATGCGCGAAGGTAGTGGCCGGCGAGGGGTCGGTCAGATCGTCCGCCGGTACATACACGGCCTGGATCGAGGTGATCGAACCCGTGGTGGTGGAGGTGATCCGCTCCTGCAGCAGGCCCATTTCCTCGGCCAGGGTCGGCTGGTAGCCCACCGCGGAGGGCATGCGGCCCAGCAGCGCGGACACTTCCGTGCCTGCCAGGGTATAACGGTAGATGTTGTCAATGAACAGAAGTACGTCACGGCCTTCATCACGGAAGAACTCCGCCATGGTCAGGCCGGTCAGCGCCACGCGCAGACGGTTGCCCGGCGGCTCGTTCATCTGGCCGTAGACCAGCGCCACCTTGTCCAGCACCTTCGACTCCTGCATCTCGTGGTAGAAGTCGTTGCCCTCACGGGTACGCTCGCCCACGCCGGCGAACACGGAATAACCGGAGTGCTCGGCCGCGATATTGCGGATCAGTTCCATCATGTTGACGGTCTTGCCCACACCGGCGCCGCCGAACAGGCCGACCTTGCCGCCCTTCGCGAACGGGCACAGCAGGTCGATCACCTTGATGCCGGTTTCCAGCAGTTCCTGGCCGCCGGCCTGCTCTTCATAGGTCGGCGCGGTGCGGTGAATCGGCGCCCGATCGTCGGTGCCGATGGCACCCTGGTTATCAATCGGCTCGCCCAGCACATCCATGATGCGGCCGAGCGTGGCCTGCCCCACCGGCACCGAAATCGGCTGGCCGGTATTGCGGGCCTCGGCGCCGCGCGCCAGACCGTCGGTGACGCCCATGGCGATGCAACGGACAACGCCGTCGCCCATCTGCTGCTGGACTTCCAGCACCAGATTGCTGGCGTCGATGATGATCGCGTCATGAATGCTGGGCAGTGAATCGCGGTCGAATTCCACGTCCACCACCGCACCGATGATCTGTACGACCTTTCCGGTCTTGCCGTCACTCATGTCTTATGTCCTCAGGCTTAAGAAGCGCTTCTCAACTCGTATTTCGGATTCCGGGCGGTAATCAGGAGACCGCCGCCGCACCGGCCACGATCTCCGACAGCTCCTGCGTGATCGCGGCCTGCCGGGCCTTGTTGTACTCCAGTTCCAGCTGGTCGATGATCTCGCCGGCGTTGTCGCTGGCGGATTTCATCGCCACCATCCGGGCCGCCATCTCGCAGGCCACGTTCTCGACCACGCCCTGGTAGACCTGCGCCTCCACGTAGCGGGTGAGAATGTCACCCAGCAGCTCGCTGGCCTCCGGCTCGTAAATGTAGTCCCAGTAGTCCGGCAGTTCCTCGTCGGACACCGGCTCGATCGGCAGCAGCTGCCGGCCTTCCGGGCGCTGGGTCATGGTGTTCACGAAGTCGTTGCTCTGCACGAAGATGCGGTCGATCTTGCCCTCGCGGTAGGCATCGAGCATCACCTTGATGGTGCCGAGCATGTCCTCCAGATGCGGGTTGTCACCCAGGTTGGAGGTTTCCGCCTCGATCGAACCGAGGCGGCGGAAGAAGCTGATCGCCTTGCGGCCGACCACCGCGATATCCACCTCGACACCCTTGTCCTGCCAGCCCCGCATCTGACCGAGCACATGCCGGAACAGGTTGATGTTCAGGCCGCCGCACAGCCCGCGGTCGGTGGAGATCACGATGAAACCCACCCGCTTGATCTCGCGCTCGGTCATGAACGGATGCTGATAATCCGGGTTGGCGCGCGCCAGATGCCCGATGGTCCGGCGAATCTTCTCGGCGTACGGGCGGGCGGCTTCCACCCGCTCCTGGGCCCGCCGCATCTTGGAGGCGGCGACCATCTCCATCGCCTTGGTGATCTTCTGCGTGTTCTCGACGCTTCGGATCTTGCCCTTGACTTCCTTGGCACCTGCCATGGGTTATCCCTGCTTACCGGTGACTGGACTTACCACGTATGGCTGCTCTTGAAAGCCGTGACGGCAGCGTGCAGCTCGGACTGGATCTCGTCGGTGTAGTCGCCGGTCTCGTCGATCTTGTCGAGCAGCGCCTGCTGTTCCGACTGCATGTAGGTATGCAGCGCGGTTTCGAAATCCACCACCTTGTCGGTGGCCACGTCCTCGAGGAAGCCCTTCTCGGCGGCGAACAGTGACACCGCCATCAGCGACACGGAGTACGGCTTGTACTGGGCCTGCTTCATCAGCTCGGTCACGCGCTCGCCGTGCTCCAGCTGCTTGCGGGTGGCCTCGTCCAGATCGGAGGCAAACTGGGCGAAGGCCGCCAGCTCGCGGTACTGGGCCAGCGCCAGACGAATGCCGCCACCCAGCTTCTTGATGATCTTGGTCTGGGCGGAACCACCCACACGCGACACCGACAGGCCCGCGTTCACCGCCGGACGGATGCCCGAGTTGAACATGTCGGTTTCCAAATAGATCTGGCCGTCGGTGATGGAAATCACGTTGGTGGGCACGAACGCCGAGACGTCGCCAGCCTGGGTCTCGATGATCGGCAGCGCCGTCAGCGAGCCGGTCTTGCCCTTGACCTTGCCGCCGGTGATCTCCTCGACGTAATCAGCGTTGATGCGCGCGGCGCGCTCCAGCAACCGGGAATGCAGATAGAACACGTCGCCCGGATAGGCCTCACGGCCCGGCGGACGGCGCAGCAGAAGCGATACCTGGCGATAGGCAACCGCCTGCTTGGACAGATCGTCGTAGATGATCAGGGCGTCCTCACCCTTGTCCCGGAAGTATTCGCCCATGGCGCACCCGGAATAGGGGGCAATGTACTGCAGCGCCGGCGGGATCGAGGCACCGGCCGCCACCACGATGGTGTGGTCCATGGCGCCGTGTTCCTCGAGCTTGCTCACCACCTGGGCAATGGACGAGTTCTTCTGCCCGATCGCCACGTAGATGCACTTGATGCCGGAATTCTTCTGATTAATGATCGCGTCAATCGCGATCGCGGTCTTGCCGGTCTGGCGGTCGCCGATAATCAGCTCGCGCTGGCCGCGCCCGATCGGGATCATGGCGTCGATCGACTTGAGGCCAGTCTGTACCGGCTGATCCACCGACTGGCGCGCGATCACGCCCGGCGCCACCTTCTCGATCGGCTGCGTGCCTTCCGACTTGATCTCGCCCTTGCCGTCGATGGGACTACCCAGCGGATCGACCACGCGGCCCAGCAGGCCCTCGCCGACCGGCACCTCGAGAATACGGCCGGTGGTCTTGACCGTATCGCCCTCGGAGATGTGCTTGTATTCGCCCATCAGCACCGCGCCGACCGAGTCGCGCTCCAGGTTCAGCGCCAGGCCATAGGTACCGCCGGGGAATTCGAGCATTTCGCCCTGCAGCGCGTCGGCCAACCCGTGAATGCGGGCGATGCCGTCGGCCAGACTGACCACGGTGCCCACATTGCGGGCTTCCGTGACGGACTCGAAATCGTTGATCCGCTGGCGGATCAGGTCTGAGATTTCGGACGGATTGAGTTGCATACCGGGTGTCCTCGTTGGTTCGCTGACGCGGACCACCGGCCCGCGCGATCCTTCAGTGTTTAAGTTAGTGAGCCAGCGACTGTTCCAGACGTGCCAGCTGGGCACGCAGCGAACCGTCGATCACCAGATCGCCGGCTCGAATCACGGCGCCGCCGATCAGTTCAGCGTCGGTTTCGGCCGTCAGGCTGACCTGCCGCGACAGACGCTGCTCCAGCGCCTTCGTCAGCGCCTGCTGCTGCGATTCGGAAATCTCGGCAGCCGCAGTCACGGTCACCTCCACGCGATTCTCGGCGGCGGCCCGCAATGCCGCGAACTGCTCGGCAATCGCGGGCAGCAGGGTCAGTCGTCCCTTTTCCGACAGCAGCCGCACAAAGTTGCGCCCAGCGTCGTCGAGTCGATCACCCGCGATGCCGATGATGGCATCGGCCAGTTGATCGTCGTCGACCCGCGGGTTACCCACCAGGCGCGACACGTCGGGATGCGCCGCGATGGCGGCCAGCGCCTGCAGCGCATCGCCCCATTCGGCCAGACGCCCGCCCTGGCTGGCCAGCTCAAAGACCGCCTCTGCATAGGGCCGGGCCAGTGTCCGGATTTCAGCCATTACTTAATGCCTGCCACGAGGTCGTCGATGATGTCGTTGTGGGCCTTGGCATCGATCTCGCGCTTGAGGATACGCTCGGCACCCACCACCGCCAGCGAACCCACCTCACGCCGCAGCTCTTCCTTCGCATGCGCCACGGCCTGATCGATCTCGTCGCGAGCCGCCTGCTTGAGACGCTCGCCTTCCGCGCGGGCCTCATCGCGGGAACGCTCGACGTTCTCATTGGCCTGCTTCTGCGCATTGGACAGGACTTCCTGCGCCTGTTCACGGGCTTCCTTGAGCGTCGCCTCGGCCTTGTCGGTGGCCTCCTCGAGCTCGCGGGCACCACGCTCGGCAGCCGCCAGGCCGTCGCTGATGCGCTTCTGACGTTCGCGCATGGCGTCCATGAGCGGCGGCCAGATGTACTTCATCGTGAACCAGACGAAGATCCCGAAGACGATCATCTGGCCCAGCAGGGTGGCATTGATACTCATGCCCGACTCCCTCTAGTGAATCGCGTGCGGCGGATACACCGCATGACGGATGACAAGCCGATCGCTTACGAAACGGCGGCCAGGAACGGGTTGGCGAAGGTGAAGAACAGCGCGATACCCACACCGATCATCGCCACCGCGTCGAGCAGGCCGGCGATCAGGAACATGCGGCCGGTCAGCATCGGGGCCATTTCCGGCTGGCGGGCAATGCCTTCCAGGAACTTGCCGCCCAGCAGGCCGAACCCGATCGCGGTACCCATGGCACCGAATCCGATCAGCAGACCCACGGCCACCGCGGTCAAACCAACAACAATCTCCATGACTTTCCTCCTGAAATAAGGGTCTAACGAGGCCCGTAACAGTTGCCGACCCGGTCAGCCGGCAACAACCAAAATGCTAGTGATGTTCGTGCGCCATGCTCAGATACACGATCGTGAGCATGCCGAAGATGAATGCCTGCAGCGTGATGACCAGAATGTGGAAGATCGCCCAGGCGCCGCCCAGGGCCACCTGCAGGGCGAATAGCGGCGCGGTCATCAGTTCCGCGCCCGCGCCCAGGGTGAACAGCGCGATCAGAATAAAGATCAGCTCGCCGGCGTAGAGGTTGCCGAACAGTCGCAGCGACAGGGAGATTGGCTTGGCGATCTCCTCGACCAGCTTGAGCATGAGATTGAACGGCGCCAGCCACCAGCCGAAGGGGTGGGTGAGGAATTCCTTTACGTAGCCCCAGCCACCCTTGATCTTGATCGAGTAGAAGATCACCAGCGCGAACACGGTAAGCGACATGCCGAACGTCACATTCGGGTCGGTGGTGGGCACCACCTTGAGGTATTCGATGCCTACCCCGGCGGCCAGCACTGGCAGCAGGTCAACCGGAATGAGGTCCATGAAATTCATCAGGAAGACCCAGACGAAGATCGTCAGGGCCAGCGGCGCAACCAGTTTGCTGTCGCCGTGGAAGATGTCGCGAACCTGGGTGTCGGTGAAATCGACCACCATTTCCACGAAATTCTGCAGGCCGCCCGGTTCGGCCGCGGTGGCGCGCCGCGCCGCGGCCCGGAACAGCCACAGGAACAGGCCACCCAGGGCGATGGCGAAAAACAGGCTATCGACGTGCAGCACCCAGAAACCTTCCGCATGGGAATCGAACTGCATGCTCGTCAGATCGAACTTGAGGTTGGTCAGGTGGTGACCGATGTAGGAGCCGACCGCGTTCCCGTCCCCGTTTTCGGCAGTTGCCATCGTTGTCTTCCCGTCCAGTTAACGACTGTCACGCGAACGTGACGGTTTCGGTCCCGTTCAGCGATTCACTGCCATGGCCAGCAAGTACACTGCCAGGCAGATCGCGTAGGTGCTGAGCAAGGCAAGAAACTGCGCGCCGAATTCCAGGGCCCCGATGGTGAACAGGGCGATGGTCAGCGCCAGCTTGCCGGCTTCACCGATGTACAGCGACCGCGCCACCCGCTTCGGGTCGGCGTCGGCCGGATGCCGCAGTGTGACCCAGGCAAAGAACAACCCCGGCACTACCGCCACGACGGCCCCGTAAAGTGCCGCCCATCCATTCCATCCCCCGCGGGCCATCTGCCAGATCAGCGCGGCAGTCAAACCCACCACCGCTTGTGCAGCGAAAACCCCCAGAGCGAGACGCATGCCGCGCAGGCGCAAGCGCTTCATATCAGTGAACCAACGCGTTGCCTGACAACCGTCGGCACACACGAATCTCCCATCCCCGCGCGGTGCGACGCGAGACTATAAAGAAGTCCCCCCAGCGGGTCAATTACGCGGTCAGACGCGGGAGAAAAGCCGCATGGACCCTACTTGAGGCGCTCAACCAGAGTTTCAAGCAATCCATCATCGGCGTAATCAATGACCAGTTGCCCCCGCCCGGACCGGCCCGGGCGAATCGCCACCCGCGTGCCCAAACGATCGCTGAGATCCTGCTCGAGCCGTTGCGTGGCCGCAGACTTGGCCGGTTTCGGCCGACGCCGGTCGGGCTTGCCCTGCGCCTGAACCAGCGCTTCGGTCTGGCGCACCGTCAGGCGGCGCGCCACCACCTGCTGTGCCAGCGCCAGCTGATCGTCCGTGGCCGCCCCCAGCAGCGCCCGGCCATGCCCCATTTCCAGCCGGCCTTCGCGCAGCATCTGCTGGACGCCCTCGTCGAGCTCGTTCAGGCGCAGCAGGTTGGAAACCGAGGCCCGGGAACGCCCCACCGCCTCGGCGCACTGGGCATGGGTCATGCCGCATTCCCGGATCAGCCGGGCCAGCGCGGCCGACTCCTCCAGCGGATTGAGATCCTCGCGCTGGATGTTCTCGATCAGGGCGGCCGCCATGGCCACCTCGTCGGCCACCGCCCGCACCACCGCCGGCACCGTCTCGCGGCCGGCCAGGCGCGCGGCCCGCCAGCGGCGCTCCCCGGCCACGATCTCGTAACCCTGCCCGTCCGGCCGGACCACCAGCGGCTGCAGCACGCCCTGGGTGCGAATCGACTGGGCCAGCGATTCCAGCGCCGCGTCATCCATGTCCACGCGCGGCTGGAACCGCCCGGGATGCAGTTCGTCCATCCCCAGTTCGTGCAGCTCGCCGGCATCGGCCGCGGCGGCGGCATCCGGTTCGAAATCGCCACTCAGCAGGGCATCGAGTCCACGTCCCAGTCCGCGCTTTCTAGCGGCCATGATTGGCTCCGTCGATAGGTGAGGCCGGCAGCGGGAAATTCTCCGCGACAAGCATTGGCGCGATGCCGCGCATTCTAGGCCCGTGCCGCGGCATGCCCGGACCGCCCCAGCACTTCCTGCGCCAGTGCCCGGTAGGCCCGCGCGCCGCTGGCACCGGCGTCGTAATCAATGGCCGGCAGCCCGTGGCTGGGCGCCTCGGCCAGGCGCACGTTACGCGGGATAATGGTGTCGTACACCTGCCCGGAAAAATGCGCCAGCAGCTGATCCGAGACCTCGCCGGACAGCCGGTTGCGCGGATCGTACATGGTGCGCAGCAGGCCGGCGATGGCAAGGTCGGGATTGATCACCGCGCGCACCTTGTCGACCGTATCCAGCAGCGCCGACAGCCCCTCGAGCGCGTAATACTCGCACTGCATGGGAATCAGCAGCCCGTTGCAGGCGGACAGCGCGTTGACGGTGAGCATGGACAGCGCCGGTGGGCAATCGATGATCACGTAATCGAATTCGGGCAACCCTTCCGCCAGCGCTTCGCGCAGGGCCAGCTCCCCGTTGCGACGCTTGCGCAACCCCACTTCGGCCGCGGTCATGTCGCCGTTGGCCGGCAACAGGCTCAGCCGCCCGTCGAGCACCGGGCGCACCACATCAGCCAGCCGCTGTTCGCCCAGCAGGACATCGCAGGCGGTCAGTCTCAGGTCGGCCCGGGTCAGCCCCACGCCCATGGTCGCGTTGCCCTGGGCATCCATGTCCACCAGCAGCACGCGCTGATCGGCTTCCGCCAGGCACGCGGCCAGATTGATGGACGTGGTGGTCTTGCCCACGCCTCCCTTCTGGTTGGCAACGGCGAGAATGCGCATGCGAGCAGCACCGAACCCGGTCGAAACAGGCCGCAAGAATAAAGCCCCGAGCGGAGCGACACCAGACGGGGTTAGAGCAGCCCCGGTTCCACCACCACCAGATGACGGGCGGCATCCAGGCCCGGCACGCTCAATTCATGGGTGGCCGCCACCCGGAAACCATCCGGCAGCTCATCCAGTTCCGGCGCCGGGTCGCGCCCCTTCATGAGCAGTACCTGGCCCGCCGGCCCGCACAGGTGTCCCAGGCTTTTCAGCGCCAGCGGGGCCGCGGCAAAGGCGCGGCAGATGACGGTGTCGAAACTCGCCGGCGGGTGCCAGCTTTCCACCCGCTGCTGGATCACCTCGACGTTATCCAGCCCCAGCACCCGCACCACATGGCGCAGGAATGCCGCCTTCTTGCGGTTGGACTCCACCAGCACCACGGCCTTACCCGGCCGGGCCAGCGCAATCGGGATGCCGGGCAGGCCCGGGCCCGTGCCCACGTCCGCGAAACGCTGGCCGGTCAGATACGGAACCACCGACAGACTGTCCAGCAGGTGGCGCACCACCATCTCCGCGGGCTCGCGCACGGCAGTGAGGTTGTAGGTACGATTCCAGGATTCCAGGTGCTTAAGATAGTCGATCATCGCCTGCCGCGACTCGGCTGACGTGCGCACTTTCAGCCCCCGCGCCCCGCGGGTGAGCGCATCCAGACAGGCCTGCCAGTCCACACTGGCGCCGGCACGGCGCGTGACGGTCACGGCGCGGTCTCGTCCAGCCGCAGCCGGCCGGTGCGCACCCGCTGGGGGTGATCACCCACCGGCACGCTGGCGACTTCCTCGGCCGACTCGAACGAAATCACCGACACCCGGTCCTGCTGACTCACCGACACGTAACAGTGTTCACCGTCAGCGCTCTCGGTGGCCCAGTAGGGCTTGGCGTCGAGCGGATGATCCGCCAGTTCGATAATGATCGGTTCCAGCGTCTCGCGGTCCACGATCGCGGCATAGCCATCCATGGTGCCGGCCACACACAGCTTGCTACCCGCGGGGTTCATGGCGAGGCCGTGATGGGCCGAATTGAGCTGGTAGTCCCAGGTCGACATGGCCTCGGTTTCCGCCGGCACGGGCAGCTTGGCCACCCGGGTGACACGATCCTCGGTCAGGTCGTATTCCACGAAGCCGTGCAGAAACGAAATCTGCATGTAGACGAAGCGCTCGTCGGGATGCACGGCCATGGGCCGCACCGCCGAATCCACCCAGGGCATACCGAACTCGGCCAGCTTCTCGCCCATGTCCACCCGCTTGAGCACCTCGAAGCTGTCGGCATCCACCACCTGGAACCAGCGGTCGCCCTTGAGCCAGTCCAGCCAGCCGGCGGTGGTGGGCACGAACACCTTGCCGATGCTGGCATGGTAGATGCGCTCGCCGTCCTCGGAATAGCTGTTCTCGTGCGGCTGATCGCCGGAGTCGAAGCCGCCGGTGATCTCGCCGGTCTCGGTGTCGATGGCGTGCACCTTGCCCGCCATGGAGGCCGATACCAGGAAGGTTTCGCCGTCCGGCGAGATGGCGGCGTGATCGGAGCGGGCGCCTTCGACCGGCGTGCGCCAGACGATCTCGCCGCTGGCGACGTCGATGGCCACCACATCGGCAAAGCTCGGGCGCGACACGAACAGCCGGCGGCCGTCGTTGGAGGTGAACATGTCGTCCACCAGCTGATCGTTGCCCTCGCCGATCACGTGGCGGATGAACTGGAACTGCACCCAGCGCCAGGGATTGCCGCGGACCTCTTCCATCCGCTGCTCGCGATCGGGCACCACGTTGATTTCGGTGATCACATCGAAGGTGTCCGGGTCGAACACGGTCGCGGTGCCGTCCCAGTTATTGCCGGCGATCACCACGTCGCGCAGCTCGGCGGCACCCGCGGCACCTGCCGCCAGTCCGGCGGCCACTGCCAGGACCCGCCCAATACCGGTCAGCAAGGTCGTGCATGAAGGCATGGTTTGTCCCCCTCGACGAAACCGATGTGGATGCTCACGCCCCGGCCGCCTCGATCCTGGCCCAGGTGTCCCGCAGCGCCACGCTGCGATTGAACACCGGCGCGTCCGGTGTGTGTTCATGGCGGTCGGCCACGAAGTAGCCGACCCGCTCGAACTGGAACATGGCCTCGGGCTCGGCATCCGCCGCGCCCGGCTCGATCCAGCAATCCTCGTATACCGTGAGCGAATCGGGATTGATCTGGTCGCGGAAGTCGGTGTCGCCGCGGCCCGGCGTCTCGTGGGCAAACAGGCGATCGTACAGTCTCACGGTGGCCCGCCGACCGTGGCTGGCCGAGACCCAGTGGATCACGCCCTTGGGCTTGACGCCGTCAGCCGGGTCGCTGCCCAGCGTGTCCGTATCGTAAGTGCAGTGCACTTCAGCAATGTGGCCGTCCGCGTCCTTGATCACCTCCTCGGCAGTCAGCACATAGCCATTGCGTAGTCGCACCTTCTTGCCGAGCACCAGCCGTTTGTACTTCTTGTTAGCCTCCTCGCGGAAGTCCTCGCGCTCGATCCACACCTCACGGGTAAACGGCAGCTGACGATCGGCGAAGCCCTCGCGCTGCGGATGACCGGCAGCGGTGAGCATTTCCACGTGGTCTTCCGGGAGGTTCGTGATCACCAGTTTCAGCGGGTCGATCACGCACATGGCGCGGGGCGCATTCTCGTTGAGATCGTCCCGCAGGGCGTGTTCCAGCATCGCCATGTCCACCACGCCGTCGGCACGCGACACCCCCACCATTTCGCAGAACCGGCGGATGGCCGCCGGGGTGTAGCCACGCCGGCGAATGCCGCAGAGCGTGGGCATGCGCGGGTCGTCCCAGCCATCGACGAAACCCTCGTCCACCAGCAGCTTCAGACGCCGCTTGCTGGTGACGGTGTAGTTGATGTTCAGCCGGCTGAATTCGTACTGGCGCGGGCGCGAGGGCACCGGCAGGCGCTCGATAAGCCAGTCATAGAGCGGGCGATGGTCCTCGAACTCCAGCGTGCAGATGGAGTGGGTCACCCCCTCGATGGCGTCGGACTGGCCATGGGCGAAGTCATAGGACGGATAGATGCACCAGGCATCGCCGGTCTGGTGGTGGGCGGCCCGGCGGATGCGGTACAGCACCGGATCGCGCAGATTCATGTTGCCGGCGGCCATGTCGATCTTCGCCCGCAGCACGCAGGCACCGTCGGCGAACTCGCCGGCCCGCATGCGGCGAAAAAGGTCCAGGTTCTCCGCCACGTCGCGGTCGCGGAACGGGCTGTTCACGCCCGGCTCGGTCAGGGTGCCGCGGCTGGCGCGGGCCTGCTCGGCCGACTGGTCGTCCACGTAGGCCAGCCCGGCCTCGATCAGATGTTCGGCGTAGCGATACAGCTCGTCGAAATAATCCGAGGCGTAGCGGACGCGGCCGGCCCAGTCGTAGCCCAGCCACTGAACGTCGTCCTGGATGGCCTGCACGTACTCCGGGTTTTCGGCACCCGGGTTGGTGTCGTCGAAGCGCAGATGACAACGGCCGCCGAATGTCTCGGCCAAGCCGAAATTCAGCCAGATGGACTTGGCGTGGCCGATATGCAGATAACCGTTGGGTTCCGGCGGGAACCGCGTTACCACGTCGCCCCGGTGCTCGCCGGACGCGATCTGCTCGGCAATCAGGTTGCGCAGGAAGTTGTTGGCGGCCTTGCGGTCCGGCGCGTCGGAATCGGTCATAGGGTTGGCGGCCAGGGCGCCGGCCGGCATGCGGCAACGGCGAAAATCATGCAAGCCGGCATTATAGACGCCTGCATCCGCCCGGCGACAATCGGCAGACCCCTCATACCGGCGATCACGCCCCGCCATTGCATACGCGTGACGTTCCCGAACGTACGCAACGATGCGACACTTGGACGACAAAATCACTGAGACAGGAGAGAGTCATGAAACGCCACGCCTATCGCGTGCTCACCGCCACGCTGCTGGCCGGATTCGCCGGCGCCGGTTCGGCCCAGAATCTGGATGCCCTGACCGGCGCCCTCGGCGGCTTCACCGGGGACCCGGCGTCGCTGGGCCCGCAGACACTGGTGCAATCGTTCAACAACATTGACGACGCCGCCAACGCCCTGGTCACGGGCCAGGATGTCCGTGGCGGCGGATTGCGTGCCGCCGCGCTGGCCGCCGTGGACCCGGACAGCCCGCAGACCGGCAACGTCACGCAGATGTTCAACAACGGCAACGCCGCTTTCCAGGGATTCGCCCTGACGCTGGCCGAAGGCACTCCGGCCCTGCCGCTGGCCCAGAGCTATCGGGCGCTGACCAATACCGGCTACAGCCTGCTGTTGCCGGTCTATCAGCAGATGGATGGCCCGGCGCAGCAGCTCGCCGCCGCAGGCAGCCCACTGACCACACCGCTGAGTGAGGCCATTGCCAGTACCACGTTCGACCTGACGCTGAATGCCCCCGAGGTCGGCCTGCCGACGGGCGGCGCTGCACCGGTGCCCGGCGATCTGCCGATCGGGGCATTCGGGCCGGAGTCGCTGACCATGCTGCTGGGTGAGCTGCCGCTGTCCGGCCTGCCGATGTAACTATGCCCGAACTCTGGCCGGCGCCCTGACGACGGGCGCCGGCAAAAGCGGCGGACTGAAGTCCGCCCTACAGCAATGGATGCTCGTGTAGGGCCGGCTTCAGCCGGCCTGCCTTTTCGGCTGGGTTTGTGAGTGATACAGCCGCGTTGGGTTTCCGCGCGGCATCCGCTCAGGCCGCGCGCGACGCCTTCACCCGATGATCCGCGGCCCGCTCGAACTCCAGGTAGCCGTCGTCGACCGGCTCCTTGCAGAGAATCGGGCGATCGGTCTTGTAGTCCTGGGTCATGCGCCACGGCGCCTTGCTACCCTGGCGCGGCAGCTTGTGGGCAACCCGCTGGATGTAACCGGACTGTAGCGCGTCCAGCGCTGAGCCTTCCTCGCGGCAGTCCTCGTGGTCACGCGGGACCGCGATGTCCACGCCCTGCTCGTCCATGTGCTTGAGCAGCCGGCATAGGTACTGACCGACGATGTCCACCTTCAACGTCCACGAAGCATTGATGTAGCCGAAGATGATGGCCGCGTTGGGAACGCCCTCCAGCATGGTGGCCTTGTAGAGCACGCGCTCGGAGATATCCACGGCCTCGCCGTCCACGGCCAGACTCATGTCGCCCAGCAAGCGTACATCCAGGCCGGTGGCCGAAATGATGATGTCGGCCTCCAGCTCCTGCCCCGATTTCAGGCGGATGCCGTTTTCGGTGAAACTGTCGATATGGTCGGTGACCACCTCGGCCTGACCTCGCCGCAACACCTTGAACAGGTCACCGCTGGGCACCGCGCACATGCGCTCGTCCCAGGGGTTGTAGTCGGGCTCGAAGTGACGCATGTCGAAGTCCGGCCCCAGCGCGCGGCGAGCGCCCCGCTGCAACAGCCACTTCATGAATCCCGGGAAGCGCTGCGAGGTGTTGTAGATCACCCGCTGCATCGCCACGTTGCGCGCACGGGTCATACGGTAGACCAGATCATCCGGCAGCACCTTGTAGAGGGCTTCGGAAATCTTGTCCACGGCCGGCAACGAAATGATGTAGCCGGGCGAGCGCTGCAGCATGGTCACCTTCTCGGCCTCGCCCGCCATCGCGGGCACCAGCGTCACCGCAGTGGCGCCACTGCCGATCACCACCACCTTCTTGCCGGCGTAGTCGAGATTCTCCGGCCAGTGCTGCGGATGGATCACCGTGCCCTTGAACTTGTCCTCGCCCGGGAAGTCCGGCTTGTGGCCCTCGTCGTAACGGTAGTAGCCGGTGGCCCCCATCAGGAAGCTGCCGGTAAAGGTCTCGGTTTCGCCGGTGGCCTCGCGAACCGCGGTGACCGTCCAGCAGGCATCGGCACTGGACCACTCGGCGGATTCCACCTTCAGCCCGAAATTGATGTGGCGATGGACGTCATGCTCGTCGGCGGTGGCCTGCACGTAACTCTTGATCGACGGCCCGTCAGCCAGGATTTTCGGCTCCTTCCAGGGGCGGAACTCGAAGCCGAAGGTGTACATGTCCGAATCCGAGCGAATCCCGGGATAGCGGAACAGGTCCCAGGTACCGCCGATGTCATCGCGGCGCTCCAGGATCGCGAAGCTCTTGTCCGGGCAGCCGCGCTGCAAATGACAGGCGGTACCGATGCCGGAAACACCGGCGCCAATAATCAGAACGTCCACATGCGGGTTGGCCATGACTGCTTACCGTGCGGTTAACCAGACCGGCACATTAGCATTATCCGCGTAATCCGGAAACACATCTTGCCGGTTGCAGTGCAGCAAGCGCCGGCCAGGCCACGGCTGCCGACCGGCGCCCAAGACCTATTCTTCGTCGGTGTCGATCGAAATCGAGGTATCGCCCCCACCGTCCTCGTTCTCGTAGGACACCGCGCCTTCTTCCGTATCGATGCTGAGGCTGGTGGAGTCACCTTCCTCCGAAGCGGCGCTGCCGCCACCCGACGAGGCCTCATCATCGCCCTGGGAGCAGGCGGCAAGAAGAAACATCCCCATGAGTAACGCAATGAATGAACGCATCAGGCAAGGCTCCCGTTTGATCTTGAAATGGGCTGACAGCCTACCGCACCCGGAACAGGACATGCGCACTACCGGGCGTCGCCCGTGATGCTGTGGCCCGAACTGCGGCGGGCAAGGATTCGAGCTCGGCCTGCGCCGGCGCTCATTGCCTGTCCTTATATTTGCGCCGGTGATCGTTTAATATCCCGCCCCCATTGAGGGCGCCTCCAGCGTGTCACCCGATTAACCAGAGGAATTCTTTGTCATGACCGCCACGATCCATACCGTTCAGGCCGAAAAAGCCAGCGGCGAACTTGCCCGCGAACAGCAACTGGCCTGGAAGCTGGCCGAGCTTGCCACCCGGGCGAAGGACGCTCCGCAGGATGCGGACGCCGTGGCGATGGCCAAGAACCGGATTATCGACAACGCCGCGATTGCCCTGGGCGCGGCGAACGAGACGGCGGTCAAGGTGGCGCGAGCGGACGCGATGAGTGCCAAGGGCACCGGCAAGGCCACGATCTGGGGCCTGAAGGATTACTTCGCCCCGCTGCCCGCGGCCTTTGCCAACGCGGTGGGCGTACGCTTTCTGGACAACGACGACTGCTATCTGGCGGCCGAGTATTCCCACCCGGATGACAACATCTCCCCGATCATCGCGGTCGGTCAGCATCTGGGCGTGACAGGCGCCGACATCCTGCGCGGCATCGTGGTGGCCTACGAGGTGCACGTGGCGCTGGTCGGCACCGGCGATGGCACCGGCATCTGCCTGCACAAGCACAAGGTCGACCACATGACCCATATCGCCGCGGGCACGGCGGCGGGCATTTCCTCCATGCTGGGACTGACCACCGAGCAGGCCTACCACGCGATCAACTTTGCCGTGCACAACGCCATTTCCTCGCGCCAGTCGCGCAAGGGCGACATCGGCGCACAGAAGGAATTCGTGCCCGGCTTCTCCGCGGAAATCTCCATCAAGGCGGTCAACCACGCCCTGCACGGGCTCAAGGGACCCAACCCGGTCTACGAAGGTGTGGACAGCATCATCCGCCGCTTCCTCAACGGCCGGGACGACGACAACGCGGTGTACAAGGTGGAACTGGCCGAGCCCGGGGTCGATGCGCTGCGCAATATCCTCAAGACCTATCCCAAGCAGCACGCGTTCGAATACCAGGGTCAGGCGATCATCGACCTGGCGCTGCAGCTGCGGGATCAGCTGCCGAAGAAGGGCGACGGCGTGGATCTCGACCAGATTCAGAAGATCGTGCTGGAAACCAGCCATCACACCCACCACGTGATCGGCACCGACGCGCAGGACCCGCAGAAGATCGACCCCGATTCACCCCGCGGCACGCTGGATCACAGCATCATGTTCGCCATCGCCCGCTGCATCCAGACCGGCGAGTTCCACAAGGACCGCGCCTACCAGATGACCCCGGCCGAGAAGGACGAGATGCGCAAGCTGATGGCCCGCATCGAAACCCAGTTCGACCAGCGCTGGGAAGACCTGTACCACGACCAGGACCCGAACGTGCAGGCCTACGGCGGCCGCATGATCGTAACCCTGGCGGACGGCAAGGAAGTAGCGGACGAAAAGACCCGCGCCAATGCTCACCCCGGCGGTGACACCCCCTGGCAGCGGCCGGACTACGAAGCCAAGCTGGCCGACTACACCAAAGATCTGGTCTCGGATACCGAACGCGCCCGGTTTATCGAGGCCGTCAACGGCATGGATTCGCTCTCCGGTGACGAGCTGGCCACCATCAATCTGATCGTGGATGCGGGCAGCCTGGAAGCGCCGGACACGCGCGGGATTTACTAGGACTTTTCCTGACTGCCGCAGAAGGGACGCTGGCATTACGCCAGCGCCCCTTCGCCACCGGTCGCCTCACAGTCGGCACGTGCCTCTACGGCCTGCCAACCGGAGCGGGATCCTGCCGGAAAAGCCGTGCTGATTAATCGACGGCATCACCCGGCCGAGGCGTGATTCAGCCCCACCAGGCCGCGAGCACGCCGCTGAACAGAATCAGAAAGCCTCCGACCTCGCCCACTGCCAGCAGGGCCATGAACAGCGTCATCTGCCAGGCGGGCATCTCCCGCTTGCCGAGGCGATGCGGGCGTTCCAGCTGGTTGTCCGTATCCCGCAGAAAGCCGTGAATGCAGTACATCAGAATGGCTGCCGCGTAGAACACCACGTTGCCGATCACGCCGGCCAGATTCCACGCTTCGGACCAGATGCTGCGCGCCGCGAAAAAGGCCAGCAGCAGAGCCGCGAAGCTGTAAAGCAACGCGGCCCGGTGGGCGATGTTCACGTAGTACGGCGCTTCCGCGGTCGGGCTGGCCATGATGGCCCGCCACTTCCAGATGCCGGTGAGCAGTCCGGTGGTGAAGAACACGCCAGCGGAGAGGATGGCAAGTTGTTCGGCGGTCATGGGATTCCTCCTTTTTAGTTCTGATTATTGTCGATGGCCACTGGGTAGCATGCCATGCGTCGGCACACGCGGTAGGACGCGACTCATGGCGCCAGCAAAGCGAGCCGGGTGCCGTTCCTTTCAAAGATATCGTGAAGGCGCACTGAAGTACGCCCTACGTCAAACCTGCCGATGGCTGCCGACAATACCGCCACGATGACGGTTCACGATGAAAGCGCCTCCCGCAATGACTGAACAAGCGCGTCACGCACCCGGTCTCCACGGGCCTCGGCCTGCCCTACCCCCCAGACCGGTCCTGGCCAGGCGGCGTCGCCCTTGCGCCTTGCAATCACGTGCACGTGCAGTTGCGGCACCTGATTTCCCAGCGCGGCGACATTCAGCTTGTCGCCGCCGGTTACCTGCATCAGTACCGCCCCGACCCGGGTGGCTTCCTGCCACAGCGTGGCCTGATCACCCGCGGCCAGGTCAAAGATTTCCCGCAGGCCGGGACGTATCGGGACCAGAATCAGCCACGGATACCGGGCATCATCCATCAGCAGGACTCGTGACAATGCCAGATCGACGACTGGCGACGTATCCGCCGCCAGTCGCGGGTGCAATGCGAAATCGTCGGCGTCAGCCACGCAGATCAACGACGGTGCGGCCGGTGATCTCGCCGGCGATGATCGCCTGGCAGGCCTCGGCCACCTGATCGAGGGTGACGGTCTGGCTGACGATCTCATCCAGCTTTTCCGGCTTGTGTTCGCCGGCCAGGTCGGCCCAGATGGCCAGGCGCCGATCCATCGGGCATTCCACCGAGTGAATGCCCTGCAGCCCCACACCACGCAGGATGAACGGCAGCACGGTGGTCTCCAGTTTGACCCCGCCGGCCAGACCGATGGCAGCCACGTTGCCATAGGGCACGATCTGCTTGATCAGCCGCGCGAGCAGCTCACCGCCGACGCTATCCACGCCGCCGCCCCAGCCGGGTTTCGACATGGGCTTGCCGTCGTCGGGGATGTCATCGGGCGAGATCACCTCGGCCGCACCCAGGCCGCGCAGATACGCGCCGGCCGAGTCGGTCTTGCGGGTCACGGCCTTGACCTCGAAGCCCCGGGCGGCCAGCAGGCTGATGGCAAACGAGCCGACGCCGCCGGTAGCCCCGGTCACGGCGATCGGGCCCATGTCCGGCGTCTGGTGATTCTCGGTCAGCCGGCGCACGGCGTAACCGGCGGTGAAGCCGGCGGTGCCCAGCGCCATGGTCTCGAACAGGGTCAATCCCTCGGGCCGTGGCACCACGCAATCCGCTGGCACCCTCACCTGCTCGGCGAAACCGCCGTCGCGCTTTTCGCTCAGGAAATAGCCGGTAACCACGACTTCGTCCCCGGGCCGGAAGCGGTCATCCTCGGACTGCTCTACCACCCCGGCCACGTCGATGCCGCCGTTGAGCGGGTAGCGGTGCAGGATCTTGCCCTTCCCGGTGACCGCCAGCGCATCCTTGTAGTTGATGCTGGAGTAGTGGGAGCGAATGACGACATTGCCCTCGGTGAGCTCGTCAACGCTGACATCCTGCAGCGCGGCGCGAGTGCCGTCGTCGGTCCGGTCGATTCTGATTGCACGCATGAATTTCTCCCGCTTGAAAGCGGGCTAGGCTAGCATGGCCGCCGGCCGATTCGACCCGCCCGCTGGGGTCCGGCAAACCCGCGGGCGGGGCGTTGCGCAAGCAACCATCCAGGCCCTAGGCTGAAACCCCATCCCGACCATCACGGAGTGGCTGCCATGAGTGGACACGTCTACAAGATCACCGAGCTCGTCGGCTCCTCGCCGAACAGCATCCAGGAAGCGGTGGAGAACGCCGTGCACGAGGCGGCGCAGAGTCTGCGTCACATCCGCTGGTTCGAGGTCACCGATACTCGCGGCCACGTGGAGGACGGCGTCGTCGCCCACTGGCAGGTAACGGTAAAGCTGGGCTTCACCATGGAAGTCGGCGCGTGAGCGACAATCCGGGTGAAAGCGGCTGGCACGCCGAGCTCGACCAGGACGATCTGACCGAAGACCGGGTTCCCGCCGACCCCATGGCACTGTTTGCCACCTGGTACGAGCAGGCCCTCGCGGCCGATCTGTTCGACCCTACCGCGATGACCCTGGCCACCGCCGATCCGCTGGGCAAGCCGTCCGCGCGCACGGTGCTTCTCAAGGGGTTCGACGAACAGGGTTTCCGCTTCTACACCAACTACGACAGCCGCAAGGGCCGGGAAATCAACGCCAATCCGCATGCGGCGCTGGTGTTCTGGTGGGATCGACTGGAACGCCAGGTACGCATCGAGGGCGAGATTGCTCCGCTGCCGCCCGCCGACTCGGACAGCTATTTCGCCTCGCGCCCCCGCGGCAGCCGCATCGGCGCCCACGCTTCACCGCAGAGCCGAGTGATTGCCGACCGGCAGACGCTGGAGCGAGCCTACGAACAGACGGAACAACAGTTCGGCGGTGACCGCGCGGTGCCGCGGCCCGCGCACTGGGGCGGCTACAACCTCAGCCCGCGGGCGATCGAGTTCTGGCAGGGCCGGCGCAATCGCCTGCACGATCGACTGGTCTACCGACGCAGCGACGAGCGCTGGCGGCTGCAGCGCCTGGCCCCCTGATAACTGGTATTATTCCGTCGACGAGGGGGTCGGCTGAAATGCCGGCCTTTTTTGTGTCCAACGCCCGGACCGGGCTGCATGCGGGAATGTTGTCGATGCGTCGATTCTGGTTGCTGATCACTGCTCTGCTGGCGTCCACCGCTGCCGGGGCCGCCGTCTTCCCGGCGCCAGCGGATGACAGCGATCTCATCGGCAAGACCATCACCGTCGAGGCACGGGAATCGGACACATTCGTGGCCCTTGCCCGCCGTCATAATGTCGGCTATCGCGAGCTGCGCCTGGCCAACCCGGACGTCGATCCCTGGTTGCCCGGCGCCGGCACGCCGGTAACCCTGCCCACGCGCTACATACTGCCCGACGCTGATCGGCGCGGGCTGGTGCTCAACATCGCCGAAATGCGGCTTTACTACTTCCCCCCGGCCGGCAGCCAGTACCACGGCAAGGTCATCACCTACCCGCTGGGCATCGGCCGCGAGGGCTGGGATACGCCGCTGGGCCGCACCACCATCACGCGCACTGCGGCGGACCCGACCTGGACCCCGCCCGAGTCCATCCGCGAAGAACACGCCGAAGCCGGCGACCCCCTGCCCCGCGTGGTGCCACCGGGGCCGGACAATCCGCTGGGCCGCCATGCGCTGTATCTGGGTTTTCCCGCCTATCTGCTGCATGGCACCAACAAGCCGGCGGGTATCGGGCTGCGCGTGTCGCACGGCTGTATCCGGCTGTATCCGGAGGACATCGCCGCCCTCTATTCGATGATCGAACCGGGCACCCCCGTGAATATCGTCAACCAGCCCTACAAGACCGGCTGGCACGCGGGCGAGCTCTATCTCGAGGCGCACCCACCCGATGCTGACGGCAAGGGCCGCGTGGACAGCTATACGCCGCTGGTCCAGTCCGTCATCAACGCGACCCGGAACCGGCCCGACACACCCATCGACTGGGAGCTGGCCGAATCAACCGGGACACGACAGCACGGCATGCCCGCGGCTATCGGCGGCACCCGGCTGACCGCCAGCGACTGACGCGCCTTGCCTGACCCAACGAAAAAGCCCCGCCGGAGCGGGGCTTTGACGAATCGGATCGACTGTTCCGATTACTTGCGCTGAGAGGCCTCGAACATGCGCTCGATGCGCTTCGAGTTAGCCTGGCAGCAGGACTTGGCTTCCTGCGCCGCGCTCATCGCACGATCGGCAGTCTGCTGGGCCGAATCGGCCGAACTCTGAGCGGCATTCGCCGTGCTCTGCGCGGCTTCCGCCGTGCGCATTGCCTCGTCGATCTGGGCCTGGAGTTCGCTGTTCGAGCAACCTGCTGCACCGGCGACCAGCGCCGCCAGAGCTGCAACCTTGATCCACTTACCCGTCATAATCACTTCTCCTGGTTGGGAATTGCCTTGGGTCTACCGGGCCCTCGTATCCCGACACAAAGCGAAGATAAATTAGCATATCCGGGCCCGGACAAGAAACAAGACCTCGGTATTACAAAATCAGACTTAGCCCGGTGACGCAGGTCGCGGTCACCAGGAAGGGGATCAGCAGCGACACCACCGCGATGTCCGGATAAGCCTGCCGGTGGGTCAGCCCGCAGATGGTCAGCAGGGTGATCACCGCGCCGTTGTGCGGCAGCGAATCGAAGCCACCCGAGGACATCGACGCGATGCGGTGCATGAATTCGGGATTCACGCCCAGGCTTGCGGCCAGTTCGTTGTAAGTCTCGCCCAGCGCCGACAGGGCGATGCCGAGGCCGCCCGAGGCCGACCCGGTAATACCCGCCAGCACATTCACCGCCACCATCTCGGAAATCAGCGGGTTGCCCGGCGAAATATTGAGTACCGACTCCTTGACCACCGCGAACGCGGCCAGCGTGGCGATGGTGGTGCCGTAGCCCACCTCGCTGGCGGTGTTGAACATCGGCAGCAGCGAGCCCATCGCGCCATCCGTCAGCGTGCGATTGAGCGCGGCCCGCGAGCGGAAATGCACCGCCGCCACCAGCAGGCCGGCCACTAGCAGCGCCGGGATGATGCCCCACAGGCCGCGCACGGACTCGAAATCGGTATTGCCGTAGGCATCCGTGCCCAGATAGCCGGTATCCCAGCCGGGCATGACATACCGGACCATCACCAGGTTGACACCGATCACGGCAACGATGGGCAGCAGCGCGGTCCAGAAGCCCGGCACGTGGCCGTCGATGGCTTCCGGCTCGCGGGTATGCCCGGTGCCGTAACCCTCGCCGGCGCGGCGAGCCGCCCGCAGCCGCCAGTTCAGCCACAGCACGCCGCCCCCCACCATCATCACGGCCGCCGTCAGGCCCAGCACCGGCGCGGCAAACGCGGTGGTGCCGAAATAGGACATGGGAATGACGTTGTGAATCTGCGCCGTGCCGGGCAGCGCCGTCATCGCGAACGTGAACGCCCCCAGCGCCAGCGTGCCGCCCAGCAGCCGCTTGGGAATATCCAGCTCCCGGAACAGGGCCGCGGCCAGCGGATAGACCGAGAATGCCACCACGAACGCGGACACGCCGCCGTATTCCAGCAGCCCGCAGGCCAGCACGATCGACAGCACGGCATGGCGCTCGCCCAGCCAGTCGCGGAACTGCAGGGCGATCGACCGCGCACAGCCGGAATCCTGCATCAGCTTGCCGAATATGGCCCCGAGCAGAAAGATCGGGAAGTAGCGGGCGGCAAAGTCGCCCATGGCCGGCATGAACACCTGGGTATACGTGGCCAGCAACGGGACGCCGTCCGCCTGGAACAGACAGGCCAGCAGCGCCAGCACCGGCGCCAGCAGAATCACCGATACCCCGCGATACGCCAGGAACATCAGCAGCCCCAGCGATACCAGGATTCCCACAACCCCCAGCATGCATTCTCCCCGACAACAGCCATGACATCGCCCCGACCGCCGAGCGGCCGGCCGAAGCGCCCAAGGTTAACCGGGGTGGGCGCCGGACGCACCCACGGGAATTAGAGCGTTGCGGAGAAGCGGGGAAGGATCAGAGAGTCCTCAGACCTGCCAGCCCAGCTGCCGACGCATGCGCTCGCCCAGTTCGACCAGACGGGTCTGTTCGGGGCAGAACAGCAGGATCACCCCCTCGCGGGTACTCACCACCTGACTGGCCATTCCGGGCACCTCAGCCAGCCCGGACAGCTGCTCGGCGGTCATGCCGGGCATGACAAACGCGGTGACCGGGGCCTCGCCTGAGTCCACGATCAGATGGGCGCCACGATGCCCGTCCACCACGCACAGCTGGGCCCGGACAATCTCGGATAGATCCGAAACCGCCGGCAGGGACAGATTGGCCGCCACCCGCTGCAACGCCATGCCGTCGGCTTCGGCCAGCGGCACCTGATCCACGGGATGGGCCGTCATGTGCGCGGTAAAGTTTTCGATATCCGAGCCCGGCGGCGACACCAGAAGCACCGACGTCACGCCGACCACCACCAGCACCGACGCCGCCATCGCCAGCCAGCCGGTGCGCCGGCGGCGGCCGCGCAGGCTGCGTTCGAAGATCACCCGCTGGGTCAGCCCCTCGGGCGCGGGCACCCGCAGGGCCGAGGCCAGACGCCGGTCGAAATCCAGCTGTTCGGCGGCGAACCGATTACAGGCGGCACACTGCAGACGATGCGCCTGCTGTTCGGCGGTCAGATGTTGCGGGTCTGCCTGGCAGGCCCGGCGGAATTCCAGGCAATTCATTGCACACTCTCCACGGCCCGGTCGGTGCCGTCCGTAAGTTGTTTGCGCGCGCGAAACAGGCGGGTCATCACCGCGCTTTCGCTCAGGGCCATGGCCTCGGCGATCTCGGCAACCTTGCAGCCCAGAATCACCTGCATGGCCAGGGGCTCGCGGTAGTCCTCCGGCAGCGCGGCGATGCGCTGCTGCAGTTCCCGCCGTTCGGCGTCGGCAAACGGATCGCGTCCCGATTCGTCCTCGATGAAGGACATGTCCATGTCCACCCGGTCCAGGCGCTTGCGCTCGTACAGCCGGGCATGTTCCCGCCGCAGGGTGGTAAGCAGCCAGGCCTTGACGGCGCCGGAATCCCGCAGCTTGTCCATGAAGCGCCAGGCCCGCAGCAGGGTTTCCTGCACCAGGTCCTGGGCCAGATCGCGGTCCCGGCACAGCCACACGGCGTAGCGGAACAGATCGTCGGCCACCGCCGCCGTCATCGCATCGAACTGATGTTGCCTGCTGCTCATGTCCGCCCTGCGGCCACCGTTGTCACCGATTCGATGCATTAGACCGTGGCCCGGTGATTTCCATTGCCGCGGGCGGCTCAGGCGGTACAGCTCAGGGCGATATCGGCGGCCCAGGCCGGCGGGCGCTGGGCATAGTCAGCCATGTCGGGTTGTTCATCGAACGGGCGGGTCAGCAGCCTCTGAAGCCGCTCGATTTCGCTGTAGTCGCCGCCTTGCGCCGCGCGAATCGCCTGTTCGGCCAGATAGGTACGCAGCACGTAGCGCGGATTGGCGGCCGGCAGGCGTTCTGCCATCGCCGACGCGGACACCGGCCACGCCGCACGCCAGTCCCGCAGCCAGGCCGCGGCGTCATCCGGCCGGGCGAATTCCGCCAGCCAGGCTGCCTCGTCCCCAGCCGCTGCCGAGCAAAGGCCCCGGAAGCCGCGGGTGAAATCGGCGCCATCCGCCGCCATCAGGCCCAGCAGACGATCGCGCAGATCGGCGGTTTCCGGCGTATCCGGCAGCCCCAGCCGGGCCGCCATCCGGCGGTTGTACGCGGCATCGAAGGCCGGCCGATAGGCCTTGAGCAGGTCCTGCCCCATGCCGATGGCGGTATCCGGATCCTCGGACAGCAGCGGCAGGATGGCCTGCACGAAACAGCCCAGATTCCACAGGGCGGCGTCCGGCTGGCGGTTGAACGCATAACGCCCGGTTTCGTCGGTGTGATTGAACACCGCGTCGGGCTGGTAATCGTCCATGAAACCGAACGGCCCGTAGTCCAGCGTGAGGCCGGCCACCGACATGTTGTCCGTGTTCATCACGCCGTGGACGAAGCCCACGCTCTGCCAGGCCGCCAGCAGTTCGGCGGCGCGCTCGATCACGCCGGCCACCCAGGCCTGATAACGGGCCTGACCGGGCGGCTGGCCTGCCAGATCAGGATACTCCAGTTCGATGACGTGATCCGCCAACGGCGCCAGATCGTCAAACTGCGAGCGGTAAAACAGGTATTCGAAGCTGCCGAAACGCACGTGGGTCGGCGCCAGCCGCGTCAGCACCGCAGCGGGATGCCAGGTGTCGCGCGCCACCTTCAGGCTGGAGCCGATCACGCACAGCGCCCGGGTCGTGGGAATGCCCAGCCCCGCCATCGCCTCACTGACCAGATATTCCCGCACCGTGGAAGCCAGCATCGCCCGTCCGTCGGCATGCCGGGAATACGGGGTCTTGCCGGCTCCCTTGAGCTGCACATCCCAGCACTTGCCGGCGCGGTTGCGCACCTGCCCGAGAGATACCACGCGGCCATCGCCCAGCTGCGGCACCCACACGCCGAACTGGTGCCCGGCGTAGCGATGCGCGAAGGGCCGGCAATCGGCAGGCAGCCGATTGCCGGCGAAGGTGGAAACGAATGCCGGGTCGGCGGTATCCAGATCGATCAGCGCGGCCGCCTCGTCGCTGACCGCGATATGAAAGGGGTCGGGCAGCTCGGTAGGCGTCTGGGGCCGACCGTAGGAAGTGCCGAGCGCCTGGAAACGGTTGTCCCAGGTCAGCTCGTCAATCGACTTGCGGTTGGCGCGGGTCATGCCGGCATGATCCGCGCCGGATCAGGCGGGCGCAACCGGCAAGGCTATTCTTCCGCCAGGGCGGGGTCACAGGCCTGCACCACGAGCATGGCACAGGTAAGCCGGTCCAGCAGCGAGGCGCTTACGGAGCCCTGCCACCAGCGCGTCAGCGGCCCGCGCTGCTGATGACCCACCACCACGAGGTCGATATTCAGCGACTCCGCCAGCTCGGCGATTTCCTGGGCCGGCAGACCGGCCCGCAGATGGCCACGCGCCTCGACGCCGAGGTCGCGCAGAATCTCGACGCCCTCGGCCAGTATCTGCTCGACCCGATCGCGCTCGGCCTCGTACATCGCTTCGGTGTAGAAGCCCTCCGCCGCGGCCACTGCGCTGGCCAGTGGTACCACCGCCAGCAGGTGAACCTCGGACTGGGGCAGTTTCAGCAGCGGCTGCGCCCCGCGCAGGGCCACCCGCCCCCGCTCGCTGCCGTCATAGGCCAGAAGAATTCGCTCGAACTCGCGCATGCCGCACTCCCATCGCCACTGCCGGAATCACCGCCAGGACGAAACACGAACCGAGCACCATGAAAGTCTCTGCGAAGCCCCGCGTCAATGCCTGAAGGCCCGCGGGGTCGGCCGCACCCGGCTGATACAGGTTGTGCAGCGCCAGCGACGACTCGCCCCCGGCATGCAGATGCTGGCGCACGCGCCAGTCCAGCAGCAGCGCGAACAGGTTGACGCCGAAAGCCCCGCCCAGTTGCCGGGCAAAGTTGATCACCCCAGAGCCCTGGTGCATCAGGCCGTCCGGCAAGCCCCGCAGGGCATCCAGATTGAGGGCCGGCAGAATCAGCCCTAGCCCGATGCGGCCCAGCAGGATGAACGCCGCCAGCACCACGAAACCGGTAGCCGGCCCGGTGGTCGCCAGGGCGAAGAACGCCAGCGCCACCAGCACCAGCCCAGCGATGATCAGCCGGTGCGCCGGCCAGTGGTCGCTCAGGCGGCCGGATACCGGAAACACCATCGCCAGCGCCAGCCCCGCGGGCATCAGCACCAGCCCGGTCATGGTGGCGGACAGCCCCTGTACCCCCTGCACCAGCAGCGGCAGGAGATAGGTGGAGCCGAACAGCCCGGCCCCGTAGACCAGCGCCAGCACGAAGGCCAGGGCAAACGCGGGCTGGCGGAACACGCCAAGATTCACCAGCGGCGAGACCCGACGCCGCTGCAGAATGAGGAACCCGGCCAGCAACACCAGTCCACCAGCAATCAGCCAGCCCGGAGGAATCCAGGCCTGCGCCAGCCCGAGCTCCGCCAGCCCACCAAGCAGCAGCGCCAGGCCAGCCGCCAGCAGGCCGATGCCGCACCAGTCGAAGGGAAGCACCGTCTCGGCCCGGTGATGGCCGAGCGTACGCCGGGCGCCCCAGAGACCAACGGCACAGAACGGCAGCGCGGCGAGATACACCGCGCGCCAGCTGAACACGTCCATCAGCCAGCCACCCACGGCCGGACCCACCGCCGGGGCCAGCACCACGCCCATGCCGTAGAGGCCGAGCGCCCGGCCACGTTCGTTATCTGGAAACACCTGAAAAATCACCACCAACGCCAGCGGCTGGATGATGCCGGCCACCGCCCCCTGCAGGATGCGCGCGGCAATCATCACCGGCGTGTTCCAGCTGGCCGCAGCCAGCAGCGAGGCTGCCACGAACAGCCACAGGGCGATGCGGAAGGTGCGCTGCTGGCCCAGCCGCTCCACCGCCCGGGCACTGGCCAGCATAGTGGCGGTCATGGCGGCCAGAAAGCCCGTGGAAAGCCACTGGGCGTGCAGCTGATCCATGTCGAAGTCGGCCATGATGCCGGGCACGGCCACGTTCACGATGGTGGCGGTGAGGACCACCGAAATGGTCCCCATCAGCACGGTCAGGGTGGCCGGCCAGCGACCGCCCACCGGGGACGGATCAGGTACCGGCGACATCATCGGCCAGCAACCGCGCCACCTCCTCGGTCTTGGCCCGGGCCAGCGGGGCACCGTCAACCAGGCTGTTGGGCGCCTGGCGCAGCTCGGTCAGCGGAAACAGCACCGCCTCGAAACCGACCCCGCCGGCGGCGAAACGGAATGCCGGGTAGTGGTGATAGCCGCCACGCCCATAGCGGAAGCGGCGCTCGACCAACTCGAAAGGGATGCCGCGATCCTGGAGGTGGAAATCGAAGGCCTCGGAGTGATCGGCAAATACATGCAACTGCACATCGCTGTGCGGGGTGGCCAGACCGCTGAGCACATCCCCGACCAATCGCGGCTCAAACGCCTCGAGTTCGCGCATGGCCTGCAGGGCCGCCCGCCGCAGTTCGGCCAGCCGATCGGCGGTATCGGTCCCGGTGAACAGTCGCTGGTACGCCGCCAGCGCGGCTTCGATCTCGGTGTTGCGCGGCAGCGGCCCGCGACGGATATCGACCCCGTGCCGGGCCGCGGCCTTTTCCTTGGCCAGCCGGTAGTCGCGAATGCCCTGCTCATGGATCATCTGCGCCGCCGTCTGCGCCAGCTGCTGGCGCATCGCCTCTACCCGCTTGCCGTTGGCCATCGCAGAAATACCCTGATGGACCGGCGCCGTATCCGGCGCGGTCAGAACAGTTGCTCGACTTCCTCGGTGCCGCCGTCCTGGCCGGGCGCGCCGGCCTCCGGCTTGTTCTCCTCGCGGAAGATCTCGAATATGCCAGCGCCACCGCCCTCGGCCAGCCGCCCGGATTCCGGATCGATGCGTACGCTCACCAGCCCCGAGGGCCGCGCCATGCTGTGTTCCGGCTGATCGGCGAGGGCCGAGCCCATGAAGTCGATCCACATCGGCAGTGCCGCCTGCCCACCAGTTTCACCACCGCCCAGGGGCTCGAGCTTGTCGAAGCCGACCCAGGCCACCGCCACCAGATCGGCGTTGAAGCCGGTAAACCAGGCGTCACGCTGCTCATTGGTGGTACCGGTTTTTCCGGCAAGATCCTTACGTCCCAGCCGGGTGGCACGCCTTCCGGTGCCGTGCTGGATCACGTCCTGCATCATGCTGTTCATGAGCCAGGCCGTCTGTGCCGGGATCACGCGTGGCGCGAACGGCCGCTCGGCCCCGCTGCAGGATTGCGGGCAGGCGGTAAGCGGTTCCGCCTCGTACACCGTTTCGTCGCGGCCATCGCGTATCTCGCGGATGAAATAGGGCTCGACCAGAAACCCGCCATTGGCGAACACGGCATCGGCGCGGGCCATCTGCAACGGACTGAAGGTGCCGCTACCCAGGGACAGCGACAGATCGCGCGGCATCTGATCGACGGGCAGGCCGAACCGGCTGATGTAGTCGATGGCGGTGTCGATGCCGATCGAACGCAACAGACGAATGGTCACGAGGTTACGCGAATGAATCAGGGCCTCGCGCAGCCGGGTGGGCCCGTGAATGCGGCCGCTGTAGTTCTCGGGCCGCCAGTCGCGCCCCAGCCCGGGGGCGTCGAATACCACGGGGGCGTCGTTGATGATGCTGGCCGGGGTGAAGCCGTTGTCCAGCGCCGCGGCATACAGAAATGGCTTGAACGAGGACCCCGGCTGGCGTTTCGCCTGCACCGCCCGGTTGAACTTGCTGAGGCTGTAGTCGAAACCGCCGGCCAGGCCCTGGATGGCCCCGTCACGCGGGTCGAGCGCGACCAGCGCCCCCTGCACGTCGGGAATCTGCACCAGCGACCAGGCCTGCTTGTCGTCACCGGTGTAGGCCAGCCGCACAATATCGCCGCGCTTGATCAGGCTGGCGAGCGAATCGCCGTCGCTCAGCCAGGCGACCCGGCCGCGGTTCACGCTCACCTCACCATGCGGCTCGGTGTAGAGCGTGGCCTCGTCGGCGCCAGCCGACAGCACCACCGCCGGCACCAGGCCGCCCGCGTCGGGGCGTTCGGCCAGAGCGTCGGTCATGATCTCGGTATCGCCCACATCGCTCGTCGTCATGTCGGCTTCCGCGCCCCGCCACTCGTGCCGGGCGTCATAGGCCAGCAATGCCCGCCGCAGGCTGCGGTTGGCAGCGCGCTGGCGCTCGCTGAGCAGCGTGGTGGTGACCTTGTAACCGGCGGTGTACGCAGCATCCTCGCCGAACCGGTCCACCACTTCCTGGCGCACCATCTCGGCCACGTAATCGGCCTCGTAACGACTGTCCGCCACCCGCGTGGCGGTCTCCACCGGCTGTGACTCCGCGGTCTCGTACTCATCCCGGGTGATGTAGTCCAGCGCCAACATCCGGCCGAGCACGTAATCGCGCCGGCTGCGGGCACGCTCCGGATAGCGCGCCGGATTGTAGTGCGAGGGGGCCTTGGGCAGACCCGCGAGGGTTGCCACCTCGCCCACCGAGAGTTCCGCCAGCGCCTTGTCGTAGTACACCTCGGCCGCGGCGCCGACCCCGTAGCTGCGATTGCCCAGGTAAATCTTGTTCAGGTAGATCTCGAGAATCTGGTTCTTGGACAGCGCCGCCTCGATGCGCAGCGCCAGAAAGATTTCCTTGATCTTGCGGGTGTAGGTGCGCTCACGCGACAGAAACAGATTTCGGGCCAGCTGCATGGTGATGGTGCTACCACCCTGGGTCTTCTCGCCGGTAAGAAGCAGATTCCATGCCGCCCGCAGCAGCCCCTGGTAATCCACCCCGGGATGTTCGAAAAAGCGGTCATCCTCGGCTGCCAGGAAGGCATCAATGACCCGGGACGGAATGTCCTCGAATGTCACCGGCAGGCGCCGTTCGGCACCGTATTCCGCAATCAGCTGATCGTCGGCGGTATAAACCCGCAGCGGTTCATTGAGCTGGGCTTCACCGATCTCGCCGGGTTCGGGTAGCTGCGGGCCGAAATACAGATAGGTCCCGCCGACCACGCCCACCGCCAGCAGGGACGCGGACAGCAGACCCGCCAGGATAACCAGAATAACCTTGACCGCACGCGGCAATGTGAGTGTCCACCCGAGGTATCGCGCGTAGCGCAAGCGGCACGCACGCAAAAAGCCAGCCGCCATGATACCGGGGCCGCGTGCCGACTGCAGCCGCTTCAGGGCGGCTTGTCGGCGCCGATAACTTCTGCGATGGTTCTTTCAGGCCGGATGGGTCACGATATTGATTACAAGTCAGCGGCTTGCAGAAAGCCTTGGGGGTAAGGGGCGAATCGCGCCGTTGACCGCCGGCCTTGGTACTGGGGGAATTTAATGGGTCTGCTGGATTCGATCACGGGACGCGAATCACCGGAACTGGTGGCGCTGGACATCAGCGCCGACCGAGTCAAGCTGCTCGAACTCGGCGGCAGCCTCGGCACGCCCCTTATCAAGGCCTTTGCCACCGAAGCCCTGCCGGCCGATGCGGTGCAGGATCGCCAGATCGTGGAACCGGAGCTGGTGGCCCAGAGCGTCAACCGCGCGATGCAGAAATCCGGCTGCCGCCAGCAACAAGCTGCGGTCGCCGTGTCCGGCTCGGCGGTGATCAGCAAGATCATCGACATGCCCGCCACCCTGACCGAGGACGAGATAGAACAGCAGATCGGCTTCGAGGCGGATGCCTATATTCCCTACCCCATCGAGGACGTCAGCCTGGATTTCCAGATCATGGGCCCTTCGCCCCACGACAGCGATATGCAGCAGGTGCTGCTGGCGGCCTGTCGGCGGGACAACGTCGAGATGCGGATCGCCGCGGTCGAGATCGCCGGCCTGAAGGTCAGGCTGGTGGATGTGGAAAGCTACGCACTGCAGAACGCCTGCGGGCTGCTGATCGAACAGATGCCCGACAAGGGCGCGGAACGAACAGTGGCGGTGGTCGACGTGGGGGCCACCACCACGGCGGTCAACGTGCTGCACAGCGGAGAAACCATCTACACCCGTGAACAGGCCTTCGGCGGCAGCCATCTGGTGGAGGAAATCCAGCGGCACGAAGGGCTGGATTCGTCCGAAGCCGCGCTAGCCCGCCTGCGCAGCGGCGAACTGCCGGCCGATTACCTGGCATCCATCGTGCCGGACTTTGCCGAACAGCTGGCCCAGCAGATCGATCGATCGCTGCAGCTGTTCTTCTCGCAATCGGGCGAAATCGAGAACGTGGATCAGATCATCCTCACCGGCGGCTGCGCGCTGTTTACCGGCCTGGACGACCACGTCGGCCGCACGCTGGAAATCGCCACTGCATCGGGCAACCCGCTGGCCGGTCTCAAGGCCAGCGGCGGCGCCCGGCGCGGCCGCGTGGATGCCGAGGCCCCGGCCCTGATGGTGGCAACCGGCCTCGCGCTGCGGGCACTGGGCTGACCGGCGTCATGCAGACACTCATCCGCATCAACCTGCTGGACTGGCGCGAAGCCCGTCGCGAACAGCGCAAGAAGCAGTTCTTTACCGCGCTCGCGGCGGCGGCAATCGGCGCACTCGGTCTGGTAGCCCTCGGGGTGTTCGCCTACAACAGTGCCATCGACGGCCAGCAGGCCCGCAATCGCTTCCTAAAGGCCGAGATCGCGGAGATCGACAAGCAGATCACCGAGATCGAGAAACTCGAGGAAACCCGGGATAACCTGATCACCCGTATGCGCATCATCGAGGAGCTGCAGCAGTCGCGCTCCCAGATCGTCCACTATTTCGACCAGATCGTGGAAACACTGCCCGAGGGAGTCTACCTCACCTCGCTGAAGCAGAATGGCAAGACCACCACGGTCGACGGCATCGCCGAATCCAACGGCCGGGTGTCGGCCTACATGGTCAACCTGGATGACTCCGATTGGTTCGAGGACCCACGGCTGGTGGTGATCAAGGGCACCAGCGGCGGCTCCCAGCGTGCCGCCGAATTCACGCTGAACTTCCGTACCGTGAATCCCCAGAAGCCGGATGACGAGGGCGGCGAGTCGGAGGCCGAAACGCCATGAGACTCAACGAATTTGTCGACGAACTCCGGGCGCTGGACCAGCACAATATCGGCAGCTGGCCGACCTGGGCCTATGTCGGCGCCGTGGTGATCGTATCGGCGGTACTGCTGGGCCTGGGCAGCTGGTACTTCGTGCTGCCCAAGGGCGACGAGCTCGATCGCGCGCGCCAGCAGGAAACCTCGCTGCGCGCCGAGTTCGAGCGCAAGCAGAAGAAGGTGGCCAATCTCGACGCCTACAAGGAACAGCTCGCGGAAATGCGTCAGACCTTCGGCGATCTGCTGCGGCAACTCCCCAGTCAGACCGAAGTGCCCAACCTCCTCAACGACATCTCCCAGACCCGTCTGGCAAGCGGGCTGGAGGAAGAACTGTTCAAGCCGCGTCCGGAACTGGTGAAGGATTTCTACGCCGTGCTGCCCAACGATCTGGTGGTGACCGGCAGCTATCACGAACTGGGCGCGTTCGTTTCCGGCGTGGCCGCGCTGCCGCGCATCGTCACCCTGGACAACGTCAGTATCCAGCCCGCCGAGGATAGCCAGGGCGGGGAACTACGCATGAGCGTGGTGGCCAACACCTACCGCTATCTGGACGGCGACGAAACCGCCGGGACCACGGAGGACGACCAGTGATCGGGCGCCACGCCATGCGATCGCTGCTTGCGCTTGGCCTGGTGGCGGCCATGGCCGGTTGCAGCGAGGACATGTCGGACCTGCGCACCTATGCCGCGGAGATTTAAGGCGCGCAAGTCCGACGACATCGAGCCGATACCCCAGATGCGCACTTACGAACCGTTCGCCTACCGGCCGGCCGATCGACGCGAACCCTTCGTGCCCTTTGCCGCCGGCACCGAACAGGAACAGCGCCGTAGCAACTCCGGCATCTCGCCCGATTTCAACCGCAATCGCGAGCCGCTGGAGGAGTTCCCGCTGGACGCCCTGCGCATGGCCGGCAGCCTGAAAGTCGCTGGCACCAACTACGCGTTGGTCAGTGCACCGGACGGCGTCGTGCACCGGGTGACGGTGGGCAACCATATGGGCAAGAATTTCGGCGAGATCGTGGCCATCGACAAGACCGGCATCCGGCTGGTGGAGATCGTGCCCGACGGGCTCGGCGGTTACATGAAACGCGATGCCAGCATCGCGCTTGAACAATAGCCGCCAGCCGCGGCAATCAACGGGTTTGAACGGAATGCATGCCATGAAACAGCGCCTCAACCGCCCCGCCGGTCGCTGGACTGCCCTGCTCGTCGGGCTGACGCTGACAGGCATATTCTCGGCCCAGGCCGGCGCCGCGGAACTGGAATCGGTCGAACATGCCCGACTGGCAGGTAATCAGGTGCTGGTCACGCTCACCCTCTCCGGCCCGGCGCCGGAGGCCAGCGCCTTCACCGTGGACCAGCCGGCCCGTCTGTCGCTGGATCTGCCGGGCACGAAACTGGCCGCCAAACCCCGCTATCGACGGGTGGACGCCGGCAATCTGCAGGCGATCGCCCTGGCCGAGGGCGGCGACCGGACACGGGTAGTGCTGGAGCTGTCGCGGATCGTTCCTTACCAGCTGAGCCGCGAAGGCAACCGCGTACTGGTCCGCCTTGGCCAGGGCACCAGCGAAACCACTGCCACCACCGATGGACCCACGCCGACAGCGGCGCCGACATCCGGTCAGCGCATCACCGACATCGATTTCCGCCGCACCGAAGCCGGCGGCGGCCGGGTGACAGTCGAGCTCAGCGGCACACCCGGTCCGGTCGACGTCAACAATGAAGGCCAGCGTATCGTCGCCACCATGAGCGGCGTGCAACTGCCGGCGAACCTGGAAAAGCGGCTGGATGTGATCGACTTTGCCACCCCGGTGAAATACATCGACACACTGGCCGGCAATGGCGCGACCCGCGTGGTGGTTACACCCATCGAAGGCGCCGACTTCGAGCAGGTGGCTTACCAGTCCGACGACACTTTCGTGATCGAGCTGCAGCCTGTCAGCCCGGAGGAAAAGCAGACGCGCGAGCCGGAATACACCGGTGAACGCATCTCGCTGTCGTTCCAGAGCGTGGACGTGCGCGCCGTGCTGCAGATCCTGGCCGACGTGGCCGATGTCAACATGGTGGTGTCGGAGAGCGTGTCCGGCGCCATGGCATTGGAACTCGACAACGTCCCCTGGGACCAGGCGCTGGACATCATCCTGGCGTCCGAAGGCCTGGGCATGCGCCGTCAGGGCAACGTCATCCTGGTGGCCCCGCTGCCGGAAATCGCCACCCGCGAACAGGCCGAGCTCGAGGCGCAGCAGGCCACCAGTGACTCCGCGCCGCTGGTCTCGGAGATCATCCAGATCAATTACGCCCGGGCCGCCGATTTCGCCGCGCTGCTGAAATCCGGCGAAGTATCGCTGCTGTCGTCCCGCGGTCAGGTGACGGTTGACGAGCGCACCAATACCCTGCTGATCAACGAAACCCGCGCCAAGCTCGAGGAAATCCGCCGGGTGATCAACCGGCTAGACATCCCGGTGCGCCAGGTTCTGATCGAGTCACGCATCGTGGTCGCCAACCGCGAGTTCGCGCGCAACCTCGGCGTGACCGCCAGCGCCACCGACAATGCTGCTTTCGAGTCCCCCAGCGGCGGCAACTACACCGCCGACACCGGGTTCGCCGTCAATCTGCCAGTGGCCGGTCCGGCCGGGACCCTGACCACGAGCATCATCGGCAATACCTTCAATCTGGACCTGGCCCTGTCGGCACTGGAATCCGAGAACCGCGGCGAAGTGATCTCGTCGCCGCGCGTGATCACGGCCAATGCCAAGGAAGCCAAGATCGAACAGGGCGTGGAAATTCCCTATCTGGAAGCAGCGTCGTCCGGCGCCGCGACCGTCCAGTTCAAGGAAGCCGTGCTCAGCCTGACCGTCACGCCCCAGATCACACCCGATGAACGCGTAATCATGGACCTGTTCGTCACCCAGGACACCCAGGGCGATGCCATCAACGTGCAGGGTGGCGGGCAGGTGCCCTCGATCAACACCCGCAGCCTGACCACGCAGGTACTGGTCGAAAACGGCGAGACCGTGGTGCTGGGGGGTATCTACGAGCAGGAAGACCGCGACGTGGTCAACAAGGTACCCGGCTTCGGCGACATTCCACTGCTAGGCGCGTTCTTCCGCAACACCTCCAAACAGCGCGACAAGCGTGAGTTGCTGCTGTTCGTCACCCCCAAGATTCTCAAGGAAGGCCTGCAGATCAACTGACATGATTTCAGTTGCCTAAACAGCCGCAAGACAAGCCAATGACCGAGAACCACATGCAACAGTTGAACCTCCGCACGCTTCTCATTGCCGGACTAATCGCCCTGGTGGCAGGCTGTGGTGGCACGACATCGGGGAACGATGACCCTGATACCGGGCCGGACGACCCGGGAAATGGTCCGGTTGAGGAGTCGGTCCGCATCGGCTCGGTCGACAATAGCGGCACGTTCAGCGAGGGCGTGATCGGTACCAACCAGACCACGCTCCAGGCCGGCCAGAGCGCCACGCTAAGTCTTCGACTGGTTGATGGTGACGGCAGCCCGGTACCCAGCGGGTCCGACGTGTTCTTCACCTCCGCCTGCGCGGAATCAAGCCTGGCCGAGATCGAACCGGCTGTTGTCACCAATGAAAGCGGCAACGTGACCACTACCTATACCGCTCGCGGCTGCAGCGGCGGGGATACGATCACGGCCCGCACCGACGTTGACGGCAGCTCGCTGCAGGCCAAGGTGACATTGCAGACCGAACAGGCACCGCTGGGCGCCATACAGTTCCAGGGTGCCAGTAACCCGCTCATTGGCATACAGGGCTCGGGCGCCCTGCCCGGGCAGTCCACCGTGACATTCGCGGTGACCAATAACAGCGGCGGCCCAGTACCGAATCAACTCGTCACTTTCGAACTGAATACCACCGTTGGCGGCATCAGTTTGAGCAATACACAGGCGACGACGGGACCGACAGGCATTGCTCAGACAACGATCAGTAGTGGCACCCAAGCCACGACGGTGCAGGTCACGGCCACTGCGACCCGCGATGGCGTAACCACGACCGCGCAATCCAACGGGCTCGCGATCACGACCGGCATCCCCGACAACGACAGCTTCTCCGTGAGTGCGGATACCCTGAATATCGAGGGCTTCGACATCGACGGCACAATGACTGCCATTACCGTCCGAGCTGCAGACCGCTTCAATAATCCGGTACCTGATGGCACGACCGTGTCATTCACGACCGAAGGCGGCGCCATCCCCGGCAGTTGTGAAACCGCTGGCGGAAGCTGCTCGGTGAACTTCGTCAGCCAGGACCCGCGCCCCGCTAACGGCCGAGCCACCGTGCGCGTAACGGCAATTGGCGAGGAAAGCTTCACCGATGCCAACCCGTCCAACGGTCGATACGACTCGGGAGAACAGTTCGACGACCTCGCTGAGGCATTCCGCGACGACAATGAAAACGGGCAACGCGACGCCAACGAGCCCTTCCTGGATTTCAACAGCGACGGCAGCTTCAACACGGGCAGCGGGGACTTCACCGGCCTGCTGTGCACCGACCCGATGGCCTGCGACGACGCAGCCGCCACCCTCAACGTTCGTCGCAATATCGTCATCGTGATGTCGGGATCTGCCTATTTCGTCGATATTACGCCGGACCTCTTGGAAATTCCCGTCGAGGGCGCGGGGACCGTCAGCGTCTCGGTTGAGGACGCGAACGGACAGACGCCCGCAGAGGGTACGACCGTAACGGGCTCAACCTCGGTTGGCACACTTGAAGGACCCGATACCTTCGTGGTGCCGAACCGAACCGGACCGCCCGGCGGCCTGCCGTTCACCGCCACTTTCCGCATTGAAGCCGGAGATGAGCCCGAAAGCGGTGTCTTCCGCGTCGAGGTTACCAGCCCCAGCGGCCTGATCAGCCGCGGCACCGCCTCGGTCAACGTCACCGCGTCCCCCTGATGAAACCTGCGATGAGTGGCGGGAGTCGAAGATTGGCGTCAATTGCTCTAGAATCCTCGCTGCGCGTCGTTCGCTGAATCGTCCGGGGACACGCGCCCGCCTGTGTCCGGACGACGCTCTCCTGGAGACGACCTAGCAAGTTTCATGGCAGCCAACCCAAACATCTACCTGATCGGCCCGATGGGCGCCGGCAAGACCACCGTCGGTCGCCGGATCGCCGAGATCAAGGGCATGCAGTTCATCGATTCCGATCAGGAAATCGAGAAGCGTACGGGTGTGGACATCTCCTTCATCTTCGACATGGAGGGTGAGGATGGCTTCCGCAAGCGCGAAAGCGACATGATCGCCACGCTGGTCAACGAGACCAATACGGTCATGGCCACCGGCGGGGGCGTGATTCTGGAGTCAGCCAATCGGGATCTTCTGTCGGCACGCGGCGTGGTGGTGTATCTGGAAACCTCGCTCGAGCAGCAGCTGGCCCGCACTCGAAACAACCGCAATCGTCCGCTGCTGGAAGGCAGCGATGACGTCGAGGCCACGCTGACCCAGTTAATGGAAGAGCGCGACCCGCTCTACCGGAGCATTGCGGACCTCACTGTCAAGACCGGCGACCAGCCTGCCCGACGCCTGGCGCGCGAGATCGTGGAGCGCCTGGAGAGCATCGGCACGGCCGAAATCTAGAGGGCTTGATGCAACAGCTGGCCGTCGACCTCGGCGAGCGGACCTACCCCATCTACATCGGGCCCGGGCTGCTGGCACAACCCGAACTCTACGAGCGCCATTGTGGCAGCGGCCAGCTCCTGGTTGTCACCAATGATCGCGTGGCGCCACTGTATCTGGATCAGGTCGTGGCGGCCTTGGGCGATCCCGAAACGCTGGTGCTGCCCGACGGCGAGGCGGAGAAGACACTGACCCGGACCGAACAGGTGCTGGATCGTCTGCTGCGTGCCGGTTTCGGCCGTGACGGCACCCTGGTGGCCCTGGGCGGCGGCGTGATCGGTGACCTGGCCGGGTTCGCGGCCGCGATCTACCAGCGCGGCATCGACTTCATTCAGGTGCCCACGACGCTTCTGGCGCAGGTGGACTCCTCGGTCGGCGGCAAGACCGGCGTGAATCACCCGCTGGGCAAGAACATGATCGGCGCGTTTCATCAGCCCCGGGCGGTGATTGCCGATACCGACGTGCTGGCCACCCTGCCGGACCGCGAGCTTTCTGCCGGGCTGGCGGAAGTCATCAAGTACGGCCTGATCCGCGATCTGCCGTTCCTGGAATGGCTGGAAGCCAACGTGGACGGCCTGCGCGCCCGGGAACCGGCGCTGCTGACCGAGGCCATCGCCCGCTCCTGCCGGAACAAGGCTGAGGTAGTGGCCGCGGATGAGCGCGAGGGCGGCGTGCGCGCGCTGCTGAATCTCGGCCATACCTTCGGCCACGCCATCGAGGCCGGCCTGGGTTACGGCGAATGGCTGCATGGCGAAGCCGTGGGCGCCGGCATGTGCATGGCCGCCGACATGTCGGTGCGGCTGGGGTGGCTGGGCGAGGCGGATCGTGCCCGCGCGGTACGCCTCATCGAACGGGCGGGGCTCCCGACCCGGCTGCCGAACGGCCTGACCCCCGACCGCATGCGGGAACTCATGGCGCGCGACAAGAAGGTGGTGGCCGGCGAACTGCGGCTGGTGCTGCTGCGCGCGCTGGGTGAGGCCGTGGTGACCGGCGATTTCGAGCCCGACACGCTGTCCCGAACCCTGGCCGAGCACGCACGGCCTGAGTAGCCATGAGCATCTAACGCGCTGATTTAGCGAATTATTTACCACCAACCCGCAAGCCCGACCGATTGCTCGCCGGCGATCGAACCGCTATACTCAAGGGCTCGCAGCTATCGCCGCGGCCGCCACCAGCCACAACGGGCGGCCCTGAAACCGGCGCGTTCCCGCTCGTTCCTGATCCTGCCGCCCGCGGGAAAGGTGCCGGCGGCGAACGCGGCACCGAGGATGACGCTATGCACAAGATGACCGGGGGACTCTACCGTCCCGAGTTCGAAAAGGACGCCTGCGGTTTCGGCCTGATCGCCAACATGGACGACACCCCCAGCCACTGGCTGGTGGACACCGCGATCAAGGCGCTGGAGCGGCTGACGCACCGTGGTGCAGTCGCGGCCGACGGCAAGACCGGCGATGGCTGCGGCATCCTGATGAAGCAGCCGGCCAGCTTTCAGCGCACCGTTGCCGCGGAAGCCGGCATCGAGCTCTCGACACGCTTCGCCTCGGGGCTGATCTTCCTGCATCGCGACGAAACCCTGGCCGATACTGCACGCGAGACCCTGGCCCGCGAGCTCGAGCGCGAGGGACTTACGTTGGCCGGCTGGCGCGCGGTGCCGACCGATGCCAGCGTCTGCGGCGCCCAGGCAATCGAGACCCTGCCGGTGATCGAGCAGGTGTTCGTCAACGCCCCCGACGACATGGACGGCGACCTCTTCGAGGCCAAGCTGGTGTTCGCGCGCCGGCGCACCGAGAACGCGCTGCCCGACGACGACACCTTCTACGTGCCGTCGCTGTCCGCTCGGGTGTTTTCGTACAAGGGCATGGTGATGCCCACCTACCTGCCCGACTTCTATCAGGATCTGGCCGACGAACGGCTGGAAACCTCGCTGTGCGTGTTCCATCAGCGGTTCTCCACCAACACCCTCCCCCAGTGGCGTCTGGCTCAGCCGTTCCGGTATCTCGCCCATAACGGCGAGATCAATACGGTGATGGGCAACCGTTACTGGTCCACCGCCCGGGCCGGGAAGTTCGCCTCCGACAAGCTGCCGGACATGGCCTCGATCCAGCCGCTGGTATCGATGGAGGGCTCGGACTCCCAGAGCCTGGACAACATGCTGGAAGTGCTGCTGGCCGGCGGCATGGACATCTTCTACGCCATGCGCCTGATGATGCCGCCGGCATGGCAGAACGTGGATTACATGAGCGCGGACCTGCGCGCCTTCTATGAATACAACTCCATGCACATGGAGCCCTGGGACGGCCCGGCCGGTATCGTGCTCACCGACGGCCGCTACGCCGCCTGCTGCCTGGATCGCAACGGGCTGCGTCCGGCCCGCTGGGTGATCACCAACGACCGGCACATCACCCTGGCCTCGGAGATCGGGGTGTGGGACTACGAACCCGAACAGGTGGTGGCCAAGGGCCGGCTCAAGCCCGGCGACATGATTGCCGTGGATACCGAAACCGGCGAGCTGATCCAGCCGCGTCAGATCGACGAGCGGCTGGCGAAGCGCGCCCCGTACAAGCAGTGGCTGAAGGAGCACGCGCGGGAGCTGGAATCCCGCCTCGACGGCGACGACCTCAACGACTGGCTGGAACGCGATCAGGTCAAGGTTTACGAAAAGCTGTTCCTGGTGTCGTTCGAGGAACGCGACCAGGTGCTGCGGCCGCTGGCCGAGGCCGGCCAGGAGGCCACCGGCTCGATGGGCGACGACACGCCTTTCCCGGTGCTGTCGCGCGTCGACCGGGTACTGTTCGATTACTTCCGCCAGCAGTTTGCCCAGGTGACCAACCCGGCCATCGACAGCCTGCGCGAACGCATCGTGATGAGCCTGGAGACCTGCTTCGGCCGCGAGCGTAACGTGTTCGACGAAGGCCCCGAACGGGCCAAGCGGCTGGTGGTGGATTCCCCGGTGCTGTCCACCGGCAAGTTCCGGCAGCTACTGGCGCTGGACGACGCGGATTACGCACATACCGTCATCGATCTCCAGTACAGCCCGGATGAAAGCCAGGCCGATGGCGGCTTGCAGGCGGCAGTCGAACGGGTCTGCGACGAAGCCGTGGCCGCGGTGCGCGCGGGCACGACCATTCTGGTGCTGTCCGATCGCCACATCCAGCAGGACCGGATGCCGGTTCACGCGCTGCTGGCCGTGGGCGCGGTGCATCACCGGCTGGTGCACGAAAATCTGCGCTGCGATGCCAACCTGGTGGTGGAAACCGCCACCGCCCGCGATTCGCATCATTTCGCCTGCCTGATCGGCTACGGCGCCACCGCGGTGCATCCGTACCTGGCCTACGAATGCCTCAACGATCTGGCCCGCTGCGGCCAGATCCAGGGAACGCCCGCGCAGGAGCTGTGCACTGCCTACCGCAAGGGCATCAACAAGGGCCTGTACAAGATCATGTCCAAGATGGGCATCTCCACGATCACCAGTTATCGTGGGGCCCAGCTGTTCGAGATCGTCGGCCTGCACGACGAAGTGGTGAACCTGTGCTTCACCGGCACCACCAGCCGGGTGCAGGGCGCGATGTTCGCCGACCTGCACGGGGATCAGGCCCGCCTGGCCGCCATTGCCTGGAATCCGCGCGTGGCCATCAACCAGGGCGGCATTCTCAAGTTCGTCCACGGGCAGGAATACCACGCCTACAACCCGGACGTGATCGCCACCCTGCACGACGCCGTGCAGACCGGTGACTACGACAAGTACCGGGTTTACGCCGACATCGTCCAGAACCGGCCGGTCACGGTCCTGCGTGATCTGTTCCGGCTGCGTGACGACATCGAGCCGATCAAGGTCGACGACGTGGAACCGATCGAGGCCATCACCAAGCGCTTCGACTCCGCCGGCATGAGCCTTGGCGCACTCTCGCCCGAGGCCCACGAGGCCCTGGCCCAGGGCATGAACCGCATGGGCGGGCGCTCCAACTCCGGCGAAGGCGGCGAGGACAGCGCGCGCTTCGGCACCGACAAGATGTCCAAGATCAAGCAGGTTGCCTCCGGCCGCTTCGGGGTGACCCCGCACTACCTGGTCAACGCTGAAGTGCTGCAGATCAAGGTGGCCCAGGGCGCCAAGCCCGGCGAGGGCGGCCAGCTGCCCGGTCACAAGGTCAACGAGATGATCGCCAGCCTGCGCTATTCCAAGCCGGGGGTGGCGCTGATCAGCCCGCCCCCGCATCACGACATCTACTCGATCGAGGACCTGGCGCAGCTGATCTTCGACCTCAAGCAGGTCAACCCGCAGGCGCTGGTGTCGGTGAAGCTGGTCTCCGGCCCGGGTGTGGGCACCATCGCCGCCGGCGTGGCCAAGGCCTACGCCGACCTGATCACCATTTCCGGCTACGACGGCGGCACCGGCGCCTCACCGCTGACCTCCGTTCGCTATGCCGGCACGCCCTGGGAATTGGGCCTGACCGAAACCCACCAGACCCTGCGCGCCAACGATCTGCGCGACAAGGTGCGGGTGCAGACCGACGGCGGCCTGAAGACCGGTGTGGACGTGATCAAGGCTGCCATCCTGGGGGCGGAATCCTTCGGCTTCGGCACCGCGCCGATGGTGGCCCTGGGCTGCAAGTACCTGCGCGTGTGCCACCTCAATAACTGCGCCACCGGCGTGGCCACGCAGAACGAGACGCTGCGCGCGCGGCACTTCATCGGCCTGCCCGAGATGGTGCAGCACTTCTTCCGCTTCGTGGCCCAGGAAACTCGCGAATTGATGGCCGGTCTGGGCGTACGTTCACTGGAGGAACTGATCGGGCGCACCGACCTGCTCGAGCTGCTTCCGGGCGACACCGACAAGCAGCGGCACCTGGACCTGTCGCCCATTCTGTCCAAGGGCGGCTTGGCCGACGATGTGCCCCGCTACTGCCTGGAGCCGCATAACGAGCCCTATGACAAGGGCGAGCTGGCCGAACAGATGGTGGTGGACGCACTCGATGCCATCGAGCATCAGCGCGGGGGTGAATTCAGCTACCGCGTGCAGAACAACAACCGCTCCATCGGCGCGCGCCTGTCCGGCGAAATTGCCCGCCGACACGGCAACCAGGGCATGGCCGACAACCCGATCACGCTCAAGCTGAGCGGCACGGTCGGGCAGAGCTTCGGCGTGTTCAATGCCGGCGGCCTGCACCTGGACCTGACCGGCGACGCCAATGACTACGTCGGCAAGGGCATGGCCGGCGGCCGCATCGTGATCCGGCCGCCAGTCGGCGTGGCCTACAAGACCAACGAAGCCACCATCATCGGCAATACCTGCCTGTACGGCGCCACCGGCGGCACCCTGTACGCCGCCGGCCTGGCCGGCGAGCGCTTCGGGGTCCGTAATTCCGGTGCCCACGCCGTGGTGGAAGGCGTGGGTGACCACGGCTGCGAGTACATGACCGGTGGCTGCATCGTGGTGCTGGGTCACACCGGCATCAACTTCGGCGCCGGCATGACCGGCGGCATGGCCTACGTGCTGGATGAAAAACGCGAATTCGTGGACCGCTACAATCACGAGCTGATCGACATCCATCGCGTGGTGGCCGAGAACATGGAGGCCCACCGGCATTACCTGCGATCGCTGATCATCGATTACGTCGAGGCGACCGGAAGCGCCTGGGGCCAGCAGATCCTGGACAACTTCCGTGACTACGTCGGACAGTTCTGGCTGGTCAAGCCCAAGGCCGAGGACGTCAACACCGTGCTCGACACCCTGAACCGGGCTGCCTGATTCGCACGGCGCGGCCCAGCCGTTGCCGGACACCTAGAACCGCAAGGCACGCAACGCTTCATGCCTGTTGCGTGCCTTGCGGGTCGCCAATCTTTTCAGTAACTCCCTCATGGCAAAGAATAACCTGCAATTCCTGGAAATGCCGCGGCAGGATCCGCCCAAGGTCGAGGCCTCGGTGCGCATCCACGAATTCGCCGAAATCTACGGGCAATTCGACAAGGAGACGGCGGCCAAGCAGGCCGGACGCTGCATTTCCTGCGGCAACCCGTACTGCGAATGGAAGTGCCCGGTGCACAACTACATCCCCAACTGGCTGAAGCTGGTCGACGAGGGCAATCTGTTCGAGGCAGCGGAACTGTCGCACCAGACCAACACGCTGCCCGAAATCTGCGGCCGCATCTGCCCGCAGGACCGTCTGTGCGAGGGCGCCTGCACCATGAATGACGGCTTCGGCGCCATCTCCATCGGCTCGGTGGAGAAGTACATCACCGACGAGGCCTTCAAGCAGGGCTGGCGGCCGGATGTGTCCCACGTGAAGTGGACCGACAAGAAGGTGGCGGTGATCGGCGCGGGACCGGCCGGCCTGGGTGCCGCCGACATCCTGGTACGCAGCGGCGTGAAGGCCGTGGTGTACGACAAGTACCCGCGCATCGGCGGCCTGCTGACCTTCGGCATCCCGCCGTTCAAGCTGGAAAAGGAAGTGGTGGAAACCCGCCGCGAGGTCATGGAAGGCATGGGCGTGGAATTCCGTCTCGGCGTCGAGGTGGGCAAGGACGTGTCAATGGAGCAGTTGCTCGAGCAGCACGACGCCGTGTTCATGGGCATGGGCACCTACACCTACATGAAGGGCGGCTTCCCCGGCGAGGAACTCGAGGGCGTGTACGAGGCCCTGCCCTTCCTGGTCTCGAACATCAACCGCGAACTGGGTCTGGAAACCGATTCCCGGCAGTTCATCAACATGCGCGGCCAGCGGGTGGTTGTGCTCGGCGGCGGCGACACCGCCATGGACTGCAACCGAACCTCCATCCGCCACGGCGCGAAAAGCGTGACCTGCGCCTATCGCCGTGACGAGGAAAACATGCCCGGCTCCGCGCGCGAGGTGGCCAACGCCAAGGAAGAGGGCGTCAAGTTCAAGTTCAACCGGCAGCCGGTGGAAATCGTCGGCGACGGCAAGGTCGAGGGCGTGAAGGTGATCACCACCAAGCTTGGCGCTCCGGACGCCCGCGGCCGCCAGCGACCCGAACCGGTGCCCGGCACCGAGGAAGTGATCCCGGCCGACCGGGTGATCATAGCCTTCGGCTTCCGGCCGAACCCGCAGGATTGGTTCGACGACCACACCATCGACGTGGATGACGGCGGCCGCGTGATCGCGGCCGGCGATGGCGAGTTCCGATTCCAGACCTCCAACCCCAAGGTGTTCGCCGGTGGCGACATGGTCCGTGGTTCCGACCTGGTGGTCACGGCCGTGTTCGAGGGCCGCGAGGCTGGCCAGGGCATCCTGGACTATCTGGGTGTCTAGTCAGACATGCCCGTGACGATCCCGGCCCGCGACCGCCTGATCGTCGCGCTCGACGTCCCGCACCACGTCGCCGCCCGGCAACTGGTCGAGCAGCTGGGCGACACAGTGGCGTTCTACAAGATTGGGCTGGAACTGGCGCTGTCGGAAGGGTTCCTCGACCTGATCGACTGGCTGCGCGAGCGCGACAAGAAGGTATTCGTCGACCTCAAGCTGTTCGACGTGCCGGCCACCGTCGGCCGCGCCATCGCCCGACTGGCCGAGCGGGAGGTGGATTTCGCCACCGTGCACGGCAACCAGGCGATCATGGAAGCCGCCGCCGAGGCCAAACGCGGGCCGCTGAAGATTCTCGCCGTCACCGCCCTGACCAGCCTCGATCGCGGCGATCTCGATGATCTGGGTTTCGCTTGTGATGTCGAGTCGCTGGTGCTGTCCCGCGCTCGCCGCGCGCTGGCGGCCGGCTGCGACGGCGTGGTGTCCTCCGGCATGGAGGTCGCCGCCCTGCGCGCCGAGGCGCCGGACCGCCTGATTGCGGTCACGCCCGGCATCCGACCGGTGGACAACGACGACGACCAGAAGCGGATCATGACGCCGCGCGAGGCGATCCGCGCCGGATCGGACTACCTGGTTGTGGGACGGCCCATCCGCGACGCCGACGACCCCGGGGCCGCGGCGGAAGCCATTCAATCCGAGATCGCCGGCGCCCTGTAGAAAAGCCATTAACCGCAAGGAGCGCGAAGCCTGGGCTTGTCCATAATGGCCCTTTGCGCTCCTTGCGTCCTTTGCGGTTCCGCTCGTCTTATGAAAAATGACCGACTGCTGAAAGCCCTGCGCCGTGAACCGGTGGACCGCACCCCCGTCTGGCTGATGCGCCAGGCCGGTCGTTACTTGCCCGAATACCGCGCCACGCGGGATCAGGCCGGCAGTTTCATGGACCTGTGTCGCAACGCCGAGCTGGCCTGCGAGGTCACCATGCAGCCGCTGCGGCGCTTCGATCTGGACGCGGCGATCCTGTTTTCGGACATCCTCACCATTCCGGAGGCCATGGGGCTGGGCCTGTACTTCACCCCCGGCGAGGGGCCGAAGTTCAAACGCCCGGTGCAGGACGCGGCCGCCATCGCCCGCCTGGGCAAACCCGATGCGGAGGACGACCTCGGCTATGTCATGAACGCGGTGCGCACCATCAGGCGAGAACTGGACGGCCACGTGCCCCTGATCGGCTTCGCCGGCAGCCCCTGGACCCTGGCCACCTACATGGTCGAGGGCGGGCCCAGCAAGGATTTCCGCCGCATCAAGGCGCTGGCCTACAACGATCCGATCGCGCTGGAAACGCTGCTCGGTCTGCTGGCCGATACAGTCACCGATTACCTGAACGGCCAGATTGCGGCCGGCGCCCAGGCGGTGCAGATATTCGACACCTGGGGCGGCGTGCTCACCCCGGCCGGGTACCGCCAGTTCTCCCTGGCCTACATGCAGCGCATCGTGGCCGGACTGCAACCGGACGCGCAGGGCAATCGGGTACCCGTGATCCTGTTCACCAAGGGCGGCGGCGCCTGGCTGGAGGCGATTGCCGATACCGGCTGCGACGCCGTGGGACTGGACTGGACCATTGATATCGGATCGGCCCGGCAACGGGTGGGTGATCGGGTAGCGTTGCAGGGGAACCTCGACCCCGCGGCCCTGTATGCCGATCCCGCCGTCATCCGCGACAAGGTCGGCACCATCCTGGCCGATTACGGCCCGGGCACGGGCCACATCTTCAACCTCGGCCACGGCGTCACACCCGAGGTGAACCCCGATCACGTGGCGGTACTGGTCGACGCCGTGCACGAGCTCAGCGGCAGCTACCACCGCTGAAACGTTGTCAGCGGCCGGTGTAAAATCCGGCCCATGAACACGATGATCCGGCTGGCCGGTGGCCACCCCGGCCGGCGATGATGGCAGTCCTGCCCCCGACACTTCGCGGCGTGCTCGCGGCCCTGGTCGTGAGCCTGTCGCTGATGGTGCTGTTCACCGGCTTCCTGCCCGGCGCGGTGGCCAAGCTGCTGGTGCCGCATGCGGGGTTCCGGCGCGCCTGCGTCGCTTACATGCTGTGGTTCTGCCGCGCCTGGGTGCGCACCATTACCTGGACCACCGATTACATCTCCTGCCAGCCGGTGGTGGTCGACATCGACATTCCGCCGGACACCGATGGTCGTTATCTTCTGATCGGTAATCATCAGAGCTGGGCCGACATCCCGGTGCTGATCCGCGCCCTGGACCGGACGCTGCCCTTCCCCCGCTGGTTCATCAAGCGACAGATGCTGTGGGTGCCGTTCATCGGCTTCGCCACATGGGCGCTGGATTTCCCCTACATGCGCCGCTACACGCGCAATCAGATCGAGCGTAACCCGGCGCTGGCCGGACGCGATCTGGACACCACGCGGCGGGCCTGCGAGATCTATCGCCATCAATCAGTCACCGTGGTCAACTACGCGGAAGGCACCCGCTCGACTCCGGCCAAGCGGGCGAGCAGGCAATCCCCCTACCGGACCATGCTGCGGCCCAAGGCGGGCGGCACCGCGTTCATGCTCAACGCCATGGGGGACGTACTGGACGGGGTGGTGGAACTCATGATCACCTATCCGGGTGTCGACCGGCCCAGCGCCTGGGATTACGCCTGTGGGCGCATGCCGCCGGTCCATGCCGTTCTCCGCCGGCTGGACATCCCCGAAGCCCTGCGCCGGGGCGATTACGAGAACGACCCGGACTATGCCGAACGCTTCCGGGCCTGGTTGAATGAACTCTGGGCGGCACGCGACGCCGAAATCACCCAACGCATGGCCGATACTGACGGCCGGGAAACGAACTGATGCGCATGCTGCTGCTGACGCTACTGCTGGTCCTGATCGGGCTGGGAATCGCACACTTCGTGCGGGCCCACATCCGGCGTACCCGCGAGGAACTCGAACACGTCGATCGCAGCAAACTGCGCGACCTGAGCCAGGATGAATGGGACCAGAACGACGACCCCCGTTGATTGCCCTGTTTACCGATTTCGGCCCCCACGGCCCCTACCTGGGCCAAATGCGCCTGGTGCTCGCCGGCTGCGCCCCTGACTGCCCGGTGGTCGATCTATTGAACGACGCCCCGGCCTTCGACCCGACGGCCTCCGCCCACCTGCTGGCGGCACTCACCCCCGACCTGCCGCGGGCAAGCGTGCTGCTCGGGGTGGTGGACCCGGGCGTAGGCACCCACCGTGCCCCCGTTGCCCTGCAGGCGGATAACCGCTGGTACGTCGGCCCCGACAACGGCCTGTTCGACGTGGTAGCCGCGCGTGCCGAGCAGGCCAGCTGGTACGACATCACCTGGCGGCCGGATCGCTTGTCCACCAGCTTTCACGGCCGCGACCTGTTCGCGCCGGTGGCCGGCCACCTCGCCGACGGCGGTGATCCGGCGCAACGCCTGGCGCCGCGCGCAGCGGCAGCCGTGGCAGACGCGGATCGCTCGGCCGTGATCTACATCGACGATTACGGCAACGCGATGACCGGTCTGCAACCACGGACCTGGCCGATGGAAACCCGCCTGCTCGCGGCCCAGCGCCACCTGTCGCGAGCCGAGACCTTCGGCGCGGTCGCCCCGGGCGAGGCCTTCTGGTATGTCAACTCCCTGGGCCTGGCGGAAGTCGCGGTCAATCAGGGTAGCGCCGCGGATCAGCTGGGCCTGGCCGTGGGCGACTCGGTCACGGTCATCGACCCATGAACGGCGAGCAACGCAAGATACTGCAGGCGCTGCTCGACCAGCACATCCCGCTGGCTGCGGCCATGCAGATCACGCTGGCCGATGCCGGTGACGACCAGCTGACCGTCACCGCCCCGCTGTCGGCCAATGCCAATCACTACGGCACCGCCTTCGGCGGCAGCCTTTATACAGTGGCGCTGGTGGCCGGCTGGGGCCTGGCCAGTCTGAAACTCGACGGCCGGGGCATGGTGGTGGTCCAGCATGCCGACGCCGACTATCGGCGTCCGGTTAGACAGGACCTGCTGGCCACTGCCCGCTGTCGCGATGATGGCCGATTCGCGGCGGACTTCGCCGACCGCGGGCAAGCCGAACTCGACGTCACGGTCACCATCGAGGCCGACAACCGGAAGGCGTTCGAGTTGCAGGCCCGATTCGCCGCCCGGCCATTGCCGTGAGAATTCTGCTGACCGGCGCCAACCGTGGGATCGGTCTGGCCACCGCCCGTCTGCTGGCCGGCGCCGGCCACGAGCTTCTTATGACCGGCCGTAACGCATCCGACATCGCAGTCGCGGCGCAGCGGCTGCAGACTGAAACCGGCACGAGCGTGACCGGCCGGGCGCTCGACGTCACCGACGCAGCGGCCTGTCAGCGCCTGCTGGACGAGATTTCGGCCGATCCGGCCGGCGTCGACGCGCTGGTGAACAACGCCGGCGTGTTCGATGACCTGGGCGCCGGCTTTTTCGAGGTGGACGAGGCCGCCATCCGCCGGGCTTTCGAGGTCCATTTCCTCGGGGCCTGGCGGCTGCTGCACGGCCTGCTGCCGGGCATGAACGAACGCGGATTCGGGCGAGTCGTCAATCTGACCTCCGGCTATGGCGGCGCCCCGCCGGGGCCGGGCATGACCGCCTACCGGATGGCCAAGAGCGCGGTCAACATGCTGACCCGCATCGCCGCGCACGACACCCGCGGGGACGTTAAAATAAATGCCGTCGATCCGGGCTGGGTCGCGACTGACATGGGCGGGGCGAAAGCGCCGCGCACGCCGGACGATGCCGCCCGTGACGTGTCGCATGCCGTCCTGCTACCGGGGGGTGGTCCGAACGGCATGCTGCTTCGCTATCAGACACCTGTCGACTGGTAACCCGCAACCAATGATCCAATGACCGACTGGGCCTTTCTGCTGCTGCCCTGGGAAACCCAGTGGTGGCTGATTGCGCTGTTCGCGCTGACCGCCTGGTGCTATGGGCGCGGCCTGGTCCGTCGGCGGCGCTGGCGGGATGTGCCGGCCGCCCTGGCCTTCGGCATCGGGCTGAGCAGCATGTACGTGGTAATGCAGACCGGCGTGGATTACTACGCCCAGTACATGTTCTTCATCCATCGCATCCAGCACCTGATCCTGCATCACCTGGGCCCGTTCCTGATCGCCCTGTCGATGCCCTCCGCCATACTGGCGGCCGGCGCACCGGGCTGGCTGCGGCGGCTGGGTGCGCTGATCGTGGAAAGCCCGCCCATCCGCCTGCTCTACCGCATACTGCAGCAGCCCTTCATCGCGGGCTTCCTGTTCGTGGGCCTGATCTTCTACTGGCTGACCCCGTCGATTCATTTCGACGCCATGCTCAGCGCCCGGCTGTACTGGCTGATGAACCTGAGCATGGCGGTGGACGGACTGCTGTTCTGGTGGTTCATGCTCGATCCGCGACCACCGGGTGCCACCCCGGTGACGCGCGGCATCGGCCTGCGCGTGCTGGTGCTGTGGGCGGTGATGGTGCCGCAGATTGCGCTGGGCGCCTGGATTTATCTGAACCCCAACGTCGTGTTCGATGTCTACGCGGTGTGCGGGCGGGCTTGGCCGGTATCGCCGCTGCTGGACCAGCAGCTGGGCGGTCTGGTCACCTGGATACCCGCGGCGATGATGAGCGTGATTTCCACGCTGATCCTGATCCGGTTCATCTTCAATCACGAGCGCCGGCCGACCGTGTCCGACGCCGCCCCTCAATCCGCGACGAGTTGATGCCCATGCCATGCCGATACCTGATTGCGCTGTCGCTGGGGGCGAGCCTGCTGGCCGCCTGCAGCAGTGGTGAGCCCGAATGGAACGGCCATGACATCGCCGGGATCATGCCCGACCTGACCTACGAGCTGACCAATGAATCCGGCGAGACGGTGACCGAGGCCGCCCGGGCCGGTTACCCGCGACTGATGTTCTTCGGTTACACCTACTGCCCGGATATCTGCCCCATCACCCTCGCCCGCATCCAGGCGGCCCTGAAGCAGCTGCCCGAAGCGCAACGCGAGGCCATGCGGGTACTGTTCGTCAGCGTGGATCCCGAGCGCGATGATCCCGCCCGGCTGCGGGAATACACCAGCGGCTTTGGCGACCAGGTGATCGGCCTGACCGGGAGCCAGAAACAGCTCAAGGCGCTGCACAAGCGGTTTCGCGTGACCTACGGCTACGGCGAACCGGACGATGATGGCTTCTACCTCGTCTCGCACAGCAGCGCCGTTTTTGCCTTCGACCGGCAGGGACAGGCCAGGCTGCTGTTCAATCAGGACGTTACCGCCGACCAGATGGCGGCGGACCTGAGCCGGATGCTGGCATCGGCACCATGAAAAACCCCGGCAGCCGAAGCTGCCGGGGTCGAATCACGACGGCATGATCCGCTAGTTGCCGATCACCCGGTAAATCGCGGTGGTGCCGCTGACCTCGTTGCCCACCGCCAGCAGCGGCACACCGTCACCCAGCGGGCTGTCGGCCGCCGGGATGAATACGATGCTCTCCGGACCGAGATCACCGGCGGCACCGGCCGCCAGGCCACCATCATCGATGTCATCCTCGATATCGATGGCGAAGTTCCGGTTGTTGTTGTAGTGCACGAACGTCGGCGCCGCGGGGTTGCTGACGTCGTACACCATGATGCCGCCCATGCGCTCCAGGCCGATGAACGCGTACTGTCGTCCATTGAATTCGGCGACGGTTACCGCTTCCGGCTCGCTGCCCTTGTTGTCGCTGCGGCCATCGCCGTCGGATTCGGCGTTGTCGTTGTTGAAATCCAGCCCGTAGCGGTTGGCGGTTTCCACCGCGAAATCGCTGCCGCTATCGAACACACGGGTGCCGTCAGCCGCCCAGATGCTGAAGCTGCGGGCGCCGAATACGCGGATTTCGTCGAGCAGACCGTCGCCATCGGTATCGACTTCGTCGATATTCGCGATGGTGGTGTTGATATCGCCGACGTTCTCGTCGTCTTCCAGGAAGTTCGCATTGGCAAACGTATCGGGATCGATAGCGACGTCCTCGACCTTCACTTCCTCGACAAAGGCATCGTACTCGCGGGCGTCGCCCTCGTTGGCGGTCACGTAATAGGTCTGGCCGCCCACTTCATAAGATGCGATCGAGTCCGGCATGTACATGCCCATCAGCGGCCAGCTCTGAATCTTGACGCGGTCGTCGTTGTTGCCAGCGTCCAGCTCGTTGCCGGGGATGCTGTGATCCTTGAAGCCGAGGGCGATGATGGCATCGACCGAGGCGGTGGCGATGTCGATCTGGGCCACCGCATTGTTCTCCTGCAGCGTCACCCAGGCCTTCTGGCCACCGGGGGCTACCGCAATGTATTCCGGCTCCACGTCCTGGGCCACGCTGGACATGCCGTCGTGCAGGTACACAGTCAGGATGGTGGCGGGATCGTCGACTTCGGAATCGCCGTCGAACTCGTCGGTCAGGGTGACCACATTGCCGGCGACCGAGGCCACCCGGTAGAGAATCGGGTCACCCTCGCTGCTGGCCAGGGTGAAGAAGTCGTTCGCTGCCAAACCACCGGCGTCGTTGACGGTCAGCGTGGCCGGATCGGTATCGGCATAGTCAGTCACCGTAAGCGCCGTGCGCCCGAAATTGCCGAACAGGCGCATCTGGTCCGGCACCTCGTCTTCGCGGGTGCCGCCGACGTTGAAGTCGGCGAAGCTGGCGGTCATGGCCGTAGGGTTGGTCGGATCGCTGGCGTCGATGACACTCACCGAGCCCTCGGGGTCCACCGAGTAATCGCTGTTCGGCTCGCCCTCGTTGGCCACCAGCGCGGTGTCGGCGTCGGCGAAGGTCACCAGATCGGGCAGGTTGCCGACCTCGACCTGACCGAGAAACGCCAATGAGGCGGCATCGTAGAACTGCACCCGGCCGTTCAGGGTGCCGTCGTCGTTCTCGACCGCCGCCGCAATCAGACCACCGGAGGACACGGCAACGCTGTTGATGCCACCGGAATCCGACCAGTTGTCACCGGCCGAAATCGTGTCGTCCAGCACCGGATTGGTGGGATCAGCGATGTCGAGCACGTCCAGTGTCGCAGCATCGGCATTCACGACGAAAAGACGCTGCGAACCCGGATCGTGAGCCACGATCTCGGCGGCGCCTTCGTCGAAAACGTCGGACTCGTAGCGCCCGATCTGCTCGAGCCGCAGGCCGGCCAGCCCGGCATTGCAGGCGATGGCCGTGTCATCCACCTCGCCCGGCGCGTCCAGCGTGCCGTTGCCGTTGTCGTCTTGGCCAACGCGCACGCGCACACCGGCAGCGCCACAGGCATCGCCTACCTGGTTGTCTACCAGAATGGCAACGGACAGGCCGTCAGTCCCGTCCTCACCGTTGCAAAGCACGGCGGACTCATCGACTTCGCTGTCGTCGAGGAGCCCGTTCAGATTCTCGTCGATGCCGGTTTCCACCTCGACACCGCCGGCCGGGCATTCCGGTCCGGGTGCAACGGCGACGGCATTGGCTGCAAGCGAGGGCGCGCCATTACCGCCACCACCACCGCCCGGGGTGCCGCCAGCGGCAGTCCCACCATTATCGTCGCCGCCGCACCCGACCACGGTCAGACACAGGAACAACGGAGCAGCGCCCAGAGCCCGTAACAATGCCATCGGTATTTCTCCCTTGGTGATCATCTTAAGCACGCAAGGGTCCCACCCGGAGATGTCGATACGGTGTCGCGATTGCGACAGCCCGATTACCGATTTATGACGCCGAAGCCGACTCGATGCTGGCCTGCAGATGTGCATGCCGTTCCCGCCCCAGCGGGAAACGCCACATGAGCGCCACCACGCCGACCTTCACCGCGACCGGCAGCACGCCGTAGAGCAGCGCCAGCACCACCAGGGAGCCATCACTGTTGCTCTCGGCCGAGGCATCGAAGCCGGACCATTCCAGAATCGGGAAGGCCACCAGCGACAGAGCAAACGCCAGCTTGGTGGCCATGCCCCAGAGACCGAAATACAGGCCGGCCCGGCCGTCGCCGCCACCCGCCGTATCCTCGTCGATGACATCCGCCTGGATCGAGGCGGGAATGGCCTGATCAATGCCGAGCACGCTGCCGCCCAGAATGCAGATCAGCGCATAGCCCAGATAATCCCCCTCGCCTAGCAGCGGTACGAAGGCGAACACCGCCGAGACGAACAGCATCGAGGTGCACCACAGCCGGTGCTTGCTCCAGCCCCGTCCCAGCCACAGCCACACCGGCAGACCGGCGATGGCGGACAGGAAGTAGACCCCCAGGAATGCCCCGGCCACGATCTGGTCGCCCCCCAGCACATGCAGCACGAAGAACATGAAAAGCGCGGCCGGCAACCCGTTGGCCGACCCGTTGAGCAGATACGCAATCAGCAACCGCCGGAACGGGGCGTTACCCGCCAGCAACCGCAAGCCGCGGGCCCAGTCGGGCGGCTGTCGGCGGATGTGGCGCGGCTCCGGCACCAGCCACAGGAAGGCCCCGGCCGCCAGTGGCAGCCCCACCAGCAGAAATACGGCCACCGCCGCCAGCCCGGCGGCATCGCCACCCTGGCCACCGGCGATCAGAGCCGGCAGCGCGATCGCCACCAGCGTGCCCAGCGCAAAGAACCCTTCCCGGAAAGCAGTGACCCGGGAACGCTCGTCGTAATCGCCGGAAAGTTCGGCCCCGAGCGTGGTGTAGGGGAGATAGATCAGCGTCCAGCCCAGATAGGCCAGCACGCTCCAGCTCAACAGATAGAGCCAGCCGGCCGAATCCGGCGGCACGAAAAGGTACCAGGCCGCCACCATCAGCAGCGGCACGCCGGCGGCGATCCAGGGCCGGCGCCGGCCGAAGCGTGTGGGGAAACGGTCGGAGGCCCAGCCAATCGCCGGGTCGGAGACCACATCGAAGAAGCGGGCCACGATCAGCATGGTGCCCACCAGCCCGGTGCCCAGCGCTGGCAGCGTCGCGTAATAGGCCGGCAGATAAACGACCAGGGGCAGTCCCAGCGCCGCCAGCGGCAGGCCGAGAACGCCGTAGCCAAGCAGCTCCCGCAGCGTCCGGGGCGAATGCACGGGCGGGTCAGGCCCGCTGCAAGGTGATCTGCATCAGATCGATGTTACCGGAACGGAAACCGGCTTCGCAGTAGGCCAGGTAGTAACGCCACATGCGCAGGAAGCGGTCATCGAACTGCTGGCGAATCGCCTGTCTGGCCGCCCAGGTGCCCTGATGCCAGCGGCACAGCGTTTCCGCGTAATGGCTGCCGTAGAAGCGCGCGTCGGACGGCGTCAGGCCCTGCGCGCGCGCCTGGCGCTCGAAGATTTCCGGCGACGCGAGCATGCCGCCCGGGAAGATGTAGCGCTGGATGAAATCGACTTCATCGCGGTAGCTCGGAAACTGGGCGTGATCGATGGTAATGCCCTGGATAGCCGCGCGGCCGCCGGGCTTGAGTGCCCGCTGGATGGCACGGAAATACGACGGCCAGTAGTCCTCGCCCACGGCTTCGTACATCTCGATCGACGCCACGGCATCGAACTGGCCCCGCACATCGCGATAATCCTGCAGGCGGAAATCCACACGATCATCCAGGCCGGCCTCGGACGTCCGCTCGCGGGCGAACGCCAGCTGCTCGGTGGACAGGGTGATACCGGTAACGCGGACATCCGCCGCCTGCGCGGCATAACGGGCAAAGCCGCCCCAGCCGCAGCCGATCTCCAGGATATGGTCGCCCGGCCCGACCTCGAGCCGGTCCAGCAGTAGCTGGTACTTGCGCCGCTGCGCCTCGGCCAAATCCGTCTCCGGCGTGTCGAACACCGCGCTGGAATAGGTCCAGGTGTCGTCCAGCCAGAGACCGTAGAAATCGTTGCCCAGATCGTAGTGATAGGCGATGTTGCGTCGCGAGCCGCGCCGGGTATTGCGCCGGCGCCGGTGCCGCCAGCCGCTCCAGGCCCGGGCCAGCCTGGTCACGCCGGGCACCTGCGGCACCAGATAAGCCTCGTTGAGATGCAGCAGGTAGATCAGGTTGGCCAGATCCGGCGTATCCCAGTCGCCGTTCATGAAGCCTTCGGCAAAGCCGAGTTCGCCCCCGGTGAGTACCCGGCTCATCGCCCGGGGGCCGCATAGCCGCAGCGTGGCGCTGGGACCGGGCATCTCGCCCTCGACCTCGCGCAACTGGCCATCGGGCAGCAGCACCTCGACACGACCGTAACGCAACCGCCCGATGCGGCTCAGCGCCAGTCGCAGCAGCCAGGGCAGCTGTTCGTTGACGCGGGGGAGAGACTCTTCACGCTTGGACATGGGCTCAGGAAATATTGGGTCGATGCGGTTCGGGTTTGGCATGGAAGCGGGCACCCCGCCACCAGATTTTCAGCGCCTGCCAGTGAATGGCCAGCGTCACTTTCACGGTCATGGCCGGTATACGCAGGAACAGGGCCAAAAGGTTGCGATCTGCCAGCCGCTGTCGATGACCCGACAGGGCGGTGGCAATGCGCTGGCTGCCATCGTCGGCAAGCAGACGGATGCCCAGCGCCATGCGCTCGCCCGGCGGCACCAGCCGGAAGCGGTAGCGTCCGGCCCGTTCCAGCAGCGGGGATACATGAAAGACCTTGGCCTTGTCTTGGCTGCGGGTGAGATCCACCGGACCGCCGTCGTTGTGCAGCACGTAGCTGTGCTGTTCGCCGAAGGTGTTGTGTACCTCGGCTATCACGGCCACCAGAGCGCCGGCAGGGTTCTCGCAGTAATACAGGCTGATGGGGTTGAAGCCGTATCCGAGAATCCGCGGCATGCACAGCAAGCGCACGCGGCCGCCGGCGTCGACCCCCATGTCGGCCAGCCGGGCGCGCGCCCAGGCGGCAGGGTCGCTGCCGTCCCGCGCGCCGTGATCGCGGTCGTGAAAAGACATCAGATTGAAACGATTGCGCGACAGCAGACGCAGGCCGGCCAGATCGGCATCGAGCCGATCCAGGTCCAGCCACAGATAGAACGCGCGATAGGCGAACCGGTACTGCGGCGGTGCCGGCCGCCGGTGCACGATGCGGCAGTCGTAGAGGGCCGACTCAGGCAACGTCCGCCTCCCACGGCGGGGTAACGCCGAGTCCGCGGGCCACGGCCTCCCCGGCGGCGAGTCCGTCCTCGTGGAAGCCGTAACCGCACCAGGCGCCGCAGAACCAGACCCGATCGCGGCCCTGGATTTCGTCCAGCCTTGCCTGCGCGGCCACCGCGGCGCGATCGAACACCGGATGGCGATAGTCCATGCGCCGGATCACGGTGGCCGGGTCCGGCTCGTGCAACGGGTTGAGGCTGACCAGGTAGGTCCGGTCCCCGGCAATGCGCTGCAGCCGGTTCATCCAGTAGGTTACGGCCACGCGCTGCCCGGTAATTCCGTCGTCCTCGGTCAGATAGTTCCAGGAAGACCACACCGCCCGGCGCCTCGGCATCAGGCTGATATCGCTGTGCAGCACCGCATGATTGTCCTGGAAGCCGAAGGCGCCCAGCAGTTCCCGTTCGGTCGGCGTGGCATCGGCCAGCATGGTCAGGCTGTCGTCCGCATGGGCGGCAAGTACCACCTGATCGAACAGGTCCGCGTTGCCGGCCCGGTCGATTACCGCCACGCCCTCGGCACGGCGCTCGACCCGGGCAACCGGCGTTTCCAGCCGCGGCGGCCGTGTCAGCGAGGCGATGATCCGGTTGACATACTCACGGCTGCCGCCGGTGACCGTGCGCCATTGCGGCCGGTCGCTGACGTTGAGCAGGCCGTGGTTGTCGAAGAAGCGCACGAAACTGGCCAAGGGGAACGACAGCATGCTGGCGGTCGGCGCCGACCAGATGGCCGCAGCCATGGGCAGCAGATAACGGGTGCGGAACGGCTGGCCGTAAACCTGCGCGTCCAGGAATTCACCCAGCGACTGATCCGGCAGGGCGTCATCAGCCAGCAGCTTCTTCGTCTGCCGGTTGAAGCGCAGGATGTCGACGATCATGTGGGTGTGCGAAGGTCGCAACAGATTGCTAGGCTGGGCGAACAACGTGCGCCAGTTATCCCCCGCCCATTCCAGACGGCCGCGATCGACCGACACGCCGAATGACATGTCGCTGGCCTGCGTGGCCACGCCCAGCGCCCTGAAAAGCGCCTTCAACCGCGGATAGGCGGGCTCGTTGTAGACGATAAAACCGGTATCCACGGGCTGGTCGCCGTCATCCACGGTATGGGTGTGGCCGCCGGGCCGGGCCTGCGCCTCGAATACCGTGACCTCGTGAGCCTGCTGCAACAGCCAGGCCGCGCCCAGACCCGCAATGCCGGTGCCCACCACGGCAACGCGCATAGATTCTCCTTCGGAAATGCCCGGCCGTCCCGCCGGGCGGCCGTTACTATCCCCGATGTACGCGCCCGCTGCCAATCCGGTTGCTTTTTACGCCCCGCACGATTTCGGCTATCATCGCGCGCCTTCCAGGCTCTCAGGGACGCAGGAGACTCCATGAAAACCCCCGTACGCGTGGCCATCACCGGTGGTGCCGGTCAGATCAGCTATTCGCTCATCTTCCGCATCGCCGCCGGCGACATGCTGGGACCGGACCAGCCGGTCATTCTGCAGTTGCTGGAAATTCCGCCGGCCATGGACGCGCTCAAGGGCGTAGTAATGGAAATCAACGACTGTGCCTTTCCGCTGGTGCAGGACATCGTCGCTACCGATGACCCCAATGTGGCCTTCGCGAAGGCCGACGTGGCCCTGCTGGTGGGCGCCCGGCCCCGCGGCAAGGGCATGGAGCGTGCCGACCTGCTGCAGGCCAACGCCGAAATCTTCTCGGTGCAGGGCAAGGCGCTGAACGACCACGCCAGTCGCGACGTCAAGGTGCTGGTGGTCGGCAACCCCGCGAACACCAACGCCCTGATCGCCAGTGCCAACGCGCCCGATCTCGACCCCGGCCAGTTCACCGCCATGACCCGGCTGGACCACAACCGGGCGCTAACCCAGCTGGCGCAGAAGACCGGCAAGCACGTCACCGATATCGAGGGCATGATCATCTGGGGCAACCACAGCGCCACCCAGTATCCCGACATCGCCCACTGCAAGGTCGATGGCAAGGCCGCCGCCGACCTGGTCGACCAGAACTGGTACCGTAGCGACTTCATCCCCACCGTGCAGAAGCGCGGCGCGGCGATCATCGAGGCGCGCGGCGCCTCCTCAGCGGCATCGGCCGCATCGGCGGCCATCGATCACATCCATGACTGGGTGCTCGGCAGCGACGGCATCGTCAGCATGGCCATCCCGGCGGACGGCAGCTACGGCATCGAACCCGGCGTGATCTACTCCTACCCCGTGGTCTGCCGGAACGGCGGATACGAGATCGTGCAAGGCCTGGACGTGGATGACTTCTCCCGCGAGAAAATGACCGCCACCGAAACCGAACTGCGCGAGGAACGCGCCGCGGTGGAAAACCTGCTGTAACGGAACGCGAAAGCAGGACTCGGAGAAGCCGGCCGCGTGCCGGCTTTTTCGTGGGTGGGGATACAAGGGCAGAATACGGAGTGTCGGCGCCCAATCGCATGACTACGCTTGGCGGCAGACGGTCAATCACGGAGACTCTTCCCATGAGCACGCCAGCACCCGACTCCGCCACAAGCCGCCGCGCTGACGCGGCACGCTGGGCGGCGGTCACCGCCCGCGACCCGGCCGCCGACGGCCGCTTCTGCTACGCAGTGATCACCACCGGCGTGTACTGCCGCCCTTCCTGCCCGTCGCGCGCCGCACGGCGCGAGAACGTGCGTTTCTTCACCGATGGCACCGCAGCCGAGGCGGCCGGCTTTCGGCCCTGCAAGCGCTGCCGCCCGGACCGGCCCGCGGCGGCCGAGGCCAACGCCGCGGTGGTGGCGGCCGCCTGCCGTTTCATCGAGACCGCCGAAACCGCGCCCGGCCTGGAAGACATCGCGGCCCACGTGGGTTTCAGCCCCTCGCATTTCCACCGGCTGTTCAAGCGCTTGACCGGCCTGACCCCGCGCCAGTACGCCGCTGCCCATCGCGAACAGCGTCTGCGGCAGGAACTGGGCGGCGGCGCGCCGGTGACGCGGGCCATCTTCGAGGCGGGTTACAGCTCCAGCGGCCGCTTCTACGAACAGGCCGACGGGGTACTGGGCATGACACCCGGCGACTTCCGTGCCGGCGGCACCAACACCGCGATCCGCTTCGCCGTGGGCCAGAGTTCGCTGGGCGCCATTCTGGTGGCCGCCAGTCAGCGCGGCATCTGCGCCATCTACCTTGGCGACGATCCCGAGGCCCTGACCCATGAACTACAGGACCGCTTCCCGCGTGCCGAACTGGTCGGCGGCGATCGCGACTTCGAGCAACTGGTCGCACGCGTGGTGGGTCTGGTCGAATCCCCGGATACGGGCGCCGACCTGCCGCTGGATATCCGTGGCACCGCCTTCCAACAGCGGGTCTGGGAAGCCCTGCGGGCGATTCCGCCCGGCCAGACCGCCAGCTACACGGACATCGCCGCCCGCATCGGCCGGCCGAAATCGGTTCGGGCGGTGGCCGGCGCCTGCGCGGCCAACCAGCTGGCCATCGCCATTCCCTGCCACCGTGTGGTGCGAAGCGACGGCAATCTGTCCGGCTATCGCTGGGGCGTGGATCGCAAGCGCAAACTGCTCACGCGTGAACGCCGAACATGAGTGGCCGCACTGCCGACCTGTTCGCCCCGGCTGAGCACCGGGAAACCCTGGCCGAGGGCGCGGTGATCCTGCGCGGCTTCGCACTCGACCGGGAAACCGCGCTGGCTGCCGCCATCGAACAGGTAACGGCCACCGCCCCCTTCCGCCACATGGAAACGCCCGGCGGCCATCGCATGTCCGCGGGCATGACCAACTGCGGCGGGCTTGGCTGGACCACGGACCGGCGTGGCTATCGATACACCCGCGACGACCCCGAGACCGGGCGCCCCTGGCCGGCCATGCCGGCGGTATTCCGCGAGCTGGCCATCGCGGCGGCCGCTGCCGCCGGATACACCGGCTTCGACCCGGACGCCTGCCTGATCAACCGGTACCACCCCGGCGCTCGCATGGGCCTGCATCAGGACAGGAACGAACAGGACTTCGACGCGCCGATCGTCTCGGTTTCACTGGGCCTGACGGCCACGTTCCTGTTCGGCGGCGACCGGCGGGCCGACCGACCGCAGCGGGTACCATTGCAGCACGGCGATGTGGCCGTCTGGGGCGCGGCGGCCCGGCTGCGCTACCACGGTATCGCGCCGCTGCGGGCGGGATCACACCCGTTCGCGGGCCAAGCGCGGATCAACCTGACCCTGCGCCGCGCGACCTGACGGTCAGCCCGAACGCACTCGCTGCACGGCCGCCAGCCAGCCCTCGTACAGGCCCTGCATGGCCGCCGCCTCGCGCTGCGGTGCGAAGGTCTGCTGCGCCTGCCACAGCGCACCGATCTCCGCCAGTGAGTCGTACACCCTGACCTGCAGACCGGCCAGATAGGCTGCCCCCAGCGCCGTGGTCTCGATCACGCCGGGCCGAGCCACCGGCATCTGCAGCACATCCGCCAGACAGCGGCAGACCCAGTCGTTGGCCACCATGCCGCCGTCCACCCGCATTTCGGTGGGTGTCACCGCATCGTCGCCGATGGCCTCCACCAGATCGCGGGTCTGGTAGCAGGTGGATTCCAGGGCGGCGCGCACGATCTGCTTGATGCCGGTGTCGCGGGTCAGGCCCAGGATGGCGCCGCGGGCTGCAGGGTCCCAGTAGGGTGCGCCCAGCCCGGTGAAGGCGGGCACGAGATAGACGCCGTCGGTGCCATCGATGGAGGCGGCCATGGCCTCGGTCTCCGGCGCCTGCTCGATAAGGTGCAGGGCGTCGCGCAACCACTGGATGGCGGCCCCGGCAACGAAGATGCTGCCCTCCAGCGCGTAGGTGGTCTCGCCATTCAGCCGGTAGCCCACGGTGGTGAGCAGACGGTGGCGCGAGGTCACCGCCTCGCGCCCGAGATTGAGCACCAGGAAACAGCCGGTGCCGTAGGTGGACTTGACCATGCCGGGCTCGAAGCAGGCCTGGCCGACCAGGGCCCCCTGCTGGTCGCCGACCATGCCGCCAATCGGAATGGCCGCACCGAGGTGGCCGGCATCAATGCTGCCGAAATCGGCGGCATTGTCATGGACGTCGGGCAACAGGGCCCGCGGCACGCCAAAGAAGGCCAGCAATTCATCGTCCCAGTCCTGGGTGTGGATATTGAACAGCAGGGTGCGCGAGGCATTGGAGGCATCGGTGGCGTGGGCGCGCCCGTTGGTGAGCTGCCAGAGCAGCCAGGTGTCGATGGTACCGAAGGCCAGTTCACCGGCTTCGGCCCGCTCGCGCACGCCCTCGACGTGGTCCAGCAGCCAGCGGATCTTGGTGGCGGAAAAGTACGGGTCCAGCAGCAGGCCGGTGCGCGCCTGCAACCAGGCTTCGCGCTCATCGCTGCCGTGTTCGCGGCACCAGTCGGCGGTGCGGCGGTCCTGCCACACGATGGCGCGGTGAACCGGCCTGCCAGTGGCACGGTCCCAGATGACGGTGGTCTCGCGCTGGTTGGTGATGCCACAGCCAGCGATATCGAGGGCCACCACATCGGCGTCGGCGAGCGCATCGCGGCACACGGCCAGCGTCACCTGCCAGATTTCATCCGCATCGTGCTCCACCCACGCCTCGGCCGGGAAGTACTGACGAAACTCGCGCTGGGCGCTGCCGACGATACTGCCGTCACGAGCGAACACGATGGCGCGGCTGCTGGTCGTGCCCTGGTCGATGGCGAGTAGATAGACTGCGGACATGGTCCGATCCGGCGGCGGCTTTGCGGCAGCTTTCCCGATGCGCCACCGGCGGGTCAAGCGCGAGGCCGGCGAGCAATAACGACTGGACCCGGTCTATTTACCTCAATCAGGACAAAAAGACTGCCCCTATGCGATTCATCAGCGTACTGCTCATTTCCCTGCTTGCCGCGGCCACCGCGCAGGCCGTGCCTACCGCTAACCTGTGGGAACGCTGGACCGCCCACGACGAGAACAGCACCGCTACCATCGATCACGCCGCCTGGAGCGAGTTTCTCGGTCATCATGTGGTACCGGATCCAGCCCTCGGCCTGAACCGGGTCCGCTACGGGGCGGTCAGCGCGGCGGACCGCAAGACGCTCGATACCTACATCCGCCGGCTGGAAAACGTGGCCATTGCGGAGTACAGCCGTCCGGTACAGCGGGCCTACTGGTTGAACCTGTACAACGCCGCCACCGTGCGACTGATTCTGGAAAACTATCCGCTGGACAGCATCCGCGACATAGGCGGCGGCCTTTTCGGCCTGGGCAGCAACGCCTGGCAACAGAAACTGCTGACCGTGGACGGCAAGCCCCTCAGCCTTGATGACATCGAACACCGCATCCTTCGGCCCATCTGGGGCGACGGCCTGACCCACTACGGGGTCAACTGCGCCTCGGTGGGCTGCCCCAACCTGCGCGACAGTGCGTATCTCGGGGCTCGGGTGAACGAGCAACTGCGGGACAACGCGCGTGCCTACGTCAACAGCCCGCGCGGCGCGCGCTTCGATGACGGCCGGTTACTGGTATCGAAGATTTACGAGTGGTATCAGGTCGATTTCGGCGGCAGCGAAATCGGCGTCATCAGTCACCTGCGTCGCTTCGCCGAGCCGGCTCTGTCAGCCCGGCTGGATGCGGCCGACGATATCGGCGGCTACCGCTACGACTGGTCGCTCAACGAGGCGGAGTAGGTCTCCGCGCCGGTCTCCGCCGTCACCGGCGCGATCGACACCGTCTGGCCCGTCGGCCGGCCGGTGGGCGAACCGCCGGGCGGTTCCAGCGACACTGCCAGGGTGGCGCGATCAGACAGGGCCTGGGCGAGATTTCCCGGCAGCACGAAACGCTGTTCGCCATCCGTCGGTAACAACCCCAGCGAGACCAGTTCGCCGTTCGGATTGTGTAGCCACAGCTGCAGCGACTTGTGGCCGGGCACCTGATAATCACCCAGCGTCTTCACGCGCAATTCGTGCTTGTCCGGACCAGCGGTGACCAACCAGCCCACGCCGCGGGTTTCGTCGCGAATGAGACTGACGTAGAGCGGCGTATCGGCCGGCGACAGCGCCGGCCCATGGCCCGGGCCAACCATCATCAGTGCCGCCAGCACCAGCGTGGCCATCATCGAGGCCGCCGTCATGCCGCGCCAGAACCAGAGCTGCTGCCGCCAGTGATCGAACCCCAGCCGGTCAACCAGGGTCTGCCAGACGCCGGATCGCGGCGGATGCGGCGGCAGGTCCCGTGCCAGTGCCGACAGCCGGTGTTCCCAGGCGGCGACCTCGTCACGCAGAACCGCGTCGAACCGGAGGCGCTCGGCCACCATTCTGGCCTGTTCGGGGTCCAGCGCGCCGAGCACGTATTCCGCGGCCAGATAGGCCTGTTCGCTCTCGCAATCACTGTGCCTCATGGCCGCTCCTTGAGACGTTCGCGCAAGCGCGCAAGCCCGCGTCGTACCCAGGTCTTGATGGTGGCTTCGGGCACCCGCAGGCGCTGGGCCAGTTCGCGGTAGGGCATGCCCCGGAAATAGGCCAGCATCAGCGCCCGCCGCTGATCGCGGGGCAGGTCGCCGAGATAATCCTGTATCCGGGTCAGTGTCTGCATCGTCTCCTCATGATTCTCCGGCTGCAGCGCGGCACGCTCGGCCAGCGCGGCATTAGTTTCGACCGACGTATCGTCAATCGAGCCCATCGGCCGCCGCCGGCGCAGCATATCCAGCGCCTGGTAGCGCGCCACCGTCAGCATCCAGGTCAGACCCGACCCGCGCTCCGGCGCGTAACTGCCGGCTTTCTGCCAGATCTTGACGAACGCGTCCTGAAGCGCATCTTCCGCCGCCTCTTCCGTCCCCAATATACGGATCAGCAGAGCCATAAGTTTCGGCGCGGTGGCGTGGTACAGCCGCCGAAAGGCGCGCTGGTCGCCCGCGGCCACCGCCTGCAGCCAGGCGGAGATCTGCCCGGGTTCAGCGTTGAGGGAGGCACGGGGGCGCATCGGGTTAGGGACGACCGGTCAGTCGGCCGGGTGGATCGGGCAGCGCCTGCCTGACGCGCTGGTAACCATGGCCGCTACCCTAGCCGGGCTGCCCAGTCAGCGGTTCAACCCAGAGCACTTCCCCGGTGGGCTGCCCGGTCGGCGAGCCGCCGGCCGGCTCTAGGGATACTGCCAGCTTGGCTGCGGCTGACAGCGCGTCGGCCGCCTCGGGCGGCAGCCCCATCTGGTGGCGCCCGGCCTGTGGCATCAGACCCAGGGGAATCGGATTCCCCGCCTCCGGCAGCAGCCACAGCTGCAGCGAGTGGTCGGCGTCAGTAGGATAGCCGCGCAGGGCCGTCACCTCGAGCCGGTCGCCGCGGTCCGCCGTCGTCACCAGCCAGCCGGCCCCGGTAGGCTCGTCGCGAATCACGCTGGCGTAGACCGGCGAATCCGCCTCGCGATCCACCCGCAGCCGGTCCGGCCCGAGCAGCAATACCAATGCCAGCGCCACCGCGGCCAGGCTGGCGGCGGTGGCAAGCCCCTGCCACAGTCGCCGACTGCGACGCCGCCGGCCAGAAGCCGATGACCGGCCGATGCCGGTACCCAGCGCAATCCGCGACCATACGTGGGCGGGCGGCGCGACGGGTTCGAGTTCCAGCCCGAGTTGACCCAGGCGCTGCTCCCACCAGGCGATCTCGCGCGCCAGCGACGCGTCGCCGGCCTGCAGAGCCATGTCGACGGCCACACGCTGCTCGGCGTCCAGTGTGCCCAGCACATACTCGGCGGCGCGCGTGTCCTCGGGTTGTGGCTCGTGGTCGTTCATCTAGCGTGTTTCCACCAGGCATTCGCGCAAGCGCATCAGCCCGCGTCGTACCCAGCTCTTGACGGTTCCCAGCGGCGCGCCGAGGCGTGCCGCCAATTCCTGATGGGTCAGTCCTTCGTAGTAGGCCAGAATGACGCTACGACGCTGATCCGCCTGCAATGTGCCCAAGCATGTCCGCACCGCTGCCAGCGCCTCCTCGGTGACGTTCTCGTCCTGTGGGCCGGGCGAGTTGTCGTCAACCAGCAGCAGCGCCTCGACGTCCGGATCCTCCGGCATACCGGTTTCCGGACGCTGGCGCCGAAGCATGTCCAGTGCCCTGTAACGGGCCACCGACAACAGCCAGGTCAGCGGCGACCCCCGATCCGAGGAGTAGGTGTGCGATTTCTTCCATACCTTGACGAAGGTGTCCTGCAACGCATCTTGTGCCCGCTCCTCGCTGCGCAACATACGGAGCAGCAGGGAATAGAGATGCGCGGACGTCGCCCGGTACAGGTGCTGGAAAGCCTGCTCGTCGCCACGACCAACGGCTTCCAGCCATTCTGCGAGCTGGGAATTGTCAGCCATGGAAGCGGCTCGAGGCAGCGATGAAATCCGTCATGGGAGCGTAGCTTAACAGCAGCCGCGCCCCTGATTGCCATCCGAGTGGCGGTCGCTGCCGGCCGGGCCGGGCGGGCGGGCGGTGCCGTGAACCAGCGCCCAGGGCGCGTCCTGCGGCTGGCTCGGCGTAATACCCACAAAATCCTCGCCATAGGCGCCGCTGGTAAGGCGTTCGAAATCACGGTCGCTGACCGCCAGTCGTTGCCCGCGCGGAAAGGTCTGGCCGCGCTCGTCAATGACGGCCTGGTAGGGACCGCGGTAGAGCACCGCCTGGCCGGCATCCCGCTCGGCCTCCGTCGATGCCTTGGTGGCCACCAGCGTGACCGACCGGAATTCGATGCCGTCTACCACCTGCCAGGCCTCGTTCTGCCACTTGTCGTAGGCCACGCCGTGGAAGCCGGCGGCCGCAAAGGCATCGAGGAAGGCCGCCTCATGGAAGGCACCGGAAATGCAGCCGCTCCAGAGCTGCGGGTCCCGCTTCAATGCTTCGGGCACCGGGCGATCGGCCACGATATCGGAAATGGCCACCCGGCCGCCCGGTCGCAGCACCCGGAAGATGTCGTCGATCATCTGCCGGCGGTCGCGTTCGGCCACCAGATTGAGCACGCAGTTGGAGATGACCAGATCGACACTGGCATCCGCAATCAGCGGGCGGGACAGCCGCTGCTGGTCCTGATGTGCTTCCAGCGCCAGCAGGTCACTGGTATCGGCCACCGTGCGCTTGGCGAGAAAGGCCTCGGTGTCGGCGAGATCGAGTGCCAGATCCTGGATGCGTCCCTTGTGGAAGGTCACCCGGTCGCCGCCCAGCTGGCGCGCCATATCGGCCTGATGGCGGCGGGCCAGAGCCAGCATTTCGTCGTTCATGTCGATGCCGATGACATGGCCCTTCTCACCGACCAGCTGAGCCGCCATATAGCAGATCTTGCCCCCGCCGGAACCCAGATCCAGCACCGTGTCGCCGGTCTGCACGTAACGGGAGGGGTCGCCGCAACCGTAATCGCGCTCGACGATCTCGGCAGGCAGCATCTCCAGCAGGCTGCGGTCGTAGTCCACCGGGCAACACAACGCCTCTTCCCGGGCCTGGGCCCCCTGGGTATAGCGTTCAACAACACTGGCTGTGCTCATGATGATTTTCCTGTTTACAAAAGGAGACGCCCGGAACGGGCCTACGGGCGCGGTGGGCTGTCAGTTCAGGGCCCCGCCGCAGGACGACCCCTGGCCGGCGGTGCAGCCGTAACAGTGGTCGGCCACCGCAATCGGCTGGCCCTCGAAGTCGGTTTCCAGCAGATCGCGCAGGTGCGTGCGTGGCCGATTGCTCGCCCCTAGCGGCATGTCCAGCATCTGATTGAAGTCGCAATCGTAGACGTAGCCGAGGTAATCCACGCTAACCAGGCTACGGCACATGACGTTGCGTGCATTCTCGGGGCGATGGGACTCCTGCAGCAACGCCATGTAATCGCCGAACTGCCCCTTCGACAGCAGGATGCTGCCGAAACGCTTGATCGGCATGTTGGCCAGCGTGAACAGGTCGTTGAAAACGATGCCGAACTCGTCCGCCAGAAACTGCTCGTAATCCGCCTGGAGCTGTTCCTGCGGCGGCGGCAACGTTGGCCCGGCCGGGTTGTAGACCAGGTTCAGCGTCAGGCCGGAGCCCGGATGGCCGTAGCCGCGGTCATTGAGTTTCCGCAACGCCTTGATACTGGCGTCGAACACCCCCTTGCCGCGCTGCTTATCGACATTGTCGGAGGTGTAACAGGGCAGCGACGCCACCACTTCCACCTGCAACTCGGCCAGCAGATCCGGCACCCATTCGTAGCCGGGTTCCTCGATGATGGTGGGATTGCAGCGATCCATCAGATGGGTGCCCAGCGCCGCTGCCTCGCGCATCAGATACTCGAAGTGCGGGTTCATCTCGGGCGAACCGCCGGTCACATCCAGGTTGGCGATCGACTGGCGTTGAATGAAGTCCAGGGCCACATCCATGGTCTCGCGGTCCATCAACTCGGTGCGCCGGGGGCCTGCCGCCACATGACAGTGAGTACAAGCCAGATTGCACAGATAGCCGAGGTTCATCTGCAGCGTTTCCAGCCGGGCACGCCGCAGGGGCGGAAAGTCGGTCTGCTGAAACAGCGGTTGGGTATCTCGCATCGGTGCCTCGATTGTTGCCGGGCGGATCATCGCCCCGCCCTTGGTATACTCGCGCCGCGCCCGCCGCAGGAGCAAGCAACATGGTCCAGGCCTTTCCCGGACGCTACCCGCAGACTCGCCTCCGGCGCACCCGCGCCAGCGCCTTTGCCCGTCGCCTCACCCGCGAACGGGGCCTGACCACAGATGACCTGATCTACCCCGTGTTCATTACCGAGGGCGAACCGGTTGACGTGGCCGCCATGCCGGGCGTATCGCGACATACGCTCGACGGCCTGCTGTCGGAGGCGGAACGCGCGGTGGCCGCCGGCGTGCCGGCGCTGGTGCTGTTCCCGGTGATCGACCCGGCCCGCAAGACGCCGGACGGCGCCGAGGCCGCCAATCCCGACGGTCTGGTGCCCGAGGCGATCCGCCGGCTCAAGCGGGCCTTTCCCGAGCTCGGCGTGATCACCGACGTGGCGCTCGACCCCTATACCAGCCACGGCCAGGACGGCCTGCTGGACGACGCCGGCTATGTGGTCAACGACCCGACCGTGGCACAGCTGGTCGCCCAGGCCCGCGCCCATGCCGCGGCCGGCGCGGACGTGGTATCCCCGTCCGACATGATGGACGGCCGCATCGGCGCCATCCGCGAGGCGCTGGAGGCCGACGGCCAGGTCAACACACTGATCCTGTCCTATGCCGCGAAGTACGCGTCCGACCTGTACGGCCCGTTCCGGGAGGCGGTGGGCTCGGCCGGCAGCCTCGGTGGCGGCGGCAAGCACACCTACCAGATGCCGGTGAGCAACAGCGACGAAGCCCTGCGCGAGGTGGCCCTAGACCTGGACGAAGGCGCAGACATGGTGATGGTCAAGCCCGGCCTGCCCTATCTCGATATCGTCCACCGGGTGAAGGAAACCTTCGGGGTACCCACTTTCGCTTATCAGGTGTCGGGCGAATACGCCATGCTCAAGGCCGCCGCTGCCAACGGCTGGCTGGATGAACGCAAGGCGGTGCTGGAATGCCTGAACGCCTTCAAGCGGGCCGGGGCCGACGGCGTTTTGACTTACTTTGCAGTGGACGTGGCCCGCTGGCTGGCCGACGACTCGACGCCGTGACCGATCGCTACGCGGTGATCGGCAATCCGGTGGCCCACTCGCTGTCGCCGGACATCCATGCCGCCTTCGCCGCGCAGACCGGCCAGGCCATGCACTACGACCACCTGCCGGCCGAACCGGACGCCTTTGCCGCCACCGCGCGGGCCTTTTTCGAGGCAGGCGGTCGCGGCCTCAATGTGACCGTGCCGTTCAAGCTGGATGCCGCCGACTTCGCCGACCGGCTCAGCGATCGCGCCCGAGCAGCCGGGGCCGTCAATACCCTGATTGCGCATGACCAGGGGCGGATCGAGGGCGACAATACCGACGGTGCCGGCCTGCTGCGGGACCTGCAGCACAACCGCGCCGTGACGCTAACCGGCCGTCGCCTGCTGGTGCTGGGCGCCGGCGGCGCCGCCCAGGGGGTGATCGGCCCGCTGCTGGCCGCCGAGCCCGCCAACCTGATCATCGCCAACCGTACGGCATCGAAGGCGCAATCCATGGCCGAATATTTCGCGGTGCAGGGGCCGGTTCGCGGCATCGGCTTCGCCGACCTGGCCGACAGCGAGCCGGTGGATGTGCTGATCAACGCCACCTCGGCCGGACTTGCGGGCGCCCTGCCCGATCTGCCCGCCAGTCTGCTGGCCGCCGGAGCCACGGCCTACGACATGGTTTACGGTGCGGCCTCACGGCCATTTCAGGACTGGGCCCGGCAGCAGGGCGCCGCAATCATTTGTGACGGTCTCGGCATGCTGGTGGAGCAGGCGGCCGAATCCTTCCACCGCTGGCGCGGCGTGCGCCCGGATACCGCGCCGGTGCTGCGCCAACTGCGGGCCGGGACCGGCTGAGAACCATTCGATATGGCAAACTGGGTTTCGTTGTCGTGCCGACGACGCCCTTCGCGAGCCCTGTTTCCATGGCTGACAAATCCGTGCCGCACTCGCTGGAACATGTCAGTTCGCCGGACAGTCCGGGCGAAATGCTGTCCCCGGAGGCCCACGCCCGTCAGCATGCCCACGTTCGCAAGGCCCATGAATCCGAGCTGATCGAGGATTACGTCGAGCTGATCGCCGACCTGATCGACGCCAAGGGCGAGGCCCGGGCCGTCGAACTGGCCCAGCGCATGGCCGTCACCCAGGCCACAGTGGGCAAGATGGTCCGCCGGCTGGCCGAACGCGGACTGGTCAACAGCGAACCCTATCGCGCCATCTTCCTCACCGACCGTGGCCGCCGCATGGCGGAAACCTCGCGCCGCCGTCATCTGGTAGTGCTCCGTTTCCTGCGCGCCATCGGCGTGCCCGAACAGGCCGCCCGCCAGGACGCCGAGGGTATCGAGCATCACGTCAGCCGCGAGACCCTGACCGCGATGGCCGCGCTGGTTGAGGCCCGGGACACGCCCGCCGATACTTGAAAACCGTCCCGCTGCCCCACAGCGTGCCCGCGTCACTCGACAACAGGACGCATCAATGTCCACGCGCGACGAATGGATAAACCGCATCAAGGGCAAGATCGACGAAGTCAACGCGGAAATCGATCGCCTCAAGGAAAAGGCCGGCCAGGCCTCGGATGATGCGAAGCATCAGTACGAGGACTACATGAAAGAGTTGCGCGAACAGCGCGACAGGGCCGAGAGCCAGCTTTCCCGGGCGCGGGACGCCAGCGAGGCGGCGTTCGACGACATCCGCCAGGGCGCCGAACACGCCTGGGACAGTCTGAAACTGGCCATTTCCCGCGCCCGCGACCGCTTCTGAGTCAGACCACACCGGGGTTGGCCGCCGCACGGCGCTGGAATCTAACACCGAAACAGGCAATCCAGCTGCAGCGGGAACTCCGCGACCAGCTCGCCCTGGAAAACCGGCTCCCCGTGATCGCCAGGATCGGCGGCGCGGATGTCGGGTTCGAGGATGGCGGTCGGGTAACACGCGCCGCGGTGGTCGTCTGTGACGCCAGCGACATGACCGTGCTGGATCGGCAGATCGTGCGACAGCCGACCCGGTTTCCCTACATGCCGGGGCTGCTGTCGTTCCGGGAGGTGCCCGCCATTCTGGAGGCCCTCGACGGCTTGCGCCGGCCGCCGGACCTGCTGCTATGCGACGGCCACGGGTATGCCCATCCCCGCCGGCTGGGCGTGGCCTGCCATATCGGCCTGGCCACCGGGCTGCCCACCATCGGGGTCGGCAAGAGCCGGCTGGTTGGCGAGCACAAGCCGGTGCCGGCGGAACGGGGCAGCTGGTCCGCCCTGCGTGACTGCGACGAAACCATCGGCGCGGTCCTGCGGACGCGAAACCGGGTTGCGCCGGTATACGTATCGCCCGGTCACCGGATCGATCTGCCAACCGCGGTCCAACAAGTCATGGCCTGCCTAAAACGGTACCGACTGCCCGAGCCGATCCGCGCGGCCGACCGTCTGGCATCGGCCGGACATTTTTGATCACTCACCGGGGCACTGATAGCCTGCAATGCTGTCCGAGGCCCAACGCCCACTTTTCATTCGAGGACGTTAGTAATGCACATGCAAAAATTTACCACCATGGCCGCAGCCACCCTGCTGGGGGTTGGCGCCTCCGTTTTCGGTGCCGCCATCGCCCAGCAGGCCCCGGCCGCCTCGCCGGCCCAGCAGGCGGAAGTGCAGTCCGTGATCAAGGAATACCGCGAGGTTTCCAGCGAGCTGCAGGGCATCCGCAAGAAGGCCGTGGCCGAGAACCCGGACATTACGAAACAACAGGAAACTTTCCGCAACCGCGTAGTCAGCGAGATGAAGAGCGAAGGCTACGACGTCGAGGCCAAGCGCGAATCCATCAAGGAGATGGGTACCGAACTGCGCGGTGAAGAGGTAGCGGACGAGCGCCGCAAGGAACTGATCGGCAAGCTGCGCGCCGAACAGCAGGAGATGCGTCAGGCCCAGAAGAAGGTGATGCAGAAGCCGGAAATCCAGGCCAAGGCCGAGGAACTCAACGACGCGACCCTCGAGGCCATGCGCGAGCAGAACCCCAAGACGGATGATCTGCTGGCCCGCATGAAGGAGCTTCGGGGCGAGCTCCAGGCGATGGCGCCCGCCCAGGGCGGCGGCCGGTAATACCCGGCGCGCTCAATCGTCGAGCAAACCAGCCCGGCCTTCGGCCGGGCTTTTTTGTGTCCGATCGCCCGGACAAAAAAAAGCGCCGGGCGGACAAGCCACCCGGCGCGTCGACGTCCCATCGAACCGGATCTAAAGACCCAGCAGACCGTTCAGCAGTCCGCCGCGCTGGGGCGAGCTGGTGCGGGCCCGGCCGGCGGCCTGCGCCCCGGCATCCACACGACCCTGCGGCGCCGCCCGGCGATCGTCACGGCGCGTGTCCAGTTCCTGATCGACGCGGGCGCCGGCTTCGGCATCCAGCTGTACCAGGTTGCCCAGGCCGAGTCCGAGGCCCACACCGGCACCAGCGCCGGTACGCGAGTTCAGATCGGCCATCGCCTGGCCGCTCATGAGGCCCAGGCCAAGCATCGTCACGGTAATGAGTCGCATTTCGCATCTCCTTGAGGAAGGGGTTGATCAAACGTTGCCGGTATCAACCGGACGCGATCACCCTGCCCCGAGACGCCTGAACCAATCCTGAACCCAGGCTCACGGCCGGCGACTTACTCGTCGCGCTTCTGCTCGGCCTTCTGGGCCTCGACTTCACGGATACCGGGCACGAACAGGCGGGCGCCCCAGATGCCGGCTTCGTAGAGGATGAAGATCGGCACCGCAAGCAGCGTCTGGGAAATCATGTCCGGGGGTGTCAGCAGCATCGCGATGGCGAACGCCCCCACCAGGACATAGGGCCGGTAGCTGGCGAGATCGGCCGGCGTGGTAAAGCCCGCCCACACCAGCAGAAACAGGGCCACGGGCACCTCGAAGGCGATGCCGAAGGCCATGAACATGCCGAGCACGAAGTCCAGATAGCGGCTGATATCGGTCATTACCGCCACCCCTTCCGGGGCCACGCTGACGAAGAAACCGAATACCACCGGGAACACGATGTAGTAAGCGAATGCCATGCCCAGATAGAACAGGCTGGTGCTGGTCGCCAGCAGCGGCACCACCAGGCGCCGCTCGTTCATGTAAAGCCCCGGGGCTACGAATGCCCAGATTTGATAGAGAATCCACGGCAGGGAAATGACCACCGCCAGGAGGATGGAAAGCTTGAACGGCGCCAGGAACGGCGCGGCCACTTCGGTAGCGATCAGGCTGGAACCGGTCGGCATGTGCGCCAGCAACGGCCCCGACAGCCAGGTGAACAGTTCCGACGAGAACACCGCCAGCGGGATGAACACCACCACCACCATGATCACCGCGCGCAACAACCGATCGCGCAACTCCAGCAGGTGGGAGAAAAGTGTCTGTTCCTTGTCCGGCCCCACGCTCATGAATCGCCGTCCCGGGTCTGCGACTCCAGGCGCCGGCCCGTCGGCTTGTCTGCCGGTGCGTCGGTGGCGGTCTCATCCGGGGCGGGCGACGCCGGCTCGGATGTCGTGCCGCCCGAGTCCTCGTCACCGCGTACCTCGGACTCGAGCTGCCGCCGGCCCTGGTCGAACTCGCTGCGGGTCTGGTCGATTTCTGACCTGGTCTGCTCGAAGGTGCGCCGTAGATCCTTGGTATTGACCTCGCGCTCCAGCTCGGTGCTGAGCGTGCGCATGTAGGAGCGCGCGCGGCCGGTCCAGCGGCCGAGCGTTCTGGCGACGGTGGGGAGCCGCTCGGGCCCGAGCACGATCAGGCCGATCACGCCGAGCACGACCAACTCCCAGAAACCCATGTCGAACATTCGATCAGGCCTGCAGGTAGGGTGTCACCGGCAACGCGCCGGTGGCCGGATCAGGATTTCTTGGCCTGATCCTGGCGCTTGTCCGCCTCTTCGGTCGGGTCCGTGTTGGCCCGGGTCTCGCCAAGCTGGTCGATAACCTGAGGGTCTTCATCACGCTTGCGGGCGTCCTGGTCGTCCTCGTCACCGTCCTTCTCGCCGCCATCCTTCATGGCAGAACGAAAACCCTTGATCGCCGAGCCAAGATCACCGCCCATGTTGCGCAGCCGTTTGGTGCCGAAAACCATCACCACGATCGCCAGCACGATGAGCAGCTGCCAGATGCTGATACCGCCAATACCCATAATTTCCTACCTCGTTAACCCTGTCGTTGGCGTGCGGCCTTCTCGGCCAGCCCGGACATGCCGAAGCGTCTGCCCAGTTCGGCCAGCACGTCGTCGGCGGACAACCGCCGGTGTGTCAGCAGGACCATGGTGTGAAACCACAGGTCCGCAATCTCGTGAATCAGGTGGGCGTCGTCGCTGTCCCCGGCCGCCTCAATGACCTCGCCGGATTCTTCCTCGATCTTAGCAAGAATCGCCGCCACACCACCGGACAAGAGACGGGCGGTGTAGGACTCGGAAGGATCGGCCTCGCAACGCTCGGCCAGCACCCGGTCCAGAGTGGCAAGCACATGATCGGTATCAGCCATAAATGTCTTCCGGATCGCGGATGACCGGGTCGGCATCCTGCCAGGTGCCGTCCGTCAACTGTCGATAAAAGCAGCTCTCGCGTCCGGTGTGGCACGCGATGCCGCCCACCTGTTCGACACGCAGCAGGAGCGTGTCGCTGTCGCAGTCCAGTCGGACATCGACGATGCGCTGCCGGTGACCGGAGGATTCGCCTTTGCGCCACAGTTTGCCGCGCGAGCGTGACCAGAACGTGGCAAACCCGGTGTTCAGGCTCTCGGCGAGCGAGTCGCGGTTCATCCACGCCATCATCAGCACGCGCCCGCCCGTCGCGTCCTGCACTACCGCCGGCGCCAGGCCATCCCCGTTCCAGGCGACGTCATCAAGCCAGTCGGTCTTCCTGTTCATCGATTGTCGTTTCCTGCTATACGCATGCCGTCGGCCACCAGACTCGCCGGCTCGCATTCTACGCCGTTAGCGCCCCGTTTGGCGCCGGCCCGGCGCCCTTGCAAGCGGGCCGGTGCAGGTCTACTGTTCGGCGGCTATGAAGATCATCATTCTGGGGGCCGGCCAGGTGGGTGCCACGCTGGCTGAGAATCTGGCCGACGAGGCCAACGACGTCACCATCGTCGATACCCAGGCGAATCTCCTGGCCGAGCTGCAGGACCGGCTCGATATCCGTGCGGTTCAGGGATTCGCCGCGCATCCGGAAGTGCTTCAGGCTGCCGGGGCCGAAGACGCGGACATGATCATCGCGGTCACCGAATCCGACGAGATCAACATGGTGGCCTGCCAGATCGCGTATACCCTATTCCACACCCCGACCAAGATCGCCCGCATCCGCGCGTCCGAATATCTCCAGGAAAAGCGTCTGTTTCAGCAGGACGCCCTGCCGGTAGACATGCACATCAGCCCGGAACAGCTGGTTTGCGACTACATCAGCCGCCTGGTGCAGTACCCCGGCGCGCTGCAGGTGGTGGATTTCGCCGGGGGCCGGGTCCGGGCGGTGGGCGTCAAGGCCTACTACGGCGGACCCCTGGTGGGGCAGGAACTGCGCACCATACGGGAGCACATTCCCGGGGTGGATACACGGGTGGCGGCCATCTACCGGCGGGGCAAACCCATCATTCCGGAAGGCGACACGGTCATCGAAGCCGATGACGAGGTGTTCTTCGTCGCCGCCAAGAAGCACATCAAGAAGGTGATCAGCGAACTGCGCAAGCTCGACCGGCCGGTTAAGCGGGTGGTGCTGGCCGGCGGCGGCAATATCGGCCTGCGCCTGGCCCGGGCGCTGGAGGATCACTGCCAGGTCAAGCTGATCGAGCGCAACCGCGAGCGCGCTCGGGCCCTGTCCGAGCAGTTGACCAAGGCCATCGTGCTGGTCGGCGACGCCGCCAACGAAGCCCTGCTGCTGGAAGAGAACATCGAAAGCGTGGATGTGTTCTGCGCGGTCACGGACGATGACGAGGCCAACATCCTGTCCTCGATGCTGGCCAAGCGCCTGGGCGCCCGCAAGGCGATGAGCCTGATCAACCGGCTGGCCTACGTCGATCTGGTGGAAGGCGGAGCCATCGACATCGCGATTTCGCCGCAGCAATCGACGGTGTCAGCGCTGCTGTCGCATGTGCGCCGGGGTGACGTGGTGCAGGTTCACAGCCTGCGGCGGGGCGCCGCCGAAGCAATCGAGGCGGTCGCCCACGGCGACCCGAGCAATTCGCGCGTGGTGGGCCGGCGCATCGACGAGATCCGCCTTCCCAACGGCACCACCATCGGGGCCATCGCCCGCGGCGAGGAAGTGATCATCGCGCACCATGACACCGTGATCGAATCCGGCGATCACGTGATCATGTTCATCGTGGAAAAGAAGAACACCGCGGCGCTGGAGCGACTGTTCCAGGTCGGCGTGTCGTTCGTCTGATCCCTGTGTCGGGACCGGCGGTCATTACTGACATGGCCACGCGGCAGTACGCGCCATGAATCATCCCTTCGCGGTCGCGCAGCGGGTGGTCGGCGTCCTGCTGATGCTGTTCTCCGCCACCATGCTGCTGCCGGTGCTGGTGGCCCTCTATTACGGCGACGGCGAAGCGGATGCCTTCCTGTCCGGATTCGGCATCACCCTGGCAGCCGGTTTCATCGCCTGGTGGCCGGCGCGGCGGATCCGCAAGGAGATCAAGCTCCGCGACGCCTTTCTGGTAGTCGTGCTGTTCTGGGCGGTGCTGGGGCTGTTCGGATCACTGCCGCTGTTTCTTGCCGACCGACCCGACATGACCGTCACCGACGCAGTGTTCGAAGGCCTGTCCGGCCTTACCACCACCGGCGCCACCGTACTCACCGGGCTGGATACCCTGCCGCATGCGGTGCTGTTCTGGCGCCAGTTGCTGCAGTGGCTCGGCGGCATGGGCATTATCGTGCTGGCCGTGGCGATTCTGCCGATGCTGGGTATCGGCGGCATGCAGCTCTACCGGGCGGAAACCCCGGGCCCCATCAAGGACTCCAAACTCACCCCGCGCATCCAGGAGACCGCGAAGACACTGTGGTACCTGTACGCGGGGATGACCGTGGTCTGCGCGCTGGTCTACTGGTTCGCCGGCATGACCCCGTTCGACGCGGTGGGCCTGGCCTTTTCCTCGATTGCCACCGGCGGGTTCTCCACCCATGACCTGAGTCTGGGCCACCACGATGACCCGGTGATCGAACTGGCGGCGGTCTTCGCCATGCTGGTGGGGTCGTTGAACTTCGCGCTGCATTTCACCGCCTGGCGGACTGCCGACCTGCGCACCTACTGGCGCGATGCCGAAGCACGCACGTTCCTGACCATGGTGGTCGGGGCGACCGCGCTGGTCGGCGCCTATCTGCTCTACGCCGGTACCTACGGCGATCCGTCGGAGGCATTCATCAAGGCGCTGTTCCAGGTGGTGTCAATCGGCACTACCACCGGGTTCACCACCACCGACTACACCCTGTGGCCGGCGTTCCTGCCGATGCTGTTGCTGCTGGGCAGTTTTGTCGGCGGCTGCGGCGGCTCCACCACGGGGGGGATCAAGGTCGTGCGCTTCGTGCTGCTGCTCAAGCAGGGCCTGCGCGAGATCACGCGGCTGATTCACCCCAATGCGGAACTGCCGGTCAAGCTCGGCGGCCGCGTCATGCCACCGCACGTCATCGAGGCCGTATGGGGTTTTTTTGCCGCCTACATCGGCGTGTACGTGCTGATGTTCCTGCTCCTGCTGCTTACCGGGCTGGACGAGGTAAGCGCCTTCTCCGCCGTGGCTGCCTGCCTGAACAACCTGGGGCCGGGCCTGGGCGAAGTCTCCTCCAACATGGCCAGCGTGACCGACCCTGGAAAATGGCTGCTCTGCCTGGCCATGCTGATGGGGCGCCTGGAAATCTTCACCCTGCTGGTGATCTTCTCGCCCGCATTCTGGCGGCGCTGATCGGTGGCTACGTTACAATCCCGCTCCCATGGGCATGCGGGCGAAACTCGAGGCGATGCTGGACGGCGGTCAGGACACCGCCCTGCTGCGCTTTTCCCTCGGTGAACTGTGCGTGAAGGATGGTGATGCCCCTGCCGCGATCCCGCATCTGCAACAGGCCGTTGCGCAGGATCCGCAGTACTCCGCTGCCTGGAAGTTTCTCGGCCGCGCGCTAGCTGATGCCGGCCGCAACGAAGAGGCGGGTCAGGCATTCGACCAGGGCATTGCCGTCGCCGAGGCGCGGGGTGACCATCAGGCGGCGAAGGAGATGCGCGTATTCCTCCGGCGGCTGGCGCGCGGCAACGCCTGATGTCGGTTTATACCCGCCTGACCGCCGAGGACATCGACCGACTGCTGGGCGACTACGCCATTGGCGAGCTCGAGTATTTCCAGGGCATCTCCGAGGGCATCACCAACACTAACTACTTCGTCGATACCACGCTCGGGCGCTGGGTGCTGACGCTGTTCGAGGCGCTAGAGCCGACCGAGCTGCCCTACTATCTCAACCTGATGGATCATCTGGCGGGCCTGGGTGTGCCGGGCGCCCATCCGGTGGCCCGGCGCGACGGCGGCTTTCTGTCGCACCTGGCGGGACGACCGGCGGCGCTGGTGTATCGGCTGCGGGGCCGCAGCCTGGTGACGCCGGACCCCGCGCATTGCGCGGCACTGGGCGCCACCGTGGCGGAACTTCACCGGGCCGGGGAATCGTTCCCCGGTCGCCAGGCCAACAGCCGCGGGCTGGCCTGGATCGTCGCCACGCGCGACGAACTCGCCGATCACCTTGACGCTGACGACAAGGCCCTGCTGGACGACGAGCTCGCATCCCAGCAGGCCTTCGACTACACCTCGCTGCCACGCGGGGTGATCCACGCGGACCTGTTCCGCGATAACGTGCTGTTCGAGGACCGCCACGTGTCCGGGCTGATCGATTTCTACTACGCCTGCCACGACCACTGGCTGTTCGACCTGGCGGTGATCTGCAACGACTGGTGCCACCAGCCGGCCGGCCGGCATCTGCCGGATCACTGGCGGGCCATTGTCGATGCCTACCGGCGGCGGCGCCCGTTCACCCCTGCCGAAGTCGAGGCCTGGCCGATGATGCTGCGGGCGGCGGCCCTGCGCTTCTGGGTGTCACGCCTAGCGGACTGGCACTTCCCCCAGTCGGGCCACGACACCCACCAGAAGGACCCGCAACCGTTCGCGGACCTGCTGATTGCCCACCGAAACGCCCCGCCCCGCCTGCTGAACTGATGCGCCGCCTTACCCGGCTGGTGGCCGGCATCGACGCGGTGAACAATGCCATCGGCCGCGGCGTGGCCTGGCTGACGCTGGCCATGGTGCTGGCGGATGCCCTGGTGGTGGGGCTGCGCTACGGCTTCGGCATCGGCTGGACCGGCCTGCAGGAAAGCGTCACCTACATGCACGCCGCGGTGTTCCTGCTGGCGACGGCCTATGCCCTGAATCGCGATGACCATGTCCGGGTGGACATCTTCCAGCGGCAGTGGTCGCCGCGTCGGCGGGCGCTGGTAGATCTGCTGGGCAGCCTTTGCCTGCTGCTGCCGGTGGCTGTGGTCCTGGCGGCGCTCAGCGTCGGTTATGTCACCGACGCCTGGCAGCGGCTGGAAACCTCGGCCCAGCCGGGCGGCCTGCCCTTCGTGTATCTGCTCAAGACGCTGATCCTGGTGGTGGCCGCACAACTGGCTGCCGCCGCCCTGGCCCGGGCCGGGCACTGCTGGCTGACCCTGCGTGGGGCGTCAACGGAGGCCGAGCCGTGGCATTAATCGCCGGGCTGATGTTCTTGGTGGTCTGCCTGGTGTTGCTGACCGGGTATCCGGTGGCCTTCACCCTCGCCGGCATCGCCCTGCTGTTCGGGCTGGGCGGGGCGGCGGCCGGCGCGTTCCCGGCCGGGGAACTGCTGGCGCTGCCGAGCCGCGTGTTCGGGATCATGACCAACGAAACCCTCATCGCGGTGCCGCTGTTCGTGTTCATGGGGGTGATGCTGGAGCGGTCGGAGATCGCCCGGGAACTGCTCGAGGCCATGGCCACCCTGTTCGGCCGCCGCCGCGGCGGGCTCGGCATCACCGTGGTGCTGGTCGGGGCGCTGCTGGCCGCCTCCACCGGCATCGTCGGGGCGACCGTCGTCACCATGGGACTGCTCGCGCTGCCCACCATGCTGCGCCGTGGCTATGATCCCGGCTTGTCCGCCGGCACCATCTGCGCGGCCGGCACCCTGGGTCAGGTGATCCCGCCCTCGATCATGCTGGTGCTGCTGGGTGATGTGATCGCATCGGCCTATCAGCAGGCCCAGGCATCGATGGGCGTGTTCAGCATGCAGACGGTGTCCGTGGGCGATCTGTTCGTGGGGGCGCTGATTCCCGGCCTGCTGACCGTGGCGGCCTATCTGCTGTATCTGCTGTTCGCGGCCTGGCGCTGGCCGACCGCCATGCCGGCGGTACCCGACGACGAACGCGGCGAGACCACTGGCCTGGTTCTGATCAGCCGGCTGCTACCGCCGCTGGCCCTGATCGTGGCGGTGCTGGGGTCCATCATGATCGGTGCGGCCACGCCCACCGAGGCCGCTGCCATCGGGGCGCTGGGCGCCATGCTGCTGGCCGCGGCACGCGGGCGGCTGGGGCGGCGCGAACTCACGGCCGTGACCGACCAGACCGCCCGCCTGACCAGCATGGTGTTCATGATCCTGATCGGCGCATCGCTGTTCTCGCTGGTGTTCTCGGCCTACGGCGGGGACCGTGCGGTACACGACCTGCTGGGCAACCTGCCCGGCGGGGCGCTGGGGGCCATGCTGGTGGTGATGGCGGCCATGTTTCTGCTCGGCTTTATTCTCGATTTCATCGAGATCACCTTCGTGGTGGTGCCGATCGTGGCGCCCGCGCTGCTGGCCATGGGGCTGGACCCGATCTGGCTCGGGGTAATGATGGCGATCAACCTGCAGACTTCGTTTCTAACCCCGCCCTTCGGCTTTGCGCTGTTCTACCTGCGCGGCGTGGCGCCGGCGTCGCTGGAAACCGGCGCCATCTATCGCGGCGTGGTGCCGTTCATCCTGATCCAGCTGGGCATGCTGGGGCTGCTGGCGGCCTGGCCGGGTCTGGTGACCTGGCTGCCGGGCCTGGTCTATCGATAGCCGGGGAAGCGGATGCGCCTGGCGTTTCAGCCGTGCGCTACTGCCACGTGAATACGAGCGCCTATCAGTTCTATATCCGGTGCGGGTTCGGCGTGGTCAGAGCGGACAAGTACTTCATCGCCATACGCCGACCTGCCTGACGCTGGCGACCCGCCGTTCCATACGCACGTTTACCTATGGGCGATAGCCTATGGTCGCAGCTCCAGGATCGCGGCCTCGCCCAGCGTGGTCCAGTCCCGCGCGCGGGCGGCGAAATCCCGGTAGGCGTCATGCACGCGGCTGGCGAAGGCATCCCCGGCCACCAGGTCTTCCAGCACGCCGGGCGTCGCCTCGCGCAGGGCCGCCAGGATGTCATCGGGAAACCGGTGCAGGGTCACGCCATGCTCGTCGACCAGCGAGCGCAGCGCCCGCTGATTGTTCGCCCGCATTTCCGCCTGCATGCGGCGGCCGGCGGCCATGCAGGCAGCGCCGACCACGGCCTGCAACCGTTCCGGCAGGGCGGCCCAGGCCGGCTTGTGGACGATAGCCTCGAGATTGCCGCAGGGCTCGTGCCAGCCGGGGTAGTAGTAATGGCGAGCAACCTTGTGAAACCCGAAGGCGAGATCGTTGTAGGGACCGACCCATTCGGCGGCATCAATCACCCCCTGCTGCAGCGAGGTGAACAGCTCGCTGCCGGGGATGTTCACCGTGGTCACATCGAGCGCCTGCAGCACCTCACCGCCCAGCCCCGGCATCCGCACCTTCAGTTGTCGCAGCGCCTCCAGATCGGCCACCGGCTCGCGAAACCAGCCGCCCATCTGCGTGCCGGTATCGCCGGCCTCGAACGGCACCAGGTCGAACTCGGCGTACAGCTCCCGCCACAGCTCCATCCCGCCCCCGACATGCAGCCAGGCCTGCATTTCCGAGGCGGTCATGCCGAACGGCACGGCGGTAAAGAACGGCGTGGCCGGAGACTTGCCCTTCCAGTAATACGCCGCCCCGTGGCCCATCTGCGCGGCACCGCGCGACACCGCATCGAATACCTCCAGCGCCGGCACCCGCTCGCCAGCGCCATACACCCGCACCGTAAGTTCGCCGTCGGACATCCGGGTGATCAGGTCCGCCAGATGCTGGGCGGCCGTGCCCAGGCCGGGAAAATTCTTCGGCCAGGTGGTCACCATGTTCCAGGTGATGGCCTCGCGGGCCGGCGCGGACCCGGTATCGTTCGCGCGTCCGCAGGCGCTGGCAAGCCCGCCAGCGCCCAGCGCAAGCATCAGATCACGGCGTTTCATCATCCCCCTCCGGTATCGATCGACAACGCGTCGGAGTGTACCCAACCCGCCCTGCGGTGGCGGACACGAAAAGGCCCGACACCGCAGGGGGGCGCGGCGCCGGGCCAAGGGGTAGCCGTGCTAGGCTATCGGAGGCGAGACAGCAGGCGAGTCCCGTAGCCTGTCATCCGGTCCTGATCCTTCCGTGGATGCCTCCCGCGCCGACCTCATTCCGTCCGTGGACTCCAGTGGCGTCGACGAATTGAAAGCGTGGCAGGGCCGATGCAATCCGCCTATCGGACGATTCAGCGATGATCTGTGAGCATTCTCCGACACCCAGCACCACCAGCGACCGGCGGCGATGATCGGTCTGCTGCAGCGGGTAAGCCGGGCCAGCGTCGATATCGACGGGGAAACCGTGGCCCGCGTCGACGCCGGGCTGCTGGTGCTGGTGGGCGTCAGACCCGATGACACCCCGGCCACGGCCCGGCGTCTGGCCGAGCGCCTGCTGACCTACCGGGTGTTCGCTGACGCCGACGGCCGCATGAACCTGGCGCTGGCCGATACCGGCGGCGGACTGCTGCTGGTGCCCCAGTTCACCCTCGCGGCGCGCACCGACAAGGGCACCCGTGCCAGCTTCACCAGTGCGGCGCCGCCGGATCAGGCCCGGTCGCTGTTCGAGACGCTGGCAACCGCCGCCCGGGAACGCCATGCCGACGTCCAGACCGGCCGTTTCGGTGCCGACATGGCGGTATCCCTGACCAACGACGGGCCGGTAACCTTCTGGCTGGAAACCTGAAGACACTCGCTGCCGAGAGTTTCACCCCGCCGCGCCACGGCGTATCATGGCCGAAACTGCGGTGTGTCCCGCCCCCAAGACAGTAGCCATGACCACGCGAACCGCCGACATTCGCCGGGAAACCCGGGAAACGCGCATCCGCCTGACCCTGGACCTGGACGGCACCGGCAAGTCCCGGCTGGATACGGGGATTCCCTTTCTCGACCACATGCTGGAGCAGATTGCCCGCCACGGGCTGGTGGATCTGACCATCGAGGCCAGCGGCGACCTGGACGTCGATGACCACCACACGGTCGAGGACGTCGGCATCTGCCTGGGTCAGGCGCTTTCGCAAGCGCTGGGCGAGAAGGTCGGCATCGTCCGATACGGGCACGCCTACGTCCCGCTCGACGAAGCCCTGTCCCGCGTGGTGATTGACCTGTCCGGCCGGCCCGGCCTGCAGTATGCGGTGGATTACCCTCGCGACCGCATCGGTCGTTTCGACGTCGATCTGGTGCGCGAGTTCTTCCAGGGGCTGGTGAACCACGCGCGCATGACGCTGCACATCGACGGCCTGCGCGGCTTCAACGCGCATCACGTCGCCGAAACCGTGTTCAAGGCCTTCGGCCGGGCGCTGCGGGTGGCGGTGGAACGCGACGCCCGGGCGGGGGATGTCACGCCATCGACCAAGGGCTCTCTCTAGAGCCGTCACGTTCACGCGATCAGGGGCGACTGACGATGGCCACGGTGGGCATCATTGATTACGGCATGGGCAATCTGCATTCGATTGCCAAGGCGCTGCAGTACGTGGCCGGCGACGAACAGATCGAGGTCCACTACGACCCGGACGTGCTGGCCAAGGCCGACCGCCTGGTGCTGCCGGGCGTGGGCGCGATCGGCCACTGCATGGCGGAACTGCATCGGCTGGAACTCGACGCCATGGTGCGCGAGCAGCTCGGCACCAAGCCGCTGCTGGGTGTGTGCCTGGGCATCGAGGTGCTGATGACCTACTCCGCGGAAAGCGGCGGGGTGCAGGGCCTGGGCGCCTTCCCCGGCGAGGCGGTGCGTTTTCCCGACCCGGACCACCAACCGGACGGCGTGCGGCGCAAGATTCCGCACATGGGCTGGAATCAGGTGCGCCAGGAACGCAGCCATCCTCTATGGAAGGATATCGCCCCCAACAGCTGGTTCTACTTCGTGCACAGCTACTACGTGGCCCCCGAGGACGAGCGCCACGTGGCCGGCACCACGGAGTACGGCCACCGCTTCGCCTCGGTGATACTGCGCGATCAGGTGTTCGCGGTGCAGTTCCATCCGGAGAAGAGTCAGTCCGCCGGCCTGCAGCTGCTGGCCAATTTCCTGGAATGGGACGGCGCTGCCTGATCGCGATCGGGCGCCGAACGACACAACAACGATTCGGAGGAGATCGTGCTGCTTATTCCCGCCATCGACATCAAGGACGGCAAATGCGTGCGCCTGCGTCAGGGACGCATGGACGATGTCACGATGTTCGACGAAGACCCCGCCGCCGTGGCGGAACGCTGGCTGGCCGCTGGCGCCGACCGCATCCATGTGGTGGATCTGGACGGCGCCACCGCCGGCAGGCCCGTCAACAAGGCAGCGGTCGAACGCATCATCCAGACCTGCGGCCAGGTACCGGTGCAGGTCGGCGGCGGCATTCGCGACGAGGAGGCCATCGACACCTATCTGGAACTGGGCGCGGAGTACGTGATCCTCGGCACGCGGGCGATCAAGGAACCGCACTTTGTTTCCGACGTGGGGGTGGAATTCCCCGGCCACGTGATCGTCGGCCTGGATGCCCGCGACGGCAAGGTGGCCACCGACGGCTGGTCCAAGCTGTCGAATCATGATGTGCTCGACCTGGCCCAGCAGTTCGAACGCGACGGCGTGGTGGCCATCATCCACACCGATATCGCCCGGGACGGGATGATGGAAGGCCTGAACATTGCGGCCACCCGCGAACTGGCCAGCGCCATCACCATTCCGGTATTGGCCTCCGGCGGCGTTACTTCGCTGGCCGACATCGAGGCCCTGTGCGATGCGGAAGAGGACGGCGTCGCCGGCGCCGTGATCGGCCGCGCACTCTACGAGGGCGGCCTGGACCTGGCTGCCGCCCGCAAGTTGGTCGAGGAACGCCAACAGGCATCATGAGATGAGTCTTTCCAAGCGCATCATCCCCTGCCTGGACATCGACAAGGGCCGGGTGGTCAAGGGCGTCAAGTTTCTCGAGATCCGCGACGCCGGGGACCCGGTGGAAATCGCCCGCCGCTACGACCAGCAGGGGGCCGACGAGCTGGTGTTTCTCGACATCACCGCCTCCCACGAAGCCCGGGACACCCTGATCGACGTGGTAGAACGGGTGGCCGGGGCGGTATTCATCCCCCTGACCGTGGGCGGCGGCGTCAAGACCCTGCCGGACGTGCGCCGCCTGCTGCAGGCCGGCGCCGACAAGGTCTCCATCAACACCGCCGCCATCGCCAAACCGGAGTTCGTCACCGAAGCCGCCGACCGGTTCGGCCAGCAGTGCATCGTGGTAGCCATCGACGCCAAGCGCGTCAGCAAGAAAAAGGAAGAACCCCGCTGGGAGGTCTTCACCCACGGCGGCCGCAAATCCACTGGCCTGGACGCGGTGGAATGGGCGCAGCGCATGGTGGCCAACGGTGCGGGGGAACTGCTGGTCACCAGCATGGATGCCGACGGCACCAAGGCCGGTTTCGACCTCAAGCTGACCCGGGCCATTTCCGAATCGGTGGATGTGCCGGTGATCGCGTCGGGCGGGGTCGGCTCGCTGGAGCATCTACACGACGGCCTGGAAGTGGGCCGCGCGGATGCCGTGCTGGCCGCCAGCATTTTCCATTTCGGCGAATACACCATCCAGCAGGCCAAGGGTTATCTGGCCGAGCGTGGCGTGTGCGTCAGGGACGCGATCTACCGCTGACGGCGTTGCAGCGTCAGGATCAAGCAGGGCTTACTCATCCACCAGCTCCAGGCGACGCTCAACCCGTTCCAGGCGTTCATCGAGCCGGTCGATACGACGTGACTGAGAAGCACCCTGCTCCTCCAGATGGCCGAGTCGGGTCTTGACCTCCCGCAAATCATCGCGCAGGCCATCCGCCGCGGTACGCAGGTACCGCAGATGCTCGAGAATGAGATTGTCGGTCTCGGCCATGCCGACACTCTAGCACGTGTTTCCGGTATCGCCGCATCCCGGCAGGCGAGTGTTTCAACCGTCCCCGGCATGCTTGATACATGCGTAGAAAAACCCGTCCATACCGGCCTCGCCCGGCGCAATGCGCCGTCCCGCCCCGGCGGTTTCGCCCCAATCCTCGGCGATGGGAAGCGGCCGGGCTGCCGGCTGATCCCCGCAGAATCCGGCTATCGCTTCGGCGCCCTCGACCGCCAGCACCGAACAGGTGGCATAGACCAGCCGCCCGCCGGGCGCCAGCAGCGGCCAGAGCGCATCCAGCAGTGCCCGCTGACGCACCGACAGCGTGGCCGGGTCGGTTTCGCGCCGTAGCCACTTGATGTCCGGATGCCGCCGGATCACGCCGGTGCCGGTACAGGGGGCATCGATCAGGATGCGGTCGAAGGGTCGGCCGTCCCACCAGTCATCGGCAAGAGTTGCATCCGCGGCCTGCAACGTCGCGCCCGCCCGCAAACCGAGCCGGTCCAGGGTTTCCGCAACCCGCTCGAGCCGGTTCGAATCACTGTCCAGAGCCACAAGTTCGCAATCGATCAACTCCCGGCAATGGGCCGCCTTGCCCCCGGGGGCACTACAGGCATCCAGCACCCGCATGCCCGGCTCGATCGCCAGCAGCCGCGCAGCCAGCTGGGCCGCAGCGTCCTGTACCGACACATCACCGTCGCCGAAACCCGGCAGTGACGCCACCCCGACCGGCGTATCCAGCACCAGGGCTTCCGCCGCATGTGGATGCGGGTGCGCCACCATGCCCGCGGCATGCAGCCGGTCCCGATACGCATCACGCGTCATCCGCCGGGTATTGACCCGCAGCGCCATGGGGGCCGGCTGGTTGTTGGCCGTCAGCAGCGCCGGCCAGTCGGCCGGCCAGTCCTCACGCAGACGTGCGACCAGCCAGTCGGGATGGGACTGCTGCACGCCGGGGTCGTCGGAGAGGGCCGCGATCCGATCCCGTGATTCCCGCTGAAAGCGCCGCAGCACGGCATTGACCAGCCCCCGATGCTGCGGTTTCTTCAGCGGGCCGGTGGCCGCCACCGTGGCATGTACCGCGGCATGCGGCGGGATCCGCATCGCGGCAAGCTGGTGGAAGCCGACCAGAATAAGCGCAAGAACCGGACGCGGGGGTGGCCGGCGAAGCAATCCGTCAGCAATCGTCGCCAGGCGGCGATAATCCCGAACCACGCCGTAGGCCAGCGCCGCGGCCAGGCTCTGATCGTCCGCGGCCAGACCCGCCTGGGCCGCCGGCAACGCCGCGTCCAGGCTCTGCCCCTGTAGTACCCCGGCCACCGCGCGGGCGGCGGCGGCGCGGGTCGCCGCACCGTCATCGGCGTCACTCAAAACGCTTGCCGATCAGGGGACGGCCGCGGGCAACCTCCGCCGCCGGTAATCGGCGCCGGCCGGGCCATTGCAGTTCGGCGATGCGCAGCTGGCCGTTGCCGGTGACCACATCGATGCCGGCGGCGTCGGCCGCCACCACGGTCCCGGCATCGGCCTCGACGGCGCCGCCAATGGCTTCGGCTTGCCAGATGCGAACGCGCTCGCCGTCGAAGCCGACGTGAGCCACCGGCCAGGGGTTGAAGGCCCGCACCGCCCGCGACAGGGATACCGCCGACTGACCCCAGTCCAGCGCGGCCTCGGCCTTGTCCAGCCGCCGCGCATGAGTGGCCGCGGCCTCATCCTGGACCCGTCCGGCAACTTCGCTATCGGCCAGCGCATCGAGCATGGCCGGCAGCATCCCGCCACCCAGGTCGGCCAGCCGATCGTGCAGGTCGCCGGCGGTTTCGCGGGGACCGATCACCGTGGATTCCTGGGCAAGAATGTCGCCGGTATCCAGCCCGCGGGCCATGCGCATGAGAGTGATGCCGGTGATCGAATCCCCGGCCAGAATCGCCCGGGCAATCGGCGCGGCCCCGCGCCAGCGCGGCAGCAGCGATGCATGCACATTGATGCAGCCCAGTGCGGGCAGCGACAGCATCCAGCCGGGTAGGAGCAGACCGTAGGCGGCCACTACCGCCAAGTCCGGCTGCAGTCCACGGATGTCGGCCTCACCGTGGTGGCCGCGCAGGGTTTCCGGCTGCAGCACCGGCAGGTCCAGTTCCAGCGCCCGCTGCTTGATCGGCGAGGCCTGCAGGCGCCGGCCGCGGCCCGCCGGGCGATCGGGCTGGGTCATCACGCCCACCAGTTCGTGACCGCTGTCGGCGACCGCGTTCAGGCTCGGCAGCGCGAACTCGGGGGTGCCCGCGAACAGGATTCTCACGCAGGCCACCCGGCCGGGACACCCATCCGCATCCGGGTCACGCCTCCCGCTTCCGGGTCTTTTCCAGCTTGCGCCGGATGCGCTGCTGCTTGAGCCGCGAAAGCAGGTCGATGTAGAGCCCGCCGTCGAGATGACCGATCTCGTGCTGCACGCACTGCGCCAGCAGGTCCTCGGCCTCCATCTCGTAGGGCTCGCCGTCGCGGTCCAGCGCCCGGAACCGCACCCGGCGGTAGCGGGTGACCTTGTCGTAGTGCTCCGGTACCGACAGGCAGCCCTCGTCCACCGTCGCCGGTTCCCCGGCACTCAGGATTTCCGGATTGATCATCACGATGGGCATGTTCCTGTCCTCGGAGCAATCCATCACCGCCACCCGCCGGGCCACCCCCACCTGGGTCGCCGCCAGACCCACGCCGGGGGCGTCATACATGGTCTCGAACATGTCCTCTATGAAGCTCTGCAGATCGCGGTCGATATCCTCGATGGGTTCGGCGACTTCGCGCAGGCGCGGATCCGGGTGATGCAATATGGTCAGTAGGGCCATCGGTGGTCTGCTGCTGTGAGACGGGAAACTGCTAAAGTAAATGCGCTGCCGGGCCGGGGCGAATGCCGGGCAGCAGTCGCCAGGATGGGCATGGGGAGCCGCGTGCAATCAAACCGCAAGTATAACCGTTCGTTACGCCGGCTTTGGGCCGCCTGCGGCCTGGCCATGGCAATCCTGGGTGCCGCCGGCTGTGCCAGCAACCCCTCGTCACCCGACGAATCGCGCCCCGATCAGCCGGCAACCGATCAGACCCGGCCGCTGCCCGACAAGCAGCCGCCGGCCGCCCGGACCCGCGATCCGCGCCCGGCGCCGCGCCTGTCCGCCGGGGTCGACGAGAACGAGCCGCTGCGCTACGTGGTCAAGCGCGGGGACACACTCTGGGACATCGCCGACTATTTCCTCGCCGATCCCTGGTACTGGCCGGAACTCTGGTACGCCAATCCGGACATTGCCAATCCGCACCTGATCTACCCCGGCGACATTCTGGAGCTGGTGTGGGTGGACGGCCGCCCGCAGCTGCGGCGCGCGGAACCGCGAACCGGCGAGCGCCTGTCCCCGGAGATACGCGAACAGCCCATCGATATCGCCATCCCCACCATTCCGCTGGACGCCATCCGACAGTTCCTCAACGGTCCACAGCTGGTCACGGAAGAGGAACTGGACGAGGCCCCCTACGTCATTCACTTCCTGGATGAACACCTGATCGGCGGCACCGGCGACGAGCTTTACGTTCGCAGGGCCGAGGCCGCGGACGGGGATGACTACGCCCTGGTCCGGCCGGGTCAGCGCTACATCGACCCGGACAACGGTGACCTGATGGGTTACGAGGCGATTCCGGTGGGCCGCGTCACCATGAGCGCCTTCGCCGACGTGTCCACCGGCACGCTGCAGCGCAGCTTCCGCGAGTCACTGGTGGGCGATCGGCTGCTACCGCTGACCGACGAAAAACTGCTCGCATCGGACTTCTACCCCCGGGCGCCCGAGCACGAAGTGGATGGTCGCCTGGTTGCGGTATTCGACGGCGTTTCCGAGATCGGCCAGTACCAGATCGTGGTACTCAACCGCGGCAAAGTGGACGGCATCGAACGCGGCCACGTGCTCGACATCCTGCAGACCGGGCGGCAGACACGCGACCCGCTCACCGGCGAGCGGCTGACGCTGCCCGACCTCAAGGCCGGCACGCTGATGGTGTTCGATGTTGAACAGGAGCTGTCGTTCGCGCTGATCATGCGGGCCACCCGCGCCGTGCACGTGCGCGACAGCGTGCGCAATCCCGCGGATTCGTGACCCGGGCGGCGGCGCTTTCCGACTGGCTCGCACTCGCCCGCTGCCCCGGTCTGGGCCCGCGGGTGGCCCAACGCCTGCTCACCGATCACGGTGGCGACCCCGGCGCCGTGCTGTCGGCCTCCCGGACTGTCTGGCGGGATGCCGGCCTCAGCGCGGCGGGCTGTGACTGGCTGGCCCGGCCCGACGAGCAGGCCTTGGCCGAGGACCGGGCCTGGCTCGACGCCGTCGACGACCGCCACTTCATCCACTGGCAAGACACACGCTACCCGCCCGGGCTGGCGGATATCGACGATCCGCCGCCCTGGCTGTTCGCCATCGGCGATACCGACCTGCTCGCAGTACCGGGCCTGGCGATCGTGGGCAGCCGCAATCCCACGCCGGGCGGCCGGGAGAACGCCACCGGCTTCGCCCGGGAACTGGCGGCCAGCGGGCTGTCGATCGTCAGCGGCCTGGCCAGCGGTATCGACACCGCCGCCCACCAGGGCGCCCTCGCCGAGCAGGGCATGACCATCGCGGTATGCGGCACCGGGCTGGACCGCGTCTACCCGGCCCGCAATCGGGATCTGGCGCGGCAAATCGGCAGCCAGGGCCTGCTGCTATCGGAGTTTCACCTGGGCACCGAAGCCCGCCCCGGCCATTTTCCCCGTCGCAACCGCCTGATTGCCGGCCTGACCCTCGGGACCCTGGTGGTGGAGGCCGCCCGCGCCAGCGGTTCGCTCATTACCGCCCGGCTGGCATCGGAATCCGGCCGTGAGGTATTCGCCATTCCCGGGTCGATCCACAACCCGCTGGCGCGGGGTTGCCACCAACTGATCCGGGACGGCGCCACCCTGGTGGAATCGGCCGGCGACATCCTGGCCGAGATCGGACACCGCCTGCCGGCCGGTGCCCCCATCGGGGACCTGCCGACACCCGAAACCGCGACCGCCACCCCGGCCGATCCGGACCAGAAACACCTGCTGGACGCCATGGGGGACGGCCCGGCCCGCGTCGATGAACTGGTGGCCCGCACCGCGTTGACCGCCGAGGCCGTATCCTCCATGCTGCTCATCATGGAGCTGCAAGGCTTGGTCGCGACCGCTCCCGGCGGCGCATTCACCCGAACGCGCGAATCCTTCCGATTCGATCAGCCCGAATAAGTCACGAGGGCGATAGCCTAGGCGCATGAACGAAAACATCCTCGACGTCCTGCTCTACCTGTTCGAGAACTACCCGAACAACGAACTGCAGGACGACATTGCCCTCCGTGACGATCTCGACGAAGCCGGTTTCCTGCCCGAGGAAGTGGACGACGCCTTCGCGTGGCTACGCGGTACCGATGCCGGTCGTCAGCACCTGCTGGGCGTTCCGGGCGACCACGCCATCCGGCTGTATGCCGATATCGAACTGGAACGCCTGAGCGCCGATTGCCAAGGCTATCTGCTGCGGCTCCAGCACCACGGCATTCTCTCCGGCGCCATCCGCGAAGTGGTCATCGACCGCCTCATGGCGCTGGCCGACGAGGATGGCCCCGACAACGGCGTCATCGAACTGGAACAGCTCAAGTGGGTGGTGATGATGGTGCTGTCCAGCCAGGCCGACGACGCCGCCTACGCCCGCATGGAAGCGATGCTGCACGCCGAGGACGCGGTTCCGGCCCATTAGGGCCTTGCTGAAAAAGGCCATCCTGGCCTTGTTTCAGCGTCGCTGCACGCAAACGCGGTTTGCGCTTGCTCCCAAAATCAAGCGCTTCCAGCGCATGATTTTGGCGGTACGTCCTTGTACCGCGCGGGGCCTGCCGAAAAAACGGAGTTTTCAGCAGCCCCCTGGCCGCCCACCCCGGCGGGCGCCCGGTTTGTCTCGCGTCGCCGCAAACGCCTGTGCTAGTGTTCGCGCGCTTCAACCGCTGATCGCCATTTCCACATTCATGGACATTGATGGGCCGTAATCTCGTCATCGTCGAATCGCCGGCCAAGGCCCGGACGATCGAGAAATACCTGGGCAAGGACTTCGAGGTCCTGGCATCGTACGGCCACGTGCGCGATCTGGTGCCCAAGGAAGGGGCGGTTGATACCGAACACGACTTCGCCATGCGTTACGACGTCATCGATCGCAACGCCAAGCACGTCGACAAGATCGCCAAGTCGCTGGCCAAGTCCGATGCCCTTTACCTCGCCACGGACCCCGACCGCGAAGGCGAAGCCATTGCCTGGCATCTGCTCGAGTTGCTGCGCGAACGCGACAAGATCAAGGATAAGGCAGTCAAGCGGGTGGTGTTTCACGAAATCACCTCCCGGGCCGTCAAGGAGGCAGTGGCCAATCCGCGGGAGATTTCCGCCGATCTGGTCAACGCCCAGCAAGCGCGACGCGCGCTGGATTATCTGGTGGGTTTCAATCTGTCGCCGCTGCTGTGGCGGAAGGTGCAGCGAGGCCTGTCCGCCGGCCGCGTGCAAAGCCCCTCGCTACGGCTGATCTGCGAGCGCGAAGCCGCCATCGAAGCCTTCGAGCCCCGCGAGTACTGGAAGATCGAGGCCCGCGCCGACAAGGACGGCCAGGCCTTCGGGGCCCGCCTGTACGAATACGACGGTGACAAGGTCGAGCAGTTCACCGTCACCTCCGCCGACCAGGCCGAGCGGGTGGAAAAGGCGCTGCGGGATGCCGCCAACGGCGAGCTTGCAGTCAGCAAGGTCGACAAGAAGCAGCGCAAGCGCAATCCGGCACCGCCGTTCACCACCTCGACCCTGCAGCAGGACGCGTCGCGCAAGCTCGGCTTCACCGCCGTACGCACCATGCGCACCGCCCAGCAGCTCTACGAGGGCATTGACCTCGACGGCGAGGCCATCGGCCTGATCACCTACATGCGTACCGACTCGGTCAGCCTAGCCAATGACGCGGTCAGCGAGATGCGCGAGACCATCGCCAAGCGCTATGGCGACAAGGCGCTGCCGGACGCGCCGCGAACGTTCAAGACCAAGTCCAAGAACGCCCAGGAAGCCCACGAGGCGATCCGTCCCACCGCCAGCGCCCGCACGCCGGACGCGATGAAGGCCCACCTGACCACTGACCAGGCCCGACTCTACGAGCTGATCTGGCAGCGGGCGGTGGCCAGCCAGATGCAGCACGCGCTGTTCGACACCGTGGCCGCCGATCTGGCCGCCGGGCCACATCTATTCCGGGCCACCGGCCAGACCCTGCGCGACCCCGGGTTTCTCGCCGTCTACCAGGAAGGCAAGGACGAGGTCGACGACAGCGACGACGACAAGCGCCTGCCGGCTCTAACCGAAGGCGAAACCCTGGCCCTGGCTGACATCGTCACCACCCAGCACTTCACCGAGCCGCCGCCGCGCTACACCGAGGCCTCGCTGGTGAAGACGCTGGAGGAATACGACATCGGGCGGCCGTCGACCTATGCCTCGATCATTTCCACCCTGCTCGACCGCGAGTACGTGGAAATGGACGGCAAGGCCTTCCTGCCCACGTCGCTGGGCAAGATCGTCAACAAGTTCCTGACCGATCACTTCACCCGCTACGTGGACTACGACTTCACCGCGGCGCTGGAGGACGACCTCGACGCCATCTCGCGCGGCGAACGGGAATGGAAACCGCTCCTGTCGGATTTCTGGAAACGCTTTTCCGAGCAGATCGAGTCTAAGCAGGACCTGTCCCGCGAGGAAGTCGCCCAGGCCCGCGAGCTGGGTACCGATCCGGAATCGGGCAAGCCGGTGATCGTGCGGCTGGGCAAGTACGGACCGTTCGTGCAGATCGGCAGCAAGGATGACGAGGAAAAGCCGAAGTTCGCCGGCCTGCGTCCGGGTCAGGACATGGACAAGATCACCCTCGACGAAGCCATGGTGCTGTTCACCCTGCCGCGCGATCTGGGAGAAACCCCGGAAGGCGAGGAGATGCAGGTCAACGTCGGCCGGTTCGGCCCCTATGTGCGCTACGGCAGCAAGTTCGCCTCGCTCAAGGAGGACGATCCCTACACCATCGGTCGCGAGCGAGCCCTGGAAGTGGTGGCCGAAAAGAAGGAAGCCGACGCCAAGAAGCTGATCCGCGAGTTCGACGGCAGCAAGACGCGCATCCTGCACGGGCCCTACGGGCCGTACATCACCAACGGCAAGAAGAACGCCCGCGTGCCCAAGGAAACCGAGGACCCGGCCAAGCTGACCCTCGACGAGTGCGAAGCACTCCTCGCCGCGGCCCCCGAACGCAAGGCCCGCAAGCGCGGCGGCCGGCGCAAGGCGGCTGCCCGCAAGTAGCCCCGGCGCTGCAACCACCGTGAACCCGCCCGCCACCGATATCAGGATTGCGCCGGGTCCCGGTGTCGCTCGGGCCGGCCGGGGATGAGGTTGCCCGACAACGCCGCGGCCAATGCCTACGCCGGGTCGCCCTGGCGGCTTGGCCACGCGGTCCGGATACTGGCCGCGGGCGGGCTGGTGAGCCACCCTACCGAGGGCGTCTGGGGGCTGGCCTGCGATCCGCTGGATCCGGCGGCGGTTCTGCATCTGCTGGCTGCCAAGCGGCGGGCACCCGACAAGGGACTGATCCTGATCGCGCACACCGCCGACGCCCTGACCCCGTTCCTGGACGGCGAGCCACCCGCGATGGCCCGGGAAAGCTGGCCCGGCCCGGTTACCTGGCTGCTGCCCGCGTCCCCCGGCGTGCCCGACTGGCTCACCGGCGGTCGAACCACCCTGGCGGTACGCGTCACCGACCACCCGCTGGCGGCCGCCCTGTGCCGCGCCTGGGGTGGCCCGCTGGTGTCCACCAGCGCCAACCGTGCCGGTCACCCGGCCGCCCTGCACGGCTGGCAGGTACGGGCCGCCCTCCGCGATTATGTGGACCTGTTTCTGGCCGGCGATCTGCAGCAGCCGGGACGGCCCAGCCGCATCCGCGACGGCACCGGCCACACCATCCGCGGGTCCGGCAACGCATGACGGCGGCCGTCGATGCCAACGCCGTGGTGGCCTATCTCCAGGGCTTGCAGGACGACATCTGCCAGACCCTGGGCGGGTTCGAGACCGAGGCGACATTCCACCGCGACGTGTGGACGCGCGAGGCCGGTGGCGGGGGCGATACCCGCATCCTGGCCGACGGCGAGGTGCTGGAACGCGCTGGCGTGGGTTTTTCCCGCATCACCGGCGATTCGCTGCCGGCGGCCGCGTCGGCCCGCCGGCCGGAGCTGGCGGGCCGGCGGTTCCTGGCCACCGGCGTGTCGGTGGTGGCACATCCGCGCAATCCCTACGCCCCCACCGCCCATGCCAACGTGCGCTTCTTCATCGCCGAACACGATGACGCGCCGCCGGTATGGTGGTTCGGCGGCGGCTTTGATCTGACGCCCTATTACGGTTTCACGGAAGACGCGCGCCACTGGCACGCCACCGCCCGCGGCCTGTGCGCGCCATTCGGCGACGATGTCTATCCCCGCTTCAAGCAGTGGTGTGACGAGTACTTCTACCTGCCCCACCGCGACGAGTGTCGCGGCATCGGCGGCCTGTTCTTCGATGACCTGGACGAATGGGGCTTTGCCCGCTGCTTCGAGTTCCTGCAGGCCGTGGGCCACGGCTTTCTCGACGCCTACGCCCCCATTCTCGACCGCCGTCGGCACCAGCCCTGGGGCGAACGGGAACGGGATTTCCAGCTCTACCGCCGCGGCCGTTACGTGGAGTTCAACCTCGTCTACGACCGCGGCACGCTGTTCGGCCTGCAGTCGAAGGGGCGCACCGAGTCGATCCTGATGTCGATGCCGCCGCTGGCGGGGTGGCGCTATGATTGGCAACCGTCACCCGGCAGCGAGGAGGCCCGGCTCTATGAGCAATTCCTGCAGCCTCGCGACTGGGTCTGATCCCGCGAGCGGAGCCCGCCATGACCCTTACCGAACTGCGCTATCTGGTCGCGCTGGACAAGGAACGCCACTTCGGTCGGGCCGCGGAACGTGCGTTCGTCAGCCAGCCGACCCTGTCGGTGGCGGTCAGGAAGCTTGAAGCCGAGCTCGGCATCGCCATCTTCGAACGCAACCGGGGGGAGGCCGCGGTAACCCCGGTCGGCCGACGCCTGATTGACCAGGCCTATCGCGTGCTGTCGGAAGTGGACACGCTTACCGCGATCGCGGCCAGCGGCAAGGATGAGCTGCAGGGCCCGCTGCGGCTGGGGGTGATCTACACCGTCGGCCCCTATCTGCTGCCGCATCTCATTCCGACCCTGCGCACCCAGGTGCCCAACATGCCGCTGGTGATCGAGGAGAACTTCACCCGCAATCTGTCGCAGCAGCTGCGGGCCAACGAGCTCGATGCCATCATCGTGGCGCTACCCTTCAGCCAGCCGGGCCTGCTCGGCTGGCCACTCTACGACGAGCCGTTCGTGGTGGTACTGCCACAGGGTCACCCCTGGGAAAAGCAGACAGCCATCGAGGCCAACGACCTGTCCAGCGAGGAACTGCTGCTGCTCGGCCCCGGGCATTGCTTCCGAGACCAGGTGCTGGCGGCCTGTCCCGACTGCAACGAAACCGACCCCGACCAGCAGCCGCGCGCCGGCTCCAGTCTGGAGACCATCCGGCACATGGTGGCCAGCGGCCTGGGCATCACGGTACTGCCGCAGTCCTCCATCGACGATCGCAACCGCGACGAGCAGCCGCTGCTGACCACCCGGCCGTTCGCCGGCAACGGCCCCACCCGCCGGGTGGCGCTGGTCTGGCGGCGCAGTTTTCCCCGACCGCGCGCGATCGCCGCCCTGCGTCAAGCGATCGTGGACTGCGAGCTGGGCGGGGTCACGCTACTCCGGTCGGCCCCGCCGGTGGACGCCGACGACGCCGCAATCGACATCGACAGCATCACCCTGTGACAGGCTGCCGGGCGCCGTCATATCGTCAGCAGCATATCCAGCCCGACGATCATTAACAGCACGGCGAAGGCCCGGCGTAGCCACGCGCCCGGCAGATGATGGGCCAGCCGCACCCCCAGCGGCGTGAACACGAGACTGCCGAGGACGATGCCGGCCACCGCCAGCGGCTGCACGAAACCGATGCTCCAGACGCCGCGGCCCGGCTCGTCCAGGCCCGCCCAGATCATGCCGCCCGTCCCCGCCCAGGCGATGGGCATACCGCAGGCCGCGGACGTACCCACCGCCCGGGCCATCGGCAACCGGCACCAGGACAGGAACGGCACGGTCAGTGACCCGCCGCCGATGCCGAGCAGGGCCGACAGCCCGCCAATGCCTCCGCCCACGCCGATCAACCCGGCCTTGCCGGGCAGCTCGCGCGACGGCGAGGGCTTCATCTCGATGAACATGCGCACCGCCATGAGCACGGCCGCCACCCCGATAAGCCGCTGCAGAAACAGGCTGGAGACGCTGTCCGCCACCGCCGCGCCCGCCAGGGCCCCGACGACCATCCCGGGCGCCAGCCAGCGGAACACCCGCCAGTCCACCCCGTCGCGGTGATGGTGGGAACGGGCGGAATTGATCGCGATCAGGCTCACGCAGGCCAGCGACGTGCCCACCGCCATATGGGCCAGGGCGTTGCCACTCACCCCCAGCGGCGGCAACAGGTAGATCAGCGCGGGCACCATCACCAGGCCGCCGCCGATGCCGAACAGGCCGGCCAGCAGGCCGGCGACCATGCCCAGCAGGGCGAAAATCGTTAACGACAGGAGCATGCCCGCAGTTTACGCCATCGGTTACACTCGGCAGCCCCATCCGGTGGTGAGTCGCCAAGCCCATGCGCCTGTTCACAACCCTCTGCGCGCTGCTGCTGACAACCGGCGCCCAGGCTCTGACACCCGAGACCGCGCGCGAGCTTTTCCGCGACCTGGAAGCCGCCGTGGCCCGGGGCGAGCTGGCCCAGCAGCAGGACGCGCTGGCCAGGCTGGCCGACTACCCGCTCACCCCCTACCTGCTAGCCGACGACCTGCGCCGGCGGCTGCGGCGTTCGCCCGACCCCGTGCTGGACGATCAGATCGCTGCGTTTCTGGCCGAGCACGAACCGATGCCACCGGTTGAGAGTCTGCGCCGGGCCTGGCTCGACAGCCTGTCCGAGCGCGGACACTGGTCCCGGCTGCTCGAGCAGGTCCGCGACGACGACGGCACCGCGGTGCAATGCCACGCCACCCTCGCCCGCATCCGGCTGGACCGGGCGAGCGCGGCCGAACTCACCGCCCAGGGCCTGACCCACTGGCAGGTCGGGCGCAGCCAGCCGGAAGCCTGCGACCCCGTCTTCGCCTGGCTCGACCAGCGCGGCGAACTCACCCCCGACCGGATCATCGAGCGGGCCCGGCTGGCAGTGCTGGCCGATCAGACCGGCCTGGCCCGCTATCTGGCCCGGCAACTGCCCGAGGATCGGCAGGGCCCGATACCGCGCTGGCTCGACGCCGTCGCCAACCCCGGCGAACTGCGCCAGATCGCCGACCTGGATGGTGACATCGCTGTCCATGTCTACAAGAAGCTTGCCCTGCGGGATCTCGACGGCGCCGGGGATATCCTCCCGAGCCTGGCGCAACGCCTGGATCTCGACGCCGGACAACACCACGAGATGCAGCGCTGGACCGCACTCCTGCACGGCCAGGGTCACAACGACGAGGCACTGACCTGGTTCGCGAAGCTCGACCCGGCGCGTACGGACGACTTCGCCCGCGGCTGGCACGTGCGCAGCGCCATCCGCCAGCAGGCCTGGGACACCGCCCTGCGGGTGATCGAGGCCATGCCGGCGGCCCAGCGGGAGGAGGAGGAGTGGCGTTACTGGCGCGCCCGCAGCCTGGCAGCGACGGGCCGCCAAGAAGCCGCGGAACGGCTCTACGCGGCGCTGGCGGGCGAGCGCTCCTATCACGGCTATCTGGCCGCCGACCAACTGGACCTGGCCTATGATTTCAATCGCAATCCCCTGAGCCGGGATGCCGACAGCCAGCGCCGGCTGCAGGCGATTCCCGCGCTGCAACGGGCGCGCGAACTCCGGACCCTGGAACGCGAGTACCCGGCCCGCGCCGAGTGGCGGCTGGGCACGCGCGAGCTGTCACCAGCCATGCTTGAGCAGGCCGCCCTGCTGGCCCATGACTGGAGCTGGCACCCGCTGGCCATCATCACCCTGGCGGACAGCGACTACTGGGACGACCTCAACATCCGCTATCCGCTGCATTTGCGCGATGCGGTCAGCGACGCCGCAACGACCAGCGGCCTGGATCCGGCGCTGATTCTCGCGATCATGCGCACCGAAAGCCTGTTCATGACCAACGCCCACTCCCCGGCCGGCGCCATCGGGCTGATGCAGCTGATGCCGGCCACCGCCCGGCGGGTGGCACAGGATATGGGCGAGGCCCGCCCGGGTATCGCCGATCTGGAAACCCCGGCCACCAACCTCCGGTTGGGTACCCGCTACTTGGATCAGATGCTGGAACGGTTCGACCGCCAGCCGGCACTGGCCATGGCGGCCTACAACGCCGGTCCGCACCGTGTGGATCGCTGGCTGCCGGAGGCCGCGATGCCGGCCGATATCTGGGTGGAGAACATCGCCTATACCGAGACCCGCGAATACGTGAAACGCGCCTTTTCCCACCTGATCGTCTTCCGTATGCGGCTGGACCAGCCGGTCGGCCGACTGTCGGACCGCATGCCGCCGGTACCGGCCGCCAGGCAACTGGAGGCCGCACGCGAGGCGGCCGACGAACGGGAGTCATGACCCCCGACGCCCCCCGACGCATCGGCGTGATCGGCGGCACCGGCTTCGTCGGCCGGGTGCTGTGCCGGCGACTGCGAGCCGACGGCCACCGGCTGGTGGTGACCTCGCGCCACGCCCGCCGCCACGCCGACCTGGACGACGGCGACGGCCTGCGGCTGCTGGAAGGCAACGCGTCCGACGCGCATTTCCTGGAGCACGCCTTCACCGGCTGCGACACCGCGATCAACCTGGCGGGCATTCTCAACGAGCGGGGCAATAGCGGGCGCGAGTTCCGCGCCGTGCACGTGGACCTGCCACGAGTGCTGGGCCGCGTGGCCAAGGGCCTGGGCATACGGCGCGTGCTGCACATGAGTGCGCTGGGTGCGCGGGCCGGGGGCGCGCCCAGCCGCTATCTGCGCTCCAAGGGGGAAGGCGGCAACGCCCTGCAGGTGGAGCTGGGCGGCGCGGTCGAATGGACCATCTTCCGACCCTCGGTGATATTCGGCCCGGGCGATGACTTCACCCGCCGCTTCGCCCGTCTGCTGCGGCTGGCGCCGGGCGTGTTTCCACTGGCCTGCCCCAATGCCCGTTTCGCCCCGGTGTACGTGGAGGATGTGGCGGAGGCCTTCGCCCGCAGCCTGGACAACAACGACGTCAACCGCCAGCGCCTGGCGCTGTGCGGGCCGGAGGAATACACCCTGCGCGAGATCGTCGCGCTGCTGGGCGAGGTCACGGGCCACACGCGCCGCATCCTGCCGTTATCCGACCGCATGGCCAAATTCCAGGCCACGGTGATGGAGCGCTTTCCGGGCAAGCCCTTCTCCCGCGATAACTACCTGTCGTTACAGATCGACAGTGTTTGTGAATCCGGCAGCGGTGATCGCGAGGGATTTGCCGAACTCGGCATCCGGCCGCAAGCCATGCCCGGTCTGGTGCGGGGTTATCTGGGCCACCGGGACCGGGGCTGATGCAGACCTACCTGGTGGGCGGGGCGGTACGCGACCGTCTCCTGGGGCTCGACGTCACAGAACGGGACTGGGTGGTGGTGGGCGCCACGCCGGAGGCCATGACCGCCGCCGGCTTCCGTCCGGTCGGTCGAGATTTCCCGGTGTTCCTGCATCCGGATACCGGTGAGGAATACGCGCTGGCGCGCACCGAGCGCAAGGCCGGCCGGGGCTACCACGGATTCGAGTTTCACGCTGGTCCCGAGGTAACCCTCGCCGAGGATCTGCAACGCCGTGATCTCACCGTCAACGCCATGGCCGAGGACAACCAGGGCCGGCTGATCGATCCGCATGACGGCCGCGCCGATCTGGAAAACCGGGTGCTGCGCCACGTGTCGCCGGCGTTCGTGGAGGACCCCGTCCGCCTGCTGCGGCTGGCCCGGTTCCACGCCCGCTTCCGGCCGCTGGGCTTTACCGTGGCCCTGGAGACCACGGCACTGCTGCGCCGGATGGTGGCCAACGGCGAGGTCGATCATCTGGTGCCGGAACGTGTCTGGGCGGAAATGCAGCGCAGCCTGGGCCTGGACGAGCCGCAGCAGTTCTTCCGCCTGCTGCGTGAAACGGGTGCTCTGGCGCGATTGCTGCCGGAGCTGGACGCCCTGTTCGGCGTCCCCCAGCCGCCCCGTTACCATCCCGAGATCGACACCGGCGAGCATACCCTGATGGCGCTGGCCCAGGCGGTGCGGCTGAATGCATCACCGGCGGTTCGCTTCGCCGTGCTCTGCCACGATTTCGGAAAGGCCCTCACGCCGGCGGACAAACTCCCCTCGCACCCCGGCCACGAATCGGCCGGCATCGAGCCCGTTCGTGCCGCCTGCGAACGACTCGGCGTACCGCGGGCCTGGCGGGAACTGTCGCTGCTGGTAACCCGCTGGCACCTGCACGTCCACCGCGCCGATCAGCTGCGCCCGGGCACGCTGCTGGATCTGCTGCAGGCAGCCGACGCCTTCCGCCGACCCGAACGGTTGGATGACCTCCTGCTGGCCTGCGAGGCCGATGCCCGCGGGCGTACCGGGCTAGAGGACCGGGCCTACGGGTCGCCGGCACGCATCCGGCACGCGCTGAGCGCCGCCGCGGCCGTGGATGCCGGCCGATTCGCGGCGGAGGGACTCAAGGGGCCTGCCATCGGGGACGCACTGCGCCAGGCCCGCATCGAGGCCATCGCCGCGGCGTAGCCCGCGACCACCAGAGCCTTGCTCATGGCTCGAATCCGAATACTGCCAGCAACACCACGCCGAGCACGATCCGATAGATCACGAACGGCATCATCCCCACCCGCTGGAGCAGCGCCAGAAACAGATGAATAGTGATCCAGGCGGCGACCGCGGCAAAAAAAGCCGCCAGACTCAGCATGCCCCAGGGCGCGACCATCGGTTCCGCGATCAGTTGTCCGGTTTCGTAGGCAATCGCTGCCACGGTGATCGGCATGGCCAGAAAGAACGATACCCGGGCCGCATCCTGACGCGACAGCCCGAGGGCACGACCAGCCATGATGGTCATCCCGGAACGCGACGCGCCCGGAATCAGCGCCACCGCCTGCGCCACGCCAATGCCCAGAAACCCCCGCAGCCCCAGGTCGGGAATCTCGCGACCGCTGCGTGCGCGCCAGTCCACCCAGCCCAGCAGGACGCCGAAAACGATACTGGCCAGGGCCACGATCCAGGGCTGACGCATCAACGATTCGCCGGTCACGCCCAGCAGGGTGCCGACGCCAACCGCGGGCAGGGTGGCGAGGATGACGCCCCAGGCCAGGCGGGCATCGGCATCCAATCCGTGCCCGGCCAGACTGACCACCCAGGCGCGCAGCATTCGCGCCACGTCGTGACGGAAATAGCCCAGCACGGCCACCAGCGTGCCCAGATGCACCGCCAGATCGAAGGCCAGGCCCTGGTCCGGCCAGCCGGTGACAACCGGCACCAGAATCAGGTGGGCCGAGGAGGAGATCGGCAGGAACTCGGTCACGCCCTGAATCAGGGCCAGTACCAGAAGCTGCAGCAGGTCCATTGCGTACCTTGGGGCCTCGACCACGCCGGGCGGCGGCAGCGGCGGCTTGTTTCGCTACACTGGGTCCCGTCGCGACGGGCCGTGGCCCGCATCATACCCAGCCGAGTGAGTCATGTCCTTGTCAAGCGATCGAGCTCCCGTGTTCATCACCGGTGCGGGCCGCAATGTCGGGGCCCATATCGCCCGCCGCCTGCTGGGTGACGGTGTGCCGGTGATTGCCCATTACCGCACGCCGACCGACGGGGTAGCCGGGCTGTCGGCCGCCGGCGCCACTGTCGTCCAGGGGTCGCTCGACGACGAGGCCGGCATCCGTGCGGTGGCGGAAGCGGTTACCGGGCAGGCCCCGCGCCTGTCCGGCCTGATCCACAACGCCTCGCGCTTCGAACCCACGCCGGATGATCCCGGCGCGGCGGCCGCCGCCTTCGCCGGTTACTGGGCGGTACACATGCTCGCCCCCTATCTGCTGACCACCCTGCTGACCCCGGCGCTGGAACCGGTCGGCGACCGGGCGTCAGACGTGGTGATGATCACCGACATCTATGCCGACGACCCGACACCGAAACATGACATCTACTGCGCCACCAAGGCGGGCCTGCAGAACCTGGCGCTGTCGTTCGCCAAGCGCCTCGGCCCCGGCATCAAGGTCAACACCATCCAGCCGGGACCGATCAGCTTCACCGACTGGCACCAGCCCGAGGCCCGACAGCGCATTCTGGCCGACACGCTGCTGGGCCGGGCCGGCAGCCCGGAAGCGATCTACCGGGCGGTGCGCGAGCTGATGGACAACGACTACATCACCGGCGCGATCCTGCCGGTGGACGGCGGGCGCCGCCTGGGCCGATGAGCCGCCAACCCGACGCCCGCCGCCGCGGCCCTTGCACCGCCTGACGCCGCCCGTCATGGCACGCGACCCAACCCCCGACGCCGCTCACGGCACCACCGGCCGCGCCGCGGCCGCCGCCTTTCGTGACGCGGCGCTGGCGGCATTCGCCGGGCTGGTCGACAACCTGTTCGTCCATGCCGAGGAGACCGTCTTCGATCTCGTCGACGCGCGCGGCACGCCGGCACCACCTGCCGCCCGATTGCGGGCCCTGCGACGGGCACAGACCGCGGTGACGCGGGCCTTCATCGACGAGATTACGGACCGGCTCCGGTACGGATCGCCGCCGGATATTCCGGATCTGCCGGCCGCGCCGGCGTTCGAATCCCTGATCAACGCATCGGGCATGGCCACCCGAGCGGAAGCCGCCCATCGCGATGCCGTCCGGGCGCTGGAAGCCCGCCTGGCCTGGCTGGCCGCCCGGCAAGCCGGGGTGGCCGAGTGCGGGGCCAGCCCGCTGGCACTCTGTCAGGCGTTTGCCCAGGCCGTGGACTCGGCCGGGCTCGACGACCCCGCGCGGGCCCTGCTCGACGACCTGTTCGAACACACGCTGCACAACGGACTGGCGGCGTGCTACGAAAGTCTGCTCGCCGTTCTCGAGCGGCACCAGGTGCCGGCCGCCCCGCGCCGGGCACTGAAGGACGAACACCGATCCCCGTTGACCGCGCCCGCCACCAGCCGGCGCACCCGGCGGGAGCAGATGCGCAACGCCGTGTCGCCGGAGCAGCATTTCGGTGCCGGCGAGGTTCTGGCCGTGCTGGAAAGCATGGCCGGGGCACCGGTCGACGCGGACACGCCCATCCTCGACCACCTGCTGACGCAACTGCGCCGGGAACAGACCGACGCCGCGCCCCGCGGACTGCAGCCGGACCTGCGGGAACGACTGCACCTGGCCGATGCGATCTGGCGGGACGCGCTCGAGGACGGCGTCGCCGACGCCGCAATCCGCCCATCTGTCGTCAGCCTGCGGCCGCTGCTGCTGCAAACGGCCCTGCTCGACCCGGGCGGAATCCGCGTGGGCGATCACGGAGCACGCCGTTTGCTGCAGACAATTCCGCAGGCCACCGGCGACGAGTGGCAGGGCGCGCTCGCGCGCCTGATAGACAGCTTCGCCGAGGACCCCGACCAGCTGGAACCGCGGGTCGACGAGGTTGTGGCGGCCGCGGCCATGCATCAGCCGGCCGACTGGCGCGAGCGCCTGCCCCTGGCTCACCGGGTGATCCGGCTGGAGTTCCGGCAACTAACCCTCGATCGGGTGCCCCCGGTACCGGCGCAACGCTTCCTGCTCGGCGCCTGGGCACCCCGCATGGCGGTGGCATTGCTACAGGAGGGGCTCGGCGGCCCCGCCTGGCGTCTGGGCTCGAACCAGCTGGATCAGCTGCTGGACCTGCTGCAGCCGCCGGACTCGCCCGACCAGGCCAACCATCGGCGGCCGGACCAGCAACGGTTGTTATCCGACCTGCGCCGTGCCCTGCGGCGCATCCGGTACAGCCCGGCCAGGCTCACCGATGCGCTGGACCGGCTGGCGCAGGCGTTCGAGCAGGCCAATCAGGCGCCACAGGCGCCGGCCGGGCGACCGCTGTCCAGCTGGCAGCCGGATGACACGGTCTTCGACGACAGCGGTGCGCACGCGGGGGCGGATGAGCACTTCGAGCGGGTGGTGACAACGGCCATGGCCGCCCCCGGCACCGCGCGAGCTGCCGCCGAACCGGCGCCCGGGGCCCTGTTCGACGCCGTGGAACGGTTATGCCGACACGGCACCTGGTTCCGCGTCGAAACCGATCCCGCCGGTGCCGGACGCTGGATGAAGTTCGACGCGCTGGACCGCGAACAGCAACTCGCCCGTTTCACCAACCGGCGCGGCGAGCTCGTTCAGGTCGTGGCGCTGACCGACCTGGTGGCCGGCCTCCGGGCCGGGCGCATACGCGCCATTGGCGATGTCGACAACGTCGAGAGCCGTATTGCCGAGCTGTTCGGACTGCATTCGGCAGAAGCAGACGACTAGGCAAGCGCCGATTGATTGCGGCACTCGACATTCCGGGGCTGCCGGCGGTGCCCGAAATGCTTATGGCGTTGCTCGAACACCGCACCCCGCCGGGCTGCTGACTCGATCCGCGACGCCCCGCACACCTGCAACAGTCGCAACTGCCGCGCCGCCGACTCGGCCTGCATCAGGTCGCAGTACAGCGGTCCCGGCGGCAGACAATCCTCCCAATGCCAGGCAATGTGTTTGCGGGCAATACGCACGCCGCGATGCTCGCCGTAGAAATCGTGTAACTGCTCGACCAGCCATTCCAGCCAGGCCTGGCATTCTGCCGGGCTCGGGGCGGGGCGATGCTGGCCGGTCGCCAGAAAGTAAGCAATGTCGCCGAACAGCCAGGGCTGGCGACAGGCCGCACGGCCGACCATCACCCCGTCCGCCCCGGTCAGTTGCAGCACCCGAGCGGCCGATTGCGGCGAATCGACATCACCGTTGGCCCACACCGGCAGACTCACCGCCGCCTTGATCGCGCGAATGGTGTCGTATTCGGCCCGTCCGTTGTAGAACTGGTCCCGGGTACGGCCGTGCACCGCCAGCGCGGCAATGCCGCTGTCCTCGGCAATCCGGGCGATCTGCACGCCGTTGCGCGCCCGGGCACTGACACCGGTGCGAATCTTCAGGGTGACGGGCACCGACACGGCTCCGACCGTGGCCGCCAGAATCCGGCCCACCAGCGCCTCGTCGGCCAGCAGCGCCGACCCGGCGGCCCGGCGGCAAACCTTCTTGGCCGGGCATCCCATGTTGATGTCGATGACATCGGCGCCCAGGTCCACGTTGTAACGGGCGGCATCGGCCATCTGGTCCGGGTCGCTGCCGGCAATCTGCACGATGCGCGGCGAGGGTTCGCCGGCGTGGTCCCGCCGCTGGCGGGATTTGGCGGTATCCCGGGTGCGCGGATTGGCCGCCACCATCTCGGACACGGTCATGCCAGCGCCGAGGCTGCGGCACAGCTGGCGAAACGGACGGTCGGTGACGCCCGCCATCGGGGCGGCCGCCAGACGATTGGCAATAGCATAGGGGCCGATCTGCATGCCGGGATTCTACTGCCATCGGCAGGCCGGCGGCATCGTGTAAGCTTTCGCGGCATGAAAACCAATCACGCAATCCGCTACCGCCGCCTGCCCGCGATCACCCTCGCTGCCGCGGTCCTGGTCTTCCTGAACGGTTGCAGCGAGACGCCGCAGCAGCGGTACCAGCGGGCCACCAACGCCCTGGCCGAGGCCCGCGAGGCCCGCGAGACCGCAGCGGAAAGCGTGGTCGAGCGCCGCCGCGCCCTGGACCGGGCGAAAAGCGACCTGGCGGCCGCCCGCGAGGAACTCGAGGCGGCGGAAGCGCGGGTGAACGAAGCCGAATCGGCGGTCAATGAGTCGGTCGATGACGACGTGCTGTTCCGGGCCGTCCAGCGCGCTCTGCTCGACGCCGACCGATTCGATGGCGCCGCCATCGCTGTCGGCGTCACCGATTCCGTGGTCACCCTGAACGGCACCGTGCCGGATACCGCCACCCGCGAGGATGCGGTAACCACGGCGGCGGATTTCCCCGGCGTGGCGGACGTGCGCGATCAACTGGTGGTCGACAAGCCGGACCCGGACGGCGCACCCTGAACCGGTTCCCCGGCCGGGACCGGCCGGGGCCACCCAGGGGAGGGGACGACCATGCTGACGATTTCACTCATCGTGCTGGCCGGCGCGGCTGCCGGCGGCCTGTTTCTGGGGCTGTCGAAACAGGTACCGGGATTCATGCGACTGGGCCACGGTGCCTTTGCCGGCATCGGCCTTGTCTTGCTGCTGATCGCCGCCCTGGGCGACGGCCGCAGCCTGGTATGGACAGCCTTTGGCCTGATCGCGGCCGGCTTCGCCGGCGGTGCGGTGCTGTTCGGCGCCGTGTTCCGCGATCGCAAGCCGCCCGGCTTCATGATTGCCGGGCACGGCGCCCTGAACGGTCTGGGCGTGCTGGTGCTGGCCTGGGCCGTGCTCTACCCGGGCTGACCGGGCGGGCGAACACCCACCCGGCCGCCGGGTGGCGTCAGGCTTTTTCCTTGAGAAAGCCGCGGATGCGGAACGCGGTCTTGTATTCGTTGACAAGATGGCCGAACAGGCCGCGCAGCGCGCCCATGCGGTAGTCCGCCTCGCGTCCGTTGCCGATGCGCAGAAGTTGCATGTAGAACCAGCCCATCTGGCCGAAGACGTTCATGAACTTCAGCGTCACGCTGCGGCTCGCCGGGCCCAGGAAACCGCCGCCGATGTTGAGCCTCAGCTCCTGCTTCTCGGCCTCGTCGACCGTGCCTTCGAACAGACGCTTGACGAAGTGCGGGTCGGTCACCAGCGGCCGGCCGATGCCGAGGACATCGGCGTCACCCGAGGCCAACGCGGCCTCCATCACCTGGCGTGAACGGAAGCCCCCGGTCACCATGATCGGCATGGTGGCTACCTCGCGCACCTTCTTCGCATATTCCATGAAGTAGGCTTCGCGCTCGCGGGTGCTGGCCTTGGCATCCGGGTCGGCGGTGTCCTCGTCGCCCTGATAGCCCACCATCCCCGGCTGCTCGTAGCTGCCGCCGGAAACTTCCAGCAGATCGATGCCGGCCTCGTTGAGCCACTTCACCACCTGGAGACATTCCTCGAAGGTGTAGCCGCCCTTCTGGAAATCGGCGGAGTTGAGCTTCACCGAGATGGGGAAACCAGGCCCCACCGCGGTGCGGGTGGCGGCCACCGTCTCCAGCAGGAAACGGGCACGGTTTTCCAGCGACCCGCCCCAGTCGTCGGTGCGCTGGTTGACCAGCGGCGAAAGAAACTCGCTGATCAGATAGCCATGGGCCCCGTGGACCTGTACACCGGTAAAACCGGCTTCCTTGGCGGTGCGCGCCGCCACGGCGAAGCGCTCGATCAGTTCGCGGATTTCCGCATCAGTCAACGGCTCGGGCTTGCCGTAGCTGCCCAGCAGCTTGAGCTGCACATCCGACGGCGCCTTGGGATGGCGGTTGATGTACATCGGCGTCTGCCGGCCGGCGTGGGAAATCTGCATCCAAAGATGGTTGCCGTTGGCGGTGCCGGCCTTCGCCCAGCGCGCCAGGTCATCGCGCGTCTCGTCGGTATCGATGACCACGTTGCCGGCACGTTCCAGACAGCGGCGATCCACCTGCACGTTGCCGGTGATCAGCACCCCGGCACCGCCTTCCGACCACAGCCGGTAGAGCCGTTCATGGCGCTCAGTCGCGCGCAGCCGGTTGTCGGCCAGACCCTCGGTCATCGCCGCCTTGCACAGGCGGTTGGGCAGGGTGACGCCGCAGGGCAATTCCAGCGGCTGCTGAAGGGGGTCGCTCATGATGCTATTCATCCTCGGCAAAACGGGTGGGCATGTTAGCGCACCGCGCGGCCGATCGGACGATCAACCCGGCGCGGCGTCCCCCAGCCCGCTGTCGCCGGCCCGGGTGTAGATCGCGTGGCTGGCGTGTTCGGCGGGCTCCCAGAGATTCATCGCGCGAGCCACCTGATCGGCCTCGATCAGCGGCAGGCGCTCGGTGGCCGCGGACACGAACGCGGTCTCGGCCACCCGCATCAGGGCCCGAGTGTTACCGCGCCAGGGGCAGTCGCGGATCAGGGCCCAGGCCTCGTCGCTGAGGCCCGCCGGCGGCTGCCAGCTGGTGGCTTTCGACGCCATCCCGGCCAGGGTGGCGGCCAGTACCGCGATCAGATCCTCCTGGCGCACCGACAGATCGGCCAGATGCAGGATCACCGCCCCCAAACGCGCGTGCTCGTCCAGATTGACCTGGCTGATCAGCGTGTCCCAGGTGCGGTTGGAGGCAAACACCACCGCGCAGCGCAGCGGCTGCTTGGCTGAGGCCCCGTACGGAAGGTACTGGCCGGAATCCAGCGCCTCCATCAGCACCTCCATGACGCTGCCGGACACGCCGTGCGATTCATCCAGAAAGCACACCCCCTCGCGCGAATGGGCGAACGCCCCGGTGCGCGATCCCGCACCGGGGAATGCCCCGGCAACATGGCCGCACAGCAGCGACTTCATCGCCGCCTTGTCATCGGTGGATTCCGAGGTGAGATTGACGGTGACGAAATTGCCCTGCGCCCGGGCCAGGTAGAAGTAATAGGCCAGCGAGGTCTTGCCCGTGCCGGGACCGCCCAGCAGGTAGACGCGCTCGATGCCGTTGGCGGCCAGTTCCGCCAGCTGCGCCAGCAGGCCACGCAGCTGGGGACTCAGGCAGTAGAAATACTTGTAATCGGTGGTTTCGACCTCGGTGGACACGGGCATCGCCACCACGTTGGGGCCGATGACGGGGGCGAGGCGGTCCTCCAGCGCTGCGGCAACCGCCAGCGGATCGGCGTCCACCACCAGCCGCAGACCGTCGATGCCATCCGCCGGGGCGTTGCGCGTCAGCCAGGCGCCGAAGGCCGTCAGCTGCCCCGGCGCCAGTCCCACGACCAGCACCGGCCAGCCGTCATCCCGGCCGGCCCGCGCGGCCTTGACCCGTGGGGCCAGCTGATCCAGCGCCTCGGGTTCGGGAAACAGCGCCACCACCGCCCGGGCGTCGCGCAGTGCCTTGTCGGTGACCTGGCCGGCCTGGAGGGCAACGACGTCGCTGCCGGCGGCAGCGACCAGCGCCTGATTCAGCGCGTCATCACCAGCCTGGGCCGGTGGTGCCACCAGCAGCACCGCGTCCCCGGCGCCGGCGGGACCGGCGTTTTTCCTGCGATTGCCAAACATGACCACTCCCATGAAGAGTTGATGGCGAAGCGGTCGACCACTCCGGCACTCCGCAATTTACGCGCCCACGCGACGGCGCGCAGCCCGTGGCCGACCGGGGCACCCTGTCACAGTCATCGGCAGACCTCAGTCGTCGAACAGCCCTGCCTGTCCGCCAGTGGGGGCCAGCGTCACCAGATCGCCGACGGTAATGCCCAGCAGCCGAGCCGGGCGGATGCCGGCATCCGTACGCCCCAGCAGCGCGGCTGCCACTGAACGCAGCCACTCGGGCCGATGATCAGGCACCGGGAGCGTGGCGCTACGGGTGACGGTTTCGAAGTTGGCATAGCGCAGTTTCAGGGTGACCCGCCGGCCGCCGACCCCGCCGTCCGCCAGACGCCGGGCCACCTTGGCGGCCAGTTCGTCCAGTACCAAGCCGAGTGCCGCCGGATCGCGCAGGTCCCGATCGAACGTGGTTTCCGCCCCCACCGACTTGCGTGGCCGGTCGGGCCGCACAGGCCGGGTGTCCTCGCCGCGCGCCAGTTCCCCCAGCCGGGTACCGGCGCGGCCCAGCGCCGCGGTCAGGCCGGCGGCGGGATAGGCGGCCAGGTCATGGCAGGTTGTCAGGCCCAGTGCCGCCAGCCGCCGTGCCGTGGCGGGCCCCACCCCGGGCAGGCGTGCCACCGGCAGCTCGTCGAGCAAAGCGGCTGCCTGGCCCGGTGCGATGACGGTCAGCCCATCCGGTTTTTCCATTGCGCTGGCCAGCTTGGCCAGCATCTTGTTGGTGGACACCCCGGCGCTGGCCGTCAGGCCGGTGGTGTCGCGGATGCGCTGCTTGAGCAGTCGCGCGATGCGGGTGGCGGAGCCTTCGCAGACCTCCGACCCGGTGACGTCCAGATAGGCCTCGTCCAGCGACAGCGGCTCCACCAGCGGGGTGACCTCCCGGAACAGCGCCTGGATCTGGCGCGACACGGCGCGGTAGATATCAAAGCGCGGCCGCACCACCACCGCCTCGGGGCACAGCCGCAGGGCGCGGGCGCAGGGCATGGCCGAATGAATGCCGAACCTGCGGGCCTCGTAGCTGGCCGCGGCCACCACGCCCCGTCCCTCGGGCCGCCCGCCCACGATCACCGGCCGCCCGGCCAGGCTCGCATCATCCCGCTGTTCCACCGAGGCGTAGAAGGCATCCATGTCCACGTGCAGAATCTTGCGCACGGCTCCAGCCTCGGCCGGCGCGCGTACACTGGCGGACCCGCCGGCGTCTGGCGCCGGCTCGACACCGTTTCGTGTGTTCATGCCGATCGCATCCGTCCTGCCGACAGCCCTGACACCGCGATTGTACCGCTGGCCGGCGCTGATCCTGACCGCCCTGCTGACCATCGCCTGCGGGCCGGCCGATCCGCTCGAGGACTACGCCGACCGGGTGGCCCGGGTGCTCGATCAGCCGGTGGAACCGGCGGCGCCCTCCCTGCCCCGTTACCCCCGGCCGCGCGACCGGCATCTGCCCGTGTCGCCCGAGCGCACCGGCTGGATCGGCTACTTCCAGCTCAAGCGCTGCGGCCTGCTGGGCCTGATCGGCCAGCGCAACAGCATCCTGGGCCGGGTGGCGCCCCCGGCCCGGCGTCTGGACTACGAACGCACGATGCTCGCCGGCCTGCGCGCCTGCCGACCGGATACGCGCGAGGCGGCGGCCGATCCCGAATTTGCCGCCCGGCTGGACGAACTCATCGCCACCAAACAGGCGCAGCTGCCGAACGTGATCTGGAACGCCACGCTGGGCGCGGATGCCGTGGCCGACGCCTTCAGCCTGGCGGCCGGCCGCCTGCCCGTCACGACCGACGTGATGCCCGGCGAGTCGGCCGAGGCGCTGGCCACGCTGACCCGCGCGGCGCGCGCCCCGCAGCCGCCGGAAACGCTGGAACCCGCCTACCGGGTGCTGGAAACCCGTCATTACGGCGGGCGGCTGCTGCAGTCGGTGGCCACAGTCACCGCCACGCTGGACGCCGTCACCACCGCGATCGAGCAACGGCAGAACCGGCGACCGCTGTGTTTCCGCGGACAGGCCAACCGCCAGGCCCGCATTGCCGAAACCGTGCTGCGCAAGTTCTACATCGCCGGCCTGCAACCTCATATGGCTGCCATATCCGACGCCGGCCGGCTGTGGCACGAGGCCCTCGACGCCCTGTTCGCGTCCCAGTCGGTGACCGTTCCCGAGGCAATCACCCGTTATCGTGGCCGCACCCTGGGGGAGTCCAGCCGCATATGGCGCCACTACCGGCGCGCCTCGCGGGAACACGGTCAGGCCTGGACGGAATTGCTCGACAGTTGCGGCCTGGCCCCCGAGCGCGGCTTTTGACCACCGCAAACCCCCGTGCTACAAGGTGTTTCCGCACTCAACCCGCAGCTCGTGACGCGTGAAAATCATCGGTCTGGATATCGGTTTCGGCTTCACCAAAGTCACCGACGGCCACCGGCGTGAACTGTTCAAGTCGGTAATCGGCGAGGCCACGGACATCCAGTTCCGGGCCCCGATCGGCAACAGCGGCCGGGACGAGGAACATCTGCACCTGACCGTGGACGACGAAGCCTTCTTCGCCGGCGACCTCGCCGAACGCCAGTCCAGCGTGCGCAGTTTTACCCTGGATCAGGACCAGCTGATCGCCGGCTACGCCAAGCGACTGGCGCTGGCCGGCCTTACCCGCCTGGTGGGCGACAACGACCCGATTCACGTGGTGACCGGCCTGCCGGTGCGCTATTTCCGGCGTCATCGCGAAGCCATCAGCAATCTGCTCACCGGGTCGCACAAACTGAGCCTGCACGACATCGCCGGCAAGGCGCAGGAAATCACGTTGCGGGTGGACAAGGTGCGGGTGGTGCCGCAGCCCTTCGGGTCCTTCTTCGGCGCCATGCTCAACGACATCGGGCGGGTGGCCGAGGCACGCTTTGCCCGCGACAAGATCGGCATCATCGACATCGGCTTCCGTACCGCCGACTACAGCATTGCCGACCGCACCCGCTATTCAGAACGCGGCAGCGGTACCTCGGATGCCGGCATTGCCCGCGCCTTCGAGCCCATCGCCGCCGCCCTGCAGGAGCGCAGCGGCGTCTCGGTGGAACTCTACCGCCTGTACGACGCGGTACAGTCCGGCAGCATCAAGATCCGCGGCAACAGCTACGACCTCGCCCGCATTACCGAACGGGCCTTCGGCCAGCTGGCCGCGGCGATTGCCGGCGAGGTCAACCGGCTGTGGGCGGACGACTGGGATGTCGACGCGGTACTTCTCGCCGGCGGCGGCGGCGCGGTGCTGGCGCCATACCTGCAGCCGCTGCTGGAGCATGAAGTCCTGCCGCTACCCGAACAGGATCCCCGCTTCGCCAACGTCAACGGCTACTGGAAGTACGGCGTTCACCTCTGGAAGCGATAGACCCGCGGGTTCGGCGCGAAGCGGCAGTCGCCGTATCGGCAGCGCCGGGGCTCATAGCCGTACCAGCGGCCCCGGTCATGGCGATAGTGATGACCACCGAACGTCGGGGCGCGCCAGTGGCGCTGCTCATAGAGGGTGTTCGGCCCCAGAATGATCACGGACCGATGGTGACTGCGCGACTCGTAATGGCGTGGCAGCACCAGCCCCAGACTGCCGTGCTTGCCCCGGTAGTGAACCGACGGGGCCTGCGGCGCCAGCCGATGACCATGCCAGCCGGTACCGCCTGCCAGCGCCGGCGGCATTGAAGCGAACAACAGCAAGCCGGCGACAACGGCTGCGGCGAGGGATCGGGACATGGCAAACTCCGGTGAAGGATACGAACCTCGCGTATAGCGAGATGGTCATGAACCGGTGCTGAACGCCGACCACCTTGGCGTTCAGACTCGGTTCAGGGGGGACGGGCTAGGCTGCAGCCACGATTCGCGGACAACCGTGAATCCGCTACAGTCAAACAGCCAAGGAGACCGTCATGCGAGTACTGATTTCCAGCCTGATGACCGGCGCCATCCTCGCCACCGGCACCGCCTTTGCCGGGGAGCGCCAGCTCGATCCGATCTTCGCCGCCACGCCGGTAGATCGGGGCCAGCCCGCCCAGGAATGCTTCAACGCACCCGACAACCGCAACGTCGTGGTTCGTGGCGCCACCAGCACCGCCGGCCAGACCATCATCGGCGGCCTGCTGGGTGCAGCCCTGGGTGACCAGTTCGGCGACGGCAGTGGTAACGATCTTGCCACTGGCGTGGGTGCCGCGCTGGGTGCCGCCAGCGGCGCCTGGAATGCCCAGCGCATGCAGGAACAGCGTGTCCGCGAGTGCCAGCAGTATCAGGGTTACGCCAACAGTCAGCAGGGCGTGAACCAGGGCAGCCGCTACGACACCCGCCGGGTGGGCTACTGATTCCGCAGCCATGCAGCGACTCCCCCTCAAATCCGCCCGACCCGGGCCCCGATGGCTGGCGGCGGCCGTGCTGATGACGGCCGCCGCCTCCGTCTCGGCGGGACCCGCGGGTCTGCTCCCGTCCGTGGCCCTCGATAAGCTGCTGCCGGGCGTGGCCGGCGACCGGCTGGCCCAGTCCAACCTGATTCCCCGGCTGGGCGATGACCGCAGCCGCAGTCGGCCCGACAAGACCCCGGCCGAGGCCGCCCGCGAGGCCCGTGAGCGCTACGGCGGCAAGGTGCTCGCGGTCAACCGCGACGGCGACGGGTACCGGGTGAAACTCATCAAGCAGGGCAACGTGCGCGTTGTCCGTATCGACTGATGCGCGCGCTGGTGATCGAGGACGATGTCGACCTGCAGGGTCAGATCCGTGACCAGCTGCGGGCCGAGGGCTTTGCCGTCGACGCCACCGGCGACGGCGAGGAAGGCCTGTTCTTCGCCGAGGAATACAGCATCGACGTGGCCATCATCGACCTCGGCCTGCCCGGCAAGAACGGCATGGAGATCATCCGCGAAGCCCGTGCGGCGGGGCGGGATTTCCCCATTCTCATCCTTACCGCCCGCACCCGCTGGCAGGACAAGGTCGAGGGCCTGGAGGCCGGCGCCGACGACTACGTGGTAAAGCCGTTTCAGCCGGAGGAACTGATGGCCCGCGTGCAGGCGCTGGTGCGGCGCTCACGCGGGTGGTCCAAGCCGGTGCTGGAAGTCGGCGACATCGCGCTGGACACCGCCGGCCAGGAGGTGCGGGTGGCCGGAACGCCGGTGAGCCTCACTGCCTATGAGTTCCGCGTACTGCAGCAATTGATGCTGCGGGCCGGCGACGTGGTGTCCAAGACCGAGCTCTATGAACACATCTACGAGGAAGACGACGAACGCGACAGCAACGTCATCGAGGTATTCATCCGGCGGCTGCGCACCAAGCTCGACCCCGGCGGCAACCGCCAGCCGATCGAGACCCTGCGTGGCCGCGGCTACCGCCTGTTGCGACCGGAGACCCCCTGATTCACGCCGCGCGACCTGATCGATGAACTCACTGGCCGCGCGCCTGCTGGTGGCGGCCGGGCTGGTGCTGCTGGCCTTCGTGGCCCTGACCGGCCTGGCGCTGGAACGCGCGGTCTACCAGCGGGCCCTGCAGGCTGAACGCGACAAGCTCCAGGGCCTGACCTACGCCCTGCTCGGCAGCGCCGAGATCGGCGACGACGGCAGCTTCCGCCTGCCGGAACGCTCGCTGCCGGATTCCGACCTAGCGCGTCCCGGCGGCGGCCTCTACGCCCTGGTCACCGATGGCGACGGGGCGGTGATCTGGCAATCGCCTTCCATCATCGACTTCATCGCCCCGCCGCCCGCGCCGGGTGTCGGCCAGTGGCGCTTCGTGCCGCCGGAGGCCGGCGACAACCGCTGGATCAAGCTGGCACTCGGCATCCGCTGGGTGGCCGGTGAGGATCAGGACTACCGCTTCACGCTCATGGTGGCCGAAAGCGCCGAACCGCTGACCGCCCAGCTCGAGCGGTTCCGCGGCGTGCTGTGGTTGTGGCTGAGCGGCGCGGCCGGTCTGCTGCTGGCGGTACAACTGGCGATCCTGCGCTGGGGGCTCGCCCCGGTACGGCGGCTGTCGCGCAGCCTGCGGGACATCGAGGCCGGCCGACGCGAGCGCATCGAGGGCCAGCATCCCAAGGAGCTGCGCTCGCTGGTGCGCAGTCTCAACGCGCTGCTGGCAAGCGAGAAGGCCCGGCTGGAACGCTACCGTAACGCCCTGGCCGACCTCGCCCATGCCCTGAAGACCCCGGTCGCCGTGCTTCGCGGCATGACCAATGAACCTGCCCTGCCCGACGAGCAGCGCCGGCATCTGCAGGGCCAGCTGGCGCGGATCAACGAGATCGTGGACTACCAGGTGCAGCGGGCGGCGGCCGCCGGGACCCGTACCCTGGCGCCGCCGGTGGCCCTAGCACCGATTGTCGAACGGCTGGCCGGGGCCCTGCGCAAGGTATACGCGGAAGCCGGCACCCATTTCGAGGTCGCGCTCGACCGGCGGCTGACCGCCGCCGCCGACGAGGGCGATCTCACCGAGGTGATCGGCAACGTCATGGACAATGCCGCCAAGTACGGCCGGGGCCGGGTGCAGGTCAGCGGCAAGGCGGAGGGGGACGGCACGGTGATCTTCGTCGATGACGACGGCGACGGCTTTCCGGACGAGGAGCCGGATGCCCTGCTGCAGCGGGGTGTGCGCGCCGACGCTCGCCGTGAGGGCCAGGGCATCGGGCTGGCGGTGGCCGCGGAAATAGTGAAAGCCTACGGTGGCGACATTCATCTGACCCGCTCGCCGACGCTGGGCGGCGGCCGTGTGAGCCTGCGGCTTCCGGGCTGACTTGCGTACCGGCACGGCTTGCAGACAATCTCGCCGAAGGTGCGTACAAGACGACTGCGCTTGCCATTCTGAGTCCGTGCGGTGCTCGCAATGCTCACGTATTGCTAATACGCTGCGCTTACCGCGCGCCGCCGGGTCCAGACTGGCTGCGCTCGCGACGTTTTGTAAACACCTTCTCGGATCCGCGCGCCACTGCCACGAATGAGCGACTCCCTCCGTCACATCGACGTCTACGGCCATCGTATTGCGATCGCCAGCCACAACGAAGAGGCCGACGGCCCGCCGCTGGTGGTGATCCACGGTGTGTCCCTGTCGCTGAATGTCTGGCCCCATGCGCTGCACCACACGCTGCGCCACCGACGCTGGTATGCCGTGGGTCTGCCGGCCCATTTTCCCAGCCAGCCGCCGGCGGGCTTCAACGATCAGCCCATGCCCCCCAGCCTGTTCGGCCACGGGCTCCTGGAAGCGATCCGCGCGGTGATCGGCGACGAAGCCTTCACAGTGATGGGGCATTCCACCGGCGGCTACTCGGCGCTGGCGATTGCTGCCGAGGCCCCGGACCAGGTGCGCGCGGTATGCGCCATCTCGCCGTTCGCCCAGGGCCGCTGGCGGGGAATTATCGGCCTGCTGCAGTTCCTGGCCCGAATACCGGGCATCGGCCCCGGCGTTTGCGCCGCCGGTCTGTGGCTGCTGGCCCGGCACGCGCTGATCGCCCGGGTGGTCACGCTGTTCGCCACCACCCGGCCGCGGGCCTACTGGGCCTGGCCACCGGCCGCCGACATCGCGCGGGTAATGGTCGCCGATCTGCGACGGGGCTCGGTGCGGGCCCTGGCGCATTTCTTCGATGAAATTCACGATCACGACATCCGCTCGTCACTGGGCGCGATCAAGGCCCCCACCCTGCTGATCCACGGCACCGGCGATCCCATCGTGCCCTTCGATCAGAGTCTGCTCATTCAGCGTTTCGTGCCGCATGCCGAACTGTTGCGCCTGAACGGCATCGGTCACATGCCCTTCGGCGAGGCCGGCGGCGACTACGCACAACCCCTGGAGGAATGGTTCGACCGTGTCGACGCCTGAAACCCATCTGGACCCGGAACAGCTGAGCCGGGACGCCCTCGACCCGGACACCTATCATCTGGTGGTGGGGCCGGCGCTGCAGGTCTGCGCCGCGCTGGCCGCCAAACGCGGCGACCCGACCCTGCACGCCGACATGCCCGCGATGCTGGCGCTGGTGGACCTGGTCACCGAACTCGGCCGCCGCTGGGCGGCGGATCACGACGAGTCCGATAACGAGCGGCTTGACCAGGCCGCGGTGGCGGCCTGCGTGATGGTGCTGCGGGAGGCCAGTCTGGCGGAGGACGCCATCGGCCAGTGCCTGGCCGCGCTGGAGGCGGCCTACGCCCAGCTGGCCGAGCACAATGTGACCGAACCCGCCGGCCCGTTCATCGGAACCGCCTGGCGGGCCCTGTCGGTGGACGACCGCGACACCGCCATCGAACAGCTCGAGCAGGCCGCTCACCGCATCGTGGCCGCGATCGAGGCCTGGCAGAACCAGGTCCACTGACATGCGCGCGCTGCTCGCCCTGCTGATCAGCCTGCCCCTGCTGGGCGGCTGCGTGGTGGTGCTGACCCCGTTCGACTGGTTCGGCGACGAGTCGGGCCTGGTCGAACACGTGGTGCGGGGCGAGGGTGACGCCAAGATCCTGCTGGTGTCGGTGGACGGATTCATCAGCGACCAGCCCACACAGCGTGCCTTCGGGCTGATCCAGGAGCCCTCCACGCTAGACCGCGTGGCCACCGAACTCCGGCGTGCGGAAGCCGACCCCGATATCCGCGGGGTAGTACTGCGCATCAACAGTCCGGGCGGCGGCGTGACCGCCAGCGACGAGATATTCCACCGTCTGCGGCGCTTCGCCGAGGAACAGGATGTGCCCGTGGTGGCGGCGCTGGGCAGCGTGGCCGCCTCCGGCGGCTACTACGTGGCGCTGGCCGCTGACGAGATCCTGGCACACCCGACCACCGTGACCGGCTCGATCGGCGTGATCCTGGTCGGCCTGAACATCGACGGCCTGATGGACAAGATCGGGGTACGCGACGAAACCTTCACGTCCGGCCCCCACAAGGATCTGCTGTCACCACTGCGCGGCGTCACCGACGAGGAACGCGACATTGTCCAGGGCGTGCTGGACGGACTGTTCGAGCGATTCGTGCATGTGGTCGACGACCGTCGTGGCGAGCAGCTGGACGACAACAACCGATCGACCGTCACCGATGGCCGTATCTTCAGCGCCATGCAGGCCGAGCGTCTGGGGCTGGTCGACGGCATCGGCCGGCTGGACGACGCCATCGCCCGGGTGCGGGAAAAAGCCGGACTGGAGAACGCACGCGTGATCCGCTACACCCGCGAAGGCGGTCGGGCGGACACAGTGTATTCCCGCGGTGGCGGCATGCCGACGGCCGGCGGCGCGCCCGCCCAGGTCAATATCCTGCCGCTGGATCTGGGCCTGTCCGCCGCAAGTTCGGCGCAGTTCCTGTATCTGTGGCGGCCGGGTCGCGAATAGCTGACCCGCCGTCGGCGTCTCAGGAGGCGTCGGCGAGGCCGCAATTGTTCTTGTCGAACACCCGATCAGCCCGGTAGGACGAACGCACCAGCGGACCAGAGACCACTTCCAGGAAGCCCCGCGCCAGACCCCACTGACGGTACTTGTCGAAGTCGGCCGGCGGCACGTAGCGCTCCACCGGCAGATGATTGACCGTGGGCCGCAGGTACTGGCCGAAGGTGACGATGTCCACGCCGATGGCGGCGCAGTCGTCCAAGGTGGCGGCGATCTCGTCCTCGGTCTCGCCCAGACCCAGCATCAGACTGGTCTTGGTCAGCACGCCGGGACGATGCGCCTTGGCGTGAGCCAGTACATCCAGCGTCTGGCGATAGCCGGCGCGGGCGTCACGCACCGGATGGGTCAGGCGTTCGACGGTCTCCAGATTCTGCGCGAACACGTCCAGCCCGGAATCCACCACGGTTTCGACATCCGCTTCCCGGCCGCAGAAATCCGGGGTCAGTGCCTCGACCCCGGTAGCCGGATTGGCCGCCTTGCAAGCCCGTACGCAGGCGGCGTAATGCCCGGCGCCGCCGTCCGGCAGATCATCACGGTCCACCGACGTGAGTACCACGTACTTCAGGCCCATCAGCCGCACCGAATCGGCGCAGGCCTCGGGTTCGTCCGGGTCCAGCCAGCCACGGGGGTTACCGGTATCCACAGCGCAGAACCGGCAGGCACGAGTGCAGGTGTCGCCCATCAGCATCAGGGTGGCGGTGCCGTGGCTCCAGCACTCCCCGATATTGGGACACATGGATTCCTCGCAGACCGTGGCCAGCCGGTGCTCTCGCACGTTCTTCTTCACCGCCTGATAATCGGGACCGCTGGGCAGTTTCGCCCGCAGCCAGTCGGGCTTGCGGCCGACCGGCGGACGATCGGCACCGCGCCGCGATTTCTGCCCGTTCTTGATCGCGGTGAAACCCTGCGGCTTGGCAACCTTGCTGCCGGAGACGATGGGGATGCCCTTGAACTGTTCGCTCATGGCCCTGCGATAGTCGAAACCGGCGGTCAGTTTAACAGCCGCGCCGACGTAGCCGGATGGGTCCGCGCGGCGCAAGCCCGGGATCGACGGGCACACCGCGCTGGCAGACATCGATCTCACCGTCGCGGGCCAGCATCAGCGCCGCGTCGCGCACCGCCGGCATCCAGCGGCGCCAGGCATCCGGGTCCAGCCGGCGGGCGATATCGGACGGGCAGCAGGATTTGTCGGGACCCCGTGCCATCGTGAGCCGCCGAATTTCGGCCACGATCCGGTTGCGCTGCGCATCCCCGGCCACGGTGATCTCGGCTCAGCCCGGCGTCATGCCTGCGGCAGCGGTGATGGCCTCGCCAAGCGCGGCGTCGGCCACCGCCAGGGGCTGGTCGCGGTCCTCGAATGCCTGCCACAGCTCGTCGTAGCGGCGCCCGTCCACCGGGTGCCGCGCGTCCGGCGCGATATCGGCCAGCGGCTTGAGCGTGAACGCGTAGCGCCGGATGTCGTCGCGCGGCAGTCGCAGTTTCTCGTCGATCCGGTCGCCTACCAGCAGCAGGTCCAGGTCCATGGTCCGGGAACGCGTGCGTTCTTCGCGGAGGCGCCCGCAGGCATTCTCGATCTCGCGCAGGGCCTCGGCGATGGTGGCCGGTTCGTCGGTAGCGGCGAACGCCACCACCAGATTGACGAACGGCGGCCCGTCGAAGCCGACCGCGGGGCAGGTGTAGGCGGGCGACACGGCCAGAGCCCCGAAGCGCTCGCGCATCAGGCGCAGCGCCTGCGGAATGTAATGCGCCGGCTCGATGTTACTGCCGACCCCGACGAAGGCCCGTTCGGCGGCCGGCGACGGATGCCGCTGCCGCCGGATATCCACCCCGACCCCGCGGGCCCCGCGCAGCGCGAAGGCCTTGTTCAGCCGCAGCCGGACCTGCTGCACCGGAAATTCATCCAGAATCAGCGCCGCCACCCGCTCGGCCAGGGTTTCCACCAGCTCGAACTCCGCCGCCTCCACGAAGGCGATCACCCGCTTGGCCACCGCCTTGTAGTTGAGCGTGCGCGCCACGTCGTCGGTGGCCGCGGCGGCGGTGATGTCGAAAGCCATGTCGAGATCAAAGCGCACTGTCTGGCGGATACGGCGTTCCCAGTCGTACAGGCCGATGACCGTATCGATGCGCAGATCTTCGATGTAGATGGTATCCAAGCTGCCCTCCTGTTCAGGCGCCGGGCGGTGTCAGCTCGTGCAGCGGCCAGCGCGCGACCGCCATCGGATCCGGCGCGCATGCCGCGCGGGCGTCGCCGGGCAGTCGCAATGCGCCGACGTGCGCGATCATCGCCCCGTTGTCGGTACAGAAGGCGTGTCGCGGAAAATACACCCGGAAGTCGTGTGCCGTTGCGGCGGCGTCGAGTTGCTCGCGCAGGCGCCGGTTGGCGCCCACGCCACCGGCCACCACCAGTCTGGCATAACCGGTTTCCTGCAGCGCCCGCCGGCATTTCACCGCCAGGGTTTCGGTGACTGCCTCCTCGAAGCCGCGGGCGATATCGGCGTGATCGGCCGGCCCGGCATCGCGCACCGCCAGAGCCACCGCGGTCTTGAGGCCGGAAAACGAGAAATCCAGGCCGGGCCGGTCGAGCATCGGCCGCGGAAAGCCGAACCGTCCCGGTTCGCCGTCCTCGGCCAGCCGCGCCAGCGCAGGCCCGCCGGGATAGCCCAGCCCCAGCAGCTTGGCGGTCTTGTCGAAGGCCTCGCCCACGGCATCGTCCACGGTCGTGCCGAGTTGGCGATAGCGGCCCACGCCTTCGACCGCCACCAGCAGCGTATGCCCGCCCGACACCAGCAGGGCCACAAAGGGAAACGTCGGGGAATCCGGCTCCAGCAGGGGCGACAGCAGGTGACCTTCCATGTGATGCACGCCCAGCACCGGCACCTGCCAGGCCATACCCAGCCCGCGCGCCACCGCCCCGCCCACCAGCAGGGCGCCCAGTAACCCGGGGCCGCGGGTGTAGGCGATGCCGTCGGCCCGCGACAGACCCGCCTCGGCCAACGCCGCGGCGATCAGCGGGGCCAGCTTGCGGACGTGGTCCCGGCTGGCCAGTTCGGGCACCACCCCGCCGTACTCGGCGTGCAATGCCACCTGGCTGTAGATCTGATGTGCCAGCAGCCCCCGCTGGCGCGAATACACCGCCACCGCGGTTTCATCGCAGGAAGTCTCGATACCCAGAATGTTTTGCAAAGCGCCCACAACCGGCATTAGAATACGCCGCCCTATTGTAAGGCAGCGACATCCGCTGCTTTCCTGCCCCCGGAGAGTGATCGCTTTGCCAAGCGTACGAGTCAAGGAAAACGAGCCGTTCGAAGTCGCCCTGCGCCGCTTCAAGCGCAGCTGCGAGAAGGCCGGCGTGGTCACCGAAGTGCGCCGCCGCGAGCATTTCGAAAAGCCGTCGCAGGTGCGCAAGCGCAAGCGGGCGGCGGCGGTGAAGCGCCACCTCAAGCGCGTGCAGCGCGAACAGCAGCGCTTCACCCGGCAGTACTGATCCGGGCCATCCGCCGCATCGCGGCGAGCATCGCCCCCACATCATGACGCTCAAAGAGCAGTTATCCGACGACATGAAGTCGGCGCTGCGCGCCAAGGACCGCGAGCGGCTCGCGGTGCTGCGAATGCTTCTGTCCGCAGTGCGCCAGCGGGAGATCGACGAGCGCATCGAGCTCGACGACGCCGGCGTGCTGGCGCTGATCGACAAGATGGTCAAACAGCGCCGTGACGCGGAAACCCAGTACCGGGATGCCGGCCGGGATGAACTGGCCGACGCCGAGGCCGCGGAAGTGGTGGTGCTGGAGACCTATCTGCCGGACGCGCTGAGCGACCAGGAACTGGCAGACCTGGTGGCCGCCGCCGTCACCCAGTCCGGTGCCCAGTCGATGCAGGACATGGGCAAGGTCATGGGCATTCTCAAGCCGCAGGTCCAGGGCCGGGCCGACATGGGCGCGGTCAGCGCCGCGGTCAAGAGCCGACTGAGCTAGCGATCACCGGCCGCGCATTCGCGCGCACCTCCGGATTCCCCAACTCAGCCGCCGGTGGCGATCGCCGCCAGGGCCTGCCGGACGTGACGTTCCGCGGCGAGTTGCGCGCTGAATACCAGGCGCACGGTTCCCGCACGATCGATCACGAAGGTGGTGCGGCCGGGCATGATGCCCAGCGTGCGGGGCACCCCGAAAACGCGCCGCAACGCGCCATCGGGATCCGATACCAGCCGGAACGGCAGCGAGTGGGTCGCGGCGAATTTCCGATGGCTGTCCGCGTCGTCGCCGCTGATGCCGATCACCTCGGCGCCGGCGTTGACGAAATCCTCGTAATGGTCGCGAAAGGCGCAGGCCTCGCGGGTGCACACGGGCGTATCGTCCTTCGGATAGAAATACACCACCACCGGCTGGCGGCCACGGTAATCGGCCAAGCGCACGGGCTCGCCATGATGATCGAGGGTATCGAAATCGGGGGCCGGGTCGCCCGGCTCGAGCATTGCCATATCATCGTTCTCCGGTTACAGGGTGGCGCCAACCAGCCACCAGCTCAGCCCGGCTGCCAGCAGCACCCCGCCGCCCAGCATCACGGCCTGCGGCCAGCGCGCACGCGGCCGCTCGGGCGGCTGGTCGAGCCAGTTCTCCAGTTCGCGCAGATTGCGGGTGGTGGCCTTCCAGTAGATGTCGGCCAGGTCACCGACCACCGGCACCAGGCCGATCACGAAATCGATACCGAGATTGCGCAGCATTCGTCCCACCACCGGTCGCGGGGCACGCAGCCGCACCGCCTCGCCCACCGACAGCGCCGACAGCACCACCCCGGCGAAATCCCCGACCACCGGCAGCAATCCAACCGCGGCGTCCAGCCCCACCCGGGTGCGCAGGAACGGCACATAGACCGACGAGTCCAGCCAGTGGGCCAGCCGCCGCACCCTTGCCAGGCTACGCTGCCGCCGCTCGGACAGGTGTCTTTCGGCCCGATCCTCGGGCCTGTCTTGATATGCTCGCGCCATGACGCTTCTCAGTATCCGGGACTATGAACGGGCGGCCAACGGGCAGCTTTCCGCGGCCACCCGTGACTATTATGCCGGTGGCGCCTCGGACGAGCTTACCCTGACCGCCAATCGCACCGCGTTCGAAGGCATCGACCTGATGCCACGAACGCTGTGCGGGGCCACCCGGCCGGACCTGACCACCCGTCTGGGCGACCAGCCGCTGGCGCTGCCCCTGGGCATCGCGCCAACCGCCTTTCACAAGCTGGCGCATCCGGACGGCGAAACCGCTACCGCCCGCGCCGCCGGCGAGGCCGGTGCCCTGTTCGTGCTCAGCAGCCTGTCCACCACGGCCATGGAGCCGGTATTCGCCGCCACCGACGCGCCGCGTCATTTCCAGCTCTACATGTACCGCGACCGGGCCACCACGCGCGACCTCGTGGCGCGGGCGCAAGCCGCCGGTGCCGGGGCCATCGTGCTGACCGCCGATGCCCCCGTCTGGGGCCTGCGCGAGGCTGATGCACGCAACCGCTTCGTGCTGCCGCCGCATCTGCGGGCGGAAAATCTGGCCGCGGGCACCGACCGGCTGCCGGACAACGGCGGCTCCGGCCTGGCCACTTACATGAACGAGATCGTGGACGGCGGCATCACCTGGGACGACCTCGACTGGCTGTGCGCCAGCACCACCCTGCCGGTGTGGCTCAAGGGCGTGATGCACCCCGACGACGCCCGGCGGGCGATCAACCACGGCGCCGCCGGGCTCGTGGTTTCCAACCACGGCGGCCGTCAGCTGGATCGCGCCCCGGCCACCATCCGAGCCCTGCCTGCGATCGCTCGGGCGGTGGACGGTCGCGTGCCGCTGTGGCTGGACGGCGGTGTTCGACGCGGCGCGGACATATTGACGGCCCTGGCCCTGGGCGCGGACGGGGTGATGATCGGCCGGCCGGCCCTGTGGGGCCTGACGGTCGACGGTGCCGCCGGCGTGGCGGCGGTGCTGGATATTCTCGCGCGCGAGCTGGCCAACACCATGTCGCTGTGCGGCTGCGCCTCGCTGGCCGCGATCCACCGCGATTGCCTATTCAACACCCGAGCGATTGAATCCCGATGAAACGAGTCGCCCTGCTGCTGCTTGCCGTTCTAGCCCTGCCCCTGGCCTATCTGCTGTTCTGGCCGGTCCCGATCGAGCCGGTGGCCTGGCAGGCCCCGCCCGCCCCCGAACGCGGCGAACCCGATGCCGCCGGCCCAGCGCTGGCCGATGCCGAACGGCTGGGCCGGGACGCGGGCGTCGGTCCGGAGGATGTTGCCGTCGACAGGAGCGGCCGGATTTATGCCGGTTATGAGGACGGGTATATCCGCCGGCTTGCGGCCGATGGCAGCGGTGCCGAGACGCTGGCCGATACCGGCGGACGGCCGCTGGGCCTAGCCTGGGCGCCGGATGGTTCGCTGGTGATTGCGGATGCGGAACAGGGCCTGCTGGCCATGCGTGAGGACGGCTCGCTGCGCACCCTGGCCACCGCGGCTGGCGGGCAGGCGCTGGGGTTCGCGGACGACGTCGACGTCGCCGCGGACGGCACCATCTATTTTTCGGACGCCTCCACGAAATTCGGCTATCACGCCGTGATGGCGGATATTCTCGAGCACGGCGGCCACGGCCGGCTGCTGCGCTACGAACTGACCGCCGACGAGACCACGGTGCTTAGCGACGGTCTGCAGTTTGCCAACGGGGTGGCGGTGGGCCCGGACGAGCGCTACGTGCTGGTCACCGAAACCGGCGCCTATCGGGTTAAGCGGGTGTGGCTGAAAGGACCCCGTGCCGGGCAGACCGAAGTATTCATCGACAACCTGCCGGGCCTGCCGGATAACATTTCCTACGACGCCGAGCGCGACATCTTCTGGCTGGCACTGTACGCGCCGCGCAATCCCTCGCTGGATTTCATGGCCGACAAGCCGTGGCTGCGCAAGGTCGCCTTCCGGCTACCGGCGGCGTTGCAGCCCGAGCCGGAGAAGCTCGGGTTCGTACTCGGGCTGGCCCCGTCCGGCCGCATCGTGCACAACCTGCAGGACAGCGGTGCCGACGCCTATGCGCCGATCACCAGCGTCGAGGCAGCAGGCGACTCGCTCTACCTCGGCAGTCTGCTACAGCCCGCGATCGGCCGGCTGCCGGTGCCGACAGACGATTGATAGCCGCGGGCTCAACGAGCCCGCGGCAGGTGCAGCCGGAAATCCGGCTCGCGGTCGGAAGACTAGTTGTCTTCCATCGCCTCTTCCATTTCGTCGCCCGTTTCTTCGGCGGCATTGCCCATGGCTTCCGCAGAATCTTCCACCGCGTTGTCGTCCTCGAACATCTCGCCGACTTCCTCGGCGGCTTCCGAGGCTTCTTCGCTCATGTCCTCGCGGGTGTCCTGTTCACAGGCTGCAAGCGTCAGCCCGCCAATGGACAGGGCAGCCAGCGCCAGTGAGGTTTGCAGGGGAGTCTTCATAAGGGTTTTCCTTCTATCATTCCATGAACCCGGATCCCCCTCGTACACATCTGGATATTGCGGCGGCGCAGCATTATTCAAGTAACAACGGAATCTGATAGCGTTCAGCGGCCTTCATCCTCCAACCACAAACCAGGAAGCATGAACATGCAAAAAGCCATCGGCGCGGCCCTGCTGGTCGCTGGGGTTCTGCTGTTGTTCTTCGGTTACAGCGAGTATCAGTCCCTGCAGTCCGAGGTGAAGGAATTCTTTACCGGCTCGCCGACGGACCGTACGCTTTTGATGCTTATCGGCGGCGCCATCAGCAGCGTGATCGGCCTGGTGCTCGTGGTTCGCCGCGGCTGAGCAGCGCCGTCACGATGACCACGTCCGGACCCTGCGGGGTCGCCGCCAGTCTGCGCACTCTCGGCGCCCTGGACGCCGAGAGCGATCCGCCGGCGCTGGCAGGTGTACGCGCCTGCCAGCGCCGGCGCATTCAACGCAACTACGGCCCGGATCCGGTGCTCACCTTCTGCACCGACCGTCTGCTGACGGGCCCGGACCTGTCCGCCCTAACGGCCGACCCCGAAACCACCGCGGCGCGGCTTAGCCGCCTGCTTGGCGACACCACCGCCGCGGCCGCCGCGCTGGAATTCCTGGCGCTCACCGAGACCCTCGACCGCGCTGTCGCGGCCCGGGCCACCACCGACGAGCCCGGCATCGTGGGGTTCGCCCGGGCCTCCCGGCGCGTCGGCCGGGTTGCCGACCGGCACCGGCAGGTGGATCTGGTGGGCGTGGTGGTCGACGAGTTGTCCGGCGTGGTCACCAGTCGCCTGTCCTGGATGGCCTTCCGCATGGCGCGAACGCCGGCGCGTCTGGCCGGTTTCGGTCCGTTCTACGACTTGCTGAATGCCGGTTTCTCGGCGGTGCGGGACAACCCCGCCACCGTGGACCGCATCCCCGACTGGCTGGCCGAGGAGCGGCGGCGCGTAGACCGCTTGCTTGCCTAGGCGTCCTCGAAGACGCCCCCGTCAGGCCACGTCCTCGATGGCCGCCGGCGGGAATACCATGGAAAAGCTGGCCACCTGCAGGCAGGAAAGTATTCGCTGGCTGGTGAAATCCGGAAACACCGCGTCATCGATCCGGCACTCGGTAAGCCGGGCCGGCCGCACCCGGCCGCGGGCACTGATGCGGGTGGTGTAGCGCCGACCTTCCCAGGGCTGCACCAGGGTGTGCCAGCCACCCGGCGCGAGCGCGGTGGTGACTGGCCAGGACAGGGACCGGCGCGCAAAACACAACTCGGCGAAGGGACGGTCATCGCGCGACACGCGAACGTGCTCGTTGCCACTTTCCACCGTATGGCGCTGAAATGCCGCCAGCGTCTTGGGCAGCCCCCAGTTGCGCCGGCCGTTGTCCACGCTGGGTTGCGAGGACACCAGAATGTCGGTAACCGCGAATCGCTTGCGGCCTTCGACATCGAAGCGGCCGGGCACCAGCAGCAGTTCACGGTACGGGCCCACGGCGGATTCGCTGTAATCGACCACCATCACGGTGCCGATGCCACCCATTGCCCGCCCGGCCAGACCCGGTACCCCGGCCGCGCAACGTTCGCCGAATTCGCGCGAGCAGCGAATCAGAATGATGTAGCCCTGCCCGCGCAGCTGCCAGGGCGGCGGTGCTTGTATCGGCTGAGATTCGGTCATGGCCTTCCCCTTGCCGTGATCGCGGGCGCCAGCGTCAGCGCCAGGTGCGATTGTAGATTTCCACGAACATGAGCAACAGCAGATAGATGCAGTAGACCATGTCCACCAGCGGCAGGAACGCCGAGTAGAACGGGTCCGGGCTGTCGAAATCGGTGAGGGTAAAGGCCAGATAGCCCAGAAAGATCAGCACCCCGTTGACGATGAGATAGATCGGCCGCACTCCGCGAACTCCCCGTGTTGCCCCCGGCGCCGACTCTAGCCCATCCGGTATCCCGCCAGCATCCGCACAACCGGTCGGGAAGTTTACCCATGTACAGGGGGATGCCCAGCGGTTAACGTCAATGTCACCCGCGGGTGCCGATGGTATCCATGGGGCGGTGACCCGCATCCCCGTCGCTCGATGCGCCGGCCACCGGGACAGCTGTCGAATCGGATTCGCTTCGGCTAGCCGATTCCCTCCGTGTTCGGGCGGCGGCACCTGCCGCCGCCCGCTCTTGGCCAAACCGTCCGGCTAGAGCATGCCGACCTGCAGCTTGGCCGCGTCGGACATCATCTCCATCGTCCAGGGCGGATCGAACACCAGCTCCACATCCACCCGGTCCACGGTCGGGATCAGGCGCATCCGCGACTTGACGTCGTCGAGCAGGATGTCGCCCATGCCGCAGCCCGGCGCGGTCAGGGTCATGGCCACTTTCGCGGTGCGGTGTTCGGGATCGCCGTGGTCGAATTCGCAGCCGTAGATCAGGCCGAGGTCCACCACGTTGATCGGAATTTCGGGATCGTAGACGGTGCGCATCTGTTCCCAGGCCAGCGCTTCGACATCATCGTTGTCGGCACCTTCCGGCAACGCGATGGGCTCGGGCGGTTCCTTGCCGATGGCATCGGCCTCGCTGCCGGCGATGCGCAGCAGATTGCCAGCGATGTAGACGGTGAAACTGCCGCCCAGCGCCTGGGTGATGGTGCCGTGGGTTCCAGCGGGCACCTCCACGGTATCGCCGGCCGGAATCACCACGGCCTCGCAATCCCGCAAGAAGGTAACCGGTTCCTGATTGGGCATCTGCATGACTAAGGTATCCGTTATCCGGATGACTGGTTGCCGATTGTAGCAACCCGGCGGCCTGGCACGGTGGGGTTTGCTATCCTCGCGGCCATGAACACGAGCCTGCTTCTGGTCGCGCACGGCAGCCGCCGCGAGGCCTCCAACGACGAGGTCCGGGCCCTGACCACCCGGCTGCGGGCGGCGGCCGACGACCGCTTCCATCAAGTGGACTGCGCGTTTCTGGAACTGGCCTCGCCCCTGATTCCCGATGGCCTGGTACGGCTGATCCAGGGCGGGGCCGAACGCATCATCGTGCTGCCCTACTTCCTGGCCGCCGGCCGCCATGTCACCGAGGATATCCCGGCGGAAATCGCCGAGGTACGTGCCGATCATCCGGAGGTAGATATTGTGCTCAACCCCTATCTGGGGACGGCCGACTCGCTGCCCGAGTTGCTGCTGTCCCTGATCGCCTACTAGCGAGACCACCCCATGAGTAACACATCCGCTGATTTCACCAAGAAGTCTGTCGAAGTGCTGGGCCGACGCATGGCCTATGTCGAGGCCGGTACTGGCGATCCGGTGGTGTTCCTGCACGGCAATCCCACGTCGAGCTATCTGTGGCGCAACATCCTCCCGCACGCCACCAGCCTGGGCCGCTGCATCGTCCCCGATCTGATCGGCATGGGCGATTCGGACAAGCTTCCCGATCCCGGGCCGGGCAGCTATCGCTTCGTCGAGCACCGACGGTATCTGGACGCGCTGCTCGATGCCCTGAACCAAGGTGATAACGTGATCCTGGAGCTGCATGACTGGGGCTCCGGGCTGGGCTTCGACTGGGCCAATCGCCATCGCGACCGGGTGGCCGGCATCTGCTACATGGAGGCCATCGTCCAGCCCTTGTCCTGGTCCGATCTGCCCGACTCGATGCAGGGCATCTTCCAGGCCATGCGCTCCGAGGCGGGCGAGGAGATGGTGCTGGACAAGAACGTGTTCGTGGAACGTATCCTGCCGGCCTCGATCCAGCGTGAGCTGACCGCCGCCGAGATGGATGAATACCGCCGGCCGTTCACCGACGCCGGCGAGGCCCGACGGCCCACCCTGACCTGGCCACGACAGATTCCGATCGACGGCGAACCGGCGGACGTGACCGCGATCGTTGATGACTATGGCCGGTGGCTGGCCGCCAGTGACGATCTGCCCAAGCTGTTCATCAATGCCGAGCCCGGCATCATTCTGACCGGCGGGCCGCGCGAATTCTGCCGGTCTTGGCCGAACCAGACGGAAGTCACGGTGGATGGGCTGCACTTCATCCAGGAAGACTCGCCCGATGCCATCGGGCGGGCCCTGGCCGGCTTCGTTCAGCAGGTACGCGGATGATCGACAATCGCCGATTCTGGCTGGCGGGCAACCTGGTCACACTATTGCTGCACGCGGCCGGTCTCTGGCTGTACGTCACCCAGGGATTCAACAGTCCGGTAGCGCAGTTGTGGGCGGCGATCATCGCGATTCACATCCTGGAAATTCCCCTGGCCTTCCTGGCAGTGGCCGAGCAGCGCATTCCCTGGGGCCTGACGGTGATCAACACGCTGATCTTCGGTTTCACCTGGTGGGTGCCCACCCGCCGTGGAGTGTTTCATGCGTAGCGCCCTGGCCGCGCTGATATGCGCGGCCGTGGTGGCGGCAGCGGCCGGCACCGGCATCCTGTTCCAGCCGGGCGCCTGGTATGCCGGCCTGATCAAGCCCGCCGGCACGCCGCCGGATATCGCGTTTCCGATCGCCTGGACGCTGCTTTACGTTGCCATGGCGGTTGCCGCCTGGCTGGTATGGCGGGTGCGGGGCGTGGGCCCGGCGCTGTGGCTGTTCGGCATTCAACTGACCCTGAACGCGCTCTGGTCGCCGGTAGTTTTCGGCGCCCATCGACTTGATCTTGGTCTGCTGGTGCTCGCCGCGCTGTGGCTGGCATTGGCCGCGACGTTGCGTGTCTTTGCCCACGCACGGCCGCTGGCGGCGGGTCTGCTAGCCCCCTACCTCGTGTGGGTGGGTTACGCCGCCTATCTCAACGCAGGCCTGCTGGCGCTGAACTGACGGGCCGGACCCGTATCTACAAGCGGGCCAGCCAGTGGTCCACGCTCCAGCGGCCCGCCCCGTGGACTACCAGCAGCAGTAGGCCACCGGCCATCGCCACGTTTTTCATGAACATGACCATGTTCGGCTCGGTGGCGAAATCATGATGAAACAGTATTGCGGCGGCTACGCAAAATCCGGCCAACGCGCCGGCGGCGATGCGGGTCCGCCATCCGACAATGACGGCAACGCCGGCAGCCAGCTCCAGCGCTATCACGGCGGGCAGAAACCAGATGGGGACGCCATGGTCCTGCATGTAATCGGTCGTACCCGTATAGCCCTGGATTTTGTCCAGGCCCGCCAGCAGGAATATGTGCACGAGCAGCACACGCCCGATCAGTGCTCCGAAGTGTTGCATGATGCCAAACTCCGAAATCCAGCTGTGCGTTCAAGGCTAAGTCGGGTGCGGAACGGATACAAGCGCCAGCACTTACGCTGCTGCCGCCCGCCAGGCCACGCGCAGCACCCGACCCGTGATACACATGGTCGGCGATCCGGCAGGCCGTGCCCGTCGAGGCACCGTCGCCACCTTTCCACACCCCAGCATCCTGAAGGAGTCGAGTGCATGTCCAAGCAGAGATTCATCGATAAATACGGCCCCTGGGCGTTAGTCACCGGTGCGTCGGCCGGCCTAGGCGCCGAATTCGCACGTCAACTCGCCGCCTGCGGGCTCAACCTGGTGCTGGTGGCCCGGCGCGCCGACCGCCTGGATGAACTGGGGCAACGCCTGGAGCGCGAGTTCGGCGTGGACACCCTGAGCGTGGCGCTGGACCTGTCCCGGCCGGACTTCATGCCGGACCTGGAACAGGCCATCGGCGACCGCGAGATCGGCCTTCTGGTCAACAACGCCGGGTTCGGCAACACCGGCGCCTTCCTCAAGGGCAGGCTCGAGGACGACCTGCGCATGCTCGACGTCAACTGCCGGGCGCCGCTGATCCTCACCCATGCCCTGGGCAACGCCATGACCCAGCGCGGCCGCGGCGGCATCATCATGCTGGCCTCGGTGGCCGGCCTGATCCCCAATCCCTATTTCGCCCACTACGCCGCCACCAAGGCCTGGGACCTGTTCCTCGGCGAGGGGCTGCACGTGGAACTCAAGGACAAGGGGGTGGACGTGCTGAGTCTGTGTCCCGGCCCGACCCGCACCGAGTTCTTCGACGTGGCCGAGGTGGACGAAGAAAAGTGGCCCGCCGCCGCCCGCAAGACCATCATGGATGCCGACGATGTAGTTGCCGCCGCCCTCAAGGGCCTCGGGCGGCGCAGCGTGGTGATCCCGGGCTGGCCCAACCGCCTGCTGGTGGGCAGCACCCGCATCACCCCGCGCAGCGTGACCAGCGCCCTGGCGGGCCGGGTCATGAAGATGGCCGGCGGTTAGCGGCTGCCGAGACAGCCGACGAATTCGCGGATCAACCCGGCGACCTGATCCGGGCATTCCTCCTGCACGAAGTGGGCGGCATCCAGGCTTTCCACCCGGATGTCGTCGAACACGTCGTCCAGATGCCGGGTGAATTCGGGCACGATCACCGGGTCGTGCCGGCCGTGGATGTACAGCCCGGGCATGGCGAAACGCTGCCCTGCCAGTTCGGCCCAGCGGGCGCTATCCGCCTTGTACGCCCGGTAATAGTTGGCGCCTGTCGTAGCGGTGTGCGGCTGGCGGTAGCAGCGCACGTACTCATCCAGCGCTTCCGCGGGAAATTCGAGCCGCGACCAGGTGCGCAGGAAATGACCCAGCCAGGCCCGCTCGTTGCCGGGGATCATCGCTTCGGCCAGCCCGTCGCCGCGATCATCCCGCGCGTTCTGAAAGAATTGGTACCAGAGCGCCGCGGGGTTGTTTCGCAGCGCCGCCTGGGCAGCGGCATTGCCGCGCGCATTGGGCAGCACATGGATGTTGAGGAGCACCAGACCATCGAACCGGCCAGGCTCGGCCAGGACCGCCTCCTGTGCCACCGCCCCGCCCCAGTCGTGACCGACCAGCGTGGCACGCGGAATCCCCAGCACATCGAGCAGCGCCAGCAGATCGGCGCCCAGCGCCTGCTTGGTATAGGCCTCCAGGGTCAGGCTGCGTTCCGCGTCACCCAGTCCGCGCAGATCCGGCGCAATCACCCGGTATTGCTCGGCCAGCCGGCTTGCCACCGGCCACCAGCACCAGGACGACTCCGGCCAGCCATGCACCATCACCAGCGGCGGTCCGCTGCCCATCACGCGGCAGGCGAAGCGCCCGCGCGGCGTGTCCACCGGCTGCACCGAAAAATCACTCATGGCCCTGTCTCCTGCCGTGCGCGCCATCGTCAGGTTATCGCGGCCCGCCAATACTGCGAATAATCGCGATTGCCGATAATCTCGCGGGCGAGTCCAGACAAACGGGAATCCGCCATGGCGAATCTGAACGGCAAGACGCTCTTCATCACCGGCGCATCGCGCGGCATCGGGCTGGCAATCGGCCTGCGCGCGGCCCGTGACGGCGCTAATGTGGCCATCGCGGCCAAGACCGCCGAGCCGCATCCCAAGCTGCCCGGCACCATCCATACCGCGGCCGAGGAAATCGAGGCCGCCGGCGGCCGGGCCCTGCCGCTGGTCTGCGACATCCGCGACGAGGACCAGGTCAACGCCGCGGTGGCAAGCACCGTCGAGCACTTCGGCGGCATCGACATCTGCGTGAACAACGCCAGCGCCATCAACCTGACGGGCACGCTGGACACGCCGATGAAGCGGTTCGATCTGATGCACCAGATCAACGCCCGCGGCAGTTTCCTGGTCAGCCAGACCTGCATCCCGCATCTGAAGCAGGCCGCCAATCCGCACGTGCTGAACCTGTCCCCGCCGCTGGATTTCTCGCCCAAGTGGTTCGCGCAGCACGCCGCCTACAGCCTGGCCAAGTACAGTATGAGCGTCTGGGTGCTGGGCATGGCCGAGGAATTCCGCCGGGACGGGATCGCATTCAACGCCTTGTGGCCCCGCACTGCCATCGCCACCGCCGCCGTGCGCAACCTGCTGGGCGGGGAGGACATGGTCAACGCGTCGCGCACGCCCGAGATCATGGCCGACGCCGCCCACGAAATCCTGATCCGGCCCAGCCGCGAGTTCAGCGGCAACTTCTGCATCGATGACCAGGTGCTGTTCGACGCCGGCGTGACCGACTTCCGCCAGTACAAGGTCAATCCGGACGCCCGCGAACTGGCCCCCGACTTCTTCGTACCGGATGACAATATCCCGCCGCCGGGGGCCATGGACTGATCTGCGTGGGCGATTAGGTGCCGGCACAACGGGACTACATCACCCGCGCCGGCTGGCAGGCGCTGCGCGACGAAGCCGATCAACTCTGGCGCATACGCCGGCCGGCGGTCGTGCGTGCCCTGGCCGATGCCGCTGCCGAGGGGGATCGCTCGGAGAACGCCGAATACATCTACCGCAAGAAGGAATTGCGGGAGATCGACCGGCGGCTGCGCTATCTGGGCCGGCGGCTGGACCAGCTGGTGGTGGCCGACGCCAGGCCCGATGATCCCGGACGGGTGTTCTTCGGCGCCCGCGTCACGCTGATCGACGAGGCCGATCACGAACACATCTACCGCATCGTCGGCGCGGACGAGACCGACGCCGCCACCGGCGCCATCAGTCTGCATTCGCCCGTGGCCCGGGCGCTGCTGGGCCGCACGGTAGGCGACGCGGTGGCCGTCTCGCTGCCCGGCGGACAAACCGAGTTCGAGATTCTCGCCGTGGAATACCCCAGCTGACCGGGGCATGGTGACCACCGCCGACAACGTGCTCAGCCTGCCGGCTTTCCGGCGGCTGCTGGTGGCCCGGGTGGCCGCGACCCTGGCCACCCAGACCCAGGCGGTCGTGGTCGGCTGGCAGCTCTACAGGCTTACCGGGGACCCGATGACCCTGGGCTGGGTCGGGCTGGCCCAGTTCCTGCCGATGCTCGTGTTCATCCTGCCGGCCGGGGATCTGGCCGACCGGGTCGACCGCCGCCGGCTGCTGGCGGTGAGCTGGACCATCCAGGCGGTGGCCGGCGCGCTATTCCTGCTGCTGACGCTGAACGCCACCGCCAGCGTGCTGCCGTTCTATGCGGTGCTGGTCCTATTCGGCACCGCCCGGGCGCTGGCCGCTCCGGCCCTGCCGTCACTGGTGCCCCTGGTGGTGGGCGAGCGCCTGCTCAGCCGCGCGGTCGCCTGGCACTCCTCGTTCTTCCAGATGGCCATCGTGGTCGGCCCGGCACTGGGCGGGCTGATCTACCTGCTGGGCGCGGCCGCCGGTTATCTGCTGGCCGCGGTGCTGTTCGCGGTGGCCGGGGTCGCCATTGCCGGCCTGCCGCTGGCCCGGGCGCAGCAGGCATCCCGCGAGACCGGCAGCGCCGTCCAGCGTTTTCTCGCCGGCGTGGCCTACGTCCGGTCGCGGCCGATGATTCTGGGCGCGCTGTCGATGGACCTGTTCGCAGTACTGCTGGGCGGGGCCACTGCTCTGCTGCCGGTCTACGCCGCCGAGATCCTGCACGTGGGGCCGGTCGGTCTGGGCATGCTGCGCAGCGCGATCGCCCTGGGCGCGTTTGTCACCGGCATCTGGCTCGGGCGACGGCCGCTCACACGCCGTGCCGGCCCGGCGATGTTCGGGGGTGTGGCCCTGTTCGGGGTGGCGATGATCGTGTTCGGTCTGTCCACCCATTTCTGGCTGTCCTTCGCCGCACTGGCGGTGGCGGGCGCCGCGGACATGGTCAGTGTGTTCGTCCGCGCCACGCTGATCCAGATCGCTACCCCCGACGCCATGCGCGGCCGGGTCAGCGCGGTCAGTTCGCTGTTCATCAGCGGTTCCAACGAACTGGGCGAATTCGAGTCCGGCGCGGTGGCGGCCTGGCTCGGTGTGGTGCCGGCGGTGGTGGTCGGCGGTGTCGGCACACTGGCGATTGTGGGTATTTGGCGCCGGGCATTTCCCGCGCTCTGGCGAATCGACCGGCTCGAGGACTGCCGCGTACCGTGACCGACGGTCAGCCCGCCCCCAGTCCTTCCAGCAGCGTCTGCAGTACCCCCTCGACCACGGTTTCCAGCTCGGCCGTTTCGTGGCCGGCGTAGCCGGTACGGTTATCCAGATACAGGCTCATCAGCCCGTGAATCGCCGCCCACACCACCAGCGCCTGGGACTTGGGATCGCGCTGGCGCACCGCGCCGGCGGCCTGGGCGTCGGTGAGTTCGCCAATAAGCACGTCATAGGCCGCATCGCCGGCCGCCGCCAGACTCGGAAACTCGGACTCCTCCGGCGGTTTCTCGGCGTCGAACAGCGGGCCTTCACAGAAATCGCCGGCGAACATCAGCCGGTAAAGGCAGGGATGGGTGGCGCCGAAGCGAGCATAGGCGCGGCACCCGGCCCGCAGCCGATCCGCCGGGTCCGTCCCAGCCGCCTGATTGGCGCGCTGAATCGCCTTCGCCAGCAGCCTGAAACCCTGTTCAGCCGCCGCGGCCAGCAGCGCCCGCTTGTCGCTGAAATGCCGATAGGGCGCGCTGCGGGACACCCCGGCCCGCTCGGCCACCCCGCGCAGGGTGACCGCCTCGAGCCCCTCGGCTTCCAGCAACTCCAGCGCGGCGCGCACGCAGGCGTTGTGCAGATCGCCGTGGTGATAGGGCCGGGAATCGGTAGCGGCTACGGTCATGCGGCGACTTTAAACGGGAGTGTTGACAGCGTCAACATGGAGTCTTAATGTGAACGCTGATTACATCCGAGGGATCACCCATGGCCCGTTTGTTCAGCTTGCTTCTGATCCTGCCGCTGGCGGCCTGCGATGCCGTCTCGGCGCCGGGCACGCCGCCGCCGGCGGACCAGCCGCATCCGGTGGAAACCGGGCAGGTGCGGGTGATCGACACCGACCGGCAGTTCGCGCTTTCCGGTGTAGTCCGGTCCGCGGACCGGGCGCGGCTGGCATTCCAGGTTGGCGGCCGTCTGGTGGAGCGCATGGTGGATATCGGTGAGTCAGTGGAGCGTGGTCAGCTGATCGCCCGTCTGGCCCAGCCGGAGCTGGCCCCCGCCGCGGAGGCCGCTGCCGCCCGCGTAAGGCAGCTGGAAACCCAGACCGACCAGGCCGAGCGGGACCTGAAACGAGTGGCGCAGCTCAAGGCCGATGCCGCCGCCACCCAGCAGGAACTCGAATCGGCGCAGTCGCGGCTGGACGGCCTGCAGGCGTCGCTGGCGCAGGCCAGGGCCGACGCCAGCCGCGCCCGCCGCCTGCTGGCGGAAACCCGGCTGGAAGCGCCGGTGGCCGGTACCGTGGCGGAAATCCTGGCCCAGCCGGGTGAGTTCGTCTCGCCGGGCCAGCCGGTGATGGCGTTGTCCGGCGGCAGCGGCGGGCTGGAAGTGGAAATCGGCCTGCCGGAAAATCTGCTCGGCGAAGTGGCCGTCGGCGACCGCGCCGACCTGGTGATGCCGATCATGGGCGGCGAGATCACCGGCCGCGTCACGGAACTGGCGACCGCCGCGGATGGTGCCGGGCAGCTGTTCCCGGCCGTGCTCACGCTGGACGATGCCCCTGATCTGCGGGCCGGTACGACCGTGACCTGGCGCCTGCGCTCGGACCAGCCGGAGCGCCTGACGGTACCGGTATCCGCCATCGCCAGCACCGGCGGGCGCAGCCAGCCGCGGGTGTTCCGGGTGGATGACAATCGGGCCCGCTCGGTGCCGGTCACCCTCGGCGTCGTAGTCGGCGAACGGGTGGTGGTGGACGCCGACCTGGCGCCCGGCGACACCGTGGTGACGCTGGGGCTGGACGGTCTGGTCGACGGCCGCGCCGTGGCGGTCCGGCCATGATCACGGCCGTAATGATGACGCCCGGCCGGGGTCGGCATCATGTCTGACCGGCTGCAACGGCTGCTGGCCAACGAGCGGCTGATCTTCACCCTGGTGGCAGTGCTCGCGCTGGCGGGTCTGGCCGCCTACCTCACCATGGACCGCCAGGAGGATCCGGCCTTCCCCTATCGTGCGGGGCTGATCACGGTGGCTTTTCCGGGCGCCGATCCGGGCCGCATCGAGCGGCTGGTGCTCGAACCCATCGAGGAGGAACTGGCCGGGGTCGAGGAAATCGACCACACCGAATCCACCGCCCGCCAGGGCGTGGCCATCGTGCGCATCGAGCTACAGGCCTGGGTGTATGACACCGACAGTGCCTGGGATCGGGTACGGGTGGCGCTGGACAGCGCGCGCCGCGACTTTCCCGATGGTGTCGCCGAACCGGCCCTGGAGGATCGCATCGTCACCGCGTCGACGGCGGTGCTGGCCGTCACCGGCAGCGACGACCCGCTGGCGCTGGCCGATGCCGCCGAGCGGTTGAAGTCGCAGCTGCTTGACATGCCCGGCGTGTCTTCCATCCGCATCATCGGCGATCCGGAAGAGCAGATCACCATCGCGCTGAGCGACGCTGCCCTGCTGCGCAGCGGGCTCACGCCGAACCAGCTGCTGGCCCAGCTGCAATCCTCGAACGCGATCATTCCCGGCGGCTCCCTACGCCTGTCCGGACGATCGCTGACCCTGCGGCCGCAAACCGATTACGCCTCGCTGACAGAAATCCGCGATACCCCGATCACCCTGACCGGCGGTGAGGTGGTGCCGCTGGGCACCATCGCCGACGTGGTGCGCGGGGAACAGGACCCGCCCAACGCCCGACTGCGTTTCGACGGCCAGCGCGCCGTGGGCCTGGACATCAAGGCGGAACGCAACCGCACCCACGTGGTGAAGTTCGGTCAGGCCCTGCGGGCAGAAGTGGACGAATTGCGGCCGGCCTTCGCGCCGCTGGAAATCCGCGAGATGTTCTACCAGCCCACCTACACCGAATCGCGACTGGACAACCTGGTGGGCAGCCTGCTGCTGGCAGTGCTGATCATCGTCGGGGTGCTGTTCCTGGGCATGGGACTGCGGGTGGGTCTGCTGGTGGCCACCCTGCTGCCGCTGGTCACGCTGTGCGCGCTGGGCATCTACGCCATGGGCGGCGGGGTGCTCCATCAGATCGCCATCATCGGGATGGTAATCGCGCTGGGCATTCTGGTAGACAACGCCATCGTGATGACCGAGAACATCCAGCATCACCTGAACCGCGGCGCCAGCCGCGCCAGCGCGGCCGCGCGGTCGGTACGAGAACTGGGCGGGCCGCTGTTCGCCGCCACCGGCACCACGCTGGCGGCCTTCGTGCCGATGGCCCTGTCGGAGGGCAACACCGGCGATTTCATCCGGGCCATGCCAATCCTGATCATGCTGTCGCTGGTGGTCAGCTACGTGTTCGCGATCACCCTGACGCCGGTGACCGCCCGCCGCTTTCTGCGCCGCCAGCCGGCCGACCGGGAAACCAGCGCCCCGATCATGCGGCTGGCCGACCAACTCAGTTGCATCTCCACCGCCCGTCCCTGGTGGATGGCGGCCGGTGGTGCGCTGGTGGTGGCGGCCGCCTTCGCCAGCGGCGGCATGCTGGATCAGCAGTTCTTTCCCAATGCCGACCGCAACCAGGTGCTGATCGACCTGACCCTGCCGGAAGGCACCCACCTGACCCGCACCCAGGACGTGGCCGCCCGCATGGAGCGTGATCTGCGCCAGCGCGAGGATGTCCACGTGGTGCACAGCTTCGTCGGCTTCGCCGGTCCCACGTTCTACTACAACCTGCAACGCAACCCCAGCGCCCCGCAGCGGGCGCGGCTGGTGGCCGAAACCGACGGCCTGACCGCCAACCAGGCGGTGATCGACTGGGCCCGGACCTACGGCCGCGAGAGCCTGCCCGGGGTGGACGTGGTGCCCAGCATCCTGCGCCAGGGTCCCCCGGTGGCCTCGCCGATCGAGATCCGGGTATTCAATCCCGACCCCGATCAACTCGCCGCCGCCACCGAGCAGGTATTCGCGGCGGTGCTGGGTGTGTCCGGCGCCCGCGACGTGCGTCAGGACCTGGGCACCGGCGCCCCGGGCATCGTGTTCGAAGTGCATGACCAGGTGGCCCGACGGCTGGGCATTTCGCGGGTGGATATCGCCCAGGCTCTGCAGGGCCGCAGCCTCGGCATCAACGTCGGCCAGTACCGGGCGGGCGAGGATCCGGTACCGATCCAGCTACGCAGCCCGCAGGGCCAGCTCTTCCCCCTGCCGGAACTGGAAACCATCAACGTCTACACCCCGGACGGCCGTGCCGTGCCGCTGGCCCAGGTCGCCAGCGCGCGGCTGGCGATGCAGCCCGGGGCGATTCGCCACTACAACCAGCATCGCGTGGCCCGGGTCTACAGCGAACTGGCCGAAGGTTTCGTGTTCAGCGAAGTGGTCGCGCCGGTGCAGGCAGCCATCGCCGATCTCGACCTGCCGCCCGGCACCCGTATCGAGTTCGGCGGCGAAGCCGAAGCCTCGCGCGATGCCAACTCCGCGCTGCTCCAGGCCGCGCCCCTGGGCGTGGGGCTGCTGTTGTTCTTCCTGCTGCTGCAATTCAACTCGTTCCGGCGCATGGGGCTGGTGCTGCTGACCATTCCCTTCGCGGTGGCCGGCGTGATTCCGGGTCTGCTGCTGCTGGGCATCCCCTTCGGCTTCCAGCCGCTGCAGGGGATCATCGCGCTGGTGGGCATCGTCGTGAACAATGCCATCGTGCTGATCGACGTGATCGACCAGCGCCTGGCCCAGGGCGAAGACATCACCGCCGCCGTGCGCGACGCCGTGCGGCGACGCACCCGCCCGATCCTGCTGACCACCGCCACCACCATCGCCGGGCTCCTGCCGCTGGCCCTGTCCGACACCACACTCTGGCCGCCCATGGCCTGGACCATCATTACCGGACTGATAGCCTCCACCCTGCTCACCCTGCTGGTAATGCCGGCGCTGTGCCTGCTGCTGCTCGGCCGCCGGTCGATGCCGGCGCGCGCCGCCAGTGGCAGCGCCGCCGCGCTGCTGGTCGGCCTCGTGCTGGTGGCCGCGGTCGCGCCGCCATCGGCCCGGGCCGACGATATCGACACGGTGGACTTCAACACCGCTGCCCTGGCCGGGGCCAACGAGCTGGAAGTGGACGCCCTGGCCGCGCGCACCCGCGCCGCGCGCGCCGGGGCGAGCGCGGCTTATCGCGACGCGCTCGCACCCAAGCTGAGCGTGCGGGCCCGGGCCTCACGCTCGGACGCCACCGGTTCCATCAGCGTCCCCGGACCAATGGGGCAACAGCGCTTTGAAACCACCGCCCGCGAACAGAGTGAAGCGATCGTCGAGATTCGTCAGCCCCTGCTGCGCCTGGCCGACCAGCTCTACGGCGCCCCGGCCCAGGCAGAAAGCGCCCGTGCCAGCCTGGCGCGTACCGAGAGCCTGAAACTGGCCAACGCCCTGCGCGCGGCGGGCACCTATCTGGAGGCGCTCCGGCTACAGGCCCGGCTGGATGCCAACGCCCGGCTGCGTGACAGCCTGTCGGCGCGGGCGCAACGGGTAGGCGCCCAGGTCGAGGCCGGGCGGGCGCTGGAAACCGACCGGCTGGATATCGACCTGGCCCTGCAGGAAGCCCGACGCGAGCAGATACAGCTGACCACCGGCTACCGCGTGGCCACCACCCGGCTGGCCCGTGCCATGGGTCGCGACGGCCGGGTGGCACCCGCGCCGCTGGACTATACGCCGCCAGCAGTGAATGCAGACCCGGCGACACTGCTGGCCGAGGCGATCGAGGCCCGCCGCGATCTGGATGCGATCGAGCACGACCTCGACGCCGCCCGGTTGCAGACACGCGCCGCCACCAGCCGGTGGCTCCCCGAGATCGATGCGGTGGCCAGCCAGACCTGGCGCAGCGGCAACGCCTTCTTTCCCGACGACGAGGGCCGCATCGGCGCCGAGTTGACCTGGACCCCGTTTGCCGGCGGCGTGATTGCCGCCCGCCGTGACCAGGCCGAGGCCCAGCGTCAGGCCCTGGCCGCCGACCGGCGCGCGTTCATGCTCGAGATCCGCGTGCAGATCGAGGAACAGCTGGCCGCCATCGACAGCGCCCTGGCGCTGGCCGACCTCGCCGAAACCGGACTATCGAGCGCGCGCAGCCGTCTGAAGCTGCGCGATGCCCGCTTCCGGGCCGGCCGTGCCACCGCCGACGACGTGGTGGAGGCCGAGGCCGAACTGGCCCGCCAGCAGGCCCGCCGGGCCATCGCCCGTTACGATCACCTGGAAGCCTGGATCGGCCTGCAGGGAGCCCTGGCACGCAGCGGCTGGGTCACCGAACTGCCCTGAGGCCGCCTCCGAGGTTCGTCTACCAGGGCCGGGCCAGCCGGCGCGCCACTTCGTCGACCAGACCGGCATCGCCGGCCAGCGTGAACACGTCGTTCGCTCGGGTACTGCTGTCCAGCCCGGGAATCAGCACTTCCCCGCCCCGTTCGATACGCAGCACGCTCACGCCGTCCGGCAGGCCGAGGTCGCGAAGCTTCTGATCCCGCAGCCAGCGGTTGCGCAGCTTCACCACCCGGACGTCCTGGCTCAGCGCCTGATCCTGGCTCAGGGTGCGGGCCTCGCCGCTCAGGATCAGGCTCTCCAACATCAGTAGCTTGGACGTGCTGGGATTGATCACCTGGGCGCCGGCATCGAGAAAACGGCGGTTGTGTGCCGGGTCCCGCACCCAGGCCACCACGTTGTGCACGGAATGGATATCGCGGGCCAGCCGGCACACGTACTGGTTGTCTTCATCGTGTTCGGCCATGGCGACCACGATGCCGGCCTCGTTGATGCCGGCCTCGCGCAGCCGGGCCAGGCGCGCCGACGAGGAACCACCCTCGGCCTCGTCCTCCGCATGGGCTTCCCGCAGGGCCACGGCCTCCACGTCCAGCTCCAGCGCCCGCAGGCGTGCCACCAGTGCCCGGGCGTCGGCCCCGGACCCCGCTACCAGGATGTGATCGCGCGGCCGGGGGCCGGGCGGCAGCAGGCGGTTGAACAGCATCGGCGACAGCAGACAGGTGACGATGGCTACCAGGATGATGGCGGCTTCCAGCGCCGGGGTGATGGCGCCGATCTCGCGGCCGATGGTGGCCACCGCGATGATCAGCGACAGGCGTGCGCTGAGCAGCGTGCTGGCGGCCAGCGTCTGACGCCAGGAATAGGCCAGCCGGAACACCATCCCGCCCGCCAGCTTCACCGCGATGGCGATGGCCACCAGCACCGCCACCAGCTGCAGGCCCGAGCCGGAGGCCAGCAGGGCCGGCAGGTCGAACTGCACGCCGACCATGATGAAGAACACCGGGATGAAGAAGCCGTAACCGATGGCGTCCAGCTTTTCCCGCAGTACCGAACTGTGGCTGCCCGACAGCAGTGAAATGATCACCCCGGCCAGGAAGGCGCCGAGGATGTTCTCCGCGCCAAGGCTTTCCGCCAGCGCGATGAACACCAGCGCCACCGCCAGCGAGCCGCGCACCTGGATCTGCGCGGTGGCGGTGGACAGCATCCGCATCAGGTTCTGCGCCGGCACATGTTCGCGAAAGCGCGCGGCCAGCTGATAGACGATGAGAAACACCATCACCAGGATCAGCACCACGAACATTTCCAGGCTCAGCCCCTCGCTCTGGAACAGCACATAGGTGCTGATCAGCAGCACGGTGACGAAATCCGCGATCAGCGCGCACACCAGGATGGTCTGGCCATAGCGCTCGGCCAACAGGCCCCGCTCCTTGAGCACCGGGGCCACCACGCCGAGCGAGGTGGTGGACAGGATCATCGCCATCAGCCAGGGACTGTCCACCACCCCGATGTGGCGCAGATAGAAGCCGGCCGCCACCGAACACAGCGCGGTCAGGACAAACATCAGCCCGCCCAGGGCGAAGGGATTGCGCACCAGCCGGCCGATGCGGCTGCTGCCGTGCAGCGAACGGTGCTGCGGGATCTGGGAAAAGTCCATCTCCAGCCCGGAGAGGAACATCAGATAGGCGAAGCCGAAGGCCGACAGCACCTCCAGCACCCGCCCGGATTCCACCAGCCCCAGCCCGCTCTGGCCCACGATGATGCCGGCCACGATCTCGCCTACGATCACCGGAATGCCGAAGCGGCGCACGGGCGACAGCGCCACCGGCACCAGAAAGCCCAGCGCCACCACGATCAGCAGCGGAATGAAGGAAATCTCGGATTCGTGCATTGCTATCGGCCGGTCAGGGGGCCCGACCGGTCATCGCGACGCCGATCAGAAAAACGCCTGAATACCCGTCTGGGATCGGCCGAGGATCAGCGCATGGATGTCGTGGGTGCCTTCGTAGGTGTTCACGGTCTCCAGATTGAGCATGTGCCGGATCACCGCGTACTCGTCGACGATGCCGTTGCCACCGTGCATGTCGCGGGCGGCGCGGGCGATGTCCAGCGCCTTGCCGGTGGCGTTGCGCTTCATCAGCGACACCATTTCCGGCGTGGCCCGGCCGGCGTCGAACAGACGGCCGAGCTGCAGCGACGCGTTCAGTGACAGCGCGATCTCGGTCTGCATGTCCGCCAGCTTCTTCTGGATCAGCTGGTTGGCGGCCAGCGGCCGGCCGAACTGCTTGCGCTCGAGCACGTATTCGCGCGCGGCGTGCCAGCAGGCGGTGGCCGCGCCCATGGCGCCCCAGGAAATGCCGTAGCGGGCCTTGTTGAGGCAGCCGAACGGCCCCTTCAGACCCTCGACGCCGGCCAGCCGCTGGCTGTCGGGCAACCGCACGCCGTCCATGTGCACCATGCCGGTGGCCGAGGCCCGCATGCTGAACTTGCCCTCGATGGCGCTGGTGTCCAGGCCGGCCATGTCGCGCTCCAGCACGAAGCCCCGGATCACGCCCTCGTCATCCTTGGCCCAGATCACGAACACGTCGGCGATGGGGGCGTTGGTGATCCAGGTCTTGGTGCCGGACAGCAGCCAGTCGTCGCCGTCGCGCCGGGCGCGGGTGGTCATGCCGCCGGGGTCCGAGCCGTGGTCCGGCTCGGTCAGGCCGAAGGCGCCGATCAGTTCCCCGGACGCCAGGCGTGGCAAATACTGCTCCCGCTGGGCCTCGTTGCCGTAGGTATGGATCGGATACATCACCAGGCTGGACTGTACGGATAGCGCCGACCGATAGCCGGCATCCGCCGCCTCCAGCTCGAACGCCGTCAGGCCGTAGGCCACGTGCGACAGGCCCGGGCAGCCGTAGCCCTGCAATGTGGTACCCAGCATCCCGAGTTCGCCCATCTCGGGGTAGATACCCGGGTCGAACCGGCCCTCGCGGAAGGCCAGGGTCGCGCGCGGGGCAAGCTGCCCCTGGGCATAGCTGCGCACGGCGTCGCGCACCGCTCGCTCGTCCTCGCTGAGCTGGCCCTCGAGGCCGAGCGGGTCGGCCCAGTTGAAGCTGGGTTTTCCGGTCATGACAAACCGTCCTGTCGGATCATCCCGGCACTATAAAGACCCGGGCCGTTCCTGCCCACCGCTGCAACCGCCGGCCCTGCCAACGCGGCCGGGCTATCCTTCAGTCCCCGATCTCGATCAGCAGATCGCGGGCGGCCACGGTTTCGCCGGACTTGACGTGAATGCGAATGACCTTGCCGTCCCGCGGCGAGGCCACGCCGGTTTCCATCTTCATCGCCTCGAGCGACAGCAGCGATTCGTTCTTCTTCACCGTCTGCCCTTCCTGCACCGCCACCTGCACCACCATGCCGGGGATCGGGGCGCCGACATGGCCCGGGTTGTCGGGATCGGCCTGCGGCCGGCTGGCGGCGGCTTCGCTGCCCTCGTGGGCCACGCGGATCATGCGCGGCTGGCCGTTCAGCTCGTAGAACAGCTTGGTGTGGCCCTCGTCCTCGTCCTCCGCCCGGCCCTGCAGGCTGATTACCAGCGTCTTGCCGGTCTCGATATCGACATTGATCTCTTCCTGTTCGGCCAGTCCGTAGAAGAACACCGGGGTGGGCAAACGGCTGACTTCGCCAAAACGGCTGCGGTGGTCGGCAAACTCCGCAAACACCTTCGGGTACATCAGATAGGACGCCAGGTCGGTGGGGCTGATTTCGCCGCCGATCTCAGCTTCGGCCTCGGCCCGGATCGCGTCGAGATCGGCCGGCTCGAGGCTGGCGCCGGGGCGCCCCTCGATCGGCGTTTCCCCGCGCAGAACCTTGCGCTGCAGCGCCTCGGGGAAACCCCCGACCGGCGTGCCCAGCTCGCCGCGGAAGAACGACACCACCGAGTCCGGGAAGTCCACTTCATGGTCGGGATCGGCCACCTGCTCCGGGGTCAGCCCCTGGGCCACCATGTACAGCGCCATGTCCCCCACCACCTTGGAGGTGGGCGTGACCTTGACGATGTTGCCGAACAGTCGGTTCACGTCGGCATAGGCCTGGGCCACCTCCGGCCACTGGCGGGTCAGCCCCATGGACCGGGCCTGCTCGCGCAGGTTGCTGTACTGGCCGCCGGGCATGGCATGACGGTAGACATCCGCGGTGCCCGAGCGCACACCGGACTCGAACGGCGCGTAATAGCGGCGCACCCCTTCCCAGTAGTCAGACAGCTGGCGCAGGGCCGTGCGATCCACACCCGGATCGCGCTCGCCGCCGGCCAGCGCCGCGGCGATGGCACCCAGATTGGGTTGCGAGGTCAGGCCGGACAGCGCATCCAGCGCCCCGTCCACCGCATCGGCCCCGGCAGCCACCGCCGCCAGCACGCTGGCTGCGGAAATGCCACTGGTGTCGTGGGTGTGGAAATGCACCGGCAGGTCGGTGGCCTCGCGCAGGGCCCGCACCAGCGGATCGATGGCCGCCGGCTTGCACACCCCGGCCATGTCCTTGATCGCCAGGATATGCGCGCCGGCGTCTTCCAGCTGCCGGGCCATGGTCACGTAGTAGTCCAGCGTGTACTTGTCCTCGTCCGGGTCGCACAGGTCGCCCGAGTAGCAGATGGTGGCTTCGCATACGGCACCGGCGTCGATCACCGCGGCCATGGCTACCTTCATGTTGTCGACGTTGTTGAGCGCGTCGAACACGCGAAAGATGTCGATGCCGGTAGCCGCCGCCTGCTCGATGAAGTAGCGCACCACGTTGTCGGGATAGTTGGTGTAACCCACCGCGTTCGAGGCCCGCAGCAGCATCTGCAGTGGAATGTTGGGCACCGCCTTGCGGATGCGGGCCAGCCGCAGCCAGGGGTCTTCCCGCAGGAAGCGCAGGGCCACGTCGAAGGTCGCCCCACCCCAGCACTCCAGCGAGAACAGGTCGGGAGCCATCCGCGCGTAGTAGGGGGCAATCTCGAGCATGTCACGGGTGCGCAACCGCGTGGCAAACAGCGACTGATGGGCATCGCGCATGGAGGTATCGGTGAGCAGCACGCGATCCTGCTCGCGCAGCCACTGGCCGAAACCGGCCGGGCCGCGCTCCAGCAGTTCGTCGCGCAGGCCGCGCGGAATGTCCGTCTGCAGGTCCGCATCCGGCAGCCGCGGCGCCGGCAGCGGCCGCGGCGGCGGGGTGCGGCCGGCCATCTGTGGATGGCCGTTGACCACCACATCACCGATGAAGCGAAGCAGCTTGGTGGCGCGGTCACGCCGCGGGGTGAACTCGAACAGCTCGGGCGTGGTGTCGATGAAGTCGGTGGTGTAGTCGGCCGGGGCGAACGTGGGATGGCCGATCACGTTCTCCAGGAACTGCAGGTTGGTGGACAGCCCGCGGATACGGAACTCGCGCAGCACCCGGTCCATGCGGGTGACCACCTCGTCCACCGTGGGCGCCCAGGTGGTGACCTTCACCAGCAGCGAATCGTAGTAGGGGGTGATCTCGGCCCCGGAATAGGCAGTGCCCCCGTCCAGCCGCACGCCCAGGCCGCCGGGACTGCGGTAGACCGTCAGCCGCCCGTAATCCGGGGCAAAGCCGTTCTCCGGGTCCTCGGTGGTGACCCGGCACTGCAGGGCATGGCCGTCCAGGCGCACCTGGTCGGGGTCGGGCAGAAGGCCCGCCGGATCGCCGATGCGGGCCCCCTGGGCCACGCGTAGCTGGGCCTTGACGATGTCCACGCCGGTGACTTCCTCGGTCACCGTGTGTTCGACCTGGATGCGGGGATTGACCTCGATGAAGTAGAACTCGCCGGTGTCGGCATCCATCAGGAATTCCACCGTGCCGGCGTTGACGTAGCCCACTTCGCGACACAGGCGCAGCGCCGAATCGCACAGGGACTGTCGCTGCTGTTCGCTCAGATACGGCGCCGGCGCCCGCTCGGCCACCTTCTGGTGGCGGCGCTGGACGGTGCAGTCGCGCTCGAACAGGTGCATGACGTTGCCGTGGGCGTCTGCCAGCACCTGCACTTCCACGTGGCGGGCATGCACCACCAGCTTTTCCAGATAGCCCTCGTCGTTGCCGAAGGCGGCCTTGGCTTCGCGGCGGGCGGATTCCACCGCGGCGGCCAGCTCGTCGGGCACGTGGATCATGCGCATGCCGCGGCCGCCGCCGCCCCAGCTGGCCTTGAGCATTACCGGATAGCCGATGTCCTCGGCAATCGGGCGCACCGCCGCGATGTCCTCCGGCAGCACCTGCGAGGCCGGCAGTACCGGGACTTTCGCGGCCTCGGCCGCCGCCCGGGCGGACACCTTGTCACCCAGCCGCCGCAACACCTCGGCCGGCGGCCCCACGAACGTGATGCCGGCTTCCGTGCAGGCCTCCGCCAGATCCGCGTTCTCGGACAGGAAACCGTAGCCGGGATGGATGGCATCGGCCCCGCTCTGGCGGGCGATGCGGATGATGCCGGGGATGTCGAGATAGGCGGCAATCGGCTTGGCGCCCTCGCCCACCACATAGCATTCGTAGGCCTTGAACCGGTGCAGCGCGAACCGGTCCTCACGGGCATAGATGCCCACAGTGGAAATGCCCATCTCGGCGGCCGCCCGCATGATGCGGATGGCAATTTCGCCGCGATTGGCGATCAGCAGCTTCTCGAACCCCATGACATCTCCCTGGCCGTGGTCGGGTCGGTGGCGGCGACCGCCATCACCGCCCCCGCGGATGCCGGCCTCGACCTGTCACCGCCGGATCCGGCGGTGTTGCCGACATCATAGAGGCGACGGACGCGTCTGTCGTGGCCAACACCCCGGCCGGGGTGCGGGCGGGCGACGGCAACCAGCCACCGCCCGCCGTGTTATCAGGCCGGGTCGGGGGCGGTGGCCCGGCTGTCGCCGTCGCTGGACTCGGCCGCTTCGGCCCGGCGGTCGCGCGCCAGCAGCATGTAGATCGCCGGCACCACGAACAGCGTGAACAGGGTGCCGATGGACATGCCGGCCACGATCACCACACCCATCGAGAACCGCGAGGATGCGCCGGCGCCGGTCGCGATCACCAGCGGAAAGATACCCATGACGGTCGCCGCGGTGGTCATCAGGATCGGACGCAGACGCAGGCTCGCGGCTTCCTCGATCGCCTCGCGCCTGCTGCGGCCTTCCGCCTGCAACTGGTTGGCGAATTCCACGATCAGGATGCCGTGCTTGCTGATCAGGCCGATCAGGGTGATCAGCCCCACCTGGGTGTAGATGTTGATGGTGGTCACGCCCACCGTGATGAACGCCAGCGCCCCGGCCACGGACATCGGTACCGTCACCAGCATGATGATGGGGTCGCGGAAGGACTCGAACTGGGCCGCCAGCACCAGGTAGATCAGGATGATGGCGAAGAAGAAGGTAATGATCAGGGCGTTGCCTTCCTCCACGAACTGGCGTGACTGCCCGGCGTAATCCAGCTTGTAGTCGCGGGGCAGCACCTCGGCCGCCTCCGCGCGCAGGTAATCCAGTGCCTGGCCGATGGTCACGCCGGGCGTGGGCACCGCGGACAGGGTGGCCGCATTGAGCTGCTGGAACCGCGCCAGGCTGCGGGGCTCGACATTGGTTTCCAGCGACACCACGGCCGACATCGGCACCTTCCGCCCGTCCGCCGAGCGGATGTAGTAGTTCTCCAGCTGATCGGCATTCAGCCGTTCACCGCGCACCACCTGGGGAATCACCTCGTAGGCCCGACCCTGGATGGAGAAACGGTTGACCAGATTGCCGCCCATCATGGTGGACAGATCACTACCCACCTGCCGCATGGTCAGCCCCAGGTCCGCCACCGCCTCGCGGTCGATGTTGACCGTCACCTGGGGACGATCGAACTTCAGGTCCAGATCAGTGAACAGGAACAGCCCGCTCTGCTGGGCCCGACTGGCCAGCTCATCGACCGCCTCGCGCATCTGGTCCGGCTCGGCGGTGGAACCCACCACGAACTGCACCGGCAGGCCACCGCCGCTGCCCGGCAGGGGCGGCCGCTCGAATACCGCGGTGTCCAGCCCGGCCACGCCCCGCATCACCTCGGTGAACTCGGGCTTGATCTCCATCTGACTGCGATCACGCTGGCCCCAGGGCTTGAGCGCCATGCCCGAGATCGCCCGATTGGTGGCGCCGGCCTGACCCGGCCCGGCGAAACCGTTGATCAGAAAATAGCGATCGTGCTCGGGGAATTCGTCGTACAGCGACGTCATCTCCCGCGTGTAGGTCTCCAGCTGCTTGAGCGTGGCGTTGGGCTGCGCGGTGGCCTGCACAAACAGGATGTTCTGGTCCTCCACCGGCGCCAGTTCGCTCTCGCCCATGATGAACAGGAAGTAGCAGCTCACCACCACCACCGCGGCGAACAGATAGGTGACCGGCCGGAATTCCAGTGAGCCATGCAGCCGGCGCTGATAGGAACCGCGCAGGCGTTCGAACTTATCGTCCAGCCAGTTCTGGAAGCCGCCGCCGTTGCCGTTGTGCGGCTTGAGCACCTTGGAGCACAGCATGGGCGAGAAGGTGATCGCCACGATGCCGGAAATGAACACCGCGCCCGCCAGGGTAAAGGCGAACTCGGTGAACAGGCTGCCCGTGAGGCCGCCGGTAAAACCGATCGGCAGATACACGGCAATCAGGGTCAGCGACATCGCGATGATGGCGGTGCCCAGCTCGCGCGCGCCGCGGATGGCCGCATCCACGGGCTTCATCCCGTCCTCGATGTGGCGGTGGATATTCTCCGCCACGATGATCGCGTCATCCACCACCAGTCCGATCGCCAGCACCAGTGCCAGCAGGGTGAGCAGGTTGATGGAAAAGCCCAGCATCAGCATCACCGTACCGACGCCGATCAGTGACAGCGGAATCGCCAGCACCGGCACCAGCACCGAGCGCATCGACCCCATGAACAGGTAGATCACCAGCGTGACGATGGCCAGCGCCAGACCCAGGGTGAACACCACCTCGTTGATGGACTCCTCGATGTACTCGGTGGCGTCGTACACGATCTCGCCACGCAGACCCTGCGGGAACTGGGCGGTGATCTCGGGGAATTTCTCCCGCACGTCCTGGATCACCGTCAGCTCGTTGGCCAGGGGCAGCACGGTAATGCCGACGAACGGCCCTTCCCGGCCGGTATTGATGGCACTGTTGTCGTAGGTCTCGGCGCCCAGTTCCACCTCGGCCACGTCGCCCAGGCGCACCAGCGTGCCCCCGGATTCGCTGACCACCAGTTCACGGAATTCCTGCTCGCTGCTCAGGTCGGTGGCAGCATCCAGCGCCACCTTGACCATGTTGCCCTTGGTGGAACCGACCGCGGCCAGGAAGTTGTTCTCGGTCAAGCGCTGACGCACCTCGCTCGGCGTCAGGTTGAACGCCGCCAGCCGGTCCGGGTCCAGCCAGATGCGCATGGCGAACCGGCGCCCGCCGATGACCTCGGCGCTCTCCACGCCGGCGACGGTGGACAGCTCCGGCACCACCACCCGATTGAGGTAGTCGGTGATCTGGTTGGGCTCCATCACCTCGCTGGTGAAGCTCATGTACATCGAGGCAGTGGTCTCGCCCACCTGCACATCGATAACGGGGTCTTCCGAGGCCTCCGGCAGTTCGGAACGGACCTTGTTCACCTTCGAGGTGATCTGGGTCAGCGCCTCGATCGGGTTGTAGTTGAGTTCCAGATGGGCCTGGATCACCGACGCCCCCTGAGCGCTGGTGGACTGCAAATAGTCGATGCCGTCCGCCGAGGCTATTTCCTTTTCCAGCGGGGTGGTGATGAAACCCTTGACCAGTTCGGCGTCGGCGCCGACATAGGTGGTCTGAACACTCACCACCGCCTTGTCCGACTGCGGGTACTGGCGCACCACCAGATCGAAATAGGCCCGCAGGCCGACCAGCAGGATCAGCAGGCTCACCACGGTTGCCAGCACCGGGCGGCGGATGAAAATGTCGGTGAACTGCATGGCTTACCTTGCTTCAGGAAGATGTGACGCCGGCGAAACGCGGCGGCGCATCAGTAGTTATCCACGTTCTCGGGGTCGGATTCGTCCGACGGCAAGACGTCGTTGTCGACCTTGACCGTGGCATTCGGCCGCAGCTTGTGATTGCCGGACACCACCACGCGGTCGCCGGGTTCGATGCCGTTGAGAATCTGCACCTGGTCGCCGCGGGTCCGTCCGGTCTTGACCGTACGGCGCTCGGCGGTAAGGCCGTTGTCGTCGCCCTCGCCGTCCTTCGGCACCACCACCCAGACCGAGTCGCCGTAGGTGTTGTAGGCAATCGCCGTCTGGCGAATGGTGAGGAACTCCTCGGATTCGCCCACGGACAATTCGACGTTGCCGTACATGCCCGGACGCAGACGCTCGTCCTCGTTGGCCACCCGAGCGCGCACCCGCACCGTGCGAGTGGCGGTGTCCAGAGCCGGGTCCAGCGCTTCCACGGTGCCCTCGAAGGTGTCCGGATAGCCGGCGACGCGCACGTCCACCGACTGCCCGGGGGACAGGGCGGCAATCCGTTCCTGCGGCACCTCGAAATCGATGTACACCTCATCCAGCCGCTGTAGCATCGCCAGGCCGGTGCCGGGGCTCAGATACTCGCCCAGATCCACCTGACGGATGCCCAGCCGGCCCGCGAACGGCGCCCGGATGGTCTTCTTGGCAATCAGCTCTTCCTGCGCGGAAACCGCCGCCGAGGTCTGGCTGGCGCGTGCCTGGGCCTCGTCGAGCTCCGCCTGCGAGCCCAGGTCCCGGTCGCGCAGACCCTGCTTGCGCTCGAGCGTGGCCCGGGCCAGCCGCGCGTCGGCACGCAGGCCTTCCAGCCGTGCGCGGTCCTCGGCGGTATCCAGGGCCACCAGCGTATCGCCGGCCTCGACCCGGTCGCCCGACTCGAACTGGATGTCGCGTACGATGCCGGCCACCTCGCCGCTGACCGACACGCCCTGGATGGCGACCACTTCGCCGGTCACCCGCAGGGTGTTGGTCCACTCGGAGGCCTCGGCCGGCGCGGTGGCCACGGTGACCGGTGGGGCATCCATATTGGCGATAAACTGATCACGCATGTGATTGGTGAACAGTTTCCATCCGAAAACACCGCCCAGCACGACGGCGAGCAGCACGATGACGATAAACATGCGTAGGCGCATGGGTTACTCCGACTCGGGAATCAGGGGTTCAGCAGGGACGTCCGGATCGAGCAGCAGGGCATCGATCCGGGCGAGGTCATCCGGCACCAACACGCCGGAGGCCAGGCGCAGCCTGGTGACGGCGCTGGCGTAGTCATACTTCGCACGGGCACGATCGATAAGCGCCGAATACAGGTTGCGGCGCGCATCGATCACATCGGTCTGGTTGCGTTCGCCCAACTCGAATTCACTGCGAATGCTGCGCAGGGCAGTCCGGGCCGACGCCACGGCCTTGTCCAGCGCCTGGACCTGGCGTAACTGCGTCACCACGCCACGGTAGGCGTTACGCGTGGCCGCGGTGACTTCACGGCGGGTCCGCTCCAGCTCGGCTTCCGCAGCCGCGTAGCGGGCGCGGGATTCGCGGGCTTCGGAGAAGTTGCGGCCGCCGTCGAACAGCGCCCAGGTGGCTTCGAGACCGACGCGGGTGTCGTTGCTGGCGCCGCCGAACACGAAATCGGTGTCATCGGTGTCCTGATAACCGGCCACCAGGTCGACATCCGGAATATAGGCGGCCCGCTTGCGCTCGATCTCCTCGCGCGCCACCTCGGTCTGACGCTCGGTGGCGGTCAATCCGAGGTTGAAGCGCAGCGTGCGATCCACCCACACGTCGACATCGGCCGGCTCCGGCATCTGCGGCTCATAGCCCAGGGGCACATCCGGCAGCGTCTCGTACCAGCGGGTGGTGAGTTCGCGCAGCCGCTCGCGCACCTCGTCCAGCGCGGCCTCGGCCGCGATGATGCGTGACTCGCTCAGGTCCCGCGCCGCGCGCGCCTCCTGCAGGGCGGTGACGCTGATCTCGCCCACCTCGTAACGACCCTCGGTCTGTTCCAGATCGGCCGCGATCGCCTCGCGCTCCTCGCGCGTCAGGCGCAGTGACGCCTGGGCCTTGAGAAAATCCACGTAGGCGCGCGTCACCCGGCCCTGGAGATCCTGTCGCGCCTGCTGCAGCTCGAGTTCGGCAATCTCCAGGCGGTCGCGCCCCTGGCGCAGGGTGGCCGGGATGCCCCAGTTGAACAGGGGCTGGCGCACTTCCACACCATAGGATTTGCTGTTGAAATCGTCCGTGAACGGTGGCGATGGGCCAGCGCCGCCGCCCCCACTTCCGGAAAACGGCGTCTGCTCGACTTCCCGGTCTATCTTGGAATAGGCCGCGGTGGCATTCACACTAGGCAGGATCGCGGCGCGCGCCTGCGGCCAAGCTTCACGATCGGCGCGATACCGGGCTTCGGCCGCGGCGAAAGTGGGATCCTCGCGCTTGGCCAGTTCGTAGATGTCGATCAGCTTGTTGGCCTGACCGGCCAGCGGCCAGCCGGCCGCCAGCAGCGCCACGGCCGCAACTCGAACGGTTCTCACGCGTTGGTCTCCTTCTGGGCTCGCATGCTGCGCAGCAGGACATCCCGCAGCATCGTGATGTAGCGTTCCTGCTCGTCCGCGTAACCCCCGCCCGGCAAATGCCGCAGCACCTGGTGGCAGTGAAACAGCATCACGTTGCTGGAAAGCAGCACATGGGCGAGAAAGCTCGGCGACATGCCCTGGCCGGCCTCGTCGCCGGCCTGGACATCCGCGAACAGCCGGGTCAGCGCGATGAAGTCATCACCGAACACCTCGTTGGCCAGTGCTTCGGCACGGCAGGGTCCCGACTCCATGATTTCGCGGAAGATCAGTCGTGACCGCTCGGGATCCTCGAACAACACCGTGAGGCTGCCGCGGATGGCGCGCTCGACGCGCTGCGACGGATCGAGTTCGGCCCGCATGGCGTCACGGAAGTGGTCGGTGCTGCGGTCCACCGCCTCCCGAAGCACGGCAAAGTACAACGCTTCCTTGCTGCCGAAATGATGAAAAATATTGGCCTTGCTGGAGCCGGCCCGCTCGGCGATATGCGCGATGGACACGGCGTCAAATCCGCGCTCGCCGAACAGATCGGCGGCGGCGCGCCGGATCTTCTCGACGCCGTCTAAGGCCGGGGGCGCGTTTTCCATGGGGCTGACTGATCGATTGGTCAGCGGAGTCTAGGGCTGCTTCGGCAGCCTGTAAAGCCCTGATGGCGCCCATATCCACCGGCCCGCCCGAATCGATCCCGGATCGACCGCCGAGGCACCGACTCCACAGGGGGCCTCGGGGCGTATAGTCTGGGCAAGCCATATCGCCTGATCGGAGGCCATCATGATTCAACGTGGATTGTTAACCCTGACGGTGCTCGCCGTGTCCATGGGCGCGCGGGCCGAAGCCCCCTCGAACACCGAACTCACCGAGGCGGTCGAAACCCAGTTGCGCGCCAGTGCGGCACAGCAGATCGAGTACTTTCGCGAGACCGACAAGGACGCGCTGCGGCTGGCCCGTGACATGGGCACGCTGGCGGATCCGGACACCATCGAGGTAACGGAGCTGGAAATCCAGAAAATGGCGGAAACCGAGGACGGCGGCTATGACGCCGACGCCATGTTCAACCTGCGCATGGGCGAGAACCGCAGCCGCATGGCCGCGCGGGTGGAGGTTGCCGAAGAGGAAGGCAGCTGGAAGGTACTCAAGATGCGCGCTTATTGATGACGGTCAACGCCGCCGTACTGCACGAGATGGGGCTGCCCGCCCCGTACGCCGACTCCCGCCCGCTTAGCATCGAGCCGCTTGACCTGGATCCGCCGGGCCCGGGCGAGTTGCGGGTTCGGGTGCGCGCCGCGGGCCTGTGCCATTCCGACCTGTCGGTGATCAACGGCTCGCGGCCCCGGCCCACGCCCATGGTGCTGGGCCACGAGGCCGCCGGCATCGTCGAGGCGCTGGGGCCGGACACGCACGGGTTCGGGATTGGCGACCAGGTGGTGTTCGCGTTCGTGCCCGGTTGCGGCCACTGCGCCCCCTGTGCCGAGGGCCGGGCCGCCCTGTGCGAACCCGGCGCCGCCGCCAACGGGGCCGGCACGCTACTGTCGGGCGCCCGGCGCTGGCACCACGGCGACGACACCCGCCATCATCACCTTGGGGTGTCGGCGTTCGCCGAAAAGACCGTGGTGGCCACCAATTCCGCCGTGCGTGTCGATGCCGACCTGCCGCCGGAAATCGCCGCGCTGTTCGGTTGCGCGGTGCTCACCGGGGTGGGCGCGGTAGCCAATACTGCCCGCGTGCGGCCCGGGGAAGCGGTGGTGATATTCGGCCTGGGCGGCGTCGGTCTCGCCGCCCTGATCGGCGCCCGCGCCGCCGGCGCCCATCCGATCGTCGCCATCGACCGGCTGGACAGCAAGCTGGAACTCGCCCGCGACCTGGGCGCCACCACCACCATCAACGCCGCCGATGCCGATGCCGTGGACGCCGCCCGCGCCGCCACCGGCGGGGGCGGCCATTACGCGCTGGAAACCGTGGGCAGCGCCGCAGTGCTGTCCCAGGCCTACGCCGCCACCCGCCGGGGCGGCACCACCATCACCGTCGGCCTGCCGCATCCCGATGATGCGCTGTCCATCCCCGCGGTCAGCCTGGTAGCCGAGGAACGCACCCTGCGCGGCTCCTATCTCGGTTCGGGTGTGCCCTCGCGCGACATCCCCCGCTACGTGGCCCTCTACCGGGCCGGCCGCCTGCCGGTGGACCGGCTGCTGACCCATCGCCTGCGACTGGACGAGATCAACGCCGGGTTCGACCGGCTTTCTGCCGGGGAAGCGGTGCGGCAGGTGGTGTTGTTCGATTGAGGGCAACAATTTCCTGACGTTGCATTCGGTCGAAATACGGGCCCTACCATCTTTCATGCACCGGCATAGGTCCCATTCAGTGCGCCAATTAACAAATGAGAAAAGAAGGGCGGTCGGGCGGCAAACGCTAACGGGAGGGAAGAGGTGATCAAACCCGGCTGTGGCACCTTTTCTTTATTCCCGTCGGGACGAGCCGAGCACTGCAGGGCGGCGAGGTTCCAGGCCCGCAAGGGGCGCGCACAGGACGTGCGCGCGGTTTTCGTCGGGTCACGGATGACCCGTCGAAACACCCCCTCGCCGACCGAAGCGCACAGGGCATCCTGCCTCGAACCCCGTTCGAGGCAGGACTCGCCCGCCGGAAGCGCTTCTTTGGTGACTTTCTTGTCGCTACAAGAAAGACACCCGGCCCGCGTCAGCGGGGCGGAATCTTTTTCATTACACCAATCCAGGCGAGACAGGATTACCGGGAACGCGTTGCGGTCCCGCTAGACTTCTACCGGAACACCCCACCCATACCAAAAAGGCCCGAGCCCACCGAAGTGGCCCGGGCCCGGAAAAGGCTTCACGAAGTCGCCTGAATCAGTCCCGCTCGTCGATCGGCACGAACTTGCGATCCTCGGGACCCACGTAGTTGGCGCCCGGCCGGATGATCTTGTTGTCCTGGCGCTGCTCCACGATATGGGCGGCCCAGCCAGTGATGCGGGACATCACGAACAGCGGGGTGAACATGGCGGTGGGAATCCCCATCATGTTGTAGCTGACGGCGCTGAACCAGTCGAGGTTGGGGAACATCTTCTTGACGTCCCACATCACCGTTTCCAGCCGCTCGGCGATGTCGAACATCTTGGTGCGACCGGCATCATCCGACAGCTGCCTGGCGACATCCTTGATCACGCGGTTGCGGGGGTCGGACACGGTGTAAACCGGGTGCCCGAAACCGATCACCACTTCCTTGTTGGCCACCCGCTCGCGGATATCGGCCTCGGCCTCGTCCGGATTGTCGTAACGGCTCTGGATCTCGAAGGCCACCTCGTTGGCACCGCCGTGCTTGGGCCCGCGCAGCGCGCCGATGGCACCGGCCACGGCAGAGTAGAAGTCCGAGCCGGTACCGGCGATCACACGGCTGGTGAAGGTGCTGGCGTTGAACTCGTGCTCGGCGTAGAGCACCAGCGAGGTGTGCATGGCACGTACCCAGAGATCAGGCGGGGCCTCGCCATGCAGCAGATGCAGGAAGTGACCGCCGACGGAATCATCGTCGGTTTCCACTTCGATGCGGCGCCCGGAATGGGAGAAGTGATACCAGTACAGCAGCATTGAACCGAGGCTGGCCAGCAGGCGGTCGGCGATGTCGCGAGCGCCGGAATGGGGATGATCGGCCGCCTCAGGCAGCACCGACCCCAGTACCGACACGCCCACTTTCATCACGTCCATCGGATGGGTGGCGGCGGGCAGGCACTCCAGCGCCTTCTTGACGTTGGCCGGCAGACCGCGTAGCGCACGCAGCTGGCGCTTGTAGGCCGCCAGTTCGGCGCGATTGGGCAGCTTCCCGTGAATCAGCAGATGGGCGATTTCCTCGAACTCGCAGGCTTCGGCAACATCGAGAATGTCAAACCCGCGGTAGTGCAGGTCATTACCGGTGCGCCCGACGGTGCACACCGCCGTGTTGCCGGCGACCACGCCCGAGAGGGCAACCGATTTCTTCTTGGGTGTGCTTGCCTCAGTATTGTCTGCGGTCACGATCAATCCTCCCGAATAGTCAGCCTGTTTTGCTGTGTTGGTGATCGTCTCGGGCCAGCGGCACCGACGACGTGGATGACGAACTCTTACACTGCCTGCGGCGCGACGATAATTCGCCACACCTTCGAATAGGGCGCCGTAGCGTACCTAAACTGCCGGCCGGACGCACCAGCGGGCAAGCCGACGGAATAACCATGACTACCGACAAGCAGCTTCTGATCATTGCGCACGCCCCCTCCCCGAATACCGAACGGCTGGCCGCAGCACTGACCGAAGGCGCGTCGGATGCCGCGATCGAGGGGGTTTGCGTACGGCGGGCGGCACCGCTGCAAGCCGAGCCGGATGACGTCCTCAACGCCGACGCGATCCTGCTGTTCACCCCGGAGAATCTGGGTTACATGAGCGGCGCGCTGAAGGACTTCTTCGACCGGACCTACTACGCCGTGATCGATCACAAGCAGGGGCTGCCCTACGCCCTGTGCGTCCGGGCCGGGTCGGACGGCACCGGCACCTGCCGCGCGGTGGACACCATCACCACCGGCCTGCGCTGGCGGGCGGTGAACGAACCGCTGGTCTGCCGCGGGGATTTCCGCGACGCATTCCTCGGCGACTGCCGCGAGCTGGGAATGGCCATGGCGGCCGGGCTCGAGGCCGGCATATTCTGAACCGCCGGCGACGGACGGGTCAGGCCCGGCGGACCAGCCGGTAGGCCGTTTCCACCAAGCTGGTGACGCCTCGATCCCGCAGGTTGGCGCTGTCCGCCAGGGCGTCGTTGTCCGCCAGCACCTCGATATCGAAATACGGCGACAGCCGGGCGATCACGTCGTCGCGGTCCACCGAGAACGGCGGGCCGTCGATCTCGCCCGGCGGATAAGTCAGGCCGATGAGCAGGCCGCGACTGCCCGCCGGCAGCCTGCGACCGAGGGTATCCGCGTAGCGCTGGCGCATGTCGGGCGGCAGGGCAATCAGCGACGCGCGGTCGTAGAAGCCGCCGCAGGCGGCGAACGCGGTGTCCGGCCAGGCGAAGAAATCGCCCACGTCGATGCGGATATCGCCGGCGGTGTAGCGAACAAAGCCGGCGTGGTCCTCGGTCTTCGCGGTCAATGCCTGCTCGGCGAAGAAATCACGGGCGGCGGTGTCGCTGAGTTCCACCCCGGTGACGGTATGGCCGCGGGCGGCCAGCCAGGCCATGTCGGGCGTCTTGCCGCACAGCGGCACCAGCACCTCGGCCCCGGCCGGCACCCCGATGTCGTCCCAATACGCGGCCAGCAGCGGATTGCCCTGCGGCTGGTGAAACCCGATTTCATGGCGCGACCAGCGCGCGTGCCAGAAGGCCTGATCCACTGTATTCCTCTCCTGCGGCGCCCGGATGACCGGCCCGAGGTTACACTGTCAGCCGCGGATCGCGGCGTTCAGCGGAGTCAGCGTGCAGGAATTCTTCTACTGGATCGGGGAACTGGTGGGCAGCGGCATCCGCGCCGTGGTGGACGCCCTGCACTGGGTGTTCGAGCAGATCGACGGCGTGCTGAACAGCTTCGTCGACGGCCTGACCGAAGCCCTGGGCATCAGCAGTTCGGTATTCAGCCTCGCCTTTCTCCTGATCGGCCTGCTTCTGGTGTATGCCGGCGTGCGCGCGCTGATCCGCAAGGCCGTGGTCTCCGGCATCATCTGGCTGCTGATCGGCATGCTGCTGCTGGGCTGGCTGATTCGCTGACGCCGGCGCATCCAGCTCGAGCGTGCGGGTCAGACGTCACCCACGGTAAAGAAATCCACCTGCCCGCTGGTCAGGCAGTAATCCGCGCCCACCAGGCGCAGGCCACCCTGACGCTCGCGCTCGGCCAGCAGCGGCGATTCGGCGGCGAGGGCCGCCATTTGCGCCCGCACGTTGGCCCGGACCGCTTCGCGCCCCCGGTCGGGGCGGTCGTGATCCAGGTCACGAATGGCGGGCTGGATGCAATCGACAATGGCGCGCAGGCTCGGCGTCAGTTGGTCATTCGGCTGATCAAGCGCATCCAGTGCCGCCCCGACCGCCCCGCAGCCGGTATGGCCCAGCACCACCACCAGCGGCGTGCCGAATGCCTGCACCGCAAACTCCACGCTGCCCAGCTGCGAGGTGTCGACAATATTGCCGGCCACCCGGATCACGAACAGATCCCCCAGCTGCTGATCGAAGACCAGCTCCACCGGCACCCGGGAATCGGAACAGCCCAGCACGACCGCGAACGGTGCCTGACCGGCAACCAGCCGATCGCGGCGCAAAGCCGCCGATTCGCCCGCAGCCCATGGCTGATCGGCCACATAGCGGGCATTGCCGTCTCGCAGTCGGGTCAGGGCCTGGGCGGCATCAATCACGGGAAATAATTCGGTTGCGGCGGGATGCGGATAAATTCTAACCACTTTCCCCGAGCCGGCAAACGCCAAAAATTGACGGCTTCGTCATTTTTTAACTAACGTGCACGCCGTCATGACATCGCGCGTTACGAGGAAAGCTTCCATGCCCAGCGATCGCCAGCCCCAGATTGCCATCATCGGCACCGGCTTTTCCGGCCTGTGCGCCGGTATTCAGCTCAAGCAGGACGGGTTCGAGCATCTCACCCTGTTCGAGCGGGGCGACGAGGTCGGCGGCGTATGGCGGGAAAACACCTACCCGGGGGCGGCCTGCGACGTGCCCTGGCATCTGTATTCTTTTTCCTTCGATTACCAGGCCCGCTTTACCTGCCCCTACCCCGAGCAGCCGGAAATCCTGGCCTATCAGCAGGACTGCGCCCGCCGCTACGGGCTGTATCCGCATATCCGTTTCAACACCGAAATCGAATCGGCCCGCTTCGATGACGAGGCCCGGGTCTGGCATCTGCGCACCAGCCAGGGCGAGACCCACGAGTTCGACGCGCTTATCACCGGCGTCGGCCAGCTCAGCCGGCCCGGCTGGCCGAACATTCCCGGCCGCGACGACTTCACCGGCCACAGCTTCCACTCAGCCGAGTGGGATCACGACTACGACCTGCGCGACAAGCGGGTGGCGGTGATCGGTACCGGCGCCAGCGCCATCCAGTTCGTCCCGCGCATCGCCGCCGAGGTGGGCAGGCTGGTGCTGTTCCAGCGCAGCGCGCCCTACCTGCTGCCCCGCTTTCAGCGTACCTACGGCCGAATCAACCGCTGGCTGTTCCGACATGTCCCGCGCTACCGCGACATCTTCCGCTGGGCACTGCGGGCTTCGGGCGACGCCAGCGTGCCGGCCTTCCATCAGCAGAGCCGGCTTTCGGGGCTGTTCCGCGCGTGGTGGCGCTCCCATCTAAAACGCCAGGTCAAGGATACGGCCCTGCGCGAGAAGCTCACGCCCGACTATCCCATCGGCTGCAAGCGCATCCTGTTTTCCAGCGATTACTATCCGGCGCTGACCCGCGACAATGTCGTGCTGGAAACCGGCGGTATCGAGCGGATCACCCCCGATGGCATCCGCACCGCGGACGGCCGCGATTACGCGGTGGACGCGATCATCTACGGCACCGGTTTCCGCGCCACCGAATTCCTGGCGCCGATGACCATCGAGGGCAGCGGCGGCCGGTCGCTTTCCGATCGCTGGGCGGACGGCGCCGAAGCCTATCTCGGCATCACCGTGGACGGCTTCCCCAACCTGTTCATCTGCTACGGGCCCAACACCAACCTCGGCGGTAATTCCATCATCTACATGATCGAATGCCAGGTGGAATACATCCGCCAGTGCCTGCGCCAACTGCGCGACGGCCAGGCGCGCATTCTCGAGGTACGCCCGGACACGGTGCGTCGCTACAACGAACAGATCCAGAGCGAGCTTTCCGACACGGTCTGGAACTGGGGCTGCAACAGCTGGTACCACACCGCTGATGGGCGCATTACCAACAACTGGCCGGGCACTAACCGGCGCTATCGGAACCTGACCGCGCGGCTGGACATGAGCGACTACCGGATTGACGGCGAGGCACCGAAGGTCGGGGAACGAGCCGCCTGAACCGGCAAGCCGAGGTTCAATTCCGGAGGCATTTGCCGATACGCTGGTTAGATGTTGACTACAAATTGCCGCTCGACAGGACACTTCCTGTCCGCTCGTTCTCTAACCGGTCGCTTCGCGGCACGACCGGCCAGCGCGACCGGCGCCCTGATACTCGTTGCCAGCCTGACAGCCAGCTGCGGCCAGTCGCCCACGGGCGGCGATGCCGGCAACCTCGAAGCCATCAAGGCACGCGGTGAGCTCGTCGTAGCCACGCGCAACGCCCCGACCACGTACTACATCGATAACCGGGGCAGACCCGCCGGCCCTGAACACGACATGGCGACAGCTTTTGCCGAGCAGCTCGGTGTCGATATCCAGTTTCAGGTCATGGATTCGATTGCGGGCGTGCTATCCACCGTCAAAAGCGGCCAGGCCGACCTGGCTGCCGCCGGGCTGACGGCAACAGAATCAAGGCGGCCCCGTTTCGCGTTCGGGCCGGTTTACCAGCGTGTCACCCAGCAGGTGGTCTGTCGCGGCGGCGGCGGCAAACGGGCACGTCGCGTCGAACAGCTGACGGAAGTCGATCTGGCCGTCGTGGCAGACAGTAGCTACGAATCCCGCCTGACCGAGTTGCAGGAAACCCACCCGGAACTGTCCTGGCACAGCGTGGAGAACACCGGCACCGAGCAACTTCTGCACGAGGTGTGGACGCAGGAAATCGACTGCACGGTGGCCGATTCAAACATCGTCGACATCAACCGGCGCTACTACCCGGAACTGCTCATGATGTTCGAGATCAGCGAGCCCGAGCCACTCGCCTGGGCCATGCCGGCCGGCTCGGAGGCATTGCTTGAGGCCACTTCGGAATGGTTGGCGAGCTATCGGCAGGCCGGCAACCTTGAGCAGGTTCAGGATCGGTACTACGGGTTTATTCGCGAGTACGATTTCGCTGACAAGAAGGCGCTGCGTGATCGCCTGGATGAACGCTACCCGCAATACGAGGATCTGTTCGAGGACGCCGCCGCGGATTACGAGGTGTTCGACGACACACTGCTGGCCGCCCTGGCTTATCAGGAGTCGCACTGGAATCCGGAAGCCCGCAGTCCGACCGGCGTGCGCGGCATGATGATGCTGACGCGGCGCACCGCCGAATCACTGGGGGTCGAGAACCGTCTGGATCCGGCCCAGAGTATTGCCGGCGGAGCGCGTTACCTGCATCGGATGTACGAAAAAGTGGGTGAAGACATCCCGCAGCCCGATCGTGGCTACCTGGCGCTGGCGGCCTACAACGTCGGTCTCTACCATCTGCGTGACGCCCAACGGCTGGCTGAAAGCCTCGGGCGGGATCCGGAGAGCTGGGCGGAAATGCGCGAAGTGCTCCCGCTGCTGGCGGAGAAGCAGTACTACACCGACCTCAAGTACGGCTACGCCCGGGGAACAGAGCCGGTGCACTACGTACGGCGAATCCGCGACTATCGGGATGTCATCGAGCGCGGGCGCGACTGAGCGTCTCCACCGCTCCCGGCCGGTCCGTTGCGACCCGTCGCTCCTTTCGGATCTGACCGGGCAGAAGCCGACGCCGTTGCCGGCGGTCAGCCGCTTTTGACACACCGCCGGCGGCTGTTAGTATTACGCTGTTAATTAAACGCTGTAATACAAATGCCGCGTGCGCCGCTCAGCAATCGGGAAATCGAACGGGCCCGCCAGCAGCTCTGCGATGCGGCCCTGACGCTTTATCGCGAGCAAGGTTTCGAAGCCGTCACGTTTCGACGGCTCGCCGAGCGGATGGGCACCAGTCACACCCGGCCCTATCACTACTTCGACAGCAAGGAGACCCTATTCGCCGCGGTTCGGCTGGGCTGCTACCAGCGCTTCGCCGCCCTGATCCGCGAACGGGATGTTCCGGCCGCCGACCCCGCCACCCGCCTGCGCTCGATCTATTGCGGCATCCTTGACTATGTATCTCGCAACCCGGCGGAATACCAGTTGATGTTCGCCGCCGATCAGGCTCCGCTACGCAACTATGCCGAACTCCTCTCGGCCCGCCGACAGGCCTTTGACTATCTGGTGGATATCGTTTCGCAGGCCACAGATGCGGGCCTGATCGACGGGGATCCTCGGGATATCATGCACGTCGGCTGGGGCGCCGTGCACGGGCTACTGACGCTGCATACGGCCGGCCAGTTGTTGCACGGTCGCCGGCTCGAGGCGCTGACCGAACCGCTGCTGCGCCGAGTTTTCCACCCGCTGTTCGAAGCCGACCACCACGCGCGCCGTTCGGCCTGAACACGGAGATCCGCCAGTGTCCACGACCCTCGGCCAGATCCAGCGCGAGCTGACCAACGACGACAACCGCGCCCGCATCCGGGAGATATGCCAGCCGCCACTGGTGGCCTGCCAGACGCTGGCGATGATGGTGGTCTGTTTCACGGTGTTCTTTTCGTCCGTGGCGGCCAGTGTGGCGGGGCTGATACCACTGTGGGCCGGGGCGCTGATCAACGGCCTGATCGGTTATCTGATCTTTTCGGTGGTGCACGACGCCATTCACCGGGCGGTCTCGCGCCACCGGGGCCTGAACGACGCCATCGGCCAGATCGCCCTGATCCCGTTCGCCCCCATGGTCACCCTCGGCCTGTTCCGCTGGGGCCACATTCAGCACCACCAGCACGCCTCGGGGCCAAAGGATCCGGACCGCTGGTGCTTCGAGGGGCCCGGGTGGCTGCTGCCGGTACGCTGGATGTCCATCGATGCCTGGTACTTCTATTTCGTCCTGCGCCACGGCGATAAGGTCGCCTACCGGCATCTCAGGCCCACGCTGGTGGCCATCGCCATCTGCGCCAGCCTGTTCGCGGCCATCATCGCCGCCGGCTACGGCCTGGAACTGCTGTTTCTGTGGTTCCTGCCCGGGCGGCTGACCCAGGTGCTGCTCGGCTTCGCCTTCTTCTGGCTGCCGCACGAACCCCACGACACCCCGCAGGCCGAGAACTTCACCCGCGCCACCACCGTGCGGCAGGGTTTCGAAACGCTGATGACGCCGCTGCTGCAGTCGCAGAACTATCACCTCATCCACCACCTGTTCCCGCGCGTGCCCTTCTATCGTTACGACGAGATGTGGGCCCTGCTGGAACCGCAGCTGCGCGAACACGACCTGGCCATTCAGCACGATTTCGCCATCAAGCCGGTGATTCATCGGGGTACGGCGTCGGGCTGACAATACGGCCAGTGCTAACATGCGCGACCCCACCCAGGACCACCACCATCGATGCCCGATATCGCCGACCTGTCCCAGCGCATACTGGACCGCGCCCGCGCCGCCGGCCTGCCCGTGGAACGCGCCGAGCAGATTTACAGTGACCGCATCCAGCCGCGGCTGATCCAGTCGCTGTCGCGTTTCGTGATCCCGTTCGTGCGCCGTTCCGGCGTGCGGGTGGAGGCGCTGGAATCCGGCCGCGTGGTCTGCCGCATGCCGCTCAAGGGCAACGTCAATCACATCGGCACCATGTATGCTGGCGCCCTGTTCACACTGGCGGAATTCCCCGGCGGGCCACTGATGCTGGCCACCTTCGGCATGCGCCGCTACATCCCGATCGTGACCTCGCTGGACATGGCCTTCGTCAAGGCGGCCAAGACCGACGTCACTATCGAACTGACCATGACCCCCGCCGAGGCCGAGCGCATCGAGGCCGAGACCATTGCCGAGGGCAAAGCCGAATTCGTGCTCCACGGCGAGCTGCGCAATACCGATGGCGAGGTGGTGGCCACCAGCCTGGCCCGCTATCAGATGCGGCCACGCCGGCGCTAGCCAGCATGACCGACTGGCAGCATTTCGACGCCGCCGCCCTCGATGAACTGGACCGCGTCTACCGCCTGAATCTGATTAACAGCGTGACCGGCGTGAAGGCGGCGAACCTGGTCGGCACCCGCAGCCGCGATGGCCGGGAGAACCTGGCGGTTTTCAGTTCGGCGGTGCACCTCGGATCAAACCCGCCGTTCCTCGGCCTGATGCTGCGGCCCACCACCGTGCCGCGCCACAGCCATGAGAACATCCAGGCCACCGGGGTGTACACGCTCAATGCCATTACCGGCGCGATGGCCGAACGGGCCCACTACACCTCGGCCAAGTTCGGCGCGGACGAATCCGAGTTCAAGCACTGCCGGCTGACCCCGCATTACCGCGACGGCTTCGACGCCCCGTTCGTGGCGGAAAGCCCCATTCGCATCGGTCTGCGGCTGGCCGAGGAGATTCCCATCCGCAGCAACGGCACGGCGCTGCTGGTCGGACGGGTGGAAACGCTCGAGGTGCGTGATGACGGGCTGATGGACGACGGCGCCATCGACCTGGCCGCGCTGGAACTGCGGGCGATCGCCGGGCTCAACCGCTACCACCCGATCGAGCCGGCGGATTTCTTTCCCTACGCCCGGCCCGACCGGGTGCCGAATTTTCGCGACTGACGCCGCCGGCTACCCCTCGCCCGGCTCCTCGAAGATGTAAGTCCCCGGGGCCGGATCCAGCGCCGGATAGTCCTTGCTGCCGAGCTTGCGCGGGGCGTTCTTCTTCTCGCCGCTGCGGGCCTGGATCCATTCCAGCCAGTACTCCCACCAGGAGCCGGCTTCCTGGGTGGCGTCGGCGTACCACTGGTCGGGGTCGGCCGGGGGCTGGTCGGTATCGTTGCGGAAGTAGCTGGCCTTGGGGTTGCCCGGCGGGTTGACCAGGCTGGCCACGTGGCCAGCGTTGCTCAGCAGGAACTGGCTCTTGCCGCCCAGCAGCTGGGTGGTGCGATAGCAGGCCCGCCAGGGGGTGAGGTGGTCGGTGACCGCCCCGGTGACGAAGGCGTCCATCTTCAGCTTGCTCAGATCCACCCGCTCGCCGAACATCTCGAGCTCCCCGGCAGGAATCGGGTTGTTCTGGAACACATCCAGGAAATCCGCGTGCAGCCCGGCCGGCAGATTGGTGCTGTCGTTGTTCCAGGCCAGGATATCGAACTTGGGCGGGTCGTTACCCATCAGGTAGTTGTTCACCCAGAAAGTCCAGACCAGATCATTGGGCCGGAACCAGGCGAACAGGGTGCGCAGGGTCTTGCCCGGCAGCACGCCGCGCTTCTTCGAGTCCTGCCGGCTGGAATCCAGCAGGGTGTCGTTGTTGAGCGCCCCGACCATGGTCGGCACCGAGAAATCCAGCAGCGTCACCGCATACGACAGTGAGTGCACGCGCTTGTCACCCCGGTTGGTCATGTGGCCGAGCAGCGCCGACTGGGTAATGCCGCCGGCGCAGAAACCCATGGTGTTGAGATCCAGCGACTTGGTGATATCCAGCACCGCGTCGATCGCCTCCAGCAGGGCCTCGATATAGGTCTCGAAATTCCAGTGGGACTGCTCGGGCCCGGGATTGCGCCAGCTCACCACGAATATCTGGATACCGTTCTGCGCGGCGTACTCGATGAAGCTGCGCCCCGGCGCCAGGTCCATGAAGTAGAACTTGTTGATCTGTGGCGACATCACCAGGATCGGCCGCTTGTACACCTGCTTGCACTGCGGCTGGTACTGCAGGATTTCCAGTACCTCGTTGCGGAACACCACCGCGCCGGGTGACACCGCCAGGTCCTTGCCCACCTCGAAGGCATTGCGGTCGACGTGCCGGGGCATGCCACCGTTTTCCCGCAGGTCGGTCAGGAAGTTGCGCAGGCCGTTGACCAGGCTGCCGCCGCGGGTTTCCACCGCCCGCTTGAGCGCGGCCGGGTTGGAGAACAGCAGATTGGTGGGCGACAGGCTGGAGGTGACGATGTCGGCCAGAATCTCGGCCCGCTCGTGCTCCTTCCAGTCGCCGGTTTCGGCAACGCTGTTGTCCACCGCGCGGCAGAAGGCAAAGTAGGTCTGGGCCAGCCGCCGGAAGAACGGATTCTCCTCCCAGGTCGGGTCGCGGAAGCGCTTGTCCTTGGGGTCGATGGTGATGGCCGAGTCGCCGCGCAGGATCGCGATCATCTCGCGGGCCAGTTCGGCGGTTTCCCGGCTGACCGCCCGGGTATCGAACAGGTGCGATGCCGCCGTCAGGGCGTCGCGGGTCTGCCCCACCCGCCGGCGCAGACTCTGCAGCGGGCTGAATCCGCTAACATCCGGATTGTTCCGGCGCTGAACACGCTCTGTCATGACGACCTCCCTCCTCCTTGCAAGGTCGTGCCTACGATAGCAGGGATTACTGCACCAAATGCCGCAACGAAAGTCCGGGCCGGATGATATCTGGCAGTCGCGAATCAGGCCGGTGGCAGAAACAGCAGAGTCACGCCCGCCAGCGCCGCCCAGAAGCCGATCTCCAGGGTTTCAGTCAGCGGCTGGATGCGACGGATAGCACCCCAGACGTGGGCCGCCACCATCAACACCCACAGGGTCAGGAGGAAAGGCAGATAAAAGGACACCGTCACCGGATCGCCGGCCGCAACAATGGCAAAGACGCCGGCGGCCGTGGCGACGCAACCCAGACAGCGTCCGTAGTAGATCGCCAGATGATTGTCGGCCGGTATCTGCCAGCCGATGACACGCGCCCATCGCAGTGGCCACAATGCCATCGGCAGCAATGCCACAATCATCAGCAAACCGATCACCCAGAGAAATGTCGGGGCATGAGCATGGTAGATACCGAGCATGGCAGCCTCCGTGAATCAAGCGTTGTCGATCCACTCGCCCCGCCTGGAGTCTAATCCCGCCATGCCGGCCCTGGCCAGACTCCGCGCCGGTCGCCCCGCGACCGCCGGCAACGGTTGACCGTGCCACAACGCGTCCAGCTCCGACGTACCCGCGGCTGGCGCCTACCGCCGAACACCGTCAGCGTGGCGCGGCCCGGCATCTGGGGCAATCCCTACCGGGTGGGAGAGCACGGCGATGCAGCCGAATGCGTCGCCCACTTCCGGGCCGACTGTGAATCCGGCGCCATCCTGGAAAGCGTCCGGCGGCATGCCGGCGCCCGCCGTCGCGGTCTCGATCAGAGCGTTGCCGCCTGGCTGGCGCCGCTACGTGGTCGTCACCTGGCCTGTTTCTGCCCGCTGGATCAGCCCTGCCATGCCGACGTGCTGCTGGCGCTGGCCAACCCCGGCGAGACTGCCTAGCGGGTACGCCAGAGTGCCACCATCACCCGCCACGAAAAGGCGAGCTGACTGCGCCAGTAGCCGCTGAATCTGGGCAGGCTATCGTCAACGTCCGCCGTTCGGCGGTGGTAGAAGACATGCAGCGCCGGATCCGGCAAGCCGGGGAGCTCCGGCAGATTCGCCGAGGGCACGATGGCCAGCTTCGGCAAACCGGGAAGGTCGAGATATTCGATGGCGGGCTGCTTGCAGTCCGCGCACTTGCCGCGCTGCACCGCGGGCGGCGGCCGGTAGGTATCGAACCGCACCCGTTCGGGCGCATTCACCTGCACATCGCGGGCCCGGAACAGGGAGATATCCGCGTAGGGCGCCTCATTGAACGCCTGGCAGATGGTGCAATGACAGATGCCGCGCATCAGGGCCGCGCCCGTGACGGTCAGCTCGATCGCGCCGCACTGGCAATGGCCGCGCCCGATGGTGTCAGTCATGCGGCTTCTCCCCGGCCAGACGGCCGCGGGCGCGAATGCGCCAGACCGCTATCCCGCAGAGCAACGCGAACAAGGGGTCCACGCCGCGATCGACCGCGGCGATCTGATCGTCGTCGTCACAGAAACTGCAACCGCTGCCGAGGCTGTCACAGACGAAGGAATCGTCGTCGACGCCGCCGCCGTTGCCACCGTCATCATCGTCATCGCCGGCATCGGCCGGATCGATGATGAATATCTCGACGTTGCCCTCGGCATTGTTGCCGGAAAGATTGGCCGCGGACTGGAACACCACCTGACTGGCATCCCCGGCAATCGCCGGCTGTTCCGACGCCAGTCCGCCATCGGTCAGCCGGGTCTGATTGCTCCCGTCCGCATCGACGATGAATATTTCCGGCCCACCGTCCGGGTTGTCGCTGTTGATGCCGGCGGTGGCCTGGAACACCACCCGGCTGCCGTCCCCGGCAATGCGCACGAAACCCGCGCTGCCGGTCGCGGCGTCGGTCAGGGCCTGCAGGTTGTCGCCGTTGGCATCCATCACGAACACGGCGCTGGTGCCCTGCGGGTTGGCATCCAGCGCAGCTGTGGACTCGAACGCGATGCGGCCGTTGTCGGCGATGTCGGGGCGAATCGAGGCGCCGCCCACGGTATCGGTGAGCTGTACCGGCGACTCGCTGCCATCGGCGTCGACCAGAAAGATCTCGCTGTTGCCGTTGCCATTGGTTCCGGCGAAATTGGCCGCGGACGAGAAAACCACCCGGCTGGCATCCGCCTGAAGGCGCGCGAATCCCACCGCGGTGCCGGCCGGTCCGGTGGTCAGTTGGGTCAGATCGGCACCGTCCGCGTCCACGGCAAAGAGTTCGCGGCTGGCGTCGCCATTCTGGCCGGTGAGATTGGCCGTTGCGGTAAACGCAATCCGGCTCGCATCGGCCGAGAGATCGGGCTGGGCAATGCCGCTGCCCGAGCCGGTATCCGTGACCTGGACGGGGTTGCCGCCATCGCTCGCGTCCACCAAAAAGATTTCCGGCCCGCCATCGGCGTTGCCCCCGGTGAGATCGGCGCTGGACACGAACGCCACCCGTGAGCCGTCGCCGGCGATGGCCGGCTGGGTCGAGGCCAGGGCGGACTGGGTGAGCTGAACCAGATTCGCGCCATCCGCATCCACCGCGAAGATTTCGGCCGAGCCGTCCGCATTACCCACCCCGTCGTCGAGATCGGCGGTGGACTGGAACACCACTCGGGCGCCTGCCGCATCGATGTCCGCGGTCGTGGACTGACCCAGCGGCGCGAATGTGAGCTGCTGCTGGGCCAGGGCGGTGCCGGTCAGCAGCAGGCCGCCGGCAAACAACAGGACGACGCCGATCCGGCATGCCGGGGCCGATGCAGGGTTGGTAAGTCTCAAACAGCGCATGACAGCAAATTCGGACGGGTGCTCCGCCGAATCTTAAGCCATATCCCGCGTCAGCCACGACTCCGCTCGCGCGATGTCGCGACGCAATGAAAAGCAGCCGGCGATGCCGGCTGCCGGGGTGCATCCGCGCACGGCGGATGCGGCAGGGAAAGCGCGCGACTTATTCGGCGTCGATGTCGCCCGAGGCGGAGGCCGATCCCTCGACGGAGGCACCACCGGCGCTGCCGGCGGCCTCGGCACGGCTGTCGAGTTCGGCACGTCCCTCGGCGGCCGTGTTACCGGCGGCTTCCGCGCCTTCGCGGGCCCGGGCCTTGCCGGCCGCGGCTGCATCGCCTGCCGCCTCGACGGCCGCTTCAGCGCCGGCACGCGTGCGATCGGCCGCCGCGTTCACGGCGTCGGTGGCCGCGCTGGAGTCGGCATTCACGTCGGCACCGACTCCGGCCTGACCGGCGGCGCCAGCGTCAGCACTCTCGCTACCGGCGGCTGCGTCGGTGCGCGCATCTGCTTCGGCATCAAGGCGAGCATCCGCGTCCAGCGTCTTTTCGAGCTTCATGTCGGAATCCAGGCCGACATCGGCGCCGCCGCCGACGGCGCCGCCCAACTGGGCGGTGGCCGTGCCGCTGGCCAGAATCAGTGCCGCAGTGGTGAGAATCATCCGGGTCATCATTGGCTCCCGTTGCATTGAAGTGAACCGATGGCCGGGGTGTTCCTCCCGGCGCATGGCCCGAACGGTGCCAGGGACCATCTGAACTCGAACTGAACGTTACGCCGGCCTGAGCCGGCCGCATCCGCTAACGGCTGCCCGCATCCTCCGAAGCCGACCCGTCGGCATCGGCTTTCCCATCGGCATCGACGCCCTCGTCACCGGTCGCGGCACCGGCCTCGGTCTCTGCCTCGAGATTCACGTCGACATCGTCCTCGAGCTTCATCCCGGAATCCAGGCCGGCGTCCGCCTCGGCATCGATACCGAGATCAACTTTCGCCTCGCCCGCGGCGGTGCCCGCCATCAGGGCCAGGCCGACGGCCATCAGCATGGTGCGCCACATGGTCATAGTCCTGCCGTGAAATGACTCTGCGCCGGACAGGGTGCCAGACGCCGCGTCACTCGACCGCCACGATCCGGCTGGTGACCGACCCGACACCGTCGACAAACGCTTCCACGGTATCGCCGGGCTGCATGAAGCGCGGCGGGTCGCGGCCCACGCCGACGCCGGCCGGGGTGCCGGTGGCCAGCAGGTCGCCGGGTTGCAGGGTCAGTCCGCGCGAGGCGAAGGCCAGCATCTCGGCAATGCCGAAGATCATGTCGCGGGTGTTGCCGTCCTGCACGGTCTCGCCGTTCAGGCGGGTGCCCAGGCGGAGATTGTCCGCGTCCACCGCATCGTCGGTGACGATGTCCGACCCGATAGCCGCGCTGGCGTCGCCGTTCTTGCCCAGCGCCCACTGGCCCTTGGCCTGGCGGTTGGCGCGTCCCTGATTGACCCGGCCGCTGATGTCGTTGAACACGGTGTACCCGAGGATGGCAGCTTGCGCCTGCTTGGCATCGGCATTGCACAACGGCCGTCCCACGATCACCGCCAGCTCCACTTCCCAGTCCAGGCCGTGATGTTCGTCAACGGGCACCGGCACCTCGGCGCCGTCGGCGGACAGACAGGCCGTCCAGCGGGCGAACAGATTGGGATACTTCGGGGGCTCGAAGCCGGTTTCCTCGCCGTGGCTGCGGTAATTGATGGCCGCGCACAGCAGTTTTGCGGTAGGTGGCACGGGCGGGGCGAGATCGAAGGTACCCGGCGACAGCGGGGGCGCCTCGCAGGCCGCCGCCCGCTGTTGCCAGCCCGCCGGGTCGCCATAGAAATCGGACAGCCGGGTCAGCGGGCGGACGCCGTCGGACGTTACGACCCCGAGGTCAGCGTCATACGGACCGTAGTCGGCCTCGTGCCGACGATAGCTGCGCAACCGCATACGTCATTATAACCAACCGTTCCACCCGTCCCAACCGGCGACCGGCACCATGCCGGCCCGCGATCACATCATTCGCCGGCGCGTCGCCCGGGCATCGGAATGAAACGCGGCACGGACGCGGCATACCGGCGATAGCGATCGCCGAAGGCCGCGATCAGGTCGCGCTCCTCGTACAGCGTGCCCACCACGATGTAGGCGGTCATGCCGGCACTGAATACCAGGTGCCCGACCGTCATGTCCGGCACCAGCCACAGTACCATCAGGAAGCCCGTCATCAGCGGGTGACGCACCCAGCGGTAAAAGGCCGGCGTGAAGAACGGATGCGACGGGCATTCCGTGCCGCGCCAGTGGTGCCATACCTGTCGCAGCCCGAACAGATCGAAATGATCGATCAGGAAGGTGGACACCAGCGCCACCACCCAGCCCAGGCCGAACAGCGTCCAGAGCAGGCCCCGCAGCCACGGCGCCTCCACCGACCAGACCTGGGCCGGCATCGGCAGCCAGGCCAGATACAGCACGATCAGCGCCACGCTGGACAGCAGCACGTAGGTGCTGCGTTCCGCCGCCGGCGGCACCACCCGGGTCCATAACCGTTTGAAGCCCGGCCGGGCCATCACCGAATGCTGCACCCCGAAAAGAGCGATCAGGCCGAGGTTGACGGCCAGCGCCAACGGCCAGGCCACCAGCGGCCCGTCATCCACGCCCTTGGGCACGCCGATGCCGGCGATGAAGCCGATGAGATAGAGGAAAGTGCCCAGAAATAGGAAATAACTGGCCGCACCGTATGCGGCGATCAGCGTTCTGCTCATGAGTCCCACCTCGTTTTGTTGCTGATCGACGCGTCATCATGCACCCGTGAGTTCGACATCGCCAGCGTTGTAAATGGTCGATTCAGCGGCGGTTCAGGCAGGACGCGCGATGCTCGGCCCGCCGAAAACGAGGCTCCGTGCAAGCGCAAAGGATATCGACCATGAACAAGCCCCTTGTGATGATCAGCCTGGCCACCGCACTGAGTGCGGCGCCGGCCTTCGCCGACCGGGACACGCTGGACGCGGCGATCGGCGGCGGGCTGGGCGGTGCGGCCGGTGCCGCCATCGGTAACGAGATCGGCGGACGCAACGGCGCCATACTCGGTGGTGCCGTGGGCGCTGCCGGCGGTGCCGCGATCAGCACCGACCGCCGTGACGACTACTATTACGATGACCGCGGACGCTACAACGACCGTCGCTACTATCGCGATCGCGCCCCCCGCGGCCGCTTCTGCCCGCCCGGCCTGGCCAAGCAGGGCCGCTGCTGATCCGCGGTAACCGAGCTCGCTACTTCTCGATCACCTGGCCCCGGTAGACAATACGTCGCCGCGGGCCGGGTTCGGCATCGCCGGACGGCGGCGCCGATCGCGGCACCGCCACCCCGCGGTAATAGCGACCGCCCGCATCCGCGGGTTCCGGCGGCGGTGCCGGTTCGTGCGAAGCGGCATAGGCATTCAGGGCCTCGATGAATGCGTTACCCGATAGCGGCAGCTTCAGACAGATCACCCCGGTCGGGGCTTCCGGCTCCCCGTCCTCGTGCCGCCCCGGCACCAGCGCCACAAGATGGTGCAACTGATCCGGCCCGCTGAGTTCGATGATTTCGCGGCCCAGCGGCTGCCGTGTGTCCACGATCCGCAACTGCGCCAGTTCCGGCGAAACGTACGCAAACTCGGCAGTAAGCCGCGATCCGAAGGCCGATAACAGGCCGCGGATGAGTCGTTCCTCCTTGGGTTCGCAGGCAATGCAGCAAACGGGGATGGACATGGTGACGACGCTTCAACGGAAGGTGCCGCGAATATCCAGCAAGAAACATGCCTCGGCGTCGGCATCATGCGCCGTACCGACCCGGCGGAAAGGTGGGGCAAAACGCCGCGTTTGCTGACAGAATGATTCCACAACAACGAGACGGGGGAGACACCGTGATGGATCGACGTCAGCGCAGGATGGTGGGCCACGGCGCCATCGTGATCTTCATTGCCCTGGTGGCGGGTTTCGGCCTCGCCACCAGCCTGGTGGGCGGTCTGGAAATCTTCCCGGGCACCATTCTCCAGATCAGCCTGCCCGGCGACGGCGCTGCCTGGGCGCGGGCCCATGTCGGCGGCCTGCTCAACGGCCTGCTGGTGTTCGCCGGGGCGGTCCTGATTCATGTCATGCGCATCCCGGAACGCCCGGCCTTCCACCTGGGCTGGATGTTCGTGGGCACCGGCTACGCCAACACCATTTTCTACTGGGGTGCGCTGTTCGCCCCCAGCCGGGCCCTGACCTTCGGCGACAACCGCTTCGGCGACACCAACATCGCCGGCATCATCGGCCTGCTGCCGGCGTTCGTGTTCGCGTTCGTGGCCATGGCCGCGATGATCATCCTGATGGTGCAGTCGTTCGGGCGCGCCGCCGGGGATCGCTGATCGTGGCCACCGAACAGCGCCAGACGGACTACCTCATCATCGGCGCCGGGGCCATGGGCATGGCCTTCGCCGACGTGGTATTCCAGGCCCGGCCCGATGCCCGCATCATCCTCGCCGACCGCCGCGACCGGGCCGGCGGCCACTGGGTGGATGCCTATCCATTCGTCACCCTGCACCAGCCGGCGGCATTCTACGGCGCGCCCTCGGCGAAACTGGGTAGCGGCGGCGGCGACCTGGCCTCACACACCCAGCTGCTGGCCTACTACGAAGGCCTGATGAAACGCTTTCTCGCCAGCGGCCGGGTCGAATTCCTGCCCCAGACCGAGTACCGGGGCAGCGGCCAGCTGGTGTCCACGCTGGACGCGGACCATCGCATCGAGGTGACCACCCATCAGCGAGTGGTGGACGCCACCTGCATGAACGTGGAAGTCCCGGCCATGCGCCCGCCCCGGTTCGAAGTGGACCCGGCCGCCGCGCTGATTCCGATCAACCGTCTGTCCGCCATTCGCCAGCCCTGGGAACGCTACGTAGTGATCGGCGGCGGCAAGACCGGCATCGACGCCGTGCTCTACCTGCTCGGACGCGGCGTAGCCGCCGAGCGCATCGACTGGATCGTGCCCAACGACGCCTGGCTGTGGAATCGTGCCGGCGTTCAGCCGGGCATTGTCGGGGCGGAACTGATGCGAATGACGCAGGCGGTGGTCGACGCCGGGAACGTCGATGACGTTTTCCTGCGGCTGGAACAGCAGGGCAGCGTCATGCGGCTGGACGACACCGTCGAGCCCACCAAATGGCGCTGCGCCACCGTCAACCGCGACGAACTGGCCGCACTGCGCCGCATCGACAACGTGGTCCGCCTGGGCCGGGTGGAAGCGATCACGACAGACGAAATCCGCCTGGAACAGGGCAGCCTGCCCACCGACGGCAACACCCTGCATGTCGACTGCACCGCCAACGGCCTGGCCCGGCTGGACCCGCGGCCGATGTTCGCGCCGGGCGAAATCGCCCTGCAGTCGGTATTCATGTGCCAGCAGGTGTTCAGCGCCGCGCTGGTGGCCCGCATCGCCCTGCTCGACCTGAACGACGAACAGCGCAACGGTATCTGCACCGTGGTGCCCCATCCGGAACAGGTTCAAGACCTGCCCGGCTGCCTGAATACGAGCCTGCAGAATCTGCTGCGCGCCAACCGGCATTTTCCCTGGTGGTTGCGGCGCTGCCGGCTCAACCCGATCGGCCATGACTCGGTGTGGCGCTACCTGCACACGGCACGCGCGGCCCAGCGCCTGCAGGCGGATACCGAACGGGCGGTCGAGCGGCTGGCGGCCGCCTGAACCAGCAAATCCCCGTCATTGCGAGCCGCCGAAGGCGGTGAAGCAATCACTCTCCCTGGATACCGCCCCGGGCCCGGTCAACCGCCAGGGTCAGCCCGAAACCAGCTCGATCGCGGTCCCCACTTCCAGCTCGCCGGGCTCGCGCACGGTGGCGCGCACCCCGCCGAGATTCCGCAGGCCCGCCCGCATATCCGCCCCAAGCAGGCGCGACAGATAACTGCAGGGCGGGCAGGTGCTCATCACCTCGAGTTCCACCTCGCCGATATACAGCACCGAGCCGATGGCTGCCTTCAGGTCGATGCCGGAAACCAGCAGGTTGCGCCGCATCACTTGCGCGGCGATGTCGGTGCCCAGCCGCTCGTTGCATTCGGCCACCGCCTCGGCGGCGATCAGCGACACCGGCCGCGACCCGGCCACCGCCGGATTGCGCGCGGAAAACGTGCCGCAGCGCCGGGCGTAGCGGTCGCCCTCCAGCCCCGTCTGCACCAGCGCCCAGCAGCGCTCGACCGACTGCATCGGCGCGCCCGCGTCGGGGGCGATGAAGATATCCAGCAGACGCGCCTGCTCGGTCATGGCCAACCGCTCCGTGTCGAAATTCGTTCAGCCGCCAGTCTAGCCCTGCATGGGAGCATTTCCACAACAATTGGAATTCCCACTGTTTGACTTGCCACTATCTGCCGGGCGTGCTACCAAAAACCCGTGGCCCGGCCCTGCGGAGGCAGCCGGCTACGGACAATCAAGCGAACAAGGAGGAGAGGATGTCGGAACAATCACTCTACGAGCGCCTCGGCGGCGCCTATGCCATCTCGGGGGCGGTGGACGTGCTGATCGATCGGCTGCACGTGAACCAGACGCTCAACAACATGAACCAGGGCGTGAAGGATTTTCACGTCGAGCCGTACAAGGCCGGCTACAAGTTCATGGTCACAGCCTGGAGCATCGAGGTGACCGGCGGGCCCAAGTGCTACATCGGCCGCGACATGTTCGAGGCGCACAAGAACCTGGGCCTCAGCGAATACGAGTTCGACGTGACCGCGCACGAAATCCGCAACACGCTGTATTCGGTCGGCGTGCCGCCCACGGAGACCAACGAGTTCATGGACATCATCGAGAGCTACCGCGGCATGGTGGTAGGCAAGGCCGCCTGAACGACTGCGTCGCGTCCGGGCCGGGCTGCCCGGGCGTGACGCGCGCCCTGATCAGTCCCGGCGCCAGGGCACCGCGACCGCCACCTCGTTGGCCGGATCGGGGCGCTGCGCCGACGGGGCCTGGGTGTAGTCGCCGAACGGGCCGTCGCGGGCGGTCACCGCGGCGCGCACCCCCTCGCGCTCGGCCTTGTCGATGAAGCTCAGGGCATCCGGCGTGTTGCGCATCAGCCCGTCCAGGATCGGGCCCAGCGTCTGGGTGCTGGCAAGGCCCATGTTCTCGTAGGCCTGGTTGACCATCAGCTTCATCGCCGCCAGTTGCGAGGCCGGGATCGAGGCCAGCTGCTCGGCCTGCGCCAGCACCGTGTCTTCCAGCTCGGCAAACGGCACGGCCTGGTTGATCAGTTGCACGTCCGCCGCCTCGTGGCCGGACAGCGGCTTGCCGGTCAGTGCGTATTCCTTGGCCTTGGCCAGCCCCAGCCGGTACAGCCACATGCCGGACAGATAGGCACCCCACATGCGCGAGTACGGCGTGCCGATGCAGGCATCGTCGGAGGCGATCACCAGATCCGCGCACAGCGCGGTATCGCTCCCACCGCCCACGCACCAGCCATGGACCTGGGCGATCACCGGCTTGGGGCAGCGCCACATGCTCATGAACTTCTGGGTGGGGGCGATCTGCGGCGCGGTGGCAAAGGCGAAATCCTTGCCCGCGTCCCAGCGGCCGTCGGTGGTGATGTAGTCATCCCAGTGCTCGAAACCGCCGCCGAAATCGTAGCCGGCGCAAAAGGCCCGACCGGCCCCGCGCAGCACGATCACCTTCACCGCGGCATCCCGGGTGGCCATGTCGATGGCCGCCTCGAACTCGTCCGGCATGGGCGGGACGATGGTGTTCAGCCGGTCGGGCCGGTTGAGCGTGATGGCGGCTATGGGACCGCGGGTTTCGTAGGCAAGCGTTTCAAAGGCCATCGGCGTCACTAATCAGCGGGCAACCCGCCCATTGTGCCGCAACCGCTAGCGCCGCCGAGGCTGGTCGTAATTCGCCATGCCGGCCATGCGGCCGGGCGGATTCTGCTGTCAGCATTTTCCGCCCGCCGTGTCGGCCCCCGCCCCAAGCTATTGACTGACAAGCGTTTGTGGTCGCCAGCCGCCGAGCAGGCCAATGCGCGTCGTCATCAAGTCGCCATGTTGCCGGGCCGATGCCCTTGTCAGGCACGACGGAACCGGGACCGCGCAGCAACGCAACCGCGTTCCGGCGGCCATCGCTCCAGTCACCACTGCACGGAATCGGCCATGACCGCATCACCCATCGTCCGCCATCCTCGTCTGCTCGGCATTGGCCTGCTGCTGGCGCTGGCGCTTGGCTGGCACCCCGGGGCCGGCGCCGGCGAGGTCCGGGCGTCGAAAACCGGGCCGGCCACGGTGGCCCCGGGCCAGGAGGTCTGGCCCGGCGGCTGGCAAGCGCTGAACAAGACGCTGGCCGGCAACGGCGAGTACCAGTTCAACGCCCGCTTCCACGACTTCAACGGCAACCCGGTGGCCATTAACTTCGACATGCCCGCCGCCTGGAGCCACGAAGCCGCCAGCGAATTCGGCGTGTTCCAGTCGGAACTGGACGCTATCGTCGAGCGCTGCCGCGCCACCACCGGTTGCGACCAGGCGGCGCTGGATCGCGAGATGACCCGCTACCTGCAGGCGCGCGGCGTACGGGTGCGCCACCTCAGCGATCGACACATGCGCCTGTCGGTCGACGTGCCGGCGGTGGTCGCCCGAAACCGCGAGCGCGTGACCCCGGTGGCCGGGGCGTTACGCGATCTGGCCGCCCGGCACGGGCATGGCCATGAATGGACGCTGGAAGCCGCCATGGCACTGGTCCAGGGCGGCATGGCCTACGGGCATCCGGCCGGCGTGGAGAACGGCCGTCGCATCATCGGCTTCTACCCGCCGCCACGGGCGCTGGCCGAAGGCTACGGCGACTGCGACACCAAGGCCGCGCTGCTGGCCGCCATCCTCGGCAACCTCACCGACGCCGCCATCATCGGCGTCAAGGTGCCTGATCATTATCTGCTCGGCATCGCCGCCGAGCCGGCCCCCGGCCAGGCCTGGATCACCCACGAGGGCCGAAGCTACGTGCTGGTGGAAGCCGCCGGCCCGGCCGTACGCCGGCCTGGCGACGTCTCCGACCAGACCACCTACGCCCTGAACAACCAGGCCATCCTGCGGGTCGACCCAATCTATTGAGGTTCTATCAGGCCCCCACCCCCGGATCGAGTCATGCCCCTGGTTGCTTGCCCTCCCGGCCCAGCAGATAACCCGCAATCGCCCCGAACAGGCCGACAATGGGTGTGAGCTGGTCGTTGCTGTACCCGGCCACCAGCAACAGGGTGGACATGCCGATGATCGACACGATGCCGAACAGCCGCAGAATGTCCTGCGCGCTGGCATCCTTGCGCCAGAGCAGCGCGGTGGAAAGCGCCAGCACCAGCAGCGTGAACACCAGAATGGACCCGGAAAGGTATTGCACCAGCATGGGCGACCAGGGCTGGGCCGGACCCGCCGCACCGGCGGCTTCCGGCGCCTGACCGTCAACCGGATGTTCGGGCGCCTGCTCCGGCGCGTGCTCGGGTGGCTGCATCATCGGAAACTCGGGCTCTTCGGGCACCTGCTGAGCCATGACTGCGCCTATCGGCACCAGCAGACACAGCGTCATGAAGATAGCGACTGCCTTGATCATCCCAACACCCCCTCGTTCGGCCGGTATCAGCATCCCAGCCCCGGCGCTTGAGACTACGCCGAACCAGCGCCGATATGGTTACTGGTCCAGCGCCTGCCCGAGCTGCGGAATCGGCACCGGCAGCGGATCCAGCCGCGGCACGATGCTGAACTGCGGCAGTTCCTCCAGGCCCGGCAATGCCGGCCCCGCCACACCGCCGAGCCCGGTGAGCAACGGCTCGACCAGCGCCAGCGGCGAATCCGGAAACACCCGCGGCAATGGCACCGGCCCGTCGAACAGCGCGAAGTCGATGTAGGCCAGCGGCAGGGTTACCACCGGCGTTGTGCGCGACAACGACTCGGCCGCCCCCGCACCCAATGGGGCGAGCGGCGTACCCGCGGTCGTGGCGGTGGCGGCGTCCGCGCCGGTCTGCAGTAATGTCGCGCCCAGGGCGGACGTATCGATGACCGACAGCGAACCGATCCCGTCCGCCGGGCCGGCACCAATCGGCAACTGCGCGCCGGCACTTCCGCCGGCCAGAAGGAGCAGCGCACCGGCTGCTACGCTCAATTTGGAACGGTACTGCATCGGAACCCTCGAATCTGGATAACGGGCAAGCAGAGCATAACGCTGCGGCCCGGCCGGAACCAGCGCCCACAGGCCGCAGCAAACCCGCACGCATCATCACGGACACACGGAGGCCACCATGGATGACCGGACCCGTATCGAAGCCGAAGCCGCCGCCTTCCGCGGCCTGATCAGGCATCTGCAGCAACGCACCGACGTGCAGAACATCGACCTGATGAACCTGGCCGGTTTCTGCCGCAACTGCCTGGCCAAGTGGTACCGCGCGGAAGCCGAGCATCGCGGCGTCGACATGGACTACGAACAGGCCCGCGAGCGGGTATACGGCATGCCCTATTCAGAGTGGAAACAGCAGTATCAGGCGGAGGCCAGCGAGGAACAGAAGCAGTTGTTCGATTCGACGCGGGCCCTGCACGCGGATACCAGCGGAGGAAACTAGACGACCTGCACCAGGCGCAAACCCGGTCACGCGTCAGGACGCACCGCTTTCCGCCGCGGGCGAAATCCGCCGCCGCCCCCAGGCCACCAGCAAGGCCCCGAACCCGAACATCAGCACGCCGTAGACGGCGGACGGAATGGCGATCTCGGGGGAATCCAGCAGCGTCAGCGCCACCAGCAACCCGAGCGTGCCGTTCTTGATGCCCACCTCGATGGCGATGGTCAGGGCATCCCGCAACGCAATGCCGCTGAGGTAGCCGCTGGCCAGGCCGGTGGCAATGCCGGCGATATTCAGGATCGCCGCAGCCGGCCCGGCCTGGGCCAGCAGAGTCAGGATGTCGTCCCGGGTCTGATAGACAATGGCGATGATCAGCAGGGCCAGCACCAGCATGCCGAAGGCCCCCACGAAGCGCTCGGCGCTGGCGGCCAACGCCGGCCGGCGCGCCCGCAGCGCCATGCCGGCGGCAACCGGCAGAATCACGATCACGGCAAGCGTGACCACCGTGCGCACCACCGGCAGCCGCAGCGGCGCATCCGCGTCCAGCGTCGTGTAGAGATCCAGCGCCACGTTCGTGAACAGCGGCAGCGTCACGATGGTGATCAGGCTGGCAATCACCGTCAGCAGAATCGACAACGCCACGTTGCCCTTCGCCAGGAACGTGAACACGTTGGACGTGGTGCCGCCCGGGCAGGCCGCCACCACCATCAGGCCCACCGCGATCAGCGGCGGCAGCCCCATGACCTCGATCACCGCGAACGCGATCGCCGGAATCAGCAGAATCTGCGCCGCCGTCCCCACGATCAGCGCCCGCGGCGCCAGCAGCACTTCCCGGAAATGACCCAGCGTCAGGGTCAGCCCCATCCCGGCCATGATGATCATCAGCGAGATCGGCAGGCCGATCTCGATCAGCGGTGTCTGATCCACGGGTGTCTCCCTTGCTGCCGGCCCTGCTCATGCGCCTGAACGCCGGTCAGTGTTATCAGCCGATTATCAACTCGCGACAGTGTATGCCCGATTCGCTTTCCGCCACGGCCGGCGCCGGCGAATCGCGAGTCGCTTGCAGACTAGCCGAGTAGACAGAGGGCCGGCCATGGGCCCTGCCGCGAACGGACAGGATCGCCGGTCCACAATCTTTTGAACTTGAACGACTGAATGGCGAGTGATACGACTGCTCGCAGCACTAATAAGGAGGAGTCCCATGCACAAACCCGTAACCATTTTCGCCGGCCTGATGCTGGCCGCCGGTACCGCCAGCGCCCAGACCGGCGCACTGCCCCTGGACGGGCTGCTCGGCCTGTCCACCGACACGCCCCCGGGCAACTCGCTGGCCGGCCCTCTGAGTGGTGGTGCCGAACCATTGCTCGAGCTGGTCAATTACACCGCTGCAGTGGGCACCGGCGTCGCCGCTGCCCAACCCAGCCAGCCGGAACTGGTCGCCGTCGCGGAGTCCCTGGTCGCCCTCGGGTCCGACCCCGGCGCGTCAGCCGACACCGACCTGGCATCGCTGCTCTCCGTCGAGCATTTCCAGGACAGCGCCAACGCCACCATCCAGGTATTCGGCGTGGCTGCCGACGGCGCCAGCAAACTGTCCGCGGACGGCGTGAACGCCTACCGGGCCATCGTGGCCGGCAATACCAACTACTCGGACATCCTCCGCCCGCCGAGCCTCGCCCTCGATCAGGAAATCCTCATCGACATCCCGCAGGCGGGGCTCGACGCGTTGATCGTCGCCTTCGGCGGCGAAGACGGCGCGCTGACGCCGACCTTCGAAGCCCTCAAGGTGGCGGAATTCGGGACAATCGACCGGGCACGCGCCGTGTTCATCCGGGACCTTGCAACGCCTGAACCCGACCTGCCGCGGCCGTCTGATCAGGCGCTGCTGTCGGGGGCGTCAAGTCTGCCGACGTTGCCGGGGCTCTGATTACCTCGGAGATAAAAGTGGCTGACTTGCGAGCCCTGGCGCTTACCGCTAGGGCTCGCAGGCCCTAGCAAACCGCTAAGCGTTCAAGGCTTGGCAGCCATTAAAGGCCGTGGCGTTGCAGTTGGAACCTGAATCCACCCCAAGCAAGGCAAATAGCAAGACCTGCCCCGCCGTTCCCCAACGCCAAAACTCTGTTGCCGGCCGAAGCGTGGCAGCGCTTTGGGCGGTCACAACTGCAGCACCTTGTTAGATGCGGTGTCATTCCACTACATCCCTCTGGATAAATTCTCTCATTGCACCTATTGATTCGTTTAACTCGTCAAAACTAAACCTATCATTTTCGGTATTTTCCGGATGATGTATTTGATGGCGAATAAATTCCGTCAATGTAATCTGCTGTGTAACGATTGAACCGTCACGCTTAACTTTGTTGTATGCGCGGGTATCTTTTCCGGACTTAAATTCCTGTAGTCTTTCTTCGGCTTCTATAAAGCCGTAGAGCTCGTTGTGATATTCAAATGAGCATTCGCCGAACGCTGAATAACTTATTTCATTCAAGCTTGGGTACGGCAATTTATTTCTTTCCACGTTATAAATTTGGCCCTCGCCACGCCCTGATATGAGAAGAATATTATCGAACTTTAGCCGTTTTACAACTTCTGGGCTGTGCGTGGTAATTAGGACTTGAGTATTAGCTGCTCGGGACAATTCCAACAACGCGTCAATCAGGTGTCTTTGATGGTTCGGGTGCTGCGATGTCTCCGGCTCTTCAATAGCGTAAATAATGTCTGGAAGGCTTTGTTCCGTCTGACGGCGTTCCGCTTCGGCCATGAAGAAGCTGACCAAAACCAATCGTTTTACACCGCTTCCTCGTTTGTTTATCGGCACATCGTTCTCGCCGCTAATAGCTACTCTCTTGAAAACATCGGCCCATTTTAACTCGGCATTTTCGGGAAGTAAGGGATTCAGTGATGTTGCGATTTCAGAATTAAAGGTACCCAACTTATCTAGCGTCCTAGACGCTACTTCGTCTAGCCGAGCCTTTACCGTTCGTGCCACATCAGAAAGTTGTGATTGAATAGCGGGATCAGCAATGATTTCTTTTACAGCAAGGCTCATTGGATCCTGAACCTCGCTATCCCCGTCGCTATTCTTTCGATCAGACTGGAACAATGTGAAAAGCGGCATGTGTCCTTTTAACTGTTCCCATATATTTTTTGCGTCGATCTTTGCAACTTCGATTTCGCATTCTTGAAGTTGTAAATCTGGCGAGCTGTCCCAAATCGCTTTTCTTAACTCTGCGCTTTTCGTTCTATCCGGGCAGTAAAGACCGGCGTCGCTAACTATCCGCTGTAAGTCTCGAATCTTCGTAGACAGTAAATCGTTACATCCTGCTGCAGCGGGGTGCAGAGCGCGTATATAAACTTTTTCTTTACCCGCGCTTGGATACCGTTTGAGCACGTGCAGCGTATTGTCCTGGGTGAGAAGATACTCGTTCCCAAGAGTGGTTTCGTTTGCCGCGTCGAGAACAAGGGTCGCAGGGAGATCAATAAACTCGACCGATATCTCTATGCAGTCCTCCCCACGTTCCAAGCAAGTTTTGTTTATATCTCCTTTATCTAGCTTTACGCACCCCTTGCTTTCGTTAAAAAATATGTCTAACGCCTCAAGTATTGTTGACTTACCTATATCGTTTTTCCCGACGATGGAGAGCAAATCACCTACTTGAATCGTGACCGGCTGTTCGTAACCGCGAAACCTGTTTATGCTAATCGACTTTATCTTCACGCGCCCTCCCCTCGAGCAAACGTATTCATCTCATCTAACGGCCGATTTGAAGGGCTTTTGCGGAGCGCAGCGCGAAGCACGTAGCGTAACAAAACTCCCTCTCCGACGATTTTTTATCCCTTAGATGCATACTTGCTTGACGATGGATCTATAATCACAAAGTGATCGGATTCGAAATTATAATTGATTAGAATTGTTCCACTAAATGGTTTTACAAACTTCAGCCCTTCAATTGGCACAGGCAGTTCCGATTCATTGTGAAATGCTTTGGCGCAGTCAAGCAGCGCGGCGGTCGCCAATTCAACTTGCTCTGGTGAAAGGTCTTCTTCGATTAGCAACTTGAACCGTAACCCTTGGTTTAGCTCGATAATGATTGAGTAGATTAAGGAGTAGGTACCCGTAGCTCCTCCGCCTTTCCCGCCAGCACTAATGCTATGCAGTTTAGCAACTGATTTGCCGATGTATTTTTGTGACAATTTGACAACGGCTGTTCGGAGAATTTGGTAGTGATCTTTGCCGGCCTCGGTGAGAAACGCCTTAAAATAAGGCCGTCCTATATAAAGCACTACTGCTGTTGGCAATAACCACTCTAAGCCTGCATATGGCCCAAACTCGGATTGGGCGTCTTCAAGGTACTCCAGATTTGGATGAGAAATTTCGCCAGCAAATTCCTGGATCGGCTTGTGCGGCAATTTACGCAAGTACTGGATGCCAATATGTGGTTTGGTTTTTCTCATAGTTTCACTGAGGCATAACCCCTGAGCTCAGGTGCGTTTGAGGCGACGCCCGCTTTTGCGGTAGCAAAAATGGTTGGCGGGTCAAGCGTCACCTGTAACGATTTGTTCGGCGTCATAGGCACGGCGCTTAATCGTTGCCTCACTCGGGAATGATGTACTGCCCCTTAGCCGATCTCGTGTCTCGGTCTCCGGTATGTACAAATATTCTGCTGTCAGGCAGATAGCGGAAGCGACTGTGAACTTCACCATCTGCCTGAACTAATTCCAACATTGTGCCCTTTAAGCGCCAAGTATTTTCATTGTTGTTTTTGCCAGCCTGAATATTTCCGTTCTTAGCAAACGCAATCTTCTTTGAACGTTCGGGTCCGATGCTTGGGTTGTGGAAAAGTCGATAAGGTTTCCCGATAAGCAACTTTTGGAGCTCCGAATCAGATAGGCTAATGCCTTCGGCCTCCACACCCTGTAGCTTCGAATCGAAGTCCTCCTGTTTACGAACTAGCTGGGCACGCGCGCGTTCAACTTCTGACTTCGCTCGCAACTGCTCTGCTTCAAGCTGACGCTTTAGTTCATCTAATTCCTCTTTCTTGGCCTGTGCCTCGTCATTGCTCTTGTCAGTTTGTGCTTCATACTCGAGTCGTTTTTGCTCGAAATCGGCCTGCATCTCCGCAACCCTGGATTCCGCTTGGTCTCTTTCCTTCACAAGATCTGACTTGAGTTGGTCAAGCTCTTCTTGCTGGCGCCTTACTATTTCGTCTTGGGCCAAAATTCGGTTAAGCGCTGCTTGTGCCTCCGCCTTGGCAACAGAAGCTCTCAAATAATCGGTGTCATGATCTAACTTTCCCTTCCTGCGCCGTATGATCGCCCGGTCCTGAACGTTTTGAATCACAAGGGTCAACCACGGAACCAATAAAGAAAATAAGAGCGCGCCGGTCAGCGGAATTAACAGCAGGTCGCAATAAGTGACGTACTTCTGGTCAATGACCTGAATGCGCTGTTCGACGCTCGCTTCGCTGAAGAACAGAACGACCACAAGCCTCCAGTTCCACGCGAGCCATAGCGCGCTAAAAGGTCCTAGAAGCGGGTTGCGAAGCCGCTCAGCCAGATGCGATCTCCATTCACTCAGAATTTCTCCAATCATGACGCCTAACGCCTAACTCTAAGATAAGGTGCGGACATCAAATTACTCCTCAAATGGCGCCATACCGACGTCAGGACACATACAAAACAACGACATACCATCCAATCATGCCGACAATGCATTGGGCCGCCAGCACAAAGTACCCCGTCACCCCGCCGTCTCCTTCAACACCGTCCTCCGCCGAAACTCATCTTCCGGAAACACCCGCCCGGTCACCAGCGATTCGAAGATGTGATCGAACACCACACCCGGCTTGCCGGCGGTGCGGCCGCTGCGGAAGTAGGTGTGGCCCTTGGGGCTGTCGTAGGCGGTGTTGACGTCGTCGCAGTCCACGGAGAAGACGTTCTTGCCCACGGCGTCCATGTCCTCCGGGCCGGTGTGGCCCAGGCGACGGGAGGCTACGCGGTTCTTCAGGTTGGCGGCCTTGCTGGCGCGCAGGGCGAGGTCGTCGCTGGCGAAGTAGACGGTGACATTGCGGGAGGCGTGGCCGATCAGTTCGCCGGGGTTACTGGGTTCCAGGGATTCGTTGACGATGTCGGCGGCCACCAGGAAGGTGTTGCGGAACAGCAGCGGCACGCCGCCGGCGAGGTCGTAGCGGTTCCAGGCGGCCAGGCCTTCGCGCAGCACGCGGTTGCCCATGGAATGGGCCAGCACGTTGATGCGTTTCAGGCAGGGATTGTCCTGGGGGTTCTGTTTCGGGTCGTTTCGCCAGGCCAGGAATTTTTCCATGATACGGGCCAGCGACAGGGCGCTGGCGTCGGCGGCCTTCTGGTCATCCCAGTAGTCCTGGACGATGCCGAAGTCGTTGTCGCAGGGCCAGATGACCGGCAGGACGAGGATTTCCTTCGGCTTGCTGGCGTCACACAGGGTCTGGAATTCGGCGGCGCCGGCGAAGACGTCCTCCGGCAGGTTCGAGTAGCCGTGGATGTAGACCAGGATCTGCCGGTAGTCGGCGTCCTTGAGCCGTTTCAGCAGTTCGGTGCTACCAATTTCCTCGTGCTCTTCCGGGCCCTTGCGCCGGCAGAAGAACACGGAATTGCTGGGCGCGTTGTTCTTCAGATCGAACGTAAAGCGTCGGCCCACCCGCGTGCGGATGCTTTGCGTGGGAAAACGATTGGTGATGAACAGCATGCCTCGCACCCCTTGCCGGCGCGCGGGCGCGCCGTGGTCCCCGGTTTCTTGTTAGCAGGCGGGGTGGGGGTAACGCAACTCGGGGGCGGGTGATCGGGCGCCGTGGGGCGCGCTTTGCCCTCTCTCTGGCTATCTCCCCTTGGGGGGAGAGGAGGGCTCTGGTTGGGCTGGGGGTTAGGCCAGGCCGGCGAGGACGGAGGCGGCGTAGATGGAGCCGATCAGCAGGCCGGATACGGCCAGCGCCAGGGTGGTGTTCACCGAGTACTTGATGGCGCGGTAGCGGCCGGGGTTGGTTTCCTTGAGGGTGCGCACGTTGGCCAGCGTGGGGGACACGCGGGCGAAGATGCTGTTGACCAGGCCGCGCTGGTCTTCCTCGGTGTTCGGCACCACGGTGGCCCGCATCAGGGCCTTGTAGAAGAAATTGATGATGCGGCCGACCACCCAGGTGGGGCGCTCGACGTCGCACATCAGGATCAGGCGGTAGCGCTGGGCGTCGTTGTGGGCGTAGTGCAGGTAGGTTTCGTCGAAGAGCAGGTCGTCGCCGTCGCGCCAGGAATAGTCGGTGCCGTCGATGTTGATGTAGCAGGCGTTGTCGTTGGGCGTGGCCAGCCCGACGTGATACCGCAGCGACACCGCCACCGGATCACAGTGGCGGGTGAGCTTGGAGCCCACCGGCAGCACCGAGAACATGGCGCCCTTCACCGTGGGCGCCTGCTTGAGGATTTCCAGCGTCTTGGGGCAGGCGGCCTGGGCCGAGCGGTGGGTGGTGCCGTACCACTTGAGGTAGAACTTGCTCCAGCCGTACTTGTAGAAGGTACGGAAGCCGATGTCGTAGTAGGCGCTGGATTCCGGGTTGTTGGTCTGGTCGAACGCCTTGCTTTCGTACAGGGCCACCGCCTCGTCGCGAATGGTTTCCCAGTTATCGCGGATCGGCGCCAGCTCCGGGTACTCGGTGGTGTCCATGATGGGCTTGCGCGCCCGCTGTTCCGTGAACAGGTACAGCAGGCAGTTCAGCGGACTGAAGATGGGCCAGCCCTTGCGCACGTACTCGCCGAAGCTGGCGTAGCGCTCCTCGCCCCGCACCCGGTAGACGTAGAACATCGACCCGAGAATGAAGGCGAAAACGGCGAATGTGGTGAGTGCGACAACCATGGTGATTCCTCGCTGCCCGGCGCGGCCGGACGTCCCGTCGTAACGGCTGATCGATCGATCAGTTTACCAGAATGCGGCCGAATCGGCGTGTTTTTGCCATTGGCGGCGCTGCGATCCGGAGCGACCCGGCGGCTTGAAAGCCGCCCTACGGCCCATCCCTGTAGGGCGCCATTCATGGCGCCTGCTCTTGTCAGTTCGGGCTGGCGGCTTGAAAGCCGCCCTACGGTCTATCGAGGTAGGGCGCGATTCATCGCGCCTGCCCGATGCCCCATCTCGTCCTAACCAAAGGCGGCTTGAAAGATGCACTACGTCAGGTCAGGCCCGTCGTTGGCGGCAATCCGGGGCCGGGTCCGCCGCCCGCTTCGCCGTAGGGCGCAATTCATCGCGCCGGGTCGATACGCCGTTTCCTGCTCAAGCGCGGCGGCTTGAAAGCCGCCCTACGGTTCTTCCGGCCGCAGCGGCCGGGTCCAGAACATCAGCGGCTTTTCGGTTTCCTCGTTGGCGCCGACGTCCGGCCAGGCGTAATGGGCCACCACATCCGGCCGGGGCGTGTAGCCGCGGCTGCGCCAGAACTCGTCCAGCGGCTTGTATTTCGCCGGACGGGCGGGATGATCGGCCGGCCGCTGCACGGCGCAGAAGCAGGTGGTGTCGAAACCGCCCTGCTCGGCCGCCCAGGTTTCGCGTTCGTCGAAGAAGCGATGGCCCAGGCCGCGGCCGCGATACTCGGGCAGCAGGATGGACTCGCCGAAGTAGAACACCCGCTCGGGATCGAACCCGGCCTGTTCCAGCGGCGCCCGGAAGGCGGCTTCCTCGTCCACCAGCGGCAGCGCGGTGGTGGCGCCCACCAGATGGTCGCCGTCGAATACCAGGAACGCCAGCGAGCGTTCGGCGTTGACATAGGTTTTCAGGTACTCGCGTTCGTAGTCGAGATCGCCGTCGTACAGATAGGGCCACTCGCGGAACACGCGGATGCGCAGCGCTGCCAGCGGTTCGACGCGGTTAGCGATGTCCTCGCCGTGTCGGCACTCGAAAACCAGGTCACTCATCAATCGGCCGGTCGCGAAAAACGGCCGCCGATGATAACGCGTCGACAACCCGTCGAGGGCGCCCGTTCTACCGGTCCGGCAACAGGCTGGGCATTTCCACCCAGTTCCAGCCGGGGGCCGCGCGTTCGGCGTCCACGCCAACCTGATGAGCCTGCTGGCCGGTCAACGCGATGGCCAGCAAGGCGGCGCTGAAGACCAGGACCGGCATGACCGGGCGGCGGATGTGGACAGGTGCACTCATGATGGATTCCTCGTTGGATCGGCTCTCATCGGGTTATCGGTCGAGATCGGGCCAGTTGAAGTGCCCCGCCGGGCTGATGCCGGCGGGGCCGTTGCTGGCGGGGCGGCCGATCACGAGTCGGGGAACCGGGCTGGTGGCTGAATCCAGCTCAACGCCTGCGGCGGGGCGGCGACGCCCTGCCCGACCTGGTGCACGTGCTGGACGGCGAATACCAGCAATATCAGGCTGGCGCCGATCACCCCGCCGACTATGCTGCTGCGGCTCTCGTGGCATTCCGTGTTCATGCGTGTCTCCTGGATCAAAGTTTGTTGCGTTCATCGGCATGTCGTCGATGTCCGGGAGTCACGATAGGGGCGCCTTTTTAATTTGGGAAATTGATTATTAATAATTGTATTATTCACGCTATAAATATCTGGGAAGCGCCGGGAGGCTGGCCGTGAGTATTGCGAATTTCGATCTCAACCTGCTGCGGGTTTTCGACGCCATGATGCGCGAGCAGCACGTCACCCGGGCCGCGGAACGGCTGTTCCTGACACAGTCGGCGGTCTCCAACGCGCTGTCGCGGCTGCGTACGGCCTTCCACGACGAGCTGTTCGTGCGCCGGCCCGAGGGCATGGTGCCCACCCCCCGGGCGCTGGAACTGGAGTCTCCGGTGCGGGCGGCGCTGCTGGATATCGAGCAGGCCCTGGCGCCGACCGCCTTCGACCCGGCGACGTCGGAGTGGACCTTCCGCCTGGTGGCCAATGACTACTTCTCCACCGTGGTGATGCCGCCACTGATCACCCGGCTACGCCAGGACGCCCCGGGCGTGGATCTCCGCCTGCTGCCACATGTGGATCAGCCGCGGACGCTTCTGGATACCCACCGCGCGGATTTCGCGTTCGGTTCGCTGGAGCCGGTCGAGGCTCGCTTTGGCGCGGCCGACCTGCTGACCGAGGATTTCCTCTGCCTGATGCGGCCGGACCATCCGCTCAGCCAGGGGAAACTGACGCCCGAGCGATTCGCCACGGCCGACCATCTGCTGGTGTCGCCCAGTGGCCACGGCGACGGCGTGCTCGACCGTGATCTGGCCCGGCTGGGCCTGAGCCGGCGGGTGGTGCTGACCATCAATCAGTTCGCCGCGGCCCCGGCCGTTGTCGCGGCTTCCGACCTGGTCGTGACCCTGCTGCGCCGGGTGGCCGAACGCTTTGCCGCCGATGCCGGGCTGATCACCCGGCCGGCACCATTCAAGCGAGAGCCGATGCCCATTCGTCTGGTCTGGCACCAGCGGCTGGCCCGGCACCCGGCCCACGACTGGTTTCGTGACACCGTTCGCGACGTTACCGCCGCGCTGTAGGCGCAGGACCATGCAGGCGGCTTGAAAGCCGCCCTACCTCATGACCGGGTGACAGTCCGGTGCTATAGCGCTTTTGTAGGGCGCGATTAATCGCGCCTGGACGGCTCTGGTGCCGGACCGTACTGGCGGCTTGAAAGTCGCCCTACACTGTTACCGGGCGACGGTCAGGCCTGTGTTCCGCATTTCGTAGGGCGCGATTTATCGCGCCTGGTCAGGTTGGTGCCGGGGCCATGACGGCGGCTTGAGAGCCGCCCTACCTCATGACCGGGTGACGGTCCGGTTCTATACCGCATTTTGTAGGGCGCGATTCATCGCGCCTGCCCGGACCTGGTGCCTCATCCTGCTGGCGGCTTGAAAGCCGCCCTACACTGTTACCGGGCGACGGTCAGGCCTGTGTTCCGCATTTCGTAGGGCGCGATTTATCGCGCCTGGTCCGGTTGGTGCCGGGGCCATGACGGCGGCTTGAAAGCCGCCCTACGGCGTGATCGAGCGACGGGCACAAAAAAACCGCGGGCCCGAAGGCCCGCGGCTGATCGTCACGACGTTTGTCGTGTTGCGCTTACCGCGTGGTCCGCCGCTTGAGCGTCTGCGGTGAGAAGTGGCGGTCTTCGTAGGTCACCGAGAAGTCGTTGGGCTGACCTTCGTTGGTCATCGCGGTGGAGAAGTACAGCCCGGACTGCAGGTCGTAGATCAGTTCCGGCGCACCGCCCACGAACTGGCCCGTGGGCAGATGCACGTTGGCCGCTTCCTGGAACTTCCACAGTTCGTCGCGGTTGTCGTAGGCGTCCACGGCCACGATGTTCCAGCCGTCTTCGTCGATGTAGAAGGTCCGGCGCTTGAACTGGTGGCTGGTGCCTTCCCTGAGGGTGGCGTCGACCACCCACACCCGGTGCAGTTCGTAGCGCATCAGGTCCTGGTTGATGTATTTGTCACCCAGCAGGTCGTCGGCGTAGGTCAGGTCGGGCTGGTTGATCTTGTAGTTGTTGTAGGGGATGAGCATTTCTTTCTTGCCCACCAGTTTGTAGTCGTAACGGTCCATGGCGCCGTTGTACATGTCGACCTGGTCGTAGAACTGCTGGCCGTCGGTGCCTTCATAGGGGTTGTCGTAGGCGACGTTGGGGGCACGGCGAACACGGCGCAGGCCGGTGTTGTACAGCCAGGCGGAGCGATACCCGACGTGTTCCCAGGCCAGCAGGAAGCCGCCGGCGTTACGCGGCGGGGCCAGGGTTTCGGACAGGTAGTAGATCATGATGTCGTCCTGGTCATCGATGATGACCCGATCA
>JAVKCJ010000030.1:0-50627 GCA_040222795.1 Salinisphaeraceae bacterium
CTGGTCCCTCTCAGCGTGCAATCCATGCTCTCTGTTTGCGCAAAAATTCACGGCCTTTGGGCCGAGTCTAACAAAAAGTGTGCAATACAAAACATCAATAAAATTATTTTGTTATAGTTCTTTTTCTGCTCTCGCTAAAAAATTCAACTGGATAAGCCTGTGGATAACCGGGTGGCATCCGCCGCCAGTCGCCATCGGGCCGGCCACGAGAGCGGGTTGGCCAGTCTTTAACCAGCAGCCGGGCGACAGCCCAGCAGGATGTCCCGATGGCGCAGATCGACCAGGGTCGCCGCACCGCCCTCGATCACCGCCTCGGGCTGCGGATGCTGCATTTCCCCGGCGATGGCGTTGAGATGCTCACGCCCCGACCGCCCGGGATCGGACTCGATCAACTGCAACAGGCGCGCAGTCACCGGATTGATCTTGAGGAAATGCACCCGCTCCTCGCGGGTCCGATCGCGGTAAACCACCAGGCAGGTCGGCTGGGCCGGCGCCTCGGTGGGTGGGTCGGCCGGATCAATGTCGTGCACCGGGTACTGGTAGGCCAGGTTGTACACCAGCGGTGAAATCACAGGGGCACTTTCCAGCAGATCGCCGTTGGGATCAACCCCGGCCATGTCCGGCTCCACGTCGAGTACGTAGAGCATCATTTCCACCCACTCGTAGTGGGCCAGCTCCAGCAGGAACGGCGGGTCCACCGGTCGCGGCTGGTGCTCGCGCTGCAGGAATGCCAGGAATTCCTCGGCGGCCTGAAAGAACTGCGGTTTGTGGCAGTGGTGGCTGACAAAGAACTCACGCACCATCGCGTGCCAGTCGGCATCGGCATAACAGGCCCGCAGCACCGGGAAGGCATTGCTGAAATAGCCCTCCAGGTTGTTGTAGACCAGCCGTTTGTACACCGCCATGCGTTCGGCGGCGACATCATCCGGCGCCGGCGCGTCGACCGGATTGCGGATGTGCGCGGTGAAGTCGTACTGCAGCCGCTGGAAGCGCGGCAGCGCGTCGGCTTCGTGAACGGCGCCGCTCATGCCGATCAGGCCCCGATGGCAGCAGCGGCGCGTGGCTGGTGGCGCGCCTGAATGGCCTTGATGTGATCCACTTCCCCGAGCAGTTCGGGCAGCGGCGGCAGATTGAAGTCCCGCTCCAGCAGGGTCGGGAACACGCCGAACCGGGCATAGGCCTTGTCCAGCAGATCCCACACCGGGTCGATCACGTCGGCCCCGTGGGTGTCCACACACAGTCCCGGCCCCTCTTCATGGTGACCGGCGATGTGGCAGTAGGCGATCCGGTGTCCCGGAATGGCATCCAGGAAATCGACCGGGTCATAGCCGAAATTCACGCTGTTGACGTAGATATTGTTCACGTCCAGCAGCAGTTCGCAGTCGGCGCGCTCCAGCACCGCACACACGAAATCGATCTCGCTCATCTGCGCGCCCGGGGTGGCGTAGCAGGACACGTTCTCCACCGCGATGCGCCGTCCGAGAATGTCCTGGGCGCGGGCGATGCGGGTGGACACGTAGTCCACGGCCTCCTCGGTGAACGGAATCGGCAGCAGATCGTAGAGCGTACCGTCGTCACCGCAGTAGGACAGATGCTCGGAGTAGTAGCGTACGCCGTGGGTATCGAGAAAATCCCGCACCTGATGCAGGAAGGTCTCGTCCAGCGGCGCCGGACCGCCCAGCGACAATGACAGCCCGTGCGAGACAAATGGATAGCGTTCGGTGAACGCACGGAACTTCTTCGCCCGCGCGCCGCCGATGCCGATCCAGTTCTCCGGAGCGACTTCGAGAAAGTCCAGTTGCGCCGGCGGCTGGTCCGCGAGCGGGCCCATCAGGGCCCGCCGCAGACCCAGACCGGCGCCATGAACGACGTAGTCTTGAGTCGTGGTCATGACGTCAGTCCTTTGGGCTATCAGCCCTTGGCGCCACCGCAGCTGCCTTCGCCGCAGTTGCCTTCACCGTCTTTTTCACCGCAATTGCCTTCGCCATCCTTTTCGCCGCAATTGCCTTCGCCGCAGTTGCCTTCACCACAGTTGCCCTCAGCAAGCTGGGTGTAGCTGCTCGGCGCCTTCAGCTCTTCCACCTGGAAGGGGTTGCTGTCGGCACTGGCAATGCCGGCGAACGAGGACGCCGCGAATGCGGTGCCAAGCGCGATGGCCAACGGTTTGCTTTCAATCTTCTTCGCCATGATGAGTTACCTCCTATGGGTTGGGGCCTTGCCCCGAGTGGTTCGACACCCGACAAGGGTGCCGTTATCGACATCGTCTTCGTACAATATGACCGAAGTCCAGTCGATTTCATTACAGCGGCGTCGAATCCGGTTGCTCGATTTCCGCTGCGACATTACTACCGCCCCAGCCGTTCGGCCAGCAGCGATTCAAACCCGGCCACACTGAACTGCGGCAGCGAACAACGCTGGTCGGCGCAGAAAAATGCAGCGGATCGTTCGAGATCGGGATAGGTCACGTCCGCGTTGGGCAACGCCCCACGCGCACGGTTCCACCATTCCACCCGGCGATACCAGCCCGGCACTTCCAGCGCCCGGCGGAAAAGGCCGCGGGCCTCGGCATTCTCCGTGCGCGACACCACGGTGACGTGCACCGGGTCGTTACCCAGCTCGCGCCCGGCCAGCAGGATGCCGGGGTCGCTGATGCGCTGCGTCACCACATCGGAGGCGGCGAGGTAGCGCATGCCGTGTTCGGCCGCCTCGCGGTAGCGCGGTTCGCCGGTGTAATGGCTCAGCAGATTCAAGAAGCGCACCGTGGCAATGTTCTCGTCGATATCCGGAACCGGGCGTAACGGCCCGGTGCCCTCGGCGCCGCCGGCAAACCCTCCGGCCTCGCGCCGGAACCTGGCGGTCATGAAATCCGCCGTGGTTGCCGCCCGCTTCAGCCACTCCCGCTCGCCGGTGACCCGGTGCAGTTCCAGCATCGCCCGGGCCATGAACAGACTGTCGGCCAGATAGGGACCGTCATCGGCCGCGGCATGACCGAATCCGCCCGCGTCGTTGCGGCGCGCGCCCAGTGCCCAGTCGGCCGCCCGCCGGGCCATGGCCAGGGCCTGCTCGTCGCCGGTGGCCGCAAACATCATTGCCAGCCCCTCGATCGCCTGGCCATTGGTCGAGGCGTAGCGGTGCCGGTCGATGGCCGGGATACCCCGGGCGCGGCGGGCGGCGTCATCCAGGGCGAAATAATCGTGCGCTTTTTGCCCCTTAATCAGGTCCGCGTCCTGGCTGACGAAGAACACGCCCTCATCCGAAGAGAGAAACCGCGCCAGGTAGTCCCGGATGTCGTTCAACGCCTGCCGGTAGGCCGGATCGGGGGACTGCTGATGCGCCAGCGAGAAGACCCGCAGATAGCGCGCCTGGGTGCGCATCAGCTTCTCGTAGTGCGGGTTGTCCCAGTTGCCGTGAACCGAATACTGGTAGGCCCCACCCCAGACCGGATCGATCAGTTTGATCGCCCCCGCCAGGGTCCGTGCCACCCGGTCGGCGGCTTTGGAATCACCCTGACGCGCCAGCCACAGGTCGTAGGCCACGCTGTCGGCATCGAGAAACTTCTTCTTGAGATCGAGACCGCCGTGTTCGGGGTCGTAAGCCCGCCGATGACGCGCCTCAAGCGCCTCGCGCTGATCGGACGTGAGGGCGCCATCGCCGGTAATACGAGCCACATCGTTAGCCGGCTCGGTCTGGACGCTATCGGGATCGTCGGCAAGGCGCTGCACCAGCGAGCGGAACCGGTCCGGCGGCATGTAGCCCGAGCGCTTGGCCAGTTCCCGGCCGTCGGCGGTCAGCCAGATCTGCGCCGGCCAGCCCCAGGCCCGGTAGCGGTTGGCCAGATCGGGCATGGCGTCATGGTCGACCCGCACCGGCACCACCTGCTCGTTGAGCAGTTCCGCCACCGCGGGATCGCCAAAGGTTTCGCGTTGCATGACATGGCACCAGTGGCACCACACCGCTTCCAGATACAGGTAAACCGGCTTGCCCTGCGCCCGCGCCTGCTCGAACGCGGCATCGGACCAGGTCTGCCAGTCGATTGCGTCATCCGTGTTCGGTGCTGCCCAGGCCGTTGCGCCCAGCAGCAGCATCGCCCCGCTTATTGCCCGCCCGATCGCCATTGCGGCTCCGTGGCATGTCGTTGATTGCTCTACGCGGAATCCGCGGTGGCGGATGCGGCGACGACGGGGTCGCGCTGAACGGGCGTTGTCAGTGACCGAAGCCGAAACGCAGGCCGGCGCCGATTACGGTCTGCTCAACCTTGGTCGTGGCACCACCGCCTTCGATTTCGGCATCGGTGTAACGGCTGTGCAGTAGCAGCGCCACGGCCGGCGACAGGCGATAAAGCGTGTCGAGCGACCAGGACTGGCCGTCGAAATCGGCGCCGTTGCCGTCAGTGGCAAACGCCTTCACCGCCGGGGCGATCTCGAAACCGGCCACGCGGTAGCGGGCACCCAGCGTGGCGCCGGGGCCGTCGAAGACGCCGCCAAGCATCGTGACGCGCTCATAGCTGGCCCGGCCGAACAGATCGAGTTCGGCGGCCCCCAGCGACAACTGCCCGCGCAGACCCGGGCCGATGCTGTACCAGTCGCCGGCCGCATCCTCGGCCTGACCGGCATTGTTCACGTGCAGCGTGTCCACCCCGGCCTCGACGAAGGCGAACTCGCCCAGCGCGGCGGACCCGCGCACCCGCAGGCCGCGGTCGATATCCGCGCGGGTTTCGATGCCGCCCTGGCGGGTCTCGATCTCGTCACCGAACAGATAGACGAACTCCACGAAATCGAACGGGTCGTCATCGGCCGCCTGCGCATCGTCATCGCCACGCGCGATCAGGCCGCGGGGATCGGTGCCGTAGTTCCAGCGCACGCCCAGCAGCCAGCGGCGATACTCGATATCCGAACCGCCGGCGGTCAGTACCGCATCCTCATCCTCGATTTCGCCGGTCCGGTAGCCGGCGGTTAGCATCCACTCGGGCGTCAGCGCCAGCCGCGCCGCGACCTCGATCGAGCGGTCCTCGAGGTGGGCTTCGCCGGTGCCGGGATTGGCGAGACCACCGACCCGGCCGGCCTCGCCCGTGACCGCCAGTTCCAGGCGATCGGCAAGCAGCCAGCGCAGGCCCGCCGCCGCGCCGTAACCGTCGAAGGTAAGTCCGGCGACACTGTCGCGCCGCAGGTTCAGACGGGCCCAGGGGGCGATCACGGTATTGCCGACCGCCCAGTCGGCCGTCAGCCCAGGGCCGATCGCCAGCCGATCGTAGGCGGCGTCGGCCGCGCCGATCTCGACATCGGCGGCCTCGAATCCGGCCTGGAAGAAGATATTGTCACCCAGCCCCAGCGACGCGTTGATGTCCAGGCCATCAGCGTCGGCATCGGGCCCGAAATCGGGCTCCAACTCGCCGCCTACCAGGGCCTGCGTTTCCAGATAACTCCAGGCGGGACCGTCAGCCGCCACCGGAGCGGCGGCGAACAGGGCAACAAGCAATGCCGGCAGGCGAACCATGAGCGGGGACTCCACGCTGAAAACCGTCGCCCGGCGGCAGGCCGCCGCCGGACTCAGGGGTTGAGTTCGGGGATGTGCAGCGACGATTCCTGCTTCGCGTAGAACCGCGCCAGGGCCTTCAGCTGCGCATCGGTCATGCCCTGCACCTGCCCGGCCATGATCGCGTTGTTGCGATCACCGTCACGGTAGGCCTTCAGCGCATGCATGAGATAGCTCTCGTACTGGCCGGCAATGGTGGGATACATCGGCGTCTCCGATACCCCCACCTTGCCGTGGCAGCTGGCGCATACCTGGGTCTTCTCCTTGACCCAGTCGGCGCCGTGCGGCGCGGACTTCTCCTCCGCCTTTTCGTCGGCAGCCATGGCGGACATTGCCGGCACCAGCGTCGCGGCAACAAAAAATGTCTTCAAGTACTTGCGCATCACCGCTACCACCTTGTTCATTCGCCGGGCGATTCGGACAGGTAGGCGGCGATGTCCGCCATGTCCTGATCGGAGAGACTGGAGGCCTGGGCATTCATGGTCGGGTGATTCCGCTGACCATCACGATAGGCCTTGAGGGCCGACTCGATGTAGTCGGCATGCTGTCCACCCAGGCGGGGGACGGCAAACGTCGGATAGACGTTGCTGTAGTCCTTGATGCCGTGGCAGCCCATGCAGGTGCTGGCCTTGATCCGCCCGGCCTCGGGATCCCCCTCCTGCGCCACAGCCGGTCCCGCGAACCCGACGGCCGCAAGGATGCCAGCGACGCCGATGCGCCAGATCTTCTTCATTCACCCTCTCCGATTTATGCTGCGCCCGGTCGCGACGCGGGCCTAATGCTGTTCAAAAACGGCGCCGGAGTCAATTCGCATCGGCGCGACCAGCTCGCCGGCAGACCCGGGCCGGGGACGCGGCATGACGGTGCTCAAGGGCTACGGACGTCACCCGGGTCCCGGCGAACCGGGTCAGTCACAGTGGCGACACTGGCGGAGAAATTGAACGGCCCGCTAACCGCCCCGGCCGGCAGGTCGCGATCATCGAACTGTAGCAACGCAAGCTGGGCGCTGCCGCCATCGGCCCCGGCGCCACGATCGATCCAGACACCCACCCGGGGCTCGCCCGGCGCGGCCGCCTGCAGCGGTCCGCACAGCTGCCGCACTCGTTCCGGCAACAGCGACGCGGCGCCGCCGGCCAGGGGTTCGGTCGAAGCCCGCACATCGACCCAGGTGCGCAGGCGACGTTCGCCCGCCGGCAGCGGCAGTCGCGTCATGCCGTGACGCAGCAGCGCGCCGGCCGCCTTGCGACCGTAGCCGACCAGCCCGGTATCTCGGTAATCGGCTGCCGCCAGGGCCGTGCGCGACGGCGCATCGCCACCGCGGCGCCACCAGCCGTCGAACTGCGCCTGCACCCGCAGGCTTTCACCACGGGCATGGCGGCTGGTGGTCACCGCCACGCTGGCACGGCACAGCGGCGCCCCGCCCCAGGGATTGGGCAGGGCGAAATCCAGCTGCGTCCGGCGCGGCGCATCGGTCGGCGCCGGCGGCGCGGCCCGCACCCGGCGGGACAGGTTTCGGAATTGACCCCAGAGCGACATGGCGTTCGAATCGGTCACGATATTCGCCATGCATTATAAACGGGCATTGCCATGAGCACCCACCTCTGTCGACAGTTCCGCGTCACCGGCCGGGTTCAGGGCGTGTTCTTCCGCGCCAGCGCGCAACAGGAAGCCCGCCGGCTGGGCCTGACGGGCCATGCCGCCAATCGGCCCGACGGCTCGGTCACGGGCCTGATCTGCGGCGACCAAGAGGCCGTGGCCGCGTTCGAAACCTGGCTGTGGCAAGGGCCATCGGCGGCGCGCGTGTCGCAGGTTGAACTTGCCGACAGCGATGCCCGGCCACCATCGAGCTTCGATATCAGCTAACACGGACGGCGAGGACTGTCTGATTCATTCCCCGCGGCCTGCGCCGGCGTCCTTTGCGCGTGGCTGGCAAGGAATGAGGAGTGCGGTTTGCTGGTTGCAAATAAGCGACGAATGACGCCGTCCAGACGCGCGCAAAGGCCCGGCCCGAAGGGTTTGGCCCAAGCCTTCAGCTAAATGATCTCGCGAATTATCTGTCAACCATCCCGCAAAGCAGCGCCTCGCGTCCGGTCTCGTTCGGCTTGGGACTCAAACACAGGTCGCGGGGAATGAATCAGAGAGTCCATAAAAAAGCCCGGTTTCCGGAGGGGGGCCAGAGACCGGGCAGCAGGGCAGGCTAGGAGGATTCAGGCCCGCCGGCCCTGGTGGCCGACGGGTCGCGATTGCCGCCGTGGAACATCATGCCGCCGGCCAGCGCTTTTTCAAATAAATTGTTAGTAAGGTCTCGATAGTTACGAGCTATAATTGCCTGTACAGAGCCCGCCGCAGCCGTTAAGCTCGCGCGGCTTTTCCCCAGCAGGTTCCCATGTCTACTGCCGACCAGGTCGCCAAGCGCCGGACCTTCGCCATCATTTCCCACCCGGACGCCGGCAAGACCACGCTCACGGAGAAGCTGCTGCTGTTCGGCGGCGCAATCCAGCTGGCCGGCACCGTCAAGGGCCGCAAGGCCGCCCGCCACGCCACCTCGGACTGGATGGCGATGGAGCAGCAGCGCGGCATTTCGGTGACCACGTCGGTGATGCAGTTCCCCTACGCCGAACGCATCATGAATCTGCTGGACACCCCGGGCCACGAGGACTTCTCCGAAGACACCTACCGCACGCTCACGGCGGTGGATTCCGCCCTGATGGTGATCGACGCCGCGCGTGGCGTTGAGCCGCGCACCATCAAGTTGATGGAAGTCACGCGGCTGCGCACCACCCCCATCTGCACCTTCATCAACAAGCTGGACCGCGACGGCCGGCCGCCGCTGGAGCTGCTCGACGAGATCGAGGACATCCTCAAGATCCGCTGCGCGCCGATCACCTGGCCGATCGGCATGGGCCGGCAGTTCCGGGGCGTGTATCACCTGCTGGAAGACAAGGTTCATCTCTACCACGGCGAGGACAACGAAGCAGGCGGCCAGGAAGAGACCATCGCCGGGCTCGACGATCCGCGGCTGGCCGAGATCGCGGGCCAGGATCTCGACACCCTGCGCGAGGAAGTGGAACTGGTGCAGGCCGCTGGCCACGGCTTCGACCTGGACGAGTACCGAGCCGGGCGTCTGACGCCAGTGTTCTTCGGCTCGGCGATCAACAATTTCGGTCTGCAGTCGCTGCTGGATGCGTTCGTTGAATGGGCGCCGCCGCCCCAGCCCCGCGAGGCCCAGTCCCGCGCGGTGGAACCGGCCGAGGACAAGCTCTCCGGTTTCGTGTTCAAGATCCAGGCGAACATGGACCCGCAGCACCGCGATCGCATCGCTTTTCTGCGCCTGTGTTCCGGCCGCTATACCAAGGGCATGAAGATGCGCCACCTGCGGGCGGGCAAGGAAATCCGCGTGAACGACGCCATTACCTTCATGGCCAACCGGCGTGGTGCGGCCGAGGACGCCTGGGCCGGCGACATCATCGGCATCCACAACCACGGCACCATCGCCATCGGCGACTGCTTCTCCGAAGGCGAGGACCTGCGCTTTTCCGGCATTCCCAACTTCGCGCCCGAGCTGTTCCAGCGCGTGGTACTGCGCGACCCGCTCAAGGCCAAGGCCCTGAACAAGGGAGTGGATCAACTCTGCGAGGAGGGCGCCACCCAGGTGTTCCGGCCGCTGCACAACAATGACGTGATCCTGGGCGCGGTGGGCGTGCTGCAGTTCGATGTGGTGGCCGAGCGGCTGCGCACGGAATACGGGGTGTCGGCGACGTTCGAGGCCATCGACGTCTATACCGCCCGCTGGATCTACGCCGACGACGAGCGTGAACTCAAGCGCTTCGCCGATCGCAACACCCCCGGGGTGGCCCGCGACCACGGCGGGGCCCTGGTGTACCTGGCCGCCTCGCGGGTGAAGCTGGACCTGACGCAGGAACGCTGGCCGGATATCCGCTTCGAGAGCGTGCGCGAGCAGTACGCGGAATAGGCTCGATGGGTGTCGCCTTTCGGCGTCATGGGCAGGACCCCGCGACTGGCCTAGAATCGGGACCACGAACCAAACCCGCGGCGCGCCGTCCAAGCCGTGACACGACGCGAGAGGTCTCATCATGAACAAGTTCTGTACCGCCGCCCTGGCCGGCACCCTGATGCTTTTCCATGCCGTCGCCGGCGCCGGCATCAGTGAAAATGAAGAGGTCAACGAGGCCACGGCGGTCCTGACCGATTTCGTGAATATCCCGGAAAACGCGATTCCGCCGAAACTCCTGAACCAGGCGTACGGCGTTGCGGTCATCCCCAGCGTTCTCAAGGTCGGGCTGATCATCGCCGGCCGGCGCGGCAGCGGGGTGGTTTCGATTCGCGGCGAGAACGGCAAGTGGAGCAACCCTGCCTTCATCAACCTGACCGGCGGCTCGCTGGGCTGGCAGATCGGCGCCTCCAGCACCGACGTGATCCTGATCTTCAAGTCGCGCCGCAGCATCGACCGCATCGCCCGAGGTGACTTCACCCTGGGCGGCGACGCCTCGGTTGCCGCCGGTCCGGTCGGACGCAGCGCCAGCGCCGCTACCAACATCAGCTTCGATGCCGAGGTCTATTCCTACTCCCGTTCGCGCGGGCTGTTCGCGGGCATCTCGCTGGAAGGCGCGGCACTGTCCATGGACCACGCGGCCAACCAGGATTTTTACGACGAGGCCGGCATCACGCCCTACGAGATCCTCGACAGCACCGACGACTCGGCCATGCCGGAGCCCGGTCGGCAGTTCGTGCGCACACTCAGCCAGTACCTCCCGCGTCCGCAGGAGTAGGCAACACCCGAAGGCTGATCCGCAGTCATGGTTCGCGGGCTCTGGCACCGCCTGCGGCGCTGGCTGCTGACCGCGCTGCTGCTCGCCCTGGCTGCCCCGGCGCTGGCCGTGCTGTTCCTGCGGTGGGTCGATCCGCCGACTTCGGCCTTTATGCTGCAGCACCAGTGGCAGAAACTGCCCGGCGGGCCGGGTGTCGATCACCGCTGGCTGGACCTGGACGACATCGCCCCCACCCTGCCGCTGGCCGTGGTGGCGGCCGAGGATCAGACCTTCCCGGATCATCACGGCTTCGTCTGGGACGCCATCGGTGACGCGCTGGAGAACAACCTGGCCGGCGGCAGCATGCGCGGTGCCAGCTCCATCACCCAGCAGGTCGCCAAGAACCTGTTCCTGACGCCGTCCCGCAGCTACCTGCGCAAGGCGGTGGAGGCCTATATCACGATGTGGATCGAGTGGCTCTGGCCCAAACAGCGCATTCTCGAGGTATACCTGAATATCGCCCAGTTCGGCGACCACGTGTTCGGCGCCGACGCCGCGGCCAGTCAATTCTTCAACGTTGACGCCGCCGCCCTGACCGCCGGCCAGGCGGCCCTGCTGGCCGGCGTGCTGCCCGACCCGCGGGACCTGGATGCGGGCGCGCCCGGCCCCTACCTACGGGAACGCCAGCGCTGGATCCTGGGCCAGATGCGCCAGCTCGGTCCGGGCCATATTGGCGGGGTACTCCCGCCCTGACCCGCTGCAAGCACAACCTGCAACACCGGCTGGATCGGTGGTAACTTGAACCGCGAATAACAACACACACGGCCCAACAGGGTCGGGCGAGGGTAGTGATGACGGGGCGGAACGGACTGATCGCGGCACTGGCCGTGACACTCACAGCGTGTGGCGGCGGGGGCGGTGATGGCGGGCCTACGCTCGGGGTGCCGGATGGCGGCAACGACGTGGGTGGCGGCGGTGGCACGCCGACCCCCTCGGGCCGGGAATTCATGATCGAGCCGGGCGCCAATGCCACGCGGGATGCGCTATCGGCCTTTATCCAGGCCGGCCCCGGTGACGTGATCCGCTTCGACTGCGGCTTCTTCGCAATGGACACCGGCCTGGTGCTGCAGAACAGCGAAAACATCACCATCACCGGCTGCGGCCGCAACCGTACGGTGCTGTCGTTCGAGAACAGTGACACTGCGGAAGGCATCCTCGCCCTCAACATCCGCGGCCTGACCATCCAGGACCTCACCGTCACGGATACCCCGGGGGACGGCGTCAAGGTGATCGGCTCGGATTTCGTCACCTACCGCAACATGCGGGCGATGTGGTCGTCCGCCGACAACCCGGTTACAGCGGCCAATTTCGAGTCGGCGGTGCAGATTGCCTGCCCGGCCCAACCGCTGACTGCCATCAACCGGGCGGACTATCAAACCAGTTCGGAGAATGGCCGCTACGCCATCTACCCGGTGTTGTCGAATAACGTGCTGATTGAGAATTCGGAAGCCATCGGCGCCTCCGATGCCGGCCTCTATGTCGGCCAGAGCAACGATGTGATCATCCGCAACTCGCGGGCGGCCTTCAACGTGGCCGGCTACGAGATCGAGAACACCGACCGGGCCGACATGCACGGCAATCTGGCCGAGTGCAATACCGGCGGCTTCCTGATCTTCGACCTGCCCGGCCTGTCCCAGTACGGCGACGGCACGCGTGTGTTCGACAACGTCGCCCGCAACAACAACACCGACAACTTCGCCGCCGGCGGCATCGTGCGATCGGTACCGCGTGGCACTGGTGCGCTGATCCTGGCCTACGACCGGGTGGAGATTTTCGACAACGAGTTCCGCGACCACGACACCGCCAGCGTGATCATCGCCAGTCACGAACTGATCGGCGCGCCGGGCGATCGCCGGCTGGACATGTACGCCGAGGGCGTGCACATCCACGACAACCTGATGGTCAACGCGGGCGGCAATCCGCCACTGCCCGATCAGACGGCGCTGGAAGGCAGCCAGGACAGCCTGCTGCCCACCCTGGTGCGACTCAAGAATGGCGGCTTCGGCGCCCACATTGTCTGGGACGGCCTGTACGACGAAACCGACCAGGACGACGCCGAACACCAGGCCCGCGGTGGCAGCGGCGACTGCCCTTATCCCAGCGCCGCGGACGGCGATCCGGTACCGGCCGACGTGCGCGGTGAACCGCAGTACGCCGGCGCCGATCCCAACCCGACCTGCCGCTACAACGACTACAAGTTCAACGACAGCCCGGACGGCTCGCGCGAACGGCCGGGCATGTTCCTCTGCATCGAGGAGGGCGGCAACGACCGGCAGACCAATCCGCTGGTACCGTTCTTCGCCAACTTCGGCGGCCTCGAGGGGCTGGAAGCGCTGGACCTCCTGGGGGACCCTGCCCGCCTGGCCGATCCGGATTTTCTGACCTCGCTGACCGGCACCGTGCCGGCGCTGATTCCTGACCGCGATGTCTCGCCGCATCAGTGCCTGACGGCCTACGGGGAGACCCTGCCACCGTTGCCGCCCGCCGAAGTGGCGAGCTTCACCCCCAGCGGCAACGCCCAGACGCCCCCGGACGAGGAGGAGGTTCGAGCCGCCTGCGGGGCCACCCCCGACCCGGGGCAGATCAACCAGGATGCGGTGAATGTCGACTGCCCCCGACTGGACCAGTACAACCTGTTCGCCGATCCCGAGGATCCGCTGTCGGCCCCCAACGGCCGCGGCACACCGTTCGATCTCAACACCCGGCTGTTCGCCGACTACTCGCGCAAGCGCCGGGTGGTATTCATGCCCGAGGGTATGTCGGCCCAGTACCGGAGTGGTGCGGACGGCGCCAATGCCACCTATGTGTTCCCGGTGGGCACCATCATCGCCAAGACCTTCTTCTTCCCCGACGAATCGAACGGCACCCGGCAGGTGGTGGAGACCCGCTTGCTGATCAAGCGGGCCAACGAGAGTGGTCAGCCACGCTGGGCCGGCCTGCCCTACATCTGGGAAACCACCGCCACCGGCGAGCGCGTGGCCCGGCTGCAGCTCGGCGGCGGCGAGGCCGTGGTGTCCTGGCACTACACCAACGCCCAATCGGGCGAGCTGCACAGTGGCAGTACCGAACGCTACCAGATACCCCACGCCAACCAGTGCGTGACCTGCCACGGCAACGACGACCGCACCGCCGGCTCACCACCGATCGGGCCCAAGCCGCGCAATCTCAACAAGCCGTTCGCTTATCCCGACGTCGGTCGAATGAACCAGATCGCCTACTGGATCGATAACGGCCTGCTCCAGGGCGCGCCGACCCCGCAGACCGACACCGCCGGCAATGCCACCAACCTCCCCCGCATCCCGGCGTTCGACGATGCCGCCGACGGCAACCTGGAGTCACGCGTGCGCGCCTATCTGGAGGTCAACTGTGCGCACTGCCACAATCCGGCGGGCATTGCCTCGAATACGGGGCTGTTCCTGGATGCGCTGCGCGAGGTGGATGCCAGTTACGGCATCTGCAAGACGCCGACCGCCGCGGGCGGCGGGGCCGGCGGTCGCGAGTTCGACATCGTGCCGGGCGACGCCGACGGCTCGATCCTGCCGTTTCGCATGAACATTGCCGGCAACCCGGAAATCCAGATGCCGCCGATTTCCCGCAGCGTCATCCACGCCCAGGGGGTGAGCGGAGTACGCGACTGGATCGACAACGTCGTGGATGACAGCTACGCCAATGCCGAATCCTGCGGCGGTGGCGGTGGCGGCCTGCTCGACGGCCTGCTGCGCCGGGCCCACTGATCACGTGGAGCCGGCCGAACGCCTCAGAAGCGGTTGAGCGGGATCTTCAGATAAGCCGTCCCGTTGGCCTCGGCATCGGGCAGGCGGCCGCCGCGGATGTTGATCTGCAGCGAGGCCAGCATCAGCTTTGGAAGGGGCAGTTCCGCGTCGCGGGCGTCGCGCATGGCCACGTACTCGGCCTCGCCGGGGTCATCCGCGAAATGCTTGTTGTGCGCCTTCTGGTCGGCCACGGTGGATTCCCAGGCCGGCTCGCGTCCACCCGGCATGTAGTCGTGGCCGGTGAACAACCGGGTGGCGTCCGGCAGGGACAGAATGTCCTGGATCGAACGGTAGAGCTGCGCGGCACTGCCGCCGGGAAAATCCGCCCGCGCCGATCCGAAATCCGGCTGGAACAGGGTGTCATGCACGAAGGCGGCGTCGCCGATCACGTAGGTGATCGAGGCCAGGGTGTGCCCGGGCGAGAACATCACACGGACCGGCAGTTCACCGATATTGAACTCATCGCCGTGGGCGAACAGGCGGTCCCACTGTGAGCCGTCGGCGGGGACATCGGGCAGGTGATAGATGTCCCGCCACAGCTTCTGCACCTCGACCACCTTCTCGCCGATCGCCCTGGGCGCGTTGAACACATCCGCCAGATACGGCGCCGCGGAGAAGTGATCCGCATGCGGATGGGTGTCCAGCACCCAGGTGACGGTCAGCCCGGCGTCGCGCACATAGCGCACGATTTCGTCGGCGCTGTCAGTGCCGGTGGCACCGCTGTTGAGATCGAAATCCATCACCGGATCAATGACCGCGGCTTCTCGGGTGGCCGGGTCACTGACCACGTACTGAACGCTGAAGGTGGGCTGGTGGAAAAAAGCCTGCACATCGGGTCGGGGCTGGGTCATGGGTCACGCCTCCGGGTGCGCGCTGGTCGGAGTTCACCGGTAAACTTGGGTACGAAACATGTCATATCAACCATACCCCGTAGTGTATTAAACGGCTTTCGGTGATTGCGCCTGAAAATCCCCCGGCCGCGCTCGCACCACGCCTCAGCGCCATGATTGTTACCAGCCAATTCCGACCCGCGTTCTGGTTGCGCGGCCCCCACCGACAGACGCTGTTCGCCGCCCGCTGTCGGCCTACCCCGGCGCTGACCATCGATCACGAGATCTGGCATCTGCCGGACGGCGATTTCATCGATCTGGCCTGGCTGCCCGACCGGTCCCAACCACCGGATACCCCGCTGGTCGTGGTCCTGCACGGGCTGACCGGCTCGATTGATTCCAGCTATGCCCGAGGCCTGCTCCGGCAGGTGCATGCTCGTGGCTGGCGCGGCATGCTGATGCATTTCCGCGGCGCCGGGCCGCAGCCCAACCGTCTGCCGCAGGGCTACCATTCGGGGAATACCGCGGACATCGGCCGACTGCTGGTCCGACTACGGGAACGTTACCCGTCGGCCCCGCTATTCGCGGCGGGCTACTCGCTGGGCGGCAACGTGCTGCTGAAATATCTGGGTGAACAGGGCGATGCCGCGCCGCTGAGCGCAGCGGTGGCCATATCCGTGCCATTCGATCTGGACCGCTGCGCCACCGCCATCAACCGGGGACTGTCGCGGGCCTACCAGGCCCACCTGCTCACCCACATGCGTGCCGAAATTCAGCGCAAGGCTGATGTCGTGGCCCAGGCGCTGACGCTGCCTGATCTGGCTTCCCTGCGTGACTTCCGCGCTTTCGACGACGCCGTCACCGCACCGCTCAACGGCTTTGCCGGTGCCGCGGACTACTACGCGCGCTGCAGCAGCCGGCCCTTTCTTCGTCACATCCGGGTGCCCACCCTGATCCTGCATGCCGCGGACGACCCGTTCATGCATCCGGACGTGGTGCCGCGGGCTGATGAACTGGCGCCCTGCGTGCGACTCGAACTGTCGGCGCATGGCGGGCATGTGGGGTTCGTGGCCGGGGGCCGTTTCGGTCGTCCGCGCTACTGGCTGGAGGAACGTATCCCGCGCTATTTCGACTCGGCACGGGCGGGCAGCCACCTGCGGGTTGCCCGCCACGCGAATGCCCCGGCATGAGGCGTCTGTCCGTGATTATCCCGGTCCTCGACGAGGCCGAACAACTGCCGGCCCTGTTCGACGCGCTGGCGGCGCAGCGCGAGGTGGACCTGGAAATCATCGTGGCCGACGGGGGGTCGCATGATGCCAGTCGACTGATTGCGGCGCGGCACGGTGCGGAGGTGATTGCCGCCGAGACCGGACGAGCGCAACAGATGAACGCCGGAGCCGCACGGGCCCACCACGACTGGCTGCTGTTTCTGCATGCGGACAGCCACCCCACCGGGGCCGATCAGTTGGCCGAGGCACTGGTCATCCTCGAAGGCGAACCGCCCCGCACTGCCGGCCATTTCGCCCTACGCTTCCAGCGCCAGACGCGCGAACATGGTTTTCTGTACCGCTACATGGAAGCCAAGAGTGCCAGCAACCGTCGCTACACCATCAACGGTGACCAGGGCCTGTTGATTCGTCGCGACTGGTTCCGGGAACTGGGCGGGTTCGATCCCGCTCTGCCGTTCCTCGAGGATCAGCGCATGGCGGCCGCCATCCACGCGCAGGGACGCTGGCTGCGGCTGCCGGGGCGGCTGACCACCTCCGCACGCCGGTTCGAGCGCGAAGGGCCACGCCAGCGCTACCTGCTGATGGCCATCATCATGGTGGCTCACGTTACCGACCTGACGGGCTTTTTCGAGGCGGCGCCGACTGTCTACCGCCGGCAGCGTGACACTGACCGGTTGCTGATCACGCCCTACTTCCGACTGCTGCGGCAGCAGGTCAGGCAACTCGATCCCAGCGTCAGGCAGGCGTTTCGACGGCGACTGGGACGCTTCGCTGCCGGTCAGGCCTGGCAGATTTTCTTCGCGCTGGACGTCCTGGCCGAACCATTACTCCGCGGCCGGCGCCCCGCCACCACACTGCATGACCGGTTGCTCGCCCCGCTGCTGCAGCATCCGATCGCCGCCGCCCTGGCGGCACGGCTGGTGATCGCGATCAGCCTGACCGTCATTGCCCCCTGGCATCGATGGCGCGAACGGCGGGCCCTGCGCGGGGCGGGGTCCGCCTAGCCCGAAGAGGCGTCAACCCCTTGGGTCGAAAAGTCGACGCCTCGGTCAGTCGCCATCCGGACAGAGCTCGGCTACCTGTTCCTCGGCCCGGACGATGACATCCACGCGCTCGTCGGCGTCGAGTTCACGGGTTTCGCCCTCCGGTCCGGTCGTGGTCAGACGAGCCGCATCGCGATACGTCTGCAGGCGGGTACGGGCCTTCTCGCATTCCTGCTGACGGACTTCGGCCGCCCGTTCGGCCCGGTCGCCGGCGTCACCCGTCCGGCCGGCTTCATTGCCGGATGTGTCTCGGTCCGCGGTGCGCGCGGGGCCGGCGGGGGTCGACTGCAGTTTATCGGCGGAACGGCCGGCGGCCGGCCGGTCGCCATAATGCACCCGACCCTGGTCGTCCACCCAGCGATAGATCTCCGCGGACGCCAGGCCGGTGAACAGTGCCAGGCCCGCGCCGGCGAGCATCACGACAGTGCGCGGCCGCTGCCTCATCAGTAGCCGGTGATCAGTCGCATGCTCAGCCGCTTCATGGCGAACGGCAGCCACTGTCCCGACACGAACAGCAGCTTGTAGAGCAATCCCACGGGCAGATGCAGGCGCCGGCGCCCGGTGGCGGCGCGCCAGGCGACCTTGGCGACGCTATCCGGCGTCAGGCTGATACCCAATCGCTGCATGCTGGTGGTTTCACCGACATCGTCGAGCATCGGGCTGCTCACAAATGAAGGCCAGATGGCACATACGTGGATATCGGCCGCGGCCCATTCCAGGTTGAGCGCCTCGGTCAGCCCGCGCACGGCAAACTTGCTCGCCGAGTAGCTGGCGAACTCCGGCACACCGAAATCGGCCGACGCCGAGGCCAGATTGATCAACCGTGCGCCCGGGGTTTTCGCCAGATACGGATGGGCGGCATGCGCCACGCGCATCACCCCGGTGACGTTGACGTCGACAATCGCGGCATGGCGATCGGCCGCGATCTCGGCGAACTGGCCGATGGAGAGGATGCCGGCATTGTTGAGCACGGCGTCGAGCCGGCCGGCGGATTCCGCAAAGGACGCCACACCGGCCCGGACCGATTCATCGTCGGTGACGTCCATGACGCCGACGGTGATGCTGTCGTGCTCTTGGGCCAGCGCCTCGATGCCGCTATTCGGCAGGTCGAACGCGCCCACCTGCCAGCCGCCGGCGGCGAAACGCAGTGCGGTGGCGCGGCCAATACCCGAGGCCGCGCCGGTGATCAGAATGCTCTTGTCTGCCATCTTCCGGCTCCCAAGTCCGTGATGTCGTGTACCTACGCGCAGTTTAGCCGTTCCGGCCGTATCCGCCGAAGCACCGGCTCACCGCAATCGATCCAGACGCAGGCGGTCGCGGTCGTCGAACAGGCGGCGAACACCCAGCCACACCGCCGTCAGCGTACCGAAACCGGTGCCGGCCGCAATCAGGAACATGATCAGGATCTGATACTTCACCGCCTCCCAGGGCGGTGCGCCGGCCAGAATCTGGCCGGTCATCATGCCCGGCAGGCTGACGATGCCGGCCGCGGCCATGGCGTTGAGCGTGGGGATCATGCCGGCCCGGACCGCGTCCCGGCGGAGGCCCTCGATGGCGTCGGCCGCGCTGTCGCCCAGCGTCAGACGGGCCTCGATCGCCGCACGCTGATGACCAACCCCGCTGGTGAGACGGTCCATGCCCAGGGCCACGCCGGTCATGGTGTTACCCAGCAGCATCCCCAGCAGCGGAATCGCGTACTGCGGGGCGTGCCAGGGTTCGGGCTGGATCACGATGGTCAGTGCCAGCACCGCGGTCACGAACGATGACAGGAACATCGCCAGCGTCCCTCCGGCGAAACTCCAGCCACCGGCAAGGCGCCGGGCCTGTCGGGCCGAGGCCTCGCGACCGGCCAGCAACAGCATGGCCAGGGCAATGGCGCCAACCCAGACGACGCTGCCGCGGGCAAACACGGTTTCCAGTACCAGGCCGACCAGCGCCAGCTGCACCACGGTACGCGCTGCCGCCACCAGCACTGGCCGTGCCAGTTCCAGGCGCATCGGCCAGGCAGTTGCGGCCAGGGCCAGCACCAGCGCCCCGGCCAGGGCCAGATCCCACGGCGTCAGGGCGATCAGCTGCACGAGAATCGACCCGCGCTGTCCAGCCGGGCGATCCGGTCAGCCACCAGGCCCAGCCGGTCGCCGTCGTGATCCACCCAGATGACCGTCATGCCGTCCTGACGGCAGGCCGCCAGTCGCGCGATGACCACCCCGATCAGATCGGCATCCAAATGGCTGACCGGCTCGTCCAGCAGCAGCACCAGCGGGCCGACTGCCAGATGCCTGAGCAGTGCCAGGCGCTGACGCTCCCCGGCCGACAACCGTTCCACCGACCAGTCGCGAACCGCCGGAGCAAACCCGAACTCGTCGAGGTCGGCATCACCCACCATCTCGATGTGGGCCCCGACGCGGGCATCCCACCAGCCCGATTCCGCGGCCACAAAACCGACAGCAGCTCGCCAGGCCGGTCCCGGCATGGCACTCGCAGGCCGGCCGTCCAGCCGGCATTCGCCCTCATGCGGCTCGAGATCCGCAACAGCCCTCAGCAGGCGGGTCTTGCCGGCACCCGAGGGCCCGGTCAGGCCGAGGCAGGCGCCGGCCGCGATGTCGAAGTCGGCGGGACCGATACCGCCGACCGACAGGCCGGTCACGGCGAGTCTCGGCCCCGCCACGGACGGTTACAGCGCTTCGGTGTCGGTTTCGCCGGTCCGGATACGAATCACCTGCTCCAGCGGCGACACGAAAATCTTGCCGTCGCCGATCTGGCCGGTCTTGGCGGCCTCGGTAATGGCCTCGACCACCCGATCCACCTGATCGTCGGCGATCGCCACCTCCAGCTTGACCTTGGGCAGGAAATCCACCGCGTATTCGGCGCCGCGGTAGAGTTCGGTATGCCCCTTCTGCCGCCCGAAACCCTTGACCTCGGTCATCGTGGTGCCGTGAACACCGACCTCGGCCAGCGCCTCGCGCACGTCATCAAGCCGGAACGGCTTGATCACTGCCGTGACCATTTTCATCGTGTCGTCTCCCCTGAGTTGGTGAAATGCAGTGTACTACCGGCCGCACCCCGCGGTGAAAGCCGCGGGGTGCGGCGTTCGCATCCGGCAACGGTGCCGGGCGACGCCCGATAGCGTTGCGCGTTACAGGTCGTAGCCGCGCTCTTCGTGCTCGGCGATATCCAGACCCATGGTTTCCTGCTCTTCGGTCACGCGCAGGCCGGTGGTCATCTCGAGCAGCTTGAGAATTCCGAAGGTCAGCACTGCGGTGTAGATCAGCGTGGCCATCACGCCGACGAACTGCACCCACAGCTGGCCTCCCATGGATTCGATTCCGTCGGCAAAACCGTGGCCGGAAAACACGCCGAGCTGAGTGGAGGCGAACACCCCGACCAGCATGGTGCCAAGCATGCCGCCAATGCCGTGAACCGGGAACACATCCAGGCTGTCATCAACCTTCAGGACCCGCTCCAGGAAGTTGGTGGCGGTGAAACACACCAGACCCGCCGACAGGCCGATAACCAGCGCGCCGGCCGGACCGACGAAACCGGACGCCGGCGTGATGGTGCCCAGGCCCGCCACCATGCCGGTCACAATGCCCAGCACGCTGGGCTTGCCGTATCGCAACCACTCGGCAATCATCCAGGCCAGCGAACCGGCCGCGGCCGAGATGTGCGTGACCAGGATCGCCATGCCGGCACTGCCATCGGCCGCCAGCGCCGAGCCGCCGTTGAAGCCGAACCAGCCCACCCACAGCATGCCGGCACCGGTCACGGTCATGGTCAGGTTGTGCGGGGGCATGGCCACCTTCTGGAAGCCGCGGCGCGGCCCCAGCACGATGGCGGCCACCAGCGCCGCGACACCGGCGGTGATATGGACCACGGTGCCACCGGCGAAGTCCAGCAGCCCCATGTCGCCGAGCCAGCCGCCGCCCCATACCCAGTGGGTGACTGGCAGGTAGACCAGGGTCAGCCACAGCACGGTAAAGCCCAGCAAGGCGGAAAAGCGGAACCGCTCGGCAAAGCCGCCCACCACCAGCGCGGGAGTGATCACCGCAAAGGTAAGCTGGAACATGGCGAACACGCTTTCCGGAATGGTGCCGGACGTGCTGTCCACGCTGACTCCGTTCAGGAATACGTTGGACAGATCACCGATCCAGTTATTGCCCTCGGAAAACGCCAGGCTGTAACCGTAGACAAACCAGATAATGGTGGCCACGCAGCAGATGGTGAAACACTGCATGAGCACGGATAGCACGTTGCGCACCCGCACCAGACCGGCATAGAACAGGCTCAGGCCGGGCAGGGTCATGAACAGCACCAGGGCGGTGGCGGTCATGATCCAGGCGGTGTCGGCACCGCTGATGGTCTGCGCGAACGCACTCAGGGGGGCCAGCGCCAGCAGGGCGCCAGCCGTCATCGGCATAGTCTTCATCGGGCTTCCTCTCTCTTTCGATTATTGGTTATCAACGACGCACGTCGAGGTGCGCTCGTCTGCTTGTTCGGAGATGACCATCAGGTCACTCATTTATAACGACAAAACGCGCCCCGGGGAAAACCCCGGGGCGCGCTGCCGTCGTCTTCAGTGACGGCGGGCGGTTCAGGCGCTGCTGCGCTGACTGCCGCCGGACGTGAACTCCGGATAGGCTTCCATGCCGCACTCGGAATAATCCAGACCTTCGTCCTCTTCCTCTTCGGTGACGCGAATACCCATCACGGCCTTGAGGATGCCCCAGACGATCATGCTGGCGATGAAGGTCCAGGCGAAGATCGACACGATGCCCACGATCTGGGAGACGAAATCCGCATCTCCGTTGGTCAGGGGCACCACGAGCACGCCGAAGATACCGGCGACACCGTGCACCGAGATCGCGCCCACCGGGTCGTCGATCTTGGCCTTGTCCAGGCCGACGATCGAGAACACCACGATAATGCCGCCCACGATACCGATGATGGTGGCGATCAGCGGGGTCGGCGACAGCGGCGAGGCGGTAATGGACACCAGGCCGGCCAGGGCCCCGTTCAAGGCCATGGACAGATCAGCCTTGCCGAACATCGCCTTGGCGGTGAGCAGCGCGGCAACCACGCCCCCCGCCGCGGCCATGTTGGTGTTCACGAACACCCGGGCAGTGTTGTTGGCCGATTCCACATTGGAAACCGCCAGCTCCGAGCCACCGTTGAAGCCGAACCAGCCCAGCCACAGGATGAACGTGCCCAGCGTGGCCAGCGGCAGGTTGGCACCGGGAATGGCGCGGATCGAGCCGTCGGGCCGATACTTGCCCTTGCGCGGACCGAGCATGAGCACGCCTGCAAGGGCCGCCACCGCACCACACAGGTGCACGGTGCCGGAACCGGCGTAGTCGAAGTAGCTAAAGCTGCTGGTCAGGAAGCCGCCGCCCCAGTTCCAGTAACCCTGGACCGGGTAGATCACCGCGGTCAGGACCACGGCAAAGGCGAGAAACGAGAACAGCTTCATGCGTTCGGCCACCGCACCCGACACGATGGACATGGCCGTGGCCACGAACACTACCTGGAACATGAAGTCCGACAGGTTCGAGTAGTAGGGTGCGCCCTCCTCACCGGAGGTAACCGCCTCGACCGAGTTGTCCGCGGCGCTGAGGATGAAATCCAGGCCGGGAATGAAGCTACTGATGGTGGTACCCGGATACATCAGGTTGTAGCCGACGATCAGGTACATGATGCAGGCCACCGCGTAGAGCCCGACGTTCTTGGTCAGGATCTCGGTGGTATTCTTCGCGCGGACCAGACCCGCTTCCAGCATGGTGAAACCGGCCGCCATCCACATCACGAAGGCGCCCATCACCAGGAAGTAGAAGGTATCCAGTGCGTATCTGACTTCGATATCCACTTGTTGTCTCCCTCGAAACGGATTTGGTTAAAGTGCTTCGCCGCCGGTCTCGCCGGTGCGAATGCGGACGGCCTGCTCGAGGTCGGACACGAAGATCTTGCCGTCGCCGATCTTGCCGGTGTGCGCGGCCTTGGAAATGGCTTCCAGGGCGGCGTCCAGACCGGAATCGTCGATGGCGACCTCGATCTTGACCTTGGGCAGGAAATCCACCACATACTCGGCACCGCGGTAGAGTTCCGTGTGGCCCTTCTGGCGACCAAAGCCCTTGACCTCGGTCACAGTGATGCCCTGCACGCCGACTTCGGATAGCGCTTCGCGTACCTCGTCGAGCTTGAAGGGCTTGATCACAGCTGCAATAAGTTTCATCTGATTAGACTCCTGTAACGCTGATTGCGGCGGCCGCGCCCGAATCCCCATTGATTGACGGCACGCCTGCGGCTGCGTCGTCGGTTAAAGCATTGCGCGTGCCAACTTGTGGAAACCCATTTTTGTCAGACACTTAGAGGCTCGGCGCCGACACCCCCGCGTGCGGCCGGGGCCGCCCTGCACCATAGCGGTGCAGGCAGCGGTTTTGCGGCACGCCCGGGTTGCGGCACTCTCGACATTCACGTCCGCCATGCAGGGAACCACCCCGTGATCGACGCCCGCCGTCTGGAAGAACTCGCCCAACGCCTGGCCGGCGTAATGCCGCCGGCGCTCGGCCCCATCCGCACCGAGATCGAGCAGAATCTGCGCGCGGTGCTGCAGAGCCAGCTGCCCCGGCTGGAACTGGTGGGCCGCGAGGAATTCGAGGCCGCCCGCAGCCAGCTGAACCGGGCACGCGAGCGCATTACCGAGCTGGAAGCACGGGTCGCCGAACTCGAGGCACAACGCCGCGGCTGATCCGGCATGGCGCTGGCGACGGTCTTCAGCCGGGCCCGCACCGGTATCCACGCACCGCTGGTACGGGTGGAAGTCGATATCGCCGGCGGCCTGCCCGGCATTTCGCTGGTCGGCCTGCCCGAGACCGAAGTCAAGGAAAGCCGCGACCGGGTACGGGCGGCCATCGTCAACAGTGGCTACCAGTTTCCGCCGCGCCGAACGACGGTGAATCTGGCTCCGGCGGACTTGCCCAAGGAAGGCGGCCGCTTCGACCTTGCCATTGCACTGGGCATCCTGGCGGCATCTGGCCAGATGCCGGCTGACGCGCTGGCAGACCGGGAGTTTCTTGGTGAGTTGTCGCTGTCCGGTGCCCTGCGGCCCATTCGGGGTGCGCTGCCCGCGGCAATTGCCGCCGCCGAATCGGAACGGGCGCTGGTTCTGCCCAGGGAAAACGCCGCCGAGGCCGGGCTTGCCCGATCCGCCACCACACGCGTGGCGGACCATCTGGCGGACGTGGTCGCGGCCCTCGCAGGAGACACACCGCTGGCAGTCCCACCCTCGACCCGGCCGGCGGAACGCTCGTCGGACATGCCGGATCTGGCCGATGTCCAGGGCCAGCACCAGGCCCGGCGGGCGCTGGAAATCGCGGCGGTGGGTGGCCATTCGCTGCTGATGAGCGGCCCCCCGGGAAGCGGCAAGACCATGCTGGCCGCGCGGCTGCCGGGCATCCTGCCGCCCATGACCGAGGCCGAGGCCCTGGCGGCCGCGGCCATTACCTCGATCGCCTCGCCCGACGCCGACCCGGCCGCGCACTGGGGGCGTCGGCCATTCCGGGCCCCGCATCACACGGCATCGGCGGTGGCCCTGGTCGGCGGCGGCTCCAACCCACGCCCCGGCGAAATCAGCCTCGCTCATCAGGGCGTGCTGTTTCTCGACGAACTGCCGGAGTTCGACCGGCGGGTGCTGGAAGTCCTGCGCGAACCGCTGGAATCCGGCCGCATCACCATTTCCCGCGCGGCACGCCAGGCCGACTTTCCGGCCCGCTTCCAGCTGGTGGCGGCGATGAATCCCTGCCCCTGCGGCTATCTGGGCGACCCGTCCGGCCGCTGCCATTGCAGCGCCGACCGGGTGGCGCGCTACCGGCAGCGGCTGTCCGGGCCGTTGCTGGATCGCATCGACATGCAGTTGTCGGTGGCGCGGGTGGAAGCCGATCTGCTGGACCGGCCGGGCGATGAACCGGACAGCAGCGCGGTCGTGCGCGAGCGGGTACTGGCTGCACGAGACTTCGCCCGCCATCAGGGGCGAGGCCAGCCCAACGCCACGCTCGACGAAGCCGGCCTGCGGGATCTCGCACGCCTGACGGATCCCGGCCGACAATTGCTCGGCCAGGCCATGAACCAGCTGGGGCTGTCGGCCCGGGCCCGCGGCCGCATCATCAAGGTGGCCCGCTCGATTGCCGACCTCGCCGGTCAGGCGGATATCGAACCATCCGCCGTGGCGGAAGCCGTGGGCCTGCGGCAGCTCGATCGCCAGCAATAAACCACCGGACAAACCACGAAAAAGGGCCGCCCGAAGGCGGCCCTTTCCCGGTCACCCGAATGGATCGGGATCTAGAGGTCGAAGCCGTAGCTGCCGTCGACCACCAACTTGGGGTCGTCGTCCACACCAGGACCTTCGATATCGGTCATGACCAAACCGAAGCTCATGCCAAAGCCGTTGTCGAGCGCAGCCGAGACACCCAGGTTGTATTCCATGTAGCTGTCGTCGTTGGGCCCGGCAAAGGCGTCGTTACCACCACCGCCGTTATAGCCGACGGCCGCATCGAACGAAAGCTTATCGGTCATCGGAGTGCTGAAGGACGCGTAAACACCATAGGCGCCACCCGCATCGTCAGTCGGGTCCGCGGTGTCGGGGTCACTGGCCGCGAAATAGTCACTTGGCGCATAGTAGGCCGACAGACCAACCGGACCGAATCCGAGCGAACCGTAAATCTCGAACGTGTTGTTGGTCGGCGTAGCACTGCCGGCCTCGTCTTCTTCCGGATACCAGTAGTACAGCACGCCAATGTCATAACCGAGCCCGCCGGCGGATTCGCCCGCATAGCCGGCATAAATGTCCACCTCGGCGCTGGAGCCGCTAGCACTGGCAAAGCCAACCGTGGCGGCCCAAGTACCCACGTAGAAACCCGAATCGAAACCGTAGTCGAGACCACCGTAACCAGCGGCGCCCGGACCCTGCTCGATACCGCGGAACAGGTACTGGCTCATCACGCCAACATTACCCGTCAATGTTCCGGCCATTGCCGGCGCGCTCACCAGCGCCGAACTCCCCACCAGACCGGCTACCGCCAAATACTTGAAATTCTTCATTGCGCTCGTACTCCCGTAGTTAGAAATCATTCCACGCCGACCGGCAGCTCCGACTGCCGTCCGGTCCCCCGACATCAGGTTCGGGTGTTCCGTATGCTTGCCGGCAGTGCCGAGCCAGATCGCTCTCGTAACGACGGCCTGGCCGGCCGGGCAGTCTCGAGCCGATCGCCAGGCGGCCGGTTCGAGTCCGGAATGGTTCCTGCAACGCTCATGCCAAGGCGGCTGCCGAGCCTCGGCATTCGTGCCGGAAATATAACTTACTATTCTCTAACAAGGAGTTACACATGCTGCGCTGCGCCATATCACTGTTCGCCCTGGGCTTTCTGCTGCCTCTCACTGGGTTCGCCGCCAGTACCTGCGAGGACAGTCTGGCGGCCATCGAGTCCGCCAGTCGGGCTGCCCAGAATACGCTGCTGGTCGCCCGTGCCCGGGACGAAAACCCTGTAATGACGGGCGATATTGCCGCCCTGGATCAAGCCATGGCCGATGCCCGCGCCGCCTGCACCGGCACCGCCGCCAGCATTGCACCCGCTGACGACAACGCCCCCGCCAGCATGCCCCGCGATGATGCGGCGGCACCGGAAGGCGCACCAAAAGGGAGCAAGCGTCTGAATCGCGCCCAGCGGGGGTACTGAGCGCACCCCGAATGCAGGTAGACTCCGCGCCGCCATGAGCCGCGTTCAACTCAACCCACCTCAGCGCGCCGCCGTCGAGCATCTCGACGGCCCGCTATTGGTTCTGGCGGGCGCGGGGTCCGGCAAGACGGGCGTGATTACCCACAAGATCGCCCATCTGATCGCCAGCGGCTATCAGGCCGAACGTATCGCCGCGGTCACCTTCACCAACAAGGCGGCGCGGGAAATGGCCGCGCGTGTGGGCCAACTGGTGGGCCGTCAGCGATCCGAGGGCCTGCAGATCAGCACCTTCCACAGCCTGGGACTGCGGCTGCTGCGCGAGGAGCGGGAGGCTGCGGGACTGAAGCCCGGCTTTTCCATCTTCGACGCCGATGACGCGGACAAGCTGCTGGCCGACCTGCTCGGCCGCGATGCTGAGTTGCGCAAACTGGCGCGCATCACCGTCAGCCGCTGCAAATCGGCGCTGATCTCACCGGCCCGCGCAATGACCGAAGCCGAGGACGACCGCGAGGCCAGCCTGGCCCGCGCCTATTCGGAGTACCAGCGACACCTCGGCGCCTACAATGCAGTGGACTTCGACGACCTGCTCTACCGTCCGGTCGAGTTGCTCCGCGAGGACCCGGCGCTGGCGGAACGCTGGCAGAACCGCTTCGGCTATCTGCTGGTGGACGAGTACCAGGACACCAACGGCGCCCAGTACGAGCTGTTCCGGCGGCTGACCGGCCCGCGGGCGGCGTTCACGGTGGTGGGGGACGACGACCAGTCGATCTACGCCTGGCGCGGCGCGCGGCCCGGCAACATCGCCGACCTGTCGCGCGACTTCCCGCACCTGACGGTGATCAAGCTCGAGCAGAACTACCGCTCCTGCGGCCATATCCTCACCGCGGCCAACCGGCTGATCCAGGGCAACGAGCGGGTCTATGACAAGAACCTCTGGAGTGCGCTGGGCGCGGGCGAGCGCGTGCGTATCCTGGCCTGTGACGACGAAGCCGACGAGGCCGACCGCGTGGTCAGCGAGATGGTCTCCCACCGCCTGCGCACGGGCGGTCAGCCAGGCGATTACGCGGTGCTCTACCGCAGCAACCAGCAGGCCCGGGCCTTCGAGCGCGTGCTGCGTGAACGCAACGTGGCCTATCGCGTGTCCGGCGGGCGATCGTTCTTTGACCGCGGCGAAATCCGTGACGTCATCGCCTATCTGCGGCTGCTGACCAACCCCGATGACGACGCCGCGTTCCTGCGCATCGTCAACCTGCCGCGGCGGGAAATCGGCCCGGCCACGCTGGAACAGCTCGGCCGCTACGCCGGGGAGCGCGGGCTGCCGCTGTTCGCCGCCGCCCGGGGCATCGGCCTGAGCGGCCGGCTGGGTGAGCGCAGCGCCCGCCGGCTGGGAGATTTTGTCGAATGGAGCGCCGACCTGATGATGCGCAGCGAGTCGGAAGCACCGGACCGCCTGGTACGGCAGATGTTGGCCGATATCGACTACCGGGCCTGGTTGCGGGATACCGCCGCCAACCGCCAGCAGGGCGAGCGGCGGGCCGAGAACGTGGACGAATTCATCGCCTGGCTGGGCCGCCACAGCGAGGACGACCGCGGCCAGCCGGCCAGTCTGGAAACACTGGTCGGCAAACTCGGGCTGATGGACCTGATGGAGCGTGAGGACCGCCAGGACGCCGCCCAGGTACAGCTGTCCACCCTGCATGCCGCCAAGGGCCTGGAGTTTCCGCACGTGTTCCTGGCTGGCATCGAGGAAGGCCTGCTTCCGCACCAGAACAGCCTGGACGAAGACAACGTGGAAGAGGAACGCCGGCTGATGTACGTCGGCATCACCCGTGCCCGGCGGTCACTGACCCTCAGCTACTGCCGCCAGCGCCGCCGCGGCCGCGACCTGGTGGACTGCCAGCCCAGCCGGTTCCTCGAGGAATTGCCCGTCGACGAACTGGACTGGCCCGGCAAGCGCCGCGACAACGACGACCCGGAGGCCCGTCAGGCCCGGGGCCGCGCCCATCTCGCCGGTCTCAGGGCACTGCTCGACAGCGAGTGACGCGCCCGGGCAGCGGTGCTAGGGCGTTGCTGAAAAAGGCCATCCTGGCCTTGTTTCAGCGTCGCTGCACGCAATCGCGGTTTGCGCTTGCTCCCAAAATCAAGCGCTTCCAGCGCATGATTTTGGCGGTACGTCCCTGTACCGCGCGGGACCTGCCGAAAAACGGGGTTTTTCAGCAGCCCCTAGACGCCCGATTCCTCGAGAATGTAATCCACCAGCTCCTTCACGCGATCATCCGACAGGTTCGGATTGCCACCTTTCGCCGGCATGCCCTTGAAGCCGTTGATGGCATTTTCGTAAAGGGTATCCCGCCCCTTGTCATCCAGCCGCGCCTGCCAGGGACCGGCTTCGCCGGTCTTGGGGGCGCCCGCCATGCCGGTGCCGTGACAGGCCGCGCAGACCTGCTTGTAGGTGTCCTCGAGCGACGCACTTTCGCCCCCGCCGTCACCGCCGCTCCCGGAGGCCGGGCTGGCCGCAACCTGCTGCAGGTTGTCCGCGTCGGTTACCACCTGGAAATCGGGCTGGGTGCGCTCGGCGATGCGTTCCTTACGGACGTCGCTGAGTTCGCCATCCCCGCCGGTGATCATGACCGCGGCAATAATGATCAGAAACGTGATGCCCACCAGCACGCCAAGCACGCCGAGGAAGGTTCGCACGAACGTGCGGTCGTGGTCTGCGCTCATGAGGTCGACCTCTGGAGATTCCTGTCAACTGGATGGCCGCGATTATACCGCGCCCGACCTCGGCCCGCCGACGATAATTGGCGCAGGACGCCTCTAACGCACTACAATGTGCGCCGCGCGCCCGTAGCTCAGCTGGATAGAGCGCAGGCCTCCGAAGCCTGAGGTCGCAGGTTCGAATCCTGCCGGGCGCACCAACTTCGAATAAAGGCTCGTGGCAAAGTAAACGCCAGCGCCTTTAGCAGGGAACCTGCGAGTTTGAAGTGATTGGTCGCAGGTTGATTCGCGCCTAACGGCGCTCACCCTACGGGCGCCGGCAAAGCCGGCGTCAATGAGCCTTCGGCTCATTTATCGAATCCTGCCGGGCGCACCAACTTCGACTAAAGGCTCGTGGCAAAGTAAACGCCAGCGCCTTTAGCAGGGAACCTGCGAGCTTTAAATCATTGGTCGCAGGTAGACTCGGCGCATCCCTGCGCCTCGCCCTTCGGGCGATGGCCCTTGGCCATCGTCAATCCGGCCTTCCTGGCCGGATTTATCGAATCCTGCCGGGCGCACCAATTCCTCAAAGGGCGAGCAGGCCCGCCACTGCACGAGTCAGATTCAAGGAACCTGCGGGCTCGGTTTGGGTCGCAGGTTGCCTGGCCCATCCCTGGGTCAGGCCCTTCGGGCTCACTGCGTTCGCGTCGATTCGTTCCCGACGAATCGATGATTCGGCGCATTCCTGTGCCTCGCCCTTCGGGCGATGGCCTTGGGCCATCGTCAATCCGCCCTTCCCGACCGGATTTATCGAATCCTGCCGGGCGCACGAGGAAATGTTCTCCCCTCTCCCCGCCGGGGAGAGGGGCAAGAAAAAATCGCGCCGCGACGCGGCGCGCCACCGCCGTCAGTCGGCGAACATCTTGAGGATGCTGGAGAAATCGCGGTCGGCGAAGCCGGCGTCGCCGTGCTTGTCGTAAAGCTGGCGGGCCAGGTCGCCCATCGGGGTATCAGCACCCAGCTTGCCGGCGGCATCGGCGGCCAGGCCGAGATCCTTATTCATCAGCTTTACCAGGAAACCGCCCTGATAGTCGTTGGACGCCGGTACCCCCTCCATCACGCCCGGGAACGGGTTGTAAGTGTCCAGCGACCAGTTGCGGCCACTGGATGCGGCCATGATCTCGGTCAGCGCCTTGGGATCGAGGCCGGCGGCAGCCCCCATGTTCAGGGCTTCGGCGGTGCCGATCATGTGCACGGCCAGCAGCATGTTATTGCAGATCTTGGCGATCTGGCCGGCCCCGGCCGGTCCCGCGCGGAATGCGGCCTTGCCCATCACTTCCAGAATGGGCCGGGCCTTGTCGACGGCGGCTTCGTCGCCGCCGCAGATGAAGGCCAGCTTGCCGGATTTCGCGGCACCGACCCCGCCCGAGACCGGGGCATCGATCATGGCAATGCCGCGGCTCCTAGCGGTCTTGTGGACCTCCACGGCGTCCTCGCTGGCAATGGTGGAGGAGTCGATCACCACAGTCGCCGGGTCGATCGCTTCCAGCAGCTTGTCCTGGTGGATATAGAGATTCTTGACGATTTCGCCGGAGGGCAGCATCGAGACGACGAATTCGACGCCGGCGACCGCTTCGGCAGCGGTTGCAGCCTTGCTGGCCCCCTGCTCGACCAGCGCATCCGCCAAGGCGTCTGCGACGTCGAACACGATGACATCGTGCCCGGCCTTGACCAGGTTCGCGGCCATCGGGCCGCCCATGTTGCCTAGGCCGATGAATGCAATCTTGGCCATGTCGTGTCTCCTCCTGTGTTCGCGGTTGCCGCGCCGGTGGCGCGGCAACGGAATTGTTATCGGGACGCCACCGCGGGCGGCGCGGTCAGATCAGCCAGCGGGTGATCACCATCCCAGGACGGGGCGAAATGCGCCTTGACGGTGCTAGCGGGCACTTCCGCCACGCTCTTGAACGACCAGTCGGGCTGGCCGTCCTTGTCGATGAGCAGGGCCCGCACCCCCTCGCGGAAGTCCGGATGGCGGATGCACTGGCGCGCCATCGCCAGTTCCCGCAGAAACACGTCACGCAGGGAAAGCTGCGCACCATGACGAATCTGCTCGTGCACCAGATGCGCGGTGACCGGGCAACCGCCGTCAAGGGTCGCGGCGGCCTTGGCCAGCCACTTGTCCTCGTCGGAGGCCAGGCTGCGGATCGCCCCCACCAGTTCGGACAACGTATCCGCATCGGTCACGTCGTTGATGCGGTCCAGATGCCGGCGCACGTGCGAGGCCGGCGGTGTGTCGTCCTGCTCATGGGCGAGCCGGCGCAGCAGGCGATCGACCGTATGGGCGGGGTCGCCCCAGTCTTCGGCCGACGCCAGTGCCGACAGCACGTCATCCTTGGCCGCATGCGGCAGATAACGGTCAGCCAGCCCCACGAACAGAGCATCGCCGGCGTTCATGTGGGCCCCGGTCAAACCCAGGAACAACCCGGAACGCCCGGGCATGCGATTGAGAAACCAGGTGCCGCCTACGTCCGGAAACAGGCCAATGGTGATCTCGGGCATTGCCAGACGGGCGTTTTCGGTGACCACCCGAAAGTGGCAGCCCGCCAGAATGCCGAGCCCGCCGCCCATGGCCACGCCGTTGCCCCAGCCAATGACCGGGGTATCCAGCGTATGCAGGGTATAATCGAGCCGGTATTCCGCCTCGAAGAAGTGGTCCGGATAGTCGGCGTCACCCTCGCCCTCGCCATGCAGCGACTTCATGCCGTGGTAGATCTGCACGATATCGCCGCCGGCACAGAAGGCCCGGTCGCCGGCACCCTCGATGAAGATCGCCACGACGGAATCGTCGGCATCCCACTCGACCAGCTTCGGCTGCAACTCACGAGCCATGGCCAGGCTCAGCGAGTTCAGCGCCTTGGGGGCATTCAGGGTGACTCGCTTGATGGTCTTGCCGCCGGCGGTGGGCAGGTCTTCGATTAGCAGGGGCGCTTCACTCATGCGTTCTTCCACTCCGCCTGACGCTTTTCGAGGAAGGCCTTGACGCCCTCGGTCTGATCGGCGGTGTCGAACAGGTCGACGAAGGCCTCGCGTTCGCCGACCAGATTGAGCGCCGGCGGCTGGGTGCGCGCGCCCTGGATCAGGTGCTTGCAGGCACGCACCGAGGAGGGCGACTGGTTGGCGACCTTCTCGGCCAGGGCCACGGCCGTGTCCAGCGCCTCACCCTGGCCTACCAACTGTTCGGCCAGGCCGATCTTCTCGGCAGTGGCGGCGTCCACCCGCTCACCACAGAGAATCATGCGCTTGGCCCAGCCTTCGCCTACCAGCCAGGGCAGATTCTGGGTGCCGCCGGCGCAGGGCAGCAGGCCGACGCCCGCCTCGGGCAGCGCCATCTGGGCGTTGTCTGCCACGATGCGGATGTCACAGGCCAGTGCGCATTCCAGCCCGCCGCCCATGGCATAGCCGTTGACCGCGGCGATGGACACGCCGTCGTAGGCACTCAGGCGCTCGAAGGCCCGGCCGAAGGCCTTGGCCATGGTGGCGGCCACGCCCTTGTCGCCGTCGGCGAACAGCTTGAGGTCGGCGCCGGCGGAGAAGAACTTCTCACCGCTGCCGGTGATCACCAGGGCGTAATTGTCGCGATCGGCGTCCAGCGCTTCGACCGCGTCATACAACTGGTTCAGCGACTCCCGGGTCCAGGTGTTCGCCGGCGGATTGTCGATGGTGAGCACGGCCACGTGGCCGCGTTTTTCGACGTTGATATTGCTCATGATCGTCCGTTTCCCCTGTCGTATTGCCAGTCCCGAGTCCCAAGTCCCGAGTCCCGAGTCCCGAGTCCCGAGTCCCGCAGCTATTGCATCTGTTCGAGTACGCCGTCGGCGAACATGCGCCGGGCAATCACCAGACGCATGATCTCGTTGGTGCCTTCCAGGATCTGGTGCACCCGCAGGTCGCGGATCATGCGCTCGAGCGGGTATTCACGGATGTAGCCGTAGCCACCGTGCAACTGCAGGGCATCGTTGCAGATATTGAAACCCGCATCGGTGGCGAAGCGCTTGGCCATGGCGCAGTAGGCGGTGGCCTCCGGGTCGCCGCGGTCCAGCTTGCTGGCGGCCAGCCGAATCATCTGCCGGGCGGCGACCAGATCGGTGGCCATGTCCGCAAACTTGAACTGCAGGGCCTGGAACTGGTTGAGCCGGTTGCCGAACTGGCTGCGCTCGGCCATATAGTTGCGGGTAGTCTCCATCGCCGCCTGGGCGGTGCCGACCGAGCAGGTGGCGATGTTGATGCGGCCACCATCCAGCCCCTTCATGGCGAACTTGAAGCCCTCGCCCTCCTCGCCCACGCGATAGCGGGCCGGGATGCGGGCGTCGTCGAAGTTGATCGCCCGGGTCGGCTGGCAGTTCCAGCCCAGCTTCTCTTCCTTCTTGCCGTAGGACACGCCGTCGGCATCGCCCGGCACCAGAAAGCAGCTGATGCCGCCCGCCCTGTCACCGCCGGTGCGGGCCATCACCACCAGCGCCTCGGTATCGCCGGCGCCGGAAGAGAACACCTTGCCGCCGTTGAGCACATAGTCGTCGCCGTCGCGCCTGGCGGTGGTCTTGAGCTGGGCGGCATCCGACCCGGCGCCCGCTTCGGTCAGACAGTAGGAGGCCAGCTTGCGGCCTGAGGTGAGCTCCTCGCCCCACTCGCCCACCAGTTCCTCGTTGCCGAAGGCCGTGACCATCCAGGTGGCCATGTTGTGGATGGTCATGAACGCCGTGGTGGAGGTGCAGCCGCCGGCGAGCGCCTCGAACACGATGGACGAATCCAGCCGCGACAGACCCAGGCCCCCGGCTTCCTCCGGCGCGTACAGCCCGCAGAAGCCGAGTTCCCCGGCCGCAGAAATCACATCCTTGGGGAAATGCGACTCGGCATCCCATTCCGCCGCGTGCGGGGCCAGCTCGCTGGCAGCGAAGGTGGCCGCCGCCTCGCGGTAGGCCCGCTGATCTTCGGAAAGTTCAAAATCCACGATGCCGACTTACTTCATGTTGATGGTGAGATTCGGCCCGCCCGCGGGGATGCCCGAATCGAACCAGCGCGAGATCACGGTCTTGGTTTCCGTGAAGAACCGGATCGACTGCTTGCCGTAGGCATGCAGGTCACCGTAGAAGCTGCCCTTGGCGCCGGTGAACGAGAAGAACGGCACCGGCACCGGAATGGGCACGTTCACGCCCACCTGGCCGACCTCGATTTCGTGGGTGTACTTGCGGGCCGCTGCACCACTGGCGGTGAAGATCGAGGTGCCGTTGCCGTAGGGGTTGGCATTGATCATCGCGATCGCCTCGTCCAGCGACCCGGCCTCCACCGTGCACAGCACCGGGCCGAAGATTTCCTCGTCGTAGACCGTCATGCCGGGCTTGACCCCGGAGAACAACGTGGGGCCGACCCAGTTGCCGTCGGGATAACCCTCGACGGTGCACTCACGCCCGTCCAGTTCCAGTTTTGCGCCTTCCTTCTCGCCCTGGCCGATCAGATCACGGATGCGCTGGGCGGCACCGGCGTTGATCACCGCCCCGTAGCCGGCGCCTTCGTCATCCCAGCGGCCGGGACGCACGGTTTCCATCGCCGCCTTGATCTCGGGCAGCCACTCGCGGGTCTCGCCCACCAGCACCGCCACCGAGTTGGCCATGCAGCGCTGGCCGGCGGCGCCCACCGCCGAGCCCACCAGGTTGTTGATGGTCTGCTGCTTGTCCGCATCGGGCAGGATCACCATGTGATTCTTGGCCCCGGCAAACGCCTGGCAACGCTTGAGGTGGTCGGTGGAGGTCCGGTAGACATGCTGGGCCACCGGCACCGAACCCACGAATGACACCGCGCGGATGGTCGGGTGGGTGAGCAGCGTATCCACCTGTTCGCGACCGCCGTGGACCACCTGCAGCACGTCCGGCGGGAAGCCGGCTTCCAGAAACAGCTCGGCCAGCCGGTTGGGGGTCATCGGATCCTGTTCCGAGGGTTTCAACACGAAGGTATTGCCGGTCACGATTGCCAGCGGGAAGAACCACAGCGGGATCATTGCCGGGAAGTTGAACGGGGTAATGCCCGCGCACACACCGATCGGATGCGTGATGGTGCGCGTGTCGATGCCGCCGGCAATGTTCTCGGCCGAATCGGCCAGCATCAGCGCCGGGGCGTGGCAGGCCTGCTCCGCCACTTCAATGCCGCGCCAGACGTCACCCTTGGCATCCGCGAAGGTCTTGCCCGTTTCCTTGGCGAGAATCTCGCCCAGCTCGTCGTGGTGCTCCTTGAGCAGCGCCTGATAGCGGAACATCATCCGCGCGCGTTCGGACACCGGCACTTCCTTCCAGGTCTTGAACGCCTCGGCGGCGGATGAAATCGCCTGCTCCATCTCGTCCGGCGTGGTGTTCGGCGCCCGGGCGATCACGTCCTGGGTGGCCGGGTCGGTCACGTCGATCCAGTCGGCACAGGCCGAGGTCCGCCACTCACCGGCGATCAGATTGAGGACGTCGGGGGCGTTTTGCATCGCTTGGGGATTGGTAGCCATCGCGGATTTCCTGTTGTTCGTTTCTGTGGGGCGGCCGCGGTACGGCCGGCCTTCTCGGGGCGCAACTCTAAAGTGTACCCGCTGACCGGTCCCACCTCGAACGGGTAGGGGCCCGGCGCCTCGCGTCACCGATCAGACGGGCCTCATCGCAACACCACGGTCCGGTTGCCATTGACCATCACCCGGTCTTCCAGGTGATAGCGCAGGCCGCGGGCCAGCACGGTCTTCTCGATGTCCTTGCCACAGCGGGCAAGGTCAGTCACCGAATCCGCGTGCGAGACCCGGTTGACGTCCTGCTCGATGATCGGCCCCTGATCGAGTTCCTCGGTGACGTAGTGACAGGTGGCGCCAATCAGCTTCACGCCGCGCTGGTAAGCCTGGTCATACGGACGTGCCCCGACGAAGCTGGGCAGGAAGCTGTGGTGGATGTTCAGCACCCGGCCGAGATATTGGCGGCACAGCTCGGGCGGCAGAATCTGCATGAAGCGGGCCAGAACCATGGTGTCGCCCTGGTAATGGTTGAACAGGCGTTCGATCTCGGCAAACCCGGCGGCCTTGTCATCACGGCCGATGGGCACATGGTGGAAATCGATACCGTGCCACTCCACCAGCCCGCGGGCATCCTCGTGATTGGCGATGACGCAGGGGATGTCGATATCCAGTTCCCGGCACTGCCAGCGCTCGAGCAGATCGTAGAGGCAGTGCAACTGGCGGGATGCCAGGATCACCACGCGATTTCTCACCGCGCTGTCGCTGACGCGCCAGTCCATCCCGAATTCATCGGCAATCGGGGCGAACCGTTCGCGCAACACGTCCGGCTCGATGCTCAGCGATTCGGCCCGCACCTCCACCCGCATGAAGAAACGATTGGTCTGTTCGTCGGCATGCTGGCTGGAGCGCAGAATCCAGCCGCCCATCTCGGCTAGGAACCCGGCCACGCGGGCCACGATGCCCACCCGGTCGGGGCAGGAAAAACGCAGTGTGTAGAAACGGTTTCGTTGCATCGATGGCACCAGCCGGCGAGTGAGAGTCAGCACTGACCCCCATATTAAGGCAGGCCCGGCGCCCGGGGGCGATGCGGGCAGCGGCCCGCACTAGGTATTACACTCCCGCGGTCCGATGCGAACAGGAGTGAGAACCGATGACCGAGCAAAACCGCCAGTGGATTCTGCGCCAGCGCCCGGTGGGCGACGTCAGCGACAACGACCTGGTCCTGGAGACCGGCGACATGCCGAGCGCCGACGAGGGCGAGATCGTGGTGCGCACCCGCCTGCTGTCCATGGACCCGGCCAACCGCGCCTGGATGAACGAAACCCCCAGCTACATGGACCCGGTGCCCCTCAACGGCCCGATGCTCGGCATGGCTCTGGGCGAGGTCACGGAAAGCCGCAGCGACCAGTTCAGCGTCGGCGACACCGTCATGGGCCTGGGCAGCTGGAGCGAATACTGCAAGCGCCCGGCCGCTGCCTTCCAGCCGGTGCCCACCCTGCCCGGCCTGTCGGAACAGGAAGTCTTCGGCATGCTGCTGGTGGTCGGTCCGACCGCCTATTTCGGGGTGCATGACATCTGCGCGCCGAAACCGGGGGAAACCCTGGTGATCTCCGGTGCCGCCGGGGCGGTGGGCTCCATCGCCGGGCAACTGGGCAAGGCCTGGGGCGCCCGCGTGGTCGGCATTGCCGGCGGTGCCGAGAAATGCCGCCGCGTGACCGAGGAATACGGTATGGACGCGGCCATCGACTACAAGGCCGAGAACGTCAACGCCCGGCTGGGCGAACTGTGTCCGGACGGCATCGACTGCTATTTCGACAATGTCGGCGGCGACATCCTCGATGCGGTGCTCGGCCGCATGAACGACTTCGCCCGCGTGGCCCAGTGCGGGGCCATTTCCATGTACAACGCCGACAAGCCGGTGCCGGGGCCCTACAACTACATCAACATCGTCATGCGGCGGATCAAGATCCAGGGCTTCATCGTGCTCGATCACATGGACCGCTACCCCGAGGCCTTCGAAGTGCTGGCCGGCCTGCGCAACGAAGGCAAGCTGCACTGGGACTTCGACCTCGACGAAGGTCTGGACAACGCGCTCACCGCTTTCCGCAAGCTCTACAGTGGCGACAACACCGGCAAGATGCTGCTCAAGGTCGCCGATTAACGTCGAAAAACAAGGAGTCACCTCATGAGTCTGCCGGCCGCCATCGCCGACCGCCTGCGCCTGCCCGTGTTCGGGGCGCCCATGTTCATCGTGTCGAACCCCGATCTGGTCATCGCCCAGTGCAAGGCCGGGGTGGTCGGCAGTTTCCCCTCGCTCAACGCCCGTCCGGCGGATCAGCTCGAGGTGTGGCTCGAGCGCATCAAGAGCGAACTGGCCGACTGGGATGCCGCCAATCCGGATGCGCCCGCGGCGCCGTTCGGCGTCAACCTGATCGTGCACAAGTCGAACGATCGCCTCGAGCACGACCTCGAAATGTGCGTGAAACACGAAGTGCCCATCGTGATCACCTCGCTGGGCGCGCAGAACGCGGTCAACGACGCCATCCACAGCTACGGCGGCATGGTGATGCACGACGTGATCAACCAGCGCTTCGCCCACAAGGCGATCGAGAAGGGGGCCGACGGCCTGATCGCCGTGTGCGCCGGGGCCGGCGGGCATGCCGGCACGCAATCCCCGTTCGCCTTCGTGCAGGAGCTGCGCGAATGGTTCGACGGCCCGCTGGCGCTGTCCGGCTGCATCGCCAACGGCCGGTCGGTGGCCGCCGCCCGGGCCATGGGTGCCGATGTGGCCTATATGGGCTCGCCCTTCATCGCCACCACCGAGGCCAACGCCCACGACAATTACAAGCAGATGGTGGTCGACAGCACCGCCGAGGATATCGTCTACACCAACTACTTCTCCGGGGTGCACGGCAACTACCTGAAGTTCAGCGTGGAAAAGGCCGGCTATGACACCGCCGACCTGCCGGAGGCCGATCCGTCAAAGATGGACTTCGGTTCCAAGGACGGCGACAACGAAGGCCCCAAGGCCTGGAAGGACATCTGGAGCGCCGGCCAGGGCGTTGGCGGCGTCCATAGCGTCCAGCCCACGGCCGATTTCGTCGCCGGGCTGCGTCAGGAATACGAGGCCGCCAAGGGCGCGCTCTGACGCCCTGAAAGAACCCGGGGCGCAGGGCTAAAGTTCAGCCGCGCGCCGCCGTTAGCTTCACTACCACTGACCCCAAGGTGGCACCCGGCCCGCGCTCCCCCTTCGCGGGCCGACAACCGGACCGGCGATCAACGCGAGTGTCGCCGGACCAACCGAGCGGGACGGCTTCCTCCCCCTGGCCGTCCCGCTCTTTTATTGGGTCCTCTGATTCATTCCCCGCGTGGGTCCTCATCCGATTTGCATCGCGCAGGCAGCAGCGGCGCCAACTCGGGCCAGACGTTATCCAGCATGCGTGGCTGGGCCGCGGCGGTGGGATGAATGCCGTCGGCCTGCATCAGATCATCCTCCAGCGCCACCCCCTCGAGCAGGAACGGCACGAAGGCCACGTCGGTGGCGGCCACCGCCTGCTCGAAGGCGGCATCGAACGCGCGGGTATAGGCCGCTCCGTAGTTGGGCGGAATGCGAATGCCCACCAGCAGCACCTGCGCCCCGGTGTCGCGCGACGCCGCAATCATGGCTTCCAGATTGGCCTGCAGCCGCATCGGCGGCAGGCCCCGCAGGCCGTCGTTGCCGCCCAGTTCCAGGATCACCAGCTCGGGCTCGTGACGTGTCAGCAACGGCGCCAGCCGGGCCCGGCCGCCGGCTGTCGTCTCGCCGCTGACCGAGGCATTATGAACGGGCAGCGCGTCGCAAACCCGCGCCACACGCGTATCCAGCAGCGACACCCAGCCCTGTTCCGCTTCCAGTCCGTAACCGGCGCCCAGGCTGTCGCCCAGCACCAGGATGCCGTCGGCGGCGGCAAGCCCGGGCAGCCAACCGCACAGCAACAAGATCCACACACGCATGAAAAAAACTCCGATGGTCGAGGCGCGCGGCGTTTCGCGCACCGTTCCCGGCCCCGACGGGCCCCTGATGTTACTCCACGCCATCGACCTGACCGTGGCCCGTGGCGAAACCGTGGCGGTGGGCGGTCCCTCGGGCAGCGGCAAGTCCACACTGCTGGGACTGCTGGCGGGGCTGGATGTGCCCAGCGCCGGCGACATCCGGCTGGCCGGCGAGGCTTTCAGCGACCTCGACGAGGACGCCCGGGCCGCCCGCCGCGGGGCCCTGTGCGGCTTCGTGTTCCAGTCATTCCATCTGGTAAGCGATCTCACGGCGCGGGAAAACGTGATGCTGCCGCTGGAACTGGCCGGCGCCGACCGGCCCGGTGAGGCGGCCGACCGCTGGCTGGAACGCGTGGGCCTGACCCACCGCCGCCAGCATTTCCCGCCCACGCTGTCGGGCGGCGAGCAGCAGCGGGTGGGGCTGGCCCGGGCGTTCGCCACCCGCCCGCAACTACTTTTCGCCGACGAACCCACCGGCAGCCTCGACCACGCCAATCGCGAGCGCGTGGCCGAACTGCTTTTCGACCTCAACCGCGAGGCCGGTACTGCCCTGCTGCTGGTCACCCACGACGATGACCTCGCTCACCGCTGTCAGCGGGTACTGCGGCTGGAGGCCGGGCGGCTGCAACATGGGTAGTCTGCGGCGCTGCTGGCGGGACGGCGCCTTCCGCATTCTGGCGTTGTCCGTGGGCCTGGCCGCGCTGGCGCTGGCCAGCGTGATCCTGCTGCGCGCGGAACTCGACCAGCGGGTGGACCAGCGCACCGCCGCCAGCCTGGGCGGGGCCCTGGTGCTGGAAGGCAGCCGCGCCCCCGATGATCGCCAGCGACCGGTTGACAACGAGCTGTCCAGTTCCCTGGTGCTGGAATTCCCCACCGTGGTGGTGGCCGGCGACGACACTCTGCTGGTATCGGCCAAGGCGGTGGACGCCGACTATCCGCTGCGCGGCGAGCTGCAGGTGGCGCCCGACCGTTTCGGCGACGCCGGCCCGCGCGATCACGGACCGCGGCCGGGCCACGCCTGGGTGGCCGACGGCGTGATCGACCGCCTGGGCAAGGCCGTGGGCGACACGCTGACGCTGGGCGAAACCGACCTGACCATTACCGGGGTGATCCGCAGCGAACCCGACCAGGGCACCGCCTTCTACAGCGTCAATCCTCGGGTGCTGATGCATGCCGACGACGTGGCCGCCAGTGGCGTGATCGGCCCCGGCAGCCGGCTGGATTACCGCCTGCTGGTGGACGGGCCGGCGACGGCTGTGGCCGCCCATCGCCGACAACTGGAATCCGCCGGCCTGCGCCCGGACCAGTCGCTCGAAGGCGTGGACGACGCCCGTGTGCGCTCGTTCGGCCCGCTGCAGCAGCTGACCCTCTACGTCAGCGTCGGCGTGCTGCTGGTGGTGGTGCTGTGCGCGGCGGCGCTGACCATGGCCAGCGCCCAGCGCGCCACCCGTCAGGCCCGGCTGGCCGCCCTGCTGCGCACCTTCGGTGCCCCGCGCCGTCGGGTACTGCGACGGCTGCTCACCGGCGAAGCCATCGCCCTGTTGCCGGCGGCGGCCGCCGGCCTGTTGCTGGGCAGCCTGGTCGTCCTGGTTGCCCGTCAGGCGCTGGGCTGGCAGGGGCCGCTGGCCGCCGGTCCGGCCGACTGGCTGCTGATCGCCGCGCTACCGCCCGGCTTGTGGCTGGTGTTCGGCGTGACCCAGGGCCTGGCCCTGGCACGGGCCCCGATTACGCGGCTGCTTCAGCGTAGCGGCGGCGTCCAGCCGGTGGGCGCGGGCGGGTTGATCGCCGCGGTAGCGCTGCTGGCGCTGGCCGCCGCCTGGCTGAGCGGCTCCGCGCGGGAACTGGCCTGGCTGATCGGCCTGCTGCTGGTGCTGGCAATCGGGCTGCCGGCCGCGCTTTGGCCGCTGTTCAAGGGGCTGGACTGGCTCAGCCCACGGCTACCGCTGGCCAGCCGGCTGGCGCTGCGCCGGCTGACCCGCCGGCCGACCCTGGCCCTGCCACTGCTGGCCGCGCTGATGGCGGCGATGGCGGTGCTGGCCCTGTCCGGCCATGTCGGCACCCGACTGCTGGCCGACTGGCGGGCCAGCCTGCCCGAGAGGGCCCCCAACTACTTTCTGCTGAATGTATTCGACGCCGACCTGCCGGCCCTGGACGCCTGGCTGGCCGACCACAACGCTATCGCCAAGCCGCGCTACCCGGTCACCCGGGCCCGGCTCACGGAGATCAACGACCAGCCGGTGCGCCAGGCAGTGACCAAGGAATCCCGCCAGGCCGGCAACGCGTTGAATCGCGATCTGGTGCTCACCGAAACCGACCGCCTGCCGCCCAGCAATCAGGTCAGCGTGGGCCGCTGGCACGGCGAGGACGACACCACCGGCGTGTCGGTGGAAACCGAGCTGGCTCGGGGGCTAGGCATCGCGCTGGGCGACAACGTCACCTTCGTCGGCCCGTCCGGCGAACTCACCGCCACCGTGACCAGCCTGCGCGAGGTGAACTGGGAAAGCTTCGAGCCCAATTTCTACTTCATCTTCACCCCCGGCACGCTGGCCGCCGCCGATCTCTCCTGGTTGACCAGTTTCTGGCTACCACCCGGCGACGGCGGCCGGCTGGCCGAACTGCTCAGACAGATGCCTCAGGCCACACTGCTGGACGTGAACACCCTGCTCGACCGGGCCCAGGCCATCATCGACCAGGCCAGCCGCGCAAGCGCCCTGCTGGCCGCGCTGCTGATGGCCGCCGCGCTGCTGGTGCTGGCCGCGGCGCTGATGAGTCTGCGTACCGTACGGGATCGCGACAACGCCATGCTGCGGGTACTGGGGGCGGACGCCGCGCTGCTGCGCCGTATCGCCTGGCGCGAGGCTCTGGCCTGGGGCGGGCTGGCCGCGATCGGCGCCAGTCTGCTGGTAACCGCCGCCCTGTGGCCGCTGGGTCAGCTGCTGTTCGACGGGCGCCTGCCCTGGTCGGCCTGGCAACTGCTGCCAGCCGCCGCCGCGCTGGGCATCGCCCTGGGCGGACTGCGGCTGGGCCGCGGCGGGGACGATGGCCCCATGCGTCTGCTGGCCTCCTAGCAAGGTCATTGGCGCCTTTTTTTGCTAGTCTTGCGCCCGCAAAAACGGTTCGGGGGAGTCATGGCCCGTTATCAATGCGACGATTGCGGCTTCATCTATGACGAGGCCGAAGGCTGCGAACACGAGGGTTTCAAACCGGGCACGCCCTGGTCGGAAATCCCCGAGGACTGGCCCTGCCCCGATTGCGCCGTCCGGGAAAAACCGGACTTCATCCCACTCGACGATTAGGAATCACGATGAAGAAGTGGCAGTGCATTGTCTGCGGCTGGATCTACGACGAGGCCGAAGGCTTGCCCGACGAGGGCATCGAACCCGGCACCAAGTGGGAGGACATCCCCGACGACTGGACCTGCCCGGACTGCGGCGCCCCCAAGGACGACTTCGAGATGATGGAGGTCGACTGATCACCGAATGAGCGGCGTCCGCCTGGACAAGTGGTTGTGGGCCGCGCGGTTCTACAAGACCCGCACCCAGGCCACGAACGCCGCCAATGGCGGCAAGGTGTCGGTTAACGGCGGAGGCGGCAAGGCCGGCCAGACCGTGCGGATCGGCGACAAGCTCGATATCCGCAAGGTAGGTCAGCAGTTCCGCATCCAGATCACCGACCTGGCCGATCGCCGCGGCAGCGCCACCGCCGCCGAAGCCCTCTATCACGAGGACGAGGCCGACCGCACCGCGCGCCTCGACGCCATGGCCATGCGCCGGGCCGGGGCCCGCAGCCAGCCCCGGCCGGACGGGCGACCCGACCGCAAGGGGCGGCGGCAGTTGCGGGATATCAAGCATCGGGGTGGATGAGTCGTCCACCGAGCAAAGGCAAAGCGTTGCCCCGATTCAGGAATTTCCGGCCTCCAAGAAAGAATAAGATTCCGGCTCGCTTCAGCGGGGCGGAATTCTCTTCATTCTCGACGCTCTAGAAACGCTGAGTTACCAGGATGACTCAAAGATTGACGCGGCCCCTGACGGGGCCTCGCAATGACGTTTTCAAGGCATTGGGACGCGTTGATTCGAATAGGCGCCATGAATGGCGCCCTACGGCCCGGCATATGCCGCAGTAACCGCCGATCCGCACTGCGGCGGCAGCGCCGCTAAATTACCGGCAACCGCGACTCCACCACCGCCCGATCCGCCATCGGCGGCGACACGGCCAGTTCGGCGGAGGCCGCGGCCAGGCGCTCCCCCGCCAGGCGCGCGCCACGGATGTTGCCGGCCATCGGCCCCAGTTCCATTTCCGCCAGCCGGCCGGTCACGTACAGACCCGGCCGCCACTGCAGATCGGGTTGCGGGGCGGGAAAACCGCAGGGGGTCAGCGGCGGGGCCAGTTCGCGGATCAGCTGGCTGATGAGCTGGCCGCCGGGCAGGCGGTCGGCGAAGCCGGTGGCGACAACCAGTTCGTCCGCCGGCACCGTGCGACGATCAGCCAGCACCACACCGCGGTCATCCAGGCCCATGGCCGAACCCACATGCACGTGCAGCGCGCCGCGCCGGATGGCGCGTTGCAGCCCGGCGGCCACGTCTCGCGGCAGCGTGCCCGGATGACGAGCCACCTGGATGCGGCGGCGGCGCTGGCGCCAGTCGCCGGCGGCGAACGGCACCAGGCAGCGGGGCCCGGCGTAGCAGGGCTGGGCGTCGAAATCCGCTCGACGCAGGCGCCGGCGGGTGATCAGATTCACCGACCGGCCGCGGGCGATCAGGCACAGCGCGAGCTGCCCCGCGGTAATGCCGCCGCCGATGATGGCGACATGGCCGTCACCGCCCGGCATGGCGAAATCGTGATCGAACACATGCGGCACGCCGGCGGCCCAGTCCGGCCGGTCGGGCGCAGGCGGCCCGGGAGCCAGCAGCACCCGGCGGGTCCACCACGAGCGTTCCCGGGCCCAGACGCGGTAGCCGCCGGCCTGGGGTTCGATGCGGGTCACCCGCTCGCAGGCGCGCAGATGCGCCGGTTCGTCGGCGATCAGCTGGCGGCAGTGGGCGTCGAACAACGCCAGCGCCGGGCGTTGATACGGATCGATGAAGGCCGGGCCGTCCAGACTTAAGGTGTCGGCGAAGCGCCGCAGGCCATCGCTGCGCAGGCCCAGATGATGGGCCTGGGGCGAGCGCAGATAGTCCATCCCGCAGGCCTCCGCCCGGCGGTCCCAGGCGGCCAGCGGGGCCGGAGCATCGTCCACGATCAGCAGATCGTCATCGGCCACGCCCAGCCGCCCGCGCAGCACCCGGGCTAGATGGGTGCCGTGCACTCCGCCGCCGACAATCAGCCATTCCAGCACGGTCGCTCAGCCTTCCTTTTTCATCCCAGCGCCCGCATCTGACCGGCAGTGAGCTGCCAGCGCAGGGTACCGGTGCCGCCCTCGGCCGGGCCGGGAAATTCCACACAGGCGGCGCCGGCCTTTTTCAGTGACAGGATGCGGTCGCGCTTGCGGGTCAGGCCCCAGGACACCCAGGCGGACAGGTCCGGCTCGTGTCCCACCAGAATCAGCGATTCGTCGGTGGGACGGCCGTGCAGCCAGGTGTCCAGGGCCTCCGCGCCGGCGCCGGGATTCAGCGCCGCCGATTCCACCAGCGGCGGCTCGCCCACGTACGGCGCCAGCAGTTCGGCGGTCTGCTGGGCGCGCAGCAGCAGGCTGCACACGATGGTATCCACCGCCTGGCCTTCCAGACAGGCACGCAGACCGGCGGCGGCCGCCCGGGTACGGCGGCGGCCTTTGTCGGTGAGCGGGCGTTCCTCGTCGGAAAGCCCCATGTCGTGCGCTTCCTCGCGATCCATTGCTATGCCGTGACGAAAGGCGATGATGTCCATCGGATGGTCACCTCTAAACCATGAATGCGTCGGGGCGATGACAGCCCCGCCGCGGGGTTCGACACCGGCGAACGGCCGTCAATTCGGCTTCATCCGCCGCGACGCCGGAATGCTGCTCCGGCTTTCCAGTAAAATCAGAATCTTACCGCAGTGCAGCGCGCAATGCGGCCAGCCGGACGGGGGCACTCGCCACTGCCACGGTGGTGCCGAGCCGAATTTTTATCCCGGTTCGAGCCGACCCCGCCAGCCGCCTGATTGCGCAGCGATTCTCGCCTTGTCCACACGGGATATCCACAGGTCATCCCGGCCCCAATGCACCGGCTTTTCCACGGGCAAACACAATATGTAGTGACGAACGCGAAGAATTCGCCTGTTGACCACACCATCTAGTGGTGTATTGTTTGGTCATGCCCAACGTTACGGGCGCCCGAACATCGAACCGCCAGCAGGGGTGAACGCACATGCAGACGCAATCCGAAGCCGTGACCGAGCGGCCGCAGCAGCCTGTTGATACGCCGTCCAGCGCGGAACTGGCCGCCACGGCACCGGGCTCGTACAAGGTGATCCGCCGCAACGGCAAGGTCACGCCGTTCGACCGTTCCAAGATCGAAGTAGCCCTGACCAAGGCGTTCCTGGACGTGGAGGGCCGCTCGGGTGCGGCCTCCAGCCGCATCCGCGACACCGTCAAGCAGTTGTCCGAACAGGTGGAACAGGGCGTGACCCGCAGCCTGCCCGGCGGCGGCGCGGTGCATATCGAGGACATCCAGGACTACGTGGAACTGGCGCTGATGCGCGGGGGCGAGCACAAGGTGGCCCGCTCCTACGTGCTGTACCGCGAGGAGCGCGCCCGCGAACGCGCCGAGGCCGCGGCCAAGAGCGGCAAGACCGGCGCCACCGTGGCCAAGGGCGCCATCAACGTGGCGTTCAAGGATGGCACCACCCGGGCGCTGGACGAAGTTCGCCTGAAGAAGGTGATCGAGGAGGCCTGCCACGAGGTCAAGGGCGTGGACGCCGAGCGCCTGCTGGCCGACACCATCAAGAACGCCTACGACGGCATCAACGAGGACGAACTGGCCACCGCGCTGGTGCTGTCCGCCCGGCAGCGGCTGGAAGCCGAGCCCAACTACGGCCAGGTCGCCGCCCGCCTGCTGCTGGACAAGCTGCGTCACGAAGCGCTGACCTTCCTGGCCGACGGTCAGGTGGAGTACGCCACCCACACCGAGATGACCCAGCGCTACGCCGATTACTTCGCGGACTACGTCAAGCGCGGCGCCGAGCTGGAACTGCTGGATTCCCGGCTGCTGGAATACGACCTCGAGCGCCTGGGCAACGCCCTGATCGCCGACCGCGACCTGCAGTTCACCTACCTGGGCCTGCAGACGCTTTACGACCGCTACTTCATCCACTCCGAGGGCAACCGCTTCGAGCTGCCGCAGGCCTTCTTCATGCGGGTGGCCATGGGGCTGGCGATCAATGAAATCGAAAGAGAAGAGCGGGCGATCGAGTTCTACAAGCTGCTCTCCAGCTTCGATTTCATGAGCAGCACGCCCACCTTGTTCAACAGCGGCACCCTGCGCCCGCAGCTTTCCAGCTGCTACCTGACCAGCGTGGCCGACGACCTGGGCGGCATTTACGGCGCCATCCACGACAACGCCATGCTGAGCAAATTCGCCGGCGGCCTGGGCAACGACTGGACCCCGGTGCGCGCCATGGGCGCCCACATCAAGGGCACCAACGGCAAGTCCCAGGGCGTGGTGCCGTTCCTGAAGGTGGTCAACGACACCGCCGTGGCGGTCAACCAGGGCGGCAAGCGCAAGGGCGCGGTCTGCGCCTATCTGGAGACCTGGCACAAGGACATCGAGGAATTCCTGGAACTGCGCAAGAACACCGGCGACGACCGCCGCCGTTGCCACGACATGAACACCGCGAACTGGGTGCCGGACCTGTTCGTCAAGCGCGTGCTGGACGACGCCCAGTGGACGCTGTTCTCGCCCAACGACGTGCCCGACCTGCACGATCTGACCGGCAAGGCCTTCCAGGAGGCCTACGAGCGCTACGAGGCCAGGGTGGACGCCGGCGAAATCAAGAACGCCAAGAAGGTGTCCGCCGTGGGCCTGTGGCGCAAGATGCTGTCGCAGCTGTTCGAGACCGGCCATCCCTGGTTCACGTTCAAGGACCCCTGCAACCTGCGCAGCCCGCAGCAGCACGTGGGCGTGGTGCACTCGTCCAACCTGTGCACCGAGATCACGCTCAACACCAGCCCGGGCAAGGAAATCGCGGTGTGCAACCTGGGGTCGATCAACCTGCCCCAGCACATTGTCGACGGGGAACTGGACAGCGCCAAGCTGGAAGCCACCGTCAACACCGCCCTGCGCATGCTCGACAACGTGATCGAGTACAACTACTACAGCGTCAAGACCGCGCGTGACTCCAACCTGCGTCACCGCCCGGTGGGTCTGGGCCTGATGGGCTTCCAGGACGCCCTGTACAAGCTCAAGCTGCCGTACGAATCCGAGGACGCGGTGACCTTCGCCGACCGCTCGATGGAGCAGATCAGCTACTACGCCATCCAGGCCTCCACCAACCTGGCCGAGGAGCGGGGCGCCTACTCCAGCTTCAAGGGCAGCCTGTGGGATCAGGGCGTGCTGCCGATCGACTCCATCCGCATCCTGCGCGACAACCGCGGGGCCGAATACCTAGATCAGGACGAATCGCAGACCCTGGACTGGGACGGCCTGCGCGCCCGCATCAAGCAGGTGGGCATGCGCAACTCCAACACCATGGCCATCGCCCCCACGGCGACCATCGCCAACATCACCGGCGTAAGCCAGTCGATCGAGCCGACCTACCAGAACCTGTACGTCAAATCGAACCTGTCCGGCGAGTTCACCGTCATCAACCCCTACCTGGTGGACGACCTCAAGGCCCTGGACTTGTGGGACGAGGTGATGGCCAACGACCTGAAGTACTACGACGGCTCGGTGCAGGCGGTGGACCGCATCCCGGACGACCTCAAGGTGCTGTACAAGTGCGCCTTCGAGATCGACCCCAAGTGGCTGGTGGAAGCCGGCAGCCGCCGCCAGAAGTGGCTGGACCAGGCCCAGAGCCTGAACCTGTACATGGCGCAGCCCTCCGGCCGGAAACTGGACGAGCTGTACAAGTTCGCCTGGCAGAAGGGCCTGAAGACCACCTACTACCTGCGCACCATGGGCGCCTCGCACACCGAGAAATCCACCATCACCGACCATCGCCTGAACGCGGTGGCCCACGGCGGTGGTCACGGCAGCGGCGGTCCGGCCGCCGCCAGCGGTGGCGGCGCCGGTGCGGCCGGGGCCTCGAACGGCAGCTCGTCTGCCGCGGCGCCGACCAACGGTCACGCCAACGGCAAGGCTCAAGCCGCGGCACCCGCCGCCCAGCCGACCGCCCCCATGGCCTGCGCCATCGACGACCCGGACTGCGAGGCCTGTCAGTAACCCGGATCGCCATCGCCCGAACGAAGCCATACCCTCTCCCGCCAGCGGGAGAGGGCCAGGGAGAGGGGGAACGATTGCAACCATGACCCAACAAATGGACTGGCACCCAACAATCATCGACACCGGCGACGACCCGCGCGAATCCGGCCCGCTGCCCTCCCAGGCCAGCGACGCCAAACGCCATCAGCAACAGATCCGCCAGCGGCGCACCCGCGCCCGCCGGGTGATGCAGTTGAACCGCCGCCGCTAGACAACCGCGAAGCCCGACGCCACCACGCAGCCGGCTTTCGACACCGACTTAACGCAAGACAAGGATGACGACCATGCTCGAATGGAACGACAACCGCCCCACCGATCCCAACCAGAGCGTGCACCCGCCGCAGCCGGCCGCCACCCCCGACCCCTTCGCGGTGGAAGACGGCGAGCTGCGCGCCCGCGAAACCGCCGACAAGGACACCGCCGTCACCGGCCTGGAACAGGTGGAAATGGGCGCCGACCGCGTGCAGGTGGACGACAAGGCCATCATCAACTGCCGTGCGGACGTCAACCAGCTGGTGCCGTTCAAGTACCAGTGGGCGTGGGAGAAATACCTGTCCGGCTGCGCCAATCACTGGATGCCGCAGGAAATCAACATGTCCGCCGACATCGCCATGTGGCAGGACCCGGACGCCCTGTCCGACGACGAGCGCCTGATCCTCAAGCGCGGCTTCGGCTTCTTCGCCTCCTCCGAATCGCTGGTGGCCAACAACCTGGTGCTGGGCATCTACAAGCACCTGACCAACCCGGAATGCCGCCAGTACCTGCTACGCCAGGCCTTCGAGGAAGCCGTCCACGGCCACTGCTTCCAGTACATCGTGGAAAGCCTGAACCTGGACGAGGGCGAAATCTTCAACATGTACCGCGAGCTGCCCAGCGTCCACAACAAGGCCGCCTGGGCCATGCAGTACACCCAGAGCCTGAACGACCCGGACTTCACCACCGGCACCCCGGAAAACGACCAGAAGTTCCTGCGTGACCTGATCGCCTTCTACGTCATCTTCGAAGGCATCTTCTTCTACGCCGGCTTC
>JAVKCJ010000031.1:0-5532 GCA_040222795.1 Salinisphaeraceae bacterium
TAGTGCTGGGGCGGTGGTGGTGACGAACAACGTGAAGCATTTCTGCCGCGTAGAGGGCCTGCGCGTAGAGAACTGGGTCGATCCTGTTTCTTGACGCCGGTAAGCCCTAAGCCCTCAACCTACACTCCATTCCGGATACCCTTTAATATCCGCCTCCCGGCGCTATCGATCTATGCTTGGCGGATGCTGGCCATGCTATTGATACAGCTGCTGCTCATCACCACCCTGGCGCTCCTGTTCATCGTCCCCGGGCTAGGCTTTCATGCCGGGCTGATCTACCTGCACAACACCCCGCCGCTGAATCATTACCTGCCAGTTGTGTCAGTCGAAGATCTGCTGTGGTGGTCCTGCCTGGCGATGGCCGCCGCCTACGTCCTCATCCTGCTGCGCTACCTGTTCGCCTCCAATCGCCGGGTCGCCAGGCATATCGCCGGCGTTCATGATCTGGTCGAACTCCCGGAGAAGCATGGCGCAACACAGATGGGTCATGCGCTCGCCCGGTCCATGGGCATCCGCATCCCGCGTTTCTACCTCATGGCCAGCCCGGTACCCAATGCGTTTGCGCTGCAGTCAACCGGCCGCGACTGCGTGGTGATCACCGGCGGGTTGGCGGCTACCCTCTCGCCTGACGCCCTGCGCTGGGTTATTGCGCACGAGCTGGCCCATCTGTGCTATCGAGATGCCGCCATCCGGAGTTTCTGGCTGACGGTCATTCGATCGCTATACAGCCCTTCGATCTTTCTTGCATCGATGAAGCAGGACATGGCGCGTTCTGGGTGGTGGCGGCCCGGCACCGCGTTTGTTCTTCTGCCACTGACCTTCCCGATGGAGGCAAGTGGCTGGATGGCGACAATTGCTCGCCGCCTTTATCTCGTCCTTGATGGCCCCCTTTCGCGTCGCGCGGAATGGAGAGCCGATGCCATGGCGACCCGTTACACCGGTGCCGCCGCTGGCGTAGAGGCACTGGGGTCCCTGAGCTTCGGGCTGGAGCACAGCATTGATGTGTGGTCATCACACCCGCCCACGCCCGCACGAATCGCCCACATTCGCGAGCAGGGAGGCCTATAGCCGCCCCGACTTGGCGCGCCCAACCCACCCTTCTTCGACGCCGCCCATCAGGGCAGCGTTGTACTGCTGCAGCACTGTCACCGCTTCGATGAGTCGTATCTGTGCGCTCATCCAGTCTCCGAAACCCATCTTGCCTCGGTCCACTCGCTGCTGGGCGTAGTCGCGAAGCGCGACTGATCCGTCAGGCTGGATATCCCATTCGAATACCAGCCGGCTAACCCCGTCCTGTATGAGCTTGCGATCCGTGGCCAGATTGACCTGACGAACGATCTCCACGATTGCGCTTTCAGGCACCTGCACACGCGCACCGCGCGCCACTTGCTTGCCGTCCTGGGTCGCGGCCTCGGGCTCTACGAGAACCCCCTCGACCATCCCCGGCGAATTGGTATCCGAAACCACCAGCAGGCGAACAGGCCGGCCTTTACAAAGCACACAGACCCCGTTACCCGGGAATACCCGCCCGTCTGCCGCGGTCTCCGGCCAATCAAAGCGCAGTACCGGGAGGGTTACGCGATTGGCATTAGCCGGGGCGTCTGTCATGGCGACCATCAGTCCCGGCCGCCGGTCTTGTCATCAGTCCTGGGCTCACCCGCATCATCCGTCGGCTCCCGGCTTTGCGTCACCCCATCGTCCTCATAGCGGCAACCGCACTGATTGATGGAGGTACCGCCGCCGAAGATTTCCCCGATCAGGCTCGGGGCAAAGCGCAGCAATTCGATTGGCTGGCTCATGGCCGGCGATGTAGCCATACCAATCGCCACCCCCAAAAATACCGCTGCGTATCGACACCTCATCGGCTATTGCCTCCTGAAAGAATAGTCCAGCAGCCCACGACATTTGTCGTTCGCCACTGCCGTCAGACCTATCCTCTCGCGGACCCCTTAAACCGCAACCCTTCCTAAAACGGCCGCATTCGCAGGCCACTCCCCCTGGCCTGATCTCGATAATCGGAGCCATCTACCGCCGGTAAATCCGGCATCAGATGCTGGCAACAGCATCACCCAACCGCCCATGGGGCTTCGCGCCCCACTGCGGGCACGTTTGCGTCATGGGTTCCCACCCCAACGGGAGGCTTCCCATGTTCGAGACCTACTCGGAATCCGGGAGCGTCAAGCTCCGACCCTTCCACTACCTACCCTTCCACCGGGCTCTCATCGCCCGGGTCAACCGCATCCGCCAGTCCTGGTATGTCCAGGTGCAACGGACACTGGCCAGCTTCATCGTCAACAGCGACACGCTGGCCGGCCCCGAAGCACGGATGATGTTGGGTGAGCATCTCCGGCAATACCTGCCGGCGCTGCATTGCCACAACATTAACCGTCTGGTGGATCAGTGCTTCGAAGGCAAACGCCTTCGACAGCCCGACAGAACGGCACCCTCTTTCGAGACCGTGCCCGTCAACAGCCTTCGGCTGAACGAGCTGGGGTGTCACCTCCAGCTCAAACCGGACTCCCGGACGCTCGTCTGGAAGACCGATCCGGCTAGCTCTCGCGAGTTCGCCGGCTACCAGAACACGTCTGTGGCGCAGGCGCTCTATCTCACCCTCGACGAGGTAGCCCAGTGGGGCCCTCGTACCGGTGGTGCCTTCGTTATCGACGCCCATGACCGCGCATCACACGTCAGCCGCTATTACGGCGGCCTTGGCGTGCAAAGCGTGGTCGAGATCCAAAACGCAATCACGGCCGCTGCCTGATTGCTCTTTCCGGAGTGAAAACAAAATGGCTGCACAGCTACAAACTGTCCTCATGTCCGACACGGCCCTGGCCTTCCGGACGTGCAAGCATTACATGCCCGACGCTGCCTACTTGGAGAGGCAGCAGTTCTTCGGGGATGACGCGGTACTCGCCTCCACCCAATTCTGGGAGCAGCTTCGACAGACGTTGCCCGAGTATCTGGACGGCGGGTTTGCGGTGCTCAGCACCCACCCGTCGCACAGCGAGGTGATTGCCCAGACCTCTGACCAGCTCGACATCGGTTACGCCCATGGCGTCGATCGCTTGCTGGAGGCCCTGAGCTTCGCAAGAAGCCTTGGACTTGAGGAGATCTGTGTCCAATTCTGATCTGTATAGGCCGGGCCCCTGAAAAGGGGCTCGGTCGCCACAGGCTTTTGCCTGCCCTGCCCGCGGTCAAGGCGCCGATCATGGTGCCGATACCCCACCCATTACATATCCATGTCAGACCTTGTTCGCCCCCGCGTTCGTGATCTCGCCTGTATGGCGGGCTTGCTGTTGGCTTCAGCCTTTCTCGTCTCAGGCTTGATCGCCGCCAACGTGCTGTTGTTTGCCCGACTGATCGGCTAGGCCACCTGCTCAAGCAGTGGCGCGCAGGCGGCAAGCACGCGAGCTCGATAGGCGTCGAGCGATGCGTTATTCACGATTCGCTGATCGCCTTCCGCAAAGGCCACCCCCGCTTCTGAGCTGTGGCTCCAGTTGATGGCCACGTTGCGGGCCGCGTCATCCTTGGCTATGTGGACGATAAAGCCCCCGAGCTGCCTCACTACAGACGCCTCCCACTCGTAGCGAACGTCGCTGAAAATCACCCCACCCCAGCCCTCGGACAAGCGCGCCTGCATGTCCATGACGGCACGCCGCACGAAGATGTCGTCTCCGTATGCCTTACGCAGTCGATCCCCTTCCTGCTGACACAGATCACGCCCCGTGCACCCCCAACCGGGAATCACGACATCCTTGAGATCACGCGCCCAGAGATATTCCGCGGCTACCCGCTTGGTCTGCTTGATGTGCAGTTTCAGCGGGTCGGCAAAGGCGATCTTGGCAAAGCCCATCGGCTTGAGAAAATCCGCGAGCGTGTCCTTGCCGGATTCCGCCGGTCCATGAACGCCAAGCACTTTCGGGCTGGCCTTGTTCGGGACCATAGACTCGATCAGAAATGGCAGCGAGGGTATTTTTGCGAACGACATATTCGACCTCCTATAGCTCCATTCTAGGGAGTCCTGCCGAACTGCAACCCGGTTATTCCACTCGCTTCAATGCCGCTTTTTCGATGAACCCGGTCAGGTGAGAATCCGGGTGGTAGACCTCCGCCCAGCCCTTGGCGGCATGGAGCTGATACACCCGATCCCCCTGGTGAAATTGTCCGATACTCGCCCTGGACTGGTCCGGTCCCGGGTAGATGTCAATGACGCCACGATCGACCCGGTATTCACCCAGGTTCTTCAGGAACGTGTTGATGTCCTTGATCGCCTGCTTATACCCCTGCCGTGCAGCGACTGCATGCCAGTAAACCGCCTCGCTCGTGCTTTGATCGAGGCCACGCCCCATCGCATACATCCACCCAAGCTCAGCCTGCGCCGCCGGCAATCCCTGTTTGGCAGCCTTCAGCAGCCACTGGCTGGCCGCCTTGTCATCCTTCTCTACCCCGATCCCACGCGCGTAGGCCAGCCCCAGGTTGAATTGCGACCGAGCAAGACCGGCCTCCGCGGCTTTCTCGGTCCACATCGCCGCCCTGGCTGCGTCTTTCTCAACAAGGCGACCCTCCTGGTAGATAACCCCCAGGTTATGGGCGGCTGAAGGCATGCCGCCCGCGGCCGCTGTCTCGTACCACCGCACGGCCTTCTCGCCGCTCGTCGTCACGCCATCACCGGCGGCGTAGATGGCGCCCAGCATGGCTTGGGATCGCGCGCTGCCAGCCTCCGCCGATGCCTTGAACAGCTCCAGAGCTCTGGGCTTGTCCGCCGGCCCACCCCAGCCGTAGTGGTAATTCATCCCCAGGAAGTGCTGCGCCCGCGCATTCCCCGTCTCAGCCGGTGTCGCCAGCAGTGCCCGGGCCTGCTCGTAATCGCCGGCCTGCATCGCCGCGATGCCGGCATCCACCTCCGAGAAGGCAGGACGCCTTCGAGCCCCCGGGTAGGCACGCGAAGCGCCGGCGGCGCGGTCCGGACCAGGGGCCAGGTGGTGCCCGTGACACCCGTGATTCGTGCTTCGTTTTGGTGTAGCGTCGGGTTGTATGGGCATACAGCCTGATAGCGGCAGCCCCCGGCTGATCCAGCGGGCCTACAAGTTCCGGTGCTACCCCACGCCGGCGCAGCAGCGTGATTTGGCCTGCCACTTTGGCGCCGCCCGCTGGGTCTGGAATTTCGGCCTCAACGCCCGCGGCAAGGCCTGGCGCCGGCGCGGCGAGTCCCGGTCCGGCGTGGACATCTCCCGGTTGTTGACGACCCTGAAGCGCACCCACCGGTATGCCTGGCTCAAGGCCACCCCGGCGACGGTGCTCACCCAGGCGCTTCGGGACCAGGATCGGGCCTTCAGCAACTTCTTCGCCGGCCGGGCGCGCTACCCGCGCTTCAAAAAGCGGGGTCATGCCCAGGCGATCCGCTTTCAGCTGGATCAGCGTCAGGTGCACCGGGCCTACCGGCCCGGTTACCTGAAGCTGCCCGGGCTGGGCGAGATCAAGCTCCGGTGGTCGCGCACCCCGGGCGGCATCCCGAAGATGGTGACCCTGCGT
>JAVKCJ010000032.1:0-283109 GCA_040222795.1 Salinisphaeraceae bacterium
CGAGGTTCCAGGCCCGCAAGGGGCGCGCACAGGACGTGCGCGCGGTTTTCGTCGGGTCACGGATGACCCGTCGAAACACCCCCTCGCCGACCGAAGCGCGCAGGGCATCCCGCCCCGAACCCCGTTCGGGGCGGGACTCGCCCGCCGGAAGCGTTTCTTTGGTGACTTTCTTGTCGCCACAAGAAAGACACCCAGCCACGCGTCAGCGGGGGTGGAACTCTTCCATCCCCACACGCGAACCAAACGCGATTGACGGATACCAATCCGAATTCAGACATCCGTCGCGCCATCTCCGAAAAACGTCTCCAACGAATCCGCCTCCCACCCGCGCTCGCGCAAATACCGCACCAGTACATCGGTGCGCCCGTGAGTGGCGAGCACGCGGCGGGCGCCGGTTTCCTCGATGGTGCGGATCAACCCCGGCCAGTCGACGTGGTCGGACAACACGAAGCCGCGGTCGTAGCCGCGCCGGCGGCGGTTGCCGCGTATGCGCATCCAGCCCGAGGCAAAGCCGGCGGAATGGCGCGGAAAGCGGCGCATCCAGGCGGAACCGGCGGCGGACGGCGGCGCCAGCACCAGCGCCTGCGAGAAGTCCTCGTCCTTGAGGCGGCGCCCCACCGGTTCCGTAGGCAGCATAGCGATACCGGCCTCGCGGTAACACTCGGTCAGCGGCGTCAGGGCGCCGTGCAGAAACGCGGTTTCCTGCGTATAGGCCCGCAGCTCCGCCAGCAGGCGCTGCGCCTTGCCCAGGGCATAGCAGAACAGCACGCTGGTCTTGCCCAGCGCCGCGTTGGCCTGCCACCAGTGGTGAATTTCCGCGGCCACGGCGGCGGCCGGCTGCCAGCGATAGGCCGGCAGCGCAAAGGTGGCTTCGGTAATGAAGGTGTCGCAGGGCACCACTTCAAATTCCGCACAGGTGGGGTCCGCATCGCGCTTGTAATCGCCCGACACCACCCACACACCGTCATCCCCGGCCACCCGAACCTGGGCCGAACCCAGAACATGTCCGGCCGGATGCAGTGATACCTCGACACCGCCGAATCGGCGTGTTTCCCCATAGGCCATAGGTTCCAGCGCGATCTCCCGCCCCAGCCGATGACGCAGCAGCGACTCGCCCGCCGACGCCGCCCAGTACCGTCCGTGACCGGGTCGGGCATGGTCCGCGTGGGCGTGGGTAATCAGGGCGCGGGGCACCGGCCGCCAGGGGTCGATATGAAAATCGCCGGCCCGGCAGTAAAGGCCTTTATCGGAAAGCTCAATCACGGTTGGTCACACAAACGCAGCGGCGTGGCAGACGGATGCGACATGCAACTGTCGCGTCGTTTCGGTAGGGTAGGTGGATAACCGATGGTGGGGGAAAGCATGAAACGTTTCATGATCGTCGCGCTTGCAGCGGGCGCGGTGACAATGCCGGCATGGGGAGACAGCAGCGACGTCGAGCAGCTGAAAGAGGAGCTCAAGCGCCTGCAAATGCAGATGAAAAGTCTGGAAAAACGCCTGGAACAGGCCGAGTCCTCGTCGGACGAGGCTAGCGCCACCGCCGAGGCCGCCGCCGAAGAAGCGGATGCGGCCAGCGAGCAGGCTACCGTGGCGCAGAATGACGCCGCGGATGCCAAGCCGGACATCCATGTCGGCGGCGCACTGCGCTTCCAGTTCCAGCGCCGCGGCAGCAATGCCAATGATCGCGCCACGGGCGGCGAGATCGACATCGATACGTTTCGCATCAATCTCGACGGCGAGATCAGCAACATCATCTTTTCGGCGGAGTACCGGTTCTATCCGACGTTCGGCAATTCGCACTTCATTCACCACGGCTGGCTGGGCTACGACTTCAGCGACGAATGGCGCGGCCAGCTCGGCATCATGCAGGTGCCGTTCGGTATCCAGCCGTACGCATCCAACAATTTCTTCTTCTCGTCCAACTACTACCTGGGCCTGGAAGACGATTACGACGCCGGCGTGAACTTCATCTACGACAGCGGGCCGCACAATCTGCAGCTGGCCTTCTTCAAGAATGACGAATACGCCGGCGACGGCGGGTTCAATCGCTACTCGTACGACCCGCTCAACGTCAGCGACGGCACCAACAAGGAAGCCATTGAAGAGGCCAACACCGGCAATATCCGCTACGCCTACCGGGCGGTTCACGCGGAAAACGCGGCCAGCGAGTTCGGCCTGTCGCTGCAGGGGGGGCAGATCTACAACAGCACCATCAACGAGGATGGCGGGGATCACTGGGCGGCCGCCGGGCATCTCCATGGCAATTACGGGCCCTGGAACCTGATGCTCCAGCTCACCAAATACGCGATCAACCCGGAGGCGTCGCCCGGTTTCGACACCGAAATCATCGGCACCGGCGCTTACTCGTTCGAATACACCATGCCGGCCGAGGCCTGGACCTATCTGGCCAACCTGGCCTATACGCAGAACGTGAGCATCGGCCCGATTTCGGCCCTGAAGTACTACAACGATTTCACCTACGTCGACAAGGAAGATCCGCGGCTCGAGGAAACCATTCAGAACGTGACCGGCATGAGCATTGCTGCCGGCGCCTTCTTTACCTACGTGGACTTCGTTCTCGCCAAGAACCAGCCGTTCACCACGCCGTACATCAGCAGCGGCGGTTTCGGCGGCGCCCAGTTGACCGATCTCGGGTCCGCAGCCGCCGATAAATGGGATACGCGCTTCAATATCAACGTGGGTTACTACTTCTGACACCAATCCGGGAAAGGCGGAGAGGCTTTCCCGGCAGACAAGGCGAAAACGCGGTATCGCGTTGACGCCGGATCGGGCACGGTCATGTGCGCGAGCCGGCGGCAGGCAGGGTATCGCGGGCAGGTTGCGACCGGGACATCCGGTCATGCAGCCGCCAAGGGAACCCGGGCCGGAGTGGCCCGGTAACCCTCCCGGCGCGTTCACGCGCGCCACCGGTCTAATACCACTAAAGCAAACGATCGATCACGATCGACGGACGGGAGGGCCAAATTTCACGGCAACTCTGGGACATTATCGATATGGGCAACGAGCAGAACGTGGCCGGCATGGCCAACCAGGAACAGGAATTCGGCGAGGAGCCGCTCGAGGTTCGCGAAAGCGACCACTATCAGGACGAATACATCAAGGGCTTTGCCGAGCGCTGGGATGACCTGATTGACTGGGACGGACGCGCCGCCAGCGAGGGCGATTTCTTCATCGACGTCCTCCGCCAGCATGGCGCCAAGCACGTCCTAGACGTGGCGGCCGGCACCGGTTTCCACTCGGTTCGGCTCCAGGAAGCCGGTTTCGACGTCGTGAGTGTGGACGGCAGCCCCAACATGCTGGCCAAGGCCTTCGCCAATGGCCGCAAGCGGGGCATGATCCTGCGCACCGTACACAGCGACTGGCGCTGGCTGAGCCGCGATATCGTCGGCCGCTACGATGCCATCATCTGTCTGGGCAACTCGTTCACGCACCTGTTTGATGAGAACCAGCGTCATCGGGTGCTGGCCGAGTTCTACTCGGTGCTGGCGCACGACGGCATCCTGATCCTCGACCAGCGCAACTACGACGCCCTGCTGGACAATCAGGGCGATGGCCCCAGCCACCAGTACTACTACTGCGGCGACGACGTGAAGGCCGAACCCGAGCACGTGGACGAGGGCCTGGCCCGCTTCCGCTATACGTTTTCCGACGGTTCGGTATTTCACCTGAACATGTTCCCGCTGCGCCGGGACTATGTGCGCGGCCTGATGCACGAGGCCGGTTTCCAGCAGATCGACACCTACGGGGATTTCCAGGAGTCGTACAAGCACTACGACCCGGATTTCTTCATCCACGTCGCACAGAAGGCATGGATCTCAGATGAGGAGGACCAAGATGGCGGCCAGTGAATATTCCGACGTCGTACAGACCGCGCGGAGCTACTACAACAGTGACGACGCCGACACCTTCTACTACACCGTATGGGGCGGCGAAGACATCCACATCGGCCTGTACCAGGACGAGGTGGAACCCATCCGCGATGCCAGCCGGCGCACGGTGGCAGCCATGGCCGACCGGCTTTCGGCCACCCCCGACAGCCGGGCGATCGACCTGGGCGGTGCCTATGGCGGCTCACCCCGCTACGTAGCCGCCAAGTTCGGCTGCCACGTGGTGTCGCTGAACCTGTCCGAAGTACAGAACCAGCGCGCGCGTCAGCAGAACGCCGATGCCGGCCTGAGTGACCAGGTGACCGTGGTTGACGGCAATTTCGAGAGCATCCCCTACGAGGACAACTCGTTCGACATCGCCTGGTCGCAGGACTCCTTCCTGCACAGCGGCAACCGCGACAAGGTGATGGAAGAGATCAAGCGCGTGCTCAAACCGGGCGGCGAACTGATCTTCACCGACCCGATGGAAACCGAGAACGCCACCCGCGACCAGCTGCAGCCGGTGCTCGACCGCATCCAGCTGGAAAGCATGGGCTCGCCGCAGTTCTACGAGCGCAAGCTGGGCGAACTCGGCTTCGAGAAGGTGGCATTCGAGGATCATTCCGAGCAGCTGCCGCGCCACTACGGGCGGGTCAAGCAGGAACTCGAGTCCCGCTACGACGAGTTGCTGGGCACCATCAGCCAGACCTATCTCGACAACATGATCACCGGGCTGGGCCACTGGGTGGACAACGGTCGCGCCGGCAACCTCTGCTGGGGCATCTTTCACTTTCGGCTTCCGGGTTAATCAGGACAATCGGGGGCGCCATTGGCTACCATGACGCCAATGGCACCCACCGCCCCTGACAAACTGGTCATCGCGCTGTCCTCGCGGGCCCTGTTCGATCTCGAAGCCTCGCACGAGGTGTTCGAGCAGCAGGGCCGCGAGGCTTACTGCCAGTATCAGATCGAGCACGAGAACGATGTGCTGGAGCCGGGCGTGGCCTTCGGGCTGGTCCGCAAGCTGCTGGCGCTGAACGAGGAATCGCGCCAGCGGGTGGAAATCATCCTGTTGTCGCGGAACAGCGCCGACACCGGACTCCGCGTGTTCAATTCCATCGCCCATCACGGTCTGGACATCACCCGGGCCGCGTTCACCAGCGGGGGTTCGCCCTACCGCTACGTGGCGCCCTACGGTGCCCAGCTCTTCCTGTCGGCGGACCCCGGCGACGTGCGTGCCGCGCTTGATGCCGGTTATGCCGCTGCCACCATCGTGCCCGCCCGTCAGCGCCAGAGCGACGAAGGCGCGCTGCGTATCGCCTTCGACGGCGACGCGGTGCTGTTTTCCGATGACGCCGAGCGCATCTTCAAGGAACAGGGCCTGGCCGCTTTCGCGGAAAGCGAGGTCAGTGCCGCCAACGAACCACTGTCGGGCGGCCCGTTCAAGGGCTTTCTCGAAGCACTCTGCCGTATCCAGGCCGAATTCGGACAGCAGAACTGTCCTATCCGCACCGCCCTGGTGACTTCGCGCTCGGCCCCGGCCCACGAACGGGTGATCCGCACCCTGCGGGCGTGGAACATCCGCATCGACGAAGCGCTGTTCCTGGGCGGCATGGCCAAGGGCGAATTCCTGCGGGCCTTCGGTGCCGACATCTTCTTCGACGATCAACAGACCCACGTCGGCGCTGCCGCCGAGCACGTCGCAGCCGGCCACGTGCCGCACGGCGTAGCCAACGAATAGCCCGGCGGACGTCCGCTCGTGACCGTCGCCGAACTGGCCGGCTGGAGCCTGGTCGTCCTGGCGATCGGTTTCGCACTCTGGCTGCTGGTCCACCCCTGGCATGAACGCCGCCGGCAACGCCGTGGCGCCGCCGCCCGGCTGACCCCGGCGCAGCAACAGGCGCTGGCCGACATTGCACCCGGCCTGCCGCCCTTGACGCCATTGCTGCGCGACCGTCTGGCCGACCGGGTCGCGGCCTTCCTGGCCGACACGCGATTCCACAGCGCCGGCGGGTTCGTGGTGGATGACGCCTGCCGCGTGGCCATCGCCGCGCAGGCCTGTCTGCTACGCCTGCAGCCCGATGCCGACGGTTATCCCGCCGTGCGCGACATCGTGGTGTATCCGGACGCCTTCTGGGTGCACCACGAGGTGCCGGACGAACTGGGGCTAGTGGACGACGAGCCCGACCTGCTGGCGGGGGAGGCCTGGGACGCCGGCCGGGTGGTGCTGTCCTGGTCCGACGTTCAGGCCGCACTCGAGGGCGACCCGGTCAATGTGGTGGTGCACGAGTTTGCCCACCAGCTGGATTTCGACCGCCCCGATACCACCGGCGCCCCGCCGATGGATGACTACCGGGAATGGTCGACGGTGATGCGCGAGCACTTCGACGACCTGCGTGAGACGGGCTCGCCGGTGCTCGACCCCTATGGCAGCGAGAACCCCGCGGAATTCTTCGCTGTGGCGGTGGAAACCTATGTACAGAACGGGGCCGACCTGGCCCGCGCGCACCCCGAGCTCTACCGCCTGCTCGACGCCTACTTCGGGCTGGGCACCGCCGGGCCGTCGCGATCGCTGGATTCCGGGGCCGGATCACCCGGATAATGCGCTCAAACGCATCCGGGACCACAAGATGAACCAGATCACTCACGCCAACGGCGGGGACCATAACCAGAACAACCTGGCGGTGGGCTGCCACCTGCTCGGCTTCGCGGGCCTGGTGGTTCCCTTCGGCCATATTCTGGGCCCGCTGGCCCTGTGGCTGATCAAGCGCGAGGGCAATCCCTTCGTCGACGATCAGGGCCGGGAAGCGGTGAACTTCCAGATTTCCTTTTCCCTGTGGAGCATCATCGCGGTCACCCTGTCACTGGTCCTGGTGTGGACCGTAATCATCCCCGTGCTGGCCGTCATCGCCCTGGTGATTCTGGGCATCCTCTGGGTGGTGACCATGATTCTGGCCGCCGTGCGGGCCAGCCGGGGCGAGGCCTACCGCTACCCGTTCACGCTGCGATTACTCAGCTAGCCCGGCGCGAGCCGGACGGGCCTAGCCGGCCTCGTGTCGGTGCTGGATCTCGCGGGTTTTCGCCGGCCGTCCGGTCACCAGGCGGTCGCCGGTCTTGCGGGTGAAGTACTTCCAGATCCACTGCAGCATCACCCGCAGGCGGCGCTCGTTGCCGATCAGCGCATAGATATGCACGAACACCCACAGCAGCCAGGCCGGAAAGCCCCACACCTTGAAGCCATTGAGGTCGCCCACCGCACGGTTGCGGCCGATCACCGCCATGGTGCCCTTGTCGGTGTACTTGAACGGCTTGTCCGGCTTGCCCTTGGCCCGGCGCTTGAGCAGCTTGGCGACGTATTCGCCCTGCTGGATCGCCGCGGGAGCCAGGCCCGGAACATCGCGGCCGTTGGCGTCGTTGCAGCGGGCCAGGTCGCCGATCACGAAGATATCCGGATGGTCGGGCAGGGACAGATCATCGTTCACGCGCATGCGTCCACCGCGATCCGGTTCGGTGCCGGTGCGCTCGGCCAGCCGGACGCCGAACGACGAGGCCCGCACGCCCGCCGCCCATAGCACCGTGCGGGCCGACACCGTTTCGCTGCCGTCCGGGCCCTTCATGCGGACAATGCCGGCGCCGATGTCCTCGACCATGGTCGAACGGACCACGGTGACGCCCAGCTCCTCGAGCATTTCCTGCGCGCGGCGGGACAAGGCCTCGGGGTAGGTCGGCAATACCCGATCCGCCCCCTCTACCAGCAGAATGCGGGCATCGCGCGGGTCCACCGCGCGGAAGTCGCCCACCATGGTGCGGTTGGCCAGTTCGCCCACCGCGCCGGCCAGTTCCACCCCGGTGGGGCCGCCGCCGACAATCACGAAGGTCAGCCACTCCCGGCGCCGCTCGGCATCGGCTTCCAGTTCGGCCATCTCGAAGGCATTGAAGATGCGCCGGCGCATGCGCAAGGCGTGTTCGATGGTCTTGAGGCCGGGCGCGTACTCGGCCCAATCATCATTGCCGAAATAGTGATGCTTCACGCCGGTGGCCACGATCAGGGTGTCGTAGCCCACTTCGCCGAATTCGTGGCGCACGGTGCGCGCCTGCGGATCGACGTCATAGGCGGTGCTCATCAGCGCGCGCACGTTCTTGTAGCGACGCAGCAGCACACGGTGCGGTACACAGATGTCGCCGGTGGTCAGCGTACCAGCGGTTACCTGGTAGAGAAGCGGCTGAAACAGGTGGAAATTGCGCTTGTCCAGCAGCGTCACGTCGTAGCCGGACTTGCCCAGCGACTGCGCTGCAAACAGCCCCCCGAAACCGCCGCCGATGATCACCACACGGTGTCCATCCGTGACCGGATGATTCTGACTCATTGTTGTCACATTGCCCGCCAAATCCCCACGGTGATGCTATCACGCCGCCATGTTGCGCCGCCGCACCCGCCAGCCCGCAGCAGCCCTGCTAGGCTATGCAGCCGATGATGCTGTGTCCCAACCAGGGATGAAAGCCCACGCGACGCCCCGGAGACGACGCCTCCCATGTGCCTGATTGCATTCGCCTGGCGCGTGCACCCGGTTCACGATCTGGTGCTCGCCGCCAACCGCGACGAGTTTCATGCCCGCGACACCGCCCCGTTGCATGCCTGGCCTGACGCGCCGGGCGTCGTCGGCGGCCGCGACCGCCAGGCCGGGGGGGCCTGGTGCGCCGCCGATCACCGGGGCCGTTTCGCCGCGGTCACCAATCTGCGGGAACCCGGCGCCGCGGGCGGGCCGCGTTCCCGCGGTGCCCTGGTGGCGGATTACCTTGCCGGCCGGGATCGGGCGCGTGATCATGCGGAAGCTGTCCGGGCGCAACGCCACGAATTTCCGGGCTTCAATCTGCTGGTCGGCGATGCCGATGACCTGTTCTACTTGAACAACCGCGACGATGCCGGTGTCCAGGGAGTAACCCCCGGCATTCACGCGCTGTCCAACGGACGCTGGGGCGATAGCTGGCCCAAGACCGAAAGAGCCGCCAGCGCGCTGCGCAGCGCACTGGCGCCGCCGGACATCGACACGGACGAGCTGCTGGCAATGCTGGCCGATACCACTCCGGCACCGGATGCCGCGCTGCCCGATACCGGAGTGGGCCTGGCGACCGAACGGCTGCTGAGTCCGGTGTTCATCCGGGGCGAGCAGTACGGCACCCGGGCCTCCACGGTGCTGCTGCGAGGTGCGGACGGCCGGATGCACATGCGGGAACGCTCGTTCGGCCCCGGCGGCCAGCCGGGCGGGGACGTGGAACAGGAGTGGACATGGTCATGACAACGCCCCGGCCCTGCGGCGAATGCCCCTCGCCGGTCGGCACCGACACCGTGGCGGCCGCCGGCCTCAAGCTCGGCCAGACCGCGATGACCGCCGACGGCGCCGTGGCCTGGACCGAGCGACGGCCGGACGAGGGCGGGCGAACCACCGTGGTGATGGCGGATGAGCGCGGCACGCGGGATCTGGTGCCGGCCCCGTACGATGTACGTTCGGCCGTGCACGAGTACGGCGGCGGCGCCTTCGTGCTCGACGGATCGACGCTGTGGTTCGTCAACAGCGAGGACCAGTGCGTCTACCGGGTTGATGCCAACGGCACCGTGACGCGCCTGACCCCGCCGGATCGCGGCCTGAGCTTTGCCGACCTGCAGGTGGACCGCCCCCGGCGATGCCTGATCGCAGTCTGCGAGGATCACGATGCCGACCCGGAACCCCGGTCCTCGCTGGTGGCCATCAGCGAAGACGGCGCCATCCGGGCGCTGGCGGCCGGGCCCGACTTCATCGCCAGTCCGCGGCTGTCGCCGGACGGGCGGAGGTTGGTATGGCTGAGCTGGGACCATCCCAACATGCCCTGGGACGGCACCACCCTGTGGCAACTCGACCTCGCCGGCGATGGCGAGCCGGTGGCGCTGGCCGGCGGGCCGGCCGAATCCCTGTTCCAGCCGATCTTCGCGCCGGACGGAAGCCTGCACGTGGTGTCGGACGCATCCGGCTGGTGGAATATCTGCCGGCATACGGATGACGGGCTGGTACCGGTCACTCACGAAACCGCCGAATTCGGCGTGCCGCAGTGGATATTCGGTCAGAGCACCGTCGCCTTCGATGACGACGGCGGGCTTTACGCGGTGGTCAGCCGCGACGGCTTTGCCGCGCTGGTGAGCGTGGCCCGCGACAGCGGCCGGCTACGCACTTTCGACCTGCCCTTCACCCATCTGGAGCAGTTGCGCGCCAGCGGCGGCCGGCTGATCTTCATCGGCGGCAGCGCCACCACCGCGCCCACGCTGTGCACCCTGAATGCGGACGGCAGCGGCCTGCAGCGACTGCAGGCCAGCGCCGACAGCGACTGGCCGGAAGCCGTGCTGTCCACCCCGGACGCCGTCCGCTACCCGACCGCCGACGGCGCCGAGGCGCACGCGCTCTACTACCCGCCACGCCACCCCGACTGGCAGGTGCCGGACGGCGAACGGCCGCCGCTGCTGATCAAGTGCCACGGCGGGCCGACCGGCGCTACCGTGACCGCGCTGGACCCGCGCATCCAGTTCTGGACCTCGCGCGGTTTCGCCGTGCTCGACGTCAACTACCGCGGCAGCGTCGGCTATGGCCGCGCCTACCGCGAAGCCCTCTACGGCGCCTGGGGCGTGGCCGACGTGGCCGACTGTGTGCACGGCGCGCGCTACCTGGCCGCTCAGGGTCTGGCCGATCCCGAGCGCGTGGTGATCAGCGGCTCCTCGGCAGGTGGCTACACCGTGCTGTCGGTTCTGACCTTTGCCGAGGTCGCAGCCGCCGGCGCCAGCTATTACGGCATCGGCGATCTCGAGCGGCTGCTGGCCTCCACCCACAAGTTCGAATCCCGTTATCTGCTGCGTCTGATCGGCGAGGACCCGGCCCTGCTGCGCGCACGCTCACCGCTGCACCATGCCGACCGGCTCACCTGTCCGGTGCTGTTCCTGCAGGGCCTCAAGGACAAGGTGGTACCCCCGGACCAGGCCGAGACCATGGTGACCGCACTGCGCCGGCAGGGCGTGCCGGCCGCCCACATCACCTTTCCGGAAGAGCGGCACGGCTTCCGCGCCGCCGCCAACATCCGCACCGCCATCGGGGCGGAGCTGGCCTTCTACGGCCGGATTCTGGGCTTCACCCCGGCTGATACCGATCTGCCGCAGGTACCACTGCAGCCCGATCACGGTTCCCCTTGAAGCGCTGGCCTGCCGGAAACCGTCCGCCATGCCGGCGGGCTGTCTGTGCCGCCGTGGCGCTGCTCGCGCTGTGCGGCCCCGTTCGCGCCGACGAGGTGTCGGTCACGCTCGAGGGCATCGAAGGCGAACTGGCCGACAATGCAAGGGCGTTCCTGACCATTGACGACAAACCCACCCGGGAACGCGACGAGGCCCGCGTTCGCCGGCTGCACCGACTGGCGAGCGGCGAAATCCGCCAGGCCCTGCAGCCGTTCGGCTACTACCAGCCCGAGATCGAGGCCAAGCTGACGAGGGCGGACGAACAGTGGCGGGCCCGGTACCAGGTCGACCCGGGCCCGGCCACCAAGGTGACCAGTCTCGAACTCGACGCCGTCGGCGAAGGCGCCGACCTACCCGCCGTGCAGGAGGTTCTGGCCGACAGCGAGCTGGGTACCGGCAAGCAGCTCGATCATCGTCACTACGAAGCGACCAAATCGGCATTACTGAGTGCGGCCTACGATGCCGGTTATCTCGACGCCGGGTACCGCACCGCCACCATTCGTGTGCAGCCGGAACAGGCGGAGGCCGAAATCGAACTGGTACTGGACACCGGGCCTCGCTACTACTTCGGCCCGATCAAGATCGAGCAGGACATTCTCGACCCGGCATTCGCCCAGCGATACGTGCCCTTCGAGTCCGGTACCCCGTTCAATGCCGAACGCCTGATCGACCTGCAACTGGCGCTGGGCGACACCGACTACTTCGATCAGGTGCAGATAGAGGCCAGGCGCGACGAGCTGCTGGACGAACCCGGCATCGATCCCGCCCCGCAGGTACCAGTGCGTGTGAGCACCGAGCCGCGCAAACCGCGCCGCTATTCCGCCAGTGTCGGCTACGGCACGGATACCGGGGCCCGGCTGGGTCTGGGCGCCGAGTTCCGCCGCCTGAACCGGCGCGGCCACCAGCTTCGCACCGATCTGCGGTTATCCGAGATCAAGCAGAGCCTGTCGGCCCGCTACGATATCCCCATCGACAACGTGCTGGAGGACCGGCTGAGTTTCGGCGCCACCGCCACGCAGGAGGAAATCGGCGACGTGCGCACCGACCAGTTCCGGCTGTCGGCCTCGCGCGAGGACGGCTGGGCCAAGGGGCGGCGGCGTCTGTACCTGAATCTGGAGCGGGAAAGCTTCGATCTGGGCAACGGTCGCCGCAGTTCCGATCTGCTCTATCCCGGTGCCACTCTCAGTCTCAAACAGGCCGACGACCTGCTGCGACCCCGGCAGGGGATCAGCCTGTCGCTGGACGTGCATGGCGGCACCGAGGCGCTGGTCTCCGCCACGGACTTCATCCAGGGCCACCTGACCGCCGCGCTGGTAGTCCCCATCGGCGACCGCGCGCGGCTGCTGACGCGCGGCGAACTGGCCGGCACACAAACCAGCGATTTCGACGCCCTGCCCCCGTCGCAGCGTTTCTACGCCGGTGGCGACCGCAGTGTGCGCGGGTATGGCTATCAGGAAATCGGGCCGAAGAATGCCGCCGGCGAGAACACCGGCGGCCAGTACCTGGCGATCGCCAGCATCGAGGCGGAGTATCTATTCTACCAGCAGTTTGGCGCCGCCGTGTTCTTCGATGCCGGCGACGCCTCACCCACCACCGGTTTCGACTTGAAGCGCGGGGTCGGCATGGGGTTTCGCTGGCTGTCGCCGATCGGCACGCTGCGGATCGATTTCGCGCATCCGCTGGACGATCCCGACAGCGATTTCAGCTTTCACTTCAGCCTGGGACCGGATCTGTAAATGGCGCGTTGGCTGACATGGTTGCTGCTGGGGCTGGCCGGCCTGGTACTGCTGGTGGCCGGGCTGGTGGCATTCGTGGCCGGCACCCATACCGGCCTGCGCTGGGCCTGGTCGCTGGGCCAGCCCTATCTGCCCGATGGTATCGAGGTGGCGGCGGTCGAGGGTCGGCTGCTGGATGAGGTGGTCGTGAGTGGCGTCCGGGTGGACCTGCCCGGCCTCGAACTCGACGCCGACCGGCTGCGCCTGGCCTGGCAGCCCGGGCGGCTGTGGCAGAACGAACTGCGCGTGCGGGCACTGGAAGGCAGCGGCATCACCGTGACCACCCGGCCGGACGAAACACCCCCGGCCGACGACAGCGACACCCCGACCGAGCTGCCCGAGCACATCGAACTGCCCCTGCGGGTGGTGATCGAACGGCTCGCGATCCGCGACGTCGCCTATCGCGCGCAGCCCGATGCCGAGCCGATCCGGCTGGATCGCGCCGAGCTTGGCGCCCGGCTCGACAACCAGCAGTGGCGGGTGGGCACGCTCACGCTGCGGGCGCCGCTGGCCGATGCCGACGGCGACCTGCGCCTCACCCCGGTCCGACCATTTGCCCTGGAAGCCGGCCTGGACTGGACCGTTCGGGCACCCGACCTGGCGCCGGTGAGCGGCCAGACCCGCGTCGGCGGCGACCTGCTGGAACGCCTGACCGTGGCTCAGACCGTGGCCGCCCCGTATAACGCCCGCGCCGAGGTCATCCTGACACAGTTGCTGGACGCCGCGGCCCTGGACGCCACTGTTCGCCTGAAACAGACGGATGTGGCGGCGATCCGGGCCGACCTGCCACCGGCGGGCGTGAACGCCGAACTCAACGCCAGCGGCCCGCTCGGCGACCTCGACGTGCAGGGCTGGATTACCGGCAACAGCGAAGCGCACGGTCGCGCGCGGCTGGACCTGGAGGCCAACGTGTCCCCCGCCCGCGTGCGGCTGGACACCCTGCGCCTGACCAGCCCCGATATGGCGGGCGAACTCAGTGCGGACGGTCGGGTGGCACTCGGCCCCGGCACGCCGCTGGACCTGCGCCTGCGCTGGCACGACCTGCAGTGGCCACTGGCCGGCGAGCCCACCCTGCGCAGCGACAGCGGCTCGATTGCCCTGGACGGCCGGCTGGATGACTACCGGCTGGACGCCGACATCGGCTGGCAGCTACCCGGCCAGGACGCCGGCCAGCTGCAGCTCGCGGGTTCGGGCGATCTTTCTGCCATCCGTCTGCCAACGATTACGGTGTCCGGCGGCCCGGGCCGAATCGCGGGCGACGCCCGCGTGGCCTGGTCTCCCGCGCTGGATGCGGAGATCCGGTTGGCCGGCGACAACGTCAACCCCGGCGCCATCCAGGCCGCATGGCCGGGCAACCTGTCGCTGGACCTTCACGCCACCGCGGCGATGCCGGACGGCGCGCTCACGGCGCGGGTGGAAACCCTGGCGGTGGACGGGCGGCTGCGCGACGTGCCGGTGCGGGTGAACGCCACGGCCGGCTACCGGCCCGAGCGCGTCGACATCGACCGTCTGCTACTGGAAGCCGGCGGCAACCGCCTCACCGCGAACGGCCGCCTGGGACTCGCGCAGACCACCTCGGCCCTCGACTGGAACCTGGACGCACCGACGCTGAACACGCTGGCGCCGTTCGGCGCGGCGCTGGACGGGGCCGCGGCGGGCGAAGGCCGGGTCAGCGGCAAGCGGCAAGCCCTGCGGGTCAACGCCGAGCTGAACGCTAACGACCTGGAAGCCGCGGGCAACGAACTGGCAGCGCTGACGCTTAGCGCCGACATCGACCGTAGCGGGCAGGCCCGCTCGAAGATCGATCTGCAGATCACCGACCTGCAGGCCGGCGGCCAGACCCTGGATTCCTTGACTCTGGCCGGCGACGGCACGCCCGCCGACCATCAGCTGCGGCTGGCATTGACTGGCCCGCAACTCGAGGCCGATCTCGGCCTGACCGGGGCCCTGACCGACGACGAAACCGACTGGGCCTTCACCCTCCAGCAATTGAATCTGACCCGGGACCCGCTGCCGACCTTCGCGCTTGCCGCGCCGGCTGCCGGCCGCCTCAACGCCACCACCCAGTCGCTGGCGCAGACCTGCCTGACCGGCGGGGACGCTCGCCTGTGCCTGTCCGGCCAGCGCCGGGGCGGCGAGATCACCGGCAACCTGTCCCTGCAGAACGCCGCGCTGGCACTGGCCCGCCCCTGGCTGCCACCGGACCTGGCGCTAGCCGGCACCGTGGATGCCGAGGCCGACGCGCGCATTCGCGGCGGCGAGCCCGATGTCACCGCGCAGATCAACACCTCCGCCGGGGCGATCTCCGCCACCGACCCGGACGGTAACGACCTGACGCTACTCGGGTTCGAGGCCGGCGAGATCACGGCGACGCTGCAGGCCAGCCGGCTGACGTTGGACGGTGACCTGCCTCTGACGGGCGGCGGCCGGGTAGCGCTGACGGTGAACGCCGGTGACGAGGCGAACGGCCTGACGGGGGGACCCCTTTCCGGCACGGTCGACATCGGGGTGCGTGACCTGTCCGTGATCACGCGGCTGACCGACGAGGTCGAGGCGTTCGAGGGCGGACTCGACGGCCAGCTGGATCTCGGCGGCAGCCTGTCGCGCCCGGAACTGATCGGTGAAGTGGCCCTGGCGGCGGATCGCGTGGCGCTGGTCACCCCCGGGCTGGAACTGACCGCGGTGCGCGCGGCGCTGGTCGGGCAGGGTAACCGGGTGCAGCTGGACGCGGGCGCCACCTCCGGCGAGGGCACCGTGGAAGCCGGCGGCACCATCGGCTTCGGTGGCGACAGCCCCACTGTGGACCTGATGGTGCGTGGCGACCGCTTTCTGGCCATGGACACCCGCGACGCGCGGGTACTGGTGTCGCCCGATCTGACCATCGGCATGAGCGCCGACCGCATCGACGTGACCGGCACCGTTACCGTGCCGGAAGCCGACATCACACCCCGCGAACTGCCCGCCGGCAGCGCGGTCACGGTGTCCGATGACCAGGTCATCGTCAGCGCCGACAATCAACCGGGTGCCGCCGGGCGGGCGTTGCACGCGAACGTGACACTGGTGCTGGGTGACGCGGTGCATTTCGAGGGCTTCGGGCTGACCGCGGACATCGCCGGCGATCTGAGGGTGCGGCAGCAGCCCGGCGACCCGCCAACCGGTACCGGCGAGCTGCGCGTCACCGAGGGTCGTTACAAGGCCTACGGTCAGGACCTCGACATCCAGCGGGGGCGGGTGCTGTTCGCGGGCGGCCCGGTCACGCAGCCGGGCCTGGATGTCCGCGCGGTGCGGCGGCCGGCCACCGACATCCTGGTGGGCGTGCAGGTGCGCGGCAATCTGCGCACGCCGGATTTCACGCTCTATTCGGAACCCGGCATGGGCCAGTCGGAACAGCTATCCTGGCTGTTGCTGGGGCGGCCGCTGGACGGGGCGTCGTCCTCCGAGGCGAGTCTGGTCTCCCGGGCAGCCCTGGCGCTGGGACTCAAGGGCGGCAACACGCTGGTCAAGAGCGTCGGCGACCGGCTGGGACTGGACGAGATCGGTATCGACAGCGCACCCGGCACCACCGGAGAACAGGCGGCACTTATGGTGGGCAAGTGGCTGACGCCCCGGCTGTACGTCAACTATGGGGTGGGCCTGTTCGAGCCGGTGTCGACCCTGCGGCTGCGCTACACGCTGACGCCGCTGTGGCGCATCCAGACGGAATCCACCGGGGCGCATTCGGGCGGCGATCTGCTGTTCTCGATCGAACGACCGTAGGTCGGGCGACCGCGGCCGGCTTCAGTCCGGCCGTCGGGCCCGCCGATCCAGCCGCACCCGCCAGGCAAACAGGGCCGCGAATACCGCGAACAGGGCCAGCCCGGCGATCAGCAGGGTGGCGCCGCCGCGGTCGCTTTGCAAGGCGGTCAGGGCGCGGCCCACCGCCGACCCCAGAAAATACATCAGCAACCCGATCACGCTCAGCCAGATCAGGGTGCCGATCAGGTCGTAGATGAAGAACTTCAGCGGGGATACCCGGGCAGCGCCGATCACGAAGGGAATCACCGACCGCAGACCGTAGAAGAAGCGAACCCCGATGATCAGTCCGGCGCCGTAGCGATCGAGCAGGCGGCCGGCGTATCGCGCTCGCACCCGCCATGCCGAGCGGCGGGCAATGAACGGCTTGCCCATGTAACGGCCGGCATAGAACCAGGCGTTATCGCCAATCACCGTGCCGATCAGCCCGGCGATTAGCACCCCCGGAAACCAGATCACATCCTGCTGAGCGGCGATCGCCCCCAGCAGAATGCTGGTTTCACCCTCGAAGAAGCAGCCGATCGCCACGGCGATATAGCCGTAGGCGATGATCAATTCCTGCAACCACTCGATCATCGGGGGACAACAGGCCGGCGGCCCGTTCAGTTCCCCGGCATCGGCAACACACCCCGCAACCAGTCGCCAATCGCGCGGATTTCCTCGAGACAGACCTGGTGCTGCATTGGGTAGCTGTGCCACGCGATCTCGTAGCCTACCGCCTGCAACCGATCGCGGCTCATCTCGCCAAGTTGCTGTGGCAGCATGGGGTCGAGGCTGCCGTGCGCCATGAACACGGGCAGATCGCGGTTGGCGTCGCTGACCTCGCCGGCCAGGCGGTCACGCAACGGCAGATAGGTGGACAACCCCATCACGCCCGCCAGACGCTCGGGATGGCGCAGGGCAGTATGCAGGGCAATCGCGCCGCCCTGGGAAAAACCGGCGAGCACGATCGCACGGGCGGGAATACCGGCCTCGCGCTCGGCGGCAATCAGGGCTTCCACCTCCGCCCGGGAGGCCTCGATGCCCTCGGCGTCCTCACGCGCGCTCACGTCCAGGCTGGCGATGTCATACCAGGCCCGCATGGCCATGCCGTTGTTGAGCGTGACCGGGCGCACCGGCGCATGCGGAAAGATGAAGCGCACCCCGGCATCCGCGGCCAGCCCCAGTTCCGGCACCACCGGCTGGAAATCATGGCCGTCCGCACCCAGGCCATGCAGCCACACGACACTGGCGCGATGCGCGCCCTGCGGTTCCACCACCACTGTTTCGAGCATGTGAATTCCGTTTTTCCGGCCCTGCAGGATTGTGATCATCACCCGGGATGGGCGTAGACTGGTAGCTCGGTGCCCGGGCCGGTGTCCTGGAGCCGATCTCCCGTCAGCGGGGCCCGGCACGGCCCTGACGACGGTGGCGACGATACACAAAAAACAAGACAGGATGCGAGCGGCCCACGGGCGGGCTGCGGCCGGGAGCAACCGTTCCCGTCCGCCAGACCGCCGATCCGATTGCCGGGCCGACCAACCACGAAAACGGAGGTTAACGATGAAATCACGCGCAGCTGTCGCCTGGGAGGCAGGCAAACCGCTGGAAGTCACGGAAATCGACGTCGAGTGCCCGAAGGCCGGCGAAGTGCTGGTGCGCAATGTCGCCACCGGCGTGTGCCACACCGACGCATTCACCCTTTCCGGGGCCGATCCGGAAGGCAATTTCCCCAGCGTTCTCGGTCACGAGGGCGGCGCCATCGTCGAGGAAGTCGGCAAGGGCGTGACGTCCGTGGCACCGGGCGATCACGTGATTCCGCTGTATACCGCCGACTGCGGCGAATGCAAGCTGTGCAAGTCGGGCAAGACCAACCTGTGCAGCTCGGTGCGCGAGACCCAGGGCAAGGGCGTGATGCCGGACGGCACCTCGCGCTTCTCCACCAACGGCAAGTCGCTGCACCATTACATGGGCTGCTCGACGTTTTCCGAATACTCGGTGGTAGCCGGCGTGTCCCTAGCCAAGGTCAGCAAGGATGCCCCGCTGGACAAGGTCTGCCTGCTGGGCTGCGGCGTCACCACCGGCATCGGCGCGGTGCGCAATACCGCCGGGGTGGAGCCGGGTTCCAACGTGGCCATCTTCGGCCTCGGCGCGATCGGCCTGGCCGCCATCCAGGGCGCGGTCATGGCCCAGGCGGGACGCATCATTGCCATCGACATCAACCCGTCCAAGTTCGAGCTGGCCAAGCAGATGGGCGCGACCGAGTGCGTTAACCCCAAGGACTACGACCAGCCGATCCAGGAGGTCATCGTCGACATGACTGACGGTGGCGTAGATTACTCCTTCGAATGCATCGGCAACGTCCACGTCATGCGCTCGGCGCTGGAGTGCTGCCACAAGGGCTGGGGCAAGTCGGTGGTGATCGGCGTGGCCGGGGCCGGGGAGGAGATTTCCACCCGTCCGTTCCAACTGGTGACCGGCCGCGAGTGGACCGGCTCCGCGTTCGGCGGCGTCAAGGGGCGCAATCTCAATGGCTTCGTGAACAGCTACATGTGCGGCCATATCGACCTCGACAGCTTCGTGACCCACAACATGAAGCTGGAGCAGATCAACGAAGCGTTCGATCTGCTGCACGAAGGCAAGAGCATCCGCACCGTCATCCATTTCTGATCCCGACCCAGAGGAGCTCGAGTCGATGGAACAGATCGACGCACACAAGTGCTTCGGCGGCTGGCAGCGCCGCTATACCCACGAGTCGAAGGTCTGCGACTGCACCATGACCTTCGCCGTGTTCCTGCCGCCGCAGGCGGAACAGGGCCCGGTGCCGGCGGTGTACTACCTGTCCGGCCTGACCTGCACCGACGAGAACTTCGTCAACAAGGCCGGCGCCCAGCGGGTGGCGGCGGAACTGGGTCTGGCGCTGATCGCACCGGACACCAGCCCCCGCGGCCATAACCTGCCGGGCGAGGACGACAGCTACGACTTCGGCAGTGCCGCCGGCTTCTACGTCAATGCCACCCAGGCGCCCTGGGCCGGCAAGTACAACATGTACGACTACGTGGTCGAGGAACTGCCGGCGCTGATCAAGTCGGAGTTCGCCGCCACCATCAGCGAAAAGGCCTCGATCATGGGCCATTCCATGGGCGGGCACGGGGCGCTGATGATAGCGCTGCGCAACGCCGACCGTTATGCCTCGGCGTCGGCTTTCTCGCCGATCGTGGCGCCCAGCCAGGTGCCCTGGGGTCACAAGGCGCTGGGCGGTTATCTGGGCGATGACCGGCAGGCCTGGGAGGCCTACGACACCACCGCGCTGGTAGCCGCGGGCCACCGTTTTCCGGGGCCGGCGCCGCTTATCGACCAGGGTCTGGACGACAACTTCCTGGACGAGCACCTGCGCCCGGACCTCCTGGAAGACGCGGCCGGCAAGGCGGGGGTAGACGTCAACGTTCGGCGTCAGCCGGGCTATGACCACAGCTACTTCTTCATCGCCACGTTCATGGAAGACCATTTGCGGCATCACGGCAAAGCGCTGCTCGGGTAGACTATTCGGCTGCCTTCATGACGGGAGCCGCGGTTGCTGCGCCTGAGTGCCGCAATACTGCTGACGTTCACCCTTCTGGTCGCCGGATGCGGCCAGAAGGGTGATCTGTATCTGCCGGACGAAGAAAGCACCCCCGGCGAACCATCCGGCCAGGAATAACCGGCATGGATCACTTCCAGTACCGCGGCGAGCGGCTGTTCGCCGAAGACGCCGATCTGGGCGAGATTGCGACCGGCTTCGGCACCCCCTGCTACGTCTATTCCGCCGCCACGCTGCGCCGCCACTACCAGGTGTTCGACGACGCGCTGGCCGGCCATCCCCACCTGATCTGCTACGCCGTCAAGGCCAATTCGAACCTCGGCATCCTCGGCCTGCTGGCCGACCTGGGCAGCGGCTTCGATATCGTGTCCGTGGGCGAACTGGAACGGGTGCTGGCCGCCGGGGGTGATCCCGCGAAAGTCGTGTTTTCCGGGGTGGGCAAGCGGGCCGACGAAATGACGCGGGCGCTGGAAGCGGGCATCCGCTGCTTCAATATTGAGTCGGAAAGTGAGCTGCAGCGCCTCAACCGAGTGGCCGGAGATCTTGGCAGCAAGGCGCCCGTCTCGTTGCGGGTCAACCCGGACGTGGATGCCGGCACGCACCCGTATATCGCCACCGGGCTGAAGGAAAACAAGTTCGGCATCGACATCGAGCGTGCCGAGGCCGTCTACCGGGAAGCCGCGGCCCTGCCGCACATCGAGGTGGTGGGCGCCGACTGCCACATCGGCTCCCAGCTGACCCGGCTGGACCCGTTCCGCGACGCCGTCTCGCGCATGCTGGCCCTGATCGACCGGCTGGCGGGTCACGGCATCACCATCCATCATCTCGATGTCGGCGGCGGTCTGGGCATTACCTACCGCGACGAAACGCCGCCGTCCCCGGCCGATTACGCCGCCGCCGTGCGCGAGCTGGTGGCCGATCGCGATCTGGAACTGCTGGTGGAGCCCGGCCGGGTGCTGATGGGCAACGCCGGCATCCTGCTCACCCGGGTGGAACTGCTCAAGCCCGGCGAGCACAAGAATTTCGCCATCGTCGATGCGGCCATGAACGACCTGCTGCGGCCGGCGCTGTACGATGCCTGGCAAGCGATTGTGCCGGTGGACAAGAGCGCTGGCGGGGATGCCCGCAACTGGGACGTGGTCGGCCCGGTCTGCGAGACCGGCGACTGGCTGGGCCGCGACCGCGAACTTTGCCTGGCCGAGGGCGATCTGCTGGCGGTGCGCTCGGCCGGCGCCTACGGCTTTGCCATGGCCTCCAACTACAACAGCCGGCTACGGCCACCGGAGCTGCTGGTCGACGGTGAGGCTGTGCACGAGGTGCGCTCGCGGGAAACCATCGCCGACCTGATGCGCGGCGAGCAGACAGTCGCCTCGTTGAAAACGGGGCTAACCCCAAGGGGCGCAAAGAGATGATTGGTCGAGTCGGACACCAGCATGCCGTCGCGTCGTTCGCGGTTCACGTTGCCGGATCATGAGCAAGCAAGCCCCACAGGACCCGCTCATCCTGGTCGATGGCTCCTCCTGGCTATACCGGGCCTTTCATGCGCTGCCGCCGCTGACCAACCGCGACAATGAGCCCACCGGCGCGATCTACGGCATGACCAACATGCTGCGCAAGCTGCTGCGCGAGTATGGCGCGGAGCGCGTGGTGGTGGTGTTCGACCCGCGCGGCAAGACCTTCCGCAATGACCTGTACGCCGAGTACAAGGCCAACCGGCCGCCGGTTCCGCCGGAACTGTCGGCCCAGTTCGAGGGCATTCGCGACATCGTCCGGGCCCTGGGCCTGCCGCTGATCCAGCGCGACGGGGTGGAGGCCGACGACGTCATCGGCACCCTGGCCACGCGGGCGGCCGCCGCCGGCGAAACCGTGCTGATCGTCACCGGCGACAAGGACATGGCGCAGCTGGTCACCGAGCGCATCGAGCTGCTCGACACCATGCAGGACCGGCGTACCGACATCGCCCGGGTGCAGGAGAAGTTCGGCGTGGGGCCGGCCCTGATCGCCGACTACCTGGCCCTGGTCGGCGACAGTTCCGACAACATTCCCGGCGTGGCCAAGGTCGGCCCCAAGACCGCCGCCAAGTGGCTGAACGAGTACGGCTCGCTGGACGGCGTGATCGCCAACGCCGGCGACATCGGCGGCAAGGTGGCGGAAAATCTGGCCGCCACCCTTGACGAACTGCCACTGTACAAGGACCTGGCCACGATCCGCTGCGAACTGGATCTCGACGAGGGACCGACCGACCTGCAGCGCCGCGAACCGGATACCGCGGCGCTGGCCGAGCTTTACCGGCGCTTCGATTTCAGCGCCTGGCTGCGGGATCTCGACGAAGGCGAGACGGACCAGGCAGCGCCTTCGACCGACCCGACCCCGGCCGCGGACTACCACACGGTGCTGGATCGCGAGGCGTTCGCCGCCATGCGGGACCAACTGGCCGCCGCCGAGCTGATCTGTTTCGATACCGAAACCGACAGTCTGCAGCCGATGCAGGCCAATCTGGTGGGTTTGTCGTTCGCCTGCGCGCCGGGCGAAGCCTGGTACGTGCCGGTGGGCCACGACTATCCGGGTGCGCCCGATCAACTGGACAGCGACTGGGTTCTGGATCAGCTCCGACCCATTCTCGCCGACCCCGCCAAGCCTAAGGTCGGGCAGCATCTGAAATACGACATCAACGTTCTCGCGCGCGCGGGCATCTCCGTTGCCGGCTGCGATTTCGACACCATGCTCGAGTCGTACGTGCTCAACAGCACCGCCACCCGTCACGACATGGATTCGCTGGCGCGCAAGTTCCTCGACCGCGGCACTATCAAGTTCGAGGAGGTCGCGGGCAAGGGTGCCAAGCAGATCACCTTCAACCAGGTGGGGCTGGAAGAAGCCGCCCCCTACGCCGCGGAGGACGCTGACGTCACGCTGCAACTGCATCGGCGGCTATATCCGGAACTGGCGCAGGACAAGCAACTGGCCGCCCTGTTCCACGAGATCGAGATGCCGCTGATGCCGGTGCTGGCGACCGTGGAGCGCAACGGCGTACTCATCGACAGCGACTTTCTCGGCCGCATAAGCGGCGAGATGGGCGAGCGCATGGCCGAGTTGCAGACCCGGGCCTTCGAGGAGGCCAGGGAGGCGTTCAACCTGGGCTCGCCCAATCAGCTGCAGAAGATTCTGTTCGACAAGCTGGAGCTGCCGGTGCTGCGCAAGACCCCCAAGGGGGCACCCTCCACCGCCGAGGACGTGCTCAGCGAGCTGGCCGACCGCCACCCGCTGCCGCGCCTGATCCTGGACTGGCGGGAAATGGCCAAGCTGCGCTCGACCTATGCCGACAAGTTGCCGGAACAGGTCAATCCCGAGACCGGTCGCGTGCATACCAGCTACCAGCAGGCGGTGGCCGCCACCGGCCGGCTGTCGTCATCGGACCCCAACCTGCAGAACATCCCCATCCGCACCGAAACCGGTCGCCGCATCCGCGAGGCCTTCATCGCCCCCGCGGGCCGGGTGCTACTGGCGGCCGATTATTCCCAGATCGAGCTGCGCATCATGGCGCACCTGTCGGAAGACCCGGTGCTGATCCGCGCCTTTCGCGACGGCGAGGACATTCACCGCGCCACCGCGGCGGAAGTGTTCGACACCCCGCTGGACGAGGTGTCCGGGGAACAGCGACGGGCGGCCAAGGCGATCAACTTCGGCCTGATGTACGGCATGTCGGCGTTCGGGCTGGCCCGCCAGCTGGGCATCGAGCGGGGCGAAGCGGCGGCCTACATCGATCGCTTCTTCGAACGCTTTGCCGGGGTGCGTGCATTCATGGACGGCACACGGGAATCCGCCCGCGAACAGGGGTACGTGGAAACGCTGTTCGGTCGTCGCCTGTACCTGCCGGAAATCCGCGACCGCAACGCGCAGCGCCGGCAGTATGCCGAGCGAACCGCCATCAATGCCCCCCTGCAGGGCACCGCGGCGGATCTGATCAAGAAGGCCATGATCGACATCCACGGCTGGCTCGAGGCCGAATCGGCAGATGTGCTGATGATCATGCAGGTCCACGACGAGCTGGTATTCGAAGTTCCCGAGGCCGGAGCCGAGGCGCTAGCCGAGCGGATTGCCGAGCGCATGTGTACGGTCGCGGAACTGGCGGTGCCGCTGGTGGCGGATACCGGCATCGGGTCGAGCTGGGAGCAGGCGCACTGAGCGATCGGGCGATATGGCCACAAGCGCCTGAGCGGGAAAGATAAAAAATTTTCGTCTGCGCCGGAACTCGAATCCGGATTACCGGTCTTATCTACCGTAAGCGAATGCTGCTTACCCGCTTGTTCTCCCTGAGCGGTAACCAATCCGGTTCCCCCCCAAGACCGGAGAAATTGCCCCGGTGGTATTCCCCCTGCCACCGGGGCATTTTTTATTCCGCTCGAGCCTGGCCATCCCCCGCGCGGTCATGTTCACGGGTCCGATGCACTCCAGTCAGCAGGGCGTCGAAAGCAATTCGAGCCGCCGCAGATAGTTGATTTCAGGCGCTATCGCCAATGATGGCGAAAAATCATGCGGTGCCGTGGAACTCGACGGCGACACGCGGGTCTCATTCCCTGCAAGCACACAATGCTTGCCCGCTTGTTCTCCCTGAGCGGTAACCAATCCGGTTTCCCCCCAACCGGAGCTGGCGCCCCGGCGGTTCTCCCCCTACCGCCGGGGCATTTTTTTGCGCGTTCGGAAATAAACGCCGCCCGTGGGTCTCAATGCCGTTGCTCGAGCCGCTGCAACGCCGAGAGCAGCATCAATTCCCGGAACAGGCCTTTCAATGCCTGGTTAGAGTCGCTTTCCGCCTTTGGGCAATCACCCCAGACCAGCCGCACACTGCCGGAATCGGCATCGATGAGTTGCAGTCGCGGGCTGCCATCCGCGGCAAGCCAGGCTTCGATGTCATAGCTCATGAGGTTCTACCTGTGTCGTTGAATGACAAGTAGAACGTATTACGAATTATTCTTATTTACAACCCGTTCGGGTCTAGCCACCGCGCCACTCGTGTTCGCGCCTCCGGAACACCGATCTGCCGGGTGGCCGAGAATAGCTGCACGCCGTGGGCGGGCAGGGCCTTCTGAACTTCGTGCAGAGCCTTGAACTGCTGGTTGCGGGAGAGCTTGTCGGCCTTGGTCAGCAATACGTGGAAGCCCAGCCCGACCCCGGCGCCCCAGTCCAGCAACTGGGCATCGAATTCGGTCAGGGGATGGCGCACATCCATCATCAGCACCACGCCCCGCAGCTGCGGGCGACCGGTGAGATAGCCCTCCACCATCCGCTGCCAGGCTGCCCGGACCCGCGGCGGCACCCGGGCAAAGCCGTAGCCCGGGAGATCCACCAGCAGTCCCTCGTTGAGGGTGAAGAAGTTCAGCAACTGGGTGCGGCCGGGTGTCTTGCTGGTGCGGGCCAGGTTGCGCCGGCCACACATGGCGTTGATGGCGCTGGACTTGCCGGCGTTCGAGCGGCCGGCGAAGGCAACCTCGGGCGCCTCTTCGGTGGGCAGGCCCCGCAGATCCACCGCGGAGGTAAGGAACTGCGCGCCGGCCATGGGATTGTCGGGCTGGTTAACGCTCATGCGAACCCCGGCCGGGAGGCCCGGCACGATGTCAGGAACGGGTGGGGTGTTATACAATTCACGTTGCAAACCTCGCTGCCGTGCCGTCGCAACAGCCACCGCCGCGACGGCCATCGCTGCCGGCGGGTTCATCGCCGGAGAATCACTGGCGAACAATTTCGGGAGTTTAACGCCACATGTCCATGCGAATGCTCATTGCCTCCGGTCTGGTCCTGACCGCGTCGTTGGTCCATGCCGATCCGTTCGTCGAGGGTGACCCGGAGGCCGGAGCCGAAAAAGCCGCTCCCTGCGCCGCCTGTCACGGCGGCGACGGCAACAGCACCAACCCGCAATGGCCCAAGATCGCCGGCCAGAGCAGCGCCTACCTGTATCAGCAGCTCAAGCACTTCAAGAGCGGAGACCGCGCGAACGCGATCATGCAGGGGCAGGTGGCCAACCTGTCCGACCAGGACATGAAGGACATCGCCGTACACTTCGCCGGCAATAATATGACCCCGGGCGTGGCCGACCCGGATCTGGTCAAGCGCGGCGGCAAGCTGTACCACGCCGGTGACGAGGAAGCCGGCATCCCGGCCTGCGCTGGCTGCCACGGTCCGGCCGGACAAGGCAACGCCGCCGCGGCCTACCCGCGCATTGCCGGCCAGCACGCGGCCTATTTGAGTACGCGGCTGAAGGCCTACCGCGAGGGCGAACAGGATTATCCGGCCGCCGCGATCATGAGCGGGGTGGCTGCCGAACTGGAGGACGCGGACATCCAGGCCCTCACCAGCTATATCCAGGGCCTGGCGCCGCGCAGCAAGGCATCGCCGTGAGCCGACCGGCACTGACACTGGCCCTGGCGGCAGGACTGCTCACCGCCACCGCCGCCAATGCGCAGTTTCCGGCGCGGTATGTGGCCGGCGAGCACTACACCGCCCTGGAATCAGCCGCCCCGACCCAGGCCGAGGCGGATCAGGTGGCGGTGATCGAGTTCTTCGTATACGGCTGCTCCCACTGTTACGAATTCGATCCGATGGTCACCGAATGGGCAAACGAGCTGGCCGACGACGTGACATTCCGCCGGGTACCGGCCACCTTCGGCCAGGCCGGCCCGGTCTACGCCCGGGTGTTCTACACCGCGAAGGCGCTGGACCTGGGGCAGGCGTTTCACGAAGCCTTCTTTGACGGCATCCATCAGGCCGGCCGCCGGCTTGTGGCCACCGATGAAATCCGGGCGTTCTTCGTGGAGCAGGGCGTGGCCGGAGAAACCTTCGACAAGACTTTCAACAGCGAAGCCATCGACGAGCGGGTGGCGAACGCAACCCGCCTGATGCAGGCCTACGGCGTGACTGCGGTACCCAGCCTGGGCGTTGCCGGCCGCTTCTGGACCAACCCGCGGCAGACGGGCGGCTACGAGCCGATGCTGAACGTGGCCGATTTCCTGATCGACCGGGCCCGCGACTGACGCGATCTGCCGGCCCTGGTCACGGGGCCATGGCGGTCTGGTCCTCGTTGCGAATCGTTTCGTGGACGATCTGCCAGCCCCCATCCGGCTGGCGCCGCCAGTACTGTTGACGGTAAACCGGTGAGCCGGCCGCGGGACCGGTCTCGCGTGTGAACGAAACGAGTACCAGATCGCGCTCGCCCGGATAGCGATAGATGCTCAGCTGGTCCGACTCAACCGGCAGGTCCGCCATCGCGGGTGCCTCGTCGCGAATCAGATTGACGAACTGTTGACGGCCGAGACCGTCGGCACTCAAGAAATTCGCGGCATAGCGCCGGGCCGGGTCGGGCGTATCCCGATCCTCCCGCCAGGCGATCACCGCGTCCCGCACCTCGCGCCGAGCCTGTGCCGCTTCGTCTAGACTGAGCCAGTCGAGCTGTTCGGCAAACACGATCGGCGTGATGCCGGGGCGAATGAACTCGTGCAGGGCGTTGAGATCGCTGTTGGCGACCACCAGGCAACCCTCGCTGGCACGCGGTGCCCGGTTATAGGTATCTCGCGGTACGCCGTGCACCCAGATGCCATACCCGGTGCGGCCGTAGTAGCGATCCCAGCTATTGGGATAATTCACCGGGAAGGCTCCGTCCCCGTAGAGTTCCGGCAGCTCATCGTCGGGCTTGAACTCGGTGACGTGATACACGCCGAGCGGCGTGCGCAGGTCTCCTTCGAACTGCTTGCCGAAGCCGGCCGTACCGATGCTGGCGTAGAAATCGGCCACCAGCTCGAGGCCGGCCTCATCGTTGCGGAACACGTACAGGCGATTGCGCGCCAGATCCGCCACCAGCACATGCCGGAAGGCCGGTGCCAGTTGCAGCACGGCATCGGGCACCGCCTCGGGCGGCGGGCTGAAGCGCCGATGCTGCCAGCGCAGGCGCGCTTCCTCGATCAATGCGTGCTGGCGGTCGCTGACCGGTGGCGCCCAGGCATCGGCCCGCCCACTGCGGGCCCGCAACAGCTCGGCGTGCAGGAAATGAGCGAGTCGGAAATCCGGCCGGTCCGTCTTCAGGCGGGCGAGCATGTTTTCCACCTGATCGTAGTCCCCGCGCCGCCACTCGGCCAATACGTCAACCACGCGGTTTTCCGTCTCGGCATGATACGGCAGGGTCGATGGCGCCTGGGCGGCCACGGTTCCGGTGGCGCCGATACCGAGAGCCAGCCACAGCCACGCAGCCGCGACCAACGGCCCCGGCCTAGAGCGGTTCGTCGGTTTCCCGGAGTATCTGCCAGCCATCGTCCGTGCGCGCCATCAGGAGGGTCTTGCGAACGCGATCCTCGTAGGTATCGGATTGGTAATGCTGGCGGAAGCTGACTTCAGCGGTGGCATCATCAAGCAGCGTAATTTGGAAGTCGTCGATGCCGACGCGGATACGTTCGGGGGCGGCGACCCGCTCGCGCCGGTTGTCAGCCCAGGCCGCGCGGCTGCGGCCGTCGACGGGGCGGAAGTCCGCCGCATAGCTGTCCAGGTAGGCCGCCACATCCTGGTCGGACCAGGCGCGAGCCCACGCCTGCACGCTGGCGCGAATCGCGTCCTGCACATCGGCATCGGCTTCATCGGGGGCCATCGCATTCGCGGTCGCGGCAGCGTCCGGTTCGTCGTCGGGCAACACCTCCGGCGCAGCTGCCGCCGGTGCTTCGTCACCAGGCGGCCTGGCCGGTTCCGGGGTCGGTGCGGGCGCGTCCACCACCTGCGTACGGGACGCGGCTTCGCGACGGCCGTCGAAGCTCGACACCATCTCCAGCTGAACGCCGAGGTCTTCCGGCCGGCCCTCCGGGTCTAGCGCCTTGCTGTAGGCCACGGCGGCCAGGGCGGTGTAGACATCACCCAGATTGCGGTGCGCCGTAGCGTAGGCCGGGTGCGTTTCCATCGCCGCTTCCAGCCAGCGGCGGGCCTGTTCGTAATCGTTCTGGCGGGAATAGAGCACCGCCAGATTGTTGGCGGGCTCGGGATGATCGGGATACTCGCGGGCCAGTTCACCGAACAGGTTGATGGCAGCGTCGGTGTTGCCGGCCTGCGCCAGCGCCCTTGCCTTCAGAAACCGCAATTCGCTGTTGCCGGGGTCGGATGCCAGTGCCTGCTCTGCCAAATCCAGGGCGGTTTCGGTCTGTCCGCCCGCCAGCTTCGCGGAAATGGTATCGACATCGGCCAGCGCGCTTCCCGGCCCCAGCAGTGCACCCAGCAGCAGCGTGGCGCCCAATCCCTTGCACGCATCCATAACCAAACCCGTTCTCCTTCGCCGACCCATCCCCCGACTCACCGAATGGGTGGCGGGGGCGCCAGCGGAACATGCCGCGTGAATGCGCACGAGTATACATGACCAAATTGCGGCCAGACCTTGCCGGGCCCTTCGTCACGGTGGTCTTTTGCCCGGACGCAAGGCAGACTTTTGCCACCTGATTGGAAGGCTCTACACCATGATTGTTCCCGTCATTCTCGCCGGCGGCGCCGGCACCCGGCTGTGGCCGCTGTCTCGCGACGCCCGGCCCAAGCAGTTCCTGCCGCTGACCGGGGCGCAAACGCTACTGGCGCAGACGGTTCGGCGGGCAGCCGGGCTGGAAAATACGGCGGCCCCGCTGGTGGTCGGCCGGGAGGCCCACCGCTTTCTGATTGCCGAACAGCTGCGACAGGCGGGTACACCGGGGATGGTGATGCTGGAGCCTGCCGGCAGAAACACTGCCCCCGCCGCCGCCGCCGCCGCGTTCGAGGCGCTGGCCACGCACGGCCCCGACAGCCAGTTGCTGATTCTGCCCTCCGACCATGTCATGGCGGACACCGGCGCCTTCGCGACGGCTGTCGCCATCGCCAGCGATGCCGCGGCGAGCGGCCATCTAACCACTTTCGGTGTCACGCCCACGGGCCCGGAAACCGGCTACGGCTACATCCGGCGGGGCGAGGATGTGCTCGACGGCGTGGCCCGGGTGGCTGCCTTCGTGGAAAAGCCGGACAAAGCCACCGCGACAACCTATCTCGACAGCGGCGAGTACCTGTGGAACAGCGGCATGTTCCTGTTTCCGGCCCGGGCCTATTTGGATGCCCTGGCGTCCCATGCGCCGGACTTGCTCGAAAGCGCCCGGGCCGCCCATGCCGGCGCCGAACGCGATAGCGACTTCCTGCGCCTCGACCCGCCGGCCTTCGCCGGCTGCCGCAGCGATTCGATCGACTACGCGGTGATGGAACGGACCGAACACGCCGCGGTGGTCGCCCTGGACGCCGGCTGGAGCGACCTGGGTAGCTGGGGCAGCGTGGCCGAAGCGGCCGGCGTCGATGCCGATCGCAATTACTGTCACGGCGACGTGATGCTGACCGATACCGAGGACTGCGTGATCCACAGCGACGGCCGGCTGGTTACCACACTGGGGCTGCAGAACACGCTGGTGGTAGCCACGGACGACGCCGTGCTGGTGGCCGACCGCAAGCGGGAACAGGACATCAAGGCAGTGGTCACCCGGCTGCGCGACGACAATCGCCGGGAAGCCACCGAGCATCGCAAGGTCTACCGCCCCTGGGGCAGCTACGAATCCATCGCCGCGGGCGACCGCTTTCAGGTCAAGCGAATCATCGTGCCGCCCGGCGGGCGTCTGTCGTTGCAGAAGCACCATCACCGCGCGGAGCACTGGGTGGTGGTGGAGGGCACGGCCCTGGTCACCCGCGGCGAGGAACAAACGCTGCTTACCGAGGATCAGTCCACCTACATCCCGCTGGGCACGGTCCATCGGCTGGAGAACCCCGGCAACGTCGATCTGGTGCTGATCGAGGTCCAGTCCGGCAGCTATCTGGGCGAGGACGACATCGTGCGCTACGACGATATCTACGGCCGCACCGGCGACGACAGCAAAAGGAAATTCGCCTGATGGGCCAGTACTACTCCTTCTTCAAGGCCTACGACATCCGCGCCCGGGTGCCGGATGAACTGGATGCGGGCATGGCCCGTCGCATCGGCCGCGCCTTCGTGGCCCACCGGCAGGCGAAGACCGTGGTGGTGGGCCGGGACATGCGGTTGTCCAGCCCGGAACTTGCCGACGCCCTGGCGGACGGCCTGCAACAGGCCGGTGCCGACGTGCTGGATATCGGCCTGTGCGGCACCGAAGAGGTCTACTACGCCACGTTCAACGAAAACGCGGACGGCGGGATCATGGTCACCGCCAGCCACAACCCGCGCGACTACAACGGCATGAAGTTCGTGCGCGAGCAGGCGCGGCCGATCTCCGCGGATACCGGCCTGTTCGACATCGAGGATCTGGTCCACGCCGACGATTTCACGGACGCATCACCGCCCGGGCAGCGTCGGCCGCTGGACCACCGTCCGGGCTACATCGACTTTCTGATCGGCCAGATCGACCCGGCCAGGCTCCGGCCGCTGAAGATCGTCGCCAACCCGGGCAACGGCTGTGCCGGGCTGGTGATGGCGGAACTGGAAAAGCGGCTGCCTTTCGCGGTTACGCGGGTGCACTTCGAGCCCGACGGCGAACTGCCCAACGGCATTCCCAATCCGCTGCTGCCGGAAAACCGCGAGGCCACCGCGGCGGCGGTGCGCGCGGCCGGCGCCGACCTGGGCCTGGCCTGGGACGGGGATTTCGACCGCTGCTTTTTCTTCGACGAAAACGGCGAATTCATAGAGGGCTACTACCTGGTAGGCCTGATCGCCCGCATGAAGCTGGCCCTCGAACCGGGCGCCCGCATCGTGCACGACCCGCGGCTGACCTGGAACACGATTGAACTGGTCGAACAGATGGGCGGCGTGCCGGTGCAGTCCAAATCCGGTCACTCGTTCATGAAACAGCGCATGCGCGAGGAGGACGCCGCCTACGGCGGCGAGATGAGCGCCCACCACTACTTCCGCAGCTTCGCCTACGCCGACAACGGGCATCTGCCCTGGCTACTGGTGGCGCAGCTGATGTCGGAAACCGGACAGTCACTGTCGTCGCTGGTCAACGAGAGGCTGGCCGCGTTTCCCGCCAGCGGCGAGATCAACCGCGAGATTGGCGATCCGGATGCAGCACTCGCCGGGCTGCAAGCGCACTACGCCGCACAGGCCGAGCGGGTGGAGTACGTCGACGGCCTGTCGATGGAATTCCCCGACTGGCGTTTCAACCTGCGCAAGTCCAACACCGAGCCGGTGGTACGCCTGAACGTGGAGACCCGTGCCGATATCGGGCTGATGCGTACCCGTACCGACGAGCTGATCGGGCTGCTCGACCAGTACTAGGGCCGTCCTGTCTCACGCCGCGAAGCGCCCCCGCGCCGATGGTGGCGCAGGGGCGTCACGCCGGACGGATGCGGCTAGACGCGCATGCCCAGTTCCTGCCAGTTCGGGGCGATGGTGGCCTCGGCACTGGCGCGGGCATTCATGCTGTCGAACCAGCGGCCGACGTTCTTCAGCCCCGGATCCAGCGGCTGACCCACGCTGGCCACGAAGTCCAGATGGCAGTAGAGCACGATGTCGGCCAGGGTCATCTTGTTGCCGGCCACGTACTCGCGATCGGCCATCAGGTCATCGAGCCAGGCCAGGCCCGCCTGACCCTTCTTCTTCAGGCCGTCGGCGGCCTCGGGCAGGCACATGGTGCGATCCTTGAACAGGTCGTAACCCTCGGCGAACCGGAAGCCGTTGAGCAGGAACTCGGTGATGTTGAGCTCCACCCGGCGCACCCACATACGGGTATTGACCCGCTCTTCCGGCGTGCTGCCGACCAGGGCCGGGCTTGGGTGCTTTTCCTCGAGGTACTCGCAGATGGCGACGGTTTCGCCGATCACGGTGCCGTCATCCAGTTCCAGCGCCGGGACCTGACCCGCCGGGTTCTTCTTCACGAACGCGTCGCCACGGTTCTCGCCGCCCAGCAGATCGTGGTCGACCTGCGGCAGCTCGATGCCCTTCTCGTGCATGAACATGCGCACCAGACGGGGATTGGGGCCTAGCGAATTGAGCAACTTCATGATGTGGTCTCCTCCTGTTGACCGACGCGCACCGCGTCGGCGTGTGAAAACTGTGTGCCCGGATCGGGCGACGGCGTAGCATCCGCCATGAAGGCAGGCGGAGCAACCACCCGGTTTGCCCGATTGCTCAAGGGAGCCTGAACGTGGCCTATGACAGCGGGTTAACCGAGCGCATTGCGGATTGCTTGCGCGACCATGCCTTCATCGAGTCGCGGGCGATGTTCGGCGGTCTGGCCTTCTTCATCAACGGCAACATGCTGGCTGCCGTGCTGGGCGATGAGCTAGTGGTGCGCGTCGGCCCGGCCGCCTGGGAGGGCGCACTGGCGCTGCCCCATGCCCGGAAGATGGACTTCACCGGACGTCCGATGCGCGGGTTCGTCACCGTCGACCCCGACGGAATCGAAGACGACGGCGACCTGGCCGCCTGGCTGGATCGCGGCATCGCATTCGCAGGGAACCTGCTGCCCAAGCCATGAGTCATCACGGCAATCAGAAGCGGTACCGCCAGCTCAGATCGAGCTCGTAGCCCTCCAGCGAAGCATTGATGTTCTGTTCCGGAAACCGGGCGTTGGGGCCGCCGATGTCGTTCTTGAACGAGACCAGCAGGGACAAATCCAGCGAGACCCGCTCGCTGTGTCGCCAGCTGGCGCCGGCCGCGACCTTGTGCTTGAGAATGCTCTGGGCAAGTATGTTGAAAAAAAGCTCATCCTGATCAACCGGCGGATCGGGGACGTAGGCGTATCCCGCCCGCCAGGTCCACGCGCCGGGCGGCTGGTATCGGACGCCCACCTTGTAGGCGCTGCTATCCTCCCAGCCGAAGCCTGGCCCGCCGACCGACCCCAGCAGGCCGGGATTGTCGGGCTCATTACCCTGCCCGGAGACATCGCTGTAGAAGATCCGCTGCACGTCGAACAACAGCGCCCACATTGTGTCCATCTGCCAGGCGACGCCGAGGCTTGCATAGGCGGGAATGTCGAGCCGCCCGCGATCCGGCAGTATTCCCCGGTAATCATCGAACTCGTCGACGCGGATTTTAGTCTGGTAGACGGCACCCAATGCCAGGCCATAAGGCGCCTCGAACTGTGCGCCCAGTTTGGCCCCGTAGCCCAGTGAATAATCGTGGCCATTGTCGGACAAACTGTCCGGCGCACGGGATGCCTCGGCAAACGCCGCCAGTCCCTCGATCTGGATGGTTTCGATAGCAACAATCGGCGCGATGCCCAGGCGCAACCGGTCCGTGATCTGGCGCGCGTAGGTCGGGGCCAGGAAAAACTGGGCCAGGTCGATGCCGGCGCCCCCCGCGCAATAGATGCCTTTGCCGCTGGTTTCTTCCGGGCAGGTGGGATTGTCGAAGTCGTCGTAGGTGGTATTCAGTCCGCCATTGGCGTAAAGCACCAGTGCGAATGCCGAACGATCATCGATTCGCCAGTTCATCCCGCCCTGAGGGATGGTGAACACATCCAGCGCCACCTCCGGGTCGGATCTCACGCCCCCTGGACGCAGGGGAAAGCTGCCGGGCGGCGGCTCCGGCGGGGGGTCGAATCCCCCGGCCTCGAAGGCGGGTCTCGCGTGAAGCAGCAGCAGATCGAACTGCAGAGCCCGATCCGAGACGGTGACGATACCCGCCGGGTTGTTGGCGGCCACCAGGGGCGTATCCCCGCCCAGCGCGATGCCCGCGCCGGCCGTTCCCTTGCTGACGGCGCCCCAGCCATTCGGGAAATAGCCGGCACCGGCATGACCGGCCGAACTCCAGACGATCGCCGTGGCGACCAGGCAGTACTTCAGCACGACACGCGTCATGGACGGGCCTCCCGCTCGTGGTTATTGGTATTGTTGCCGACCGGAGTCGTCGGTCAGCGTGCTACGCGGGTCAGCGACAGCACCTCTCACCAAACCACGCTACCGGAGCTAGCGCGCGTACGACCCACCCGAAAGCACAGCCCTCACCCGGCCGCGCGGCATCGACACGCTCAGGCCCCGGCGCTGGGCCGCGCCGACACCGCCTGGTGCCAGCGCTGCAGATTAGGCCGCTGATCATCCACCGACATCTTGACCACGCTGGCGAAATCCACGCTGCACAGGGCGGTGATATCCGCCACCGAGAAGCTGTCGCCGGCCACGAACTCGGTTTCCCCCAGCCGCCGGTCGAGCAGATCGAAGCCCTGGGCCAGACGCTCCAGGCTGATCTCGCCGAATTCCTTGGATGTCTTTTCGCGGTCGGCAAAGATGCCCGACAGGTTGCGGAAGCTCATCGCCACCTGCAGCAGCACATTGAATTCCACCCCGCGGTTCCACATCTCGATCCGGCCCTGGCTGACCGGGTCGCCGCCGAAAAGCGACGGTTCCGGCCTTATGCCCTCAAGATATCGGCAGATGGCGACCGATTCGCCGATGCAGGTGCCGTCCTCCAGCTCCAGGGTCGGCACCACCCCGAGCGGGTTCTTGGCCCGGTAGGCATCCGACAGATTCTCACCGGCGCGGATGTCCACTTCCACGAGTTCAACGTCCTGGATGCCCTTTTCGGCCATGAAGATGCGCACGCGGCGCGGGTTGGGGGACTGGGCGAATTGATGCAGACGCATGCGGGATAACTCCTTGGGATGAACCAGAGGGGGCAGTAATCAGGCGATGGAGCCGCCGTCCACCACGTAGACCGAGCCGCTGACATAGCTGGCCGCCGGGCTGGCCAGGAATAGAATGGCGGGGGCAATTTCCGCCGGCTCGGCCACCCGCCCCAGCGGAATGGTGGGCAGGAACTGGTTGAGCACCTGCTCGTTGTGGACCAGCGCCGAGGCGAACTTGGTATCGGTTACGCCCGGTGCCACGGCATTGACGCGAATGCCGAACTGGCCGCATTCCTTGGCGAAGGCCTTGGTCATGTTGATCACCGCCGCCTTGGTCACGGAGTAGATACCCATCATCTGCCCGGGGGTAAGCCCCGCAATGGAGGCATTATTGACGATGGCACCGCCGCCCTGTTTTTTCATGATCCGGCCGGCCAGCTGGCAGGCGTAGAAGTAACCTCGAACGTTGACGTCCAGCGTCTTGCCCACCGCGGCCAGGTCGGTGTCCAGGATGTGGCCGAAGCTGGGATTGGTGGCGGCATTGTTGACCATGATGTCGAGCCGATCGAAGCGGCTCTCGATGTCGGCGAAGAAGGCGTCCATGGCCGCCGGGTCGCCGATGTGACAGGGCATGGCGGTGGCCTGGCCACCGGCGTCACGGATAGCCTGGGCCACCGCTTCGCAGCCTTCCGCCTTGCGCGCGGACACCACCACATGGGCGCCGTGGCGGGCGAACAGGTGAGCGGCAGCCTCGCCGATTCCGCGCGAGGCGCCGGTGATCACGGCGGTCTTGCCGGTGAGATCGAAAGTACTATCGGTCATTGGAAACTCCATGCGTTTGATCGTTAAACGCAAAGGGCGCAAAGGAATCCCTTACCCACGCCCCTTTGCGTTCTTTGCGCCCTTCGCGGTTCATGATTCACGGTTTGTACGCCCAGACGCCGCTCAAAGCCGCGACTGGTCGATCACCCGCTGGCAGACATCGCCCAGCACCGGCACGAATATCCGGAATGCCTTGAACCGCTCGTCCTGGGTCTTGCCTTCCTTGTAGCGCTTGTAGATCTGCTGAACGATGGCAATCAGCCGGAACACGCCGAACACGTAGTAGAAATCCCAGTTGTCGACGTCGAGACCCGTGCGTTCCCGGTAGCGGGCCAGCATCTGATCGCGGGTGAGCATGCCCGGCAGGTTGGTCGGGCCCATGCGCACGCCCTGCAGGGTTTCCGGATCATCAGCCTGCACCCAGTAGGACATGGAGCAGGCGAAATCCATCACCGGGTCACCCAGGGTGGCCATTTCCCAGTCCAGTACTCCGATAATGCGGGTCGGGTCGGCCGGGTCGAGCACCACGTTGTCCAGCTTGTAATCGTTGTGGATGATTGCCGCCCGACCGGGATCACGCGGCATCTTGTCCTCCAGCCAGGCCATGATCGGCTCGCAGTCCGGCACGTCGTCGGTGCGGGCGTTGCGAAAGCGCTTGTTCCAGCCGCGAATCTGGCGCTCGACATAGCCGGCGGGCTTGCCGAAATCGGCCATGCCCGCGGCCTCGACATCAATGGTGTGCAGTTCCGCCTGGACATCCAGCAGCGATTCACACAGCCGCGCGGCCTGGTCGGCCGACAGGCTCATTCCGTCCGGCAGATCACGGCGGACGATGATGCCGGTGAGACGCTCCATCACGTAGAACTCGGCGCCGATCACGCTCTCGTCGGTGCAGTGGACTACCGGCCGCGGAGCGTACTCGAACACCCCCTGAAGCCGCGACAGCACCTCGAATTCCCGGCCCATGTCGTGGGCCGAGGCGACATTGCTGCCGAACGGCGGGCGCCGCAGCACATACTCGCGGCCATTGGCCTGCAGGGAGTAGGTCAGGTTGGACGCGCCGCCGGGAAACTGGCGGATGGCCAGATCCCCCGCCAGTTCCGGCGCGGCGTCACGGAAATAGGCCGCGAGCGCGGCGGTATCCAGGTCCTCGCCCTCGCGAATGTCGGTGGCGTGATCGATTTCGGTCATACGGTGATTTCCTCCATGGGCGTGGGCGCCAGATAGCGCGTCGCCAGTTCCTGCACGGCCCGAGCATAGCCCGCGGCGGTCTGGCCGCGGCGGCCGTGCTTGCCGTGCTTGAGATACCAGTCCTGCAGCACCGCCTTGAGCATGGCGGCGGCGGCCAGCGCGTCGGTGTCGCGGAAACTGCCGTCGGCCTGACCTTCCCGAATGATGGCGGCGAAGATTTCCTCGGTGGCCTCCTCCATCGCCACCGCCTGGCGGCGCTCGGCCTGCCCCAGATGGCGGGCTTCCATGTAGAGGAACACGAACCACGGCCGCAGGATCTCGCTGAGCAGCACGTGGGCCCGGATAGCCTCGTCCAGCCGGGCGCGGGCGGTGCCGTACTGATCTACCTGCCGGCGCAGCACCTGCTCGATCTGCCGCTGCCCCTGGCGCTGGATCACCGCCACCAGCTCGTCCTTGCTTTGGAAATAGGCATAAAGCCCGCCCAGTGACAACCCGGTGCGCCGCGCCAGGTCCCGCAGGCTCATCGCCGCGAACCCCTTGCGATTGGCGATGGCCAGGGTGGCATCGACAATCCTGGCCAGATTGGCCACGGCGATGGTTTCGTTCTGCACCGACACACTGTCGCCGTGTTCGGCGTAGATCGCCCGGCACAGCTCGGTCATGGACACCCCGGCATCACGCCGGAACGCCCGCAGTTCATCCGCCGCCCGGCGGTTGGCCACGGCCGGCACCACGCGCTATCAGCCCGAGGCCATCGCCCGGCCCAGCTCGTGGCGGGCCACGGTGCGCTTGTGCACCTCGTCCGGGCCGTCATAGATACGGGCGGCGCGTTCCTCGCGGTAGTACCATGCCAGCACCGTGTCGTCGGTCATGCCCAGCGCACCGTGCGCCTGCAGCGCCCGGTCGACCACCCGCTGCAGCACCCCGGCCACGAAGTACTTGATCATGCCGATCTCGTTGCGGGCAGCCTTGAAGCCGTAGGTGTCGCCGGTCCAGGCGGCCTTGAGCACCATCGACCGGGCCGCTTCGATCTCGGCGGCATTCTCGGCAATCCAGAACTGCACTGCCTGCTGATCGGCCAGCATCTGTCCGTCGGCCACCTCGCGTTCCAGCGCCCGGCGGCACAGCAGCTTCTGCGCCCGCTTGCAGATACCCAGCCAGCGCATGCAGTGGTGGATGCGCCCCGGCCCCAGCCGCTTCTGCGCCAGCAGGAAGCCCTGGCCTTCCGGCCCGAGCATATTGGCCGCCGGCACCCGGACATCGTGATACTTCAGTTCGGCGTGACTGAACCAGCCACTGCCCGGGTGGCCCATCACCGGGGCGTTGCGCACGAACTCCACCCCGTCCTGATCCGACGGCACGATGATCATCGAGGCCCGAAGATGTTTCTCGGCCTCGGGATTGGTCACCGCCATCACCACCGTGAACGCGGAGCCGTCATAGGACGACGTGAACCACTTGTGGCCGTTGATCACGTACTCGTCGCCGTCGCGCACGGCGGTTGCCTTGAGCAGGGTGGGGTTGGAGCCGGCGGTGTTCTTGTCGGTCATGGAGAAACACGACCGGATCTCGCCGGCGGCCAGCGGCTTGAGAAAGCGCTCCTTCTGGTCCTCGGTACCGAATTCCAGCAGCAGCTCCATGTTGCCGGCATCGGGCGCCTGCGCCCCGAACGAGAAATGCCCGAAGGGCGTCTGGCCCATCACCTCGGACAACAGGGCGAGATCCATCAGTGACAGGCCCATGCCTCCCACCTCGGCCGGCAGGTTGGGGGCCCACATGCCCATTTTCTTGACCTCGGCGCGCAGCTCGTTGAGCTGCGGCTCGATCTCGGGCCAGTCACGCCCCATGACCTCGGGTTCAAGCGGGATCAGGCGCTCATCGACGAAGGCCTGGGCCTTGTCGAGCATCTCGCGGGTGCTATCGGAAACAGAAAAATCCATGGCGTCCTCCTGCGCTATCGCAGCGTGATCACGTCCGGATCGTTTTCCAGACGCAGATGAGTGGTGTTGTTGAAGCCCATCAGCCGCCAGCCGGACCGGGTGGATCGCAGCTCGGTGACCGAGGCATTGAAAACGACCCAGTTGAGTTCGACGGTCTGGGCCGGGGACAGTCCCAGGCAACTGGCCACCGCCACCGAGACCGGTCCGCCCGAGGTGAAGGCGACCAGCCGCGCGTGGCGGTCGTGATCGCGGTGCAGGCGGTCGAGGCCGTCCTCGACCCGGGCACGGAAGTGGTTCCAGCTCTCGAACGGCCGGGATTCGTGCGGGGTGCCGGCCAGCCACTTGGCGGTCACGCCCTCGAAGGCCCGCTGGAACAACCGCTGGTCGGTGAACAGTTCCCGCTGGCGCTGGCCCAGATCGGGCTCTTCTCTCAGCACCATCGGCAGATAGGCACGGAAGATGCCATCGGCATCGTATTCATTGAAGGCCGATTCCAGCTCTACTGTCGGCGCGCCGCCCGCCGTGGTGGCCTCGGCAGCCAGCCGGCCGGTGTCTTGCTGGCGCTGCAGATCCCCCGCCAGCCACACGTCGAACTCGGCGCCGACGCGGGCCAGATGCGCGCCGGTCAGACGCGCCTGGCGCTGCCCGAGCGGCGAGAGCTCGTCGTAGTTGGCCTGGCCGAAGGAGGCCTGCCCGTGGCGAATCAGGGTGAGGGTGGTCATGAGCTGACGGTAATCGGTGTCGCCAGGCCCGTCAATATCGGACGAACGTTCGATAGATAAATGACGCCGTGATAATCTCGCGAAACAGCATCCCGGAACGCATGGCGTCAGCATGAATCAGACCTCGCCCACCCGCATTGCCATCACCGGCGCCGGCAGCGGTCTCGGTCGCGCCATTGCCCTTCGCTATGCGCGCGACGGCGCCCGGGTGGCGGTCACCGACATTGATGCCGGGCGCGCGGAGGCCGTGGCTGGGGAGGTTGAGGCCGCCGGCGGCGAAAGCCTGGCCCGCGCGCTGGATACGCGGAGCGATGCCGACTACGCCACGCTGGTCGAGGCCCTGACCGAGGCCTGGGGCGGTGTGGATGTCTGGGTGAACAACGCCGGGGTGGCCGCGGCCGGCACGGTGGCCGATACCCCGGAGGACGACTGGCGTTGGCTGATCGACATCAACCTGATGGGGGTGGTCAACGGCTGTCGTCACGCGCTGCCGCTGGTGCGAGCCTCGCAGGGGCACGTGGTGAATGTAGCCTCGTTCGCCGCCATCGCCTCATCGCCGGGGATGGCCGCCTACAACGTCGTCAAGGCGGGGGTGCTGTCGCTGTCCGAAACCCTGCGCGGCGAGGAGCACGACCGCGGCGTCGGCGTCAGCGTGGTCTGCCCGGCCTTCTTCCAGACCAATCTGATGGACAATTTCCGTACCCATCACCCGCGCCAGCAGCAGGTGCTGCGCAAGCTCATGGAACGCAGCCCGATCACCGCCGACGACGTGGCCGAGGCGGTGCATGGCGCCGTAGCCGGCGGGCGCTTCATGGTGATTCCCAACGCCACCGAACGGCGGCAGTATTGGTTCAAGCGGCTCACGCCGGAAGGGTTTTTCCGGGCGGTGCTCAAGGCCACGCGCGGCTTCACGCAATAGGAGCGCGGCAATGTCGAACAAGCAGTGGATGATCTACGGGGCCAACGGCTACACCGGCGAACTGATCGCTCGGGAGGCGAGCCGGCAGGGACTGACCCCGATACTGGCCGGCCGCAACGCGGCATCGGTAGCGGCGCTGGGCGAGGAACTGGGGCTGGCGCACCGCGCCTTCGGGCTGGATGACCCCATCGCCCTGGCCGGGGAGCTGGCCGAGGTGGACGTGCTGCTGCATTGCGCCGGACCGTTCTCGGCAACCTCGGCCCCGATGGTCGAGGCCTGCATTACCAGCGGTGCGCATTATCTGGACATCACCGGCGAAATCGCGGTGTTCGAGCACGCCTTCAGCCAGCACTGGCTGGCCCGCGAGGCCGGCGTGGCGCTGTGCCCGGGTGTGGGTTTCGACGTGATTCCCACCGACTGCGTGGCCGCCCATCTGGCCGACGTTCTACCGGACGCCACCCGTCTGACCCTGGGCTTCGATTCCCGCTCCGGCATGTCGCCGGGCACGGCCAAATCCTCGGTGGAGGGCCTCGCCGGGGGCGGTAAGGTGCGCAAGGGCGGGGGCATCACCACCGTGCCGCTGGCCTTCGGCGTGCGCCGCATCGACTTCGGCGACGGCGAGAAACTGGCCATGACCATTCCCTGGGGCGACGTGGCCACCGCCTGGTACACCACTGGCATTCCCGACATCGAGGTCTACATCCCCGCATCACCGGGACTGGTGAAGAAGGTCAAGCGACTCAACTGGGTACGCCCGGTGCTCGGGCTGTCACCGGTGCAGGCTTTTCTCAAGGGACAGGTCGGCAAGCGGGTTACCGGCCCCGACGCCGCCACCCGAGAACGCCAGCCGACGTTCGTCTGGGGCGAAGCGGTCAACGCCAGCGGCGACACCCGGGTGGCCCGGGTAAAGACCGCCAACGGCTACACCGTCACCATCGACGGCGCCATCGCGATAAGCCGGCACCTGCTCGAAAACGAGGTCGAGGGCGGTGCCTACACACCGTCCAAGCTGGTGGACAAGAATCTGGTCACGCGCCTGCCGGGCAGCAGCAAGCTGACCATCGACAACGCCTGAAGGCGCCCGTCAACCCCGTTTGGGCACGTAAAGGTCGGTGAGCGTGCCCAGGGAGGCCTCGGCCGCCATGCCCACGGTCTCCGACAGCGTCGGGTGGGCATGCACGGTGAGGGCGATGTCCTCGGCGTCCGCGCCCATTTCAATGGCCAGACCCAGTTCGGCAATCAGTTCGCCCGCCCCCGGCCCCACGGCACCGGCGCCGACCACCCGGCCGGTCTCGCCGTCGAACAGAATCTTGGTCAGCCCCTCGTCGACACCCATGCCCAGGGCCCGGCCACTGGCCGCCCAGGGGAAGCTGCCCTTTTCCACCACGATGCCGTCGACCTTGGCCTGTTTCTCGGTCACCCCGATCCATGCCACTTCCGGATCGGTGTAGACGACGGAGGGAATCCCGATGGCGTCGAAACCGGCCTTGTGTCCGGCGGCCACCTCCGCCGCCACCTTACCCATGTGGCTGGCACGGTGGGCCAGTTGTGGCTCACCGGTAATGTCGCCGATGGCGAAGATGTGGCCGACATTGGTCCGGCATTGGGCATCGACGGCGATGAAACCGCGCTCGTCGACGGCAATACCGGCGGCATCGGCACCGATGCGCCCGCCGTTGGGCCGCCGGCCGACCGCCACCAGCACCCGGTCATAGCGCTCGGAATCCGGCGCATCCTTGCCGTCGAAGGAGACGGTCAGGGACTTTGGATTGGCCTTCACCCCGGTGACTTTCGTGCTGGTCCACAAGTGCCGGCAGCGCTGAGCCATGCGCCCGGCCAGCGGCTTGACCAGATCGCGGTCGGCGCCCGGAATCAGGTCCGGCGTCATCTCCACCACATCCACCTTGCTGCCCAGCGATGCGTAGACATTGGCCATTTCCAGCCCGATGATGCCGCCGCCAATCACCAGCAGACTGTCGGGCAGGTCGGTCGGTGACAGGGCGCCGGTCGAGGTCACGATGCGCTCGTCCTCCGGCAGGTCCGGCAGCATCGCCGCTTCCGACCCGGCCGCCACGATTGCTTGACGAAAGGTCAGGCGCTGCGTCTCGCCCTCGTGCTCAATGACCACGCGGTGCGCGTCCGCAAAGCGGGCCGTGCCCTGCAGGACCCGGACCTTGCGCTTCTTCGCCAGTCCCAACAGACCGCCGGTCAACCGCTCGACCACCGACGTCTTCCAGGACATGAGCTTGTCGAGCTCGATTTCCGGCTTGCCGAAACGAATGCCCTTGTCGGCCATCACCGCAGCATCATCCACCACCTTGGCGGCGTGCAGCAGCGCCTTGGAGGGAATACAGCCGACATTCAGACAAACGCCGCCGAGCGCGGGATAGCGTTCCACCAGCACCACATCGAGACCGAGATCGGCGGCGCGGAACGCCGCGGTGTAGCCGCCGGGCCCGGCGCCCAGGACGATCAGGTCGCAGTCGGTTTGAGCGGGGCTCGGGACTCGGGACTCGGGGCTCGCTGGCTGCGAAGCTTGTTGAGACGGCTCACTCCTTGCCGCCGCCGATCCGGCAGAATCCGTTTCCGTTGCGTCATCGTCTTCTTCCGAGTCCCCAGTCCCGAGTCCCGAGTCCCGATCTGCCGGTCCCGAGTCCCGGTCCGCTAGAACAACAATCACGTCGCCCTCGCCAACCTTGTCGCCTTCCGCAACCCTGACCTCCGCGATCCTGCCGGCAGACGTGGCCGGAACCTCCATGGTGGCCTTGTCCGATTCGAGCGTGATCAGCGGCTGCTCTTCCTCTACCTCGTCGCCCGCCGCCACCAGTACCTCGATCACCTCGACGGCGTCGAAGTCGCCAATGTCCGGAACCTTGATTTCCTGGCTCATCGTTCAGCCACTACCGATGCCGCGCTGATCGGCGCGGCGAACTTGAAACCCACAACAGCATCGCGCAGCGGTGCTCACAGCAACAGCTTGCGGATATCGCCCAGCACGTCAGCCAGGAAGCCAGTGATGCGGGCCGCCACGGCGCCGTCGATCACCCGGTGGTCGTAGGAGAGCGACAACGGCAGCATCAGGCGTGGCACGAACTCGCTGCCGTTCCACACCGGCTGCATTGCCGCGCGGGACACGCCGAGAATGCCCACTTCCGGTGAATTGACGATGGGGGTAAATGCCGTTCCCCCGATGCCGCCCAGGCTGGAGATGGAGAAACAGCCACCCTGCAGGTCAGCGCCTTTCAGCTTGCCGTTTCGGGCCCGGTCCGACACCTCGCTCAGCTCGTGGGCAAGATCGAACACGCCCTTGTTCAGAACGTCCCGGATCACCGGGACCACCAGCCCGTTGTCGGTGTCCACTGCCACGCCCACGTTGTAGTAGTGCTTGCGAATGAGATGTTCACCGTCGGCGGCCAGCGCGCTGTTGAGATCCGGAAATTCCGCCAGGGTTACGCCGGCCGCCTTGAGCAGGAACGCGAGCATGGTCAGCTTGACCCCTTCACTTTCGGCCCGGGTCTTCTGGTTCTTGCGGAAAGCCTCGAGGTCGGTGATGTCGGCCTGGTCGAACTGGGTGACGTGCGGAATGCGCAGCCAGCTGGCATGCAGGGCCTTCGCGGACAACTTGCGAATGCGGGACAGCTCGAGCGTTTCGGTCTCGCCGAATTTCGAGAAGTCCACGTCCGGCTGCGCCGGTAGACCAGGCGCGGCAGTGGGCGCCGAGCCGGCACCGGAGACCGCCTGCTTCACGAACTGCTGGACGTCTTCCTTGCGGATGCGGTTCTTGGGGCCCGTGCCGTCCACCCGGGACAGATCGACGCCCAGCTCGCGGGCGAACTTGCGAACGGCGGGGGAGGCGTGGGACGGGGCGGCGTTGGTAGCGCGTGGGGTTTGCGAGGCCTCGGCGTCGTTGCGTTTGGCGGGGGTCGGGGTGCTTTTGTCGGGACTCGGGACTCGGGACTCGGGACTCGCTGGCGGCGGGGTCTCAGGGGTCGGTTCGCCGGCACCAACATTCTCCTGATCGGCAGGCCCATCGCTTGTCTCGTCGCCGTCTTCTTCTTCCGAGTCCCGAGTCCCGAGTCCCGAGTCCCGATCCGCCGTTCCCGAGTCCCGGTCCGCCAGGACAACAATCACGTCGCCCTCGCCGACCTTGTCGCCTTCCGTCACCCGGACCTCGGCCACCCTGCCGGCGGCCGTGGCCGGCACTTCCATCGTCGCCTTGTCCGATTCCAGCGTGATCAGCGGCTGCTCTTCCTTTACCTCGTCGCCCACCGCGACCAATACCTCGATCACCTCGACCGCATCGAAGTCGCCGATGTCCGGCACCCTGATTTCCGTGCTCATGTTTGTGCCATATCGTGATGAACCGCAAAGGGCACAAAAGAAACGCTATACATCCACAGCGACATTACTTTGCGGCCTTTGCGGTTGGCGGTTTCTATCGCGCCGGTATCGGTACGCTCAGACCGTCACCGGCTCGGGTTTTTCGGGATCGATGCCGTACTTGCGGATCGCATCCGCCACGGTGCTGCGTTGGACTTCCCCGGCATCGACCAGCGCCTTGAGGGCGGTGACGGTAATCCACCGGCGGTCCACCTCGAAGTGGTTGCGCAAGGCCTCGCGCGTGTCCGAGCGGCCGTAGCCGTCGGTGCCCAATGTGTAATAGGGCATGGGTACGAAGGGCCGGATCAGATCGGCGTAGGCCTTCATGTAATCGGTGGTCGCCACCGCCGGGCCGATCGCCCCGGCCAGGCACCGGGCGACATAGCTGGTGCGGGGTTCATCCTCCGGATGCAGCGTGTTCCAGCGTTCCGCAGCAAGGCCGTCGCGGCGCAACTCGCCGAAGCTGGGTACGCTCCAGACATCGGCGGCCACCTTCCATTCCTCGGCCAGCATATCCGCCGCGGCAATGGATTCGCGCAGGATGGTGCCGGAGCCCAGCAGCTGCACACGGGTCTTGAACCGCTTGTCGCCCTCGGAGAAACGGTACATGCCGCGGACGATGCCGTCCTCCACGCCGTCCGGCAGAGCCGGATGATCGTAGTTCTCGTTCATCACCGTCAGGTAGTAGTACACATCCTCGTGCTCGGCGAACATGCGCCGCATGCCGTCGTGCACGATCACCGCCAGCTCGTAGGCGAAGGTCGGGTCGTAGGCGCGGCAGTTGGGGATGGTGTGCATCAGCAGCTGGCTGTGTCCGTCCTGATGCTGCAGACCCTCGCCGTTGAGGGTGGTGCGCCCGGCAGTGCCACCCAGCAGGAAGCCGCGGGCCCGCATGTCGCCCGCCGCCCAGCACAGATCGCCCACCCGCTGATACCCGAACATCGAGTAGAAAATGTAGAACGGGATCATCGCCACGCCGTGGTTGTAGTAAGACGTGCCGGCGGCAATGAACGAGGACATCGACCCCGCCTCGGTAATGCCCTCCTCCAGGATCTGGCCGTCCACGGCCTCCTTGTAATAGGCAAGTTGTTCGGAATCCTCGGGGGTGAACAGTTGCCCCACCGGTGAGTAGATGCCCAGGGACCGGAACATGCCCTCCATGCCGAAGGTGCGGGCCTCGTCTGGCACGATTGGCACCACTCGCTTGCCCACGTTCTTGTCCCGGGTCAGCAGCTGCAGGATGCGCACGAAGGCCATGGTGGTGGACATCTCGCGGCCACCCGAATCGGCCAGCAACTTGTCGAAGGTCGACAACGGCGGGATTTCCAGCGTTTCCCAGTCCTGGCGCCGCTGCGGCAGGTAGCCGCCCAGCGCCTGGCGGCGTTCCTTCAGGTACCGGATTTCCTCGGAATCCTCGGCCGGCTTGTAGAACGGGGCCTCGGCGATGTCGTCGTCGGACACCGGAATCTCGAACCGGTCACGAAATTCCTTGAGCGCGGTCTCACCCATCTTCTTCTGCTGATGGGTGATGTTCTGACCTTCCCCGGCTTCGCCCATGCCGTAGCCCTTGACGGTCTTGGCCAGGATCACGGTGGGGCGCCCGCCGGCGTTGTTCACCGCCTCGTGATACGCCGCATAGACCTTGTGCGGGTCGTGGCCGCCGCGGTTGAGCCGGCGGACATCCTCGTCCGACATGGCCGCGACCATGCGTTCCAGCTCGGGATACTTGCCGAAAAAATGCTTGCGCGTGTAGTCGCCGCCGTTGGCCTTGTAGGCCTGGTACTCGCCGTCCACCGCCTCGTTCATGCGCTGGACCAGCTTGCCGTCGTGGTCCTGGGCCAGCAGCCCGTCCCAGAGGGCGCCCCAGATCACCTTGATCACGTTCCAGCCGGCACCGCGGAATGCCCCTTCAAGTTCCTGGATGATCTTGGCGTCCCCGCGAACCGGCCCGTCGAGCCGCTGCAGGTTGCAGTTGACCACGAAAATCAGGTTGTCGAGCCCCTCGCGGGCGGCGATGTCGATCGCACCCATGGATTCCGGCTCGTCCATCTCGCCGTCACCGCAGAAGCACCAAACCTTGCGGCCGGCAGTGCCCGCGACGCCACGGTTTTCCAGGTACTTCATGAAACGCGCCTGGTAGATGGCGTTGATCGGACCCAGGCCCATCGACACGGTGGCGAACTGCCAGTATTCGGGCATCAGCCAGGCATGGGGGTAGCTGGACAGCCCGGTGCCACCCACCTCGGCGCGGAAGTTGTACAACTGATCCTCGTTCAGCCGGCCCTCCAGGAACGAGCGCGCGTAGATGCCCGGCGCCGAATGACCCTGGATGTAGACCAGATCCCCGCCGTGATCGTCGCTCGGCGCGTGCCAGAAATGGTTGAAGCCCACGTCGTAGAGAGTCGCCGCCGAGGCAAAGCTGGCGATGTGGCCGCCCACGCCCTCGTGATGACGGTTGGCCTGCACCACCATCGCCATGGCGTTCCAGCGGATGATCGAGCGGATGCGCCACTCCACCGCCGGGTCGCCCGGGGAGCGGGCCTCGCGATGGGCGGGAATGGTGTTGATGTAAGCCGTGTAGGGCGAGAAGGGGATGTAGGCGCCGGAGCGGCGGGACTTCTCGATCAGCGCTTCCAGCAGCTGATGGGCCCGGGCCGGGCCCTCGACTTCGATCACCGCCTCCAGCGCGGCCAGCCATTCCCCGGTTTCTTCGGGATCGATATCCTGTTCCGGCAGGATATCGTGAGACGGCGGCATTGCTTGGGTCATGTCATGCGCGCGGCTCGCGCCGTCGTCGGTGGGTCAGACGCAGCACTCTAACGAAGCCCCGGGGTTTTAGAAACCGCCAAATCGGGTGGTTACGCTACCATCACGCCTTTCCCCTTCCGCATTCGGAGACCGCGACGTGTCGACCAGCCAGCAATCAGGCGCTTCGCCTGCACCACCGCAACGCTGGCGAGCGCCGCGGATGGACAACGAACAGGGCGACCCCCGGCGGGTCGGGGTAGAACTCGAGTTCTCCGGCCTGGGCATCGAGACGATCGTGCGCATCGTCAAATCCGTGCTCGGCGGCGAGATCGACCCGATCAGCCCCTACGAGTACAAGGTGCGCGAGACTTCGCTCGGCGATTTCGGCATCGAGCTGGACTACGCCTACCTCAAGAAGCTGGGCCGCCGCGACCAGCCCGCGGCCGACATCGAGCGGTTGTCCGAGGACCTGCTGGCGGCAGTGGCCAAGCAGGTGGTGCCGTTCGAGATCGTCGGCCCGCCGGTGCCGATCGACCGGCTGGGCGAGCTGGAGCCGCTGATTGCGGCGCTGCGCGAAGCCGGGGCCCGCGGCACCGACGACTCGCCGATCTACGCCTTCGGTCTGCACCTGAATCCGGAACTGCCGGCGCTGGACGCGGCCACCATCCACGCCTATCTACGTGCCTTCGCGGTGCTGTTCGACTGGCTGCAGAAGGTCTCGCGAGTGGACATCTCGCGCCGAGTGTTTCCGTATATCCAGCCGTTTCCCAAGGCCTACGTAGACCGGCTGCTGGAAACCGGGACGCCGGATCTGGCGGATTTAATCGACGATTACCTGACCCACAATCCCACCCGCAACCGGGCGCTGGACATGCTGCCGCTGTGGCGGCATCTGGATGCGGCGCGGGTGGACGCCGTGATCGACGATCAGCTGGTGAACGCACGACCGACCCTACATTACCGCCTGCCCAACTGCGATATCGAAAATCCCGACTGGCAGCTGATCCAGCCCTGGCAGCACTGGCTGGCGGTGGAAAATCTGGCCGCCGATCCGGCGGCGCTGGACGAGGCCTGCACCGCCTACCGGACCCACCGCGACAAGTGGCTGTCCGGGCTGGTCGGCAACTGGGCCGATCAGGCCGGGGAATGGGCATGGGTACCCGACCGCCCCTGATCGGCGTGACCGGGCCCGACGGCCATGCGGTACCTGCCTGGTGGTTTACCCGCCTGGCGGTAGCCCGTGCCGGGGGTCGGGCGGTGCGGCTGACGCCGGACCGGCCGGGCGGCGATATCCACCCGGACGGCATGATCATCGGCGGTGGCGAAGACATCGCCCCGGCGCTCTATGATGCGCTGGGCGAGCACCCGCCGGCGGCCCCCGATTCCGGGCGGGATGCCTTCGAACTGCGGACGATCCGGACCGCCCTGGCCGCCGGCCGGCCGCTGCTGGGCATCTGCCGCGGCGCTCAGCTGATCAACGTTGCCCTGGGCGGCACGCTTTATCAGGACCTGCGCAGTCGACGCCGGATCACCACTAATCGCCGGCGCCTGTGGCCGTCGAAACGGGTGCGGCTGGACCACGGCAGCCGACTCGCCATGATCCTGGATGCCACCACGGTGTCGGTGAACAGCCTGCATCACCAGGCGGTGGCCAACCCCGGTACCGGGCTGCGGGTCACCGCCCGCGACGACGACGCCATTGCCCAGGGCATCGAGTCCGAGGACGACGGGTTTTGCATAGGCGTACAGTGGCATCCCGAATACCTGCCCTGGCAGACACGTCAGCAGCGGCTGTTCCAGGCGCTGGTTTCCGCCGCGAGAGGGGCGACATGCGCCGCCGCCTGACGCTTCTGATGGGCCTGGCGCTGGGTCTCGCAGCCGAGGCCACGCCGGTGCAGTACACGGTGGAGATCGCTGCCCATTACCCCCATGATCCCGGTGCCTACACCCAGGGCCTAATCTGGCACGACGGCCATCTACTGGAAAGTACCGGCCGCTACGGCGAATCCACCCTGCGACGCATCACCCTGGAAAACGGCGAGGTCGAGGACTCGGTCTCGCTGGACCGCGACCGTTTCGGGGAAGGCCTGGCGCGGGTGGGCGACCGCCTGATCCAGCTGACCTGGAAGGCCGGACGCGGGCTTATCTACAACGCCGACACGCTGGAACGGGTCGGTGGCTTCGACTATGCCGGCGAGGGCTGGGGCCTGACCTACGATGGCGAGCATCTGATCATGAGCGACGGCTCCGACGAACTACAGCGCCTGGACCCGGACAGTTTCGAGGTGAAGTCCCGCCTGCCCGTTCACGTCGACGGCCAGCCGATCCACCGTCTCAACGAACTGGAGATGGTCGACGGTCAGATCTGGGCCAACGTCTACGGCACCGACCTGATCGCCCGCATCGATCCGGCATCCGGCGCGGTGGTGGGCACCATCAACGCCGCGCCGCTACGCGAACAGCTGCCGGCCGGCTACCAGGTGGATGTGCTCAACGGCATTGCCCGCGACCCGGCAACGGATCGTCTGTTCGTCACCGGCAAGTACTGGCCGCGCCTGTTCGAAATCCGGGTGGTGCCTAGCGCTGCCGCTTCAGATAGATGATCGCGGCCGCCGGGATGTGGATCACCCCGAAGCCGACCGCAAAGGCCAGCCACGCAGGCCGATCGGTCAGGCTGTTCATGGCGATCAGTCCGGTGCCCAGACCGGTGAAGGCCAGCAGGCTGCGCGCCACCACCACCTGGCCGGTGCTGCGGACCGTGGCCGGCAGCCCCCAGTGGGCGTAGCCGGTGGCAACCACACCCAGTAACAGATCGAGGAACAACATCCGCCGAGTCTAGCGGCTATTTCCCGATACAGAAACGCGAGAATATCTCCCCCAGCAGGTCTTCGCTGGAGACCTCGCCGGTGATCGTGCCGAGTGCCTGCTGTGCCGCGCGCAGCTCCTCGGCCAGCAGTTCACCGGCGGCGTGATCCTGCAGGTGGGTCCGACCCTCGGCCAGGGCCGCGGCGGCCCGGTCCAGCGCGGCCAGATGCCGGCGGCGAGCCAGAAATTCGGGCTCCCCCACGCCCAGTCCGGCCCGGGCCCGCAACCGGTCCAGCAACGCGTCGATGCCCTCGCCGCGCACCGCGGACAGGCGCAGACTGCCGTCGGGGAGCGGCCCCGCCGCCCGGCCGCTGAGATCGCACTTGTTGCGCAGATGCAGGCGCGGCGGCGCCAGGCCGTCCAGTCCCGGGGGCAGGCGGGGTGATTCGCCGTCACGATCGTCGGTGACCAGCAGCAGGCAATCGGCCTGTTTGGCTTCACGCCGGGCCCGGCGCACGCCCTCGGCCTCCACCGCATCGTCGGTTTCCCGCAGACCGGCGGTGTCTGCCAGATGCAGGGCCAGGCCGTCGATGTGCAGGGTCTCGCGCAGCACGTCCCGGGTGGTGCCGGGGACGTCGGTGACGATGGCACTATCGCGGCCGGCCAGTGCGTTGAGCAGGCTGGACTTGCCGACATTGGGCGCACCCAGGATGGCGATGCGCAGCCCTTCCTGCAGCGCCGCGCCGCGACCAGTCTCGATGCGCAACCGAGCCAGCTCGTCGATCCGGCCGGCCAGATCATCGGCAATGCGCTGATCGGCCAGGAAATCCACGTCGTCATCGGGGAAGTCGATGGCGGCCTCGACATGCACCCGCAGGCGCATCACGCCTTCGGCCAGGGCCGCGACGCGGCGGGAAAACGCCCCGGCCAGGCTGCGCGCCGCCGCGGCCGCGGCCTGGCGGCTGCCCGCGGCGATCAGATCCGCCACCGCTTCCGCTTGGGCCAGGTCAAGCTTGCCGTTCAGGAAGGCCCGTTGGGAAAACTCGCCGGGATTGGCCACCCGGGCGCCCAGTTCCAGGGCACGGGCCAGCAGCGATTCCATCACTGCCGGGCCGCCGTGGGCCTGCAACTCCAGCACATGCTCCCCGGTGAAGGAGGCCGGGGCCGGGAAGTACAGAACCAGACCGCTGTCGATCAGGCCGCTTTCGGCATCCCGGAAATCGGCGAGCTGGGCCCGGCGTGGTGAGGGGCAGCGGCCCAGCCATTCCCGGGCGATCGCGGGAACATCGGGCCCGGACAGCCGAACCACCCCGATGCCGCCCCGGCCCGGCGGGGTGGCCACAGCGGCGATGGTGTCCGACTCGGGCACGCCGTCGGCCGGACGCGGTTACCCGCTGGCCTGGCCCAGGCCCTCCTGGTCGAGTTTGCGGTAGATGTACCACTGCTGACCGATCGAGAGCAGGTTGTTGGTGAACCAGTACACCACCAGACCAGCGGGGAAGAAGGCGAAGAACACCGACAGCGCAATCGGCATGATCTGCATCATGCGCTGCTGCATCGGGTCCATGGTCATCGACGAGGCCGACAGCTTCTGCTGGGCGAACATCGTCAGGCCGAAGGCAATGGGCAGGATGTAATAGGGATCGGGACTGGACAGGTCGTTGATCCACAGCATGAAGTCGGCGTGCCGCAGTTCCACCGATTCGTGCAGCACCCAGTACAGGGCAATGAATACCGGCATCTGCACCAGCAGCGGCCAGCAGCCACCCAGGGGATTGAAGCCCTCCTTCTTGTAGAGGTCCATCATCTTTTCCTGGAGCTTCTGACGGTCGTCGCCGTACTGCTCCTTCAACTGCTGCATGCGCGGCGCGAACTTGCGCATTCGCGCCATCGCGCGGAACTGGGTTTCGGAGAGCTTGTAGAACGCCAGCTTGATCAGCACCGTCAGCAGAACGATGGACCAGCCCCAGTTTCCAACCAGATCATGGAGCTTTTCCAGCACCCAGAACAGTGGGCTGGAGAGGAACGTGAAGATCCCGTAATCCACCGTCAGCACCAGCCCCGGTGCGGCATCCTCCAGCCGATCCTGAAGCTTCGGCCCGAGGAACAGCTCGGTGCTGATGGTCTTGCGCTGCCCCGGTTCGACCACCCGCTGGGCGCCCACGTAACCGGCCTCGAAGCCCGGCGCGGTGGTGCCCGGCACGGCCTTGGACTTCGCGTAGAGGCTTACTGGCTCCCCGGCCGGCGGGATCACCGCGCCCAGAAAGTAGTGCTGCATGACCGACACCCAGCCGCCTTTTTGGCGCTGTTTCAGCGGTTCCTCGGGGAGATCCTCGGCAGCCACCTTCTCGAACCGGTAACCGTCGGCATCGGCCTTGGCCTCGTGCCAGCCCACGCCCGTGAAGCTGTAGGCGAACGGTGCCTCCTGGCCGTGATCGAAGGGCGTACGCCACAGCCGGGCATACGGGCTGACGGTCCATGCCTGGCCGCCGTTATTGCGCACCTCGTGCGTCAGTCCGATGCGGTAATGGCCACGCTCGAAGCGGTAGACCTTGGTCACCTCGCGCCCGTCGGCACCGGTCCAGGTCAGGGGTACCTCGAGCGTGTCCTGATTCGGCCCCATCTCGTAGCGGTCGCGGTCACTGCGGTAGATCGCGCGATGGTCGGGCGCATCGCCGGATTCCACCAGCAGGCCACTCTGAGCAATGAAGAAATTCGGTGCCTCGTCATTGAGCAGCACCAGATCACTGTCGTCCTCGCCGCTGACCGGGACACCGATCAGCCGCATGCGGCGGATGTCGCCGCCCTGGGTGTCGATCACCGCATCCAGCGTGTCAGTGACCACCCGCACGGTTGATCCTGACGCCAGGCCGGCGGCGGAGCGGTCCGTGTCGGGTTCGGGCGCCTCGGACTGCGCATCCGGTGTCTGCGTTGGCGCGTCGCTGATGTCCGGCAGGTCGTTATCGGCCTCGCGGGTCACCGACGGCGCCGGGTCGCTTGCCGCCGCCCGGCGTTGATCCGCGTAATCGGCTTCCCATGCCTGATAGAGGAAGAAGCCCAGCACACCGAGCGCGCAGAGAAGCGCAAAGCGCAGATTATCCATGGTCCGGTTCGATCCTTTGCGCAGTGGCTTGGCTTGATTGGCGGCGCAGCTTTTCCCAGTGCTGCGTCAGGCTCTCGAACAACTGACGCCGTGTGCGGCGATGGGTAACCTCCCGGGCTAGCACGACGACGTCGACATCAGGCAACTCCGCGGCAGCATGGCGGAAGCTCTCCCGGACCACTCGCTTGATGAGGTTGCGATCCACGGCGCGCCTGGCGCGTCGTTTGGAGATGGCCAAACCTAGCCGGGGACGGGCAGCCGGGGACGGCGCCCAGATCACCACGAAATCGGCGTCAGCCTGGCGGCGACCCTGTGCGAAGACCTGCTTGAACGCGCTGGCATTGCGTAGCTTGGACGTCGGCCGCAGCCGTGCCGTGGGCAATCCGACGGCTACGGAACCAGACGCTTGCGGCCCTTGGCCCGTCGACTGGCCAGCACGGCGCGACCGTTCTTGGTCGCCATGCGGGCGCGAAATCCGTGGGTGCGCTTGCGGCGCAGATTGCTGGGCTGGAATGTGCGTTTCATTGGCGTAGACCGGGGCGCTGGGCCCGCGTGGATGACGAGCGGCCGCGCAGTTTAGCCCCTGGCCCTGGTGCTTTCAAGCAACCGGTTGCGCTTGTGGATAACTGCGTCGCTCTAATGTAGTGTCGTGACGCACCGGCTGCCGCAACGCCGGGCATTACATCGTCTCCCGGAGGCCTGGATTGACCGAAAGCCTGTGGCAACGCTGCCTGTCGCAACTGGAAAGCCGACTGTCCGAGCGCGACATCAACATGTGGCTGCGACCGTTGCAGGCGGTGGCGACCGATCACGGCATGGACCTGCTGGCACCCAACGAACTGGTCCGCGAACAGGTCGACCGCGAATACCGCGGCGTCATCGAGTCCATTCTGAGCGGTATCGGTGGCAACGCCTCACAGGTGCGGGTCAGCGTGGGGGGCGGCGAGCGCAGCGCACGCGGCGACGCGGCACCCGCGATGCGCGGTTTTCGCAGCAATCTCGATCCACGCTACACCTTCCAATCCTTCGTGCAGGGCAAATCCAACCAGATTGCCCGGGCCGCCGCCGAACAAGCTGCGCTGCCGGAGAATGCCGCCTACAACCCGCTGCTTATCTACGGCGGGGTAGGTCTGGGCAAGACCCATCTCATGCACGGGGTGGGCAATCGGATGCTGGATCTGAACCAGCGGGCGAAAGTGGTCTACGTTCGCTCGGAACACTTCGTGAACGAGCTGATTACCGCGATCCGGCACAACCGGATGGATGACTTCAAGGCGTTCTACCGGTCCGTGGATGCGCTGCTGATCGACGACATTCAGTTCTTTGCCGGAAAGGACCGCTCGCAGGAGGAATTCTTCCACACATTCAATGCGTTGCTGGAATCGAATCAGCGCATCGTGCTGACCTGTGATCGCTTCCCAAAGGAGGTCGAAGGGCTCGAGGATCGGCTCAAGTCGCGCTTTTCCTGGGGCCTGTCGGTGGCGGTGGAACCGCCGGAGCTGGAAACCCGGGTGGCAATCCTGATCGCCAAGGCCGAGCAGCACGACGTGGTATTGCCGCAGGAAGTGGCTTTCTTCATCGCCAAGCGGGTGCGCTCGAATGTGCGGGATCTAGAAAGCGCCCTGCACCGGCTCACCGCCACCGCCAAGTTCTCTGGCAGCCCGATCACCATCGATTTCGCCAAGCAGGCGCTGCAGGACATGCTGGCGGTCTATGACCGGCTGGTCACGCTGGAAAACATCCAGCGCACCGTCGCCGAGTATTTCAAGATCCGCATTCACGATCTCAACGCCAAGAAGCGCAGCCGCTCCGTGGCCCGTCCGCGGCAGATCGCGATGGCCCTGGCGAAGGAGCTGACGAACCACAGTCTGCCGGAGATCGGCGCCGCCTTCGGCGGACGTGACCACACGACCGTGCTTCACGCATGCAGGAAAATCAAGGAGTTGCGAGAATCCGAGCCCCGGCTTGATGAGGACTACAACAACCTTGCAAGAACATTGACGAGCTGATCCTGTGGATAACCGCGGTACAAACGTGACCCGACCGGGATCGATCCGGAAACGGCGATATTCATCCACAGGTGGCACACAGGCTTTGCCAACTGTCACCGCGTCGTTGACAACAGGGTTGTTATCAGCTCAAGTCTTTGTTTCAGAATGGAAATCACGGGATAACCAGCGTGACGGCCGGCCACTATGACTACTACTACTGGTTTTCTTTTACTTAAATCTCATAGTCTACGGAGCGAGAAAGGGGACACCGCATGAAGTTCACGGCCGAGCGGGAATCATTGCTGACGGCACTGCAGGCCATCGTCGGCGTGGTGGAGCGACGACAGACCATGCCGATTCTGTCGAACCTGCTGCTCAAGGCGGATGATAATCGCCTGACACTGACCGCGACCGACCTCGAGATCGAACTGGTAACGTTTCTCGACGCCGAGGTGAGTCAACCGGGCAGTACCACGGTCCCGGCTCGCAAGTTGCTCGATATCGTGCGCGGTCTGCCGCCGCAGGCCGATATCGCGGTAGCCATGGAGGAACAGCGGGTTCGGGTCAGCTCCGGACGCAGCCGGTTCGCGCTGTCGAGCCTGCCGGCGAACGAGTTTCCGTTTCTCGACGAGATTGAAACCGGTCAGTCCCTGACGCTGGACCAGAAGGTTCTGAAGCGGTTGATTGACCGGACCCAGTTCGCCATGGCGCACCAGGATGTTCGTTACTACCTCAACGGACTGCTTATCGTGCTGCAATCGACGGGGTTGCGGGCGGTGGCAACGGATGGCCATCGGCTGGCGCTGTCCGATGCCGATGCGGAGACCGGCATGGACGAATCGCGGCAGGTTATTGTGCCGCGCAAGGCGATTACCGAACTGCAACGGCTTCTCGGGGAGGTTGACAGCGAAGTCCGGATCACCCTTAGCGACAATCACATGCAGGTAGTGTTGCCGACCCTGCGATTCACCACCAAGCTTATCGACGGGCGCTTTCCCGATTACGAACGGGTGATCCCGGAGGTCGGAGACAAGCGGGTGGTCGGGGATCGGGAACTCGTGCGTCAGGCGCTGTCGCGCACCGCCATCCTGTCGAACGAGAAATTCAAGGGCGTTCGCCTGTCCCTGGACGAGAATCGTCTGAGTCTTCAGGCCCAGAATCCGGACCAGGAAGAGGCCGAGGACGAGATCGAAGTGGTCTATGATGGCGCACCGCTGGAGATCGGATTCAACGTCAGTTATCTCCTGGAGGCGCTGGGAGCGATGACCGGCGAATCCTTCTCGCTGGAGTTGACCGGGCCCGACAGCAGCGGTTTGCTGCGTGACGAGAGCGACCGCTCGAGCCAGTACGTCGTGATGCCGATGCGGCTATAGCCTTCGGGCGACCCGCGGCCATGCAACTCCAGCGTTTGCGGGTGCGGGATTTCCGCTGTCTGTCGCAGGTCGGCATGGCCCCGGCGCCGGGACTCAACGCCATTACCGGCGACAATGCCTCCGGCAAGACCTCGTTGCTCGAGGCGATCCACCTGCTGGGTCACGGGCAGACCTTTACCGGTGTTGCCGGGGATCGACTGATTCGGGAGGGCGCGTCGGCATTCACGGTGGTGGGGGACCTGACTGACGATCGGCGCAACGATCACCGTATCGGTGTCGGGCGGCAGAAAGGCGAGACCCGGTTCCGGCTTGATGGCCGCGATGCGCCAAGCCGGCTGGCGCTGATAGAGCAGCTCCCCATACAGGTCATTGATCCGAATCTTCATCGTCTGGTTGAGTCGGGGCCGGATCAGCGTCGTCGGTATCTCGATTGGGGCGTGTTCCACGTGGAACATGGCTTCTTCGAGGCGTGGCGGCGTTATCGCCGGGCGCTCCGGCAGCGCAACGCCGCGCTCCGGCGTGGCGCCGATCTCGCCTCGGTGGTTGCCTGGGACCGGGAACTGGTGGAGGCCGGCAATGCGGTCGATGCCTGTCGTCGAGGCTATGTGGATACCCTGCTGCCGGTGCTCAAGCAGATGGTCTCCGATGTGCTGGGGGAGTTCGAGCTGACGCTTTCCTATTACGCCGGGTGGGCGGCGGGTGAGGATTTCAGCAGCGCGCTCATCCGTGGCCTCGATGGCGACCAGCGGGCCGGGTTCACGCATGCGGGCCCTCACCGGGCTGATCTGCGGATTCGGGTTGGTCACAGCCGCGCCCGGGACTGGGTGTCCCGGGGGCAGCAGAAGGTTATAAGTGCCGCCATGCTGCTGGCGCAGGCGGTGCTCATGATGGAACGCCGCGGTGTTCAGCCGGTGCTGTTGATCGATGATATTGCCGCCGAACTGGGGGACTCCTACCGCCGGGCACTACTCAAACGGATTGCCGATAGCGGTGTGCAGTCGTTCGTGACCTTTCTCGATTCCGGCCTGATCCCTGATGGCGTGGTCTGCGGCGCGATGTTCCACGTGGAACATGGGGTGGTTAAGGCCCGCAGTGAGACGGGCTAGCGTGCTATCATCCACCGGTTAAATGCGCGTCACCGCGCCTGCAGGAAATGGATGATTGCATGGCCGATTCCAACGGTTACGACTCGAGTAGCATCAAGGTCCTCAAGGGCCTGGAGGCAGTCCGGAAACGCCCCGGTATGTACATCGGTGACACCGACGACGGCACCGGGCTGCACCACATGGTGTTCGAGGTGGTGGACAACGCCATCGACGAGGCGCTCGCTGGCCACTGCACCGAGGTTCAGGTTGCCATCCATGCGGATCAGAGCGTCACCGTGACCGATGATGGACGCGGTATTCCTGTGGATGAGCACGAGGAAGAGGGCATGTCGGCCGCGGAAGTGATCATGACCATGCTGCACGCGGGCGGTAAGTTCGACGACAACTCCTACAAGGTATCCGGCGGTTTGCACGGCGTGGGCGTGTCGGTGGTAAACGCACTGTCCGATCACCTGGCGCTGACCATCTACCGTGACGGCAAGATCTATGAACAGCACTACCGCATGGGCGAGCCGGTCGGGCCGCTGACTGCTACCGGTACCACCGAACTGACCGGCACCACGATCACGTTCCACCCCAGCTCAGAAATCTTCACCAACATCGAGTTCCATTTCGACGTTCTCGCCAAGCGCTTGCGCGAGCTGTCGTTTCTGAACTCGGGTGTGCGCATCCGGCTGCGGGAAGAGGCCAGGGAACGTGATGTCGTCTTCGAGTACGAGGGTGGCATCCGGGCATTCGTACAGGCGCTCAACGAGAACAAGACGCCGCTGCACACCGAGGTCTGTCATTTCAGCCTGGAGCGCGACAGCGTCGTGGTTGAGGTGGCCATGCAGTGGAATGATTCCTACCAGGACAGCGTGTTCTGCTACACCAACAACATTCCGCAGCGGGACGGCGGTACCCATTTGGCCGGTTTCCGCGGCGCGCTTACCCGGACCATCAACGCTTATATCGAAACCGAGGGTCTGGCCAAGAAGGAAAAGGTGTCTCCCACCGGCGATGACGCCCGCGAAGGGTTGACCGCCGTGGTGTCGGTCAAGGTACCGGACCCGAAATTTTCCTCCCAGACCAAGGACAAGCTGGTTTCGTCGGAGGTCAAGGGAATCGTTGAGTCGATTACCGCGGAAAAGCTCGGCGATTTTCTGATGGAGAATCCGCGCGAGGCCCGGGTGATCGGTGCCAAGGTGGTTGATGCCGCCCGCGCCCGTGAAGCTGCCCGCAAGGCGCGCGAGATGACGCGTCGCAAGGGGGCGCTGGATATTGCCGGTCTGCCCGGCAAGCTCGCGGACTGTCAGGAAAAGGACCCGTCTCGGTCGGAACTGTTCCTGGTGGAGGGCGACTCGGCCGGCGGTTCCGCGAAGCAGGGGCGAGATCGCCACAATCAGGCCATTCTGCCGCTCAAGGGCAAGATCCTTAACGTGGAGAAGGCCCGCTTCGACAAGATGCTGTCATCTGTGGAAGTGGGCACGCTGATCACGGCGCTTGGTTGCGGCATCGGGCGCGACGAATTCGATGCCGCCAAGCTGCGCTATCACCGCATCATCATCATGACCGACGCGGATGTCGACGGCTCCCACATTCGCACGTTGCTGCTTACCTTCTTCTACCGCCAGATGTTCGAGCTGGTCGAGGGGGGGCATATCTACATTGCGCAACCACCTCTTTATAAAGTAAAAACCGGGAAGCAGGAGCACTACGTCAAGGATGACCGGGAGCTTGACGAATACCTGCTCCGCATCGCCCTGAACAAGGCCGAACTGCGGGTTGCCTCGGACACGCCGCCGATCAGCGAACAGGCCCTTGGCGATCTGGCCCAGCGCTACACAGGCATGCTCGACGATATCCGCCGACTGGCACGCCGCTATGATCAGACCACCCTGCGGGAGATGACTTACCTGCCGGCGCTGACCACCGATGCCTTCGCGGATTCGGATGCCCTGGCCGACTGGGCCGGCAAGCTGCAGGAACGCCTGGATCGCCTCGCCGACCCCCGTCATCGTTACGAAGTGGTCTGCAACCCGGCCCGCGAGGGCCATCCGCTGAATCTGCAGGTCACCCGGTACAGCCATGGTGTGCCGCATGAATTCGTCTGGCACGAAGATTTCTTCGCCGGCCGCGAGTATCAGCGCCTGGCCGCGCTCGGCGCGGAATTGCTAACCCTGATCGGCGAAGGTGCCGAAATCCGTCGCGGTGACCGGGCGCAGCCGGTGGAAACCTTCGAGCAGGCCTACGAATGGTTGTTCGCCGAGGCTCGGCGCGGGCAGCACGTCCAGCGCTACAAGGGTCTGGGCGAGATGAATCCGGAACAGCTATGGGAGACCACCATGGACCCGGACGGTCGACGCCTGATGCAGGTGCGCATCGAGGATGCGGTGGCAGCCGATCAGATATTCACCACCCTGATGGGCGACCATGTGGAGCCGCGGCGGGCGTTCATCGAGAAGAACGCGTTGCTGGTGTCCAATCTGGACGTATGAAAAGTCCGGCTATTCCCGGGTTTATTATTCTATATCAGGGCGTTAGCTGCCGACGCCAGATCATCATGGATGTCGACACCGCCGATTTCGGCCGGGTAGTCGCGTTCGGTGACGGCGCCGTTGCCGGTTCGCACCAGAATCGGTTGGGCGCCGGCGGCCCGGGCAGCCGCAAGGTCACGCCGTGAATCGCCGATCGCTGGCACTCCCGTGAGGTCCACCTGCAGGCGCCGGCCGATCTCCCGGAACAACCCGGGGGCGGGTTTGCGGCACTCGCACTGATCGGCATCCACGTGGGGACAGAAGAAAATCCCGTCGATGCGACCACCGAGCTCCCCGACCAGTCGCTGCAGCTTCTCGTGAATACCGAAGAGTTCGTCGTAGTTGAACAACCCCCGGCCAATGCCTGACTGATTGCTGGCCACCACCACCCGGTATCCGCTCTGGGACAACCGGGCAATTGCCTCGAGACTGCCCGGCAGCGGCCGCCAGGCCTTGGGTGACCGGATGTGATCGGGGGAATCCTCGTTGATCACCCCGTCCCGGTCGAGCACCACCAGCTTCACGCTGCAACCTCCGCCGGCGTTAGCCGGGAAATATCTGCCACGCTGCGGCAGAGACCGTCCAGTGCACCGAGCAGCGCCAGGCGGTTGTCGCGTACGGCGGTATCGTCGCTCATCACCAGCACTTCCGCGAAGAAACGATCCACCGGCGCCTGCAATTCGGCCAGCCGTGCGAGCGCACCGGCGTAATCGCCGCCTCTGGCGCGATCGGCAATATCGTCGCGCAACGCGTCGAGCGCTCCGGCCAGATCATTCTCGGCCGGCTCGTCGATCAACGTGGCATTGATCTCGCCCGCGGGGGTTTCGTTCTTGAGAATGTTGCGGATGCGCTTGTGGGCGCCACAAAGTGCCACCGCGGCATCGGCATGCACGAAACCCTGCACCGCCCGAACGCGCCGGTCGAAATCCAGCGGCCGCCCCAGGCCCAGTGCCGCCACCGAGTCAAATACGGAGGGGTCGACCGCCTGGTCGAGGTAGTAGGCGCGCAGGCGCTCACTGTGGAAAACCAGCAGATCGTTGGTCACCGCCTGGCGGTCACAATCCAGGGGCTGCCGGGCGACCGCATCCGCGAGCACCGCGGGCAGGTCGAGATCCAGTTCACCCTCGATCACCGTTCGCAGCACGCCGAGTGCGGCCCGGCGCAGGCCGAAGGGGTCCTTGACGCCGGACGGGCGCTGCCCGGTGGCGAATACGCCGGCCAGACTGTCCAGCTTGTCGGCCAGGGCCAGGACCCGGCCGACCGGGGTGGCGGCAATCGGGGCACCCGCCTGGCGCGGTGCGTACTGCACCGACAGCGCCTCGGCCACCGCCGGCGCCTCGCCGCCGTGGCGGGCATAGTAGCCGCCCATGATGCCCTGCAATTCCGGAAATTCCCCGACCATGTCGGATAGCAGGTCCGCCTTGGCCAGGGTGCAGGCCCGCGCCACCGGCGCCGTCGGCACGTCCAGCTCACCGGCCAGCCCTTCCGCAATGGCGCCCACCCGGGCGACCTTGTCGGCCATGCTGCCCAGTTCCCGCTGGAAAGTGACGCGGTCGAGACCGCCCGCATAATGATCCAGGCCCCGCGCCAAGTCCTGTTCCCAGAAGAAAAGTGCGTCGGCCAGCCGCGGCCGCACCACCCGCTCGTTGCCGGCCACGACCCGGGCGGGGTCGGTACTGTCGATGTTGGCAACGGTCACGAATCCGGGCAGCAGCGCGCCGTCGGCGTCGGCAACCGGGAAATAGCGCTGGTGGCTCTGCATCGTTGCCACCAGAACCTCGCGTGGCAGTACCAGATAGCGTTCGTCGAACCGGCCGGCCACGGCGCAGGGCCATTCCACCAGGGCGCAGACCTCGTCGAGCAGCGCCTCGTCGATAAGCGCCTCGCCGCCCAGCGTGCGGGCGGCGGCAATTACCTGCTGATGCACCTGTGCCCGACGTGCCGCCATGTCCACCAGCACCCGGCCGGGCTCGGCCAGTTTCGCCGCATAGTCATCGGCATGGTTCAGCGTGATGGTGTCGGGATGGTGGAAACGGTGCCCGCGGGTGACGCGGCCGGACTCGATACCGAACAGTGTCAGCGGCACCACCGTGGGCCCGTGCAGGGCTACCAACCAGTGAACCGGCCGCACGAAACTGTCGTCCCGATCGGCCCAGCGCATGCGTTTGGGAATCGGCAAACGCCGCAGGCTATCAGCGACCACGTCGGGTAGCAGCTCGCCCAGCATCTGCCCGGCCTGAGTGCCGGTGAACGCCAGGCGTGGCCCCTTGTCGGTGTCCCGCTGCTCAAGTTCGTTCACCGCAACGCCACAGGAGCGGGCGAAACCCTCGGCCGCCTTGGTGGGCTCGCCCTGCCCGTCGAATGCCGCGGCCACGGCCGGGCCGAGTCGGTCTATGATCTGGTCGGGCGCCCGCTCGGACACGGCGGCGATGGAAACCGCCAACCGTCGCGGCGAGGCCAGCGGCGTCACCACCCCGTGCTCGATCCCCGCTGCCTCCAGGCCGCCTTCGACCCCGTCGGCAAAGGCCGCGACCAGGCCGGCCAGTGCGGTCGGCGGCAGTTCCTCGGTACCGAGCTCCAGCAGCAGGGTGTCGTTCATGCCGCCACCGTGGACGACGTCAGCATGGGAAAGCCGAGTGCTTCACGGCTGTCGTAATAGGCCTGGGCGACCTGGCGTGCCAGTGTGCGCACCCGCAGGATGTAGCCCTGCCTTTCGGTCACCGAGATTGCCCGCCGCGCGTCCAGCAGGTTGAAGGTGTGGGAAGTTTCCAGCATCCGCTCGTAGGCTGGCAGCGGCAGGTTGGTCTCGATCAGGTCGCTGCATTCGCGTTCCAGCTGGTCGAAGCGGGTGAACAGCGCTGCGGTATCGGCTTTCTCGAAGTTGTAGGTGGACTGTTCCACCTCGTTCTGGTGGTACACATCGCCGTAGCTCATCCCGCCGGCGCGGCTCCAGGCCAGGTCATAGACGCTTTCCACCTCCTGCAGGACCATGGCGATCCGCTCGAGGCCGTAGGTGATCTCGCCGGATACCGGGCGGCAGTCCAGTCCGCCCACCTGCTGGAAATAGGTGAACTGGGTGATCTCCATGCCGTTTAGCCAGACCTCCCAACCCAGGCCCCAGGCCCCCAGCGTGGGAGATTCCCAGTTATCCTCGACGAAGCGAATGTCCTGGGTCAGCGGGTCAATCCCCAGGGCGCGCAGGGATTCCAGATACTGCTCCTGGATGTCGGGCGGGGACGGCTTGAGCAGAACCTGGAACTGGTAGTAGTGCTGCAACCGATTGGGATTGTCGCCGTAGCGGCCGTCCGTAGGCCGGCGCGAGGGCTGCACGTAGGCTGCCGACCAGGGTTCCGGCCCGATCGAGCGCAGGAAGGTGGCCGGATGGAAAGTGCCGGCGCCCACCGGCATGTCCAGTGGTTGGACCACCACGCAGCCCCGATCCGCCCAGAATCGCTGCAGGGTCAGGATCAGCTCCTGAAAATCCATGAAAAAGCGCCCTTTTGCGTTGCATGCCTGCCAACGGCGCAGTATACCGAACCGGGGCTGCGGCCGGACAGGCGGCTGGACGCACCATTTTTGTGCAAAATAATCGTATTTGATCTAATTTGGTGCGGGTGTTCGTCGCTGGGGCCCGGTGATCGCGCGCAAGCACCTGAAAAACGGCGGTGTCAGCTGTGGCATGATAACTGCTTTGAAACGCTCCACCCGCGCCGGTCGCCAGGTCGGCGGCCGGGCGTCACGCAATGAACCCTTTGAGAGGAGGCATCATGTCGGCTAGCGACGTACTGAATTTGATCAAGGAAAAGAACGCGAAGTTCGTGGATCTTCGTTTCTGCGATACCCGCGGCAAGGAGCAGCACGTCACCCTGCCCGCCCACGCCGTCGATGAAGAGGCGCTGGAAGAGGGCAAGATGTTCGACGGATCCTCCATCGACGGCTGGAAAGGCATCAACGAATCCGACATGGTGCTGATGCCGGACACCACCACGGCCATCCTCGACCCGTTCTTCGAGGAACCCACCATCGTCGTGCGCTGCGACGTGCTCGAGCCCAACACCATGCAGGGCTACGAGCGTGATCCGCGCACCGTGGCCCGGCGCGCCGAGGCCTACCTCTCCTCGACCGGCATTGCCGACACCGCCTTCTTCGGTCCGGAGAACGAATTCTTCATCTTCGATTCCGTGAACTGGCATGCCGAGATGCGTGGCGCCGGCTACAGCGTCGATGACGAGGAAGCCTGCTGGAACTCCGAGCGCGCCTACGAAGGCGGCAACATGGGCCACCGCCCCGGGGTGAAGGGCGGCTACTTCCCGGTGCCCCCGGTCGACAGCGGCCAGGACATCCGTTCCGCCATGTGTCTGGCGATGGAAGAAATGGGTCTGGTCACCGAAGTGCATCACCACGAGGTGGGTACCGCCGGCCAGGGCGAGATCGGCGCCCGCTTCAACACGCTGGTGAAGAAGGCCGACGAGATGCTGGTCTACAAGTACTGCGTGCAGAACGTGGCGGCCGCCTTCGGCAAGACCGCCACGTTCATGCCCAAGCCGCTGGTGGGCGACAACGGGTCCGGCATGCACGTGCATCAGTCGCTGTCCAAGGACGGCAAGAACATCTTCTCGGGCGACGAGTACGGCGGCCTGTCCGATATCGCCCTGTACTACATCGGCGGCATCATCAAGCACGCCAAGGCCATCAACGCCTTCGCCAATGCCTCGACCAACAGCTACAAGCGGCTGGTCAAGGGCTTCGAGGCACCGGTGCTGCTGGCCTACTCGGCCCGCAACCGCTCGGCCTCGATCCGCATTCCCTGGGTGGCCTCACCGAAAGCGCGCCGCATCGAGGTGCGTTTCCCGGATTCCACCGCCAACCCCTATCTGGCCTTCTCGGCCATGATGATGGCGGGCCTCGACGGCATCCAGAACAAGATCCACCCGGGCGAAGCCATGGACAAGGATCTCTACGATCTGCCGCCGGAAGAAGAAAAGTCGATCCCGACCGTGGCCCAGTCGCTGAAGGAAGCGCTGGAAGCACTCGACGCCGATCGCGACTTCCTCAAGGCGGGCGACGTGTTCACCGACGATCTGATCGACGGTTACATCGAGCTGAAGAGCGAGGAGGTGCTGCGTCTGCACATGACCACCCACCCGGTCGAGTTCGACATGTACTACTCGCTGTAAGCGAAGGCGATTGCAAATCGCCGGATCAGGGCGCCTTCGGGCGCCCTTTTTCGTTGCGATTCCCGGAATCCCGTCGCGCCATAGCCGGGGGCGGCAACGTGGCCCCGTTGTTGTGGTCGAAGTCACGCAAGCTGCTACATTCCGGAATCATGAAGCTCGCAGTCACCCTTGTTGTGGCCACCCTGATCGCGGCGCCCGCCGGCGCCGAGGTCTACCGGTGGGTGGACGATCAGGGCGTGACCCATTACAGCGATCAGCCGGTCAAGGGCGCCAGCAAGCCCGACCTGCCCCGGTTGCAGTCGATGCAGGCGCCGGCCGCAGTCGCCGCGGGTAAGAAGAAAGGCGCAACCACCGACGGCGATGCCGGCAGACTCAACCTGGTGCGACCCGGCACCGACGAGACCTTCCGTGACGCCCGCGGCCTGGTGCCGGTGCAGGTGGAGCTGGAGCGCGACCTCGCCGAGGGCGAAACCCTGCAGTACGTGCTCGACGGCGAACCGGTCCGGGGCACGGACGGGCACCGTACCAGCCTCCAGCTACAGGGCGTGCCCCGCGGTACCCACGCCATCAGCGCGGTGATTCTGCAGGGCGAGGAACCGGTCGCCCGTAGCCAGGCGGTGACCTTCCACATGAAGCCCCCGTCAGCGCTGTCCCCGGCCAATCGCCAGGACGCCGATGCCGGCGCACCGACCTCGCCGGGCAGTACCGGTGCCGCCGGTGCGCCCGCGGCACCTCGCCTGGGTGGTGGCCCCTGACCCGATACTGCTAGTGCCTCGGCAGACCTGCCGGTTATGCACTAATATGGTGCGACGCGGCCCGTCGATCGTCGGTATCACGCCGTTTCCCGGCTGGCCCCGCTTTTGCTTGCGGATGAACCATGAGCGTGCCCGTGTCGTACCAAGCCCCGTCTGCCGACATCCTGTTCGACAATCTCGCCACGGCGGTGATCTGCCTGGACGAGGACTTGCGGGTGTGGGCAATCAACCCGGCGGCGGAAGTGCTGTTCGGCGTCAGCGCGCGCCACAGCCGCGGGCTGCGCATCGACCGGGCCATCGTCGCCCTGGCCTGCCAGCGCGAGCGGCTGGAACAGGCCCTGAGCGAGGGCGCGGCCTACACCGAGCGTGAGCTGCGGCTGCCCCATAGTGGCAGCGGGGACGGCGTCACGGTCGATTGCACCGTCACCCCCTTTTCCCACGGGGACCAGCCGGCGCTGGCTCTGGAGTTCCTGGCGCTGGATCGTCATCTGCGCATTTCCCGCGATGACCAGATGCGCAACCAGAATCTGGCCAACCGCGAAATGCTCCGGGGACTGGCGCACGAGATCAAGAATCCGCTCGGCGGCCTGCGCGGGGCGGCCCAGTTGCTGGAACGCGAAATCGCCGATCGCGACCTGAGCGATTACACCGGCGTGATCATCCGCGAGGCCGACCGCCTGCAGAATCTGGTCGACGGGATGCTGGGGCCGCGGCAGCCGCCGGATCTGGTGGACCTGAACATCCACGAAGCACTCGAGCATGTACGCCGCCTGCTGGCGGCCGATCTGCCGCCGGGCGTGACCCTCACCCGCGATTACGATCCCAGCCTGCCGCGGCTGCGGGCGGACCGGGAGCAACTGATCCAGGTGCTGTTCAACCTGATCGGCAATGCCGCCCAGGCGGTGGGCGAGGCCGGCGGTATCCTGCTGCGCACCCGGGCCCAGCGGCTGTTCACCATCGGCGGCCATCAGCACCGGCTGGTGATCCGCATCGACGTGGCCGACGACGGCCCCGGCATCACCGAGGATCTGCTGCCCCGCATCTTCCTGCCGATGGTGACCTCGCGTGCCGAGGGCACAGGCATGGGTCTGCCCATCGCCCAGTATCTGGTGCATCTGCACGGGGGCATTATCGAGTGCGAATCCCGCCCCGGCGACACCACGTTTTCGGTTTTCCTGCCCCTGGAGACGGCCGATGAATGAACGGCCCCTCAGTACCTGGGTGGTGGATGACGACGATTCCATCCGCTGGGTGCTGGAACGCGCCCTGACCGGTGCCGGCATTGCCACCCGCAGTTTTGCCGGCGGTATCGAACTGCTGGAAGCCCTGGCCACCGAGCAGCCGGACGTCCTGATCACGGACGTACGCATGCCGGGTATCGACGGGCTGGAGCTGCTGGAGCGGGTATGCGAGTCCCATCCCGCGCTGCCCATCATCATCATCACCGCCCATTCCGACCTGGACAGTGCCGTTTCCGCCTATCGCGGTGGGGCCTTCGAGTATCTGCCCAAGCCGTTTGATCTGGACGAGGCGGTGGACCTGGTGCGTCGCGCCGCGGCCGCCTCGGACGATGGCGGCGCCCAGCTGCGGCCCGCGGTGGACGGCGGCCACGCCATCATCGGCGAGGCACCGGCCATGCAGGAGGTGTTTCGCGCCATCGGCCGGCTGTCCGGCTCCAATATCACGGTGATGGTTACCGGCGAGTCCGGCACCGGCAAGGAGCTGGTGGCCCAGGCGTTGCACGAACACAGTCCGCGGGCCGCCCAGCCGTTCATCGCCGTGAACACCGCCGCCATTCCCAAGGACCTGATGGAATCGGAGTTCTTCGGCCACGAAAAGGGCGCGTTCACCGGCGCGGCCGGCCAGCGGCGCGGCCGCTTCGAGCAGGCCAATGGCGGCACCCTGTTCCTGGACGAGATCGGCGACATGCCGCCGGAACTGCAGACGCGGCTGTTGCGAGTGCTGCAGGACGGCCAGTTCTATCGCGTGGGTGGCCACAGCGCCATCTCCGTGGACGTGCGCATTATCGCCGCCACCCACCAGGATCTGGAAAAGGAGGTCGCCCGCGGCGCCTTTCGCGAAGACCTCTTTCATCGCCTGAACGTGATCCGGCTGCGGGTGCCGCCGTTGCGCGAGCGCCGTGAGGATATCGTCCTGTTACTGGATTTCTTCCTCGATCGCGCCGCCCGCGAACTCGATGCGGAAATCAAGCAACTGCACCCCGACGCGACCGAGTTTCTCACCGCCTTGGACTGGCCCGGCAATGTGCGGCAACTGGAAAATCTCTGCCGCTGGCTGACCGTGATGGCGCCGGGCCGGGAGGTGATGCTGGACGACCTGCCCGACGAACTGCGTGGCGCGGAAACCGCCACCCCGGCGCACACGGGCAATGGCAGCACCACCGAAACGGGCAGCGGACCCTGGGATGAGCAGCTGGCCCGGTGGGCCCAGCGGCGCCTGGCCGAGGGCGGCGACCACATTCTCGATGAAGCGCTACCCAGCTTCGAGCGTGTGATGATCCGCACCGCCCTGGCGAGAACCGGCGGTCACCGGCAGGAAGCGGCCCGGCTGCTGGGCTGGGGCCGCAATACCCTGACTCGCAAGATCAAGGAACTGAACATGGAGCTGTGACCGGGGCGTCGATGCGGTATCCCGGCGCGCGAGCGGGATCAGAGATTCCTCAGCAACCAGCGTCCGGCCTCGGCTCCGGCCGCCTCCAGCCAGTGTTCCGCCTCGCGCTGAGCGCTTTCCGCATTTCCGGCGAGATCGGTCAGCGCCCACTGGGCCCGGAAGCGTTCGGCCAGCGGCCCGCGGGCCCGGGCCTCGATATCACCCGCCACCAGCAGCGCCGGCAGTTGCCGACCTGCGGCCAGCTCGGCGACGGCGACGGGCAGCTTACCGTGCAGGGTCTGCCGGTCGGCCCGGCCCTCCCCCGTCAGGACAGCCGCCGCCCCGGCCAGCAACGGCTCCATCCCGGCCAGCGTGAGCATCGCCGGCGCGCCGGCAACCAGGTCGCCGCCCAGACAGGCCAGGGCGAACCCGAGCCCGCCGGCGGCCCCGGCCCCGGGTTGCTCGCCGATCGCGACCGCATCGAGTTGTCGGGCCAGGTGATCCAGGCCCCGTTCCACCTCGCGCAGCATCGGCGGCGTCAACCCCTTCTGCGGCCCGTACACCCGGGTGGCGCCGCGCGGCCCGCCCAGCGGATTATCGACATCGCAGAGCACGGTCAGCGACAGATCGGCCGGCAGGGCGGGGGCCGTGACCTTCGGATACCCGCACAGACCGGCGAGGTCCGGGGTGACCGGATTCCCTGCCGCATCCTCGGCCTGCCCGCCCAGGGCCAGCAGCAGGCCCAGGCCCCCGTCGTTGCAGGCGCTGCCGCCCAGCGACACCGCGATCCGCCGATACCCCGCCGCCAGCAGCTGCTGCAGCAACTGACCGAGGCCGGCGCTGCCGCGCTCGGCGAGTGGCGGCCGGCCGCCGGCATCGATCAGGCCCAGACCCAGCACCTCCGCCGATTCCACGAACGCCCCGTCCGGGCCCAGATCCAGCCAGCGCGCATTCACCGGCCGGCCGTGCACGCCCCGGACCGCGGCGTAATGCAACCGGGCATCGGGTCGGGCCGCGGCCACGCAATCCAGACTTCCCTCGCCGCCGTCGGCCAGGCCCAGGCAATGGGTGTCGAATTCGCCCACGCGCTGCATCCCCGCCGCCAGGGATGCCGCCACGGCCGACGCCGGCAGGCAGCCCTTGAAGCTGTCCGGAGCAATCACGATGCGCATGGGGTGGTCGGGCACGCCGGTGGGGGAAACCCCGATTCTGCCCCGCCCGACCCGGCGCGGCCAGCCGGGTCGCGGCGGGGCCCCGGCCGGTCTGTATAATCGGAGCCAGCCGCGATAAAACAATCCCGGGCATCAGGGTCGCCCCGGACACGTCGCGGTGGGGGAACGCATGGTCGGGAATCCCGCACACGAACAGGAACAGCGCATGCTTGTGGTGGGCGCCGAACTCGATGCGGCCCGCTCGATCATGGACATGCTCGGCTTTCTCAAGCGCCGTCCGGCATTCGTGACCTTCGACGATCTGGCCGACGAGCTCGAGACCGAGTCGCTGCCGTTCTCCGCCGCGGCCCTGGTATCCGACGGCCGTGTGGGCCTGGGCGAGCATCAGTCGGCGATCGACGGCCTGGCCGCGCGGCTGCCCACCCTGCTGGTGCTGGATTATCCCCGCGGCGACGGCGACGACAGTTACCGGCACGGCAAGGCAGCCGGGTTCGCCAGTTGCATGCACGCGCCGATCGCACTCAATCAGCTGCGTTTCGAGCTGGACCGGCTGCCTGCCCCGCGCGGCAACGGCCGGGCGGTTCGCCGTCCCCGGCCGCAGCACACCCTGGTGGGCCAGAGCTATCCCATGCGCCGGGTCCGGCAGCTGATCGAACGGGTGGCGGCCACCGATGCCAGCGTGCTGATCCTGGGCGAATCCGGCACCGGCAAGGAACTGGTGGCCCGCGAAGTCCACCGCACCTCTAACCGCGCCGCCGGGGCCTTCGTGCCGCTCAACTGCGGCGCCATTCCCCGCGATCTGCTGGAGTCGGAGCTGTTCGGCCACGAAAAGGGCGCCTTCACCGGTGCCATCACCGCCCGACCCGGCCGCTTCGTGATGGCCGAGGGCGGCACCCAGTTGCTGGACGAGATCGGGGACAGGAGCCTGGACAAGCAGGTGAAGGTGCTGCGGGTGCTGCAGGAGCAGACGTTCGAACGGGTGGGCAGCAACAAGACCCTGACTGCCGACGTTCGCATTCTGGCCGCCACCCATCGCAACCTGGAAGCCGAGATCGAGCGCGGCAATTTCCGCGAGGACCTCTACTACCGGCTCAACGTCTTCCCCATCGAGGTGCCGCCGCTGCGGGACCGCCCCGAGGATGTCGAGCCCATCGTGGGCAGCATCCTCGCGCGGCTGGAGGCCGAGGACGGCATCAGCCTGGATTTCACCGACCAGGCCCTGGTGGCGCTGGCCTCCTACCGCTGGCCGGGCAACGTCCGTGAACTGGGCAACATCGTCGAACGTCTGCGCATCCTCTACCCCGACGAGCGGCTGGATATCGACCGCCTGCCGAGCCGCATCCTCGGGGCGGACAACGTCGTGCTCACCCCCGGGGACGATATCCGCAACATGGAGCGGGCGCCGGGCGATGTCATCAACGGCGTGCGTCTGACGTCGGCGGGGGTGGATCTGCGCGCCCTGACCACCCGCCTGGAGGTGCGCCTGATCACCCAGGCCCTGTCGCTTAATGACGGCGTGGTGGCCCGGGCGGCCAAGATGCTGGGCCTGCGCCGGACCACGCTGGTCGAGAAGATGCGCAAGTACGACATCAGCAGCGATTAGCGGCATTCGCTGGGCCGCCACCCGAGGGTGATGGCCGGCCGGCATGCCGGTCCGGGCTAGCCCGGACCGGCTTTGATCGACCGCCTGTATTCCGTCGCTTCCGAGTCAAACCGCCATCAAACCGTCGGACAGGGCCTGCATGGCCCGTCGGGAATTTGACGAACCTGCCCGGCGCAAATTCCAAATTATTGATTTCATTAACTAAAAAAATCGGCATACCGATTGCTCCCTTCACTGCGTCGGCCGAAACCGCGGCCGGCGTCGAAGGAGCAATCGGACATGACGCAAAGCCAGACTTCACTGCCCATCGCACACGATCCGACATCGGGCGTGGTGCCGCGTGCCGTGAGCCTGCTCCGTCGCCATGCCGACGGCCGGCCCCCGCAGTTGACCGCTGCCGCCCGCCGCCAGCTCGAGGCGCATGCCTGGGCCAGTGAGGCGGCGCTGGAGCGCTGCCTGCAGCGCGCCCTGGTGCTATGCGATGGCCGCGCCATAGAGCCTCGCCATCTGGGGCTGTCCGGCTCGGCCACCGACCATCTGCGCCGGGAGCAGCGGCGCATTCTCAACAGCCTGCGCGCCGCCCGCGGTCTGCGCCGTGACGCCGCTGCGCGCCTGGGCATCGCCCCGCGTGTACTGCGTCTGAAGCTCGCCGAGCTCAAGGCACAGGGCATCGGCCTGCCCGCGTTCGCGCCGGACGAGGCGGAGCTCCGCCATGAATAACCACTGGACGACCGCCAGTCCGGACCCGGTCCAGGTGATCGCGGTGGCCGGTGCCGGCAATGGCATCGGCCGGACCAGCGTGGCGGTGAATCTGGCCGGGGCGCTGGCCAATCGCGGCCACCGCACCATGCTGCTGGACGGGGACCCGGCGCTGGCCGATGTGGCTTCCGCCCTCGATCTGCAGCCGCGTTACGGCCTGGCCGATGTGGTTGCCGGCAGTTGCGAGCTGGCCAGCATTCTTCTGGATGGCCCGTCGGGTCTGCGGGTGGTGCCTGCCAGCACCGATCGGGGCGGCGTCACCACGCTGAGCGCCGCGCAGAGCCGTGGCCTGATCAGCGCTTTCAGCGATCTCGACGAAACCCCGGACGTGCTGGTGGTGGATACCGCCGCCGGCGCCGGGGCTGCCACCCGCCAGTTCGTCCAGGCCGCCGGCGAAGTACTGGTGGTGGTTGGCGGTGAACCGGCCGGACTGCGACACACCCGGGACCTGATTCGTGCCCTGGGCGGCCGCGCCGGCCACAACCGGTTCCGGATTCTGGTCAACCGCGCGGACGACGGCCCCGGTACCGAGCTGGGCGAGCGCCTGGCCCGGCTGACCGAGGCCGAGGCCGACGTGGCGCTGCATTACGTCGGCGCGATTCCCGAGGACCCGCTGATCGAACGTGCCCGGACGCTGGGTCTGCCAGTGGTGAACGCATTCGCCCACAGCCCGGCCAGCCGCGCCTACAAGCGCCTGGCCCGGCGCATCGACTCCTGGGCGCCGCCACCGCGGCATCGCGGCGGCGTCGCTTTCTTCATCGAGCGGATGCTCCGCTCCAACCAGCCCATGCAATGCCAGGCCTCGACCTGAACCAATCCGACGAGGGACTCATGAAAACAGCCAATGCCATGTACGCGCCTGCGCAACAGTCCAACCCGCTGGTCGCCGAGCACATCGATCTGGTCAAGCGGATCGCCTATCGGCTGGTCAGCCGGCTGCCCGACTCGGTCCAGGTGGAAGACCTGATCCAGGCCGGCATGCTCGGCCTGCTGGAGGCGCACGAGCGCTACCGCGACGGTGAAGGCGCCAGCTTCTCCACCTTTGCCGGCATCCGCATCCGCGGCGCCATGCTCGACGAGATCCGTCGCGGCGACTGGACCCCGCGGTCCGTACACCGCGCCGCCCGTGCCGTGGCCGAGGCCCAGACCACGGTGGAATCCCGCTGCGGCCGGGCTGCCGGCGAATGGGAAATCGCCGCCGAGATGGGCGTGAGCATGGCCGATCTGCGGCGCACGGTCAGCGACGCCTCGAGCGCCTATCTGACCAGCCTCGATGATACCGGTCCCGACGAGACCACCGCCGAAGTGCCCGCCGGGGATGCGACCAGTCCGCAGCAGCGCTTCGAGCAGGAAAGCCTGTATCGGGCGGTGGTGGACGCCAGCGACACCCTGCCCGAGCGCGAGCGCCTGTTGATGACGCTCTACTACGACCAGGAGCTCAATCTGCGCCAGATCGCCGAGCGGCTGGGGGTGTCCGAATCCCGTGCCTGCCAGTTGCACGGTCGTGCCATAGCCCGGGTGCGCGAGCGCCTGATGGCCTGGGCGGCCTGAATTTCCCGTAGACGCTTCTCCTCCAATCCGTTTCTCCCTCCTCCTCGGGCCGCGCAAGCGGCCCTTTTTTTGCGCTTCGCACCGCCGCAGGGTGCTATGGTTACGGCTGACCGTTTTCCAGGGGGAATGACAGGCGCGCGAGTCCCGTACAGCACGCGCCGCCGGGCTCATGCCGACCGGCTCGGGGATTCGCACGGCGACTGTGTCCAGTCTCGATGCACTACTTTGCCTACGGTTCCAACATGCTCACGGCGCGGCTGCGTCGGCGGGTGCGGGGTGCTCGTCCGCTGGGGCCGGCGCGGCTCAAGGGCCATGCCCTGCGTTTTCACATGAATGGCGGGGATGGGTCCGGCAAGTGCAATGCCTTTGCCACCGGTCGGCCGTCGGATGTGGTCCACGGCGTGATCTTCGAGATCGACGACCGCCGTCTGCGCAAGCTGCATGCGGCGGAGGGCCCGGGCTACGAGTTCATCCAGGTTCAGGTGGAAACCGACAACGGCAGCCTGCCCGCCGGCACCTACCGTGCGCGCAACGCGTGGCTGGACGATGCCATGGCCCCCTATACCTGGTATCAGGCGTTCGTGGTGGCCGGCGGCCGCGAACACGGGCTGCCCGGCGAGTACATCGCCCAGATCGAGAACATGTTCGCGCGCCGCGACGCCAACGTCTGGCGTGCTTTCCGCAACCGGATGGTGCTGCGCCGGGCCTAATCCGGGTTTACGTCCGTCGGGCGACGCTCGCGCCGGTTGATCGGATAGCTGTGGGTGGGCCCGACAAAGGGCTGGATCAGCATCCGGTCGAGGCGTTCCCATTTCCGGTCGCGGAACAGGTTGATGCCGATGGTCATGCCGTCGTGCCCGTCGCGCGGTTGCGGCTGGTAGGTGCCCAGCAGGCGGTCCCACCAGGGCAGATTGAAGCCGAAGTTGGAATTGGTCTCGTCCGGGTGCCAGGAATGGTGCACCCGGTGCATGTCCGGCGTGACCACCACCCAGCGCAGCAGGCGGTCTAGGCGCGGGGGCAGCGACACGTTGCCGTGATTGAATAACGAGGTGGCGTTGAGCAGCACCTCGAAGATCAGCACCGCCACCGGCGGGGCGCCCAGCGCCGCCACCATCGCGATCTTCAGCGCCATCGACAGCACGATCTCGATCGGGTGAAAGCGCAGGCCGGTGGTGGTGTCGAAGGCCAGATCCGCATGGTGCATCCGGTGCAGCCGCCACAGCCCCGGCACCGCGTGGAACAGCACGTGCTGCAGGTAGATCACGAAGTCCAGCAGGACCACGGCGGCCAGGATGGCCAGCCAGCCGGGTACGTCGAACACGTTGAACAGGCCCCAGCCGCCTTCCCGGGCCAGCAGGGCAACCCCGACCGCCGCCGCCGGAAACAGCAGCCGGACGATCACGGTGTCGAGGGCCACGATGCCGAGATTGCCGGACCAGCGCAGCAGGCGCGGGATGTCGTCGCGGCGCCTCGGCGAGGCGAATTCCCAGATGACCATGGCGGCGAGCACGCCGCCAAACACGCCCAGGCGGATCCAGGATTCGAACTGCATCATCGCGTCGATCATCGGTCCATTCTAGTCCGTCACGGCCAGATACGGACCGGGGTAGGTGGCCGATGCGTGCGGGCAGGCATATCCTTTCGCGGCTTGCCGTCGCATAATCGCGCGGCCTGATTTTCACTCGGACAAGCAACGTCATGCTGATTGCCGCGCTGGCTGTCCTGGCCGGTTTGATCCTGCTGGTATGGAGCGCCGACCGGTTCGTCACCGGGGCCGCGGCGGCGGCCGGTCACGTCGGGGTGCCGCCGCTGCTGATCGGCATGGTGATCGTGGGCTTCGGGACCTCGGCGCCGGAAATGGTGGTGTCGGCGCTGGCCAGCGCCCAGGGCAATCCGGGCATCGCGCTGGGCAATGCCTATGGTTCGAACATCACCAATATCGCGCTGATCCTGGGGCTGACCGCCGTGATCGCCCCGATTGCGGTGCACTCGCAGGTGCTTCGGCGCGAGTTGCCGCTGCTCGGGGCGGTGACGCTGCTGGCGGCCTGGCAGCTGTGGGATGGCGCGCTTTCACGGCTGGACGCCGCAGCGCTGCTGGCGGCGTTCGCGCTTGTCATGGCCTGGACCGCTTATCAAGGCCTGCGCGACCGAGACGACCCGCTCGCTGCCGATATGACCCGGGAGCTGCAGGCCACCGCCATGCCGCCGGGCCGGGCGCTGTTCTGGCTGGCCCTGGGCCTGGTACTGCTGGTGGCGGCCTCGCGGGTGCTGGTCTGGGGCGCGGTGACCATTGCCCAGGGTTTCGGCGTGAGCGACCTGATCATCGGGCTGACCATCGTGGCGGTGGGCACGTCGCTGCCGGAGCTGGCGTCGTCATTGATCGCCGCCCGCAAGGGCGAGCACGACATCGCCCTCGGCAACATCGTGGGCTCCAATCTGTTCAACACCCTGGCGGTGGTGGGCATTGCCGGCAGCATTCACCCGATGGCGGTGGAGCCTGGGGTGCTCGGCCGCGACGTGCTGGTGATGGCGACGTTGACCGCAATCCTGTTCGTCTTCTGCCTGGGGCGGCGCGGCACCGGGCGCATCAATCGCTGGGAGGGCGCGGCGCTGCTGGCCGCCTACGCCGGTTACCTGGGCTGGCTGATCGGCGGGGTAATCTGAGCCGGTCGGCGGTGTCGAGCTGACGCCTTGTCAGTAAGCGCCGGTCACGCGTGACAACAGTGTCGGCTGTGGCCGGCCGGCGCGCAGGGCGCGGATGAAGCGGCCCAGGGCTGCCTCGGCTTCCGGCAGCCCGTCGCGGCGGTGGGGCGTGGTGTTGGCAGCGTAGTGGTCCAGCTGCTCCAGGAACCGGCCGATGTCGTTGAGGCTGGGGCCGGTCAGGCTGGTCTGGGCGCCCACGCCCATGTTGACCACGGCCCGGGCATTCAGACGCTGTTCCACCACGTCCTCGGGCATGGTCAGGACCGGCTTGCCCAGGAAAACGGCTTCGCTGAGCAGCTGGTTGCCGGCGGTGCTGATCACCCCCTTGCACCCGGCCAGGTCGGCGACAAAGCCCTCGTTGGCGGGGGGCTTGAAGTGCAGATTGCCCTCCTGCCCGCGGCGCGGTACCCCGTAGACGATGACCTGCTCCCCGCAGGCACGCAGTGCGGTGTCCAGTGCAGTGGTGTACTGGTGTTCGCCCTTGTTGAGATAGGCCAGCAGATAGTCACCGCGCTCGGGCCGGATGTTGCGCACGGCGTCGCGCAGGATCGGCCCCACCACCTCGACGCCCGCCGTACGGGGCCTGGCCGGGTAGAAACTCGATACCAGCACCCGGTCCGGGTCGCCCATGAACAGGTGGTAACCCAGGGCATCGCGCATGCCGCGCCAGCGGTCCTCGGGGGCGAAATCGCAGTGGCAGAAGGCCATGATGCCCACGTGATCGAAGCTGATGCGAGGGATGCCATGGTGACGGGCGAAACGATGGGTCCAGGTCTCGGAGTCGGAGATCACCAGATCCGGCGCGAAAGCCGCCAGCCGCTGCCAAACCGCCCGGGTCTGCGGCCCGGCCGCGAGCAGATCCGCTGTCAGACCGGCGTTGCGGACCATGGTCAGGGGCGCGGACAGCCGGCCCTGATCGTCATACTGGTAGCCGATCACCGGCAGGGTTTCGCAGGGAAAGCGCTCGTGCAGGGCCTGGTAGGCGTCGGCGCCGGCGAACACCTTCACGTCGTGGCGTTGCATCAATCCCGGCAGCACCGCCGATGTGCGCATCGCGTGACCGCGACCGTAACCCATCACCCCGTAGGCAATCCGCATGGTCATCTCCGGTTCATAATCGCCCGGACAGCGTAGGGGGCGCATGTGACGCTGCGGTGACGGCGCCCTGGTTACGCCGTGGCCAGTGCTTCCACCTCGACCAGCAGGTCCCGTCGGCACAGGTCGGCCTGACGGCAGGTCCAGGCCAGCCCGGTTGGCAGCTGCGCGGCGATAACCGTCTTAACGAGCTCGATATCGGCCGGGTCACGCAGATAGATGATCAGGTGTTCCAGCGTTGCCAGCCCCTTGCCGGCGAACGGCGCGCCGGCGGTTTCAAGCAGCGTGGCCACGTTAGCCAGCGACTCGTTCAACTGGGCGCCCACGTCGCCGGCATGCCGGGTTTCATGGCCGAGAATGCTGGCAGTACCGGAAATGAACAGCTGGGTGGATGCCGGCGACCACGCCATGCGGGCGGCGCGGGCGAAGGCCGGGCGGCTGGGCCCGTAGCGGCGGGGGTAGTCGTAGGCGCGGACCTGCCGCGGGTTTTCCAGCGGTTGCGGGGGTATCCGGGTGAGCAGGCACTTCAGGTGCAGCCCCGGCAGCTGGCTGCCCACCACAGTGGCCGCGGGCATCCGGTCAAGCAGCGAGGGATGGTCCCGCAGCACCTCGAGCCGGCCCTGGCAGAATCGTTTGTAGCGTTCGGCATCGCCGTCGCCGGCGTTGATGTCGGACAGGTAGTGCCAGACCCGCAGAACATGGGGAAAGGCCAGCGCCTCGCGCAGCTCCAGCAACTGCCGGTAGGCGCGACGGGCCAGGTCGGCCGCATCGGCGTCACGCGCCGTGATCGACAGCGTGGCCAGACACACGGCTTCGCTGGCAACGCAGGACCAGCCCGCGGTCTCTCCGCGTGCCAGCGGGTTCGCGATGCGCCACTCGATGGCTGGATCGCCGGCCAGCCAGGGGGCGATACCTGCCTCCGGCAACGGCCGATCGGGCGGCGGTTCGCCCGCGGCGCCCGCCGCAACCGACCACACGGGCGGTGGCGAAGCCGGGTTGCCCGATGCGGAATCCTGATTCACGAGTATGCGTTTCGCCTGACGGGGGAGCGGCGGCTGGCCTCCAGCCGTGCCAAGCCAATTCTAACCACGCGCCGGATTCGCTGCCATCCCGGCCGGTGACAACCCGCGCCGGTTGGCGCAACATGACTCGCCGGGAAACCGGTCAAGGGGGAAGCATGATGAAGTGGCTCGGACGAGGCCTGGCGCTGCTGGTCGGCGCTGTGATCGCGGCGCTGGTATTTCTCTACGTCGTGTCGCCGCAAACCGCCTATCGGCTGGCACTGACGCTGGAGCGCGGCAACGCCGGACTGGACATCAGCCAGGTGTCGCTTGGTGACGTGAACTTGCCGGTGCTGGAAGGCGGTAGCGGGCCGCCGTTGCTGCTGATCCACGGCTTCGGCGGCGACAAGGACAACTGGACCCGGCTGGCCGGCGAGCTGACCGATCACTTCCGCGTGATCGCCCCTGATCTGCCGCCGTTCGGCGGAGCGCCGACCGACCCCGACCGCGGCTATGGCTACGCCGCCCAGGTGGACCGAATCCACCAGCTGGTGCAGGCGATGGATCTGTCACTGGTGCACGTCGGCGGCAACTCGATGGGTGGCGCAATCGCCGGGGCCTATGCGGCCGCGCATCCGGAAACGGTCCGCTCGCTGTGGCTGCTGGCGCCTTCCGGGCTAGTCGACGCGCCGCCCAGCGAGCTGGACGAGCATGTGGCGGCTGGCGGCGAGAATCCGCTGCTGCCGGCCACGCGCTCGGAATACTTCGAGTTGATGGACTGGCTGTTTCACGAGCGCCCCTACATCCCGGCGCCGGTCCAGTGGGTGCTGGCCCAGCAGGCGGTGGCTCAACGTGACCGGCGGTCTACGGTGCTGGAACAGATCCGCGCCGATCCGCTGGATCTGGCCGCAGCGCTGGACGGGGTGGGGGTGCCCACGCTGATCACCTGGGGCGAGAATGACCGCCTGCTGGCCGTGGGCGGTGCCCGGATCCTGGATCAGGCCCTGCCGGACAGCCAGTTGCACCTGATGCCGGCAACCGGGCATGTCCCCATGATCGAGCGGCCGGCGGCCACGGCCACCGCCTTCCGCGAGTTCGCGCAGGGGTTGGAACAGCGCTAGCCCTGTCGGCGCAGCGGCTCGATTGTCTGCGCGCGCAGCGCCAGCAGCATCCGGGCCGCTGCCGCCGGTTCCACCGGGGCGGTGATGGTAATGCACCGGTCACCGAGGGGGGCGAACCGCTCGGGCGGCGTAGCCTGGAACAGCCCCAGCACCGGCACGCCGGTGGCGCTGGCCAGGTGCATCGGGCCGGAATCGGCCGCGGCGAATCCGGCCATCTGCTCGATGATGGCGGCAAGTTCACCCAGGTCCTCGGTGCCCACCGGGGTGGCGCGCGGCGTCAGCGCGGGGTCGCCGGGCCGCACGATCTGCACCAGCGTGACATCCGGCGCCTGCTCGTACACCGCCGCGCACCAGGCCCGCCACCAGTCGCCTGGCAGCTCTTTACCGCCGGTGGCGTCGGCGAAGAACCCGATCAGCGGCCCGTCCGGCAAGCGACCAAGCGCCCTCTGCAGCCGGTTCTGTGCCCGGGTCCGGTGATGCTCGGTCAGCCCGACCCGGGTGTGGGCGACCCGCCGTATCGCAACGCCCTCCAGCGCACTCAGAAGATGCAGGGGCTGCCGGCCGGTGTGCATTTCCTGCTCGGGAAACGCCGCCGCGTGTGTCAGGGCCAACCACTGGTCCGGCCCGGCGAACCCGAGGCGATGGCGGGCGCCGCTGCAGGCCATGGCCACGCGATTGCTGGTGGAGTGGTTGTTGGGGTCCACCGCCAGGTCGTAGCGCTGCCGTCGCAGGTGGCGGATCAGTGGGAGGATGCGGCGCAGTAGCAGCCAGGGTTCCACCGGCACTTCATGGACCCGGTTGATGCCGGGCAGATTGGCCAGCAGCACGCCGTTGAAGCGGCCCTGGACCAGAACATCGATCCGGGCCTGCGGGAATGTCGCCGCCAGCGACTGAAGCAGCGGCGTGAGCAGGACCGTGTTTCCCAGCCGCTTGTTGACCCGGCAGACCAGGATGCGCGCCGGCGGCGGCAGTGGTGCCGGCCGCGGCGTCGCGGTGGCCGATCGGCGCACCAGCCGTCGACCGATCCAGTCGCGCAGCGAGCGGCGTGTCCGGCGTACCAGGCCGCGCCACCCGCGTTCGTGATCCATGCGCCGGAAATGTCCCAAAACCCGCTCTGCCCTTGCTCGTGGCCAGGTCCGACACCGGTCGGACGCGGCCGTAGAATAACCCGACTGTCATTGTGCCGCTTGCCCAAACAGGGCATAAACCGGGCCTCAGGCCCAAGCCCGGATGGCATGTTCATGACTCGCGTCCTGCCGCCACCGGCGGTGATCTACACCGACCTTGATGGCACGTTGCTCTCGCACGATGGCTACGACTGGCAACCGGCCGCACCAGCGCTGTCGGCCGCGGCGCGCCGCGCTGTGCCGGTGGTGCCCATCACAAGCAAGACCCGCGCCGAAATGGGGCCGCTGCGAGCCGAGCTCGGGCTGACCACGTCCTACGCCGTGGAAAACGGCGGGGCGATCGTGCTAGTGGGCCCGGATGAGGTGGAAACGGTGCTCACGCTGGGGCCGGCCTATGCCGACATCCGTGCGCTGCTGGCGCGGCTAAGGGCCGATGGCCTCGGATTCACCGGTTTCGCGGACATGGGGCCGGACGCGGTCGCCGAGGCCACTGGCCTTAGCCCGGCTGCTGCCGAACGCGCTCGTGACCGTCTGTGTTCCGAGCCGCTGATCTGGCAGGACACCGACGCGGCCTTGCGGGATTTCCACTCGGCACTGGCCGAGCACGGGCTGACCACCCGGCGCGGCGGGCGTTTCCTGCACGTGATGGGGCGGTGCGACAAGGGCGACGCGCTGAGGCGACTGCAGGCCCACCTCGGCGGCGGAACGACGCCCGCCTCGCTGGCCCTGGGCGATAGCCCCAACGATTTTGACATGCTCGCCGCGGCCGACCGCGGGGTGCTGGTGGCGCGGCCGGACGGCAGCTACGCTGCGCCGCCCGATCCGCCGGGCCTGACTCACGCGGCGGGCATCGGCCCCGCCGGCTGGAAGGCCGCGGTGCTAGATTGGCTGGCAGACAACGTGAACGGCGAGTGCTGACCCATGGCGGATTTTCATCAGAACGGCATTATCACCACCCTGCACCGGCTGGGCGATCGCTCGCTGGAGTCGCTGGAAAACGAGCTGGTGACCTTCGGCCGCCGCCGGCCGATGACCCTGGTGCTGCCCTGCCTCTACTCCGAGCTGGAAGGCACGGCCCTGCCCCGGATTGTCGAGGCATTGCGGCAGGTGCCCTATCTGGCGGAAATCGTCATCGGTCTGGATGCCGCCGACGAGCGGCAGTTCGCCCACGCCCGCGAGTTCTTTGCCTGCCTGCCCCAGCGCCATCGCATACTCTGGAATGACGGCCCGCGCATGCAGGAAATCCTGCGGCAGCTCGCCGACGAGGATCTGGCCCCGGCGCGGCCGGGCAAGGGCGCCAACGTGTGGCTGTGCCTGGGCTACTTCCTGGCCTCCGACCGCGGCCGGGCGCTGGCACTGCACGACTGCGACATCGAAAGCTACACCCGTGATCTGCCGGCCAGGCTGTTCTACCCCATCGTCCACCCCAACTTCGTGTTCAAGTTCGCCAAGGGCTATTACGCTCGGGTGGCGGACGGGCGCATGCACGGCCGGGTGGCGCGGCTGTTCGTTACGCCGCTGCTGCGGGCGTTGACCAGCGTGGCCGGGCCACTGGATTATCTCGACTTCATGGACAGCTTCCGTTATCCGCTGGCCGGCGAATTCGCAATGAGCGCGGGGGTGGCCGAGACCATCCGCATTCCCGCCGACTGGGGGCTGGAAGTGGGCATTCTCGCCGAGGTGCACCGCCACTACACCGCCAACGCCGTGTGCCAGGTGGATATCGCCGAAACCTACGAGCACAAGCACCAGGAACTGTCGGCCGAGGACGCCAGCAAGGGGCTGGCCCGCATGAGCAGCGACATCGCCAAGGCGCTTTACCGCAAGCTGGCCACCCACGGTGTGGTGCTTACCCCCGAAACCATCCGCACCGTGAAGGCCATGTACCTGCGCAATGCGCTGGATTTCGTGGAGCGCTTCTACTTTGACGCCCAGATCAACGGCCTGACCCTCGACCGCCATGCCGAGGAAAAGACCGTGGAAGTGTTCGTCGAGAGCATCATCAACGCGGGCGAGCAGTTCCTGGCCAATCCCATGGAGGTGCCCTTCATCCCCACCTGGAATCGGGTGCGGGCGGCCATTCCCGGCCTGCCGGTGGCGATGTACGACGCGGTGGAAGCCGACAACGCCTGACCCCGGCGCCGGTTTTTGACAGCCACGGCAGGGCGTGATTAATTGCCGATCGGGGGTGCCGACATCGTTATCAATCTGCCAGAGGCTGCGTCATGACCGATGCCCACCCGGCCGTTCGACCCCCGACCGCCGACGCGATCGAGGATATTGCCCGCCGTTATCGGCTGGACCTGTCGGCCGACGATGTTGCCGGTTTTCTGGGCCTGATGGCCGGCCCCCTGGCCTCGTTCGACCGCATCGACCAGCTCACGGCGCCGGCCGCGATCAATCGCTACCCGCGCACGCCGGGCTACCGGCCGCAGCCGGAAGACAACCCCCTCAACGCCTGGTACTGGAAGAGCGAGATTCCCGGCGCCGAATCCGGGCCGCTGGCCGGCCGTACCCTGGCGGTCAAGGACAACGTCTGCGTGGCCGGCGTGCCGATGATGAACGGCACCCGGGTGCTAGAGGGCTACGTCCCCGATGCCGATGCCACCGTGGTTACCCGGGTGCTCGACGCCGGGGCCACCATTCTCGGCAAGTCGGTATGTGAAAGCCTGTGCTTTTCCGGCGCCAGCCACACGAACGACACCGGCCCGGTGCGCAACCCGCATGATCCCACCCGCACCAGCGGCGGTTCTTCGGCGGGCAGCGGCGCGCTGGTGGCCGCCGGCGAGGTGGACATGGCCATCGGCGGCGATCAGGGCGGCTCGGTGCGCATCCCGGCCAGCTGGTGCGGCATCTACGGCCTCAAGCCGACCTGGGGGCTGGTGCCCTACACCGGCGCGTTTCCGATCGAGATCACCCTCGACCACCTGGGCCCGATGGCCGCCACCACCGCCGACGTGGCGTTGCTGCTGGAAGTCATGGCGGGCCCGGACGGGCTGGACCCGCGCCAGTCCGCCCAGCTGGCCCCGGCCGGCTATCGCAAGGCCCTGACCGGCGACATCGAGGGCCTGCGCATCGGTATCGTGCGCGAGGGTTTCGGCTGGGAAGGCGCCTCCGAGGCCGACGTGGACGACGCCGTGCGAACCGCCGCCGGGCGCTTCGCCGATCTTGGCGCCAGTGTCACCGAGGTTTCCGTGCCCTGGCATCTGGACGGCATCCACCTGTTCAACGGTATCGCCTTCGAAGGGGCCACCAAGCTGATGGTGGAAGGCAACAGCATGGGCACCAACTGGAAGGGCGAGTACAACGTCGGCCTGCTGGACGCCTTCGCCCGCGGCCGCCTGACCCGGGCCGACGACCTGTCGGAAACCGTCAAGCTGGTGACGCTGCTGGGTCAGTATCTGCAGGACCGCTACCATGGCCGCTACTACGCCAAGAGCCGCAATCTGGCGCGCTCGCTGGAGGCGGCCTACGACGCCGCGCTGGTGGACTGCGATCTGCTGGTCATGCCCACCCTGCCGATGAAGGCCACGCCGATTCCGCCGGGTGATGCACCGCGCGAGGAGGTCATCGGCCGGGCGCTGGAAATGGTGCCCAACACCGCCCCGTTCGACGTCACCGGTCATCCGGCGATGAGCCTGCCCTGCGCGGTGGCCGACGGCCTGCCCATCGGCATGATGCTGATCGGCCGCAAGGGCGAGGAGGCCACCATCCTGCGCGCCTCCGACGCCTTCGAGCGCAACGTGTTCGCCCGCCCGGTACCGGCATGAACGGCGTTCACGACATGGGTGGCCTGCACGGCTTCGGCCCGATCCGGCCGGAGACCGGCGAGCCGGTCTTCCACCAGGCCTGGGAGCAGGACGTGTTCGCGTCCGTGATCGCGCTGATGGCCCAGGGGGTCTACAACCTGGATGAATTCCGGCACGCCGTGGAGCGCATCGGCGCGGCCCACTACCTGGACAGCTCCTACTACGACCACTGGCTGTCCGCCGCCGAACTCGTGCTGTGTGAGAAGGGCCTGATCGACCAGACCGAACTCGAGCGGCGCATTGCCGAGATCAAGGCCGAACCGAATGCCCATACCCGGCCGCCCGCGGGCGGTGAGGATCCACTGGCCGAGGCTCTGACGCAGGGGCTGCAGGCCGGCCTGCCTGCCCATCGCGAAGTCGCCGCCGCGCCCCGGTTCGCCGTGGGCGACCGGGTGGTTACCAACAATCTGCAGCCGCCCGGGCACATCCGTCTGCCGGCCTACGTGCGCGACAAGCCAGGGGTGGTGGTCATGACCCACGGTGCCCACGTGCTTCCCGATACCCACGCCCACGGCGGCGACGAGTCTCCCGCGCATCTTTACACCGTGCGCTTCGATGGTGAACGGGTGTGGGGCGAGACCGCGGCCGACCGGCCGGCCGCCAACCACGTCGATCTGTGGGAACCCTATCTGTCACCCGCTTGAAGGCAAGCCTAGATGAGCGATCACCATCACGACCACGGCCATCATCCGCATCCGATCAGCGACGTTCAGGCGCGAGCCCGGGCGCTGGAGTCGCTGTTGCGGGACAAGGGTCTGCTGACGCCGGGCGCGGTCGACACCCTGGTGTCGGCCTACGAACAGGACATCGGCCCGCTTAATGGCGCGAAGGTGGTGGCCCGGGCCTGGACCGATCCCGACTACAAGCAGCGGCTGCTGGACGACGGAGCCGCCGCGATCCGGGAACTTGGATTCGGCGGCCTGCAGGGCGAGCACATGGTGGTGGTCGAGAACACGCCCGAGGTGCACAACGTGGTGGTGTGCACCCTGTGCTCCTGCTATCCGTGGCCGGTACTGGGCCTGCCGCCGGTCTGGTACAAGTCGGCGCCCTACCGTTCCCGCGTGGTGCGCGAGCCGCGGGCGGTGCTGGCCGAATTCGGTACCGAGCTCGGCGACGACGTGGCCATCCGGGTGTGGGATTCCAGCGCCGAAATCCGTTATCTCGTGTTGCCGGAGCGGCCGGCCGGGACCGAGCATTTTAGTGAGGAAGAACTGGCCGGGCTGGTGACGCGGGACGCCATGATCGGTGTTCAGAAGGTCGAGGCGCCGGCATGACGCCGAATCGGCTGGTGAACCTGAACCTCCGGTGGCACGGCGCGATCATGGCGAACTGGAAGTGAACGAGACGTCCTCAATCGACGACAGCATCGCGCAAATGCGGGGCGAGGCAGCCCTGCCGCGCGCCAACGGCGAGCTGGTGTTCGAGGATCCCTGGCAGGGGCGGGTGTTCGGTATCGCGGTGCAGCTGCACCAGGAAGGGCGCTACGACTGGGCGGCCTTCCAGCAGCGGCTGATCGACGAGATCGCCGCCAGCGGGGATCAGGATCGCAGCGCCAGCGATTACTACGGCCACTGGCTGGCCGCGCTAGAGCGGCTGGCGATCGAACGGGGATTGGTCGATGCCGAGGAACTTGCCCAACGGGTGGACGACTACCGCCACGGGCGCCGGGACGAGGTCTTCTAGGATGCGAAACTCGAAAACCATTGCCGCGATCGCGGCGATGCTGTGCCTGCTGGCCTCGCCGGCCTTCGCCCATCACATGGAATCGGGCCAGACGCCCACCGGGGCGCTGGCGGGTCTGCTGTCCGGTCTCGGCCATCCGCTGATCGGCTGGGACCATGCGCTGTTCCTGCTGGCGATCGGGCTGCTGGCAGCGGCGACCGGTACGGTGCGTGGGATGCCCGCGGCGTTCGTGCTGACGGTCACGGCGGGGGTGGCGGTTCAGTACACGCTCCCGGGCCTGTCGGTGCTGCCCTGGCTGGCGCCCGCCACGGTACTGGCCGTGGCGGGCGGCATGCTCGCGCGGCCGGGTACGCCGCCGTCGCTCTGGATCGCGGTGATCGCGGCGGCCGGTCTGATTCATGGCCAGGCCTACGCCCAGGCCATCGTCGGCGCCGAGCCCACGCCGCTGGTTGCCTATCTGCTCGGGCTGGCGCTGGTCCAGACGGCCCTGACCGTGGCCCTGGCGCTGCTCGTGCGGCGCGTGCCGGGGCTGGCGGCCCGGGCCGGTAGCCTGCTGCGCGCGGCCGGGGCCGGCATGCTCGGGCTCGCCGCCGTCCTGCTGGCGACGAGCTAGGCGGGGTCGTGGCCCGGCGCGCTTGAAACTGAACTACCAACGTTTCAAAAATTTTTAACGGAAGTCATGGTCGACATTTAAGCACTTCCCTACTAATGCCAAACGAAAGCCTAAGCGTTAAAAGTCTTGGACGTTGAAATCTACTAATTCAACGGTAATTGAATCCGTTTGCGGTAATGCTTGTGTCACTGTCAGGGTTCCCATCTCCACAATTCTTCCAAGGGCTGGATGCACAAATAGAACACCGCTCTCCTCAGATTCTTCCCGCAATTGACCAATAGAGTCTCTCTCTATCGAAGTGGTTAAATAGTCCACCCGGACCACGTCAAAATCGCCGGCTCCGGTGCTAATCTGGTCGCTGGCAGAAACGCTAAATTGATGCCGAAACTGTAGTGTTCTGCCGTCATCGCAGGCCATTGTGACCTGATCATCGCTGGACAAGCCGGGCTGCATAACGCTCGGAAGGTAGAGTGGAGCCCGGCCAGCATCAAAGTCATCCTCCGTGACAAAGCATCGACCATTCTCGTCGTCGAGAATATACAAAGCGCCTGCAGTATCTCTAGCGAAAGCCGAAAATGATGATGAAGTCCCTGATCCAGTCGAAACTGACGTTGCGACATCAACAAACTGGAAATTTGGCTTTGCATTCGTGCCAAATGCGAGTCCGGCTACAGAATAATTCTGGGTTAGTTCAAAGGTAGCAGTCTCTCCTTGGGTGCTGTCACCACGTATCGATCCCTCGTAGGTCAGTGAATCACCACTTGTGTAATTGATGCGTTGCAGTGTTTGTATAGGGAACGTTTCGACAGATTCCGCTCCAGATGATCCGCCACCACCACCGCACGCGGTTAAGAACGCGGACATGCAAGTACCTATGAACACTGATCCCGTTCGCATCCTTATGTCCCCCAATTCTTGGCCGAATACTGGAACCGTACATAGTAAATATTTTCCCTGTACGTGTTCCTTCAGTTCGATCATGTTTAAGAAGTTAGACTACGGTATTCGGAAAAGTCGCGTCTACGCTTTTAGCGTTGACCGTTTTTTGCCCTGTCGCTGGTGTGAGCGCCTATCTTGTAGTCGCTGAAAGAGTGACCTTAATGCGTGACACCACCGTACGTGCCGCGGCCCGCGCCGCCTCCAGGCTGTCGCCCCGTGCCAGCCCTACCCCCATGCGACGCTCGCCGGCCACCTCGGGCTTGCCGAACAGGCGCAGTTCCGTGTCCGGCTGGCTCAGGGCGGCGTCGAGGTTGGCGAAGGCCGTGCGCGTGGAATGGCCCTCGACCACCAGAGCCGCGGAAGCCGCCGGGCCGCGCGACCGGATCACCGGCACCGGCAGGCCCAGAATGGCCCGGGCGTGCAGGGCGAATTCCGACAGGTCCTGTGAAATCAGGGTGACCAGCCCGGTATCGTGCGGCCGCGGCGACACTTCCGAAAACCACACCTGGTCCCCGGCGACGAACAACTCCACCCCGAACAGGCCGTGCCCGCCCAGGCCATCGGTGATTACCCGGGCCATGCGTTGCGATTCGGCCAGGGCGGCGTCGCTCATCGGCTGGGGTTGCCAGGATTCGCGGTAGTCCCCGTTGACCTGCCGATGGCCGATCGGATCGCAGAAGCTGGTGCCGGCGCTGTGGCGCACGGTCAGCAGGGTGATCTCGTAGTCGAACTCGACGAACCCTTCCACGATCACTCGCCCGGCACCGGCACGCCCGCCGCCCTGGGCACAGGCCCAGGCCGCGTCGATGTCGGCGTCGGTGCGGACGGTGCTCTGGCCCTTGCCCGAGGACGACATCACCGGCTTGACCACGCAAGGCAGGCCTACCGCGGCCACCGCCTCGCGGTACTCGCTTTCGGTTGCCGCGAACCGGTAGGGCGAGGTGGCGAGGCCCAGTTCCTCGGCCGCCAGGCGGCGGATGCCTTCGCGATTCATGGTCAGCGAGGCGGCGCGGGCGGTGGGGATGACCTGCCACCCCTCGGCTTCCAGAGCCAGCAGCGTGTCGGTGGCGATGGCCTCGATCTCGGGCACGATCAGGTGCGGACGTTCACGCTCGATCAGCTCGCGAACCGCGTTGCCGTCGAGCATGTCCAGCACCTGCGAGCGGTGGGCCACCTGCATCGCCGGGGCGCTGGCGTAGCGGTCCGCCGCGATCACCTCGCAGCCGTAGCGCACAAGCTCTATCACCACTTCCCGACCAAGCTCGCCGCTGCCCAGCAGGAGGACGCGGGTGGCGGTATCGGTCAGCGGGGTGCCGATGGTGGTCATGGGAGTCGTCCTCGACAGCGGGCGGGGCCCGGTTGCAGGCGGCCCGGAGCCGCGGCGTCAGCCGGCGATTTCGCCGTTTTCCTGTTCCTCGGGGGTAGCTTCGCGCACTTCCGTGACGGCAACGCTGAAATCCAGAGGCTGACCGGCGAGCACGTGATTGCCGTCTACCGTGACTTCCTCGTCCCCGATTTCCTTGACTGTCACGATCATCGGGCCAGCACTGGACTGGGCCTGGAAACTCATCCCCGGCTCCAGGCTGTCCACGCCCTCGAAGGCATCCCGCGGCACGTTCTGCACCAGTTCCTCGCGGTAGGGGCCGTAGCCCTCTTCCGGGTCGACCGTGACCTGGAACTCGTCGCCGGCGCTGTGGCCGGCCATGGCCTTTTCCAGACCGGGCACGATATTGCCGTGTCCGTGCAGATAGGCCAGCGGTTCCCGGCCCTCCGAGCTGTCGAGCACGGTGCCTTCCTCGTCACGCAGGGTGTAATCGAAGGATACGACGGTATTTTCGGCGACTTGCATGCGGCCCTCGGTTTCGGGCAAATGGCCGCACAGGGTAATGGCTGACGGCGCCGGGGAACAGGGCCGGGCTGGTCAGACCATCCGCATTCGGGTAAAAAAAGGCCGCAGGAGTGCTGCGGCCAAGGGCAGTGTGATCCCGGGTCAGGTATGAAGGGAACAAACCCCCGGGATCACGGGCGGGACTGGATGATCGGTTCGCGCTAGACAGTTTCCGGATCAATGCCGTCGTTGCGGAGTACCCGCACCAGCGCCTGCTCCATGGCTACCCGCGCGCGTCCCGTGGCGGCGCGCAGGAAGGCGTGGGTGTCGGCATCCTCGGGCGAACGGTCCTCGCATTGTTGCGAGTAATCCTCGAAAGCCAGTAGCGACGTGAGCAGTTCGGACAGGTGTCTCGGGCATTCGCAGATGAGTGTCGGCTGCATCGCGGCCAGGCGGCGCAGCGTTTCCCGGCTGAACCGCGGGGGTGGCGCATCCCGGTTCACGGAGGCTTCTATCGTCTCGGTCGGTTCCGTGGGTTCTCTACCCCGCAGGTGCCGCGCGGCCAGAATCTGACGCAAATCGCTGGCCGGCAGCGGCGCGCGCAGCAGCGACACCCCGTGCCGGGTCAGCCGCTCACGCAGATGGCGCGGCAGAAAGCGGTGCAGTAGCAGCGTGTGGCTGGGCTGCAGGGTGTCGATCAGGCGGATCAGATGGGCGACGTCGATCTCGTCCAGGCTTTCGCATTCGGCCACCAGCATCGGCATGCCGCCATCCCGGTCCGGCCGGAAACGGCTGGCCGCGTCGGCCAGCGACGCCGCCTCCCCGGTCAGTCGGAAATCGCTGGTGGGCAGTTGCGGCTTGAGTTTGTCGACGGCCAGCGTGCCGGCCACGTACAGCGCGACCGAGCGCCGGGCCGGGCGTCCGTTCTCGGCCGCCGCCAACCGCTTTTCCAGCGCCGGAACGTCGAGACCCGAGATGGCCCCGATCGCTTCACCGGCATCCACCAGCCGGCGCAAGAGGGACAGCTTGCGGATGTCGGCCTCGGAGTAGACGCGGTGGCCGCCGCCGCCCCGCTGCGGACGCACGACTTCATGGCGACGTTCCCAGGCGCGCAGGCAGTCCGCCGTCAGCCCGGTGCGTTGTGTCACCGCACCGATGCGGTAGCCGTTCGGCTCATCCATCCAGTTGTCGGCTGATGCTTCCATCGGCAGTGGCAATCCTGATCGCCAATTCGACGCAACCAAGGATTACGCAGCGCGCCAGAGTTGTCAATTTAATGTCCAGATAAATAATTTATCGTCGATATATTGTCTAGCTATGAGTTGCCGTCATCCCTCGAGGAATCCGTATCGCCGGGCCGACGGCGCAGCTCGTCGGCCACCTCGCGCGGGAAGCTCCAGTCATCATGGTTGTAGCCCAGGTTCTGCATCGCGCGGGCCAGTGCCAGCAATTGCGCCCGACTGCCGCGGGAAGCCAGGCCGCTGCCGTAGCGGGCGACGAAACACTCCATCCGATTGAGCAGCATCTGGAAATCGCGGGCGTCGTTGCCGCTGGCCGTTTTCTGCTGTGCCCACTTGCGAGCGCTCTGAAAATCCATCGAGGCGACCATCATCGAGCCACCCCGGCTGCCGAAGGTGACCATGGTGAGATCACCCATGCGCCGGGCCATGGCGCCCTTCATCACCTTGTCGAACAGGTTCATCCGGCCTCATCGCGTTGACAGGTGGGGTCAGCATACCGGGCACGTCGCGGATTGCTATGCTTGCTACACATCAACAGGGGGAGCGCATTCATGGTCTGGCTGAAGTCCTTCATCGCCGGGTTTGCCGCCACGCTGATCTGCCACCAGGGGTTGTACACCCTGTTCTGGCTCGGTGGCGCCGTGCCCAATCCGCCGTTCGCGATGGCCCCGACCTGGCCGTTCGGCGTGCCGGCGGTGATTTCGCTGGCCTTCTGGGGTGGTCTGTGGGGCCTGCCCGTCTGGTGGTTCATCCGTGATGCCATCGCTCGTCTTTACTGGCTGCGGGCCCTGATTCTGGGGGCCCTGGGGCCGAGCGCGGTGGCGCTGTTCCTGGTCTTCCCGCTCAAGGGCATGGGCGTGGCCGGCGGCTGGGATCCCACCCTGATCATGGGTGCGCTGATGCTCAACGGCGCCTGGGGCTTGGGTGTCGCCTGGGGCATGCGCTGGGCCGGCGACGCCCGGACCATCTGATCCGCCAAACGGACGGGCTCATTCATGGATGAACGTTGCCGGGCGCTGCTCGACGCGCATGTGGCCTTCGAGTTGCGCCAGTGGCAGGGCAAGGCGCTGGACAAGCAGGTGGCCGCCGAGGTGCAGCATCTCTGGGATTGGCTGGCCGCCACCCCGCTGGAGGCGCTGATCGATGCCGCCACAATCGGTAATGTCGTCCGCGAATCGGTGCTGACGCGCGAGCCGGGGCCGGGTCTAGCGGCAGGGATCGGGGCGACCATCCGGCGCGTGCTGGACGACCCGCTGCATGCCGACACCCGGGTGGCGGACGTGCTCGACCAGTCCGTTTTCGAAGTCGGCGTGGCGCTGGCTGCGGACATGGAGGATGCCCGCCACGCCCTGATCCGGGGCGTGACGCGCAGTCCGGTCTACGCTGCCGTGGCCTCCGAGGTGCTCTACCACGGCATCCGCGACTATCTGTTTTCCGACCGGGCGCTGCTGCGGCGGATTCCGGGGGTATCGTCGCTGCTGAGTGCCGGCGCCGGGGCAGTCAGCAAGCGGCTGCCGCAACTGGAAGTGCAGGTGGAAAAGCAGGTGCGCGCCTACCTTGAAGCGAATCTGTCGCGCACCCTGGCGCAGAGCGAGACCTTTCTCGCCGAGGCGCTCACCGCGGATCGCATCCGCGCGCTGGGCGATCAGATCTGGGAGGCGCTGGCCGACCGGCCGCTGCTGGCGGCGCGGGTGCTGACCGATGACGATGTCGACGCCCTGGCCGATTTCGGCGTGGTGGTGTGGAATCAGCTGCGCGACACGGAGTACGTGGATGAACTGGTCGCCCGGGTCATCGATGCGATCTACGCCGAACATGGATCGCGGCCGGTGACCGATCTGCTGGCCGATGTCGGCGTGGATGCGCCTGGCCTGGCCCGCGACGCCCAGCGCCTGATCAAGCCACTTGCGGCCCGCGCCCGGGCCGACGGTTCGCTGGAGGCCCTGCTTCGCCGACGGCTGGAACCCTTCTATGCCTCCAGCGCCGCCGCGAAAGTGCTGGGCGGGGCATAGATCAGAAAATCCCCGGCCTAATCCACGCCGGTCAGCACCCGCCGGGCAGCATCCGCAGCGCCGTCGCAACTGTGTCGCAGCAGGCTGTCCAGCAGTTCGGCCCGGGCCAGCTCGCAGGTGGGCAGTTCCACCTCGGCGCGCAACAGCCCGGCGGTTTCGGTCACGAAGGTGCCGCCAGCCTCGGCGAACAGGTTGTACATCGGCCGGTTGTCGCGCATCAGCGTGGCGCGAAAGCGCTTCACGCCGTTGGCCACCGCGCTGGCGGTGAGCAGCCGCAGCAGCAGACTGCCGAGCCCGCGACCCTGGTAGTCGTCGATCACCGCCACGGCCGGTTCCGCGACATCGCTGCCCGGCCGGTCGCGGACATAGCGGGCCACGGCGATGCCCGGTTCACCCGGCTCATCCAGGCTCAGCGCCGCCCAGGCGAAATGGTCGTTATAGTCGATCTCGGTGAAGTAGCGCAGCATCCGCTCGGTCAGCACCCCGGTGGGCGCGAGGAAACGCCGGTAGCGCGAGTCGGGAGAGAGCCGCTCGAAACCCGCCTGCAGGCGTTCCTTGTCGTCGGCTGCCATCGGCCGCAGCCGGATGCGGGTGCCGTCCCGCAAGGAACAGTCGCGAGTGTGCGCCACGATGAATTCGTCATCGACGGCGGGCTGATGGGAGGTCATGGCTTGCCGCTCACTCCGGGCCGTCGGCCCGCTCGTTTGCCAGTCGGTTGATGCCGGCCGCCCCGTCGGCCAGTTGCCGGGACAGGGCGCGGCGCACGGCCGCGGTCCCCAGCAGGGGCGGTACCCAGAATCCGGGCACGAACTCGGTGGTCCACGCCAATTGCGTCTGGTCCTGCACCCGGCTCAGGTGCCAGCGGGTGTGGCCGCTGGCGAGATCGCTGCGTTCGGGCAGGACGTCGCTCTCGATCGTGTGCGGGGGTTGCTCGTGGAGTCGCTCCACCGTGGTGACGTCGCGGCAGAAAAACGCGAGACAGCTGCGGGTGACCACCCGCACCAGCGTCCCGGGGCCGCCGTCGTCCAGGCAACGGCTTTCCAGGATGTGCGGGGAAATGCGATCCAGCGCCGCGAAGTCCGTGATCACGGCGTACACGGCAGCGACCGGCGCATCGAGCAGGAATACGGCCCTGGCGCGGAATGTGTCGCCCTCGCGGGCGACATCGATGGTGCGCGTTTCCACACCCTGCGCGCTGGTGGTGGCCAGCAGGCAGGCAGCCAGCCCGATTGCGCGGGATCGAGACATCGACGACTCAGCCGGAAGGCCCGTGACTCAGCATAACGCGCCCGACCGGCGTCCGGTGGTGCAAAAAAAACCCCGGCCGAAGCCGGGGTTCTCGGTGATCGTAACGATCGCCGGGTTCAGGCGGGACGGATGTCCGAAGCCTGCGGGCCCTTCTGGCCCTGGGTGATCGTGAACTCCACGGTCTGGCCTTCGGCCAGCGACTTGAAGCCATCACCGACGATCTGCTTGGCGTGCGCGAACACGTCCTTGCCGCCGCCGTTCGGGGTGATGAAACCATAACCCTTGGCGTCGTTGAACCACTTCACGGTACCGGTAATCACGTCAGACATGACGTTTCCTCTTGGTTAATCAATAAAAGTGCGGGCCCGAGGGGTCCGCGTTATACAAGCGATCAAGAAACGTGGTCTGCTGTCACCGGGTAAACACCGCCGCGAGGCGGGTAAACTGAAAACCGCAGTGGGCACGGCTCGAACGAATGCATTATCGACTATACGCCCAACGCGGGGCGACGTCGAGCCATGCGCATCGATGGCTTTGCCCGTGGTTGCACGGACGGCGACCAGGGCCGTTGACATCAGGACTGGCATCGGCCGGAGGGCCCGGAATGACCAAGCGGATGATGATGTACATGACGACGGCACTGCTGATGGCGCCCGGCGGGTTGCTGGCCGCGGACACCCGGGTGCCGCTGGACCAGGTGCAGGTGGTGCCCGCCGAGGATGCCGATGATGGGGAAGTGGCCTCGTCGCCAGACGCGCCGGTCGGCTCGCTCGACAATCGCGCGCCGGGTGAGTCACTGGACCGCGGTAATGGCCCCAGCATCGGCGACGACGCATCCGTCGAGGGCCGCGATGCCGGCAGCCGCATGGAGTGAGTCGGCCGCCGCGCCTCCCGCGACCCGTCATCCGGCGTCGGCGAGATCCGCGTGCCGAAAGCAGCCGGTGACGTGATCCATCACCACCCCCACCGCCTGCAGGTAGGCATAGCAGATGGTGCTGCCGACGAACTTGAAGCGGCGGCGCTTGAGGTCCCGCGACAGCGCATCGGATAACGGCGTGGTCGCCGGTACCTGATCCAGTCGCTGCCAGTGGTTGATCACCGGCTGTCCGTTCACGAAACCCCAGAGGTAATCGCTGAAGCGGCCGTACTCGGCCTGCACCTCGAGAAACGCCCGGGCGTTGCCGCGGGCGGCGGCGATCTTGGCACGGTTGCGCACGATGCCGGGGTCGTTGCGCAGGGCAGTTAGTTGCTCGTCCGTGAAAGTCGCCACGGCGGCTGGATCAAAGTCGGCGAACGCCCGACGGTAGCCTTCTCGCTTCTGCAGCACCGTCCACCATGACAGCCCGGCCTGGGCGCCCTCCAGGATCAGGAACTCGAACAGCAACCGGTCATCGGTGACCGGTACGCCCCACTCACGATCGTGATACTCGACGTAAAGCGGTTCCTCGCCGCACCAGCCGCAGCGGGTCGCCACGGTCAGGCGCCGGTGCTGGAACGCTGGCTGACGGCGTCGAACCAGCGCTGCAGGTGCCCCGCGTTCTCCGGAATCGGCAGCCGGAATTTGCGCCAGAAGTCGATCGCGCAGAAGGCGGTGATGTCCGCCACCGTGAAATGGGCTCCGGCCAGGAATTCGCGGTCGGCGAGCTGCTGGTCGGCATGGGCCAGAAACTCGCCGTAGCGCATGCGGCCGCGCTCGGCGAGCTCGGCAATCTGCGGCGTGGCCTCGGCATAGCCCGGCAGGGCGCGATCCCGGAACGCCGGGTGCGCGTTGCGCACATGCTCGCCACCAGCCTGAATGCCGTTCTGGTCGGCCTCGCGCTCCCACATTTCCGCCAGGCCGGTTTCGCGGGCGTCATGCCCGAACAGACCCGACCCGGGTTGCGTGGCCTCGAAATAACGGCAGATGGCCATGGCCTCGCCGATGTGGGTGCCGTCGTCCAGTTCCAGCAGCGGCACCCGCCGGCGCGGATTCAGTTTCAGGAACCAGTCATACAGATCCATCTGGTCCGGAGCGCCGGCCTGCACGATCTCCACCTCGATACCCCGCTCGGCCAGATACATGCGTACCCGCCGCGGATTGGGGGCGATGGACCAGTCGTAGAGCTTCATGCGGGTGAGCCTCCCTGTTGCAGCATGGCGCCCATACGTTGGTGGATGAGGTTGATGGCCTTGAGCGGGCGCAGCATGACCTTGAAATCAACGATGCGCCCATCGTCGTTCCAGAGGATGATATCCACCCCGTTTACCGCGATATCGTCGATGGTGACGCTGAACTCCAGCATGGCATCGCGCTCGCCGCGAATCTCCCGCACGTAGCGGAAGCTGTCGTTGAAGAACACCCGGAATGCGGCGGCCAGGTACGGCAGCGTCCGCGCCCGCCCGGCCTGGGGGGTGTGCACGACCGGCGAGTGGAAGACCACATCCTCGGCGAGTAGCGTCTCCAGTTCCGTTGCATCGCGTGCCTCGACCAGTTGGTGCCAAGTGTCGATGGGGTGCATGTTCATTCCTAGCGGATCCGGCCAGCGCCGCAGTATGGCGGTTTGCCGACGGCCGCGGAAAGGGCGAGCATGCCGTCACAACCGAATGCGAGACCCGTGATGGATTACTGGCAGATCGAGCAGACCGGCGGCGTGGTGGTCGCCGCGTACCACAACCCGCCGATGAATTACTTCTGCGCCGAGGGCGCGCAGGCGCTGGCGGCGTTGATCGAGGGCTGGCGCGACGATCCGGCGGTGCGCGTGGTGATTCTCACCGGCGGCATTCCCGGCAAGCTGATCACCCATTACAGCGTGGAGGAACTGGAAGCCCTGGCCGCCGATCGCGAGGGCATGCGAGCCATGGGCACGGCCCTGAATGACGGCTATCACGCCATGCTCTCTGCGCTGGAGACTCTGCCCAAGCCGGTGATTGCGGCGATGAACGGCGATGCCATGGGCGGCGGATTCGAGCTTTGCCTGGCCTGCGATATCCGCATCGCCCAGACCGGCGATCACCGCTTCGGGCTGCCCGAGGTCAAGCTCGGCATCCTGCCCGGCGGCAGCGGCACCCAGCGTTTGAGCCGGCTGATCGGCGCCGGCCGCGCCATCGAGTTCATCCTGCGCGGGCGCGTCGTGCCGCCGGACACCGCGCGGGACCTCGGGCTGGTGCACGAATGCGCCGACGACGCGCTGGCCCGGGCCCGGGTGATCGGCGCCGAGATGGCGGCTCTGCCGCCAAAGGCGGTGGCCCGCATCAAGCACGCGGTTTATGCCGGCAGCGATACCCATCTGACCGCCGGGCTGTCGATCGAGGCAGCCGATTTTCTGGAAACCATGCTGTCCGATGACGGCCTGGCGGCCATGCGGGCCTACCTGGAACAGCCGCTGGACAAGCGGCGTGACTGGCTGGAGAACCCGGACGCGCCGGCTTACACGGGGCGCTGATACGGCGCCGGTGCTCGGGGTTACCGGCGGAATGAATTCCGCCCCACACCGGCATCGACCCCTGCGGTAGGCTCGATTTCAATCGGCCTTCCCGGTCGATGCCTCGGGACAAACACCAGAGAATTAAGCGGAATGGGGCAGGCGGAATGAATTCCGCCCTAAACCGGCATTGAGCCTTGCGGTAGGGCCGACTTCAGTCGGCCTTCCCGGAGGATGCCTCGGGACAGACGGTCGCAAAAAAGAAGCCGGCCCGCGGGCAGCGGGCCGGCCGGATTGCCGGGACATCGGCGAAGACAGATCGGGGGTCAGGCGGCCTTGTCGCGCAGGCTGCGGGCGGCGTCGACCATGTTCTGCAGTGCCGGCGACACTTCCGCCCACTGGCGGGTCTTGAGCCCGCAGTCCGGGTTGATCCACAGCCGCTCGCGCGGAATTCGCTCCGCTGCCTTGCGCATCAGCTCGATCACCTGATCCGGCGCCGGGATGTTGGGCGAGTGGATGTCATAGACACCCGGCCCGATCTCGTTGGGATAGGCGAAGTGGTCGAACACGTCCAGCAGCTCCATGTTGGAGCGCGAGGTCTCGATGGTGATTACGTCGGCGTCCATGTGCGCAATCGACTCGATGATGTCGTTGAACTCCGAGTAGCACATGTGGGTGTGAATCTGGGTCTCGTCACCCACGCCGTTGGCGGTGATGCGGAAGGATTCCACCGCCCAGTCGAGATACGCCTGCCACTGCGAGCGCCGTAGCGGCAAGCCCTCGCGCAGGGCGGCCTCGTCGATCTGGATGACGTTGACGCCCGCGGCCTCCAGGTCCAGCACCTCCTGTCGGATTGCCAGCGCCAGCTGCTTGCAGGATTCCGAACGCGGCTGGTCATCGCGCACGAAGGACCAGTTCAGCATGGTGACGGGGCCGGTGAGCATGCCCTTGACCGGCTTGTCGGTCAGCGACTGGGCGTAGCGAATCCAGTCCACGGTTATCGGCTCGGGGCGCTTGATGTCGCCGTACAGGATCGGCGGCTTCACGCAGCGTGAGCCGAACGACTGCACCCAGCCGTGCTGGGAAAAGACATAGCCTTCGAGCTGCTCGCCGAAGTACTCGACCATGTCATTGCGCTCGGGCTCGCCGTGCACCAGCACGTCCAGGCCGAGCTTTTCCTGCTCGCGGATGGAGCGCTCGATCTCGGCTTTCATCTGGGCGATGTAATCCTCGCGGGAGAGATTGCCCTTGCGATGCTTGAGCCGCGCCTGGCGAATCTCCTTGGTCTGCGGGAACGAGCCGATGGTGGTGGTCGGGTAGGCCGGCAGGTTCAGGTGCTGGCGCTGGGCCTCGGCGCGCTCGGCGTAGGCGCTGTCGCGCTTGCCCATTTCCGGGGTGATCGCGCGCACCGCTTTCTTTACCGCCGGGTCGTCCACGCGGTCCGAGGCACGCCGGCTGGCGATGGCCTCGGCGTTACGGTCGAGCGCCTGGCGCACGGCATCGCGGCCCTGGTTCAGGGCGCCGGCCAGGACCTCGAGCTCGCCCAGCTTCTGCAGCGCGAACGCCAGCCAGCTCTTGATCTCGGGGTCCATCTTCGTCTCGCTGTTCAGGTCCACCGGCACGTGGAGCAGCGAGCAGCTCGGCGCCAGCCACAGCCGGTCGCCCAGCTTCTCGGCAATCGGCTCCAGCCAGTCCAGAAGCCCGGCGAGATCGGCCTTCCAGATATTGCGACCGTCGATCACGCCCAGCGACAGCACTTTGTCCTCGGGTAGTGCGGCGACGATCCGATCGACCTCGTCGCGGCCCTTGACGGCGTCGGCGTGCAGACCGGCCACGGGCAGGTTGCAGGCCAGGCCGATGTTGTCGGCCAGCTCACCGAAATAGGTGGTGACCATCAGCTTCGGTGCCGCGCCGGCCAGCGTGTCGTAGGCCTTCTGAACAGCCTGCTTCCAGGCGTTATCCAGGTCATAGACCAGCACCGGCTCGTCCAGCTGCACCCACTCGATACCCTGCTGGCTGAGCTTGTCGAGCAACTCGCGGTAGACCGGCAACAGGCGGTCCAGCAACGCCAGCCGGTCGCTGTCGTCGGTGGCCTTGGCCAGCCACAGATAGGTTACCGGGCCGACCAGCACCGGCTTGGGCGTCACGCCGGCGGCCTTCGCCTCGGCCACTTGGTCCAGCAGGTCATCGGCATCCAGCGTGAACGCAGTGTCGGCGTCCACCTCCGGCACGATGTAGTGGTAGTTGGTATCGAACCACTTGGTCATCTCGCCGGCGCGCACCGCATTGGCGTCGTCGTCGCCGGCGGAGCGGCCGCGCGCCACGCGGAACATGTTGTCCAGCCGGCTGCCGTCGAGCTTGCTCACCCGCGCCGGTACGTTGCCTAGCCGGAAGCTGGTGTCCAGCAGGTGATCGTAGAACGAGAAATCGCCCACCGGCACCAGACCCAGGCCCGACTGATGCTGCCAGTGCTGCCGGCGCAACTCGGCGCCCCTGGTCAGGAGTTCGTCGGCGCTGGATTCGCCCTTCCAGTAGGCCTCTTCCGCGAACTTCAGTTCACGCTTGCCGCCGATGCGGGGGAATCCGAGATTATGGGTCGTCGCCATGGTTGTCCTTCAGCATTCAAGTTGGGAACGCAGGAATCGTAGGCGCGCAGACCAATGAATAAAAATGGTAATTTTTCATTAAAACGTTATTTATTCTCATGGATATGCGATGATCGAACGCACCCACCTCCGCATCCTCCGCGGCATCGAGCGCGAGGGCTCGCTGACCGCGGCAGCCGCCTCGCTGCACCTGACCCAGTCGGCCCTCAGCCACGCCATCAAGAAACTGGAGCATCAGTCCGGCGCGCGGATATGGCAGCGTGACGGTCGCCGCGTGCGCCTGACCCCCGCCGGCGACTATCTGCTGAACGCCGCCAACCGGCTGCTGCCGCAGCTTGAGCGCGTGGACGAGGTGCTGACCGAATATGCCGCTGGCGAGCAGGGCAGCCTGCGTATCGGCATGGAATGCCACCCCTGCTACCAGTGGCTGCTGAAGGTGGTCGAGCCCTATCTACAGGCTTGGCCGGGTGTGGATATCGACGTCATGCAGCAGTTCCAGTTCGGCGGCATGGCGGCCCTTTTCAGCCACGATATCGACATCCTGGTCACGCCCGACCCGCTGGATCGGCCCGGCGTATTGTTCGAGCCGGTGTTCGACTATGAACAGGTCCTGGCCGTGGCCGCCGATCATCGTCTGGCCGGCCGCGGCCACATCAAGCCGTCCGACCTGAACAACGAAGTGCTGTTTTCCTACCCGGTCGATGCCGGCCGCCTGGACATCTATACGCGGTTCCTCACGCCCGCCCGCTGCGCCCCGCGCAAGCACAAGAACGTCGAGTCCACCGACATCATGCTGCAGCTCGTCGCCGCCGGCCGCGGCGTTGCGGCCCTGCCCCGATGGCTGATCGGCGAGTACGCCGACAAGCTGTCACTCGCGGCCGTCCGGCTGGGCACGCGGGGCGTTCCCAAGCAGATTCATCTCGGTGTCAGGAAAGCTGATCGGAACAACCAGCACATCGAGGCGTTTCTGGGGCTGGCGCAGACCATCGACTAAGCCCACCGTCACTCGATCCATACATTAGATCCTCCGACAGATTATTGGCATGTTGTCGGTATCATGAGGGCAACCGGGGAGACAGGATGCTACTTACCGTCGGCGAATATCAGGAGCGCATCGCCAACAATCTCGATGGCTTCGTCCGCGACTTGCAGGACCTCACAGGCCGAACCGGCGATGAAGAACGCGCTGCGTGGGTGGCTTCGCTACCTACGCTGGCTGACATGCTGTCGACGCCAAAGCTGAAGGATAAGCACCTCTATTTCGGGGGAACCGGTCACCTCGATGTCGAATACCAGCTCCCGGCTGCTTCATCCTGGTGTGACGCCGTACTGCTAGGCCGCAACGCGGAGCGACCGTCGGCCGTGATCATCGAACTCAAGCATTGGCTGCTCTCCGGAGACCAACCCGGCTCGGCTGAGGGCCTGATCAAGCGCCGCAGCGTCGACGAGCTGCACCCCAGCGAACAGGTACGCGGCTATACGGAGTACTGCCGCCGCTTTCATACCGCGGTACAGGATTGCGATGCCTCGGTCGATGGCTGTGTGCTGTTCACGCGTTTCGGCAATGTGGGTTCGTATCTGGAGTCGCCCAACGAAAACCTCACTCGCGACTTTCCGGTCTTCACGACGGCAGCCAATGACGTCGACGAACGCTTCCCGGAATATGCCGCCGCACGCATTACTGATCCCGACGCCGATTTCGCTGCAGCCTTCGCAGCCGGAGGTTACCGGCAAGACCGTGGATTCGTTGCCCAGATCGGCGCCCAGATACTGCGTCCGGGAAACGACCCATTCGTGCTGCTTGAGAATCAGCGTGCGGCGCTCGCCCTCTGTCGCGAACGAACCGCGAGCTACGTGGATCACCGCAAAGCCGATCCCGGCAAGCGTGTCGTGATCGTTGAAGGGCCGCCGGGGAGCGGCAAATCGGTGGTCGCCGCCAAACTCTGGGCAAACCTCGTGACCGATCCTTCCGTTCGGAAAGGCGACCTCGTATTCACCACCACGTCGCAAAGCCAGAACAGCAACTGGACCAGGTTATTCCGCGAAGGCAGCGGCCACCATGGGGCGTCCGGCGTGGTCAAGAAAGTGAACCAGTACTACCCGGCCACTACGCATGACCTTGGCCGCTTGCGTCGTCGCCACGGCCAGGAGCTGTTCAAGGATCCGCAGCTGTGGCGCCGTCACCTGCAAGAGTTGTCGGCCATGCAGCCGCCCCGGTCAGGCTCGGAAGACGACAGCTACCTGGTTTCCATCGTCGACGAGGCGCATGCACTCGTGAATCCGGAGCACAGCAGTGGCCGAGGTCAATTCGGTTTCGCGTCATCGCTGGGGCCGCAGGCCTATCACGTCATCCGCGCCTCGCGACTGACCGTGCTGTTTCTCGATCCCCAGCAGGGATTTCGCGAACGAGAGAACACGACGCTCGATGACATTCGCGCTTGGGCGGCCGAACTCGGCGCCGAAGTCGAAGGAATCAGCCTGGCCGACACGCAGTTCCGGTGTGCCGGCTCGAGGGAGTATGTCGAGTGGTTGTCTTCCGTGTTTTCCAACGTGCATCCGCGCTTCGCGGCGCGTAATGCTCGTCGCTGGCGGAAGACGAAACTTGCCCCAATAGCTGCCAAGCCAGAAATGCGGGGCGTGGCCGAGACGCCTGCCGATTACAGCTGCCAGCGTGCGGTAGGCGGTATGGAGTTCGAAATCTTCGATACGCCATTCGGCCTGGAACAGGCGCTGGGCGCCCGGATTGAAGAGCGTTGCAGCGCACGGCTCCTGGCAAGCTACTCCCGCCCCTGGACAACCCGTGATTTTCCGAATCCCCACGAGGCCCCGGGAACAACCTGGGATTTCCGGATCGAATGTGGCCACGGCCGCGAATGGCGCCGCCCCTGGAACGTCATTGCCAACGGCACTGACTACACCCCGTTCGTTCAGGGTCCGGCCGGCACTCGAATCGCCGAGAATCCGCTCAGCGAAGTTGGTTGCACTTATGCGGTTCGGGGCTTCGACTTCGACTATGTTGGCCTGCTATGGATGAGCGATCTCGTGTGGCGTAATGATCGATGGGTTGTGCAACCCGAAAACGTCCACGAGTCCGGCTTGAGGAATCTTGCCCGCCGAGCGACCGAACATGGGCCGCGCGGCAAGGCGGCTCTGGAAATTCTCCTCCCGGCGGTTATCCAGGCCTATCGAATTCTTTTGACGCGCGCGCTGAAGGGCGTCTATGCATGGGTCGAGGATGACGAAACGCGCAGTTACCTGACACAAGCAACGGCGAGCTAGATGCGCACCCGTTCCATCAGCGGCTAGAAGCGATAGATGGCCGAACGACGTCCGGCGGGCTCGCGCACCGTCTGCAGCCAGCCTTCCTTTAGCAACAAGCGGGTGAAACGCCCCGCAGTAGCCCTGGAATGGCGGCCTCGTGGGTGAATCGGCTGTTGCTGAAAACGGGCCAGGTAAACAGGTAGTCCAGAGCTGCCACAGAGTGCTGCGAGCCAAGTAGTTCGGCGAATCGAATCTTCATTTCCTCGTAGAAATTCCGGATGGCGTTGGCGACTTCCAGGTTTCGAATGGCTTGTTGCCCGACAGCGCTGAAGAACTCGCACCAACCGTCCCAGTCGCCCTCGGCGGAGACGTTGCGAAGGCTTACGAGGTATTCGTTCTTGCGGTCCTCGAAATAGCGGCTGATATAAAAGTGGGGCGCGGATATCGCGCCGCCGCGCCAGAGCATTAACGTGATCAGCATCCTGCCGACCCACCCATTTCCATCCTCGAATGGGTGCAGTGCTTCGAACTCCGCATGTGCCAGGCAGTGCGCAGCAGAATTGGCATGTCGGTGTCACCGATCATTTGGAATAGTCCCGCCATGCCAGCGGCGAGTTGTTCCGGGGCAATCGGCACGAAGCCCATTTCCCGGCTGCCGCGCTCGCCGACGTAATTCTGTTCCTGCTTGTACCTGCCCGGCGACTTGCTCGCGCCACGGCCGAACGACAGCAACTGCTGGTGGATGCTCTTAGATGAGCGACTCCGAAAGAGGACGACCCTCCTCCAGCTGCTGCTGGGCCGTGTTTAGCGTCCGTCGATATAACAGCGTTTCTATGGCATCCGAGCGGAACTCTCCGACCGCACCCGCTTCGCCACCGTATTCGGCTTCAAGCTGCAGGATCTCATCCATGGTGCTGACCGTGCCCTCCATGCGGGAGGAGACTACGGCTTCCTAGCTTCGCAATGGTGCCAGGAACACTTCGCTGTTGTGCATTGCCTGGAGCATCTGATCACAGCGTGTCAGGGCTTCAGTTGCGGCCAGCATGCCCGGCAGTAAATGCGGGTAATTCAACCTCGCGGGCGCAAACTGGGCCGAGCGATAATGTACAGCCTTGCTGAGATTGAGCGTCATGCGAGTATTCGTGTTAAGGCATTTGTCGCTCAGACTTGGGCAGAAAGTGCTATTGCTGATCAAAAATTATATTGAATGAGCAACAAATCCGTTGGTCGCTCATGAGCCATTAACAAACGCGTTTGTATTGCGCCAATTCAACCTCATGAGCAACAAGCTCGTCTCGGCGGATAGCGCGAGCCACGGAAAAGCCCGGCCGAAGCCGGGCGTTTTCCCGTCGCGGAGCTATCGGCGGATCAATCGACTCCCAGCTTCGCCTTCAGCTCCAACCGCCGTGCATGCAGCACCGGCTCGGTATAGCCGCTGGGCTGTTCGGCGCCCTTGAACACCAGGTCGGCCGCGGCCTTGAAGGCAACGGAGTTGTCGAAGTCCGCCGACATGGCCCGGTAGGTGGGGTCGTCTTCGTTCTGGCGGTCGACCACCTTGGCCATGCGCTTGAGGGTTTCGATCACCTGCTGGGTGTCGGTGACGCCGTGGTGCAGCCAGTTGGCGATGTGCTGGGATGAAATGCGGCAGGTGGCGCGGTCTTCCATCAGGCCGACGTCGTTGACGTCCGGCACCTTGGAGCAGCCCACGCCCTGGTCGATCCAGCGCACCACGTAGCCGAGAATGCCCTGGGCGTTGTTGTCCAGTTCTTCCTGGATGGCCTCGGGCGACCAGTTTGTGTCGGTGGCCAGCGGAATCCTGAGCAGATCATCCAGACTGGCGCGACGGCCCTGCTTCGCGATCTCGTCCTGGCGGGCCAGCACGTCGCGGCGGTGGTAGTGGATGGCGTGCAGGGTGGCCGCGGTGGGCGAGGGCACCCAGGCGCAGTTGGCGCCGGCATCCGGATGACCCTGCTTGGTGGCCATCATCTCGTTCATCACGTCCGGCTTTGGCCACATGCCCTTGCCGATCTGGGCGCGGCCGCGCAGACCGCAGGCCAGGCCGACGTCCACGTTCCAGTCCTCGTAGGCGGCGATCCACGGTTCGGCCTTCATGTCGCCCTTGCGTACCATGGCGCCGGCTTCCATGGAGGTGTGGATTTCGTCGCCGGTGCGGTCCAGAAAACCGGTGTTGATGAAGATGACGCGCTCGCGGGCTTCGTTGATGCAGGCCTTGAGGTTGAGCGTGGTGCGCCGCTCCTCGTCCATGATGCCGACCTTGAGGGTGTTGCGGTCGATGCCCAGCGCGTCTTCCACGCGGGCGAACAGTTCCACCGTGAATGCCACTTCCTCGGGGCCGTGCATCTTGGGCTTGACGATGTAGACGCTGCCCGTGCGGCTGTTACGGTGCGGACCATTGCCCAGCAGGTCGTGCTTGGCGATCAGGCTGGTGCAGTAGGCGTCGAGAATGCCCTCGGGTATCTCGTTGCCGTCGGCGTCCAGCACCGCCGGCGTCGTCATCAGATGGCCGACGTTGCGGATCAGCATCAGGCTGCGGCCGGGCAGTGCCAGCTTGCTGCCATCCGCGGCGGTGTATTCACGGTCCGGATGCAGCCGGCGAGTGGTGGTCTTGCCACCCTTGTCGAAGGACTCTTCCAGATCGCCCTTCATCAGGCCCAGCCAGTTGGCGTAGACGCCGGCCTTGTCGACGGCGTCCACCGCGGCCACGGAGTCCTCGCAATCCTGGATGGCGGTGACCGCCGATTCCATCAGCACGTCCTTCACGCCGGCCGCGTGATTGGCGCCGACGGGGTGGTTCTGGTCGATCTGGATTTCCGCGTGCAGGCCGTTGTTGGTCAGCAGCACGCCGTCCGGTGCGTCCGCGCTGCCGCGATAGCCGGCGAACTGTGCGGTATTGCGCAAGCCGAAGGTGCCGGCATTCGTGGTGACGGACAGCGCGCCATCGACCACGGCGTAGGCGGTGGCGTCGGCGTGCGTAGCGCCGTCCAGCGGAAAGATTTCGTCCAGCAGTTTGTCCGCCTCGGCCACCACGATGGCGCCGCGTTCGGGGTTGTAGCTGGCGGTTTTTTCCTGACCCGGCTTGTCCTCGATCAGATCGGTGCCGTACAGGGCGTCGTACAGGCTGCCCCAGCGGGCATTGGCCGCGTTGAGCGAAAAGCGGGCATTGGAGATTGGCACCACCAGCTGCGGGCCCGGCACGGCGGCGATTTCGTGGTCGACGTTGGACGTGCTGACTTGCACGTCGGCCGGTTCGGGCAGCAGGTAGCCGAGTTCCTGGAGGAATGCCTTGTACGCCACGGCGTCGTGTGGCTGGCCGGCGCGCTCGCGGTGCCAGGCGTCGATCCGTTCCTGGAGCGACCGTCGTTTTTCCAGAAGTTGTCGGTTTTTCGGTGCCAGATCGTTCAGGATCGCTTCCAGACCCGACCAGAACGCATCCGCGTCCACGCCCGTGCCCGGCAGTGCGGTGTGGATCAATTCATACAGCGGTTTGCCGATCTGCAAACCGCCGACGTGCACGCGTTCCGTCATGTCGAATGCCCCGTGTCTGGAGGTTGGGTGAGGCGCCGGACGGCGCGCATTTGTGACTCAATAGTTTAGCAAAGCCACCTTTGTGCGGGTGGCCCGGAGCCGGCCGGGAGGCGTGTCGTCAGGGCGTCGCGCGGCGGCGTTGCCCCCGGCTTTCCAGCCGTCGCAGGAACTCGGCCATAATGCGGCGGTAGAGATCGTTGCCGAGCACCGCATCTTCGACATTGCGGTCGATACTCGGGTTGTCGTTGATCTCGATCACCCGCAGGCCCTGGGCGGTCTGCTTGAGGTCCACCCCGTAGAGCCCGTCGCCGATCAGGTTGGCCGCCTTCACCGCGGTGCGCACCACGTCGGCCGGCGCCTCATCCACCGCCAGGGTGCGGAATCCGCCCTCCTGGAACTTGCCGTCGCTTTCATGCTTGACGATCTGCCAGTGGGCGGCGGCCATTTCGTACTGGCACACGTACAGCGCCTGGCGGTTGAGCACCCCCACCCGCCAGTCGAACTCCGTGGGCACGAATTCCTGCGCCAGGGCCAGTTCCGATTCATCCAGCAGTTCCGCCGCGCGCCGGGCCAGCTCTTCGGTGTTTTCCACCTTGAACACGCCTTTCGAGAACGCCCCCTCGGGCGCCTTGAGCACCATCGGAAAGCCAAGCATGTTCGGCAGGCGGTCCACCTCGCGCTCGCCGAAGATGGCGGTACGCGGGGCCGGAATCCGGTTGGCGGTGAGCAGTTCGGCCAGATACACCTTGTTAGTGCAGCGCAGGATTGAGCGCGGGTCGTCGATCACTACCAGTCCCAGTTGCTCGGCGCGGCGGGCGAAGCGGTAGGTGTGGTGGCCCAGGCGGGTGGTCTCGCGGATGAACAGGGCATCGAACTCGGCCAGACGACCGAAATCGCGGGCGCGGATGAATTCCACATCCAGCCCCAGTTCGCGGCCGGCGCTGGCAAACCGCCGCAGCGCGCCCCGGTCGGAGGGCGGCTGCGCCTCGGCCGGGTCGGCCAGAATGGCCACGTCGAAACGGAAATCCCGGCGTCGCCTGCTGCGCCGTCCCCGGGCCATATAGGCGGACAGGGCGGCCGGTAGGGCCTGGTGCTCGTCCTGGGTCAGTGCCCGCGGCGCCAGCGAACGCAGGGCGGTCACCGACAGCCGGCGGTCGGTGCTGATCTCGAGTTCCAGCAGCGGCGCCGGGAAGGCCCCGAAGGCCTGGCGGGCCAGGTCCTCGAAACCGGGTACCGAGGTCTGACCGAACAGGATGTGCAGCTGTCGCGGTAGGGCCGCGCGGCGATCCGCCGGCAGCTTGTCGAGCAGCGCGGACAGTGCCGGTATTTCGTAGCCGTACAGGGCCTTGCGGGACAGATCCTGGATGGTCGCCACCGAGGGAATCACGCGGTGGCCGCGAGCCTCGGCCAGCAGCGAGCAGTAATAGCCGGTGCTCTGGTAGCGGACGCTGCGGCAAAGGTTGATCACGTGGAATGTCCCGGCCGCGTAGGCAGGGTCGGTCAGGTAGTCGTCGGCCGCCACCAGCCGCGCCGGGCTCTCCGCCGCCCGCCAGTCGCGCGGGCTCTCCACCACCAGAATCGCTTCCGCCATCAGGTCAACCGCTTTTCCAGACGCACGCCGTCCTCGCCGCCGGGATAATACGCCGGCAGATCGCGTTTGCGTTGATAGCCGTGACTGGTGAACAGCGCCAGCGAGGCCCGGTTGGATGCCCGCACCTCGCAGACCATGCGGTTGCAGCCGCGCTGGATGGCATGGGTATCGGCCATGCTCAGCAGTTGTCCCGCCAGCCCCTGCCCGCGTGCCGTGGCGTCTACCGCAATGGAATAAACCCGTGCGGCGCGCGCGCCGCGCCGCAACAGCAGCGTGAGGTAGCCCGCCAGGCGGTTATCCACTTCGGCGGCGAGGTTGATTGCATGGGCCCGAGTCAGCAGATAACGCAGGCTGCGCCGTGTCTGGGCATCCCGGTCGAAGCAGCGCTGCTCCAGCGCCACGATGGCGTCAAGGTCGGCGGGCTCGACCGGCCGGATGAAAGGGAGATCGGGATCGAGATGCGGCATGAGCGGACACGATAATGCCAAGCTGTCCGCAACGCACTGCTCACTGTCAGGCCGCCGTTGCGTTGACCGGGATTCCGGGCGCCGTTTGCCAGCGCGGGTGCAGCGCGACGACTTCGCCGACGATGGTCAGGATGGCGCCGGCATTGGTCTGTTCCGGCGGTTCCGCAAGCAACCCGGCAAGCGTCGTCAGACGTACCGCCTGGTCCGGACCGGTCCCGTCGCGGATGATGGCCACCGGACAGTCCGCTCCGCGACCGCTGCGCAGCAGGCGCCGGGCCAGCAGGCCCAGTCGCCGGCCGCCCATGTAGAACACCAGCGTGTGGCCCGGCCGGGCCAGGGTGGACCAGTCGGGTTCGTCGCCTTCGCGGCCGAAGCGTGCGGTGACGAACTGCACGCTGTGGGCGTATTCACGGTGGGTCAGCGGGATGCCGGCGTAGGCCGCGCAGCCGGTGGCGGCGGTAATGCCGGGAATCACGTGGCAGGTGACTCCGGCGGTGGCCATCGCCTGCAGTTCCTCGCCGCCGCGGCCGAACACGAACGGGTCACCGCCCTTGAGGCGCACCACGCGATAGCCGGCTGCCGCATAACGACGCATCAGGCGATGGATCACGGCCTGGCGGGTACGATGGTTGCCGCAGCGTTTGCCCACGTGAATGCGTTTTGCCCGGCGCGGCGCCAGCGCCAGCACGTCGGGCGCGATCAGGCTGTCGTGCAGCACGATCTGGGCGCGCTCGAGCGCGCGTACCGCGTTGACCGTCAGCAGGCCCGGATCACCGGGCCCGGCGCCTACCAGCCAGACCTCTCCGGCGCGCCGGCGGCGGGCTTCCCACCGCTGTGTCAGCCGCTGGATGGTTTCTCCGCCTCTCTTGAGCGGCGCCTGAAACAGGTGCGCAGTGACCATGGTCATCGCACCCGGCATGACGGCAGGCCGAGGGTTGGCGACAATGGTGGTTCGCCCGACGCCTTTACCCGGATGCTTCCGCCATGACCGATGCCGATCCCACCGACCTCGCCGACGCCCTGGCCGGCCGCCGCATCGCGGTGCCGGAATCGCGGGCGCTGGATCTGTTCGCCGACATGCTGGAACGCCGCGGCGCAACCGTGCTGCGGGCGCCGCTGGTGGCGATCCATGACGCGCCGGACCCCGAGCCAGTCGAAGCCTGGCTGCGCGAGTTCGCCGAGGGCGGTTGCGACGATCTGATTCTTCTCACTGGCGAGGGGCTGCGGCGCCTGGTGGGTTTTGCCGCGCGCGCCGGCGGCGACCTGCGTGATCGTTTCGTGGCGCGGCTGGGCGAGGTGCGCACGCTTACCCGCGGCCCCAAACCGGCGCGGGCCCTGCGCGATCTCGATCTGCGCCCGACCCTGACGGCCGCGGCACCGACCACCGACGGAGTGATCGAAACCCTGACCGCCGAGGACCTCGCCGGCCGGCGCGTGGGCGTGCAGCTCTACGGCACCGATCCCAACGCCAAGCTGGTCGACTGGTTGCGCGGGGCCGGGGCTGAGGTGTCCACCGTGGCCCCCTACGTGTACGCGGACGATGCCGAGGACGAACAGGTGGCCGCGCTGATCGACACGCTGGCCGAGGGCGGCGTCGACGCCATTGCCTTCACCAGCTCGCCGCAGGTGCGCCGCCTGTTCCAGGTGGCCGGCCGGCGCGATAGCGAGGATCGTCTGCGCAGCGGGCTGGCGGCGACCATGGTGGCGGCCGTGGGGCCAATCATCCGCGATGCGCTTACCGAGCGCGGGGTCCGCGTGGACCTGATGCCCGAATCCAGCTACTTCATGAAGCCGCTGGTCAATGCGCTTGCGCGGCAACTGGGTTCGTCTCGTTAGCATCATCGTCCGTTGTAGTGGCGTGGATGTCGATCAACCGGCGCAGGTCCGGCAGGCATGAGCCGCAGTTGGTGCCCGCGCCCAGCGCGTCGCCGATGGCCGCCGGTGTGGTCAGTCCCTGATCCTGAATCGCGGTCTCGATCGCCGCGCGGCTGACGCCGAAACAACTGCACACTGGCGGACCGGTATCGCCACCGGATTCGACTGGGCCGCCCGCGAGCAGGGCCATGCGGTCCGCGTCGGATAATTCGTCCTGCGCGAAAAGGCCGCCCAGCCAGTGGCGCGCCGGCAGTCCAGGCGGTTCGGGGGCCACGAACAGGCAGGCTTCCAGTCGGTCATCCGCCAGTCGCGCCCCGCGATAGGCGCCCGCGCGCTCGTCGCGGAACTCCAACCAGTCGGCGTCGGGGCTGGTGGCGCCCAGCAGCCGACGGGCCCGCTTGCCCCAGTCGCCCACCGCCTCGCCGGCGGCCAATTCGGCGCGCCAGAATTGTTCGCCTCGGACCAGCACCCAGTAGTCCAGGTCCGCTTCCCCAGTCAGCGCGGGGCGCGTCCGGGTAAGCAGAAAGCCGTGCCAGCGGGCGGCGAACTCGCGGATGCGCAGGGGTGTGTGCTTGAACTCCGGTTCGCCGGACACCGGATCCACCACCGGGTTGATCAGCGCGCCCACCCGCCCGGCGGCCGCGGTCTGCGCATTCCAGTGCATGGGGACGAATACGCTGCCGCGGGCCTGACCTTCGTCGACCCGGACCCGCGCGAGCATATTTCCCCACTCGGTCTCGAGTTGCGCCAGCGCCCCGTCGCCGAGCCCGAAAACCTGCGCGTCCTGCGGGTGCACGGCGGCGAACGGCTCGTCCACATGGGCTGACAGCCGCGCCGAGCGGCCGGTGCGGGTCATGGTGTGCCAGTGGTCGCGCACCCGGCCGGTATTCAGCACCAGCGGGTGGTCGGCGTCCGGAATGTGGGCCGGGCCCCGCGGGGTGACGGCGACGAAGCGGGCGTGGCCGGTTTCCGTGGGAAACAGGCCGTCGGTGAACAGCCGCTTTGTGGCTGTCGTTTCCTGTTGTCTATCGGCTGTCCCGAGTCCCGAATCCCGAGTCCCGCCGGCCGGAAGCGGCCACTGCAGGGGTTCCAGCGCGTCGTATTCCCCCTGCGTCAGGTTCGCCAACCCGCCGATATCGAAGGCGTAGCGCCCGTCATTGTCATGCGCCGACAGGGCCGCATGCTCGACAAATATGTCGTGTGGCGACTCGTAATTGAAGGCCTCGCCATACCCGAGCCGGCGGGCGACCTCGCCGATGATCCACCAGTCCGGTTTGGCCTCGCCCGGTGCCGGCAGGAACGGACGCTGACGGGAGATGCAGCGTTCCGAGTTGGTGACGGTGCCGTCCTTTTCGCCCCAGCCGGTCGCGGGCAGCTTGATATCGGCGCAGGCCAGGGTATCGGTGGCGCCCTCGCAGTCGGAAACCACGACCAGATCGCATGTCGCCAACGCCGCACGAATGACGTCTGCGTTAGGCAGCGAAACCACGGGGTTGGTGGCCATGATCCAGACGGCCTTCACCCGGCCGTCGCCGATGGCCTCGAACAGGTCGACCGCCTTGAGGCCGGGCTCGCGGGCGATCCGTGTTGCCCGCCAGAACGCGCCTACCGAATCGGCGGCGTCGAAGTCGCGATGGGCGGCCAGGGTGCTGGCCAGGCCGCCGACCTCGCGTCCGCCCATGGCGTTCGGCTGGCCGGTGATGGAGAACGGCCCCATGCCCGGCCGGCCGATGCGGCCGGTGAGCAGGTGGCAGTTGATGATGGCGTTGACCTTGTCGGTGCCGGCGCTGGACTGGTTCACACCCTGCGAGAAAATGGTGACCGTCCGTTCAGTGCTGGCAAACCAGTCGAAGAAGAGAGCCAGATCGTGCTCGGCGATGCCGGTGGACCGCGCCAGTTCGGCGGTCGCGCCGCCGCGCCTTGCCTCGGCCAGGGCTGCGAACGCCCCTTCGGTGTGGGCATCCACGAAGCTGCTGTCGATGTGGCCGCCGACTTCCAGGTGGGCCAGCAGACCGTTGAACAGGGCCACGTCCTGCCCCGGCGCGACCGGAAGATGCAGATCGGCATCCTCGGCGGTGGTGGTCCGGCGGGGGTCGATCACCACCAGCTTAAGATCGGGCCGTGCCGCGCGCGCCGCCTCGATCCGGCGGTAGACGATCGGGTGGCACCAGGCGGTATTGGAGCCCACCAGCACGATCAGGTCGGCGTGGTCGATATCCGCGTAACAGCCCGGGACCACGTCTTCCCCGAAGGCCCGCATGTGACCGGCCACCGCCGAGGACATGCACAGCCGCGAGTTAGTGTCGATGTTGCCGCCGCCGATGAAGCCCTTCATCAGCTTGTTGGCCACGTAGTAATCCTCGGTAAGCAGCTGGCCGGAGACGTAGAACGCGACCGCGTCGGGGCCGTGCCGGTCGATCACGTCGCGAAAGCCGTCAGCCACGGCGTCCAGCGCCGTGTCCCAGTCAGCGTGTTCGCCACGGACTTCGGGGTGTAGCAGACGGCCGTCCCGGCCCACGGTGTCGCCGAGTGCAGCGCCTTTGGAACACAAGCGGCCGGCATTGGCCGGATGGCCATCGTCACCGGCAATGCTCACGGCGCCGTTGGCATCAACCGTCGCCCGGACGCCACAACCGACGCCGCAGTAGGGGCAGGTTGTCCTGACAGGGTCATTCATCGAGGGGTGATCCGCAGATTGCGCAGATTCCACGACCGCGATGCGGCAGGGCGGCCGGCGAACTGGAACGCCGAACTGCGCAATCTGTGGAATCCGCGGATAAGTTCATTCTTTAGGCACAGGGCACAGGAATAGCGCGCCGTCGCGATTCTCGACGGCGTACCGGGTGGTGTGGCCCTCGTCCGGTTCGCAGGCGGCGCCGTCGGCCAGGCCGATGCACCAGTTGTGCAGCGGGCAGGTGACCTTGCGGCCGTGGACGATGCCCTGGGACAGCGGCCCGCCGCGATGCGGACAGGCGTCCTTGAGGGCGAAGACCTCGTCGGCGCTGGTCCGGAACACGGCAATGTCGCCGTCGGGCATGCCCACCGTGCGGGCGCCCAGCCGGGGGATATCCTCCAATCGGCCGATCTCGATCCACTCGGCATCGGTCATGACGGCGGCCATCAGCTCACCTCCTTGAGCGGGATGTAGTGTTCGCGGTTGACGCCCTGCGCCGAGCGCGCCTCCCAGGGGTCGGTCTGGGCGAATTGCTGGGAATGGTTGAAGCGCTCGGCCAGGGCCTTGCGGTTTTCCGCATCATCGACCACGCATGCCTTGACGTGGTCCAGACCCACCCGCTCGATGTAGGGGGCCGTGCGCTCGAAGTAGTGGCCTTCCTCGCGATAGAGCTGGATGAAGGCCAGGCAATACTCCCTGGCTTCCTCCGGGGTCTTGACCCGGCAGAGCACGTCGGCGCCACGCAGCCTGGTGCCGCCGTTGCCGCCCACCTGCAGTTCGTAGCCGGATTCCAGGCAGACGATGCCGAAATCCTTGATCGAGGCCTCGGCGCAGTTGCGGGGGCAGCCGGACACCGCCATTTTGAATTTGTGGGGCATGAACGAGCCCCAGGTGAGGTGCTCCAGCTCCACCCCCAACGTCGTGGAGTCCTGCACCCCGAAGCGGCACCACTCCTTGCCTACGCAGGTCTTCACCGTGCGCAAGGCCTTGGCATAGGCATGGCCGGAGACCAGCCCGCCCTGTTCGCGCAGGTCGCGCCAGATCGCCGGCAGGTCCTGCTTCTTCGCCCCGAGCATGTCGATGCGCTGGCCGCCGGTGACCTTAACCGTGGGGATGTCGTACTTCTCGGCCACGTCGGCAATCGCCCGCAACTCGCGCGGGTTGGTGACCCCCCCGAACATGCGTGGGACAACTGAATAGGTGCCGTCCTTCTGGATGTTGGCGTGGGCCCGTTCATTGATGAAGCGCGAAGCGTCCTCGTGCTCGGCCTCGTCGGGCCAGCTGGCCACGCAGTAGTAGTTCAGCGCCGGTCGGCACTTGTGGCAGCCGTCGGGTTCGCGCCAGTCCAGGGCCTCGCGTACCGCGGCGGTGGTGGTCAGATGCCGGTGGACGATGGCGGCGCGCACCTCGTCGTGGGACAGGTCGGTGCACTCGCAGACGGTGATCTTGTCCGGTGCCGCTTCCAGGCCCTCGCCGAGAGTTGCTTCCACCAGCTGGGCGACCGCGTCCTGACAGGCGCCGCAGGAGGTGCCGGCCTTGGTCTGCTTGCCGACCGCGGCAACGCTTTTCAGATCGTGTTCGCCGATGGCGGCCACGATGTCGCCCTTGCACACGCCGTTGCAGTCGCAGATCTGGGCATCGTCCGGCAGATCGGCCACGCCAGCGTCATTCGCCGGGTCGCCGCCTTCGGCGTAGGCCCGCCCGAACACCAGCCGGTCGCGGAATTCGGATACGTCGGTGCCTTCCTTCATCAGCTGGAAGTACCAGCCACCGTCGCCGGTGTCGCCGTAGAGCACCGCCCCGGCGACCTTGTTGTCGCGTAGCACAATGCGCTTGTACACACCGCGGCGGGGGTCCTGGAACACGACGTCCTCGGTGTTCTCGTCGCCGACGAAATCCCCCGCCGAGAACAGGTCGATGCCCGTGACCTTGAGCTTGGTCGAGGTTACCGACCCCTCGTAGCGGCCGCTGCCGACCTGGGCCAGATGCGTGGCGCAGACCTTCGCCTGCTCCCACAGCGGGGCGACCAGCCCATAGGTGGCGTTGCGATGCTGCACGCATTCGCCCACCGCGTACACGCGCGGGTCGTAGGTCTGCATGGTGTCGTTGACGATCACGCCGCGCTCGCAGTGCAGGCCGGCGGACTGGGCCAGTTCGATGTTCGGCTTGATGCCCACCGCCATCACCACCAGATCCGCCTTGAGCTGGTCACCGCCGGCGAAGCGCACGCCCTCGACCCGCTTCCGGCCAAGAATGGCCTCGGTCTTGGCCTCCATGCGGAAGGTTAGCCCGCGTTCCTCCAGCGAGGCCTGCAGCATCTTCGCCGCCGGGGCGTCCAGCTGGCGCTCCATCAGTGCATCCATGAGATGCACGACAGTGACCTCCATGCCCTGCTTCATCAGTCCGTTGGCGGCTTCCAGACCGAGAAGGCCACCGCCGATCACCACCGCCTTCCGTTGGCTTTTCGAGGCATCCAGCATGCCGTTGACGTCGTCGACGTCGCGGAAGGTGATCACGCCGTCCAGGTCGTTACCGGGCACCGGGATCACGAACGGGTTGGAGCCGGTGGCCAGCAGCAGCCGGTCGTAGGGGACTTCGGCGCCACTGCGGGCATACACGATTCGGCGCTTGCGGTCGATGGCTTCCACCGGATCGCCGCTGTACAGGGTGATGCCGTTGTCGTCGTACCACTCGCGCGAGTTGATCATGATCTCGTCGAGCTGCTTCTCCCCGGCCAGTAGCGGCGAGAGCATGATGCGGTTGTAGTTGCCGTAGGGCTCGGCGCCGAACACCGTGATGTTGAAATCGTCGGCGCGAATCTTGAGCAGGTCCTCGACGGTGCGCATGCCGGCCATGCCGTTGCCGATCACCACCAGATCCTGTTTCTGTTCGGGCAGTTTGTCTGCCATGGGTCGTCTCCGAAGTTTCGTTGTCAATTCGTTGCCGCTGTCTTTTCCCCTCTCCCCCGGTGTGGGGGAGAGGGGGTGATTCGCGTCACGCCGGACTGGGCTCGGCGTCCGATACGTCGTCGTCGCGCTTGCGTTCGGCCATGGCCTCGCGGAGGGCAGCGTCCTCCTCGGCCTGCACCGCCGGCGAAAAACGCACGGCCAGCGCGGAGAAGGAACAGACCACCACGGCGCAGCCGAGGAACAGCAGGCCCTGGCCGTAGCTGAGGGATTCGCTCTTGAACAGGAAGCCGGCCGCCACCGCCCCGGCATTACCGCCGGCCCCGACGATGCCCGCCACGGCGCCCAGCGCCTTCTTGTGCATGAAGGGCACGAGGCCGAAGGTGGCGCCTTCGGACATCTGCACGAACAGGCTGAACAGGATCATCGAGGCGATGGCCAGCGCCAGCACTGTCATCTGCGAGAACAGGATCAGCGCGAAGCCCTCGACCAGCAGCGCCAGGAACAGGAACTGCACCCGGCCGCGCAGGCCGCGGTAGCGGGCGAACAGGTCCGAGAAGAAGCCGCCGAGCGTGCGGGCGAAGAGGTTCATCAGCCCGAACAGGCCCGCGATCAGCCCGGCGGTCTTCAGGTCCAGGTCGAATTCATCGAAGAAATAGATGGCCGCGACGTTGTTGATCGTCAGTTCCACCCCGAAACAAGCCGCGTAGACGATGAACAGGGCCCACACCCGGTAGTCGGCGGCGGCGGTTTTGAATGTGCCCCAGCCCCCGCGCTCGGCCTTCGCCGGCGGGATCAGACCCTGCTCGCGCAGTTCCCGATAGTCGCCGTCCGGCGCGTCCCGGGTGACGAACCAGTAGGCGATGCCGGTAGCGAACAGCACGATGCCGGGCACTACCATGGCCAGCCGCCAGCCCAGCGTTTCCGACACGCCGACACTGACGATGGCGGTGAAGATCAGCGGCATCACGATCTGGGTGGTGCCGCCGCCGAGGTTGCCCCAGCCGGCGGTGGTGGCGTTGGCCGTACCTACCACGTTGGGGCCGAACATCACCGACGTGTGGTACTGGGTAATCACGAATGCCGCGCCGATGGCGCCAATGGCCAGCCGGCCCATCAGGAAGGTCTCGAAGGAGTCGGCGAAGCCGATTGCCATCACCGGCAGCGAGCCCAGCAAGAGCAGCCAGGTATAGGTGCGGCGCGGGCCGAACTTGTCGCACAGTGGCCCGATGATCAGCCGTACAAGAACGGTGATGGCTACCGAGGCGATGATGGTCGAACCCACCATCGACTTGTCCAGATTCAGGTCCTCCCGCACCACCGCCATCAGCGGGGCGATGCCGAACCAGCCGAAGAAGCACAGGTGAAAGGCCAGCCAGGTCATGTGAAAGGTGCGCATCTGGATCGACTTGAGATCGAACAGGCGGATGCGGGTGGCTTTGTTGGCGAGTTCCATGGGTCGTCCTTGCAGGTCTTGCCTCAGGCGTGGGTGTCGGGGTTGAGCCGGCGCAGGTCTGCCGGCGCCGCGGCCAGCGCATGGCGCTCGAAGGCTTCGAGATAGGCCACCGGCCGGTCCGGGTCGAACACCCGGCCGTCGATGAAACGATCCGGCCCCATGGCCAGCGCGCCGTCCCCGGTGCTCAGGGTCCAGGACTGGGGGTGTTTCCCGGTGGGTTGCTCGTCGGTGGCCGGCGCCGGGATGTTCAGTTCGGCGGCCACGGTCCGGTAGATGTCCGGCCGGTAGACCTCGGCCGCGGCCCGGCGGATGTCCACCGCGTGGGGCAGCTGGCCCCAGCGCAGCATCTGGGTGATGAACCAGGCCGCGTGCGAGCGCCAGGGGAAGTTGGCGGCGTAACGGTGGAACACGTTGAAGTCGGGCAGTGCCTCCGGCTGCGAACCGGGGTGGTACTGGAAGCCGCCGGACAGGGCTCGCAGCAGCAGGGCCGGGTCCGCGTCCACGTACGCCGGACCGGCCAGGATCTGGGCCGCCTCGGCCCGGTTACCCGGCACATCCAGCCAGGCGCAGGCGGTGATCAGGGCCCGCAGCAGCGCGTGGTGGGTATCCGGATTGGCCTCTGCCCAGTCACGCGTCACGCCGAGCACCTTCTCGGGTGCGTTGCTCCAGAGCTCGTAACCGGTGACCACGGCGTGCCCGACCCCCCGGGCCACCGCGACCTGGTTCCAGGGCTCGCCGACGCAGTAGCCGGCGATGCGGCCGGCCGCGAGGTTGGCCACCATGCGCGGCGGGTCGATCACGACCATTCGGACGTCGCGCTCCGGGTCGACGCCACCGGCCGCCAGCCAGTAGCGCAGCTGATAATTGTGCGACGACACCGGGTAGACGCTGGCGAAGGTCAGCGGCGCCAGTCCCTCGGCCTGATCCGCCTCGATCACCCGCTTGAGGGCGCGGGCCGACACCGGCCGCGTGGCTATGGCCTCGGGATCGGCCGCCTGCATCCGCTGGTACAACTCGGCGGAGACGGTGATCGCGTTGCCGTTCAGGTTGAGCGACAGCGCCGTGACCATCTGCTGGTGAAAGCCGCCCACGCCCAGGCTGGCGGCAATCGGCATCGCCGCCAGCATGTGGGCACCGTCCAGGGCGCCGACTGCCACCTTGTCGCGGATGGCCGCCCAGGACGGCTCGCGGGACAGCTTCACGTCCAGGCCTTCGGCAGCGAAGAAGCCACGCTCGGCGGCGATCACTAGCGGGGCGCAGTCGGTCAAGGGAATGAAGCCGAGCGTTACCCGCTTCTTGCCCGACGCGTGCTGCCCGTTGCCACGGCCGGCGCTGGCCAGGCCGCTGGCGGCCGCCATGACGGCCCCCGTGCCCCCGGCCAGTAGCCGCCGGCGGGACTCCTGGAACGGGCGGGTCATGCTGGGCTCCGCTGATTTGTGGTCATCGTGGTCGTCATGGCGTTTTCCTGGCCCAAAAAAAAAACGCCCGCATCTCGACCGAAGTAGTCGAAACGCGGGCGTCTTTGCCCTGAGCGATCTGTTTGTGTCGCTGGTGCCGGCGTGTGGATCGTCGTTGATCCGCCAGCATTGACGATTGTCAGTGGCAGTGCAGCGACCATGCCAATCGCGCGCTCACCGAAAAATAATATGAGAAATCAGTTGCTTAAATTATTTTTTCTGGCATGGCGGGTGGTTGGAGAAAGGCGCGGTTCGCACCAGGGCAGCCCGTTTCCTTGCGATGTCGCACCAATGTCGGGCACTAGAATTCAACGGTTGCCTGCAGCCACAGACGGCGGGTATCCACCGCAAATTCTTCGGCCCGGTAATCGGCGAACTTGGCCAACAGGCTGAATTGTTCATTCACTGGAAACGCGACCGACAGATCGATCTCATGACCGTAATCGGCATTGCCGCGTTCGGCCCGGAGGTCGTGAAAAGCCGCGGCAAGGCGCACCGGCCCCGCATCTGCCGACAGTTTCAGATAGCGGTCGGCAATCCCGTCCGGCGGTGTCACGAGAAAGACATCGGCCCACCCCTGGAAGGCGTGGTTGGTAGCCAATGGAAAACGGAAGCCGTAAGTGCCGTCGCCGCCGAGCCCCTCGTAGCCGAGGGTCGGGGTAACGGGCAGCCCGGCCAGTGACAGCTGCAACTGCCAGTAATCGGCGTCCACGGTCGTCGGGGCCTCGCCGTAATCGGACTGCTCGGCATAGGCCAGTTCATAGCGTAGCCGCTGCAGCGAACCGGTTGCCCGCACCCCCAGCACGCGATGGTCGGGCGCGCCGGGTGCGCGGAGGGCGTTGGCCTTGCGGTCGAAATCGATGAAATAGGCGAAGCCGGTGAGGGCCAGCTTCGGGTGGACCCGCCAGTTGGCATTCACCAGGTGGCTGTTCATCCGGTTGTCGTTGAAGAAGATGAAATTCTGTCGCCAGAAATAGACATAGGTGAGCGTCAGGTTCGGCAGCCACTCGTTGACCAGGGTGATGGCATCGAAGGTCTGTTCGTTCTGGCGCCAGCCGACATTGCCGACGAAGCGGGCGTTGTCGAGAATCAATCGTTGTCGGCCGACGGTAAGTGTGGAGGCCGGCAGGCCCCGATAACGCAGCCACGCCCGGTTCATCTGATCACCGGTGGGGTCAGCGATGGTGGCGAAGCTGGTGTTGCCGTTGGTCGCGTTCAGGAACGGCGGGCCACTGTTGTAGCGGTCATCGCCGCCGATCGCATACACGCCCTCGAACTCCGCGAAGGCGTCCAGGTCGCGCCAGGTGCCGGTTTGATAACCCAGTCGCGGCCGCAAGGTCAGGGCACCCGCGTCGTCGCGACCCTGCTGTTCCGCCTGCTCGAAGCGCAGGTTGAGATGCAGCGAGGCCTGACCATCGGTTATCGCACCGGTTAGCGGGCCGGCCCCGGCCGGTCCGGCTACCAGCGCGCCGAGAATGATCCAGTGTCTTGTCCGCATCCGTGTCATGCCAAACCTCCCGGGCAACAAAAAAGGCGCCCGCCCGGAGCCCGCGATCAGCGGGAATCGGGCGAACGCCTTTGTTCGCGATCAGATTGTGTTGGCCTTGCCGCTGTTCTCGTGGATCGGCGTTGATCCGGACAGCGCTCGGCTCGGGTTCAGTTCAAGCAGTGTTCATGCCATCGCCCCTCGGCCGGCACGGAAGGTGTTTGGCGGCGGGGGTTTTGGCCGGCCCGAGCATTGACGACCACGCGGCAAGACGCGAGTCGTTGCACCGCAACACAGCACGCCGCAGCTAGTCCGCACTCCGTTCGAGCACGGATCGGGCCATTTCCACCATGGGCAGGCCGCGATCCATCGCCGCCTTGCGAATGCGGCGATAGGCGTCACGTTCGGACAGGCCGTGGTGCTCCATGAGCAGGGATTTAGCCCGGTCGATGACCTTGCGCCCGGCGAGATCGGCACGGGCGTCGTCGCGTTCCCGGCGGAGGGCCTCGACATCCTGGTACTGACGCACCGCCACTTCCACCAGCGAGCGCACCAGTGCCGGCGAGACCCCTTCCACCACGTAGCTGCTCACGCCCGCGTCGGCCGCCGCCGCGATGGTTGTTCGGTCATCGCGTGGCGACAGCATCAGCATCGGTTTGGGGTAGCGCTGGCCGAGCATGGCCAGATGCTCAAGGGTGTCGCGAGAGGGTGAGTCGGCGTCGACCAGCACTGCATCCGGTGCCATGCGCGCCACCGCCTCGTAGAGGTCTGGGTCGTCAGCCAGAACGCCGACCACGCGAAAGCCCGCCTCCTCCAGCGCGGCGCGCAGGGTGGAGCAGCGCGTCGAGTGCACATCGACGAGAAGGACACTGAGGCTCATGGCGTGATCGACTGCCGGAATCGGCAATCAATGCTGCAAGTTACGTGCCGGCATCATCCGTTCGATCGCCGGCCAGCAAGAGTGGCGGCAGGAACAGGAAATCTGCCAGCAGCGCCAGTCCGATGATGATGGCGGTTAGCGCGCCCATGTGCACCGTCATGGTAAATGCCGACAGTGTCATCAGCACGAAGCCGAGTATCAGCACCAGCGAGGTCAGGCACAGGGCCACGCCCACGTTGGCGAAGGCGTCGCGCACGGCGTCCGCCGGGCTCAGGCCCTTTTCCACCCGCGCCAGCCGGTACTTGGACAGCAGATGCACGGAGTCGTCCACCACGATGCCCAGGGTCAGGCTTGCCACCACCGAGGTGGCCAGGCCGGTCTGGCCGACCGTCAGGCCCCAGACGCCGAAGCCCATGGCCAGCGGCGCCAGATTGGGCACCAGGCTGACCAGACCGAGTCGCATGCTGCCGAAGGCCCAGGCCATGACCAGGGCGATGAAGGCGAAGGCCAGCGCCGTGCCCGAGAGCATGCTGGTGAAGTTATGCCGGGCGATGGCCGCGAACATGATGGAAATGCTGGAACCCGGCGTCACCATCTCGGCAGGCAGGTTGGCGCGCATCCAGTCCCGGGCGCGGGTGTCGAGCGCCCGCATCTGCTGATCCGGAATCGGGTTGAGCACCACGGCCAGTCGCACGGCCGATTTGTCCAGACTGATCAGGTCGTTGATGCCGGTGCCCTGGGGCAGGGACATTTCGTAGACCAGCAGATACTGGGCGATCAGTGCACGCGAGTCCGGAATGCGATGCGCCGCCGGGTCGCCCTCGTTCATCGCCTGGTTGAGTCGTTCGACCAGGTCGGTGACCGATACCACACGACGCACCTCCGGTTGCTCGCGAAACCACTCGGCCAGCGCTTCCACCCGACGCAGGAAGGTCGGGTCCTGGGCCGCTCCGTCGCTGCCGGCGGTCAGCGGATACTCGATCAGCTGCATGCCGGTGAGTTCGCGATTGATGAACTCGGTGTCGTGGCTGAACTCGATCGACTCGTCGAAGAACTCGACGTAGTTGTCGCCGAATCGGTTGAGCGGAATGGCCGATGCCAGTCCCACGATCACCACCAGCCCCGCCACGATCAGTAACCGGCGTCGGGCGATCACGAAACCGGCCAGCCGGTCCAGCCACTGCCCGCTGACGCGGCCGGCGCCGGACCGGGGCGCGGGCAGTACCATCATCGCTGCCGGCAGGAAGGTGATCGACAGCCCCCAGGCGACCACCACGCCGGTGGCCACGATGTTGCCGAGATCGCGGAACGGCGGCGAATCCGAGAAGTTCATCGCCAGAAAGCCCAGCGCCGTGGTCAGGCTGGTCAGCAGCACCGGCCGGGCGTTGATGCGCAGGGACTCGCGCATGGCCGCCGGTTTGTCGCGGCCGCTGGCCAGCGCCCCGGCGTAACCCACCAGCACGTGCACGGAATCGGCAATCGCCAGGGTGAGGATGATGATGGCCGCGGCCAGCGAGGCGGTGTTGAGCACGATCCCGGCCCAGCCCGCGAGACCGAAGGCGATGGTCACCGACATTGCCAGCACCCCGAGGGTGGCCAGGGTGGTGGTCGCCCGCCGGAAGAACACCGCCAGCACCAGGAACATCAGCAGGAAAAATGGCGGATACAGATGGGTCAGGTCCCAGCGCACCGAATCCACCATCGCCTGATTGAGCATCACCGAGCCGGTCAGGTAGACCTGCAGGCCCTGGTGGTCGGCTTCCAGCTGTGCGGCTAGTGCCCGCACGGCGGTGGTGACCTCGCGAAAGGCCGTTTCCTTGCGAGCGTCCGGCAGGTCGAACACGACCGACACGCCGGTGACGCCGCCATCCGTGGCCAGCAGCCCGCCGGCGACCCGTTTGTTGGCCAGCGCCCGGTCGCGGGTCGCCTCGCGTTCCGCTTCGGATAGCTGGCCGGGGGGTACCAGCGGTTCCACCACCAGCTCGTCGCCGCGGGCAAAGCTCTGGTGGAAGTTGGTCAACGAGGTCACGCCGCTGGCGTAGGGCAGGGTCCAGGCCGCGTCGGTGAGCTCGCGCACGGCGGCCAGCGTGTCGGCGGTGAACACGTCGCCGTCGGCCGGGGCCAGCGCCAGGAAAACGTTGTTGCGGCGGTCGAACTTGTCCTCGATGGCCTGGAAGTTCCGCCATTCCGGATTGTCCGGCGAGAAATAGGCGTCGTAGGCGGCGGTGAAGCCCAGCCCCGGCAGACCGGTGGCGGCGGCCAGCGTGGCCGCCACGGCCAGAACCATGACGCGCCAGGGGTGGCCGACTACCGCGCGGAAGAAGGCGCCGAGCATCGGGTGGCTTCGCGAGTCGGCCGGATCAGCGGACGCGTTTGAGCGCGTCCACGCTGAAGTCCCGTTCGGTAAATCCGTTGTCGAACTCGATCTCGCGCCAGCGCAGGATGCTGGTGCCGCCGGTAAGCTGGTTGGTCATGGTGAGTTCGTCAGCACGCCACTGGCCGTTGGCGTATTCGCGAAAGCCGTCCGCGGTCAGCGTCTTCAGATGCTGGCCGGCCTTGTTGTAGTACTCCACCCGCAGCGTGCGGTAATGGGCCTGGTCCAGCCAGGCCACCTGCCGGCTGTATACGGCGGTGTCCGCGTCATCCGGCGTGCGTTCGAGCACGTAGACTGGCTCACCGTCGAGTTCGTCCTCGCGCAGCAGCGTGACATCGAACTTATCCACCGGCTGGGCGGTGAAATCGGCATAGGAGAATTCGCTGCCCATGAAGGCCCCGGCACGGTTGCCGGCGGCGATCCGCTTCACCCGCGACAGCGCCGGGAGGTAAAGCCATTGCTCATCCGGCCGTTGATCATGGGAGTGGGTCAGCAATGCGGTGCCCGCCACATCGGGCGGCGCGTCGATAATGGTGAGACTGCGACTGCCGCTGTCGGTGTCCAGGCTGCGGGCTCGCAGGTCGCGGCGGGCCTCGTCGCCATCCGCGGTGCGGATCACCATGGTGGCCTCGCCGCGCTGATCGGCATAATCGGCAAAGCGGGCTTCGGCGGTGCGGGCGATTTCCATGCCGCGACCGTCGTCCGCGGCGATCGCACCCAGCGGGAACAAAAGGGCGATGATGATGAACCAACGCATAGGCATTCCGGAGGGCCGCCGAGGCGGCAGCGTGAGGATGAAGGCAGATCGGAGGCAAAGTGTCGCATGGATGGCTGCGCTGACGCTGCTGATCGCCGGCTGCGCCGCGCCGCTGCCCGAGCGCTCCGCACCACCGGCCAATACGGTGGCGGTAGCGGAAACCGATGTCGGTCTCGCCGGTCGCCTGAACACCCGTCTGGCCGCACTCGGCTGGGCGCTGGTGCCCTATCAGTCCGGACAGAGTGCCGGCACCCCCGGGCCGGTGCCGGCCGATCTGGCCGACCGCGCCCGCTACCGGCTGGAATTGCGGGCCGAGGAGGTCGGTGCCTGCGGCAATCTGGAGCCCAACTACATCTACGACATCCGGCTGATCGACAATCGCGACGGTTCGATCGCCGCCCGGCGTAACGGCCGGGGTTGCGAGATCGACACCGCCCGCCGCTTCGGGGATCTGCTGCGCCAGCGCAAGCTGGTGCCGTCGGCCGAGGCAGCCTGAATGGCGGCGTCATCGCCATTGCCGGGGTGCGGTCTGATTGCTAGCTTGCCGACATGGACGCCTGTTGCCGCCGTGATACGCCCCCGACCATGATCGGTCCCGCGCGGCGCTGGCCGTTACTGTTCCTGCTCCTGCTGGGCATTGGTTCGGCCGCGGCGGATATCCGCGTCCAGGTCAGGGAAACCGTCAACGATGGTGAACCCTCCCATGCGGTGCACTGGTTCGGTGACCAGCGCAGCATGCGCGACGATGGTAACCGCTACATCATCACCCGGCTGGATCTGGGCAAGATCTTCATCGTCAACCGGCTGGCACAGCAATACCGCGTGATCCCGCTGCCGGATCAGCCGGATGCCGAGCCCGCGGTGGTGAATGTCGAACGCACCGATGACGTCCGCGAGATCGAGGGCTGGCCGGCCCGGCGCTACCGAATCGGCGGGGCCGCGGCCGGCGACATGACCATCGATGTCTGGATCAGCGACGAGGTACCGGTGGATATCGCCGGTTTTCGCCGGTTGATGGTCAATCTCGGCCAGCGGCCGGGCTCCGAATGGATGCAGGCCTACCGGCAGATTCCGGGCTTTCCGGTGTTGCAGGAAGTCACGCTGGAGCGCCCGGAGCTGCGGCTGCACTCGGAGAGCCGGGTGATGTCGATCGAGCAGACCGAGCCGGCGAAGGATACCTACGACCCGCCCGAGGATTACGAACAGGTGCCCTGAACCGAAGGCCCGGCGCGGGCAGTTGGCGATGCTAAGGGCCGCGGCGTTACGCTGCGGGACCGTTCCGACCCGGGTTCCCCGCCATGCAGTTGTTCGTCTCTCCCACCTCACCCTTTGCCCGACTGGTGCGCGTGATCCGCCTGGAAAAGGCGCTCACCGACGAGATCAGCCTGGAATGGGTCGACCCCTGGGCCAGTCCCGACCCGCTGACCCGGGCCAATCCCTATTCCCAGGTGCCGGCCCTGCAGCTGGCCGACGGCACCACCCTTGTCGACAGCCTGGTGATCGCCAGTTTCCTGGAAAGCCGGTTTCCCGAACCGACACTGATGCCGGAGGCCACCGCAGCCGTCGTCCACCACAAGCTGGGTCTGGGCAAGGTGCTGATCGACGCCGCGGTGGACCTGGTGATTACCAAGCGCTTTCGCCCGCAGCCGGACAGCGACCCGATTTTGGACCGTCGCCTGGCCGCCATCGAACGCGCCGTGCCCGCGATTGCCGGATGCGTGACGCCGATGGAGCAGCCGGACCTCGGGGATATCGCGCTGGGAGTGGCGCTGGCCTATCTGGATTTCCGTTTTCCCGATATCGAATGGCGGGTGGCGCAGCCGGAGCTGGCCCGCTGGGCGGACAACCTCGGTCAGCGTCCGGCCTTGATGGAGACCCGGCCGCCGACGAGTTAGCGGCCCGGCGCAGGCCGGTTCGGTCCCGGTCGAACTTGCGCGATCCGCGGTTGCCAAACCGGCGCGCCATAGTAGTCTTGCGCTGCGCGACCGGCCTCGATCCCTTTCCAACAAGGCAAGCACACGATGGGTTTATTGATTGACGGCGTCTGGCATGACCAGTGGTACGACACCGATTCCACCGGCGGGCGCTTCGAGCGCAATGAAGCGAAATTCCGCAACTGGATCACCGCCGATGGCCGCGCCGGCCCCTCGGGCGAGGGCGGTTTCGCCGCCGAGCCCGGGCGCTATCACCTGTATGTGTCCTGGGCCTGCCCCTGGGCGCACCGGACCCTGATCTACCGCAAGCTGAAAGGGCTGGAAGACATGATCAGCCTGTCGGTGACCCACTGGCTCATGGGCGAGAAGGGCTGGACCTTCGCCGACGGCCCCGGGGTGGTGCCGGACCCGATCCACCACGCCGATTTCATCCATCAGATCTACCAGGCCGCCGTGCCGGACATGACCGGTCGTTGCACGGTGCCGCTGATCTGGGACAAGCAGCGCAACGTCATCGTCACCAACGAATCCGCCGAGATCATCCGCATGTTCAACTCGGCCTTCGATGGTGTGGGCGCCACCCCGGGGGATTACTGTCCGGCGGATAAGCGCGACGAGATTGACGAACTCAACGAACGCATTTACCACACCGTCAACAACGGGGTGTACAAGTCGGGGTTCGCCACCAGCCAGCAGGCCTATGAAGAGGCTGTGGAGCCGCTGTTCGACACGCTGGATTTTCTCGAGGACCGGCTGTCACACCAACGCTACCTGTGCGGCGACGCCATCACCGAGGCCGACTGGCGCCTGCTGCCCACCCTGCTGCGCTTCGATCTGGTCTACCACGGTCACTTCAAGTGCAACCGTCGCCGCATCGTCGACTATCCCAATCTCTGGGGTTACACCCGTGACCTCTACCAGCAGCCCGGTATTGCCGACACCTGCAACTTCGAGCACGCCAAGCGCCACTACTACGAAAGCCACGACACCGTGAACCCGACCGGCATCGTGCCGCTTGGACCGGATGTCGATTTCAACACGCCGCATGGGCGGGGCTGACGCGATCAGCCCAGCGTCAAACGCCGGTCGGCGTCACGCAGCAGGTACAGCGCCAGGCAGGCCGCCAGCATCGGCCAGGCCGCGAAGAACAGCAGGTTGGAACCCTCGAACGGCGAAAAGTACAACGCCAGCGGCGACAGGGTAGACACGCCGTGCAACAACAGTACCGCGCCATAGGTCCAGCGCCTGGCCAGTCCAGCGACAAATGCCAGCAGGAGTAGCAATTCGGCCAGTCCGATGACCGTGATCAGGCCGCTGCCGAGGCCGGGAATGAAGTAGAACTTCTCGTACACCGCCGCGGCGTGGCCGGGGTTGACGAACTTGTCCAGCGTCCATACCGCCATCACCAGGAAAACGGTCAGGCGCATGGCCAGCAGGCTGAATTCGAGACGTGTCTGTTGGGTCATGGTATTGATCTCCTCGAAAGGCTTATCCGCAGATTTCGCCGATTACACGGATTGTCTTGCCGCTAGTTTTTCTATCGATTGAACGAACCAGCTGCTATTCATGGACTGTGTTCATGTGTGCGCCGAAATGCGCTGGCTGAAGGACGCAGCTTTCTGTCTTCACCATCTGTGCAATCGACGTAATCTGCGAATCCCTCGTCTTTCCATGGCCGTTGGCCCCACTCAGGCCGCCTGCCGCCCAGCGCCACGCGCCACCCAGTAGTCGACGCTGAGATAGCGGCCGGCGCCGGTGAAGAACAGGCTCAGCAGCATGATGAAGTAGGTGGCCGCCATCTGGATGCCGTTGTTCAGGATCACGAACTTGCCCTGCTCGGTCAGCCAGTCGTAGTTGCCGTGCTCCTTGAGAATGGCGCGGCCGCGCTCGGCGCGTTTGGCCGCTTCCTGTGCATCCTCGCAGTTGAACAGGCAGAACATGGGGTCGGCGATGGTCTGCCAGCCGTGCTCCCAGTGCACGGCGAAGGCGGCGACCAGCATGGTCACCATCAGCGGAATCGCCAGCCAGCGCACGGCGATCCCGATCAACAGGGCGATGGCGCCGAGCACTTCCGTGGCGGTGGCCAGAAACGCCATCAGCCAGGGAAATGGCAGGCCCAGCCCCCACTCGGGGTTGCCGAACCAGTTCACCGTGCTGTCGAAGTTGTTGACCTTGTTCATGCCGGCCAGCCAGAACACCGGCGCCAGATACAGGCGCAGGGCCAGCGGCGCCAGAAAGTCGAATGCACGGGTCTTGTCCAGCAGATGCTGGGCCGCAATGAAAAGCTGCATGGTCCGCCTCGTTCGGATTTATTGTTCGAGGCAGAGGACCGGGGTGCCCCGGGTTTGCTTGCGCCGGGGGCGGGTCAGCCGCCCGTCGGCAGGCTCGCATCCAGCCCGCTTTCCAGGTCGGGGTATTGCAGCGTCAGACCGAGTTGCTCGAGCAGGCGACAGTTGTCCAGGCGACGCGATTCGCGCAGGAATGACAGCCGCATCTCGCTCCAGTCCCGCTCCGCCTCGGCACGGCTGATGGTGGGCGGATCGGGCAGGCCCAGGCGCCGGGCAATGGCCCGGTAGGCGGCACCCATCGGGGTCGGCTGGCCATCGGCGGCGTTGTAGACGGCCCGGTCCGGCCCTCGTTCGGCCGCGGCCATGGTGGCGGCAGCCAGATCATCGATGTGGATGCGATTGGTCCAGGGACTGTCGGCGTCGTCCAGCACCGGTTCGCCGCGACGTACCCGTTCGATCGGCAGCCGGCCGGGTCCGTAGATGCCGGGCGCGCGCAGGATGACGGCGGCACCCGCCCAGTCGGCCAGCCGGCGCTCGGCGGCTGCGCGCCGGCGGGCGCGGTTGGTGATCGGGTTCAGCGGCCGGTTCTCGGTGACCCAGTCGCCGCCGCAGTCGCCGTACACGCCGCTGGTGCCGATGTAGATCAGCCGACGGGGCGGCCGGTGCGCGTAGGCAGCCAGGACGGCGGCCAGCCGCGGATCGTCGTCGCCGGTTCTCGGCGGCGGCGCGAAATGGAACAGCAGGTCGGCATCGGGCAGATCGGGGTCGGGCCGGTCGAGGTCGACCGCCTGTGCCGCGATCGCGCTTCGGGCAAGGCGATCGGCACTCTCGGCGCTGCGCACGATGCCGGTCACATCCCAGCCGCGATCGGCGGCCAGCCGGGCGACCCGCAGCCCGGTGTCGCCGCAGCCGATGATCACCGCGCGGGTCACGGTGGCTATCGGGGGTTGTCCAGTACGGCTTCCAGCCCCTGACGGAAGGCCTGGCGGGCTTCCTCGTCCTGGTCGATTTCCTCGAACAGCCGGCCGAGTTCCAGCAGCGCCGACGGCCGGTTGACCCCGCGCAGGCTGTTTTCCAGGTAACTGCGTGCCCGGCCCCAGAGCCGGTTGCGCAGACACAGGCGCCCGGCCACCAGCAGCAGTTCCGGTTCCTCGCCGTACTGCTTGAGCCAGGCCTCCACCGTGGCCAGCTGGGCCGTGCGGTTGTCGCTGGCGATATCACCGAATGCCAGCGCCAGCCCAGCATCCCACTGGGTGCGCAGGGTGGCGCGGATCAGGTCGGCGGCGGCTACCGGCGCGCCGGCTTCGATCAGCTTGCGCACGTACACCAGTTGCACGGCGGGATTGCGCCGCAGGTCACGCGGGACCTGCTTCCAGGTTTCCGGCAGCGTGTCGGCATTGGCCTCGGTGTGACGCATCAGGTCGGTCCAGGCCCGGATCGAAAGCTCCCGGCGTTTGTCCTCGCCGAGCAGCTGCTGCTTGCGCAGTACGGGCAGCAACTCGCGCACCTGGGCCCAGTCGCCCATGTGTTCGCTCAGCCGGGCCAGCAGCACCAGACCGTGACCGTGAGTGGGCTCGATCTCCCGCAGCCGGGTCAGCGTGGCCAGGGCTTCGGCATCCTGGCCCTGCTCCATCTGCAGTTCGGCCTGGGTCAGCAGGATGGCCAGCTCGGAGCTGCCACGCCGGGCGGCGGCCTGTTCCAGATAACGGTCGCGCCGGTCTGGTGCCTGCAGGTGCTGGGCGCAACGCGCCGCGCCGAGGTAGTTGAGAGTCGGGTTGTCCTGTCGTTCGGCCAGCTTCGCGAGTTCGTTCTCGGCATCCGCCCAGCGGCCCTCGAACAGCTTGAGCAGGCCTTGGTAGAGCGACCGGCGGGCCTTGCGCTCGCCGCGTCGGGCGAGCAACTCGCGCAGGTTGCGGGGCAGCAGGGCGCCGGTGACCGCCAGCCGCCACAGCAGCAGCGCGGTATACAGGCCTGCCACCAGCGCCGCCAGGAAGAAGAACAGCGAGGTTTCCAGGCGCCAGTCCGCGTAGGCGATCTGCACGTAGCCGTTGTGCTCGCGGAACACCAGCGCCAGCCCGACGCCGGCAACCAGGAAGATGAAGAAGAACAGCAGCAGGCGTCGCATTTATTCGCTGCCGTTGTTGCCGGACGGGTCCGGGTTGCCGCTCAGCCGCTTCTGGGCCTGCTCGCGAAGGAAGGCGCGCATGGCCACCAGGCTGTCGCTGATGTCGGGCGCCTGCCAGTCGATGCCGGCCTTGCTGATGCCGTTGAGCTGTTCCAGCACGCCGGCGACCCCCGCGGCATCGGTATCGAAATAGGTCTTGAGCCACTGCCGGGCGCTATCCAGATTGCTGCGATACACCTCGCCCTGGCGCTGCAGCAGCGCCAGCCGCGCGGACTGCAGCTTCAGCGTCAGGTTCTGGTACAGGAAATAGGCCTCGTCGGGCGGCATCAGCGGCTGATGCGGCTCGTCGCTGCGGCGGATGGTGAACATGCCCTCGAGCGCGGTACCCAGGGAATCCACGAAGTGCTGCCAGCCGGGGGCGTCGATGAGCGTGTCGGGGTCGGGTGTTGCGGCGTCGTAATTGGCCGACATTTCGGATTTCATGGTCAGATCCGGCACCTGCTCGATCAGACTGGACAGGGTCAGCGCCATGCCCTCGATATCCGGATCGGGCAGCGCGTTGAGCGCGGCGATTTCGTCCACCACCTGCTCGCGAATCTCGAACAGCCGCGGATCGCCGAGATTGCCGATGTGCCGACTGGCCAGTTCCAGGGCACGCCGGGCGCCGCCGGCGTCGCGATGCAGCAGAAGTCGTTCGTTGGCGGCGGCCAGCAGACTTTCAATTTCCAGCAGCTTCCAGCGCCGGGTGCCGCCCTCGATGCGCTCGACTAGTTCGCCCATCTGCACCCGGGTGTCGTCCAGCCCCTGTTGCAGGTCGGCGATGTCGTCGCCCTGGGAAGTGACCGATCCGGTGGTGTCCTCGAGCTGCGACGACAGTTTCCGCAGGCGCGGCATCAGATCGTCCTGGACGGTGGTTTCCAGGCTCTGTTCCACCGTGGCCATGCGGTCGTCGAGTTCGTCGGCCCGCTGATCGCCCAGCCATGTGAGTCCGGCCACGCCGGCAATGGCCGCCAGGGCCAGCAGCAGGGCGAGTACGGCCAGTACCCCGGTAGCCCGGCCGCCGCGGCGTGGTTTGTCGGTGGCCGGGACGGCGGGAGTTTCCGCCGCTTGGGTCTCGGCGTTGTCGTCCGTGGTTTCGGTCGGCTCGGTGTCGGCCGTATCCGCCTCGCGGGCCGGTTCCTCCGGTCGTTGGGACTCGGTCATGTGTTTATGCGCTCCCCCGGCCGATTCCGTGGCCTGCGGCCGGGCAGCGCGCAAGCGTCTCCAGAATGGCGGCGTCGTCCATGCGCGGCGGCCGCAGCGGCATGGTGTTGAAACCCAGATCTTGTGCCCGTTTTAACACACGCTCACTCGGCACCACCAGTTGACGGGCGTGCAGGTCCGGCCACAGCGCGGCCGGCGTGATGGCGGCGAGATGGGTCAGTGCCTCGCCGCTGGTGATGACCAGGACATCGGCCTCCGCCACCAGCGCCTGCAGCCGCGGCCGCGACGGGGTCACGGGCTGGCGGCGATAGACCGCTACCTTGCCGACCTCGGCGCCGCGCCGGTCGAGCGTGTCGGCCAGGGTGGTCCGGCCACCCTCGCCGCCGATGATGACCACCCGCCGCCCGGCGGGCCGGGCGAAGCGGGACAGAGCGAGCAGGCCCTCGCTGGTGGTATCCGAGGTCGGGGCCAGCACCTCGCGGCCGGTGGCAGTGCGCAGCGCCGCGGCAGTGGCCGCGCCCACCGCCGCCAGCTGGCCGGCCGGCCGGAAATCCGGCCGCAGACGCCAGGCACCCGCCACCGCGTTGGCGCTGGTGAAGATCAGGTCATCGGCGTCGGCGGCGGTGGTCAGAGCCCGCTCGGCGCCGGCCGGATCGTTGGGGGCTTCGATCGCCAGCAGCGGTTGGCGCAGGGCGTGGCCGCCGGCGGCCTCGATGGCGTCACACAACGCCTCGGCCTGGGCAACCGGGCGGGTGACCCATACGCGCAGGCCGGACAGCCGGTTCACAGCGCGGCGAGAATCCGGTCGGCCCCGGCCGCCAGCAGGCGTTCGGCCAGCGCGGTGCCCAGGGCCGCGGCCTCTTCGGCGGGGCCGGTGGTCTCGTCGGCCACCAGCTGGCCGCCGTCCGGCGCGCCGACGCAGGCCCGCAGGCGGAGCTGACCGGCGTTCAGTTCGGCGAAGGCCGCGATCGGCAGGTGACAGCTGCCGGCCAGGCGGGCGTTGACCGCCCGTTCGGCGGTGACGCGCACGTGGGTGTCCACGTCATTGAGCGCGGCGACCGCCTCGGCGGCCGCGGTGTCGCCGGCGCGGAGCTCGATGCCCATCACGCCCTGACCGATGGCCGGCAGGCAGACCTCCGGCGGTATCTGCTGGCGGATGCGGTCGGCCAGGCCCAGTCGTTCGAGGCCCGCGCAGGCGAGCACGATGGCGTCGAACTCGCCGGCATCGAGCTTGCCCAGCCGGGTGCCGACGTTGCCTCGCAGGCTGTCGACCTCGAGATCGGGCCGCAGGTGCTTGAGCTGGGCCGCCCGGCGCAGGCTCGAGGTGCCCAGCCGGGCGCCGGCCGGCAGGTCGCCGGGGCTGTCGAAACGGTTGGACACGAACGCATCGAACGGGCTGCCGCCGGCCAGCACCACCGGCAGGTCGAATTCGGGTTCCAGTTCCGCCGGGACATCCTTCATGGAATGCACCGCGATGTCGGCCTCGTCGGCCAGAAGCGCCTGCTCCAGTTCCTTGAGGAACAGGCCCTTGCCGCCGATCGCCGACAGCGGCCGGTCGGTGATGCGGTCGCCGCGGGTGGACAGCGGTACCAGCGAAACGATCATCGCGGGGTGCGCGGCCTGCAGCCGCTGCTGCACATCGCGGGCCTGCCACATGGCGAGTTCGCTCTTGCGGGTGGCGATGCGCAGGCGCGCGGTGGGGGTGTCGGTCATTGGTCCTGTTCCAGCAGTTGCCTGACGTCGCCGAGCCGCCGGCGGCTGACCGGCACCGGCGTTGCCAGATGTCGCAGCAGTAGCTCCGGGCCCTCGGGGCCGCGGCGCAGGGCCTGAATGTGGTCCCGGGCGGCCAGCGCCTTGCGGTGCACCCGAATGAAGCCCGGGCCCAGGGTGTCTTCCAGCGAACGCAGTGATTCCTCGATAAGCAGTTGGCCGTGCAGATGATGCACGGTGACGTACTTGTCCTCGGCGATGAAGCAGATGATGTCGCCCACCGCCACGCGGGCCAGGCCGTCCCGGGCCTGCCCATGCACATAGCAGCGTTCGCCAGCGTCCGGCATGGTACCGGAATGCATCTGTGCGCGGCTGGGCTGGCGTGCGCGCATCAGCGCCGCCGCCAGCCGGTCGCGGCGGACCGGCTTGAGCAGATAACCGGCGGCGCGGGTGTCATGGGCCGACAGGGCGTGCTGATCGTGCGCCGTGGTGAAGATCACCGCCGGCGGCATCGGCTGCTCGGCCAGCGTGCGCGCCACCTGCAGACCGTCCATGCCGGGCATGTGGATGTCCAGAAGCACGACATCCGGCTGGTGGTGTTCGACCGCGTCCAGGGCGGCCTGGCCGTCGGCGGCTTCGCCAGCAACCTCCCAGCCGGGCAGCTCGGCCACCATCTGCGCCAGACGCTGCCGCGCCAGCGGCTCGTCATCCACGATCAGGAGCTTCACGGGTTGTCCGCCTCCGGCGCCGGCAGATTGAGCACCACGCTGAAATGGTCGGGGCCGCGGGCCGTCTGCAGGCTGGCGCGGCTGCCGTAGCGCAGGGCCAGGCGTTGCTCGATGTTGGCCAGGGCCAGGCGCAGGCCGCGGCCGTCATCATCGGGTTTCTCGGTCCGGGGATTGGTCGCGCTCACCGCCAGGAAATCGCCGCGGCGGACCGCCTCGATGCTGATGCGCCCGCCGCCCGGCAGCTTTTCGATGCCATGGCGAATGGCGTTCTCCACCAGCGGTTGCAGCGACAGCGGCGGAAGTGACCAGTCGGCCACCGATGGTTCGATATGGCGATCCAGGGTCAGCCGGTCCCCCAGCCGCAGTGCCTCGATGCGGGTGTAGGCGTCCACCAACTCCAGTTCCTCGCGCAGGGTGACCAGCGGGCGGTCATCGTCGGCCAGGCTGGCGCGGAGAATGTCCGACAGGTCCTCGATGGCGCGTTCGGCATCGGCCGGGCGCACCGCCACCAGGGCAGCGATGCTGTTCAGGCAGTTGAACAGGAAGTGCGGGCGGATTCGGGCCTGCAGCGCCTGGTAGCGGGCCTCGGCCTCGGCGGCGGCCTGGCGTTGCCAGGCGTCGCGCAACCAGAAATAGCGCAGCCCCAGCGCCGACACCACGGCGCAGACGCCCAGATTGCGGATCAGGAAATCCTGATGGCTGATATCGGCCACCAGCGGGGCGATGCCGGTCTGCGGACCGGCCAGGTACACGATCTCGCTCAGGGCGAAGGTCACCGCCAGCAGGCCGGTGTAGCTCAGGCCGGCCACCAGGCGGGCGTTGAGGTGCCCCAGATGCCGGCGGATCAGGCACAGGGCGGCCACGCTGAAGATGCCGATCCACTGCAGATACAGCGACATCAGGAACAGTGAGAACCAGAATCCGCGGGCGGTCTGCAGCGCCGACAGGGCCAGCACTACCGCCACCAGCTGGCAGATCACCAGCACATCCACCACCCGCCCGGTGCCGCAGAAATCCGGCAGGAATGCCTGGGCGGGGCGCGTCGCCGTGGGGTTCATCCGGGCAGTGTTCGGCGCGACGGTCCCGGGGTCAAGCGGCGTTGCTATAATTCGCGGCCTTTCGCAAACGGCGGTAGCCGCAGCCAACATGGCCGACAAGCCCACCAACCAGAGCTGGGGCGGACGCTTCAGTGAAGGCCCGGATGCCCGGGTGCAGCGTTTCACCGCCTCGGTGTCGTTCGATTGCCGCCTCGCGCCCTACGACATCCGCGGTTCGATTGCCCACGCCACCATGTTGGAGAAGGTGGGTGTGCTTACCCAGGACGAACGCGACCGGATCGTGGCCGGGCTGCAGGACATCGGCGGTGAAATCGAGCGCGACGAGCTGGTATGGCGCGACGACCTCGAAGACGTGCACATGAACATCGAGGCCCGCCTGACCGAGCGCATCGGCGAGGCGGGCAAGAAGCTGCACACCGGCCGTTCCCGCAACGACCAGGTCGCCACCGACCTGCGTCTGCTGCTGCGTACGGAAATCGACGAGCTGCGCGCGGAACTGGCGCGCCTGCGGACCGGGCTGATCGACCTGGCCGAACGCGAGGCCGATACCGTGATGCCCGGCTTCACCCACATGCAGGTAGCCCAGCCGGTGACCTTCGGTCATCACATGCTGGCCTGGGAAGCCATGCTGGCGCGTGACAGCGCCCGGCTGGCCGACACCCGCCGGCGAGTCAATGTGCTGCCGCTGGGCAGCGCCGCGCTGGCTGGCACCACCTTCCCGATCGATCGGCCGTTCGTGGCCGAGCAGCTCCGGTTCGACGACGTCGCCGAGAACTCGCTGGATGCGGTGTCCGATCGCGATTTCGCGATCGAATTCCTGGCCGATGCCGCGCTGGTGATGACCCACCTGTCGCGGATGGCCGAGGAGCTGATCCTGTGGATCAGTCCGGCCTTCGGATTCGTCGAGCTGCCGGACCGCTACTGCACCGGCTCCTCGATCATGCCGCAGAAGAAGAATCCCGACGTACCGGAAATCGTGCGCGGCAAGACCGGGCGGGTCACCGGCCACCTGATGGCCCTTCTCACCCTGATGAAGGGACAGCCGCTGGCCTACAACCGCGACAACCAGGAAGACAAGGAGCCGCTGTTCGACACCCTCGATACCCTGCGCGACTGCCTGGGCCTGTATGCCGACATGGTGCCGCATATCCGGGTGGATGCCGACGCCTGCCGGCGCGCGGCCGCCCGCGGCTTTGCCACTGCCACCGATCTGGCGGACTACCTGGTGCGCAGGGGCGTGGCGTTTCGCGATGCCCATGAAATCGTGGGCAAGGCGGTGCGAGCGGCGCAGGACGATGGCGTCGATCTGGCCGATCTATCTCTGGACATGTTGCGCGGCTTTTCCGACGCGATCGGCGACGATGTCTACCAGGTTCTGACGCTCGATGGCTCGGTCGCCGCGCGCGACCATATCGGCGGCACCGCCCCGGCGCAGGTGCGGGCGGCGGCTGGCCGGGCGCGGCAGCGGCTGGCCGCGAACGACTGACGCGATCACGAAACCCTGCCCGCCTTACGGCGTCCAAGCATGACGGCTTCGACGTTTGCGGGAGGTTGCCATGCGACGTCGTCTTTACTTCCTCGTGCCCGACGCCCGCACGGCAGAAACCATTGTTGACGAACTACTGCTGGCCCGGATCGAGGCGCGCCACATGCATGTGGTGGCCCGGGAGGGCACGCCGCTGGGGGATCTGCCCGAGGCGGATCTGCGCCAGAAATCCGATCTGATCGAATCCGCCGAGCGTGGGCTGGCCGTCGGGGGTGCGACCGGTGTGCTGGCCGGCCTGACCGCAGTGACGTTTCCGCCGGCCGGCGTGGTGGTCGGCGGCGGGCTGGTCGCGGGTACCACGCTGGCCGGGGCCGGATTCGGCGCCTGGGCCGCCAGCATGATCGGAATCCGCCTGCCCAATCGCGAGATCCGCACCTACCAGCAGGCCATCGAAGACGGCCAGCTGTTGCTGATGGTGGACGTGCCCAATGCCGATGTCGGGCGCATCGCCGAACTGGTGCGCTCGCATCATCCCGAGGTGAACATCGGCGACACCGAGCCGCACAAGCCGGCGTTTCCGTAACCGGTCAGCCGTTGCCGCGGCGGATGTCCAGATTCAGGGCGTGCACCACCGCGCGGCCCTGGTTGACCCCGTCCTGGTCATCGCCGCGACCGGTACTGGCCTCGCATTGCGCCAGGGAAGCCGGCGTGGGTGCCGACCATATAGGCCGAGTTCCCGATACCGTTCGCGAGCGGCCGGTCGTAACCTCACGGCGGTCCCGATGCTGGCCATGTCATGCGCACGGGTGATAACGGTAGGGACTAGCAGTTGCCAGCTAGGCTGCGGATGGACGCTTTCCGGGTGGCGGCACCTTGTAAAGCCGACGGCGATGCTTCCGATAGCCACGACGCTGGCACTCTCGTCACTGCGGGCCGGGTCGATGATGGACGGCGAGGGGCTGCCACCCTGCGATTTCCGGCCATGTTTCGTTGACCCGGTTGCGAACTGCGAGACGGGCACGGTCTATATGACCCGCTCGGCGGCTGGTGCTACCGCCCAGAATCAGGTCGAGGAGCCCGGGAGGACGGGCGCTGCCGGCTAGCGTTGATTTATGTCACCCACGCGAAGCCAGCGTGGCGCGAAAAGCCGCTGTTCTGTGCCGTGAACCCCGCCAGCGATGTCGAAGCCCAATTCAAACAGGTGGTGGAAGGTTGCCCGACGAGCGACGCCGAAAGCGAGTTCAATTGCCGCGGACCGCTACTGCACGTCACCGGGCATTGTTGACTATCCCCGGCGACGCTCCGGATCAGCCCATCAGGCCCAGCACCCCCGTGATGATCAGATAACCGGCCACGATGTAGTTGAGCAGGCGCGGCACCAGCAGAATGGCGATACCGGCGGCCAGCGATACGATGGGCACCAGGGTGGCGCTGGAAATAGTCAGGGTCATGGTGAGTTCCGTTTCTTGATGGAAATGTGAGCCTGGCCGGACAGGCGCGTAATCGCAATCCCGCGATCCGAGATCAGCACTGGGCTAACCAATTTTTGGTCTGCTAGTTGTTGCGGATCGAGGTAACGTTGAACAATCCACGCGAAGGACGCTTGGCAGGGGAGCAGGGTGTTGTTCATGGACGCGGGCTATCGCAGGTGGTGGGTGGCCGCGGGACTACTCATGGCGCATGCGGCCTGCGGCGGCGGTGGTGGGCAGGATTCGACATCCGCGCCGGAACCGCAGCCCGAATTCCGTAGTCTCTCCGGCGCGGGAAACAACGCCGAATCGCCGGCGGTCGGCCGTGCGGATACCCCGATGGCGCGAATGGCTCATCCCGCGTATCCGGACGGGCTGGCAGAGCCCTCGGGCATCGATCGGCCAAACCCGCGCACTGTCAGCAACATCGTGGCCCGGCAAAGCGGGAACAGGCCCAATGCCCGCGGGGCCAGCGATTTTCTCTGGCAGTGGGGGCAGTTCCTGGATCATGACCTGACGCTGGCCCGCGAGCAGGCCGATGCCCCGTTGCCGATCCCGGTACCGCCCGGCGACGAGCATTTCGATCCGACCGGGTCCGGCGCGGTCGAGATTCCCTTCGATCGCAGCGAATACGATCCGGAAACCGGGCAGGCGGATCCGCGCCAGCAGATGAACTCGTTGACTGCGTACGTTGATGCCAGCCAGGTCTACGGGTCCGACGAGCACCGGGCACAGGCACTGCGGCGCAACGACGGCAGCGGCAAGCTGCGCACCAGCGAGGGCGCGTTGCTGCCCCTGAATACCACGGGTCTCGAAAACAATCCGGACAGTGACGATCCGTCGCTGTTCGTGGCGGGCGATATCCGGGCCAACGAACAGGTCGCGCTAACGGCGATGCATGTCCTGTTCGTGCGCGAGCACAACCGGCTGGCGGATCGTCTGCGGTCGGCTGACGCGTCGCTGAGCGGCGATGCCGTCTACCAGCATGCGCGCGCCATCGTGATTGCCAAGATGCAGCGCATCACCTACGACGAGTTCCTGCCGTTGCTGCTGGGCGAAGACGCGCTGTCCGAGTACGACGGCTACGAGCCGGATACCGAGGCCCGCCTGGCCAACGAGTTCGCCACCGTGGCGTTCCGCCTCGGTCACAGCCTGCTTTCATCCACGCTGCGACGAGTCGGGCCGGACGGGCAAACCATTGCCGCCGGCGATCTGCCCCTGCGTGATGCGTTCTTCTTCCCGCCCGAGCGGTTACGAACGGAAGGCGGCATCGAGCCGCTGCTGCGAGGCCTGGCCGGGCAGCCGGCGCAGGCGCTCGACCCGCTGGTGGTCGACGACGTGCGCAATTTTCTGTTCGGACCGCCGGGTGACGGCGGTCGCGATCTGATCGCGCTTAACCTGCAACGTGCGCGGGATCATGGCCTGCCCGCCTACAACGAACTCCGACGGTCGCTGGGCCTGACAGCAAAGGCAACGTTTGCCGATATCAGTTCGGACCCGGAAATCCGTGCCCGGCTGCTCGAAGCCTACGACAGCGTGGAACTGATCGACCCCTGGATCGGCTGCATGGCGGAGGACCACCTGCCCGGTGCCATGGTGGGAGAGCTGGCTTTCAGCATCCTCAAGCACCAGTTCGAGGCCCTTCGTGATGGTGATCGATTCTGGTACGAACGCCTGGATGCTGCCACTTACACCGAGCTGGGTGTTGAGGAGATCGAGCGGGCATCGCTGGCACAGGTCATCCGCGACAACACGGCCATCGGCGACGAGATTCCGGACAACGTGTTTCGTGTGTCGCCCTGAATCGGCTGGTCAGTTTCGGGTATCCGATAGCCGGTCCAGCCGCGCCTGCAGCAACCAGGTAGGCATGGCGCCCTTGCCCTTGATGTTGATCCGCCCGCGATACTCGGTGCGGTAGCGGGTGTACAAGGCTTGTTGGGTGCGCTGGTCGATCTGGATTTGGCCGGGCACGCCATGGGATTCCATGCGAGCCGCCGTGTTGACGGTATCGCCCCAGAGGTCGTAGGCAAACCGGCGGGTGCCGATGACGCCGGCCACCAGCGGCCCCGAGGCCAGGCCGATACGCAGACTGATGCCGTAGTGGCGTGCTGCTGCGAGGTTCGCAATGGAGTCCCGCATACCCAGCGCCATTTCCGCCGCGACCACTGCGTGTCGGGCGTTCGGGTCCGGCAGGCCCGCTACCGCCATGTAGGCATCACCAATGGTCTTGATCTTCTCCACGCCGTAGTTCTCGGCCAGGGCATCGAAGTGGCTGAAAATCTCGTTGAGCAGGGTGACCAGCGCGTCGGGGTGCAGTTTTGCTGCCAGCGGCGTGAAGCCGACGATGTCCGCGAACAGCACCGTCGCCCCGTTGCAGTGCTGCGCGATCAGGCCGGGTGAGTACTTGAGTTCCTGGGCGATGCCTGCCGGCAGGATGTTGAGCAGGAGTTGGTCGGACAGGGCACGCTCGGCCTCCAGCTTCTCCTGCTGTTCGGTGATGATCCGGGATCGCCGGTACGCCTCCCGCGACATTCGCCACATCTGTACGCAGATCACCATGCCGGTGGCGTAGGCCGCGATCGGCATGAACAGGTAGTAGAACATGTCGTACTGGTCGATCAACCCGTCGCGATGGGCGCCAATGGTCAACCAGCCGGATACCGCAACATAAGCGCCGACCCCGATAGCGCCCTGCAAAGGGTACAGGCGGAATATGGTAAGCCCGAAGAACGCGATCACGATGAGCACACTGGAGACCACGCCCGGGGATGGCTGGGCCCAGAAGCCGATGCCGATCACCGCAAAGCCGGAAATGACATTCACCGCCGCGCTGGCGGGCAGAACCCACCGCCGCAGAGTGGGCCGATAGGTCAGCCATAGGCAGAGCAGCAGCATGCTGACCACCAGGGCCACCCAGGTGCCGGCGATGGGGAATGCCGGCCGGGCGGCCACCCAGAAACCGGGCAGGCCGCCGATCCACGAGGTGATGGCCGCGATGGTGCCGAATCGCACCACCGGGAGCACTTCGATCTCCTGCCATTCCCTGAATAACCGCTCGACCTCCGGTGCCACGAATCGCAGGCCGAGGGGCGACATGGCCATGGACGGGCGGCTCGCGGGACGGTCGTCCGGCAAGCCGTGATTGACCAGAGCGGGCCCCGGGCCAAGCGCGGTCGATTGGTCGCCGTCAGCAATTAAGATCTGACGCACTGGACATCCCCTGCAGCAACGATCCTCACCGATGCCGACGCATGGGCGGCCACGCCGGGCGCGTCAGTTATCGTTATTACTATTGCACAGGTCGGGGCGAATTCGAAGCCTGCAGATAAGACGCCGACGACGTGTTCAGAACAGCTCTCGCTTGAGCCGGAACAGCGCGGAAATGTCCTCGTCGCCGTGCTCGCCGGCCATCAGCCGCTCGTAATCGCCGATGGTCTGTTCGGCCAGCGGCAGCTGCCCGCCGCGCGTTTCGGCCATGTGCTGGCAGATGGCCAGGTCCTTGTGGTGCAGCGCCACCTTGAAGCCGAAGCCGGTGTACTCGTCCCGGACCATCGTGGGGCCGCGGTTCTGGACGAACCAGTTACCCGCCGCGCCCGAGCCCACTACCTCGATCACCTTGTCCAGCGGCAGGTTCAGGGCGGTGGCGAAGGACAGGGCCTCGGTCACCGCCTGGTTGATGCCGGCCGCCATCACCTGGTTGACCGCCTTGGTGGCCTGGCCGCTGCCGGCGTCACCCATATGCACGATGCGCTGGCCCATTGCCTCGAGCGCCGGCCGGGCGCGCTCGAATGCGGCTTCGTCGCCGCCGACCATCATTGCCAGGGTGCCGTTGGCGGCGCCCTCCGTGCCGCCGGAAACCGGGGCATCGAGAAACGCGCCGCCCTGAGCCGACACCCGTGAAGCCGCTTCGCGGGCGGTATCGGACGCGACGGTGGAGCAGTCGATGACGATGGTGCCGGGCTGCATGGTCGGCAGAATGGCGTCCACCACGCCTAGCACATCGGCGTCGGCCGACACGCATGTGACGATGACGTCGCAGGCCGCGGCCAGTTCGCCGATGTCCGCCAGCGCGGACACGCCGTGCTCCGAGGTGAAGCGCTCGCGCGGTTGTGCCCCGCGGTTGTAGACCGCCCGCAGCAGGCCGGCGCGGTGGAGGTTGGCGGCCATGGCGTAGCCCATGGCGCCCAGGCCGATGAATCCCGCTTGCATAGGAATTGACTCCTCAGTCCAGCAGATAGGTGTAGCCGCCCAGCCCGTCCTCGAGTAGCGCCAGGCAGGCGTCGCGGGCCTCGCCGTCGAGACCAGCGGCCTGCGCCTTGCGGCGGTAGGCGGCGCGCAGGGCGTCCGGCTCGAAGTGAACGTATCGCAGCAGTTCGTCGGTGGCGTCGCCGCGTTCGGCCTCGGTCAGCTGCCAGCCGGTGTCGGTGAGTTCCACGTTCACCGCGTCGGTGTCGCCGAACAGGTTGTGCATGTCGCCCAGGTTTTCCTGATAGGCGCCCACCAGGAAGATGCCCAGGCGGTAGCGCTCGCTGTCACGCAGGCCGTGTAGCGGCAGCGTGGTGTCGAGCCCGTCGGCGTCGACGTAACGGTCCAGCCGGCCGTCGGAATCGCAGGTAAGATCGCACAGCCGCACCCGGCGATCGGGATGTTCGTCGAGGCGCTGCAGCGGCAGCACCGGAAAGACCTGGTCCAGCGCCCACACGTCCGGGGTGGACTGGAACACCGAGAAGTTGCAGAAGTACTTGTCCGCCAGCCGTTCGCGCAGCGCGATCAGGGCCTGGTGCTGGGTCGGGTCGGCCGAAGACAGGCGCTGCTCGAGCAGACGGAAACTGGCAAAGGCGGCACGCTCTGCCGCCGCCCGTGCCGCAAGATTGATTTCGCCGGCGGTGAAGGCGGCGTGGGCGGCGTCGAGCGCGTCCTGGGCCTGGTGGACGGCTGCCAGGGCGTCGGCGGGGGGCAGGTCCGGTTCGGCGTTGTCGTCGTCGCCGGCCTCGCTGTCGATCACTTCCGTGAGCAGCACCGCGTGGTGGGCGGTCAGCGCCCGGCCGGATTCGCTGATCACCGCCGGCTGGGGCAGGTTGTGCCGCGCGCAGGCGGCGGCGAGTTCCCCGATCACGATGTCCGCGTAGTCATCCACGCCGTAGTTCATGGAGCAGAAGCTGGTGGCCCGCCGGCCCTCGTAGTCCACCGCCAGGCCGCCGCCGACGTCCACGCAGTCAACCGGGGCGCCCAGATCGCGCAGGGCGCGGTACAGGCTGGCGGTTTCGGTCATCGCCCGGCGCAGGGCGGCGCGGTCGGCCACCTGCGAACCGATATGCAGATGCAGCATGCGCAGTGATTCTCGACCACCGCCCGCGCGCCGCCGGTCGACCGCGGCCACCACCTGGCTGGCGGTGAGCCCGAACTTGGCCTTGTCGCCGCCGGTATTCTGCCAGTGGCCGGCAGCCACGCTGGCCAGGCGCACCCGCAGACCCAGCTGCGGCAGCACGCCGGTTTCGGTGGCCAGGGCGAGAACATCCTCCAGCTCCGCGGGTTTCTCGACTACCAGCATCACCCGATGGCCCAGCTGCACCCCGGCCATGGCCAGACGCAGGAAGGCGCTGTCCTTGTAGCCGTTGCACACGATGGTGCGGCCCGGCGGTGCCATGGCCAGCACCGCCATCAGTTCGGGCTTGCTGCCGGCCTCCAGGCCCACGCGGTCATCGGCATGGCCGATGATGTGCTCGACCACGGTGCGCTGCTGGTTCACCTTGACCGGATAGACCACGGTGTAGTCGGCTGCGTAGTCGTGCGCCGCCCGGGCCTGATCGAATGCGCCCAGCAGACGGCTGATCCGGTCGCCCAGAATGTCGGTGAACCGCACCAGTACCGGCAGGCGCAGGCCCCGGTTCTCGAGTTCGTCGGCCAGTTCCAGCATGTCGATCGCGGCCGCATCCGGACGCGGCCGGGCGCTGGCATGGCCCGCCTCGCTGATGCCGAAATAGCCCTCGCCCCACTGGGCCACGCGATACAGGTCGCGGCTGTCGGCCACCTGCCAGTCGGTCATCGGGGAGTCGGGAGGGTTCATTTATACTGGCCGGCCACGCAAGCGATGAGGCGGCAAATGGTACTGGATCAGGGCTGGTTCACTGAAACGGCGAGCGAGGTGGGCACTGCGTTCTCGCTGCGGATCAATGACCGACTGCACGTCGAGACCAGTGAGTATCAGACCATCGAGGTGTTTGATACCGACACTTTCGGCCGGCTGATGGTAATCGACGGCTTCATCATGCTTACCGACCGGGACAACTTCGTCTATCACGAGATGATGACCCACCCGGCGTTGTTCGCCCACGGCAGTCCGCGGGACGTGGCCATCATCGGCGGCGGTGACTGCGGCAGCCTGCGCGAGGTGCTCAAGCACGAAGGCGTGGGGCGCGCCACCCAGATCGAGATCGACGAACGCGTCACCCGGGTGGCGGAGCAGTTCTTTCCAGCCCTGTGCAGCGCCAACGACGACCCGCGGGCCGAGCTGGCCTTCGCCGATGGCATTGCCTGGATGGCCAACCGTGAGCCGGAATCGCTGGACGTCATCATCGTCGACAGCACGGACCCGATCGGCCCGGCCGAGGGGCTGTTCAACGAGCCGTTCTACCGCAGCTGCCTGGCCGCCCTGCGCCCGGCCGGTCTGCTGGTGCAGCAGAGCGAATCGCCGCTTGCCCACACCCGGCTGATCTGCGACATGCATGCGGCCATGCGCCGCGCCGGGTTCGCCGACAGCCACGTTCTGTCGTTTCCGCAGCCGGTGTACCCCACCGGCTGGTGGTCGGCCACCATGGCGGCGAAATCCGACGGCGCCTTGCAGGCGCCAACCCACGTGGCCGGTCTGGAAACCCATTACTACACCCCGGCAATCCACCAGGCCGCGTTTGCCCAGCCAGCCTTTCTGGCACGGGCCCTTCAGCAGACGCTCGACACCGACCAGAAATAGGGACGGGGTCAGCGCCGGCTGAACGAGCAGGCCTGCTTGATCGTCTGCAGCCGACCCAGGTAGCGGTACTGTCCGGTGCGCTGCTGCTGCGACACCTGAAGCTGGCAGGCGCTGGTGGCGGTATTCACCTGCTGCGTTATCCGGTACACCGCACCAGCCTGGGCCGTGAAGGCCCGCTGGGTGATGAAACAGTGGCGGTCGCCCGACTGCCAGAACGCTTCCACCACCAGCGGTTCCCCGGCCGGCACCGAGAGGCGTTCCATGCGCTGGCTGGCCGATATTCGCTTGAGACCACCCACCGGCTGTGACTCCCGGGCGCAGAAGCTGGGCTTGACGTGTATGCCCATGGTGCTGACGCCGGCCTCGCCGCCCATGGCGTTGAGATCCAGCCGGTTGCTGGTGAATTCGATTACGGCCTGACCCCCGCTGCCGGGGGTTGCGGTCGTCCGCATGAAGGCGGCCCGCTGTGGCGTGGGTGTAGCGCCGGAGCAGGCAATCAGCAGCGCACACAGCAGTGCTGCCGGCGCCAGCCGGGCAGGTAATCGCATCACGGATTGTCGTCCGGTTCCTGGTCGGTAACCGGTTATCGGCCGGTATACGCCGGAGTTCGCTTGTTGGCGAATGCGTCGATGCCCTCGCGAGCGTCGTGAGTGCGGCTGCAGGCCACCATCTGCTCGAGCTCGCGGCCGAGATGGGCCTCAAGCGCGGCACCCAGTGACGCGCCGGTGAGTTTCTTGGAGGCGATCAACCCGTTGGTGGCGTTGCCGGCCATCATGGCCGCGCGTTTCCGGGCGGTATCGGCCAGCGCATCGGCGGCCACGACTTCCTCGATCAGCCCCCAGTCGAGCGCGGTTTCGGCATTGATGGTCTCGTTGGTCAGCGTCATCCGGCGAGCCCGGCGCAGGCCGATGACGCGCGGCAGGAAGAACGTCACGCCGCAATCCCCGGACAGGCCGATCATGGTGTGGGCGGCGCAGAAGCGGGCATTGTCGGCCGCCACCAGGTAATCGGCGCACATCGCCAGACCGAGGCCGCCGCCGGCGACCGCGCCGTTGAGCGCGCCCACCACCGGCACCGGCAGCCGGCCCAGACGCAGGATGGCGTCGTGAGCGGTGCGCACCAGGCGGTGAATCATGCCCGGCAGGTCGTCGCGGCTGGCGTCCATGGCGCGGATGTCCCCGCCGGCGCAGAACATTTTGCCGCGGGCGTCGACAAGCACCGCCCGCAGGCCGTCGGTGGATTCCACCTGCCGTGCCACGTCAGACAATGCCTCGGCCATCGGCAGATTGATGACATTGCCGTTGTCCGGCGTGTTCAGCGTGATGTGGGCGATCGAATCCTCGATTTCGCAGATAACGGGGGCGTCGGACATGAATACATCGGCGGCTAAGGGTTTGTCGCATTATCGCCAACGGGCCGGGGCATTGAAAGCAGTCGGCGCGCGCCGGCGGCAGACCGCGACTGGATTCGGCCCGATTTGGCCGGAGACCGACGCTGGGGTAGCGTTGGGATCGCATGCGTATTGCCGGGCATCCGGCACGCGATTCGGGAGGATAGGCATGTCGAACAAAAAAGTGATTGTCGCGGGTGCGTCCGGTCTGGTGGGTTATGGGGCTCTAAAGGCGCTGGCAGAGGCGGGCTGCGAAGTGGTGGCGGTGTCCCGCCGCCGGCCGGTGGAATTGCACGGCGCCACCCATGTGGCCGCCGATCTGAGCGACGCCGACCAGTGCCGCGGCATTTTCGGCGCCATGTCGGATGCCACGCACCTGGTCTATGCCGCCCTCTACGAAAAGCCCGGGCTGGTGCCCGGCTGGCTGGAGGCCGAGCAGATCGACACCAACGATCGCATGCTCCGCAACCTGTTCGAGCCGCTGTCCGCCGCAGCAAGCAATCTGCAGCACGTCACCCTGCTGCAGGGAACCAAGGCCTACGGCGTGCACGTCCAGCCGATCCCGGTGCCGGCACGGGAAAACCGTGACGAGATGCACGAGCAGCCCAACTTTTACTGGAATCAGGAAAACTATCTACGCGACAAGCAGAAGGGACGTGCATGGCACTGGACCGTGCTGCGCCCGCAGATCATCTTCGGCATGTCCATGGGTAGCGCCATGAACCTGATCCCGGCCCTGGGCATCTACGCCGCCCTGCTGCGCGAGGCCGGCCAGCCGCTGATCTATCCCGGCGGGCCGGGCAATATCCTGGAAGCCGTGGATGCCGACCTGCTGGGCCGCGCCATCGCCTGGGCCGGTGAGGCCGACGCCGCGCGCAACGAGATATTCAACGTCACCAACGGCGACGTGTTCCTGTGGCAGAACCTGTGGCCCGCGCTGGCCGACATGCTGGGCATGGCGCCCGGTCCGGAAGAACCCTGCAGCCTTGGCGAGACCATACCCGCCCGCGCCGGTGAATGGGACGCCATCCGCCGCAAGTACGATCTGGTGGCCCCGGACCTGGACAGCTTCATCGGCGAATCCTGCCACTACGCCGACTTCTGCATGGCCTACGGGGCGGAAGGCTTCGGCGTGGCCCCGGCGATCGTGTCCACCGTCAAGCTGCGCCGTGCCGGCTTTACCGAGATGATCGACACCGAGGCCATGTTCCGGAAATGGTTCCGGGTGTTCGAGGAGAAGCGCCTGTTACCACCGGTAGGCTGATCCGGCTGGTAGTGTCCTCACTCGTGACATTTGCCGCGTCACTCGGTAAAGCCCGCAAGTGCGATTCTCGAGCGTTCGACTCGAGGCTTTGCTTGCTCCAGTGTGAAACAGGCGCACGGCTATGCCGAACGTGAGCCTCGCTTAATTCATGCCTGCGTGAGTCGTGAGGGTGTCGAAACGCCCTGTGCTCGGCATCTTGATTCGAAACGCCGCGGAGGCGGGATGGGCTGAATCGCCTTGCGGGCCGCCGACTCGGGTAGGCCTGCGCCATTGGCAATTCGATGCTGCAAGCCTGGTTCCGAGGCAAGCCGGCAAGCGGCTATGACCCGCTTGCCGGCTCGTGGTGCCCCGCGGCGCGGGCGGTAGCCTATTCGGCCGCGATGTCCGACGCAGCAAAATCTACCGTGCTCGGCTGTCCTTCCTGCACGGTGACGTTCTTCTGCGGCTCGAAAATGACCATGTCTTCGGCGGCCGGATCGTCGTCCACCGCCTGACAGGTGAAGGCCACTGTGTATTCGCCCGCGGGCACGAAGCCAATGGTGTATTCAAAATTCCCACTCGTTTCGTTCTGGCGAACATTGGCCACCGTGATCGGGGGTGCCGCGTCATCCGTGCGTGTCCGGGGGTCGCCTTGTTCGTCGACGAACACATCGCCCGGCGTGGCATTGGAGCCTGCATACAGATACACGGCATTGCCCTCATCGGAGGAAAGGTTTCCACTGCACGTGGTTTCGTCCATTACCAGCAGATCTCCGACAGTGCCCGTGATTGAGCCCACTTCACTGTTGTCGACGATGCGCAATGCTGGTCGCAGGAGGTAGTAGGGGTCGGTAGCCGGTGGGCCCCCATCTATTTTGACCAGGGCTTTGCGCAGATCGACGTCAATCGTGAAGTCCGCGTTGCCGCCCGCCGTGATCGTGAACGGGCTGACTAACTGCACGAAGCGGTCGTTGGGGTTACGAGAGGGGGGTTGATCGCCCGGAATGAACACGCCGAACTGCCCCCCGGCGGTTTCGGTAACGTAGGAGTCGGTCGATCCCGACTCACTGACGCAGGTGCCGCCGGATTCGCAGCCGCCGTCGATGAACAGCCGCACGAAATTATAGTCACCGGCCGGAAGCTCAATATCTTCCAGTAGCGGCGCCGCGTTGGTGCCCTGCAGACTCAGCAGGTCGATTTGCCGGGGCTCGTCCAGTTCGAAGGTGAGTATCTCGCCGTCCTGCGGCTTGATGTCGACACGGTCGAACGTGATGAAGACGTTGTCGACGTCATCCGCCGGCGCGTCAGTGACGGAGAACGATGCCGTTCCGGTGCCGGTGCCACCCGAGCCGCCACTGCTTCCCCCACCGCATGCGGCCAGGGTAAGCGATGCACTAACGGTCGCGATCAATAATAGCAATCTGGATTTCATCGGTACTCCCATGGGCAACATCTCGTGGCAGTCTCCCGGGCGCCCCGTTCGCTACCCGTCACGGTATCGGCAACATTTGGGAGAAACAAACCTTGGTCGGCGCGAGTACAGCGAATCCCGGCTCGCTGTAATCCCGGGACACCCGATGCCATGGCGGATGACGCCAGCGCCGGGGGAGCTTTTACCGCTCCCCGGAAAGTATGGGTTGCCGGATAAGAGCCGGGAAAATCGCTTTAGTCGTCCAGCCCCTCTCGATACCAGTACACACGTTCACGTACGCCAAGCGGGATGTTGGGGACACCGGTGACGGTGGTGCCGGAAATCACCGCCAGATACTGCTTGTCGCCGATGGGCACCACCACCGGTACCGGCGTGGGCGGGAATCCCCCGCCGGGCGTGACCTTGAATCGATCTGGTGTGGTCAGACCCTCACGACCATCCTGCTCGATGGTGGCGCTCGCGGTGCGGTAGTCGACCGCATAGTTGCGTGCGATGCCAAGGTCCGCCGCACAGGGCGTGGCCTCGGACGGGGGCTGGTTGGTATTGAAAAAGGTGGTACCAGCCAGGGTTGTGGCGCCGCCGACCACCTTTTCACCAGCGTTTCCGAGGGTAACGAACCAGCCATCGCGATCCGCCAGGTCGGTGGCGCCAGCCGCCTGTTGCCCCTCGCTTCCTACCTGTACGAGGTTGTCCGTGGCGTCATACAGGTCGTTCAGGCCGATCGGAGCCACTGGGGGCGGGCCCGCTGTCTGGTTGTCCTTGAACATTATAGAAGCGATTGGTTGGCGTCAGGGAAAAGGGCTGCTCCCGGTCGCCGGAACCCACCAGAACAGCGTCGAAGGCCTCGTCCAGTTCAGTTGCCGGCGCAGCCACTACGTCAACCGCATACTGGAATTCCTGATTGGCGCCGACATCCGCGAGCTTGTAGTGGTCCCAGAGGCCGAAATCGGGGCCAGCCGAGGCTGTGCTGTCGATTAGGTCCACGCGCCATACCTGCCCGCCTGTGTCGGGGATGTAGATACGATCGAGAAAACCGTCGCGGTCGCGATCGATCGGCGTGGGCCCGGCCGGCATGCTGTACTGCATCCCCGATTCCGTGACCGTGAAGTCACTGGCTGCGCTACTGTCGGGATCGGGGCCGATCTGCCACAGCAATTCACCGGTACGCGCATTCACAACGAACATGCCGCGGCCGCTGTTCGCGCTGCCCGAATCGTCTCCGCCTACAGCAGGATCGGCGTCTTCTGCGGCCGGGTCATAACCCGCGCCGAAAATGGCCACAGGATCGGCCATGCCACGCAAGCGCCCGATACGTACATCCGACCAGGTCTGGCCGAGTTCCGCAAAACCCGGCGTGGTGGGATCCACTTTCCAGAGCAGCCGGGGCGAAGCCGGTGTGGTGACATCGAAAGCGTAGAGGAATCGCCCGCCACGACGCATGGTGGCGTACACGTAGACCTTGTCCCCATCGGCCGGTTCGACGACACGATCGCCATCGACGTCCATGACGTAAGCGGCGACATTGCCATCGGCAAAATAGTGTTTGCCCTGGGCGTTGGAGCGCAGCGCGTCCAGTTCATCGAAGAATTCGGGCGGCACGAACGACCACAGCTCTTCGCCGCCGCCAGCGGCATCGCGACCACCGCGTACGGCGTGAATCATGCCGTCATTGCCGCCATAGAAGACCACCACGTCGGTATCGCCGCCGCCGGTGCCGTAGTTCACGATGCCGGGCTGGGAATGCAGGACGTCCCCGTGAACCGAGGCGCGTACGTCGTCGGTGCGGCCGTCGCCATCCTCATCCTCCGGGACGCTGCCACCGGCCTCGACCGGTACCTGGTGATTGTCCTCGCCGCGAATCCAGTCGATAAGATCGGCATCCAGCCCGACATCGGCGTTGGCACTGGAAAACGGCGTGGCGCTGAGCAGATCCCCGGTGTCGCAGCCACTGGTGCAGGTGTAGATATTTCGCGCGCCCGCATACGCGCCTGCCGTCTCGAGGTCGCGCAGCTGCTGAGCCACGCCGCCTTTCTCCACCACGGCGCCGTCCGGGGCATCCGAGCCGGATGGCGGCTCGCCACTCGGGGCGAAATCCCAGTAGCTGGAGGCATGCGTCCAGAAGCTGGTCGCGCCGTTGTTGATGAAACCGGTCACCGGGCTCTGCGCCGCATCACCGTCGACATCGGCTAGGAACACATTATCCGTGGCCGGATCGGCATTGAGTTGATAGAGCTTGAGATTGCCGAACCAGCGCGTACGATCATCGGCGTCCGGCCGGAAGACTCCAATATAGACCTGATTGAGGTTGGTGCCCCGGACATTTACCGACACCGGCAGCGCCACCGCCGCGAACACGCTGTTGACGGCAAGAATGTCATCGATCACATCCTGCAGCGCCTGCAGCAGTTCCACCGGCTCCTGCACCGGGTAATAGGCGTCCTGGTTGTTCTGCACCGCGATTGATTTCAGCAGTGCATGGCCCGCCCGGTTCTTGCGGTTGCCCTCCTGGTTCGAATTCGGGTCGTAAACGTCGATGACGTACGTGCGCAGCGTCTGCACACCGTCCTTGATGTCGTCGGGCACCACATCGGCGGCGTTGAAGAAACGCGAGTACTCGTCCGCAACGATGGCCTCGTAGTCATCGGGTTCCAGCGGGATGGTGGCGGTGTTGCCGCCGATGCGTCGCAGCAGGTTCTCCGGCGTACCACCACTGTTCTCACCGGAGTCCGGCTGACCGTTGCCGATCACGATCAAGTAATTGTGGCAGGCCTCGGCGCCGGGGCTGACGTAGCGATCACCGTTCAGGGCGCGCGGGTCCTGGACAATCTTGTTGTCCTTCTGGTCCAGCCCGCCGGCACGCGGGGCGCGGCCGCCGAAGTACTGGTAGGCCTCGTGCATGCCCAGCGCATAGGCCGCGTTGTTGGACTGCTGGATGCCGGATTTCGTGTCATTCACGCCGCTGGCAAACAGGTTGAACAGCTCACTGCGATAGGTCTCATCGAGAATCTGGAGGTGCTTGATCACCTTGCCGCCGTCGGGCTGTTCCTCCGAGAACACCATGAAGCCGACATTCAGCTGGTTGACGAACGGGTTGCCCGCGTCGTCCTCCCAGGCCTCATCGGGGGCGAATATGCGCGCGAATGCCTCATGCTCGAGCGACCGCTTGGTGAAATCACCGAGGGTCGAGTTCCAGTTGGCCGTGTTGTCGATCATGAACAACACGTTGGGCGGCTTACGCATCTCGGCCTGTGTGATCCGGAACAGGTCGATGTCCTCGGCCTGCAGGGGCAGGGCCATGGTAGCAACAGTCACCGCCGAGGCGGTAGCCAGTACATGCAAGCGGCATGAAAACATCGATTGAATCCTCTAGATTACGGCGAACAGGTGCCGGCGTTCAGCAGAATGCGGACACCCACCCGGGCGCGGCTGTTGGCACCGCCGGCGGGATCCGCGGCGCCGGCATCGAACTCGTAGTAGTTGTGCTGCAGCGACAGCGGATTGACCAGCGAGAACCCCGGCATGGTGCTGGAGCGAACACACAAGGGCGCCGATCGCGCCACGTTCAATCCGCCCTCACGCGTGCCGGCCGGCAGCGGCGCCGGCGCGGTGAAGTTGTCTAGGCGGCTGATGGTGTTTTCGACCACCCGCTGCACCACGCTTTCGGCGTTGTCCTGTTCCTGGCTGTTACCGACGATCAGCAGCGACCCGCCGGAGAAGTTCATCGACGCGGTAGCCAGCAGGCCGAGCACGGCAATCATCAACAGGCTGACTACCAGCACCACACCACGCTGTGTCCGAGCGCCACGCATCACGGCTTCTCCCGCCGTCCGGCCGGATTCGCCAACCGGACCGTTGAGGTGAACAGATGCCGCTTGTGCCCATCGCCGGCAGGCGGCGTGAAATCGTCGGTGCCATTCGGGCCGGGCACACCCTCGCCCAACCGATAGGTCTTGGGGTCGGTGGCAGCACCCAGCGGTTGCTGCGTGCGGGCCAGCAGGTACAGCCTGAGCCCGACCACGTCCGCCCATTCCTGCGGGTTGTCGGGCTGTTCCTCGAACTGGTTGGGGATGCCGTTGTTGCTGGTATCGATGCCGTACTCGATCTGCAGCATTTCGATGCCGGCCGCCAGGGGCTCGGCGCACCAGGCGCTGCCCGCCAGGCGCAGCCGCATCAGGGTGGGTATCGGCCGCCCGGCATCGGACTGGTCACCGTCACAGGGCGTGGCGTCTACCGGGCGGGTGCGCGGCGCGACATAGAAGGTCTCTACCTGCCAGTCCCGCAGCGGGGCCGCCACCTGGACCCCCGCGGCATTGCTCTGGGTAATCCCGAAACCGTCGGCATCGGGATCGGCCTGTGTGCCGAGATCCAGCCGGTAGTCCCCGGCGGCAGCCTGCAGGAAAAGCGCCGACCGGCCGGCAGCGTATGCCGGCGTTCTGGCCAGCGTGCCGGCGCGGCGGATGGTGACGATGTCCGTGCCATCCACGTGGTCGGCGTCGGTCAGGCAACTGCCGGCGGGATCGCCGGCCGGCGAATCCAGGCCCTGCAGGAACAACCGCATACCGTCTTCGGCAAACGTCGGCGTCGCAGCACCGCAGGGATCCGGGAGTGCGGCGGGCAACGCGGGCATCGGCGCCACCGGAGGATACAAACCGCCATAGAACCCGGCATGACGGAGGTGGTCCGACAGAACGTCGATGGCGAAACGGCCGTTCTCGATCTGCCGCACCTGGCGCTCGATCTGGCGATTGCCCTGGCTGCCGGTGGCGGCCAGCGCTACCACCCCCGCCACCAGCAACAGGCCGATCACCATCGACACCATTATCTCGACCAGGGTGAACCCCGTCTGCGTTGGCGCGCGACCGTTCATCCGAGCGCCGCAAACTGCAGTGTTTCCGACAGCGTTCGGCGCAGACGCTCATCGCCGTATACGCCTTCCCCGCAGGGGTTAGCGGGAGGCGCGCCCGACGGCGTTTCGCCCTGCCAGGCCAGCGTCACGGTCAGCGACCCGGTCGGCGCATCGAAGGTGATGCAACCCCGGGCCCCCAGCAGACCGCCGGCATCCGCGCCGCCCAGCGATTCGCTCGCGCCGTCGAGCAGGTCATCCCACTGGGCAATATCGGCATCGGCCAGCGCGCGTGTTTCGTTGTCGCCGAATCCGACGCAGGCGGGAAAGTTGTCGGTACCCGCACCGATATGGAACTGCTGGCCGAGCGCATCGGTGGTGACGTAACAGCGACGCGCCGCCCGGTTCAGGTTGATGCGAGCGGTGATATCCGCTATCAGGGTCAATGCCTGGGCTCGCTGATAGGCCTCGATTTCGGTCTGTTGCGCCCGCACCTGCAGGCCCGCATACCCCAGCAATGCAATGCTCACCAGGACCAGTGCGACCAGGACCTCCAGCAGTGTGAATCCGGCAGCCGTCTTCACGAGCATTCACCATTGACGGCAATCATCGGCAGACCGCCCAGTTCGACCCGCACGTCACGGCCCCGCGTGGCGCCGGGTGCACAGACGCGAAAGCGGGTGGCCGCCGACCGGCCGGAACTTTCATAACTGACCTGATCCGGCGCCGGCGACACCGCGACACCGGTCGAGCCGATACCGCAATAGGCCTGCAGCACACCCGCATTGCTGGCGGTATCACCGCAATCGATGTCGGCAGCGCCGGCATCGGTCGACACCATCCAGCCCTCGGCCCAGTCGGTGCCGGTGCCACCCAGCGGCAGCACATGCACGGTGGTATTGCGCTTGATGGCTTCGGTGCGCGCATACAGCAGGGTTGCGTAAAGCGTCTGCGCCGCATTCTTGGTGCCCTGATCCGCCGCGAAGCCCTGAAAGCCGGGCACCGCAATCGTGATCAGGATGATCAGGATCGCCAGGCCGACCAGCATCTCGACCAGCGTGAATCCCCGGGCACTACGTCTCATTTCCAGACCTCGGTTGGCGACTTCCTGCCATCCGCACTCAGCGCCAGGGTGGCCGCGTCGGCCTGTACCGTGCCGGCACGCGGCGTCGCGGTCACAACGAAACTTGGCGGGGTAGCGGCGTTATTGGTGGTCACGGTCACGGTGTAGTAATCGCTGACCCCCTCCGGGATCGCCATGTCCAGCTCGCCGGCCGCGTCACCAAGGTCCGTCGGGTACGCGCGGGCATCCAGACGGTACTGGCTGGCACGGCCCAGTACATCGAGCAGAAATTCCTGCGCCCCGGCCTGGTGGCCGCGCACGACGAAAGCGCGGTAGCTGGGGAAAGCCACCGTGACCAGAATCGCCACGATCGTCATGACGATCAGCAGCTCAATCAATGTGAAACCGCTCGAACTCCGTTGCCGCATTGCCGTCATCCATGACGTGCCGGGGCCGTCACGGGTTATCGGCGGGTTGTGTGAAACTTTGCGCGAGCACCGACGAACGGCGGTAGTTGCCGGATGAGCGGCGACTGATGGATGTGCGCCATCACCCCCCCCGGTGAAGGGCGCAAACTCCCCCTGATTCATTGTCACGATTCCCCCCAAACGCGACGATGGGACTAACCGTCGCGACGAATCCTTGTGCAAACTTGCTTTGCCGCCAAAGTGTTGTCAACTTTTGCTCCACCCAATTCAAGGGTAGTTGGTGTTCCTGCGCAGCAGGCAGCCACCTGGCGTGCTCAAGTGCTCCGATATGGCCGCATTGGTCAGCATGACGCCGGGTGCAGTGAAGGTATGCGGATCAAATCGACGCGAAGCCCGGCGAGCCGGAGGGTCAGACCCAAGGATGAGCCTGGCACCGATTCGCCGGGAGCGAATCGACGCGAGCCCAGCGAGCCCGGAGGGCCAGGCCCATGGACGGGCCTGGCAACCCCGAACCATTCGCAGGAATTGCCGGTGTGTGCGAGCAACCATAGATTGGCCGAGTCCGCACGGCATCGTTTGGCCACCCCCAAGTCGATAGGCGGCCGATTGCGCATCTGCGCCATTCAATGGCCGCGGTAACCAACCTGGGTTCTGTAAGCTCGTGGCGTCGTCCCGAACCACCGCTGACAGGAGCGGTTGAGGGTGCTCTGCTCGGCATAGCCCAGCAGTCCGGTGATCTGGGACAGGTAGAGGCCCGACTCGGACAGATAGCGCCGGGCCTGGTCGCGGCGCTCCTCATCCAGCAACTGATCGTAGCGAACCTCCTCCGCGGCGAGCCGGCGCTGCAGGGTGCGCGGATGCATGGCCAGCTGCTCGGCAATGGTCTCGGCGCTGCACTGCCCGGTCGGCAGCAGCCGCCGGATCAGCTCGCGCACGCGGGTGGTCAGCGTGGCGCTGCCGGGCGCGTATTCGGACTCCAGATAGGCGGTGGCCAGACGCAGGGTCTGCGGGTCGGCGCTGTCGATCGGTTTCCGCGCCAGGGCCGTGGGCAGTCGAAATCCGCACCAGTCCTGTTCGAACCGCACCTCGCAGCCGAATGCCGCGGAATAGCCCTCGTCCGGCCCGATCTGCCGATGCATGAAGGACAGCAACCGGGGCCGCGCATCATCGCCGGCCAGCAGTCGCAGGATCTGGATGCCGTTGGCCATGCTCAGTTCGTAGGAATGCCGTATGTGCGGCAGACTCAACTCTGTGATCCGGTATTCGAACTGGACGTAGGCGGGATCGCCCTGCGACACAAGACGCAGGTGCAGGGCGGGGCAATGGATGTAGAGGTAGCGGGCAATGGCCTTGAAGGCGTCCTGCACGGTGCTGGCGTTGCGCGCTATCACCGCCACCGGCCCCAGCATGTCGAGGCCCTGCCAGCGCACCAGCCGCAACCCGAACGCCGGGCAATCCAGCTCCGCGGCGCTGGCCTCCAGCAACAGGGCCGTCGCCCGGTAAGGCAGAAACGACTCGTCCGGGCGCTCCACCGCGGGCGGAATGTGGAAGCGCGCCAATAGCGGCTCGGGGTCGCCGCCCAGCTCCCGCACCAGCTCGTCATAGCCCCAGAGGTTGGTGGCCCGGATCAGGCTGCTCATGTCGGCTAATGATAAATAATTGTCGAATAATGGCAATTATTCGGCGCGTCGTCCCCCTATCGTATGCAGCATCAAACGCTGCGCGCGAAAAGAGGAGACGACCATGAACCAACAACACTTTGAAGTTCTGATCATCGGCGCCGGCCTGTCCGGCATCGGCAATGCCTGCCACATCGCGCGGGAATGCCCGGACAAGAGCCTGGCCATCCTCGAACGCCGCGAACGCATGGGCGGCACCTGGGACCTGTTCAAGTATCCCGGCATCCGCTCGGATTCGGACATGTTCAGCTTCGGCTACAGGTTCCGCCCCTGGAATGCGCTCAAAACCCTGGCCGACGGCCCGTCCATCCGCCAGTACATTGCCGATACCGCCCACGAATACGGCCTGCACGACAAGATCCACTACGGCCTGAAGATCTTCCAATCCGACTGGAACAGCGCCGAGCGCTGCTGGCACCTGACCGCGCTGCACGAGGCCACCGGCGAGACCCGGGTGTTCACCTGCAGCTTCCTCGTGAGCTGCACCGGCTACTACGACCACGACGCCGGTTTCCGGCCGGAGTTCCCGGGCGAGGAGAACTTCAAGGGCGCCAAGATCCACCCTCAGCACTGGCCGGCGGACCTCGACTACAGCGGCAAGAAGGTTGTGGTCATCGGCAGCGGCGCCACCGCCGTGACCCTGGTCCCGGCCATGGCCGAGACCGCCGGCCACGTCACCATGCTGCAGCGCTCGCCGTCCTACGTGTTCTCGGTGCCGGCGTTCGACAAGCTCACCGAGGTGCTGGACAGGATCCTGCCCGGTGACCTGGCCTACCGCTTCGCACGCAAGCGCAACATCTGGATCCAGCGCGGCCTCTACCTGGCTTGTCGACGCTGGCCGAAGACCATGCGCAGGTTCCTGCTCGGCCAGGTGCGCAAGCGCGTCGGTCCGGACTTCGACATGAGCCACTTCACGCCCGACTACATGCCCTGGGACGAGCGCCTCTGCGCGGTTCCCGACGGCGACCTGTTCCGGGTGCTGCGCGAGGGCCGTGCCTCGATGGCGACCGACCACATCGAGCGCTTCACGGAAAACGGCATCCTGCTGAAATCCGGCGCGGAGCTGGAAGCCGACATCATCATCACCGCCACCGGCCTGAAGCTGCAGATGCTGGGCGGCATGGACCTGTCAATCGACGGCGAGCCGGCCCCGATCAACCGGCGCATGACCTACAAGGGCGTGCTGGTCGAGGACATGCCCAACATGGCCTGGGTGTTCGGCTACACCAACGCGCCCTGGACCCTGAAGTCCGACCTCGCCGCCCGCTACCTGTGCCGGTTGTTCAAGCACATGGACGAACACGACCTGGACGTCGTCATGCCCCGCGACACCGGCGACAACGCGCTGGATGACGGCATCCTGGACTCGCTACAGTCCGGCTACGTCCAGCGCGACAAGCACCGCCTGCCGCGCCAGGGCCGGACCACGCCGTGGCAGGTGCTGATGCACTACGGCAAGGACAAGAAGCTGCTGCTCGACGAGGCGATCGAGGACGAGCGCCTGGCCTTCCTGCCCGCGCGGCAGGCGCACGCCGCCAGGGCGCAGCCCGCCCCCGGAGTCGCCGCATGACCGTGCATTCGCTACGTGCAACCGACATGGCGAATCATGTTCGCGTGGTTCGGCCCGGACGGGGGCGGTGGCTGCGGATGCTGGTGAACCTGGTGCTGCGCATCGCCATGAAATGGCGGCACGGGTTGAAGATCGACATCGCGGTGCTGCGTCGCCGACTGGGCCGGATGAACCGGCACGCGGCACGCAAGACGCTCGGCGTGCAACGCGAATCGGCGTCCTGTGCCGGTTTTGTGGCCGAATGGCTGATACCGGACGAATGCACGTCCGGTCGAGTGTTGCTCTACCTCCACGGCGGGGCGTTCGTGGCGCGTTCGCCGGACCTGTATGCGGCCATGGTGGCGCCCTGGTGCCGGGCCCTGAAGGCCCGGGCGCTGATGGTGGATTACCGGCTGGCGCCCGAGCATCCCTATCCGGCCGGGCTCGACGATTGCCACGCGGCGTACCGATGGCTTTTGGACCAAGGCGTGGCGCCGGCGGACATCGTGATCGCCGGCGACTCCGCGGGCGGCAATCTGGCGCTGGCGACCCTGCTCCGAGCGAAGCACGACGGCACGCCGCTACCGAGCTGCGCCGTGCTGCTGTCACCGTTCCTGGATCTGACGCTCAGCGGCGACAGCATGCTCGCCAATGCCCGGCTTGATCCCCTGTTCACGCTGGCTTTCGGCGTCGGGATCCGCGGCTTCTATGCCGAGCCCTTCGAGCTGTCGAGCCCGGAGGTGTCGCCCCTGTTCGGGCACTTTGCCGGCCTGCCGCCCCTGTTGCTGCAGGTGGGAAGCAGCGAGGTGCTGCTGGACGACGCGACGCGTGCCGCGGCCCAGGCACGCGCAGACGGCGTCGACGTCGAACTGGAAATTTGGGAGGGCCTGCCGCACATCTTCCAGACCATCACCGATCTGCCGCAGGCCGGTACCGCCGCGCAGAATGTTCTGGCGTTCGTCCACGGCCGGACGGGCTGGGACTCGCCCCGCCCGTAACACGACCGGCAGCGGCAACCCGGAACCGGGCTATCGCATGAGCTATCGTAACCGCTCGCCGGCTTCCCTGGCCGCGCGTTCACCGGCACTGACCGCCCCGTCTAGGTAGCCCTCGTACCGGGTGGCCGCCTCGGTGCCGGCCCAGTGGACGGCGCCGACCGGCGCGGTGGCGGCATCGGTGTACTGGGTCATCACGCCCGGCGGCCGGGCGCTGACGCAGCCGTCGATCCAGGCTTCGTCCACCCAGTTCTTCTCGAGATAATCGACCGGCTGGCCGGCCTTCGGCCCGAAGATCCGCTTGAGATCCCTCACGACCGCGGCCTTGCGGGCCGCCGGGTCGTCGAGAAGCTCGTCCGGCCACGTCTGTTCCGCGCCGCTGCCCGCGGTGCCGATGAAGGTCAGCAGGATGCCGACGCTGCCGTCCGGCGGCGAGTTATCGACGACGAACTTCGCCACCGGCAGGTCGGTGAGCGCCTGGCCGTTGAGCCCGTCCTCGCGCCAGAACGGCGTGTCGTAGATCGCGAACAGCTTGCTTTCAGTGCCGTTGTTCCAGGCGCGCTGCAGGATAGTACGGCGCGTCGGCAGATCCGGCGTGAAGCGGATGCGGCCGGCGTCGGCCGGCGGCATCGCCACGATGACCCGCCGGCATCGCACATCGACGCGACCGGAACGGACCACGACATCTTCGCCGCTCTGGTCGATCCCGGTGACGGGCGATGCGAGAACCACCCGGTCGCCGAGCTGTTCGGCCATCGTCAGCGACAGCCCCTGCGATCCACCGACGATCCGCGATTCCTGGGCCCCGCCGGTCGTATTGATCATGTGCGCCAGCCCGTCACACGCGGCGATGCGGAACAGCGTCAGAAACAGCGAGGTTCGATGCGGGTCCTCGGCGCCGATGATGTTGAACACCAGCGTGAACAGCCACTTGGCCTCCGTGGTGAACGCATTGGCGTCGAGCCAGTGCCCGAAGGTTGTGCTGTCCCACTTCCCGGCGTTCGGCGCCGTCCACGGCGCCTGGATCGGCACCGTCTTCGCCATGCGCTCGAGCCGCCACTGAAGCTGGGCGAAGTCCGCCATGGCGAGCTTGCCCATCGGCGGGATCGTGCCTTCGTAGGTGCGGTATCGGCCCTCGCGGAAGTAGATGGTCCTGCCGTCGACGTAGGTCTTGAAAAGCGAATGGCCGAGCTCTTCGATCAGGGCCAGCACATGATCCTGGCCGGGACCGACCCACTGACCGCCGCCCTCGGTGACCACGCCATGCGCGACGTCCAGGTCGACGGTGCGTCCACCGACCCGCTCGTTCGCCTCGAGCACCATGACCGAGTGCCCGGCCTGGTCGAGACGGCGCGCGGCGGTGAGACCGGAGAGGCCGGCGCCGATCACGACAACATCGGCTTCTTCGAATGAGTTCATCGCTGGTCCTCCGGTTCGATGGAGTGATCCGTCACTGCAGCTGCCTAAATAACATAACAGTCGTTGTGTTAAATGGAAATACCTGCTAGGTTGCGCCTGACAGCTGTTCGCGAGGAGGCGAAGCCATGCAAGACATTCCCTGCAAACAACCTGGACGCGTTTATTCAGTCATGGCCGGAGGTGCGGCATGACGGGCCGGGTCGTCTTCATCGGGGCTGCCGGCGAGATGTGCCGGGTGGCCATCGAACGCTTCGCGTCGGCCGACAGTGACCGGGAACTCGTCCTCACCGACATCCGGCCCGATCTTCTGAAACCGCTGGTCGAAAGACTGCCTGCCGGACGCGCGACGGCGCGACACCTGGATCTCTTCGACGAGGCCGCGCTGCGCGAGGTCGTGCGGGGCGCATCGCTGGTGGTGCTGGCGGCCGGCCCCTATATCCGGACCTCGGACCCCGTGATCACGGCCTGCCTGGAGGAGGGGGTGCCCTACCTGGACTTCGACGACGACGTCGAGTGTAACGCGGCGCATGGATTGCGACTCATCGGCGCATGGATTGATAGTGCCCGAATCGATCAATCAGCGCCCTCCAGCGACGGATAGAGCGAGTCAAAGAGCTCCGACTGGCTGACGCGCGGCTTCGGCCACCCGTCCCGCCAGTTGCCGATGATCAACTCGTGGCGCTCGGCCTGCTGATCGCCGCCGCCCACGGTGTAGGTGATGGGTACCGATCGCATCTCCAGGCCGTCGAACACCGCCCGCATGTCCGGGTGGTCGTTGACGCTGATGATCACCGTGCCCTGGGCGGATCGGGCGAACGACGCCAGGGCCTCGTACTCCGGCCACTCGAACGGCACGCCATAGCCCTCGGTCTCCCAGTAGGGCGGGTCGCAGTAGGTCAGCGTGTGCGGGCGATCGTAGCGCTCCACGCACGTTCGCCAGGGCAAGTGCTCGATGTGGGCGTGCTGCAGGCGCAGCCAGGCCTCGGACAGATCCTCCTCCAGCCGGATGATGTTCAGGCGCGGGCCGCTGGTGGTGGCAGTACCGTAGCTCTGGCCATCCACACGCGCCCCGAACGACAGCTTCTGCAGGTACAGGAATCGGGCCGCCCGCTGGATGTCGGTGAGCGTGACCGGCTCGGTTAGCTGCATCCACTGGTAGATCTGGCGGCTGCTCAAGGCCCACTTGAACTGCCTTAGAAACTCTTCCAAATGGTTCTTCACGACGCGGTACAGATTGACCAGCTCGCCGTTGACGTCGTTGATCACCTCCACGTCGCTCGAGCGCTTCAGGAAGAACAGCGCGGCCGCGCCGGCGAATGCCTCCACGTAGCAGGTGTGCTGATTGTCAAAGAGCGGCAGGATCTCCGGCGCCAATCGCCGTTTCCCTCCGATCCACGGGATGATCGGTTTCGCCATGTGTGGCCAGCCTCCTGTCTGTCGGATACGCTGACCCCGCCTCCCCGGGAGGTGGGGCAGCCTTGGCTGGACACGCAGGCTCAGTCTGCGCAGTCCGGCGGCCCGGGAGGTGTGTCCGCACCTTCCGGGTCGCTGTCTCTTCCTAGGGCCAATAGGCCTCATTCGTGGCGAAATCGCTCGGGATCGGGTCCATATCCTTGAGCGCGCGGGCCGCGAATATGTGGTTCTGCTTGTGCTCCTTCGCGGCGATGCCGAATGCCAGCACCTGGTGCGCGTCCATCGGCACCATCGAGTTGTCGACGGCGATCCACTCGAAGTCGTTGTCGGGGTCCGTCCAGCGCAGGTCGCCTGGCTGGGCGCCGTCGACCAGGATCGCGGTCAGCGCGCTGGAATAGGCGCCCTGGATGTTTTCGCGGTCTTCGGGGCCGGACTGATACGCCACGCCGTCGAACGTGAAGCCGGCGTTGATGCGGCGGTCCCTCTCGGCATTGACCTGCCGGCGAGCGCGTTGGGGGGACGGGGTCCTGGCAGCATCGAGCGCATCCTGCTCCGCCGCGCTCAGGGCTACCCGCTGTCCGTTGATCAGTTTCGTGCTCATCAGCCACTGACCCCATAGATTCGGAATACCCCGGACTGGATATTGCCGGTGTCGAAATAGAATCGAGCCCCATCCACCGAGACATCATCGGCAAAGGCGCCCAATGCAGCGCTTCCGGCATTGAAATTATCGGCGTAATAACTAATCTGCCCGTGTATTTGCGTCCTTTTCCCCAGGTTAGGAACCGCCATGTGAAGGTGGGCGTACACGCCACCGTCAGGATTATTGGCCACCCCACTCGCGTTATCTTCGAACGTCAGTGGCACGTAGGGCTTGCTATTCCCATCATTGCCGCCTGCGCCGCCTATCGATCCATTAAGGGCGTGGCGGTACTGGTTATTTGTTAACCAGCCGCTGCCCGCTTGGTGGAGTTCCATCCGCAGATAGGCCTCCGCGGCCGGAACGACAGACTCAAGCACTAGTACGTACTCGGGGTACGTGCCATCCATTACGCCCGTGAATTCGACCACCGCATCATCATTTGCTGTCGCTGATACCAATAGCTTGATGGTGCCGCCGCCAAGCGCATCAATAGCTTGTCGAACGCGCTCGGGCGTCCAGCGTCGGATGCTGGTGCCTGTACCGCCCTCAGCTTCCGACTGCGATGCCGCGGGCACCCGGTTGTTGTAAGCCGTCTCGATCTCAGCGTCGGTCTGATCCGACGTCGCCCCAGTTTCGATGCCGTCGAGTTTGCTCCGCTCTGCGGCGGTCATAATCTTTGCTGCAGCGGTCTCGGCGATCTGCTCGGCGGTGTAGTCGCCGCTCTGTCCGGTCACCGCACCGGTGCGCCCGTGCACCGTGGAGACGCGGTCGGTGTAGTCCTGCTTCAGCCATTCATCGGCGTAGATGCTGCTGCTGGCATTCACGACCAGAGCGGTGACGCGGTCCCCCTCGCGGAATTCGACGCCGTCGACGGTGCCGTCGGCATTCGCGATCCAGCTGTGACCCGGTTGTGCGCTGCCGCCACCCGGGAATGCCCCGGTACCGGGATCCCATTCGCCCTGCAGCACGACGGCGGCGTCGAGCTCGTTGACGCGGGTACGGATGGCGTCCAGGTCCGTGGCGGTGCTGACGCTCAGGTGAGCGAGCTTGTCGCGCTCGCCGCCGGTCATGATCTTGGCGTTGCCGGTCTCGTCAATCTGACCAGCGTTGTAATCGCCGCTCTGCGCTAGCACGTCGCCATCGCGGCCGAACACCGTGGTCACCGGAAAGTCGCCCTGATCCGCGGCGGCCAGTGCTGCGGCGAGCTGCGCCGGGGTGATGGCGCGCTGCGTGTCCTCGCCGTCCTCGGCCTCAGCATCAGTGGCGATCTCAATTAGGCCGCGGCGCGCAGTCGTCGCGGCCAGGGACGATAACGCCGCCGGGGTAACGGCGCGGCTGCCGTCAGTGCCCGCTTCCACCTCGGGCCCTGTCGAGAGCTCGACGAGCCCGCGACGGTCCGTGGTGGCCGTGAGTGCGGCCAGCGCCTGGGGGCTGACGGCGCGCTGGCTGTCGCTACCGGCTTGCGTTTCGGCGTCGGTTGCGATCTCGATCAGCCCGCGGCGGCTGGCGGTGGCGGTGAGGGTGGCCAGGGCCAGCGGTGTCACGGCGCGATCACCATCGCTGCCGGTGCGGGTTTCCGCGCCGCTGGCCAGCTCGACCATGCCGCGCCGCTCGAGCGTCGCCGAGAAGCCCGCGAGCTTGGCCGGCGTGACCGCCCGCTGGTCGTCCTCGCCGGCCTCGACCTCGGCCTGGGTGGCGATCTCGATGCGGCCGGCGAAGGCTTCGGTCGCGGGCGGGAAGCTGATCTCGGTTTCCTGGATGACGACTGCGCCGTCGGGTAGGTCGTCGAAGGCGATGTCGAGCGTGAGCACGTAGGGGATGTCCGGCACCTTGGCGCCGGCATCGTCTTGCGCATCCGACCACTGCGCGAACAGCGTGCCGTCGGACAGAATCAGGCCGATTTCGCGGATGGTGTACGCGGCCTCGCTATCCTCCACGGCGGTGATGTGAATGCGCTGCGGGCCGATGTCCTGGCCGCCGGCGGCGCCGACGCGGGCGCGCTCGTCGACCAGCGCGGTGGCGCTGTTATCGATGGCGTGGCCGTCGGCGCCGAACGCCACTTCGGCGATGGTGATCTGGTCCGTGCCGGTTGACTGGGCGTTCTGCCAGGCCGCCCAGCCGGCGTCGGTAATGCGCATGCCCAGTGCCATTTATGCGGCCCTCTCTACAGTGGCGTCGTAGTGCACGAAGACGGCGGAGCTGGCGACGACACCGATCTCGACGTTGCCGGTGGCTTGCTGGTCGACCAGCGCGGTGTAGTGATCGCGCAGCGGCTTGGCCTGGTCGAGCGTGTCGAACAGCGCGCGGAACCAGTCCGACTCCCGGATGCTGCCGCCCGGGATCACGCGGACGGTAAATGTGTGCGGGGTGGCCGGCGGCTCGGCCTGCCACCATTCCTCGAGCAGCAGCCCGCCGCCGAAGGGGGCCACGGCATCCTCGATGCCGCCGCGGGTGCCCTTGCGGGCATGCACGCGCAGCGATGCGCCGACCACCTCGCGCTGCTCGGCCTCGGTCCAGCTCTGCGACCAGGTATCCACGGAGTAGGCCCAGGCCAGATAGGGGATCACCGCCACGGGGCAGGACCAGGGGCTGGCAAGCGTGGCGAGCTGATCCACGTCGACCGCATCGAGCGCGGCGGCGTCAGCCTGGTCCAGGGCCCGCATCAGGGACGTGGCGCTCGGCGGCAGCAGGCTACTCATCACGGCCCTCGACGGTGAGCGTGATGCCGGTGCAGTAGGCGGCCTGCTGGTCGTCGGCAACGATGTCGCTGGCCGGGTGCAGCAGTTCGATGCGCTGCACCGCGCCTGGCACGGACAACGCGCCGAACAGGGTGCTGCGCGTGACGTCGCGGCCCAGGCGGTGCCGATCCTCGGCGTAGGCCTCGGCGGCAGATTGCGCGGCGACCAGGGTTTCGGACTCGCCGGGGCCGGGATACAGCCACAGGCGGGCCTCGATTTCGTACTCGAGGATCTCGGCGCCCTGCACGCTGACGTTGTCGTCCATCGGCCGGATGTGCTGATCCGACAATTGCTCGGTGACCTCGTCGATCAGGCTCTGATCCGGCTCGCCGTCGCCCTCTCGTGACAGTACGGTGATCACGATATCCCCGGGGTCGGGGGACACGGCGCTGATGTCCTTGATCTGCGCGGCGGTGGCCTCCGGGTCGAACCGGTACCGGATCTCGACCAAGCCCGCTTCCGGGCTTGTCACGCCGTCCAGCGTGACCGGGTTGCCGGCGGTCAACCCGTGAAAGATGTACGCGCCCTCGGGGCCGGCCACGCTGAATCCCTCCGGCGCCAGGGCGATCCGGCGACGGTAGTCGTCGTCGGATTCGTAGACGGCGTCGGTCGGCGGCGTGGCGTCGGGGTCGGCTTCCTCGACGACCAGCCGGGACACGCCCTTGAGGGCGCCGAGGTGGTCCAGGTTATCCCCGGTGGCGAACGCGAGCAGCGTCTGCCGGGCGGCGTCGTTGATGCGCTGGCGCAGCACCACCTCGCGGTAGGCGCCGGCGGCCAGGACCTGGTAGGCCGGATCGCTTGCCTGCGGCACGGCGAATCCGGGGTCATGCGCACGCATGCGCGTGACGTAATCGTCAATCCGCGCCTGCAGCAGCGTTTCATAGTCGAGCGGCTCGACTACGTCCGGCGGCGGCAGGCTGGGCAGGTCGATCGCGCTGAAGCGGTAGCCTATGTTGAGCTGGTCGGCGGGGACACTCATACATCAATCGCAGTGCGGCGGCCGTCAGGCAGGTAAACCAGGTCCAGTCGAAATACTGGACCGTTGTCGCGCACCTCCACTAGCTGAATGCGTTCGGTCCGCACGCGTGGCTCCCAGCGTCGCAGCGCCTCCGCCACCGCCATGAACACCTCGATCTCGAAGCGCTGATCCACCGGATCGTCCACCAGCTCGTACAGCCGCGAGCCGTAGTCGCGGTGCGCCACCAGGCGCCCGATGCGTGTACTCAGAATGTTGCCGATGCTCTGGCGCACGTGGTCCAGCCCGTCGATCGCCCGGCCAGTGGTGGCATCCATCCCGCTCATAGCCCTTCGGCCTCCACCCGGCAGCGGTACCCGCGCTTGTCCAGCGTGTGCGTCACCTGCGTGATCAGCCAGCGGTTATCCACCCGCTCGCGAAAGCCATCCAGGCCCAGCACCGTGTGGGTGGCCAGGTCCGGCCGCCCCGGCAGCGTCAACGTCAGCGACCGCGCCTTGCGCCGCCCCCTGGCCAGGGTCGATTTGGCATGCGCCAGCGCCACGTCCGCCGTCTCATAGGTCCGGTTGAGCACCTTCACCGGCTCACCCTCGCCGGCCGTCACCGGCGTGCGCTCGGCGGCACCATAGTCGTGGTAATGCGCCGTCACCGCCTGGAACTCGCGGCGCGGCATGAAATGCGCCCGCCACGTGGACACATCCTGCGGCCGCAGCGTCAGCGCCGGCTCCCCCAGCACCCCGTAGCCCAGAATCGCCCACACCCCGTCCACCGGCTTGAAGATCCCGCCATAGGTACGCGCCAGCTCATCCGCCAGCGCCAGATCGGACTGCCCCGCCTGGTCAATCAGCGGCAGCTCGAGCCGGCCCAGCGACGACGGCCGCACCACCGGCGTGTAGCCGTGCGGGCTGGCCAGCTTGTCCAGCAGCGTCGCCAGCGTCTGCGGCTCGTGGGTGCGCTCCTTCGGGGCACGGGCGGAGGCGATGAAGTCCACGCCGGTGGCGGAGTAAGTGAGCGTGGAAGGCGGCCCGCTATGTGCGACCTGGTCAACGGCGAAAAGCCCTCGATGAACCGGCCGAACCTCTCGGTAACCAAGGTAGATATTGAGCTCGGTACCGGCCGGCGGCAGAACGATAGAGCCATCGTCGGACAGCTCCATCTTGAAGGAATCCACCCTACCGCCAGCCAGATCAGCGATCTCCAGCTTTGACATGTACGGCTTAAACGTTGCGGTGATGTCATCGCCATCGGTAGGCTGACGATCGACGGACCGCTCTATTCGGTAAACCGGATGAGTATTCACGCGAGGATCCCGTGATGAAAGAAGCCGCCCACCTGATCCTGCTCGCCTGCCTTGCAGCTTTTCCTGGTCTGGCGTTCGCAGAGGCTCAGAAAAACCCCTGGGCTGACCCCGACCCGCCCACAAAGGAAGAGCTTCACTACACCGTGGAGGCGCGCTACGAGCCGGGCGGTAGCTGGCAGCTCGGCGGCGTGCCAACGACAAAAGCTGGAGCCATGAGCACGGTCAAGCGAGAGTGCGCCCCGAGTAACCAGCCCTGGACCGGAAATGCCGTGGCCGTTCGCATCAACAACACTCGCTCCGGATCGAGCGAGATGATTCGTTGCGAGGTACATAACCGCTAGGACCACGGGTTCTTGACCGGATCGAGCTTCGCGTCCGGCGCCTCAACCACCGGCAACGTAATCACCACCCCCGCCGGCAGCACCGGCCCGTAGGCCGCCAGGCCCGGGTTGGCCTCGAGCACAATCTCCATCGTTCCCCGGCTGCGCCCATAGTGCAGCCAGCAGATCTCGTCGACCATGTCGCCGGCCTTGGTGCGGTAGGTCTGGCTCATGTTGTAAGAACCCCGCCCGACAACCGGCGATGGATTGGCGCCACCCTGTCCCGCGGATAAGCTGATGGCACGAGATAGGGACCATCAGCCAACCGGAGACGGGGCACCATGACCGACACGAATATCGAGCTTTTCAACCAGCATGCGGCGCTCATACTCAGCGAGCTGTACCGCGCCTTCCCGTTACGCCAGCACATCGAGTACCGCATCCTGGTTCTGGGTGAGAATCCGAGCGAGCCAAACGTCACAGAAACGCCGGAAGTCACGCCCATTGAGGAGCATGTGTACGACGCCACAGTTGATTGGCTTTCGGATGCGGGCTACATCAACCTTGTCGGCAATGCACGGCGAGGCAACGCGACGCTCACCAGTAAAGGCCTCGAGACGCTCAAGGCCGTGCCCGCGACACTGCAAGGTAATGTCTCGATCGGCGACCAGCTCGTCGACGCCACAAAATCCGGCACCAGCGCCGCGGCGGCGGACATCGTTGCCAAGGGCCTCACGCATGGGTTCTGGTTTCTGATGCGAAGCCAAGGCGGCTAGCCGGCCCCAAACGGCCCACGGGCGCACACTTCGCTGTCCGTCGGCGAGTTGGCCTCCAGGGCTAGCCTGAGCACTTGTCGCAGATCCGAGGGGCTCTGCAGCCCGCGTTCAGCGAACTTCGCGCGCAGACGATCATTGAGCTCGCGCGCCAGTTCGAATTTTTCATCTGTGGTCGCTTCACGTCCAAGCATCCTGCTACTCCTCGTTGGCTTCCCCGGCATGCGCCAGGCGCAGCCGGAAATCGATGCGCCGCGGCGCGCTGGTCGGGTCGAAGACCACGCTGGTCTCCTCCACCTCGGTAATCGCGAACAGCCCGTAAACGAACCCCAGGCCATCCAGCAGCAGGTCCGCATCGCCCAGCCCGGCCATTTCACGCATGGCCTGCACCTGGCGGATGCCGCCCCGGTACTGCGGGTAGATGCGCCCGTTGAGCTCGATACCCTCGTCGCCCCGGCCGGTGCTCTGCAGCACAGGCCGCCGGCCGACCAGAGCCTGCGCGGGCCATTCGTAGCGCGCGGTACGGCGCACCTGCTGGGGTGCTGCGCTGGCCACGCTGAACATGAACCGGCCCAGCATCATCATCACCCGCTCGCGGCTGGTCATCTGCGTGGTCAGCGCATCGACCACATCGCGGGCACTCCGGGCATCGCGCAGATCCGTGATGATGTCGACCACTACTGATCCCCCATCACGTCCTGCACCTGCGACCACATATCCACATCGCGCCAGCTGGCCAGGCGCTCGTCCAGTTCGCCGGCGATGTCGGCCGGCGAAGCGTCGCTCCGGGTCTCGATCGAGATATGCGGCCGGAAGTCCAGGCGCTGGATGGTCACCTGGCGCCCGCCGGCGGCGGCCGCAGGCATGAAGACCTCCCGCACCGGCTGCGCACGCTCGCGGCGTTCGGGCGCACGGCCCAGGCGGCTGGCATCGCGCGCCGGCCCCGGCACGTCGACATTGACGTCCGGCACCCGATCGCCGTCGGTGACCTCGCGCTCGGTATGGTCGTAGTGACGCTCGATGTCACGTTCGCGATCCCGGATCACCTCGCGATCGGAGTGATGCTCAACCCGGTGGGTATCGCTGCCCTCCCGGATGGTTTCGCGGTTGGTTTCGTGCACAGCCACCGGCCGGCCGATAACCGCCGCCTGCTGGTTGGCCAGCGTCCGGTTATAGCCGCGCCAGGCGCCGGTGATCGCGTCGTTGGCGGCGTCGGTGGCTTTGACCACGGACGTGACGAACACGGGCTGTTCTCGCGTCACACCCTCCGCAAGCGTGCGCGGTAACGCGCGGCCACTGCGGGTGAGCTGGGAGAGCGGACCCTTGCGCGCATCCGAAAACGGCAGCAGATCCCGCACGCCGGACAGCGCGGCCTGGATCGCCTCGGCCGGCTTGGCGGCCAGGCTCTTGATACCGGCGGTCAGCGTCGTAAGCAGCCGGCGGCCGTGTTCGGCCCAATCCAGATTTCCCAGCCAGTCCGAAGCTTCCCGGAAGCCCTCGCGGATCAGCCCCAGCGGCGACCAGGCGAATATGCCCTTGGCTGTCTCCCAGGCCGATCCGGCGGCACCGCGCCAATCGACGCCGACCAGCCAGTCCCGGGCGGCACCGAAGCCCCGGGAGATCAGCCCCAGAGGCGACCAGGCGAATACGCCCTTGGCCGCCTCCCAGCCCGATGCCGCAGCGCCGCGCCAGTCGATGTCGGAAAGCCAGTTCAACGCCTCGCGGAAGCCACCCGCAATAAGCGCCAGCGGCGACAGCTTGAACAGGTCTTCAAGGGCGCTCATATCCCCGCTGAACAGCCGTTTAAGCGCCCCGAAAAGGTCGCCGAAATAGCCGGTCACGCTGTCCCAGGCAGGCGCGATAGCGGCCATTGGGTCCCAGCCGAGCCAGTCGGTGAGCGAATCCCAGGCGCTGCTAACGGTGTCGGTCACACCCGACCACAGGTCCGCCATCCAGGGACCGATGCGGTCCCAGTGGGCATAGATCAGACCGGCGGCGGCCGCGATCGCTGCGATCGTGGCCACGATCGGGTTGGCCAGCAGTGCGGCCCCGGCGATCTTGATGCCGGCACCGATCGCCACGAAACCGGCCTTGAGCAGCGTGCCCACGCCCGCCAGGGAGGCCAGCTTCACTGCCACGCCGCCAACGGTGGCGGTCAGGCTCACCATCGATGCCGTCAGGCTCAGTAGCGGCGCAAGGATGGGCCCGGCGATCACCGCGCCCAGCACGACGGCCGCCGTCTGCATGGCACCGAACCGGTCGATAACGCCGCGCGAGAAATCCAGCAGCGGCTGCGCCCGGTCGGCCAGCCGCACCGCGTCATCCACCAGCCCGCGCAGCGCCGCCTTCGCGCGATCGATGCGGCCTGGCAGTTCTGCCGCGAAGTTCTCAGCCCAGGCTTTCACTTCAGCCCGATTAGCCACCACGAATGTGGTGATCTGGTCCATGAGCGAGCTGAACGCCGGCAGCAACGCGCCGCCAATCACGTTCTTGATGCCGCTCATCGCGCCCCGCATGTTGGTCAGGCTGTCCTGAAATGCCTCGGCATCGCGGGCGGCCTCTTCGCCCAATACCAACCCCAGCTCCTGCGCGCGCTTTCGCAAACGGTCGATCTCGCCCATCCCGTCGCGCGTAATACGGATCATGGCCAGCCCCGCTCGGGAGAAACCGGCACTGGCCAACGCCGCCTTGTCGATCTGATCGGGCGCGTCGCCGATTGCGGCCAGGTATAGCCGAAATGCCTCTTCCAGATCGTGGGTATTGGTGATCTGCTCGAGCAGTTCCGGGTTCTGATCCTTGAGCTGCGAGTAAAGCCGCCCGACCCCTTGACGCGCCTCACCCAGCCGCTTCGAGAACGCCCCGATGGACTGGTTGAACGTGCCCTGTTCAACGCCCATCCGTTCCCCGGCAAAGCGCCATTCCTGGAGCGCCTCGATGCCAATGCCGAGCTGGTCCGCAAACTTGGCGATCTCGTCGCCCTCGCGGGCCACTGACGTCGTTATGCCGGTGATCGCCGCCGTCGCTCCGGCCGCGGCCAGGCCAAAGCGGCGGCCGATGCGGCCCGCGGTACGCAGCAGATTGCCGGCCGCGGTCGTTGTGCGCCGCAGGCTGGCAGCCAGCCGGTCGAAGCCAGCTTTTCGGCCTACCCGGTCAACCGTGTCACCGAAACGCCGCACAAGCTTGCGGGCCTTGGTCACCGGTGCGGTGAGGTTATCCCGTGCCCGCAGCAGCACCGACAGCGCCATGTTACCGCCGCCAGCCATCAGCTACGCTCACCGTAGGCGGCTTGCCAGCGCGCCAGGGCCCGGTCACGCCAGGCCAGGATATCGCTGCAACCGCGGCTCAGCAGCCAGTCAGGCTGCCAGTGGAAGATGAAGGCGATGTCCGCCACGGCATCCTTCAGATCGCCGAGTTGCGGACATCGGGCAAAAAATAGCCCAGCACCTGCCCCAGGCGCGTCAGGTCCCGGCTACCGAGGCGCTTGACCTCGTCCGGCGCCAGACCGGTGCACTCGCCCAGCACGCGGAACGACGCCTCGACCTGGGCCTTGGCGCTGCCCGCCTTCGAGGTCATCTCGATGTGATGACCCGTGGGCTCCTCGAAGGTCAGCTCGGTGCGGTTCTCGCCGCCAAACTCCTTCGGCCGGATCAGCTCGAGCACTACCACGTCCGCCATCGCCGAGCGCAGCTCGTCGCTGTCCACGTCCTCATCCCGGGCAATCCGGGCCGTTCCGTTATCCACCTGCATGGGCTATCTCCGCCGCTGAATTTCCTGAATGAGGCGCCCGGCTAGATGCCGAGCGCGCCCCGGATCTGCTCGAGCATGTCCGTGCCGTTGACGATGCGGACCATGCGCTGCACGTCGATCTCGTGCACCGTCTCGCCGTCGATGGCCAGCTTGTAGTAAGTGCAAGCCATCGTCGTGGTCAGGTTGCTGGTCTGGCCCGGCTGCCAGTCGCCCGGGTTGTTCACCACAAAGCGACCCCGCAGCTCGGCGGTGGCGCCCTTTACGCTACCGTCGTGCGACAGCAGCGCCCCGCGGATAGTCAGCGGCACCTCGCGCTGGCCGAACAGCTTGAGCACCTCCGCCGGCACCGTCTGGAACTGGATCGACGCGCGCAACGCCTCCATGCCCATGTCCATCTCCAGCGGGGCGTCCATGCCACCGGCGCGCATCTCCTCGGTGCTGATCGTCAGCTCCGGCAGGGTCACCTGGTTGCACTGGCCCGCGTAGTTTCGGCCATCCACGAAGGCCACCGCGTCACGCATTACGTCTCGAATCATTACCTTGCTCCGTTATTGCGAGCAGCTGGTGGCGTTAGGCCGCCAGCTGTTCGAAGTCCACCAGGTAGTCGTCCACGAAGGCCGACCGGAACACCACACGCTCGGCGATGCCGTAAGGCGTGAACTCGAAGTCGAACACCGCACGACCGGCCAGCTGGTCAGCCGGGGTATTGAGCTCCGGCGGCGCGAAGCACCGGCCGCCGGCGATGCGACCCTCAGCCACCAGCCGGTTGATGAACGCGTTGACCCCGCCGGTGACATCCTCGACATAGGTCTTGGTGATATTCCGGTCCACCGCCCAGCGGTGGGCCGCAGCCAAGCTGTCGTTGAGGATGTCCGCGATGCGCACATGCGCCAGGAAGGCCCAGCGCTGATCCGAGCTGGTGGTGCGATTGCCCCACAGCCGGAATCCGTCATCACGGATGGTGGTCGCGATGTTGCTCTCGTTCAGGAAGTTCGCGCGGCTCGAGCCGTCGCCCTGGACGTAGTCGATCTCCCGGGTGATCCCGCTGATGCCCGGCACCAGCTGATTCGACGGCGAGGTATGCCACCCGCGGCGCTGATCGTTGAGCGCAATCAGCGCGCAGATACGCGCAGAGCCGGGCCGGTCCACGAATGCCGCCGAATCAGCGTCAAACAGCGTGTACCAGGGGTCGTGGAAGAAAACCCGCTTGCTGCCGAAATCCTCGACGGCCGTCACCGCATCGTCGTCATTGGTATTGGGGCCATCGACAATGACCACGCCGCGCAAGCGCTCGGCCACGCTGACCAGTGCCGCCGCAACGGGGTTTGCCAGATAGGTGCCGGGGCTCGCATCATCCTCCGGCCGTTGATGCGAAAACCCGGGCGCGCAGAGCAACCGCGGCTTGACCCCGACCGTCGACTCGGCCGCCAGGAACGCTTCTACACCCTGACGCTTGCCGGTGTCGGCGTCGGTGCCTCCCACCAGGTTCGCCATCGTTCCCGCATCGTCTGCGCCCTCCTCGACGCGGATGCCGACGATGGTCGCGCTGGTTACACTCAGCACATCGCCAAGGGCGTCCGAGAGCGTCCCGGCCGGTGCTTCACCCTCGGCGGTATTGGCGGCAAGCGCCGCGATCTTGGCGCGGTCGGATTCACCCAGCACACGCACTGGTGTGTTGAGCGGCCATGCGGTCTCATCCGCGTCCGGGGCCGTACCGATCACGCCGATGATCGACGCCGCGGCGGTCTGGATCGTGCGAATGCCATTGTCGAGCGTGACGATCTCGACGCCATGATAGAAGCCGTCAATCATCAGGATTCACCCTTGGTGGTGGTGGACTTGTAATCCAGCTTGGCCGGCGCCGGCGACTGCTTGGATGCAGCAGCCTTGCGCTTTGGCCGATCAGGATCCTCGAGGTGCGTACCCAGCAGGTAGCGGGCCTGACGGGGGTGGAGCTCCACTTTCCCGCCGGCCGGCACAACCTGCCCGCGATGCGGAAACGGTCGCAGCGTCTTGTAGCTCTTGGTTTTGCTCATCAGTTCGGTGGTCCTGTCATGCCCCCGGAATCGCCCGGGTGGGTGTGGGTCATCAGGGACTTGCCGCCGGCGATCACGTCGCCGACGGCCGTCATGCCCTGACTGGCGGTAATCTGGCCGTTGATGGCCAACGGGCCATTGATGGTGTTGCCGCCGCTGGTGATCTCGGCGGTCGCCGCGGTGGCGCTCAGCGCGCCGGTGACATTGGCCGTCATGTCGCCACCAACCGTGGTGGAGACGTTGCCGCCCACCTGCTCGGTCACGTTGCCGTCGATGGTGATGTCGGCGTTGCCCTCGGCGTGCACCTGGATGTCGTCGGGCGTGGTCAGCTTCAGCAGGTTGCTTGCCCGGTCGTGCGAGATTTCTGTTCCATTGCCGAAGCGGATCAGGCGGATATCCGGCGTGTTCGAGGGCGCGGGCACCTGGTCGCTGTACCAGGCAGGCCAGACACGAGCCGCGGGCATCTCGCCGTTGGGCGCATGGATCTCCACCTGTTCGCCGACCTCCGGCGCCCACCAGTCGACGTCGCCGCCGGCCCGGCGCGTGGCCCAGGGCAGCCAGGGCGACAGCCGCTCGCCGATGCGCACGCGCACCCGGGCGGCGTCGTAGTCCGCCTGGTCGATCACGCCTACCTGCAGCGTGCGCGCCAGGCGGCGCTCCAGGTCGTCGATGCGTGCGACAAGATCATCAAGCATCGCCATCGTCGGCCTCGTCGATGATCTTGTCGTAGTCGGCCGGGAACACCTCGGGCTCGTAGCCCAGCCAGACCTCACGCGTCAGCTCGCCGGGGTCCTCGGCGACCTCGCCCAGCAGGATGTCCTGCGACCAGGTCACCGCCGCCAGATGGGCGTTCCACTTGTTTGCCATCTCCGAGCTGAATAGATTGGCCGCCCGGAGCTGCGTCGGCGGATGACAGTCTATGCCCCACCGGTTCATGTTCACGGCTGGCAGTATCAGGCTGGCCAGCATCAGGGTCCGCTCGTCGGCATAGGCGTGGCGGTCGCTGCGGGCCACGATGTAGGCCGCCATCTCGGCGGCGCATTGCACCCCGTAGCCACCGCCAACGTGTTCGGCCACGGCATTCAGGATCGCCACCCGCACGGCCGGCACACCCGACGCCACACGCTCGAGCTCACGCAGGTCGAAGCGGCCAGGGTGCGTCTCCACCGCCACGTCACCCGGCAGGGCCGCAGTCAGACCAGCAACAACGCCGTTTCGCAGTGCCTGGAGCGTACTCATGCCGCCAGCAGCCTTTCGCCGTAGTTCACGGTCAGACGTTCCAGCTCGTTCAGGTCATCGCGCGACAGGCCCAGATACGGCCGCGCCGGGATGTTCCGGTCCTCGTCACCAAACTGGTGGGTGGCGCCATAGACCAGGTTGGTCCCGACCTCGGCCGCCTCGTCATCCACCTGGCTGTCGAGCGAATCCATCAGGTCACCCTCGCCCTGAAGCAGGCTCTTGCCTGGCCCGCGCGTCGCGGCATACCGCGTCGACCAGGCTTCCCAGGGGCGGCCATCCGGCCCGACCTTGTCCTGCTGGACGCGCCGGCGGGTCTGGTTTTCCACCAGCCCGGCCATCTGCGTCAGCAGATTCCGGGCGTCCGCCTGGATCAGCCGGTCCAGCGCCTGCTGGATCCGCAGGTAATCCCCGCGGTCGATCTCGATCACTGAGCCGGTCACAGGCCATCCATCCGGCCACGCCCGAACAGCCGTTCGGGGTTGTCCTCGACGGCGATCTCGCCGCCCACGATCAGCACCTGCTTGTCCGCCGCGTCCTCGTCCGCCTGGGACACGCCCAGGCCCACCTCGCCCGAGGCCAGGCGCTTGAGCAACGCCACGGCGTCCTCGTAGCGCTTGCGGCGCTCCTCCGTGTAGTTGCCGGCATCGGCGGCCAGGCGGTAGATGGTGATGTCCAGTGCCAGCCGGGCGATCACCGGCGGCGTGCTCGACAGCGGCAGCTCGTAGCGGGTCGACAGATAGGTATCGATCTCCGAACTGGCCTCCGCGGCCGCGGCATCGATGCGTGCGCCATCCAGCGACTCTTCGCCCACGCGGTCGGTGAGGACGTAGAGCGCGTCCTCGCCGATGCGATCGATGAGCTCCTGCTGAGTGACGTAGGACACGGTGGTTTACGCGGCCTTGAGTTCGGCGCGGCGGGCCTCGATGGCCTTGTTCACCGTCTTGCGGGTCTCGCCCTCGGCCAGCGCATCCAGGCTGGCTTCGTCCTCGACCTGGCCGATCATCGCGATCAACTCCTCGGCGGTCTTGGGCGGCGCCACCGCCTTGCCGCCGGCCGGCGCGATCTCGTCGGCATCCACCTGCACCCGCTGGATGCCCAGCGCCGGATCGGACTCCAGCGCCGCCAGCCTGGCCTTATCCAGCTCGCCGACCTCCACCAGCACGGGGTCACGCCCCAGGCGGATGCCGGCGCGGTAGTAGCGCGGCCGATTGGCGGTGATCTTCAGCACTTCAACGGTCTTGGTCATGGATCGCTCCTCGATGTCAGGGCGGGACTCTCCCCGTGGTCACGCCTGGATTGTCGGCGGCGTCCCCGATCGCGGCGGCAGGCGATCAGTTGAGCCAGGGCGTGGCCAGCACCGACACTTTCTTGAAGTTCGGGTTGGCGCTGCCGTTGTCGAGGCGGTCGACGTTCACGACCTTGTCGGCGGCCAGCTCCTGGCTGGTGTCGCAGACCAGGTGCGTGGGCTTGATGCCCAGCGGACGCCCGCCGTCGGCCTTGAAGGCGCGCATGGCGTCGTAGGCGGCACGGAAGTTGTCGGCGTTGAGCGGCTGGCGACTCATGTAGGCCAGCTGCCAAAGGCCAAAGCCGCCGGCGCCGCGAGCATCCGCACCGAAGCGGAACTGGTTGGAGGTAAAGACCTGCTCGTCGTCCATCCGCGTCATCTGCCGGAAGGCCACCTTGCGGCGCTCCTGGAAGATGAACGGCCGCACCGCCCGGCTGGTGTCCAGCAGGTACCAGCGGGGGCCGGGGTCGGCGCCGGGCACGTCCATGTTCGATACGAGGGTCTCGGCGCCGGTGCCGTCGACGTTGGCGTAGACCGGGTGCTCGGTGTCGAAGAAGTTCTGGCCGTCATAGCAGGCCTCGCTCTCGCCCAGACCGAACAGCGGAAACACCAGCGTTTCGTCCGGGAACACCTTCCCGGCGCGCCCCATCTCCTGGACGATCGGCGAGTAGATGCCGAGGTTGTCGTCCTCCATGTCGTCACGGCTGATGCCGAACGTGGACTCCCAGGTCTTGTTGTCCAGCGTGTAGGCGTGGGCCTGCATGTCCTTGACCACGCGGTCGCCGACCCACTCGCGGAACTGCGGGAACTGGCCGAGCCAGCCATAGGTGTTGCCCTTGGTCGAGCTGGGCACCCGCATGGCGACCTTGTCCCAGGCGGACTCGGCGATGGTGAACGCCTGATCGAACTCCTGGCGGAAGTTGCGGAACAGGGCGGTGACGGAATTCGGGGTGATGATCATCGTGTCGTCCCTTGGTAGATACGGTTAGGGCGAGGCAGGCGGCGCCCGACTAGCCGTGGGCCTCGGTGTCCGCCGCGAGGTTCTTGGCGAAATCCGCCTCGTCCATGCCGAGGGCATGGCAGACGGCGCGCTGCTCGTCATCCAGTCCCTTCTCGCCACTCTCCGGCGTCTTCGGCTTGGTATCGAGCTTGCTGGCGTCGCCAATCACCGGCGCCGACTCCACGAACTTCTCGAAGCGCGCCAGACCGCCCTCGGCCCGGCACTGGGCGCGGTGGTAATCGGCGGTGGCCGGGGTGATCTTGCCGGCCTGCAGGGCGCCATCGATGGCGGTCTCGATCTTGGCCTCGGTGTCGGCAGCCTCCCGTTCGGCAAGCTTCTGCTCGGCATTGCGGGCGGTCTCGACCGCCTGGTTGTAGTCCGCGCGCGGCACGAACTTGTCCAGGCTTGGCGTATCGCTCGGCCGGTTGCGGGCGGTTTCGAGGTCGCTGGTGAGCTTGTCCACCGCATTGACGGCAGCAGCCTCGTCGGCGTTCTCGTCCAGGCCCAGCTTGGGCCGCAGCTGATCCAGTAGGCTCATATCATCGTCCTGTGAGTCGGGGTTGGCGTGCCCGCGGCGATTCAGTGCCAGGGCGAAATTCGGGGTATTGACCAGCGACGCGCTGTCCAGCCGGCGGATCTCGCGGCTGGCCTTTTCGTAGCTGAAGACGGGGGAGAGGAATCGGTACTCACGGTTGCGCACCGCGGCCATGCCGGCCTCGTTGAAGGCGATGCGGCCGTAGATGCCGTCATCACGCGCCTGGACTTCCTCCACCCAGGCATAGGCCGGCACGGCCTCACCGCTGGCGGCCTTGAGCTCCTCGGCGTGATTCACATCCACCGGCAGCGGGCGGTTGAACGCCGCCACCACCGCCTGGGGATCCGTCATCCGCCAGGTGCGGCCATCGTTGCCACGCACCAGACCATCGGCGCCGGGCGCGGGAATCAGGCGGTACCAGCCGTCGACCTTCTCCGAGGCCGGCGAGAGCTGGAAACACAGTGCGGCGATCAACTCCATGCCGGGCAGTCTGTATAGCCCGGCAGGGGCGCGTAACGCTGAAGGGGTTCAGCGGCGGGGCAGGCGGGGGACCGTTTCGACGATAGGCGGGTTTCGAGCCGCGCGCAAGACATCCGCCACGCCTACGGACCGAGAGCCCGTGAAAGGCGTTTAAATTCGCGCAGGATCGTTTAACGGAATTCTGCCGGCCAGACGCCGCAGGCAGTTGATTGCCGCCGACAGAGCGGCCGTGGGGGCTTCAGCGTTGCCGCAGCAATATGAGGGCGATCTTCATCGTGCGACGGAAAGCCAGGAAGGCGGCAACCAGCAATCCGAGCCAGACGGCCATGAACCATTCAGCGGGCTGCGCAATGAAATAACCGGCGAGGTTCAGCCCAACAAAGAACAGAGCAACGTAGATCGCCTCTCGCAGGTAGCTGACCAGGTCGATCAGATAACCCGAACCTCGTACCTGGGTCATTCGGCGGTTTTCCAAAGAGAGCAACAAGATCATCGCGGTGGAAAGGAAGCCGAATATGATCGCCCCACCCGTGATGGACGCTCCTAGCAGCCCGGGCTCCGTTGGAAAGCACAGGCCGCACAGGTAAGACAAGCAGGCGGCAGCGGCCCCCCAACCATACGGGGCCCACTGCTCATACTGCCGTGACCTCGCAATAAACCGATAGAGGTCCGCCGGCCTTAGATGTTCAGTATAGGTTTCCACTCTTGCCAGACCCTCCGGAGCGCCTTATACCGACCCTCACGGGTCAATCGACGCCCCTGTCCGATCGGAACGTTAGGTACCGTCATTTTAAGCCGTTGTCCCAGTAAGTCGATCTCCTCAATCCCGCCATCATCGGATTCCTTGCCGTAGTACTTGAGCTTGGAAACCGCGTCGGGTGACCTGCCCGTAATCTTGCGCAGGCTACTTAGCAACTGTGTAACCGGATTCCTTTGCAAGCGTTCGGAGGGGCCTCCCCGTACCGCCACCGTTACCTCGATGTGGTTCGCGTCGAACCTACTTTCAGCGTCCGCGGCAAACGACATTGCCAGGTTTGCCTGTCGGTCCTTTTTGCTCAAGGCGCCTGGATCGATGCCAACCAGAAGTCTTCGAGCCAGGGTCATTCGCGCGAGCTTGGCTTTCGCCTTTGGGTCGAGCACGAGATTGCCCTCGTAACTACTCGCGTGACCGCGATCGTATTCCGCCAGATAGCCGAACATTCGACCGGACTTCACGCCCCGATGATTGTACTGGCAAAGAAAGTATCCTGATTTCGGATCGTAAAGGGCTGCCGTTTCTTCACCGAATCGGTCGTCCTTGCCCATATTGAAATCCTGGGTGACGGCACTCGGCGTGACTCGTCCCGGACCCTCAAAGCGTTCCAGGACGAAGTCCATCAGCCAGACGCCATCCTCACTAACCACGTCATCCATGCGGATGTCGGCCTGCGACACCAATCGTTGGCGCTTATCGATTGGGTCGCCTTGGATCTTCGCCAAAACAGATTCCATCGGCTGGCTATTCTCAGCCGCCGTAACCTGAAATGCGTGAATCTTGATGTTGCCAGCCGCCACAATATCCCCTCACTAGCCGCGAACCTGAATGCAGCGTAACCGGGCTTGTTATTGGTTTCCACCCAGCATAATTGCTTTTCCACAGAGTCGGCTCTAGCATTGGACCAAGCACCTGCGACACGGTGAAACTCTGCGTGCCGTAGCCCCAGCCTCGCTGGCGTGCGCGATGAGGGGTTCTCGCAGGCCCCTCCAGGTGCTCTTCTACTGCGGAGCACTCCGCACAACCTCCCCGTCTTCCCGGGCTCGGCGCATCGCACGACGGAACGCCTTCGCATCGGCCAGGTGATAGCTGTTCATGTACAGCTTGTCGCGCTTGCCGGTGGCCTTGAGCACCACCTGCCGATAGCGATCACCGTCTGGCTGAAACAGGACCAGCCGATTGTCCTGCCGCACCACCACACCGCGGTCGAGCACCTCCTGCACACGCCGATAGTCCGCACCGGACATCTCCGGCCGCTTCGCCATTTGCTTGGCCATGTCCTGAGCGGACATGCGTAACACCTGGCCGCTACTGCTCAGTGCTCGCTGGAGATCACCCGGCACCACGCCGATCGGCAGCTCACCAACCGCGTCGATCGCAGATCGATCACCCGCTGCCAGGGCGTCGCGGCGGGCAGCCGCCGTGCGCTGGAAGTTCTCGAATACGGGGCTGTCGACGATATCAGCGGCGGCCGCCCTCGCCATCTGCTGATCCGCGGTCGCCACGCGCTGCGCCAGATGCTCGCGAATAACGCGTACGCGTGCCTGGCCGGTGTTGTTGGCCCAGGCCGGATGGATGCCGGCGCTGGAGTACTGGATCTCGCCGGTGCGCTTGTTCACGAAACGCTTGCGGGGCAGCTCCGGCATCTCCGTCTTGGCCGGCACCCGGCGGGTGACTCGCCGACCGGTCGGCTGGCCGGTCTCCGGGTCCACTTCCTGCGGGGCCGTCACATCCGGTACGCCCTCATCCTGGTAAGCCTGCGCCTGCTCGCGAGTGATCTGGCTGACGTGGCATTTGCAGCCGTAGCCGTTGGGCGGATAGATCTCCTGCCAGGCGGGATCATCAACCGGCAACGTCAGGCCCTGGAGCGTCTCGTGCTCGGCCCGGTGCTCATCGCTGGGGCCAAGCAGGTAGACCAGCATCGGCTGGGTTTCCTTGTTGCGCTGGATTCGCTGCCACTGCCCGGCAGCGCGGGCGCTTCGCATGTTGCTGCGATAGATGGTCTTGAGGCGCCGCGGGCTGCCGAGCTGGACCTTGCGGATCTCGCCGGTGGCCGGGTCGATCTCGTCCTTGATGCCCCACCAGCCCTTGCGCTGGAGCTGTGGCCGGATCTCGTTCGACCACTGGCGGAACGTCTTGCCCTCCGCCAGGGCGGCATCGAGGCTGGCCCGGGTATCGTCGAGCAGATCCAGGCGCGTCATCTTGGCCACCGTGTACGCATGGGCGTGCTCGTCGCCCCAGACATCCTGGTAGTCGAAGCCCGGCCGCAGATCCTTGCCACGCCAGTAGGCGAGCGCGTCCTTCGGTACCGGGCCCGGGCTTCGGGGCTCGGCCATCGTTACTCGCCAGTGTCGTCGGTGGCGTCACCCAGCCCGCGCGCCCGGAAGGTCGCGTCGGCCAGGCGCTCGATCAGGGCGGTCGCGTCCATCTGCTCGAGCAGCTCCGGCAGCCGCCGCCGGAATTCGTCCTCGTCAGCGGCGTCCGCCGCCAGGCGCTCGATGGGGTCGATCAGCGGCTCGAGCTGCTCTTCCCATTCATCGTCGCCGGCGAGATCGTCGGTCAGCTGGTCCACGTCATCAGCCGGACCGGAATCGCGATTCAAGGCGCGTTGTAGATGGCTTCTAGCCCGGTTCAACGCCGGCGGCGCGGGCGCGGTTTCCGGCGGGGTGAGTACTTCCTCGTCATCGGCCGGATCGGGCAACCCGAACTTGTCCCGGATGGTCGATGCCCCGACGCGCAGACCCAGCGGCACCAGCTTGTCGAGTGCGTTGACCAGGCTGGACAGATCCTCGGGCTCCAGCACCTGGAGCTCGAGGCGCGGGTAGTTCTCCTGCGTGCCCCAGTTCAGATCGATGAACGGCCGCACCAGGTCGCGGTTGAGGGTGTCGGAAAGCTGGCGGGCATCCGAGGCGAGGATATCGCCGCGGACCTCATTGTGGACGCTGGCCTGGTTGCTGCCCAGCCCCGATGACTGGGCATCGGTGGTCATGGTCTGGCCCAGCACCGCCTTGCTGATCTGGCCGTCCAGCCATTCCGCCAGGCGCTGGAACAACTCGTGGCCGCCGGTAGCGCTGGCCACCTGCTCGAACTCGATGCGCATCGACTCGGGCAGTACCGCGGCGGCATCGGAGCCGATGTTGGCCACCGCGTTGCGCAGGATGGCCACATCATCCTCGGTGGCGCCGGGCCCGTAGCGGCCCAGCCGCAGCGGCATGCCGAACACCTCGGCGAACGCCACCCAGTCCTTGAGGGTATAGGCCTTGCAGATCCACGAGAAAGCCACCAGGCGGGCCAGTCCGCCGCGCAGCGCCACGCCGGACTTCAGGCGCGGCGCATGCACCACGAACTTGTAGGGTGCCAACGGCTGGGCCCGGCCGGGATGGTCATCGTCGAGCAGGCCCAGATGCTCGAGCGTCTCGTCGTACTCGAACCAGCGCGGGTCGCGGTGCTTGAACTCGGCCGGCCACCACTTCGGGCCCGAGCGGTCCCACATGATCTCGCACACGCTGTAGCCCTTGCCCAGCGCGTCCAGGCTGTCATCCACCAGGTAGCCGAAGGCCGGCCGGCGCACCAGAGCGCGCACGGCCTCGGCCAGCTCCTCGTCCCGGCTTTCCTCACTGGCCGACTCGACCACGGCATCCAGCCCGGACACGGCCCGCTTGCGCACGCCGAGCGTGGCGCTGTAGTGCGGGTCCCGCTCCTCCATTTCCTCGGCCAGGGTCAGGTAGTCGTGGGCCTGGCCGTCGGCGGCCGCCTGCAGCAGCGACGCCAGCCGCGAGGGTGTGAGACCGCCGGCAATCGATTGCGTCCAGACGCTGCGCACACCGGTCAGGCTGGGCGCGGCAATCTCGCGGGTCAGGTCGGCCCGCTTGATGGGCTGGCCGTGCCGGTCGACGATCTGACTGTCAGCCATCACCACACCCCTTTGCGGGTATTGAATCCACCGGTGATGCGCACGGTGCGCAATCGGTCGGCGCGCTCACGCGAGGCGGCGATATCCACCGGCTCATAGGCGAAGATCTCCGGATCCCGCTTGGACGCGCGGTAGGCCAGGCACAGGGCAATGGCGAAGTCACCGTGTCGGCTCTTCTGGCCGGTGTCGTCGGGCACCTTGGGCACGCCGCGAATGACGCGGATCTGCATCAGGTCATCGCGCAGGTCCCGATCGGCCGGGACCACAATGGTCGCGTCCTCGAACGCGGCCTTGAGCGGCGGCATGTTCTCCAGGTACCAGTTGGGCGTGGCCATCACCTGTTCCACCAGGTCATGGCCGAAGGCGTCCGCCATCGCCTCGGCGATCTGCGCGCCGTTGCCGCGGGCATCGAACGCCGCCCCGACCAAACGCGGCAGGCCGGCCATCACGTAATGGATGATCTGCTGCTGCTGGTCGAAGGGAATGTTGTGGAGCTCGATCACGAAGGGCGTGCGCCGCACCAGGTTGCGGCCGATGGCCAGCGGCGCGATCTCGGTGCGATCGCCGCTGCGGGCGAAGTCCTCGCCCAGCACATGCTGGTCGTTCGGATCCAGCGCATTGAGTAGTGGCTGCACCTCGTCCGCCAGCCAGCGGGCGATCTCCGCCTGACGATGGGCCAGCGGCTGCAACGAGAATGACGCCTGCCTGGCCAGTCGCACCACCGGGATGCCCTGCTCGGCGCGCGCCTCGACCAACGCCATCGACAGGTAGCGGCCGCTGGACTCGTTCGGGATGCAGTCCAGTTCCTCGGCGTCGTTCGGCGCGTAGTGCTCGCGGATCTGAGCCGCCCACTCGCCTTCGCCTTCGGGTGTCCACGTCTGCCCCGTGATTAGACAGATGCGCCGGTACAAACCCGCCGCGATCGCCTCGTCGAAGGTGGTGCGATGCAGGGCGTAGGGCTTCTTGCCCGCCCGGATCTCGTTGATCAGCTCGTTGAACGGATTCACCACGCCGTCGTGCGTGCTGATGATGCGGACCTTGCCGCCCCAGATCAGCATGGCCAGCGCGGCTTTCAGCAGCTCGGCCAATTTCTCGTGGAATGCCGCCTCGTCGATGACGATGATGCCCTGCTTGCCGCGCAGGTTGCGCGGCCGCGACGACAGCGCCTGGATGCGCCGGCCGCTGGGGAAGTGGATCGTGTAGGTGAGGATGTCGCGATCCTCGTCCGGCATCACGCCTTCCTGGATCTGCCCGGCCGGCTCGTTGAGCGACCGGCACCACCAGGCGCAGGCCTCGATGAACTCGTAGGCCATGTCCTTGGTCGGGCCGATGTAATAGACGTTCGAGCCCTTGGCCTCGGCGGCGATCAGCACATCGTCGCCGGCCTCGGCCCAGGTGAGGCCGATGCGCCGGCTCTTTTCCGCTACCTTCACCTGGCTGTCGTCCGCTACCCAGGCCTGCTGGTATGGCAGCAGCACGGCCGGTGTGTCCTCGGGCGGCAGGCCGGGCTTGCTGGCGATCGGCGCCGCCTGGGTCATGCCGATTCACCCATCAGTATCTTGCGCCGGAGCTCGGCCGCGGAGCTGCTGCTCATGCCCGCGCTTCGCGCCACGGTTTCCGCGCTCTCGGCGGCCTCGGCCAGCGCGGCCTGGCGGACTTCCTTCTCCCGCTGTAGCGACAAGCGCCCGGCGTCCTCGATGTAGCGCATGGCACGGGCCAGATGGCTCAGGTCCTTCGGCGCGACATTGCCCTCGTCATCGAGCAGATCCGCCCCGGACTTGTAGGCCAGCGTCCGCAGAATCTCGAGCACCACCTTGCCGATATCCGACTCCGGTGCATCGCCCAGGCGCTGCGCCCACACGTCGGCGATTTCGCGGCCCTCGCGGATGGCCTGCATCTGCTGCTCGACGTTCTGGCGGTAGCGGTGCAATGCCGAGCGCGACGGCGCATGTTCGTCGCCGTACTCGTCCCGGATACGATCGATGATCTGGTCCAGCGACAGCCGGTCCTGGCTGATCGACTGATCGATGGCGGTCTTGACCGCCGGCGGCAGGCCCTTGATCGAGCTGCGGCGGCCCATGTCAGCGACCCGGGCCGGGCCGCTTGACGCCACTCACGGTGACGCGGCCGCGGGCAACATCCTCGCCTCGGGCGGTGATCGTAACCACCCGCACCGGGCCGATGGTCTCCGCAGTCACCAGCGACTGCTCGGCAAGCCAGTCTGCATCGCTGTCCACCCGGTCCCGGCTGACCCGGTAACCGCAGGCGGATTCCAGCAGATCCCGCAGGATGCTTGTATTCAGTGCATAGCCGTCGGCTTCCGCCAGCAGGCGCAACGTGGCCAGGCGGCGATCCTCGGTGATGAACTGGCTATAACTCATTCCCGGCTCCGGCCCGCATCCAGCAGGTACTGATTCATCAGGTCGACGGCACGGCCCACGCCCTGGAGGGTGCCGCTGATCTCTTTCATGTCCGCCCGCACGCCGGCGATCTGGCTGGCCAGATCCTTGATGTCGCTCTGCGTGGGCATGTGGCGCAGATCCGTCTCGACCGATTGCAGGCGAGTCTCGGTTTCCTCGACGCGTTCACGCACCTGATCAATGGCCGCGCGCGTGGACTTGTTACGTGCCGCCCACCACGAATAGACCGCGGCCGCGAGCGCGCCGATCATCGACGCGAAGGCGATTGCGGTGCGCACGGTCTCCTGGTCCCAGCTCATTCCTTGGCATCGTTCCAGCGCTGCATGGCCGCCTCGCGCATGCCCTGGATCTCCCGGGCCTCGTCGGCGGTCAGGTCGCGATCCTCCATCTGCGCTTGCTGGATGATCGTCGATACCCGCTGGGCTGCCTCGGCCGAGCGCAGGGCCAGCGTCGTCAGGGCGGTCAGGGTGGTAATCGCTTCAGCGGCTCCCATTGCGGGCCTCCTGCAAGTGCCGGGCGAGGTCGACCACCAGGTGGTGGACCACGCGGACGTAATCCATTGCGGTGTCGGGCTTGTCATCGCCGAGCGCGCGCCAGGCTGATTCCAGCGCGCCATCGCCACGCTGGATCAGGGTGTCGATCTCCTCGGCCGACTCGGCATCGATCGCGCCCTGCTCGCGCAGATCGGCGGCGGTGTGCACCAGCGCCGAAAACTGGCTGTCCGCGTAGGCCAGCGTCTGCGCCGGCGAATCGGGCGAGGTCAGACTGGCGCAGCCCACGATCAGGCCAATCGCCAGGGTCATCAGGATGGGTAGTCGCATGAGATGCATCTCCAGGGGTTACCAGTTGCCGCGGCCGCCGATGCGCACGCCGGCCCACATCGTCCAGCGGGTCAGCCAGCTCACGCCGCACCAGGCCAGTGCCTGGCGGAATATCCGGTCGGCCGTTGCCCGGGTATAGCGGTGCGTCTGGTGGCGGTAGATGTAGTCATGGACCACCGCGGCCCGGCGACCGGGATGATCCGGCTTGAAAAGCCACCAGAACGGCCGCGGGATCGAAAACAGATCGGTGGGGAATCCCCTGGGCACCGTAATGACCATGCCGCCCGGCCCATCCCAGGTGAGCGGATGCGTCAGCGCCCAGCGTCCATCGGGGATCGATTCCGCTTTGAGGCTCGACGTGAACATTAGCCACGCCCCCAGACCAGCCGCGCGGCCTCACCGCTGACGGCGGCCACCTTGTGCGGGTAGTCGTACTTGCGCTCGATGTCGGGGTTGCCGTCGTTGTAGCCGTCCAGCACGCCGGCCCAGCCGTGGTCGTCTAGCCATCGATCGCGCAGGCGGGCCAGGTGGCGGCAGCCGTATTCGATACCCCGGCCCGGGCGGCACAGGGTGGTCAGCTGCTGGCTGAATCCGTACTCACGGGCGACCGCGCCCATCACCTGCATCAGGCCCCAGCTGGTCTTCTGGTGCGCCCACTCGGTGGCGGCCGAGCTGTAGCTGTAGCTGGGCATGCCCTTGGGCGGGTGCGCCAGGCGGGCCTTGATGGCGTTGACGCGGAAGGGCTGGTGCTTGAACGGGTCCCACAGCCAGCGGTAATGCGGCTCGAACCGGGTGGCCCAGGTATCGCCGGCGGACTCCACCTGGATGACCGCGCGGATCAGCGCCGGCGGGATGCCGAAGCGCGCCGCGTTCTCGTCGATTTCGGTGGTGTAATCCATACCGGCCAGTCTGGCGACGGGCCGGGGCAGCGATAACGCTGAAGGGGTTCAGCCGAACAGGCGGGTTTGCGCGGTGTTCTGCTCGTCCCGGTGACGGGCCACCACGTAGTAGATCCAGCGCTCGGTGCAGTGGTGGCGGCGAGCGAGATCGCGTGCGCTGGCGCCGTTAGCGTAGGCGCGTGCAATGTTGGTGTAAAGCGCCGCCTGCACGGCCCGGTAGGCGCGGGGGATGTCCGGGTTGTCGCCGCCGAAACGATCGCACAGCGCCTCGGCCTTCTCGCGCCCCAGCAACGCCACCAGCTGGTGATCATCCGGCAGCGACTGGGGTACGTACAGCCGGGTGCCGCCAAAATGCTCGATCAGCATAAGGGTGCCGGCCAGGCCGATCACCTCGACCAGTTCGCGGGCCATCTCCGGCAGCAGGTCGGTATCCAGATCATCCGCCACCATCGGTGGCCTCCCCGGGCACGATACCCAGCTCGCGGTCCCATTCATCGCGGCGGCGGGCCTCAATTTCCTTCGCTACATCTCGCACCGGCCGGGGCGCCCGTTCCTCGCCATCCCTATCCGCCCGTCGGTGATCACCACGCTGGCGGCGGACCTCGGCGGCCTGCTCGGCCTGGCCTTCGCGCTTGTTCACCACGCCGACCAGAACTTCCTCCAGATACCCGTGACTCTTGAGCGGCAGGGTCAGGCTTTGACGCTGGCTCAAAACCGTTTCAAGGGCCATTCGGAAGTCGCTGATACCGGCCGGCCAGTCGCGTCCCTTGCGGCGCACGGCCCCGGCCTCGATCAGCTCCAGCACCTCGCCCGTCAGCCGGGCCACCCGCCGCCAGGAAAGCGCGGACTGCGCCGGCCGGAACAGGCCCACGTACTGCAGCACCAGCTCGCCCACCGACCCGGGCAGCCGCCCGGCCATGATCACTGCCCGGCGCGCATCGGCGTCAGACAGCGCCGCCTCGAGGGCGTACTTGGCATGGCAACAGGGGCAGGTGATCTGCATCAGGCGCGTTCCATCGGCATGCCGTTGAGGAACCGCCGGCGGCAGCGCCGGCACTCGGTGATCAGGTCGTCCTCGAGGTTGCGGCGGACGAACCGGTGCTGGTGCTGCATCACACGGCAGATGAAGATCTCGATCAGGCGATCACGCATGAGCTTGCCTCCGCTTCTGGTCGTAGCTGAGTGCGGCCACCACCTTGCGCAGTTGGTCCGGCGTGCACCAGTCGAGCCTCTCGACCTTGCAGATGCGCCTGGCCATCGCATCGCCATAGGCGGCGGGCCGATCGGCACCAGCCAGCATTGCGTCGATCTTCCGGCGCAGGGCCTGGCGATCCTCGGGCAGCCGGGCATGACCGCCCCGCCCGCGGGTGAGGGGATGCCAGCCGCGGGCCTTCAGGTGTTCGAGTACCTGCTGCCGGCCGTGGGGATCGAGATCCTTCGCCGACCGGACCCGGGCCACCGTCCACAGCATTTCGCGGTAGGCGGCATCGTCCAGGCCGAGATCCTTCACGGCGATGTGGATCTTGGCGAGTTGGGCGTTACGGTCGCTCATGCAATACGCTGCCTCTGCAACCATCGAAGCAACAGCCGAGGGAAAACCGTGGCAAAAAAATGGGACCCCATAACCACTGGCAAGCTGATTGCCCAAAACAAAATGGAAGCCGAGGAGTTCGTTGAGGAACAAAAGCCAAGCGCCGAGCAGATACGCGATATCTTGTTCGTGCTGCGGCAAAGCGCTGGATGGGCGAAGTCAGATCGCCATCGTGCTTTCCTGGAGGAGTCCCTGCAGATTGAGCTAGTACGCGACCAGGTGAGGTCCGAGACAAGGCTCTCGATCATCGGGACTATTGCGACCGTCGTCGTTGGTTTTTCGACGCTGGTTATCACGTTCGGATGAACACCATTCGTTGTAGAACGGCCGGCGCCAGCCCGAAGGCAACAATGGGCTGACGCCGTCCGATTCGCCGTCTGGTGGCTATCCCGCCGGATCACGCGTGCGGAAAGAGAGGGACACGCGCTCCGACTGCCGGTGTTGTTACGCACACCGCCGGCTGGTGCGGGGCTGAGGGGCAGCCCGATGAGATCGGTTGTCTGTGGACTCGGGGTCATCACGAGCCCTGGTGGTCCAGCTTCCCGGCGGACAGCACGCAGGCCACGCCGGTACGCGGGTCGATGACGTAGACGGTGTAGTCCCGGTGGCCGGGGCTGTAGGTCACGACGAAACGAAGATCGGCGCCGGTACGGCTGCCGGCGCTGCCACTGCCCGAAAGGGCGAGCGCCTGGGCGTGATCGCCCTGGACCATGTCGCGGAGATCGTCGTAAGCCAGGCAGGTGACGGGCAGGGTCTGCACCCCATCCTCCAGCGCCGCGGCGGCGGGCATGTTCAGGGCGGCCGTGAGGATCAGCGCCTTTCGGAAGCTCATGACTCGTGGCCTCCCCGGCTCATGCCGCGATCGCGCACCTCGGCGCTGGCCAGGAAGTCGCGCACCGCATCACGCAGGACCGGGGCGTAATCGGCGGACACGCGCTTTTCGCGGCACTGGCGATCGACGTACTCGTCCAGGGCCTCGGTCAGCTCGACGTCGTCGAAGACCCAGTAACGGCTGCGGAGAACGGGATCGGCCATGACTCAGCTCGCCACTCGCATGCAGCGCGGCAGGAAGTGATTCAGCAGCTGGCCGGTTTCCCGGTCCATGTGTGCCTGAATCCCGCCGATGTCGTGGACAAAGCAGAAATCCGACGCATTCGCGAGCTTCTGGAAATCCAGCGGCGTGTGATGGTGCAGCGCGGTCAGGTCCATGTGGAGCGCGCAGACGTCATCGACCAGCAGTCCCATCGACTTCGCCCGGCCGACGATCTGCAGACACGCCACGAAATCAGGCTCGTCCAGCTTGGCGAACGTGATCCCACCGATCTCGATTTCTTCGTTCGCCCCAATCATGCCGCCACCTGCTCATCGTCCTGGGCTTCCTTGAGCAGCGCGTCGACCAGCTTGTCGACCTCGCCGTCGGTGGGCTTGATGAGCACGTAGTCGTCGGTCTCGGTGACCTCGCAGCCGAGCTTGCGCAGCTCGGCCACTGACAGCTGACCGAGGGCGGTGCGGACTGGCTTCTCGGTGACCTTGACCAGGTCCTCGACGCGGTCCGGGAAGTGCCGGTGGATGCGGTCGATGACCAGCTGCTCGTCATCCCAGGCGATCTTGCCCTTGCCCTTCTGGTAGCCGACGCGCACGCCGGCGATCACCAGGGTGCGCCGCTTCTCGAACGCCTCGGGCGCGGCCTGGATGGCGCTGGCCAGGCGGTCGTGGGCCTCAGTGGCGCCATTGACTGCCCGCTTGATGCCGGGCAGATGCCGGCGCCGGGCGGCCTCGATCTCGGATTGCAGTTCGCCGACCCGCTCGGTCAGCACGGCCCGCCGGTCGGCGTAGTCGCGGGCACGTTTCTCGATGTCTTGCAGGCTCATGGTTGGCTCCTACTGGTGCGTGGTTATCTCGACGCGCATCGCTTCAAGGTGCGCGCGGTTTGCACACAAGACGCCCCGAAGGGCTGTGTCAGCCGCTTCGTGCGACATTTGCGCGGCCATCGTGCTGGCGACCAGCGACAGGACATCCGCATAAAACTGGCCGGGGTTTTCGGCCTCGTTGGCCTGCACGAGCAGGCTGCGAATCGCCTGGTTCGCCGCTTCGGCGGGCACCTGGCCGATGTGACTTGGGTCGGGCATATCGTTTGCTCCTGGATTCAGACGTGGGTGTCGATGCGCAGCTGTCCGCGCAGGTCGGGCAGGCTGACGCGCTTCATGGCGGCGACCTGTTGCAGCGTCGTCATCGATCGCGAGTACAGGTAGGCGCAGGTGGCATTGAGCTCGGCGTCGGACATGGCCATGTAGTAGCCGAAGCTGGGCAGGCCGCAGACGTGGTGGCCATCGCGGCGAAGATCCTCGATGACATGGCGAAGACGGCGCTTGCCGGCCTCGACGTTGTCGCGGCTGCCGGTGATCTCGATCACCAGGTCCGAGGCGTGGATCGCGTTCTCGCGGCCGTTGTGGCAGGCCAGCGCCAGCAGGGCGCTGTCGCGGGTGATGAGGTGTTCAGTCATGGCGCACTCCCGTCCCGCCGAAGTGGGCCTTGACCGCGCCCCTGGTCTGGATGAGGTAGGCCAGCAGGGCCTCGACCTCGTCGGGCTCCAGATCCAGCTCACCGCGGACGGTCTTCACCGACAGGTCGCCGGTGGACCAGATGGCCGCGCGGAAGCCGGCCGGACCGTCTTTCGTGCTGGTATCAGGCTTGGGCTCGACCGCTGATGGCGTCGAGTCGGGTGGCGGCGAAGCGGCCGCGTCCAGCGCCTCGTGGCCGATCGGGTAGTAGTGCCAGGAACCGCCGTCCTTATGCTTGATGCGCCCTATCTTGGGGGCCTTCGCCTGCACCGCCGCGCAAAGATAATGGCTCGCGGTGATGCCGGTCGCGGCTTTCAGGCCCTCGGCCGACACGCCAGGGTTGCGATGGATGTGGTCGATGAGCTGCTGGGTCTTGCTCACGTCGGAATCCTCCGGCGCCGCCGCGGCGCCCGTTTCGGTGGTCGGATCGGCCCACCCGGGCAGACCGTATTCATGGGCTCTATTGCTGGCACCCGGGCGCGGGCGACCGATGACCCGTTTGCCGGGCATGGCTGCTGAATACAGGGCGCGCCGGATCTGCTCCGCACTGAGCTCGTGGCAGCGATACTCGAGCTGCTCGACGGTCAGCCACTCGCCTGCTTCTTCCAGCGCGTTGATCACCAGATTCAGGACCGGTACCTTTGCGGCGGTCGCCCGGCGCTTCGGCGCCACTGCTACCGCCGGTCGCTGGTCACCGACCAGGCGCCAGGCGCGGACACCGCTGTCGTCGCGGACTTCCTCGACCTGCTTGTCGCGGGCCAGCGACGTCAGCGCCTTGTGCGTGTCCTCGATGTCCGCTGCCGTGCCGCACTGCCGGTGAATTTCGACCCGCCGGACCGGCGCCTCGGCTGCCTCCAGCACGGCGATTACCTCGCGGCGGAGCACGCGCTGGAGCTGGTCCCGGAGGCTTTCCGCCTGGACGCTCATGCCGGCCACTCGATGCGGGCGCCGGGGGTGGTCACGCGGCGGTAGGTCCGCCACTGGCCGAGCTCCCGCCGCCGCACCTCGACGCCGTCGCCGAGCAGGGTCGGGTCGGCCGGGGCACGGTAGAGGTGGACACGCACGCCCTGGCCGTCGACCGTCACGCTGCGCACCTGGCAGCCGTGAGAGATCAGCCAGAGGTTGAAGTGTCGGGCCAAGCGCAGGCCCTCGTACAGGCGCTCGTTGTGAGTCAGGCTCGCGGCCGGCTTTTGCCTTTCGGCCGGGCGCTCGATGAGCAGGCAGGATGTGTCGATGACTGCCGCCATTACGCACCCCCCAGGTCGCGCCAGGCGGCCTTGATGTCGTCGCAGTTCGGCGCCTCGTCGCGGCCGGCGGCAAACATGCTGGCGAGGCGCAAACACTTGGTGAGCCCGCGCAGGCCGCCGAACTTGGCGGCGATGTCATGCAGAAGCTGCCGGCATCCGCTACCCCGGAATTCCCAGGCCGCGATCAGCGCATCCACATCGCCCTTCGTGGCATGGGCCAGGTGCACGCGCTTGCCCACCCGGCTATAAAGGCGGTCCAGGTAGGCCGCGCGGGTGCCGCCGGTCATGGCGGTGTACACCTGCTCGTTGCCGACCAGGGCCACGCCGACGCCGGCGGTATCGTGAATCGAGCGCATCTGATCCAGTGCCTGCGTGTTCAGGTGCTGCGCCTCGTCCACGATCAACAGCCCGTAGCTGCCGGACAGCGCCCGGATGACCGCCCGATGGATGCGAGCGGCGCCGCCGCTCGCCTTGATGCCGAGGGATTCGGCCACCTCCTCGAGCGCGGGCACCACGCCGGCGGCCGCCGGGCTCATGGTGGCCACGTGCACCTGGGGATTGATGCGGGCGTATTCCCGGGTGGCAGAGGTTTTCCCGAGCCCGGCGCCGCCGTAGATCAACACGATGTCAGCCGCCACCTGGGCATAGGACAGGGCCGCCAGCACTCGCTCCGAACTGGGTGTGGTGATCCAACTGGGGGCGGCCGGCAGGGCCTTGGACTCGAGCTGGCGCTGCTGGTAGGAGTCGATCCACCGGATAATCTCCGTCTCGAGCTTCCCGCGATCACCGGCATACGCACCGCGCAGCCACTGATTCAACCGACTGGCGCCCACGCCGGACTGGCGGGCGATCTCGGCCTGCGTGAGGTTGCTGTCGCGCGCCTGCAAAGCGACCACCTCCGCGATCAGATCGCGGGGCTCGTCGTCGGCAGGGTGCAGATGTGTGACATGCGTTTGGCTCATGGTTTACGCTTCCTCTGGTTGTCAGGCCCGTTTAAGGGCGATTTACGCCTCGGTCAGTGGCATCTGATCGGGGCGTTTTTGGTTGCTGGTTACACGCGGTCCTTTTTCCATCGCTGGTGAGCGACGGCCACGGCATTAGCGAATTGCTGTTCCCGGTCGTCGTCCAGAATTTCCCCGGTATCGGTGTCCACCACCGCCCCGTCGGCCTCGACTCGAGCGGCAGAGCTGAACCGTCCCGACACCACCCGCGGCGCCGGCGGCTCGGGTTGTTCGATCTCGGGTAGCTGCTGCGCCGCCGCGTGCGCACTCATGCGGGTTTCGGCGTCGGCCGCGCGCTTGGTGTGGCGCTTCCACTGCTGGCGGGCCCGGTGGTATTCGCGGGCGGCCTGGGTGTCGGCGAATCCAGCTCGCCAGGTGCAGGGCGCCTCGCAGAGGTAGCGGCCATCGAGGGTGTAGATGTGCACCGACTGGTGTAGCTGCTGCGGATCGAACCGGACCACCACCGTGCGCCCGGCGTGCTCGGCCAGACGCTCATGCCAGTAGCGGTTTTCGCCCTGTGGGCCTCGGCCGAGTACCACCGACCCGTTCTCACCGTTGCAGCGGATTTTTTCCGCGGCCAGCAGCCACAGCCGGCGCTGCTCGGCGGTCGCCTTGCGTATCGCGGCGCTGCCGTAGGATTCGTCGAACACCTCCTGGAATGACCGCCCCTGGCAGATGGGGCTGCGGCGGCCGGCGCGGGCGTTGTAGGCGGCGATCTCGGCCGCCAGCACCTCGCGGAATTCCTCGATCGGGATCGGGTTGTCCTGCGTGCCCCGGCTGGCGAACTGCGGATGCCGGTCAATGATCTCCTTGAGCTCGCGGTTGGCGCGCTCGATGGGCTTGCTCTGGCCGTGGTACGGCTGCACAAAACGCGGCGTGGTGCCCACCTGAGGCATGATCCCCAGCGGGTCCTCCTCACGCAGCTTCCAGCGGAAGCGCAGCTCGGTGCGCCCAGTCAGCCATTTGTTGGCGGCGGCCCGGGTGTTGTCGATATAGGCGTAGGTCGGGATGCCGTAGCGCTCCACCATCTCGCCGTAGGCCAGGCGCAGCACGTCGGCGTTCTCGGTGGTGTCGTCACGCCAGGCCAGCAGCAGGCCGGAGCGCAGGTCCTGCCACAGCCACACCGCCGGCTTACCCTTGGTGCCGTCCGGCCAGATGCACACCCGCTTGAACCTCTTGCCGTCGCCGTTGACCGCTTCCATCGCGTGAAACACGCGCTTGTCGCGCTGCATGGCGGGCATCAGGCGGTCGAGCGCTTCGGGCCCCTCGCGCTCAAGAACGAGCGTGGCGCGGGCGATGTCGCGCTCGCACTTGCGCTCGATCGTGCGCACATGCGGCCATGCCCAGCCGTTGGCCTGGGCCGCGCGGGCGGTGCGCTGGTAGCACTTGGCCAGGGCCGGCCGCTCGCGCCGCAGATAGTCCGCCTTGAACATCTCCCAGGCCTCGGTGGAGATCTCGGCGGTGGCCGTGCGGCCCACGTACCGCGGGCACAGATGCGGCAGCCAGTCGCCGGCGGGCTGGTCCTTGACCGAATACCACCAACGCCGCGCGGTCGCCGGCGGGATATCGCGCGCCGATCCCACTTCGCGAATCGCCTGCTTGACCGTCTGCCCGAGTGCCAGCAACTGGCGGATGGCCACGCAGGCTTCGTGGGCCGCCTGGGCGCGCTGCTTCTGGCTGTCGGGCTGGCGCTCATACCAGGCCCACAGGGCGGCGCTGTCCTGTAACGGGTCGGTATCGCCGTCATCGGCTACCGCCTCATGGCTGCCATGCGCGGTCACCAGCGCGGTTTGGACGTCGGTGGGCAGATCCGTCAGGGCGTACAGCCGGCGCCGGCCGCCGCGGCCAGACTTTTCGGTATAGGGCCAGCACTCGCGGGCCGCCCGCCGCAGTGTTGTCGACCGCTCACGACTAATCGCCTCGGCGATCTCCTGGATCGTGAACCTCTGATCCGTCACAGGCTGCCTCCCCACCGCAGTTCGCCGTAGCGATCGCAGCCCAGGGCGACGGTCAGCAGGCCATCGGTCCAGCCGGACAGATGTTCGTATTGCAGCCGCAGCGATTCATAGCGCTCCACCCGGCAGACCATGTCCGCCGCGGCCAGCCGTACGCCGTCTTCGTAGGCGGCATCGGCTTCGGCACTGTCCCGGGCATCCAGCCATCCCTGGCACCAGAGGGCGATCTGGTCATCGGGCTCGGCGTGTATGTCCAGCGTGCGCACCGTGCCGTAGGGGCAAGCGGTCAGAGGCTGGCCGTTCCGGTAGGCCGTCCAGCCGTCTTCGCAGGCCTGGAACCGGGTTTCGTTGATCGGCTCGTAACCCGGTATCGGGCGAGCCAGCATTTGTCGCACTTCGACGGGCATCATGTGTCCTCCCCGCTGAACATCGGCAGTTCCGGCGCGTCGGTCTTGATCACGTTCTCGCGGTGGCCGGCCAGCTCGCGCATGGCCCGGGTGACGGTTTCGAGCACATCCGGGGTGTCGGCCTCGCCGCGGTAGTAGCGGGTCAGCTCGTTCACCGCCTGGTTGCAGACCGTCTGAAGGTTGAGCAGATCGTCCTGAGAGACATCGCCGCCACTGGGGATGTCGACAATCAGCTTCTGGGCGCTATGGCCCAGGTATTCGGTGACGTAGGTGGCGTCGCAGGCGAATTCGAACGGCCGGATGCGGCGGCTGGGGATCGAGCCCTCGCTCATCCACTTGTAGATCACCCATTCCGATACCCCGACCAGGTCGCCCACGCGGGCCACGCTGCGGTTGTGGCGGTGCACGGCGTAGTCCAGGCACAGCCGGATCGCCTCCTGCATGTCACGCGGGTGGGTCTTCTTCCAGCGTTTACGCGCCATTGGAGGCACCTCCAGATGACCGTTTCAAAATCACGGCGCCGCCTGTGGATAGGCAGCCGGCGGGGCAGCGCCTACCGTTGGGCCATGCACGCAATCCGGTACAAGAATTCATGCCGCGGACCTCGATCGTGTGCCGCTGGCCGCGTCATCCGCGGCAGACTTGGTATATTCGGAGGGGCGGCCACGTTTTGGTGTGCCGTCTACGTGGTATCGCGTGGGCCACAGGTCCCGCGGGCGCAGTCCCAGGGCGTCCGCGATCAAAGCCTCGGCACGCGGCCACGGGGCGTGCAAAGCCTTCTGCAACGACTGAGGCGCCAGCCCCCGCGCCACGCTCAGCCGCCGCAGAGACCAGCCCGCCTTCTCGAGCTCGGCCTTGATGTCGGCGGAGTGCCAGTCGTGACGGACTGGCTTTTTTGTCTTGGCAAGTTTCGTCATGGGTACGAAAGTAGCCGCAGAAAAACGTGTTGTCAACACGGTTTTCCGTGCACAACTTTACAATCATGATTACCGGGTCAGGGAAATGCGCAAGCAACTGGTTTCAAAAAAGAAAATGGAAGATGTGCAGAGTTTCGGAAGTTGTGCACGTCATGCACAGCTTCGAGGGTGAAAGCTGTGCACGCGCATAACACCGTGCACGAGAGACTGAAAGAGGCGCGACGCGCCTTGGGGTATACGCAGAAAACCGTGGCAGAAGCGGTAGGTGGCAAGCTCCGGTCTTGGCAAGACTATGAGTCCGCGAAGACACTCCCGGGCTCACAGGTGCTTTTTGGGCTCGCAAATCTCGGCATCAACGTGAACTGGATACTGACCGGCGAAGGGCCCATGTGGTCGGCGCAAGCGCCTGCCGCGACAGGCGATACCGCCGCTGCTACAGTCGACGAGGGAATCCTGGAGGACGTGCTGATCGTGCTCCGGGAGCGGGAACAGCGCACCGGCAGGCGCCTGGCGCCGGATCGGGAAGCGCGTCTGGTGGCACAGATCTACCAGTACATATGCGAGAACGAGGCCGGGCCCACGGCGGAGGATCGCGACCGGGTCCGCAAGCTGGTGCAACTGGTGACCGGGGACGTAAGCGAATGAGCCAGTACGATATTCGCGGCGACGGAAACGTTGTGGGGGACAATAACGAGGTTACCTATGTGGCTGCGGGTCGACCGCCTGCCGACCACCCCAATGCGATGCGTTGCCCGCAGTGTCACGAACCGACCTGGCGGGCTTCCGACTTCTGTGTCGGCTGCGGCTTCAATCTTGCGGCACGGCGGATCGCGGAAAAGCAGAACCAGGAGAGGCGGATGCAGGTCGTGGCCTCCGGCTACACGCTCATCGCCATCGGCATTCTGTTTTTATTCTTCTTCGACAATAGCTTATTTGCCTGGACCGATTACGCGTTCGGGGCCGCCATCGCCATCGGCGCCGGTCTGATATGGCTGTCTGGTCGGCTGCCATGAGCCGGGATCGCCGCAAGGAAGAGATCCGAAAGCTCATCCAGGAAGATGATCCGGAAGCCTTGCCCAGCTCCAAGGTGGTGAGTATCCGCGGTGATGGGAACGTGGTCGGCGACGGCAACACGGTCATTCGCACGGACAAGGTTGAGCACAGACCCCGGGTGCAGGTGTCGCCGGGCGATCAGCACATCAGTGACGAGCAGGCGGCCACACTTAAACGCATGGTGGGCGAGGTGGTCGAGACCGAGTCGCTGGTCAAGATGAACCCCAAGTCCTACCAGGCGGTGTGGAGTGCGTTGAATCGTCACTGCCGCGTGCCGCAGTACCGCTTGATACCGGCAGAGTCGTTCGAAAAGGCCAGGCGCTATCTGAGCCAATGGCTCGGACGCCTGGGCAATGCGAAGACCGCTCCCCGGAAAATCCCTGACTGGCGCAAGTCTCGGTATGCCTACATCCACACTAGCCTGAAGCAGCTGAACGCCGAGTCAGACTTCCGGGATCTACTTGCGAAGCGCTATAACGCTACATCGATGACCGAGCTATCTGACGCGGAACTCAACGAGGTCAGGGATGTGGTCGCCGGCTGGAAGCGGGCCGGGCGTTAAAGCCTCATTAAAGGCCGATTGATCGCTTGCGGGAATGTTCATTCCATGTGACGCATGAGTGTGTTTTCCGCCAAAGTCTCAAACCTAGGGCCCGCTTCTTTTCGTCCACCGACGCAGGTCTAGGCCCTGCAACCACGGGCCTTATGCCGCTATTTCCCGATGTTTGATACTAAATCCCGGGTATTCGCATACCATGTGGTGCCTCACACGTCGAGAGCACCGAGCACGCGCTCTCGCTGCAGGAGCAGGCCGAGGCGGCCGGCATCCCGATCTACGTCGGCTGCGGCGCGTCGCCGGGCATGTCGAACGTGATGGCGGTGGATGCGGCCAGCGAGCTCGACAGCGTCGAGAACATCGACATGTGCTGGCTGGTCGGCGACGAGCGCCCCAACGTGGGCCGCGCCGTGATGGAGCACATGCTGCACATCTCGGCTGGCGAGGCAGTCACCTGGGAGGACGGCCGCCGGGTCGTGCACGAGACCTTCGTGGAGACCGGCCGTTTCCCGATCCTCGCCGGCGAGGATGATGTCCTGCTGTACGAAACCGCCCATCCCGAGCCCGTGACGCTGCCCCGCCGCTACCCGGAAGCCAGGCGTATCCGCTGCGTCGGTGGTCTGGATCCGGCGCCGATGAACGGGCTTTTCCGCGGCGTCGGGCTCGCCATCCAGAACGGCCAGATGCCCCAGAAGGAGGCGGTCGACTGGGTCTTCGACATCGCGACCGGGGGCACGGGCCTACGCAATCCCGGGGGCTGGAAGCACGCGCTCAGCGGCATGCGGGCGCAGATCCGCCGGGGCGAAAGCACCTGGGGGTTGCTGCTCAAGTTCCTCGGCGTCTCGGCGCTGCGCCGGACCTTCCCCTACAAGGGCGGGTTGCTGGCCACGGTGTACGGCAGCAAGGACGGCAGGCAAACGTCCTCGAGTCGGCGCACGGCCCTGGCTCCGAACAGCGCTTTCAACAACATGGGCGGCGTGACCGGCACCGCCTGCGCGGCCTTCGCCGTGCTGGCGCTGGATGACGCCGGCAAGCGCAGTGGCGCCTTCGCGCCCGAGGACTGGGCCGAGCCGCAGGCCTTCTACCAGGCGCTGGAGCGCGTGGGCGTGCCGCGCCACCAGATCGTGGAGGTAATCCAGTCATGACGAGTATTCCCCATCACGCCGACAAGTCCTTCTGGCTGGCGCACTCCGGCGACTACGAGCCGTCGCCGCCGCTGCGGGGCAGCGCGGAGGTCGATATCGCGGTCATCGGTGCCGGCTTCACCGGCCTGTCGACCGCCTATCACGCGCGCCAGGCCGACGCGTCCGCCTCCGTGGCGGTCGTGGACGCCGAGTGTGTCGCCTTTGGGGCCTCCGGACGCACCTCCGGATGGCTGGTGCCGATTCCGGTGCTCGACCCCGACATGGCGCGCCTGCTCTACGGGCAGCACAAGCTCGGCCAGCTCCAGGACTTCGCCTGGAACGGCATGGACTACGTGCGCGACCTGATCGCCCGCGAGGACATGGACAGCGACCTGGAGATGCCCGGCGCGACCTTCACCATGCTGCGCGGGCACGAGAAACATATGGAGAAGTTCGCCCGGTACTGGACCGACCAATCGCGGGCGAGTGACAGCGAGGTCATGGACCGGGCGACGGTCAACGACGCGCTCAACAGCGATGCGTTTTGTGGCGGTGTGCGCATGCCGCACAGCGGGCAGGTCAACCCGGTCAAGCACGCGCGCGAGCTCAAGCGCATCGCCGTGGAATCGGGGGCCCAGATCTACGAGCAGACCCCGGTGCTCGACGTGGAGGACGATGGCACGCGCTTCACGCTCCGAACGCCGGAAGGCGAGCTGCGCGCGCGGCATCTGGTGCTGGCCACCAATGGTTTCACGCACCTGCTGCCGCCGGCGCTGGGGCTGCGCCGCGCGCAGGTGCCGATGCACGTCTACCAGCTCATGACCGAGCCGCTGACCGAGGCGGACTGGGCCGCGCTGGGCTGGAAGCATCGCGGGCAGTTCTACGACAAGACGAGCTACTGCCCGGCCACCTGTCGCCCCGCGGTCGATGGCCGGCTGCAGTTCAACCTCTGCGATATCTACCTGGGCCGTGGGCGCGCCATGGAAGAGGCGCAGCGAATGAAGTTCTACACCACCGCCGAGCGCATGTTCGAGGAGGTGTTCCCGGCCTTCAGGAACCTGCGCATCGCCCAGCGCTGGAGCGGCGCCTGCTCGATTCCCTTCGACGTGCGGCCGCAGGTCGGCGCGCTCCGGGGCGGCCGCCTGTCCTACGCTTTCGGCTACAGCGGTGCGGGCGTCATGATGTCGCAGAACTTCGGCCGCATCCTGGCGGACCTTGCCCTGCAGCGCAGCACCGACCTGACCGAGCAGTGGTTCGTCGCCATCGAGGGCAAGGATGGTCACGCCGGGCAAAGGCGGTTCCCGCCGCTGCCCGGCCTGATCGCGGGGCTGCGCTTCTTCTTCCAGATTCAGCGAACGGCAGCGATTGCCCGGAGGCGGCGTCTTGGACTTGCCTGACCACAACTACGAAGAAGGCCGTGTGCTGGCCGGATCGTTCGCGGTCATCGGCGCGGTCATGGGCGGCGTCTGCCTGCTGGCCTATCTCGCCGTGACCGGCTTCGATCTGCGCCTGATGTTCGATCCCGCCTTTGCGCTGACGCTCTCTGCCGGCGATGCGGCGCTGTTCCGGCTGTCGATGATCGCCGACTGCTTCGGCTTCTATCTGCCGCTGTTGGCGCTGGGCGTCTACCTGTGGCGATGCCTGCGGCCGGCGGCCGGTGTCGCGCTCGACGTCGGCATCCTGTTTCTCGTGATCTCGACCCTGCTCGGCATCGCCGGCGCCATGCTCCCGATTGCGGTTCTGGGACCGCTGGCCGAGCTGTACGCAAGCGGGGATGCCGCCGCCAGGCACGCGGCCGGGGCGGCCTGGGTTACCGCCATCCAGGGCTCGCAGTACGGCCTGTGGGTCATGGAAGGGCCGACGCTGGGCTTCTGGGCGGTCGTGACCGGCATGGCGCTGCGCAGCCATGGCGCAAGGCTCGGGATACCGCTGGTTCTGCTGGGGATCGCCTACGCGGTCTATGCTGGCCTGATGTTCATCGGCGCGGATCACATCGCGCAGCTCGGTCTGCTGGTGGTACTGCCGGTGCAGGTGCTGCTGATGGCCCTTTTCGGCATCGGCCTGTTGCGGAATAAGATGGTCGCGGAACACGTGGCATAAACAAGCATGAGCAACGATTCCGGTAGCGCCGAGCGCGTGCCGCGAAAAGCCGGTGAAGGCGCCGCACGGCCAACCTCCCGGCGCGGACGGCCCACGGGCGACCACAAGGCCAAGCGCGCCGAACTGCTGAAAGCGGCCATCAAGGTGATCGCGCGGGATGGCTACGTCGGTGCCTCGCTGCGCAAGGTCGCGCGGCAGGCCGGGTATACGACCGGCGCGGTGACCTACTACTTCTCGAACAAGGACGCGATGCTTACCGCGGTCGTCGAGAGCATGTTCGACGAGTTCGACGCCTTGCTGTCGGCCACCCAGGACCCCTCCGATGTCGAGACCATTCTCACGCAGTGGCTGAAACGGACGAGTGCCGACACGGAATTCTGGCCCGTGATGTTCCAGCTGCTGGCTCATGCACGACACGAGCCCGCCTTCGCGGCCGTCATCGAGCAGCGTTACGCTAGGCTGCGCCAGGTGCTGGCCGCGACTCTGGAGCGAGGCCAAGACCAAGGCGTGATCCGTGGCGACATACCCGCCGACCTTCTGGCCGATCAGCTCAGCGCCATCAGCGACGGCTGGATGATGATGCTCCCGGTCGAGCCCGAGCGCTTCGCGCCGGAGCGGCTGCAGGGGCTTTTGCAGGCCACGATTGCACTCATAAGCCCGCTGTCGGATGTGCCCGACGACCGGCTTGGCCGCTGAGAACGGATTGGTGGGCCCACCAGGACTTGAACCTGGAACCAACAGATTATGAGTCTGCTGCTCTAACCAATTGAGCTATAGGCCCGTAGCCGTGCCTCGCGATTGTAACCCGCCGACTATCGCCGCTCGTACCCTGGCCGGCATTGGTCGCCCCGGCAGGATCAAGCATAATCTCGCGTCCGCATCCGGGCCGAGCGCAGGCCGACCCGACTCACAACGCCGAGACATTGCCAACCATGAGCGTGACCGTTCCCTGGACCTTCGTGCGCCACCAGGCGCCCAATATCGTCGGCATGTTCGGTGCCGGTATCCGATCCGCCCTGCCGCGACTGGGCGGTGGCGAGGTGGAAACGCCGAGTGCGCCTGTGACGCGCCGGATGGGTCCGTTTTCCCCGGCGTTGATCGAGGCCTACGCGGACTGGGCAGGCGCGCCGCCGGATCGCTACGACGGGGTGCTGCCGCCGCATTTCTTTTCGTACTGGGGACTCGGCCTGGTTTCCGAACTGACCGGGCGGGCGCCCTACAATCTGCTGTCCGCGGTAAACCAGGGCTGCCGGATGGCAACGCGGACGCTGCTGCCGGCGGATGAACCGATTCAGGTGCGCGGCCGGCTGACCGATGTCAGTGATGACGGCCGGCGGATTCGCATCGCCTCGCAGCTCGAGGCCGGGACCCGCAGCACCCCGCGGGCTCAGGATATCGAGGTGGTGGCGGCGGTCCCGCGCCGCCAGCCCGGACCGCGCCGGGCGGACAGGCCCCGCGACCCGGAACCCGCGTTCGATACCGTTGGCCACTGGTCGGCCGCGGCGTCGGACGGCCTGAATTTCGCCCTGCTGACCGGCGACTTCAATCCGCTGCATACGCTGACGCCGGTGGGCCGCCGCACTCGTTACCGTAGTTGCATTCTCCACGGCTTCGGGATTCTGGCCCGCACTTACGAGACCATCCGCAATGCCGGGATCGATATCGCCGAATTCGAGGTCCGCTACGTCAAGCCGGTGCCGCTGCCCTCGGCCGACCTGGCGGTTCAGGTGGCCCGCGAGCCCGATGCCGACGGTCGTCGGGCGATCCGGTTGCGCGGCGCGGATGACACGCTGCATCTGGCGGGTCATCTGAACGACGCACTGGCCGGGGCCAACGCATGAGCAATCTGACGCCGATTCCCGAGGACCGGTTGCCGGTGGTGGTGGACGCGGTGCGCACGCCGTTCATCAACTCCGGCGGTGCTTATGCGGAACTGCGCAATCATGAACTCGGGGCGGTGCCGCTGCGGGCGGTGCTGGCCCGCACCGGGCTGGCCGCCGGCGACATCGGCATGGTGACGCTGGGCTGCGTGGTGCAGGACGTGGAAACCACCAATGTCGCCCGTGAGGCGATGCTGACCGCCGGGTATCCCGCCCTGACGCCCGCGTCGACCATTTCCATGGCCGGTATATCGCCAGAAGCCAGCATCGCCAACCTGTGCGACATGATCGCCCTGGGCCGGCTGGAGTTTGCGGTAGGCGGGGGCACCGAGAATTTCTCGGACCTGCCGATCCGCATGGCGCGCAACGTGCGCAAGCGGGCAGTGAAGCTGGGCACGGCCCGGTCGACGGGCGAGCGGCTGCGCATTCTGGCCGGTCTGCGGCCCTGGGACCTGATCCCGGAAGTGCCGTCCAGCAAGGACCTGACCACCGGCCTGACCATGGGTGGGGCCTGCGAGGCCATGGCGGCGCGTTTCGGCGTCACCCGTGAGGCCGCCGATGCCTATGCCGAGCGCAGTCATCATCGTGCCGCCGCGGCATGGGACGTCGGCTGGTTCGACGAGGAAGTGGTGCCCGTCGAGGCACCGGACGGACGCATGGTGGCCCGTGACGACGGCATTCGGGCGGATACCAGCGTCGACCGGCTGGCCCGCCTCAAGCCCGCGTTCGATCCGGACCGCGGCATCATCACTGCCGGCAACTCGTCGGGGCTGACCGACGGCGCCACCGCGCTGTTGCTGGCCAGCGCCGGAGCGGCCGAACGCCGTGGCCTGACCGCCCGCGCCATCGTCCGTGATTACGAATTCACGGGCGTGGCCGACATGAACAGCGAGATGCTCATGGGGCCGGCGGTGGCCATTCCGCGGCTGCTGCAACGCCAGGGACTGACGCCGGCGGACATCGCTGCATTCGAGGTGCACGAGGCCTTCGCCGCCCAGATTCTGGCCAATCAGGCCGGGCTGGCAGATGCCGATTACGCGAAGACCGTGGCGGACCTGGCCGCGCCGATTGGCGGGATTCCCCTGGACAAGCTCAATATCCATGGTGGTTCGCTGGCCCTTGGCAACCCGTTTGCCGCCACTGGCGGCCGGTTGATTGCCACCGCTATCCGCCGCATCCGTGAGACTGGCGACCGCTACGCGGTGATCGCCACCTGCGCCGGCGGCGGTCTGGGTGCCGCCATGCTGCTGGAGAATCCCGCGGCGCGCTGAGCCACTGTGGTCAGCGGCTGGCCGGGCCCCAGTGCGGGGATCGGCCATCATCCGTGCTGATTTCGGTCAGCCCGGTGCCGTCCGCATTGATGCGGAAAAGCCCGTTGCTGCCGCGCCGGAAGTTCTCGAACGCCAGCTGCTTGCCGTCCGGCGACCAGGCCGGTGCGGTGGCGGCGAAACTCAGCCCGGTCAGCCGCTTCAGATCGCCCGTCTCCAGTGTGAGCACGTACAGCCCGTGGCCGGTGACGCGGGACCGGGATCCCACGAACGCGATGCGCGTGCCGTCCGGCGACCAGGCCGGGGCGCGCGTGATGGGAAGGTCGATCGGCAGCCGTGTGGCCTCGCCGCCTGCCAGCGGGATGGTGAATATGGCGGCGAACTCGTGTGCGCGGTTCCAGCTTTCGAACACCACGCGATCGCCATCGGGCGAGAAGGCGCCCGAGCTGGGCCGGTCGTTGGTGCCCGGCCGGACGGTCAGCCGCCGACGGTTGTCGCCGTTGCGGTCGATCACGAACAGCTCGTCGCGGCCGGATCGTTCCGAGGCAAACACCAGGTGTTTGCCGTCCGGCGACCAGGCCGCGCGGAAGTCGCTACCGGCGTAGTCGGTCAATCGCCGGTCGCCGCTGCCGTCGGCATTCATGATGTGGATGTCGCCGCCCACCGGGCGCAGGGTGTAGGCGATGTGACGGCCGTCGGGTGACATGGCCGGGGCGGCCTCGTCCTCGTCGGTATGGGTCAGGCGAAGCAGGCCGGTGCCGTCGGGACGGATGAGATAGAGATCCTGATGGCCGGGGCCGTTGTCGGCGTCCCGGTTGCTCTCGAACACGATGTGATCGGTCAGCGGGTCGATCGTGGCCTCGCCGCAGCCGGCCAGGGCGGCAACGACAACGCCGCCGGCCAGCAGACCGGCGGCGCGTGTCATCGATCGAACGAATGAACCGGAGGCATGGCGCACGGGTCCGCTGCTCCGGTCGGCCGTCGCCGGCCTACTCGTCCAGGAAGCTCTTGAGGAAGGTCGCCCGGGAGGGGTGGCGCAGCTTCCGCAGGGCCTTGGCCTCTATCTGGCGGATGCGCTCGCGGGTGACGTCGAACTGCTTGCCGACCTCTTCCAGCGTGTGGTCGGTGTTCATGTCGATGCCGAAACGCATGCGCAGCACCTTGGCTTCGCGCGGGGTGAGGCTGGCCAGGGTATTGTGGGTGGCCTCGCGCAGGCTCTCGCCGGCGGCCGCGTCGCTGGGGGCGATGGCGTTGGCGTCCTCGATGAAATCGCCCAGGTGGCTGTCCTCGTCGTCGCCGATGGGCGTCTCCATGGAGATCGGTTCCTTGGCGATCTTGAGCACCTTGCGCACCTTCTCCTCGGGCATTTCCATGCGCTCGGCCAGCTCTTCCGGGGTAGCCTCGCGGCCCATCTCCTGCAGCATCTGGCGGGAGATGCGGTTGAGCTTGTTGATCGTCTCGATCATGTGCACCGGGATGCGGATGGTGCGGGCCTGGTCGGCGATCGAGCGGGTGATGGCCTGCCGGATCCACCAGGTGGCGTAGGTCGAGAACTTGTAACCGCGGCGGTATTCGAACTTGTCCACCGCCTTCATCAGGCCGATGTTGCCTTCCTGGATCAGGTCCAGGAACTGCAGGCCGCGGTTGGTGTACTTCTTGGCGATGGAAATCACCAGGCGCAGGTTGGCCTCCACCATTTCCTTTTTCGCACGGCGGGCCTTGGCCTCGCCGATCGACATGCGCCGGTTGATTTCCTTGATGTGATTGACGTTGAGCTGGCTGGCGTTCTCCAGCTCGGTGATCCGCTCCTGCAGGCGCAGCAGGTCCGGCTTGCGCTGGCTGATGGTGGCGGAATACTTGCGCTTGGCGCGGATCAGCTTGTCCAGCCACACCTCACTGGTGAGGTTGTCGGGCAGCTGGCGGACGAACTCGCGCCGCGGCATGCCGCCTTCCTTGACGCAGATCATCATCATTTCGCGCTCGATGCCGCGGATCTCGGCCATCGTCTCGCGCAGCTGGCCGGTCAGCCCTTCGGTCACCTTGGGGGTGAGCTTGAAGCGCATGAAATGGGTGGCCAGCTTCACCAGCGCGGCTTCGGTTTTCTCGTCCTCGCGGCCGTACTTGTTCAGAGCGCGCACAGCGCTGCGGTTGAGCGACTTGAGCTTCTTGACCTGGGCGGCGGCTTCTTCGGGGTCGGGACCGGTATCGGCGGGGGTGTCATCGTCCTCGTCGTCACTGTCCTCGGCGGCGGGCTCGTCCGCCTCGTTGGTGATGGGGTCGCCGGTATCGGGATCGACAAAACCGACCAGCACGTCGGTCAGACGGGTTTCCCCGGCATCCACCCGATCAAAGATTTCCGCCAGCCGGCCGGTAGTAGCCGGGAAGTGGGCCAGCGAGAACAGCATCTCGGACAGCCCTTCCTCGATGCGCTTGGCAATGCGGATCTCGCCCTGACGGTCAAGCAGTTCCACGCTGCCCATTTCGCGCATGTACATGCGCACGGGGTCGGTGGTGCGGCCGAACTGCGGGTCCAGCGCGGCGAGTGTGGCGGCAGCCTCCTCGGCGTCGTCATCATCCTCGTTGGAGACGGTGTTTTCCGACAGCAGCAGGGCATCCTCGTCCGGCGCTTCTTCGTGCACCGTGATGCCCATGTCGTTGATCATGTTGATGATATCTTCGATCTGTTCGGGATCGACGATATCGTCGGGCAGGGTGTCGTTGACTTCCGCGTAGGTCAGGAAGCCCTTTTCCTTGCCGTGGGCAATCAGTAGTTTGAGTTGGGACTGCTTCTCGTTGCTCATGCTCGCCTGCTTGGTGGGGAGGTGCGCCCGGACGCCGCTGCCAAAGAACCGGACATTGTATCGGACCGGCCCTGCCGGCGCTATGCTTGCGGCCCGCGCCGGAGCCGTTCCAGCAGCGCCTGGGCTTCGGCGGCTTCGTCGGGTGTCAGGGACGTGGCCTGCTGCTTGGTCATGAGTGCCTGGAACCGCTCGCGCTCGTGCTGCTTTTCGCCTTCGAGCGCGCGTGCCACGCATTCGCGGAACTCGCGCGCCAGATCCTCGGGCTCGCCGCGCGGCGTTTCCGCCGCAAGACGCTGAAGCGCATCGCCTGCCTGGTGGTCCCGCCAGTGTTCCAGCCACGCCGCAGCGGGGAGATGGGGGTTGGCGCGAAAAAATTCAATGCCATCAGCGAGAAGGTCCGCGCCGGCCACCCCGCTCTGCGTCAGGGCAGCGATGTCGATGGGCAGTTTATCGGCCAGCCGGGGGTCGTTCATGAGCAGTTGCAGAGCGCGGCGTACCGGGGTGAACTTCACCGGTCGCTGGCGCTGCTCGGCCGGTGCCCGCCGGCCCCCGGCGGTGCCGCCCTCGCGATAGAGCCGGTCGAGATCCTCGGCGGGCAGGCCACTGCGGCGGGCGATCTCGCGGATCAGATCGGCCTTGAACGCTTCCGGCGGCAGCTTGGTGACGAACGGCCGCGCCTTTTCCACCAGCCGCGAGCGTCCGTCGGCGTCCTTCATGTCCAGGCCTTCCGTCAGCCCATCCAGCAGCACCTGCGAGGCTGAGCGGCTGGCGTCTATAAGCCGGGTCAGCTCCGCCGTGCCATCGGTCTGCCGCACCAGCGAATCCGGGTCCTCGCCCTCGGGCAGGAACAGGAAACGCGCTCGCCGGGTGCCCCGCATCACCGGCAGGGCGTTGTCCAGTGCCCGCCAGGCGGCGTCGCGGCCGGCGCGGTCGCCATCGAAGCAGAACACCACTTCATCGGTGGCGCGGAACAGCGCGTTCAGGTGCTCGGCAGTGGTAGCGGTGCCCAGCGTGGCCACGGCGTTGGCGAACCCGTGCTGGGCCAGGGCCACCACGTCCATGTAGCCCTCCACCAGCAGCATGCGGGGAATCTCCCGCAGCGCCTGGCGGGCCTCGAACAGGCCGTAGAGCGAACGGCCCTTGTGGAACAGCGGGGTTTCCGGGGAATTCAGATACTTGGCCGGGTCGTCGCCGAGGGCCCGGCCGCCGAAGCCGATTACCCGCCCGCGGCCGTCGCGGATGGGAAACATGATGCGGTTGCGGAAGCGGTCGTAGGCTTGGCCATTGTCCTTCTCGATCAGCAGTCCGGCGGTGACCGCGGCCTGGCGGTCGCGTACCTGGCCGCGCAGAAATTCCCAGCTGTCCGGCGCGTAGCCGATGCCGAAGGCCTTGGCGGTGGCGCCGGTGATGCCGCGGGATTTCAGGTAGTCGATGGCCGCCGGGCTCTGGCGCAACTGGTTCTGATACAGCCGGCCGGCCTGCTCCAGCACCGCGAACAGCGGTTTCTGGGTGTCGGCGTCGGGACCGGCGCCGCGGGCTTCCTCCGGAATGGTCATGCCGGCCTGGCCGGCCAGGGCCTCCACCGCCTCGCGGAATTCCAGCCGCTCGTACTCCATCAGGAAGGACAGGGCGGTGCCATGCGCGCCGCAGCCAAAGCAGTGGTAGAACTGCTTGGCTGGCGAAACGGTGAACGAGGGGGTCTTCTCGTCGTGGAAGGGGCAGCAGGCCTGGTATTCCCGGCCGGCCTTCTTTAGCGGCACGCGGGACTCGACCACCGACACGATGTCGGTGCGCGCGAGCAGATCGTCGATGAAGCCCTGGGGAATGCGCGCCATGCCGCCAGTTTAAGGCTTCTGGCCGGTGCGGGCGCGCCGGGTGTCGGTCAGGCGCCTTCCATCAACCGTTGCTGTGCCGCCACCGGGGTTGCGCCGTCGGGCGGACCGGCATGCTCGTAGCGGCCGTCGGCGCGCAGCAGCCAGGCCTGGGTGTTGTCGGCCAGGTACAGCTCGAGTTCGCGCATCAGGCGCTCGCGAAGCTCCGGTGACTCGACCGGGAAACAGGTTTCCACCCGCCGGAAGAAGTTGCGCTCCATCCAGTCGGCGCTGGACAGGTAATATTCGGGCTCGCCGCCGTTTTCGAAGTAGAACACCCGGGTGTGTTCCAGGAACCGGCCCACGATGGAGCGCACCCGGATGTTGTCCGACACCCCCGGCACCCCGGGCTTGAGGCAGCAGATGCCGCGTACGATCAGATCGATGGACACCCCCGCCTGCGAGGCCCGGTACAGGGCGCGGATGGATTCCGGCTCCACCAGTGCGTTCATCTTGATGATCATGCGGGCGCGGCGCCCGGCGCTGGCGTGGGCGGCCTCGCGGTCGATCTTCTCGATCATCGCCCGGTGCAGGTTGAACGGCGCATCCAGCACCCGCTCCAGGCCGGTAATCTTGCCCAGGCTGGTGAGCTGCAGGAACAGCTCGTGGATGTCATTGCACAGGGTCGGGTTGCAGGAGAACAGGCCGTAATCGGTGTACAGGCGGGCGGTCTTGGGATGGTAGTTGCCGGTGCCCAGGTGCACGTAATGACGCAGGCCGTCGGCCTCGCGCCGTACCAGCAGGGTCATCTTGGCGTGGGTCTTGTAGCCGACCACGCCGTACACCACGTGGGCGCCGGCCGCCTGCAGCCGGTTGGCCAGTTCGATGTTGTCGGCCTCGTCGAAGCGGGCGCGCAGCTCCACTACCACGGTGACTTCCTTGCCCGCGTTGGCGGCGTTGACCAGGGCATCGACCACTGCAGAGTCCGGCCCGGTGCGGTACAGCGTCTGCTTGATCGCCAGCACGTGGCGGTCGCCGGCCGCCCGGCGCACGAAATCGATCACCGGCAGGAAGGCGTCGAACGGGTGATGCAGCAGGATGTCGCGGCGGCGCACGGCGGCGAACAGGTCGCCGTTGGGGCCCAGTTCCGGGTCCAGCCGCGGGGTATAGGGCGGGTACTTGAGTTCCGGGCGATCGACCATGTCGAGAATGGCCATCAGCCGGTTGACGTTGACCGGGCCGTCCACCTGGTAGAGATCGCCGCGGTCGAGCATGAAGCGTTCGAGCAGGTAGTCGACCATGCCGCGCGGGCAGTTGTGGGCCACTTCCAGCCGCACGGCGTCGCCGTAACGGCGGGAGGGCAACTCGCCTTCCACCGCCCGTAGCAGGTCGTCGACCTCCTCTTCGTCCACGAACAGGTCGGAATTGCGGGTCACCCGGAACTGGTAGCAGCCCTTGGCCTGCATGTTGGGAAACAGGTCACCCACGTGGGCGTGGATCACCGACGACAGGAATACGAAGTCGTAGGGGCCGCTGCCGGTTTCCTCGGCGGGAAGCTGGATCAGCCGCGGCAGCGCGCGCGGCGCCTGCACGATGGCGTAGCCGCTGTTGCGGCCGAAGGCATCCTTGCCCTCCAGCGACACGATAAAGTTGAGCGACTTGTTGAGGATGCGCGGGAACGGGTGCGCCGGGTCCAGCCCGAGGGGGCTGATGACCGGCAGCAATTCTTCCTCGAAGTACTCGGCCAGCCAGGCCCGCTGGCGCTCGTTCCATTCGGCGCGACGCAGGAAACGGATGCCGGCGGTTTCCAGTTCGGGGATGAGATCGTCATTGAGCACGCGGTACTGTTCCGCCACCAGATCGTGGGCTCGCAGGCTGATGACCTTGAGCAGATCCTGCGGGCTGATGGCGTCGGCGTCGGTGGCGGTGGTGCCGGATTCGGCCTTCTGCACCGCGCCGGCCACCCGCACCTCGAAGAACTCGTCCAGGTTGGTGGAGGCAATGCACAGGAACTTGAGCCGCTCCAGCAGGGGCACTTCGGTATCGCGGGCCTGCTCGAGCACGCGCGCGTTGAATTCCAGCAGCGACAGCTCGCGGTTCAGGTAGAGTTCGGGCGAGTCCAGACCCGGTGCCGGGTCGGGCGCCGGCGATGCCGTCGATTGATGGGCCTTCTGCTGCATGATGGGCGCGCGCTCGGTACAGCCGGTAAGTGTATGTGCTTCCTTGTGACAGTGAAATGACAGTAACGACTCAGCTGCCCCTCTATCAGGTGGATGCCTTCACCGACCGGCCGTTTGCCGGCAATCCGGCCGCCGTGGTGCTGCTGGACGAATGGCCGGGCGACGCCCTGCTGCAGGCGATTGCCGCCGAGAACAATCTCGCCGAAACCGCCTATCTGGTCCCGGCCGGACCGCGCTGGGACCTGCGCTGGTTCACCCCCACCACCGAGGTGGTCCTGTGCGGTCACGCCACCCTCGCCAGTGCCTTCGTACTGTGGCATTGCCGGGGTGAAACCGCCGCGTCGCTCGAGTTCGAGACCCGTCACAGCGGCCGGCTGCGGGTGACCCGCGACGCCGACTGGCTGCAACTGGACCTGCCGGCCCACGACATCGCCGAGGCAGAGGCGCCCACCGAACTGCTGGCGGCCATGGGCGAGGCGCCGGCGGAAGTCCGCGTCGGGCCCAACTGGCTACTGCGCTACCCGGATGCGGCAACGATTCGCGGACTTGCACCCGACCTGCGCGCACTGTCGCTTCTGCCCGACCGGGGCGTGATCGTCACCGCGCCCGGCGACGAACCCGGCGTGGATTTCGTGTCGCGCTACTTCGCGCCCAATTTCGGGGTCGACGAGGACCCGGTCACCGGCTCGGCCCACTGCATGCTGGCCCCGTTCTGGGCGGAGCGGCTGGGGCGACCGCGGCTGGTGGCCCGTCAGCTGTCCCAGCGCGGCGGCAACATGCGCTGCGAAGTTGCCGGCGATCGGGTATGGGTCGCGGGCCAGGCGGTGCTCTACATGACGGGCGCCATCATGGTGCCGGCGGATTGGCCATGAATGCCGGGCAATTGGCGCTGCTCGCGGGCAGTCTCTACGGCCTGCTCGGCGTGCTGCTCGGGGCCTTCGGGGCCCATGCCATGCGGGATCGTCTGTCGCCGGAGATGCTGCGCGTCTGGGAGACGGCGGTGCAGTATCAGTTCTGGCACGCGCTGGCGTTGCTGGCGGTTGGATTACTGGCAGCACGTCTGGCCGGCGCGTGGCTCAACGCCGCCGGCGTCACGTTCGTGCTGGGGGTGCTGATCTTCTCCGGCAGTCTGTACGCGCTGGCGCTGACCGGCATTCGCGTGCTCGGTGCGGTCACGCCCTTTGGCGGGATACTGCTGATTGCGGGATGGCTGTGTCTGGCGATGGCAGTCTGGCGCGGTTAAAGACCCCGGATGCGGGTGAGGGAACCCGACTGGCGGCGCTCGGGTCACAAAACATGGAAGGTAGCGGTTGTCCTCGATAGCCGGGCAGCCGCTTCTGTCATCCGGCGACAGGGAGAAGCACGCATGCACCGAACATGGATCGTTGTGGCGGACTCGGCGCGGGCCCGCATTTTCGAACGGGACGGCCGCTGGCAGCCGCTGGCGGAATTGCAGGGTCTGGCGCACCCGGAATCGCGGCTGCATCACGGCGACCTCAAGACCGGCGGGCGGGGTGAACAGCAGGAAAGCACCGGCCGCGCGAGCCATGCCTCGGACTGGTCCACCACCCCCTCGCAGCAGGAGGCCAAGCGGTTTGCCCGGGAAGTGGCGGACACGCTGCACGAGGGCCGTACACAGAATCGTTTCGAGCGCCTGGTGCTTGTGGCGGCGCCCGCATTCCTGGGACGGCTGCGCGACAAGCTCGACGGGCCCACCCAACACTGCGTGACCCAGACGCTGGACAAGAACTGGGCGCGACACGCGACTCCGGACATCCAGGGGTTGCTCGAGCAGCACTTCTGACGGGCTTCGTCTAACCCTCGAGAATCAGACGATAGCCGGGTCGGTCCAGATAGGACTGTTCCCGCTCAAGATCGGCACGGGTGAGCGGATGTTCGGCCAGCCAGTCCGGGTCGCACTGCAGTTGCAGCCGTTTGCCAGCCACGTTAAGAGACACCGGGGGCCGGGTGGCCCGGGGGTCGCGTCCGCGATGGAGCAGCACGGCCAGCCGCAGCAGCACCGCCAGGCGCGTGGCGACCGGCTGCTGGGCGGCGGGCAGCGATTCAATCAGGTCGTCGCGGAACTTGCCCCGATGCAGCCGGATGAGGGTGGCCAGCACCGCCTGATCCGATTTGGAAAACCCCTGCAGGTCCGCGTTGCGGACGATGTATTCGCCGTGCTTGTGGTAACCCTTGTGGGCGATGGTCAGGCCGATCTCGTGCAGTTGACCGGCCCAATGCAGCAGGTGCCGGTCGGCTTCGTCGGCGATCCAGTCACCGGCGTCCCGGCACAGACGGGCCGCGGTATCCGCCACCCGCCGCGCGTGGGCGGCGTCGACGCCGTAACGGGCGCAGGCGGCCGCGACCGTGGCATCGCGCACGTCGTGGTGTTCCAGCCGGCCGAGCAGGTCCAGTAGCAGTCCTTCGCGCAGGGCCTTGTCGGATACCTGCATAGCGTCGACGCCCAGGCTGTCGAAGATGGCGCTGAGTACTGCCGCCCCGCCGGCAAAGATCGGCGCCCGCTCGCCGGACAGGCCGGGCAGCTTGTCGGGATCGACCCGGCCGGTCTTGACCAGCGTCTTGCCCAGTTTGCGCAGGGCGCCGGCGGTAATGGCCTCCTCGCACCAGCCGGCGGTCACGCACACTTTCTGTACCGCCTTGATGCTGCCGGACGCGCCCACCGCGACGTCCCAGCCGGCTTCACGGTAATCCCGGATCAAGGGCTCCAGCCCGACCTGGGCATCGAGCACCGCGGCGGTCCAGTCGGAGGCCGATACCCGACCGTCGGCGAAATGCCGCTGGGTGTGCACCACCGCCCCGAGCGATACGCTCTCGATCAGCGTCGGGTCGGCGTGTTCGCCGATGATCAGTTCGGTGGAGCCGCCGCCGATATCCACTACCAGCCGACGGGGCACTTCGGCAGCCAGGTCTCGCGCCACGCCGCCGTAGATCAGGCGAGCTTCCTCCGCGCCGTAGATGATCTCGATCGGATGACCCAGCGCCTGTTCGGCGTCGGCCAGGAATTCGTCGGCGTTGCGGGCGCGGCGCAGGGTATTGGTGCCCACCGCCCGTACCCGGCCGCGCGGCAGATGCCGCAGTCGCTGGCCGAACCGGGCCAGACAGTCCAGCGCCCGGTCGCGGGCCTCGGCAGAAAGCCGGCGGCGCTTGTCCAGCCCGGCGGCCAGCCGCACCGATTCCTTGAGCCGGTCCACCACATGCAGTTCGCTACCGGCGGCCCGCGCCACCACCATGTGAAAGCTGTTGGACCCGAGATCCACCGCGGCGACGCTGGCGGTGGGCTTGGCATTGGGCCCGGAGGCACTGGTCATGGTGACGGGATCGCGGCGCTGAAAGCGTGAGTGTAAGCAAAACGCGGCGCTTGCCGCAGCCATGGCGGATCGGGGCGTATCATCCCGGCATGTCGATGCTGCCCCCATCCCCGCGCACCCGCCGGATTCTGGTCCTGGCGCTGCCCATCGTGGGCGGGATGACCTCGCAGAATCTGCTCAATCTGGTCGATACCGCCATGGTCGGTGCGCTGGGGCCGGCGGCACTGGCGGCGGTGGGCATGGCCAGTTTCCTGAGTTTCATGGCGGTGGCCATGGTGATCGGCCTGTCCACCGGGGTGCAGGCGATCGCCGCCCGTCGATACGGCGAGGGCCGGTTCGACGAAACGGCGGTGCCGCTCAATGGCGGGTTGCTGCTGGCGTTGCTGCTGGGCCTGCCGATCAGCGTGGTGGTGTTCGTGTTCGCCCCGGATATCTTCGCATTGCTCAACGAGGATACGGATGTGATCCGGGAGGGCACGCCCTATTTGCAGGCCCGCTGTCTGGCGGTGGCGGCGGTGGGGATGAACTTCTCGTTCCGGGGCTACTGGAGCGCGGTGGACCAGCCGCGGTTGTATCTCTACACCCTGCTGGTAATGCATGCGGCCAATATCCTGATCAGCTATGTACTCATCTTCGGCGCACCCGGCATTCCAGCCCTGGGCACGCTGGGCGCCGGTATCGGGACCGCGGCCAGTACCGTGCTGGGTACGCTGATCTATTTCCGGCTGGCGCGTCGGCGGGCGGATTCGGCGGGATTCCTGCACCGGCGTCCGGACTGGCGGCAGCTGGGCCGCCAGTGGCGGCTGAGTTTGCCGGCCTCGGCCCAGCAGTTCCTGTTCGCGGCCGGACTCACGGCACTGTTCTGGATTCTGGCGCAGGTGGGTACGCGGGAACTGGCGGTGGCTAATGTACTGATCAATGTGACCCTGGTGGCGGTGCTGCCTGCCATCGGGCTGGGGCTGGCCGCGGCCTCGCTGGTGGGGCAGTCCCTGGGGCGCCGGGACCCGGCCGAGGCGCATCGCTGGGGCTGGGACGTGGTGCGCGTGGGCGGTCTGGTGCTGGCGCTGCTGGGCGCGCCCATGCTGCTGGTGCCGGATCTGATCCTGGGCGTCTTCCTGCACCAGCCCGATCTGCTGGATCTGGGACGTCTGCCGCTGCGCATCATTGGCGCGGGCATCGCCATCGACGGTATCGGTCTGATCCTGATGCATGGCCTGCTCGGGGCCGGGGCCACCGGACCGGTGATGCGGGTGGCCCTGGGTTTGCAGTGGTTGTTCTTCCTGCCGCTGGCCTGGCTGATGGGCACGCAGTGGGGCCTGGGGCTGCTGGCGATATGGCTGGTCTTCGTCGGCTCCCGGGTGCTGCAGACGCTGGTCTTTGCCTGGCTGTGGCAGCGGCGCGGGTGGCAGCAGATCGAGGTTTAGCCGATCGGTTGCCCCTGCCAGCAGGCGCGGGCGAAATCCGCGATCTCCGCCACCGCCGTATCAGCCTCGGGCAGCAGCCCGGCATGCAGATGGAATACGTGCCACATGCCCGGGAACCGGGTCAGCGTAACCGGCACGCCGGCCGCGCGCGCTGCCTTCACGGTGGCCAGTCCCTCCGAGACCAGGATTTCATCGTCGGCCAGATGCACCAGCATCGGTGGCAGACCCTGGAATTCCCCGAACTGGGGTGATAGCCCCGGATCGTCCAGCGGCCGGTCGCCGGCATAGGCACGGGCGGCATAGGCCGCGAAATCGGTCGTGAGCATCGGGTCGATATCGGCTCGGGTGGTCATGCTTCTGCCCGAGCCGGTGAGATCGGCCCAGGGCGAGATCAGCGCCAGCCCGGCCGGCTGCGGCAGGCCCGCTTCGCGCAGGGCCATGGCGGTGGACAACGCCAGCCCGCCCCCGGCCGAGTCGCCGGCAAACAGGATGCGGCCCGGCTCGATACCGCGATCCAGTAGCCAGCGGTAGGCCGCCAGCGCGTCATCGCGGGCGGCCGGGAACGGGTGTTCCGGCGCCAGCCGATAATCGGGTACCCGCACCGTAGCCCCGGTTGCCAGCGCCAGGTGGCCGGTCAGGGCGCGGTGGGTGGCTGGTGAGCCGAAGACGTAGCCGCCGCCGTGCAGATAGAGGATGGTATCCGGCCCGGCCTCGACCGGTGACAGGGTCTCGAGGGAAATGCTGTCGACCCGTGTGCCCGAGCGGCGCACCCCGCGCGGGCAGGGATTGGTTCGCGCCATGGCCGCCATCCAGGTCCGGCGCAGGCCGACCGGTATTTGTGGCGACATCATCGGCTGGACGGTGCGGCGGACCAGGGTTCGTAGCAGGGGGCGGCGGCGTGACATGCGGATGACCGATTGTTGGTATTAAAAAAGCCCTTCCCGGGGGAAGGGCTTGGCGGTCACGATTGCGGCTTGAATCAGGCCGGTTGCGGCTGGCGTCGCAGGCTTTCCAGCAGGTGCCGGGATACCGCGTGGGTCAGCATCTCGTGGGCCCGCTCGATGGCGTGGTCCAGCGCCTCGTGGCGGACCTTGAACTTGCGGTGGGCGCGGGCCTTGAGTTCCTCGAGGCTGGGCAGTTCCGGCAGCTCGATTTCCGACAGGTAGGCCTCGGCTTCCTCCCACTTGCGGTGGGCCAGATGCCGCAGGTCGTCCATGCGGTGGCTGCCTTCCCAGCGCTGACGGATGTTGGCGCTGATGCGGTCCACCGAGAAGCCGTCGGCAATGTACACCGCGCACTTGTCGATGATCTTCTGGGTCGGCGCCTTTTCATTGGCCAGGATCGACTTCGGCGGCTGGCGCAGATCCCAGACCAGCCCCACGGCGCTAAGCCCCTTGAGGAAATAATAGGTGAGGTCAAATTCCCACCAGAAGAAGCCGTTGCGGGCGGTCGAGGGGTAGTAGTGATGGTTGTTGTGCCAGCCCTCGCCCATGGTGATGATCGCCAGCAGCCAGTTGTTGCGGGAGTCGTCACCGGTCAGGTAGCGCTGGCGGCCGATCATGTGGTTGAGCGAGTTCACCGTGAAGGTGGCGTGATACACCAGCACCGTGGACAGGATGAAGCCCACGAACACGCCCGGCCAGCCGGCGATGAAGAAGCAGGCCATGGCCAGCAGCAGCCCGGGCGCGAACTGGTTCTTTTCCAGCCAGCGGATTTCCGGATACTTGGAGAAATCCTGGATCAGGTCCATGTCGGGACTGGAGCGGGCCTGCCGGTAGACCCAGCCGACGTGGGCGTCGAACACACCGTACTGGCGCGGGGAATGGGCATCGGCCGGCATGTCCGAGTCGCGGTGATGTTCGCGGTGCTTGGCGGCCCACCAGAGCGGCCCCTTCTGCAGCGCGGTGGCGCCCAGAAAGGCCATCACGAACTGGAAGCCGCGGCTGGTCTTGTAGCCGCGATGGGAGAAGTAGCGGTGGTAGCCGCCGGTGATGCCGAACACCCGCAGCACGTAGAGCGCCACGCACAGGGTCACGGCCTGCCAGGTGAAGCCGGTCCACCAGATGCCGACCAGCGCCACGTGCAGCAGCGCGAAGGGGATGAACTCGCGCCAGTTGAAGTCGTCGCTGAGGTCGGGGTTGGCGGGGTACTTGCGGGAGTCAGTCACGGTGTTACTCATGCAAAATGGTCGGAAGCGATTAACGGCCGAAGTGTCAGCCATTTGAGAATGATTTGCAATTGAATGCCTCGATCAAGCCCATAAGTATGGCATATTACGCCGCCAGCCGGCGCCCCGATGCGCCCTCATCTCGTGCCGCCCGCCTCGATCATGACCGCCGACGCTTTCTTTGAAACCGATGCCGATCACTTCGTCGCCACCGAGCTGACGCGCGGGCCCTGGAGCCCGGATCATCAGCACGGCGGCCCACCGGCTGCCCTGACCGCCCGGGCGATCGAGCAGGCGCTGCCCGCCGATCCCGCCCTGCAGGTGGCGCGTGTCACCTTCGAGTTGTTGCGCCCGGTGCCCATCGGTCCGCTCGCTGTCACCACCGAGGTAACCCATGCCGGCCGCAAGCTGCACCTGATCGAGGCGGTGCTGGCGGCGCCCGGCGGCCCGCCGCTGATCCGGGCGCGGGCCCTGGCCATGCGCACCCAGACCATGACCGTGCCCGACGACCAGCCTGCGCCCGAGGCGCCGGTGGCCCCGGCGGATGCGGCGGCCTTCGAGTTTCCGTTCTTTGCGGACGGCAATGGCTATCACCGGGCAATGGAAACCCGCCTGGCTGCCGGTGAATTCGGCACTGGCCGGGTGATTGCCTGGATGCGCATGCGGGTACCGCTGGTGGCCGGCGAGGCGCCCTCGCCCCTGCAGCGCGTGGTGGTGGCGGCCGATTCCGGCAACGGCGTGAGCCTGCTGCTGGATGTCAGACACTTTACGTTCGTGAATCCCGATCTCACGGTCTATCTGCATCGGATGCCGCGCGGCGAATGGGTGGCCCTTGAAGCGAGTACCCGCGCCCAGCCTAACGGGATCGGGCTGGCCGACACCCGGCTGCATGATGAAGCGGGCGTTGTCGGCCGCAGCGACCAGAGCCTGCTGATCGCGCCCCGATGACAGCCGAACACGGCTCCCGCTGGCGTTTGCCGCTGCTCTGTCTTCTGGCATTGACGCTTGCCTATGTCTGGTTGTGGCAGAACCGACCCACCGCCACCCCGGTGGACCCGCTGGCGGGCGAGTCAGCCGACGAGCCGGCGGATAGCGAGCCGGTCGCCGGCTCCGGGAGATCGCTGGACCTGAGCTTTCCGGAAAGCGTGCCCGACGGCCGTGGCAGCGCCCTGTCGGCCCTGCGCGACCCCGGGTCGACGATGGTCAACGGCCAGGGCCGGACGTCCGGCAGCGCTGACCGCGGCTCTTCGGCGGCCGGACCCGGCGTACCGGTATCGGACCGGATGCGGCTGCACGGCGATGTGGGTGCGGCCGCGGCGGACGGCGACGCGGGTATCGGTATTGGGGTAGAAGTGCTGGTGGACTAGGGCCCGGTGGCTATCCGGGGCGGTGCCATGAATGGCGTCCCGTCGTAGGACGGCTTTCAAGCCGCCATTTCGGGATCGGAGAGAGCGAACAAAAAACGGCCGCGAAATTCGCGGCCGAGGGGTTCGGGTCGGAGAGGAGGACCCGCGGTTGGAGAGAATTCTCCGGAGGAAATCAGATACCCAGTGCGGACAGGTCCGCGGTTTCCAGGCCCGGCAGCGTGTCGGTCAGCGCCGCGGCGGTGAAGAAATCGGCGGCCAGGAACTCACCGGTGCCGATAATGGAGTCGGCGATGAACGTGGCCGTACCGTTCAGGTCGTTGAACAGGAATGTGGCCGTGCCGGTGATGCTGCCGGTGAGGTATTCCTGCGGCGTGATCTCGCCGTTGGCCAGCGCGAAGAAGGCATCCACATCGCCTGCCAGGAAGTCGCCGGTGGCAACCACGCCGTCGGCGAGGAAGGCGGTGGTGTTCTCGACGTCCGCAGCCAGGAATTCGGCCGTGGCGATGATCGAGTCGCCGGTCAGCGTCAGCAGGCCGGACAGGCTGGCCTCGGGCGCCGCCCGGGCCGGCAGGGAAGCGGCGATCAGCAGGGTGGCGAAAATCAGCTTCTTCATGGTTTCCATCCTTGAACAAAGGTTGAGACAAGAGCGTTCGGATGAATTGATGCAAGGGCCGGGCCAATCCCGGAATCCGTGTGTCGCGGGCGACGAGTCGGTCGGCCGCGAGGGCGGCGGCGGCTGTCGGCCGGATGGGGCGGGCCGGTTTGGCGCGTGACGCACCGGGGTGGCGCCCCGCTTTGCGTCAGTCCGGGTCGGGACGCAGGCCGGCGAAATCGAACAGGTCGGTATCGGCCAGCTGTGACGGGGCGATGCGGGTCATCGAGCGGAATATCTGCTCGGTGCGCCCCGGGGCGGTGCGCTCCCAGTCCGCCAGCATCGACTTGATCACCTGCCGCTGCAGGTTGTCCTGCGAGCCGCAGAGATTGCAGGGGATGATGGGGTACTCCTGCAGGGCGGCCCATTTGCCGATATCGCGTTCGGTGCAGTAGGCCAGCGGCCGGATCACGACGTTGCCGCCGTCGTCCGATTTCAGCTTGGGCGGCATCGCGGCCATGCGGCCGCCGAAGAACATGTTCAGGAACAGGGTTTCCACGATGTCGTCGCGGTGGTGGCCCAGCGCGATCTTGGTGAAACCGTTTTCCCGGGCGTAGCGGTAGAGGATGCCCCGCCGCAGCCGCGAGCACAGCCCGCACATGGTGCGGCCTTCCGGCACCTTGTCGGTGACCACGCTGTAGGTGTCCTGTTCGATAATCTCGTAGTCTACGCCGGCAGCATCGAGATAATCCGGCAGCACATGCTCGGGAAATCCGGGCTGCTTCTGGTCGAGATTCACCGCCCGGAGCTCGAATGACACTGGCGCCTTGGCCTGCAGATGCCGGAGCATGTCCAGCAGCGTGTAGCTGTCCTTGCCGCCGGACAGGCACACCATCACCCGGTCGCCGTCCTCGATCATCCGGTAGTCGGCAATCGCCTGGCCGGTCAGCCGCCGCAGGCGCTTGGCCAGCTTGTTGGCATTGACGGACCCGGGCTGAAGCGCGGTGGCGGGCACTGACATGGTCTGGTCGTCCGCGGTGGTCGAATCGGGCGGCATGGTAGCAGCCGGCTGGCGCGTGAGCATGGGCCCGGCGTCAGTCCAGAAAGCGTTCGGCCCGGGCCGGATCGGGCACCAGACATTGGTCGTGACGCCCGAACCAGCGGTAGCGGTTGCGGGCCACCCGGTCGTAGACCCAGTCGCGCACCGGCCGCGGCACGGCCCGCAGAACCAGTCCCGCCCGCCACGGCAGGGGGAGCTGCCGGAGGATATGCAGGAAGGCGGTGGATTTTTGATGGAGCCGGCCGTTGTCCACGACCAGCATGCTCTCGTACTGGTCGCTCGGCAGGCCGTACCAGGTCAGGATCGCCTGGCCGGCGGGGGATTGCATGGTGGCCAGCCGCAACCGGGCGTGGCGGTCGGCCTTCAGCAGCCAGCGCACCCAGGCCGAACACAGCCGACAGACGCCGTCGAACAGCACCACCCGGTCGCCCGGCGCCAGTCCGGGCGGTAATGCGCCGGATGTGCTCAACGGGGGTTCACTTCTCCACGAAGGCACGTTCGAACACGTAGTCCCCGACATCACCGATGTGCTTGGCCACCTTGAAATCGCGCGCGTCCAGAATGCTGCGGAACTCGTCCAGCATGGCCTGGCTGCCGCAGATCATGGCGCGATCGCGTGCCGGGTCGAGCGGGGTGTCGAGCCCCAGGTCCGCCTGCAGCTTGCCGGTGGTGACAAGGTCGGTCAGCCGGCCTTCGTTGCGGAAGGGCTCGCGGGTAACTGTCGGGTAATAGTGCAGCTGGGCCTTGATGATGTCGCCCAGCAGCTCGTGCCGTGGCAGTTCGCGGGTCAGATAATCGTGATACGCCAGATCCCCCACCTCGCGCACGCCGTGGGTGAGCACCACATTATCGAAGCGCTCGTAGGTCTCCGGGTCCTTGACGATGGACAGGAACGGCGCCAGCCCGGTGCCGGTGGCGAACAGATACAGATTGGGCGCCGGATGCAGATCGTGGATCAGCAGCGTGCCGGTGGGCTTGGTGGACAGCAGGATGTCGTCGCCCGGCTGGATGTGCTGGAGCCGCGAGGTCAGGGCGCCGTCCGGCACCTTGATGCTGAAGAACTCCAGCGTATCCTCCCAGTTGGCACTGGCCACCGAGTAGGCCCGCATCAACGGCTTGTCCTCGACCTCCAGGCCGATCATCAGGAACTGGCCGTTCTCGAACCGCAGGCTCGGGTCCCGCGTGGTGCGGAAGGAGAAAAGGCCGTCGTTCCAGTGGTGAACGTCGAGGACGCGTTCGGTTTGCAGTTTGGGCATATCGGGTCGGGTGGAATGATCCGGAGTCGAAATCTCGCGCCGTGGCGCGGCTAGACCTACCAGTATAACTGAGAATGGTTCTCGATTGTAGGGTGGCGCCGGACGCGGCCAGTCCTACCGCAACTGGAAATTGACCGGCACCACGAGTTGCAGACGGGCGATGTCCATCTCGTCGGGCATCGCCGGCATGGGGTCGGCGCGCCGAATCATGTCTTCCACCGCTTCGTCGAGCAGCCGCTGGCCGGACTCTTCGCGAATTTCCCACTCCAGCACGTTGCCCTCGCGGTCAATCACGAAGTAGAGCAGTACCTTGCCCTGGATGCCCAGACGGCGGGCCCGGCGCGGGTACTCCTTGTGCCGTTCCAGCCACGCCTGCAGCTTGGTGCGGTAGTCCGGGGTGGTATCGGCCACGCCGCCAGTGGCGCCGGCGGTGGTTTCGGGGGCCTCCTGTTCGGCGGGCGTCGAATCCTCCGGCGGCGGTGAACTGCTTGGCGGTGGCGGCGGCGCGGGTTCCGGCTCGGGTCGGGGCTCCGGTTCGGGCTCGGGCTCGGGCACTGGCGTCGGCTCGGGTGCGGGTTCTGGCTCGGGTTCCGGCTCCGGCTCGGGTTCAGGCTCAGGCTCAGGTTCAGGCTCGGGCTCGGGCTCGGGCTCGGGCTCCGGTTCGGGCTCGGGTTCGGGTTCGGGGTCGGGTTCCTCGACCGGCTCCGGCGCCGGCTTGGGCGCCAGCGCCACCGTGATGGCCTTGGCCCCCTCATCCACCGCTTGTGGCTCGGGCGGAGTCGTGGCCAGACGCAGGAACAGCCCCACATGCACGGCGGCGGCCACCGCCAGCACGACCCCCCAGTGCTGCCAGCCGGGTCGCGTCATTCGCCGCGATGCACCGTCAGCAGCCGAATCCGGGGAATACCCGCGGCGCGGATCTCGCCCAGCAGGTCAGTCAGCGCCGCCGCGGGCAGGCCCGAGTCGGCCTTGACCTGCAGCAGAGTATCGCCTTCGCGCTCGCGCAGCCGCGCGGTCAGCGCCGGCCGCTCGAGCGCCTCCCCGCCCAGCGCCAGCTCCCCATCCGCGCTGATCGCCAGCACCTGGTTGTCCGGATTGCTGTCGTCGGCATGCTCGGTGCCCGGCGGTTCCACCTCGAACGGCGCCCGCGTATGCAGCGCCCCCGCCACCATGAAGAAGATCAGCAGCAGGAACACGATATTGATCAGCGGAAGAATGTTTTCCTCCGTATCCCGGCGTCGTTGCGGCAGGGGTAGCAGCATCAGCGCCCCTGGCCCAGCCCCAGGGCCTCGATACCGGCCCCGGCCAGCGCATCGAATGCCGCCACCGTCGGGCCCAGCGTCACCCCAGTGTCGGGCTCGACCACCACTGCCGAGGCCTCGCCCGATTCGATACGGGCCTGCATCAGCGCCGCCGCCTCGGCCGAGTCTTCATACACCCCGCCGTCATAGCGGATGGACCCGTTGGCCAGCACCGTCACCGTGATCGGCGGCGGCGTGTCCCGATCCGCGGGCGTGCTGCCCGTGGCCAGCTCGATGCCCCGCCAGTCCAGCAGACTCGAGGCCAGCATGAAGAACACCAGCAGAATGAACACCACATCGATGAGCGGGGTCAGGCCGATGCGGTGCGCCCGCCGGGGCGCGACCTCAATGTGCATGGGCGGCCTGGTCTCCCGTGCCCGCCGGGGCTTCGGCGGTGTTGCTGCCCAGCCCGGCCTGCTGAGTGAACAGCCGGGTCAGCGCATCCTGCATGTCCTCGTGCAGGCACTCCACGCGCCGCTCCAGGTAATTCAGGGCCGCCACCGCGGGGATGGCCACCACCAGGCCCACGGCGGTGGTCAGCAGCGCCTCCCAGATACCGCCCGACAGCACCGCCGGATTGACCTGGCTGCCGGCATTCTCCAGCTCGCGGAAGGCCTCGATCATGCCCATCACCGTGCCCAGCAGACCCAGCAGGGGCGACAGCGTGCCGATCACCTCCAGCGGGCGGAAGTGGGCGCGCAGGGCGCTGAGGTCGCGGGCGCCCACCCGGGCGGCTTCCTCGCGCACCAGCGCCGGGTCCACCCCGGCGCGCAGACCGCGCATGGTGGTGGCCAGGGCCCGGGCGATGGGATTGCGCCGGCCCTCGAGGGTATCCAGGGCCGCCGGGGCCCGCCCGGCCTGCCAGTCGGCGAGGGCCGGCTCGATGAACGAACGGTCCCCCAGTCTGACGCTGGCAAACTGCCAGAGCTTCAACAGCACAATCGCCAGACCGAATACCGATAGCACGCCCAGGACGGCGACGACCGGGCCGCCCAGACTCAGAAATTCGAATGCGGCGCTCGGATCGAGCCAGCCGGAAGGTTGCATAACGCGCCTCGCCTTATTGCCTGCATGCACAGTCGGATTGATCAGCCGCGCAGTATGCCCAACCGTGTCGGTTAATGCGAATCATTGCCATTTGATCGGGTACGCCCTTGCACCGCGACCGCGCCCCGTGATCGCGCCGGTTGCCGGCTGCTGGCGCAGCGGGTGCCCGCGTTATTCCGCGTTGGCGCGACTACAACACCAGACCGGGCCGTGATTCCGGGCTTCCCGCCGCTCTGGCCTGGTGTTTGCGACAGTCGATGCCGAGCATGGCGCGTTTGACGCGCCGGGCTCCTCTCCCGCTCGGGAGCCTCTCGCGAGGTTCTGAAATCGCGGTTCCGGGAGGGTCGTTCGACCTGCCCGGTTTTCTATCGATCGAGACCCGCTTCTCAGGCGCCGACGGCCCGCGCCATCTCCGGCGCCTGGCTGGCACGCTCCTCGGCGATCATCGCGGCGCAGCGCATGCCGATCATGATGGCTGCCGCGTTGGTGTTGCCGGCGACCAGGGTCGGCATGATCGAGGCATCGGCCACCCGCAGGCCTTCAACGCCGTGCACCCGCAGCCGCTCGTCGACCACCGCCTGGTCGTCCCGGCCCATGCGGCAGCTGCCCACCGGGTGGTAGATGGTTTCGGCCTTCTGCCGGATGAAGGCGCGCACCTCGGCGTCGGACTCGACCGACTCGCCGGGCAGCATCTCCTTCTTGTAATGGCGTGCGAACGCGCCGCTGCGGAGAATCTCGCGGCCGATGCGAAAGCCCCGCACCAGCGTGTCCAGATCCCGCTCGTCGCTCAGATAATTGGCCTCGATGCGCGGCGCGGCGAAGGGGTCGGCGCTGTTCAGGCCGATGCGGCCTCGCGAGTGGGGTCGCAGCGCGCAGGCGTGCAGCGACACGCCGTGGCCATAGGGCAGCTTGCGGGCATGGTCCTGCAGCAGCGCGGTGATGAAATGGAACTGCACGTCGGGCGTTTCCAGGTCGTCGCGGGTGCGCACGAAGGCCCCGGCCTCGGCGGCGTTGGAGGCAAACAGCCCTTTCTTGTGGAACGCGTACTGCCAGGCCGCGACCAGGCTGCGGGGAATGGCCGAGGCCGCCACCGCCAGCCCGTGGCGGGTGCGGGTGCGCAGGTTGATCATCACGTCGAGATGATCCTGCAGGTTGGCGCCGACCCCGGGCAGTTCCTGCCGGACCGGGATGTTCTGGGCATCCAGCTCGGCCCGCGGACCCAGGCCGGACAGCATCAACAGCTGCGGTGACTGCACCGCCCCGGCCGCCACGATCACCTCTGCCGCGGCCGCCGCCCGGCGCGTTTCGCCCCCCTGCCGGTAGCGCACGCCGCAGGCACGCCGGCCGTCGAACTCGATGGCGCTGGCGTGGGCGCCGGTCAGGACGGTGAGATTCGGCCGGGCCATCACGCTCGGGCCCAGATGGGCGGCGGCGCTGCTCCACCGCCGGCCGTCGCGGATGGTGCACTGGTACCAGCCGGCGCCTTCCTGGGTCGCGCCATTGAAATCGTGGTTGGTGGGGATGCCGGTTTCGGTGCAGGCGTCGATGAAGGTCCGCGACAGCGGATTGCGGTAGCGCGGATCGCTGACCGTCAGTGGCCCGCCCACCCCGTGATAGGCGTCGGCGCCACGCTCGTTGTCCTCCATCGCCTTGAATGAGGGCAGCACGTCCTGCCAGCCCCAGCCGCGATTGCCCAGTGCTGCCCAGTGATCGTAGTCGCGGGCATGGCCGCGGATGTAGATCATGCCGTTCATGCTCGACGATCCCCCCAGCATGCGGCCGCGCGGCCAGAACAGGCGACGGTTGTCCAGGGCGGGTTCGGGGGCGGTGTCGAAGGCCCAGTTGCGGGTCTTGCCGCGCAGCAGGAACATCGTGCCGGCCGGCCAGTGCACCCAGGGGCGGTTGTCGCGCGGGCCGGCCTCCAGCAGGCAGACGCGGCTGTGGCCGTCGGCGCTCAGGTGGGCGGCCAGCGCGCAGCCGGCCGAGCCGGCGCCGACGATGACGTAATCGTACATGGCGTGGGCATGCTCCTCGGAATCGACAGGCCCCGGTTTATAGCATGTGACAGTCCCGGCCTGCCCGGTCGCTCAGAAGCGGCTATCCAGCCAGGGCAGGTCGGGCGGCTTCTCGCCCGGGGCGTCGATCAGGCGCCGGATCAGCAGGCTGCCGTCCAGCCGGTAGAGGTCGATCAGCGCCTGCCGGTAGGCCAGGAACGCGTCCGCCCGATCGAGCTGGGCGGCCAGCAGGTCACGCTGGGCCTGGGCCACCAGCAGGGAGGTGGAGCGCCCGACCTCGAAGCGGGCCTGTTCGGCTTCCAGGGTTTCTTCCTGCAGGGCCAGGGTGGCGGCGGTGGCGTCGATCTGGGCCGCGGCGCGGCGGGCCTCGATCACCGCGTTGCGGACTTCCGCACTGATCAGCCGGCCGAGATTGGCCAGGCTCGCTTCGGCCTGCACCACCTCGCGCCGGGCCCGCAGGTCCTCCGCATCGGCGGCCCGGTTGCCTAGGGGATACTCGAATTCCAGGGCGGCGGACAGGTCATAGGTATCGCCGCTGTCGACCTGGCTGTAGGCCTCGCCGAAGCTGTCGGCAAAACCGGTCTGGCCCAGGGTGACGAACAGGTCCAGTCGCGGCAGCAGGCCGTTGCGGGTGGCCACCACCTGCAGTTCGTTGCGGGCCAGCAGCAGCCGGGCCTCGTTGATCTCCGGCCGGCGGGCCAGGGCGAGGTCGATGTGTTCGGCGGCTACCGGGTCCTCGCCGGGGGTGAACTCCACCTCGCTGGCCAGCCGGATGTCGCGTTCGCCGTCCTGCTGGCCCGGTGGGTTGATCTGTCGCAGCAGGCTGGCCTTCAGCCGCGCCGCCTCGGCCCGGCCGTCGATCAGTGCCTGGCGGCGGCGTGCCACTTCCGCCTTGACCGCGGCCAGCTCCGTGCGGGCCACGGTGCCGGCCTCGATGCGTTGCTGGGCCTGTTCCACCTGCCGCTCGGCCAGTTCCAGGGACGACTCCAGGATGCGGATGCGCTCGCGCGCGCCCAGATACCGCCAGTAGGTGCGTTCCACCTCGGCCACCAGCGTGGCCACGAAACCACGCAACTGATAGGCGCTGGCGGCGACGTCGGTACGGGCCTGGCGCAGGGCCACCAGGTTGGTGCCGATGCCGGCGCCGCGCAGCAGCGCCTGGGTCAGCGTCAGACCCACCCGGGCGCCGGCCTGGGTGGGGGCGCGATTGGATTCGAACTTGTCCTGCGAAACGGACAATTCGATGTCGGTGCCGGTGGGGAAGTACTGGCGCAGCCCCACCGCCGCCGATTTGGTGTCGCGCTCGATCAGCAGATTCTCGTTGGTATTGGCGAACTGCTGCTGGCTGACCTCGGCCCCGATACTGGCGCTGGCAAACACGCTGGGGTCGAAGCGGGCCCGTTCGACATCGGCGAAGGTGCCGGCGATTACCGGGTTCTGGCGTTCCGCCAGCAGTTCCGGGTTGGCCTGCAGGGCCAGGGCCACGGCCTCTTCCACCGAAAGCTCGAGCGGACCGGTGACCGGCGCGTCCACCGTCTGGGGCGGGGCCACGGTGTTGTCGGGCTCGATGCCCTGGGCGGTGGCTGCCAGGAAAAGACTGCCGAACAGGCCGGTGAGGAAAGTGAAACGACGCATTATTGAGGGCTGCCTTGTCGGGCGGGTGGCCAGGCGCGGTGGAAACCGGCGTAGACCACGGGGATCACGATCAGGGTAATCAGGGTGGAGGACAGCAGCCCGCCGATTACCGCCCGGGCCAGCGGCGCCTGGGATTCCGCGCCTTCGCCGATGCCGATGGCCAGCGGCGTCAGGGCCAGGATGGTGGTGGCGGCGGTCATCAGGATCGGGCGCAGCCGGCGTCGGCCGGCCTCGCGCACGGCGTCCAGCGGGCTGTTGCCCTGACGCTGCAGGAGGTTGGCCTGATCCACGATCAGGATGGCGTTGTTGACCACGATCCCGATCAGCATCAGACAGCCCACCAGCGACTGCGCGTTCAGGGTGGTGCCGGTCAACAGCAGCATGGCAACCACGCCGATCAGCGCCAGCGGCACGGTGATCATCACGATGAACGGGTCGCGCAGCGATTCGTACAGGCAGGCCATCACCATGTACACCAGCAGCAGCGCCAGAATCACGTTGATGCCCATCTCGTTGAAGGTTTCCTGCTGTTCCTCGAATTCCCCGGCCAGGGCGATATCGTAATTGCTGGGCACGGCGATGCCGGCCAGGGCGGTTTGCACATCCTCCACCACCGAGCCCAGGTCGCGACCGGAAATGTTGGCGTAGATCAGGTTCAGCCGCTGCTGGTCCTCGCGGTCGATCTGCACCGGGCCGCGGGCTTCGGTGAGCGAGGCCACCGCGCCCAGGGGCACGGTATTGCCCTCGCTGGTGGGCACGGGCAGGTCGAGGATGTCATCCGGGGGGATGGTGCGGTTGTTGGCCAGCTTGAGCAGGATGCGTACCTCGTCGCCCTGATCCAGGTAATAGCCGGCCGTGGTGCCGGCGATGGCGGCTTCCACGGTGCGGCCCACGGATTCCACCGACACCCCCAGGTCGGCCGCGCGGCTGCGGTCGATGTCGATCAGTCGCTGGGGTTCGCCGCCGGTTCGCGGCAGACGCACGTCGGTGATGCCGGGAATGTCCTGAATGGCGTTTTCCACCTGTCCGGTCAGCCGGTTGATCACGTCGAAATCGTAGCCTCGCACCTCGATCGACAGATTCTCGCCCTCGCTCTGATTGCCGGACAGATAGCGCAGGAAGAATGGCTGGCGGGTCCGCACCCGCACGGTGGTGTCCGGCAGGCCGGTAATGGCCTCTCGCAGGGCGGCGGCCACTTCGCTGCTGGAGCGGTCCCGCTGGTTTACCGGCGGCAGTTCCACCTGGATGTCGGTTTCCGCGCCGCCCTCGGTCTCCACGCTGGTGACCATCGACAGCAGTTCCGGGACCTCCTCGCGGATGATCGCCTCGGCGCGGCGGCTCTGGCGATCGAGCACGTCCATCGGCGTGCCCAGCGGCATTTCCAGATCCACCCGTACCTCGCCCTCGTCGCTGGCGGGCATGAACTCGGTGCCCAGCAGCGGCACGGCGGCTACCGCGGCCACCAGAGCAAGACCGGTCATGGCCAGGATGCGGCGCGGGCGTTTAAGGGCCCCGGCGAGGCGATCCCGATAGCCATCCTGGACCCGGTTGAAGCGCCGGCCGATACCCGCGATCAGGCGGCCCAGCCAGGGCCACGGCGGGTTGGGGCGGGCGTTGACCAGCCGGGCGGTGAGCATCGGCACCAGGGTCAGCGCCACGAGCAGGGCGCAGATCAGCGCGAACGCCACCACGATCGCCAGTTCCCGGAACAGCTGGCCGGCCAGTTCGCGGGCGAACAGCATGGGGATGAAGATGGCCAGCGTGGTCAGGGTGGAGGCCACGATGGCGGCGGCAATTTCATTGGCGCCGTTCACGCCCGAGTCGATACGGTTCTCGCCGCCCTCCTCGCGCCGGCGCAGGATGTTGTCGAGCACCACGATGGCCGAATCCACCATCAGCCCCACGCCCAGGGCCAATCCGCCGAGCGTCATCAGGTTGATGGTGTAGCCGTTGAAGAAGATCAGCGCGAAGGTGGCGATCAGCGATACCGGAATCGCCGTGCCCACCACCAGCGTGGCGCGGGGGTTGCCCAGGAAAAGCAGCAGCACCAGCACCGCCAGTGCGCTGCCGTAAAGTAGCGAACGGGATACGTTGGCGATCGAACGCTCGATGAAGCCGGCGGAATCGAAGAACGGCCGGATCGACAGCTGCGGGTACTCGGCGTTGAGTTCGGCCACTTCTTCCAGCACCCGGCGCGAGACGTCCACGGTGTTGGCGTCCGACTGCTTGCGCACCGCCATGCGTACGCCGTTGTCGCCATTGATGCGGATGATGCGGTTTTCCCGTTGCTGGGTATCCACCACGGTGGCGATGTCGGCGACGGTGACGGGGGCGCCGTCGCGGCTTGTTACCACGGTGTCGCGCAGGTCGTTCAGGCTATCCAGCCGCCCGGGGGTGCGCAGGGTGATCTCGCGCTGGCCCACCTCGATCGAGCCGGCCGGCAGATTGCGGTTTGCCTGTTGCAGGGCCTGGCTGATGTCCACCAGTGACAGGTTCAGGGCCTGTACCTGGGCCAGGTCCACGTTGACCTGGATTTCACGCTCCGGCCCGCCCCATATTTCGGTCGACGCCACGCCGGCCACCTGCTGGATACGGTAGAGCAGGCGGTTATCAATGATCCGCCGCAGTTCCACCGGATCGATGGGGCTGGCGATGCCCAGCGCCATGATCGGCAGGTCGGCGCTGTCGAACTTGCGGATGCGGGGTCGTTCGGCATCGTCGGGCAGGTCGTCGACCTCGCTGAACAGCCGGTCGCGAACGTCGTTGGCGGCCGCGTCGAGATCGGTACCCCAGGCGAAGCTCAGCGTGATATCGGACTCGCCTTCGCGCGATCGCGAGCGCATCTCCTCGAGCCCCGGGGTGGCCGCCACCGCCTGTTCCACCACCCGGGTGATCAGTTCCTCCACCGTCTGCGGGGAGGCATTGCGGTAATTCACCCGGATATTGAGCGAGGGTGCTTCGATATTCGGCAACAGGTCGACCGGGATCCGGGTGAGCGCCACCAGCCCCAGGAGCACGGCGATCAGGGTAATCATCACCGTGGTCACCGGCCGGGCGACCGCGAAACCCGGCAGCGTCACGAGCGCTGGGCCTGGCCGGCGCGGGTAATGGCGGCGCCATCGGTGAGCTGGTCCTGGCCGAGCACGACCACCGGACCGGCCAGCGAGTCGATGCCGCGCAGGGCCGCCCGGTCATCGGTTTCGAGGGCGACCTCGACCGGCACGAAGCTCGCGGTATCGGCGTCGGGTGCCACGGTGAATATGCCCTGACGACCCTGGCGGCTGACCAGGGCGGCGCGGGGCACGATCACGGCGTCATCCACGCGCCGGCTTTCCAGGCCCACCTGCACGAACATGCCGGCGGCCAGCCGGCGGCGCTGATTGTCGACGATCAGTTCCACCCGCGTGCGCCGCGATTCCGGATCGAACCGCGGGGCGATGCGGCTGATGCGTGCCTCGACCGCTTCACTGTCGGGGCTCGGCGGCAGAATCTGTGCGGGGTCGCCCACGGCGAGGCCGCCGTAGAGGGACTGCGGCACCTCGATCACCGCGCGCAGCTGGTCGATGTCCACAATCGACAGCAGCGGCGTGTTGGCGGCCACCGTGTCGCCGGCGTCCACCATGCGTTCGCCCACCAGCCGGGTCTCGTCCTCGCCGGGCCAGTCGGCCCGAACCCGGGTGTAGCCCAGCCGCACCTCGGCCGAGTTCAGGGCGGCCTGGGCCTGATCCCGCTGCGCGCGAGCCACCGCCACCGCCGCCTGCTGGGCCTGCGCCTCGCCGCGGGCGTCATCGAGTTCCGAGGCCGAGGCCACACCGCGGGATTCCAGTCGCTCGATCCGATCCAGTCGCCGGGTGGCCAGGTCAGCCGCGCTGCGGGCTTCCTGCAGGCGGGCGTCGGCCACCGCGAGCTCGGCCCGCGCCTGGGCCACGCTCTGCTCGAACTCGGCGTCGTCCAGCCGGATGACCACGTCGCCCCGGGCAACGGAGTCACCGATATCGGCCAGCACTTCGACGATCTGCCCGGCCACCTTGGGCGCGACCTGGAATTCGGCGGCCGGCTCCAGGTTGCCGGCAAGGCGCTGACGGGTCACCAGTGAGCCGTGTTCGGCCGGCGACAGTTCGACCGCGATGGCAACGCTCGAGCGGCTGCTGGTCGACTCCGGCGCGGGCGTCATCAGCGCGTAGGCCGCAGCCGCGAACGCGACGCCGATCAGGCCTGCGATGAGCAGGCGTCGGTTCATGTAGGTCTCCTGTCTGGCGGTCCGGTGCAGGCCGGGCAGGTCTGCAGTGTACGCATACCGGTCCGAACTGGTTGTGGCGTCACGAGCGGTCCGGGCCGGGTGGCGCCACTTGCACACGTGGGCCCGCGCAGGTTAAGAACGCTGTCATGTGGGCCGCTCACTATGACCGTGCAAATCAACCGGAGTTGCGTGCCGGCAGCACCGGTCCCCGCGAGGATGATGCCGTGGAGGTCTTTCCGAGAGTTCTGAAGCTGGATGTCGGCGGGCTGCCGGTTGAATGGATCGACTGGCGCGAGGCCGTGGGTCTGTATTTCACCGACAAGATCGCCTGGGAGGCGGGGTCGGAAAAGATCCGCCTGCGTGGCGGGCGCTGCCGTGAAACGGGGGATCGCAGCGAGCTGGCGATCGACTCGATCGTGGCGGTGCGCGACCGTTCCCACCGGTTTGCCCGCGGCCTCGTGCCCACGCTGTCGCGGCGCGAGCTCTACCACCGCGACGGCGGCATCTGCATGTACTGCGGGCTGCACATGAACTACCGTGACATGCAGATCGAGCACGTGGTGCCGCGCTCCACCGGCGGGGTGCACGAGTGGACCAACGTGGTCGCCGCCTGCGAACCCTGCAACCGGCACAAGGACGATCGTACCCCGGAAGCGGCGAAGATGAAGCTGCTGGCGCTGCCCTATGAGCCCAATCTGGCGGAATGGCTGATCCTGGCCAATCGGCGCATCCTGGCGGATCAGCAGGCGTTTCTGGAGCGTCTCGCGCCGCGTCGTAACCGTTTGACATGACAACGGTTTGAGGGCGCAGGAAATCACTACCCGTCTGTGTAGTGGTCAGGGGTTACTGTCGCCGTTAAGTTTGGGTCAAGCGTCGACCAGTACGGTCGAACATCAGGCTTCGGCGCCGGCGAACTCGCCCCCGGTCACCCCGCGTAGACCCGTCGGTGCGGAAGGTTGGCGGGCCCGGGAATCCCGGGTCCGCCAATTATCTTCTGAACCCGCCGCGGTCGCGGCTCAGCGCTCGCGCAGCTTGACGTCCCCGCTCTTGAGATCCTGGATGGTGCCCACCAGGGCCACCAGTTGATCACGGCTGATCATTTCGTCGATCTTTTTGACGATGCCGTCGTGCAGTTCCTGCACCGATGTGGCCACCGCCTCGGCGCGCGTATCGCGCACGACGTCGTCGCCGCGGGTTTCGGTCACATAGTCGTGCCGGATGCGCAGGCTGTGAACATTCAGGCGGTTGAGGGCCACCGCGCTGCCGGTGACCGGCTCCACCAACTGATACAGGAACTGGCCTTCGAGCATCAGTTCGCCCTTTTCGATGCAGTGGTCATCCGTGCACTCGCGGCTGTCCACATTCCTCATGAATGACAGGGTTGCGCTGGGAATGCTGGTGAGCATGACGTCCTGGCGCTCGTCGGTATCCAGCGCCTTCATGCCATCCAGGTCGCCCGAGGCCTCAAAGCCGCGGGCGGTGAACAGCCGGCCAATGTTCTTTGCCACCGCGTTCTCGAATTCGGTCTGGTAGGTCTCGCGATAGATCGCGTTCACGTCGTCGGCGATGTTGCTGTAGTCAAGCAGAATCAGCTTGACCTGACCGCGGTACTGCCACTGGGTGTTCTCGTAGGGCGGCAGTTTCACTTCGTAGCCGGGAATCTCGCCGACGTCCTCGGCCAGGCGGAGATCCGGGTGGAACATGGCGATGGTGATGCCGACGTCCTCGCCCTGGTTGGTCAGCGGGTAGTCGTAATCCGGTGTCGGTGCGGCGCTGGCCGCGGCACAGCAGAGGCCGGCGAACAGCGGGATGAGCCTAATCGGCAGAATGGACGGCATGACGGATCGCTCCCTTCTCGATTGTCGCCCGGCGAGGTGGCGCCGGGTTCTGGTTATTGCTTCACTCCTCGTACGCGGGTGCGGCAAGCATGGATGACCTGCGATGGCGCACCAGCGTAAACTGCGTCCAGCCGGGCTCAGCGCATACTACCCTTTCGAGTGGTAGACCCGTTGAGGCTGGCCGCTAGACTTCGTGCTAGCCTAATCTGCGTCGTCAATGATGGCGCCACCCGATGTCAACGGCTCCGCAATAAAATAAGGGGCGCAGGGTGCGAGATTGCGAGGAGGGGTTCACGTGAGTCAGGGCGGCATCCGTCGACAGGCGGTTGATCCGCAATCGCCGACGGACGCGTCAAGGTCGTCCATGGCGGTTCGTCGCTGCCGGCCACACTCAATCATGTCCCCCGCTTCACCGCCTGCCGGCAAGTCCGGCCGGCGCCGAGTCGCTACGGTCCGGCACCGGGTCGTGGCGACATGACCGATCAGACAGCAATGGGAATGAGGGGACATGGTCGACGTCCGTAAGAGCATCGCAACCTTCGTGTTCCGGCACCGGATTCTGGTGACCGGGGTGGTCGCCGCGCTGACGGTGTTCTTCGCCGCCGGTTTGCCCAATGTGACCATCAAGACGATCTTTTCCGATCTGTTGCCGGTCGGGCACCCGTTCTCGGAAACGTTCCGCGATCACCCGAATTTCGGTAACCCGCTGACCGTTTCCGTGATGGTCAAGCGCAAGGATGGCGACATCTACAACACCGAGACCCTGCAGAAGGTGTGGGATCTCACCCGTGACATCGATCTGGCTCCGGCGGTCGACCACGATCAGGTGCTGTCCATCACGACGCCCAAGGCGCGCTATGCCGAGGCCACGCCGTTCGGTATCGACATGCGTCCGCTGATGGGCGACGAGGTGCCCCAGACCGCGGAAGACATCGCGGAATTCAAGACCCGCGTCAACCGATCTCCGAACGTGCGCGGTTTCCTGGTATCCCCGGACGGATCCGCCACGCTGGTGCAGGCCACCTTTATCGAACAGAATCTGGATTACGGTGAGACCTTCGAGTTCGTCCAGAATCTGGTCGAGGAGGCGCGTGACGAGAATCACGAAATCCACGCCGCCGGTCAGCCCATGCTTACCGGCTGGGTGTACCGCTACCAGTTCCAGATGCTGCTGATCTTCGGCGTCACGCTCGCGGCGCTGTTCATCGCCCTGTTCCTGTACATGCGCAACGTGGCCGGTGTGGTCACGCCGTTCATTACCGGCGTGGTGTCCGCTATCTGGGGTTTCGGTTTCGTCGGCTGGCTGGATCTGGCGGTGGAACCGCTGCTGCTGCTGGTGCCGCTGCTGCTGGTGGCGCGAGCCTTCTCCCACACGGTGCAGTACATCGAGCGCTTCTACGAGATCCTGTCCGTGGTCAAGGACAAGGACAAGGCCGGGGAGATCGCACTGCGCGTGATGATGGGGCCCGGCACGCTGGGCATCATCACCGATGCGGCGGCGATTCTGCTGATCATCATCGCGCCGGTGCCGGCCATGCAGCGGTTCGCGCTGTTCTGCGGCTTCTGGGCGATGATCCTGATCCCGACCTCGCTGTTCCTGGCGCCGCTGATCCTGTCGGCATTGCCGCTGCCACGGAACCTCAACGACATCGTCGACCGCGACGGCGGCGGTGGCGGCATTCACCGGGTAATGGCCAAGTTCCTGGGCGGCGTGGCCGCGCTCACCTACGGCCGCAAGGCGATTCCCACCGGCATTGTGATGGCCGTGTTCGGCGCCGCCGCGGCCACCATCGGCTGGCAGATCAAGGTCGGCAACCCGGTGGAGGGCAGCTCGCTGCTCTGGCAGGACTCGGAATTCAACGTGGCCGTTCGCCAGATCAACAATTTCTTCCCGGGCGTGAACACGCTGGAAATCATCCTGGAGTCGAAGGAGGCGGGCGAAGGCAGCCTCGAACGTACCGCCCGCAAGTCGGACACGGTTCACACCATGCTGGCGTTGCAGGACTACATGGAGCGCGCCCCTGATGCCCCGAGGGCCAGTCTGACCTTCGCCGACTATCTGGGCGCCTCGGTACGGCTGTACAACGGCGGTGATCCGCGCTGGTCGCCACTCGGCTTCGAGGACTCCGACACCCAGGCGGCGGCCTCGGCCGCCATGATGGGGTCCGGACCCAAGGCGTACTCGCACGTCGTGGACATGAAGCAGCAGCACGCCACGGTGTCGTTCTGGTACAAGGACAACAAGCAGGAGACGGTGGACGAGGCACTGCGCCATGCGCGCGAGGCGGTCGAGAAGGTTGGCATCGAGCACGAGAATTTCATCGTGCGGCTAGGGTCGGGCACGATTGCGCTCCAGCAGGCGGTCAACGATACGGTCGAGGCCAACTACTGGGAGATCGTGCTGTTCCTGAATCTGTTGATGTTCATGCTTGCCTCGTTTGCCTTCAAGTCCTTCGTGGCGGGGCTGATCCTGCTGATACCCGTGAATATGTCTAACTTCGTGATCGTGGCTTCGATGTCGCTGATGGGCGTGGGTCTGGACATCAACTCGGTGCTGGTAGCCGCGGTGGGTGTCGGCGTCGGTATCGACTACGGCATCTACCTGCTGGCCCGAATCGTCGAGGAATACGATAACCAGGAAGGCGATTTCGGCCGCATCATTCACGAGGCGGTGACCACCACCGGCCGCGCAATCGCGTTCACCGCGACCATCATGCTCATCGGTATTCTGCCCTGGTATTTCCTGTCCGGCCTCAAGTTCCTGGCCGACATGGGTCTGTTGCTGGGTCTGGTGATGCTTATCAACATGATGATGTCGCTGCTGGTGCTGCCGTTGCTGATCTGGTTCATCAAGCCGAAGTTCGTGCGCCGCAACGACCTCATCGTCTGCGAGCACGTCGATCTCGGCCGCTACCAGCAGGAGGCGTAGCGGTATGAGCCAGACATCGCAGGTGTTTAAAGATTCGCTCGCGGCGGAGCCGCCGCGGCAGATTCAGTCAACGGAGAACAGGGGTATGGGATTGGCAAGGCTGGCGCGCACCGCGGGCATGTGGGCGGTACTGGTCGCGGGTACCGCCACCGCGGCGGACTCGGGCCTGGATGTCTCCACGGTCACCACCGGCACGGCGCATCGTGACCTTTATGCGGTGGCGATTGGCGATGATGGTCACGGTATTGCCGTCGGTGATCGCGGTTCGCTGGTGGTTACCAGCGACGGTGGGCAGACCTGGGAGCGCCGGGATTACGACACCCGCCGGGCCTTTCTCGACATCGCCATGGCCGGTGAGCGCCAGGTGGCGGTCGGCCAGGATGGCATGATCCTCTGGCGCGATGGCGACGGAGAATGGACCGAGGTCGAGCCGATTACCGAAGAACGTCTGCTCGGCGTCAGCATCAACCGCGACGGCTTCGGTGTGGCGGTTGGCACCTTCGGGGCGATGATCATGACCACTGACGGTGGCGAAAGCTGGAGCGATGTCGATTTCGACATTACCCAGGTTATCGACGGCGGCTATCAGGCGCACCTCAACGATGTCACGGTCACGGCGGATGGTGCAGCTCTTGCGGTGGGCGAATTTGGTCTGGTGCTGCGCGCCGCTGCTGATGCGCGCGACTGGCAGGTGGTACGTCGCGGGGAAAGTTCGCTATTCTCGATCAAGATGCGTGGCGACGGCACGGGCTATGCCGTGGGACAGGAAGGCACGGTGAGTCGCAGCACGGATGGCGGCCAGACCTGGACCGATCTGGAAACCGGAATCGAGGGCAATCTGCTGGGCGTGCACGCGGACGATAACGGCCATATCCTGGCGCCGGGTATGCGGCATATGATCTACAGCGACGACGATGGCGATACTTGGCAACTGGTCACCGCCGGGGACGTGGACGAGAACTGGTATATGGGTGCCGTTGCCGCCGACGATGGCTCGGTGCTTGCAGTGGGGCACACTGGCCGGATCATCCGGATTGGCGAGGCACGGACGAACTAGGTTCTGCAGGCAGTCGCGGACAGCCTCCGAAGGCTTGGCAGGCGGCGCCGGCGGTGTATATTGAAGCATTCAGAAAGCTAGAACTTCTCAGGAGGGGTGCGCGATGAAAGGGAGAATCAGTTGGGTGGCTGCCGCGAGCGTCGCCGCCGGATCGATGCTGGCGGTGCCGGTGGCACAGGCCGGCATCTTCAATGACATCATGGGCGATCCGAACTTCTCGTTCGGTTTCGGCGGTTTTCTGCGTAATGAAACCGCGTTCAAGCTGACCAGCGACGAGAACCCGTACAACCAGGCGGGTAACCTGTTCAACGGGGTGCCGACGCAGCGACGTAGTGCGCCGGTCGGTGTTGGGGCAATTGCGGCTATTCCGGATACCGTGGTTCGCGCCGTGCCGCGCGAGGACAACAGCATCAACCTCGAGTATCTGCGCGGCGAATTCAAGGTGCAGGGCGGCCTGTGGGACAACCTGCGCTACAAGATCACCATGCGCGGCATCGCGGACCCGGATCTGTACGACAACTTCGACGTCGACGAGGTGCCCGGGGCCGATCCGGTTGGCAGCCTGCAGAACAACCCCAATCTGTTCCAGTTCCGCTACGAGGACGGGCCGGTATTGCTGCCGGGTCAGGAACAGGCCATGGGCGTCAGCAACGCCCAGGATCTGGCCGACATCCAGGGCGCCGAGGGCAGCAGCCCGCTGGAGTTCGCCGGCAAGCAGTACATGATCGATTTCCCGCAGCTGTACCTGGATTACCAGAACGGTCCGCTCACCATCCGGCTGGGTAACCAGCAGATCGCCTGGGGTGACCTGCTGTTCTTCCGCATCATGGACGTGCCCAACGGGCTCGATCTGCGCCGCCACAGCCTGCTGGATTTCGTGCCGGAGGAATTCTCCGACAAGCGCGTGCCCTCGCTGGGTCTGCGCGTGTCCTACCTGATCGGCGGCTCCTCGTTCCTGCGGGGCTGGGAAATCGATTCCTACGTGCAGCGGTTCCGGCCCACCATGTTCGGCAACCCCAATACGCCGTACAACGTGATTCCCTCGCAGTTCACGGTGCGTGACGAGTTCAAGCAGTACGACAACGAGTTCAACTACGGCGTGCGCCTGCGCGGCCCCGCCGGCCCCTTCGACATCACCCTGCTGGCCAACCGCCGTTACAATCACTTCGGCATTTTCCAGTGGACTGACAACGATGTGGAGCAGGGGCTGCAGCCAGCCGGCGTCAGCGGCATCGGTGGTGGCCTGCTTAGTCAGGTTGATGGGCTATTTGGATCGCTCGGCATCACCACGGATCTTGCCGGCGGCTTCAATGGTGTGACCGTGCCGGGCACGGGGGCCATTCTGGCTGACATCCCGTTCGAAGTGGATCCGACCGGCGTGGTCTCGGGCCGGGAGTTCTCGACCTATGGCGCACTTGCGCGTCTTGACCACCTGAACGGGCTGAATGCGGCCATCCGCGAGTTCCCGGCGGCCCAGAGCCTGGGTGCGATGGAGGCTTCTACCGCGGCCGAGCAGGAGATGCAGGAGGACCTGTTCTTCTCTCTGACCGGCGGTCTGCGCGGCCACATTACCCGCGACTTCTACCGCGAGAACAACTTCGGCATGGGCATTGGCTACCGCATCGAGGGGCCGCAGGATTCGTTGCTGTTCGACCAGATCAATGCCAGCCTGGAGATGAAGTATACGCCGGATCGGCACTTCACTCCGACCACGCTGAATCCGGATGACCGCGAAATCATCGTCGAGGACGAGTACGAAATCGGCCTGGTATTCCAGAAGTTCGTGCGCTACAGCCAGACCTTCCCGGCCGCCTTCGCGATTCTGCAGTACCTGCACCGGTCGGAGTCGGATATCTTCAACCGCCATCTGTCCGGCTTCGGCGGCGACCCGTTTGCGGAGAACCCGGCGGACCGGATCCCCCGCGGCATCGGCAGCTTCAACGCGATTGCCTTCGCATTCCAGCAGCCGTTCGCCAACCGTGTGTGGCGCATCGACTTCGCCACCCTGTATGACGTCAAGGGCGGCATCCTGACCCAGGCCGGTCTGCGCTGGAAGCCCAGTCGTGCCTGGACCTTCCAGGCCTTTGCCACTGTCATCGAGACGGTGCACGGGCTGGAAACGGACAATGCGCTCTCGACGGTGGACTTCGCCGACGAAATTACTACTCGCATCGAGTACCAGTTCTAGGCGCGATGGCCGATAACCGTAACCGGCAGGGCGGCCTGCCGGAACGGGGCTGATTCAATAGCCGGCGGTCGGGGTCTCCCGATCGCCGGTTTTTCGGCCTTGCCGGCGTTTCTCCCGGTGAGTTCCGGCCTTCGCCGTTGTCCAAGCGGGGCGCCTGCCGATACACGGCATGCCTGACCTGGCCACGCAAGGAGGCTTGATATGCATATTCGCCGATTCGATCGTGACTACAGCCGCCGCCGGTTCCTGGCCGGCCTGGGCGCGGCCGGCTCCGCCGGCGTGCTGGCCCCGCTGTGGTCGACCATGGCCCGCTCGGGCGAGATCAACAAGGCATATCCCGACGAGTTGCTGTCGGTCGACGAGTACACCAGGGGCAAGGTGAGCACCGGCGACACCATCGACGCATCCAATGTCGAAAACGTCCGCGATCTGCTGGACGAGATCAAGTACAGGCAGATCCGCGACATGGGCCGCAAGCTGAAAGTTGGCCCGACCACCACCGACATGATGCGATTGTCCCCGTGGGAGTATCAGGAAGCCACGCTCCGGAATCAGGGCAAGGCGCAGTTCGATGATCGCGGCAACGTGGTAACGCCGGACGGCAAACCCTGGATCGGCGGCAATCCGTTTCCCGATGCCAAGACCGGTGTAGAACTGTTCGCGGCCCTGACCCTGAGCTGGGGGCGGCACGACGCCTCGCTGTACGCGATCAAGGAATACGATATCGGGACCGACGGCGAGCTCGAGTACGGCTATGACCTGGTGTGGGCGGAAATGGCGCCGGTGGCTCGCGTCTCCATGGACCCGAAGCCGTACTGGCGGGATCACATGGACAAGCTGCGTTTCCAGAGCGTGATCTTCACCGCGCCCAACGACATTGCCGGTACCTCGTTCCTGAACATCTGGGACTACGACCAGCACGAATTCCCGGAGCTGGTGGGCTATCTGCCCGAGTTCAAGCGGGTTCGCGAATACCCCACCAATCAGCGCTTCGAGCCGCTGGTGCCGGGCGGCACGCTGTTCCTGTCCGACGCCTGGGCGGCCGGCGACCCCATGTACACCTGGGGTAATTACAAGATCGTGGACCGCGGACCCATGCTCACCGGCATCTCCGAAGGCTGGAACCCGGACCACCCCAACTGGGAGCACAACACCCATGGTGGCGCCAAGGGTCAGACATTCTGGGACACCACGGTGGAGCTGGTGCCCGAGGCGATTGCCGTGGAAGCCGAACCCACGAGTTACAGCCGCGCGCCGGTGGGCAAGAAACGGGTCTGGTTCGATGCGCGTACCGGTCTGCCCATCGCGATGAACTCCTACGACCGCAAGGGCAACGTCTGGCGCAGCTTCGACGGCGCCTACGCCATCTACGACGACGGCAACGGCCGCCGCGTGATGGACGGCGACCACCCTTACTGGTCCTGGGCACACGTGCATTGCTACGACATCCAGACCGGCCGCATGTCTCGCCTGGAACAGGTCAAGGAAGTTGGGGCGGGTCATCACATGCAGGTCAACACCGACAGCATGTACGACGATTATCTGACGCGTAATGCCCTGCGCCGGTTCGGCTGAGCTGTGCCCGCCGCCTGATCGATCCGGCGGCGACCACTCGCCGCGATGAAGCAACAAGCCTATATCGCCGGAGCGGGCATGACCCGCTTCGGCAAGCATGCGGATCGCGACCTCAAGAGCCTCGCCGCGGAAGCGGTGCGGGCAGCGCTGGACGATGCCGGCATGGCGGCCCACGATCCGCAAATCGCCTATGTGGGCACCGCCGGTGCCGGTGCGATCACCGGCCAGACCTGTGTGCCGGGCCAGGTGGTCCTGCGGGCCATGGGCCTGGGCGGCATACCGGTGGCCAACGTGGAAAACGCCTGCGCCACCGGCGCCACCGCCTTTCATCAGGCAGTCTCGATGATCACGCTCGGGGCCTATGACGTGGTGCTGGTTCTGGGCATGGACAAGCTTCACCATCCGGACCGGCAACGCACGATGGATCTGCTCACCGGCGCCATCGACGTGGCGGAACGGGCGTCGGTGATGGCCGACGTGACCGCGCGCATCCGTGCGGCCGGTCTGACGCCGGATACGGCTGATGCCGGTCGCAGCCGGTCGCTGTTCATGGATATCTACGTAGCCTGGGCCGCGGCTCACATGCAGGCCCATGGCACCACCCGGGCGCAATTCGCGGCGGTGTCCGCCAAGAATTCCGCCCACGGCAGCCTCAACCCCCGCGCCCAGTACCGGGATCGGCTAAGCGTCGACCAGGTGCTGGCCGCCCGCGAGGTCGCCTGGCCGTTGACCCTGCCCATGTGTTCGCCGATTGGCGACGGGGCGGCAGCGCTGGTGCTGGTCTCGGGTCGGCGGATGCGGCAGCTGCCGGACCGGAACCGCGCGGTGCGGGTGCTGGCCTCCTGCCTGGGCGGGGGTGGTGCAGCCGATCGGGCGCCGCTGGCCGAAGGTACGGCGACCGCGGCCTATGAGGCCGCGGGTATCGGTCCCGGGGATCTTTCCTGTGCCGAGATCCACGATGCTTCGGCCCCCTCTGAGGTGCTCCTGTACGAGCAGCTCGGTTTCTGTGGCGCGGGGGCGGGCGGCGATTTCGTGGAAGCGGGCCACAGCACGCTTGGCGGACGGCTGCCGGTGAACACCTCCGGCGGTTTACTGCGGAAGGGGCATCCCATTGGCGCCACCGGCTGCGCCCAGATCGTCGAGCTGACTGACCAGCTCCGGCATGAGGCGGGCGCGCGCCAGGTTGACGGTGCACGGCTGGCACTGGCGGAGAACGGCGGTGGTTATCTCGACGACGACAGTGCGGCCATGGTGGTCAGCCTGCTCGCCCGCGAGGCGCGGGCGGCCTGAGCCCATGGTACCGGTTTCTGGCATATTGAACGGATCGCGGCAGCGCCGCGCACCCGTCCGACCGAACGTGAACGACAGGATGTTGTATCAACTGCGAACGGGCGCGCTCGCCGCGCTGTTACTGCTGCCGGCCGGCCCGGCTCTGGCGGCCTACGACCGGGGGCAGGCCGCCGAGCAACAACGGGCGGTCGCCATCACCCAGGAACGGGCCTTCGATCTGCTGTCGGCCCGCCGCGGCGAGGCCCAGTCCGTGGCCTTCCCCGCGGAAACCGATGTCTCGATTTTCATCGGCATCAACGTACCCTCCTTCGTGCTGGAGGAGGTGACGCTGTTCCTCGATGGCCGACAGGTGACCAACAAGCGCTATTCCCGCGCCGATGCCCTGCTGCTGCACAGCGACGAGCGGCGGCTCGACCGGGTGGTGCGCACCAACGTCGAACCCGGCTCGCATCGCGTCCGGCTGGAGTTCGCGGGACGTCTGCGCGATGCCGAGCCCGACGGAACGCAACTTACCGGCGAGATCGATCTCGAGTTCGACAAGGGGGAGGCCCGCAAGGCGCTGATCCTGCCGGCCGCCCCTGCCGCGCTGCAGATGAACCGGCGGCTCGATCCCAAGCCCTGGCAGTGGCGCGAAGAAGCCGAGGACCCGCGCCTGGCCTTGACCCGCTATCTGCGCGCCCGCGACCAGTCCTTCGAGGCGATGATCGAGCTGATCGACATGGCCGCGATCAGTGGGCAGGAAAACCTCAAGCCGGCCTATTTCGCCCTGCTTGCCCACGTCTATCTCGACTTCGGCATGGCCGAGCAGGCGGAACAGGCGGTGGAGACTTACACACGGCTCGGCGCCGAGCGCGAGCCGTTCGAGGATATCCGCCTGCGCCTGGCCGAGCTGGATCTCAAGCGCGGCAATCACGGACCGGCCGGCCGTCGGCTGGATAAGGCGCAACAGTTTCTCACCCCGGCGCAGCGGGTGCGCTGGCAGGATACGCTCTCGCGCCTGCAGATGGCCGAAGGCGCCTTCGCGCAGGCGGCCGCCACGCTGGCTGGCGGCGAGAACGCGCTGGAAGTCATCACCGAGGTGGACGACGCCAACAACCAGAGCCTGACCATGCGCTACAACCTGGCGGTGGCCTGGCTGCGCAGCGGGGAGGTGGCCAAGGGCCGAACGCTGATGGACCGGATCGGCAGGCTGACGCCGTTTACGCCGGCACAACGCCTGCTCCGCGATCGTGCGAACGTGCTGCTGGGGTTCAGTTTCCTCAACGCCGACCAGAGCGCCACCGCCAAGCACATGTTCCAGCGGGTCCGTCTGCACGGGCCGCTGTCCCCGGTGGCCCTGCTGGGGCTGGGCCGGGCCGAGATCACGCTACCCGGCGAGCGCCAGCAGCGCGTCGCGATCGGCGATGAGCCCGAGGCCGGCACCTACGGTATCGCCGATACCGAATCCGGCCGTCTTCGAAGCAGCGACCAGCGCGACCGCTTCAGTGCGGACGGATACAGCAAGGTACAGCTCGGCACCTATCCCATCGCCGATATTGCCGACGAGGAAGAACAGCAGCGCCAGCGCGCGCTGGTCGCCTGGCAGACGCTGACCCAGCGCAACCCCCGCCACGAGGCGGTACAGGAGGCGCTGGTGGCGATTCCCTACCTGCTGGAAGAATTCGAAGCCTACGGTGCCGCCCAGCAGCAGTACGCGCAGGCCATGGACATGCTGCAGGCGGTGCGCGACGAGCTGACGCGCGCGATCGAGGGACTGGAAAGCGGCGAACCGGTGTCGCTGCCGGCGGCGGGTGACTCGCTGGCGGCGCTGGGCGGCGACTGGCGCCGTCAGGCCCTGGGGGACTCGCTGGCCGGCTCGCGCTGGGTCCAGCGGATGCTGGCCTCCAACGCGTTCAGCGAACCGCTAGCCAACATCCGGCGCATCCGTCGATTGCAGACGGCGCTGGCGCAGGCGCCTACCGCCGCAGCGCGCCCGGTGGCCTATGACGGCAGCGCTTCACGGGCAGTTGCCGGGCAGGTGGACAGCCGGGTCATGGCGATGCTGGACAAGGCGGCAGACACCGAAATCCAGCGCCTGGCCTCGGTGGCCATCGATACACTCGCCACCCAGCGCGAGCAGCTGGACCGTTTCCTGCAGGCGGTTCGCTACGGCGTGGCTCGCATGCATCTGCGGCCGGCGCTGCGTGAGCAGGAAGAAGCCGAGGCCGAGGGTGAGGCCAGCGGCGTAAAGGATTTCGCGCCGTAGCGTGAACCGCTACAGCAGTTGCATGTGCCGGGCGGCGCTGATCGCCTGCACCCGGCTGTTGACCCCGAGTTTCGAGTAAATGTTCTTGAGATGGAATTTCACGGTGTTCTCGGACACGAACACGTGACGGGCGATGTCCTTGTTGGAGGCCCCGTTGGCCAGCAATTGCAGGATTTCGCTCTCGCGTTCGGTCAGGGGTTCTAGCGGGCGGTGGGGATCCCCGGCCGGGGTGCGGGCCGCGTCGGTATCCACCACGCCGGCGGTGGCCAGAACGCGCACCACGAATTGCTGCACCGGGCCCTCGGCGCCCTCCACGCCGGCGCTGCTGGTCAGAATTGCCAGATCACTGCGCAGCAGGTCGATGACCATCGGCCCTTCCTCAAGAAAGGTCCGGACCAGGCCTGCCGGCGCCGCCAGATTGAGCGCCCGTCGCAGCGAGCGATGGGCGGCGTTGGCGTTGTCGAGGCGGCGGTGGCCGATGGCCTCCAGGATATACAGCTTGACCTGCCGCCGGGTTCGCCCCTGGGCGGTGGCCGCGGATTGTTCGGTCGAGATCAGGCGCATGGCCGCTTCCGGATTGGCCTCGCGCAGGCCTAGCCGGATTCTGCCGATGGCCTCGCCGGCGGTGTCCTCGGCAAACGGCAGCCAACCGGTCGGTAGCGGCGCGGGTTCGGCCTGGATCGCGGCGGCGATGCGCCGCGCGTGGTCGACCTCGTCTGACGCCAGTGCCCGACGTACCCGCTCCCACCCGACCAGTCGCAGCAGCCGTGGCCAGCGACTGGCATGGCCGATGGTTTCCGCTTCCTCGAGGACGGTGGTGGCGCGCTTGCCGTCGCCGCGGCTGTCATGGATGCGGGCAGCGGAGAAATATGCCAGCGCCAGATAGTCCAGCAGCGCGGCGTCGGCAATCACATCGTGATAACGCCGGAACTGGTCCAGCGCGGTGTCGATGTCGTCGACTTCGTACAGGGCGTGCACGTAGCAGGCCACGATCGCGGCCGAGGCAAAGGAGTCATCCACCTGCACCCGCGGCTCGTCCAGACACTGCCGGAACATGCCGATGGCGTCCCGCGTCTGCCCCTGCAGCAGCAGGTTCATGGCGGCCGTACCCACCGAATAGCCCCAGCTAAAGGTGGCGTCGCCGCGGTCCGAATGGGCACGCGCCAGCGACAGGATCTCGCGGGCGGATTCGAACTCGCCCCGGGTCATCGCCAGATAGCCTTCCAGATTGGCCGCCGCCCCCAGTTCGAAGGCGTGGAAGCCTTCGACCTGGCTGTCGCGCACGTCCATGGTGGCCACGATGTCGGCGGCCTCCTGAATATCATCCCGGACCACCGCGGCCATCGACAGCACTACCGCCGGATGGGTCTGCATGCCGGCCCGCTCGGTGGCGGGGATGTCCTCGATCATGGTCAGCAGAGGGGCGAGCTTGCGGTGCCGGCGCAGGAATGTCAGCGCCCAGACGATCTTGACCACCAGGTCCGGGTTGGCCCGTAACTGCGTCGCGGGGATTCGCTCGCTCCAGCGCTCCACGGTCATCAGATTGCCTTCGGCAATCAGCATGGTGGTCCAGCTGTCCAGAATCCGGGCGCCGAAGTCGGCGTCGCCGCTGGCGAGGGCATGGTGGATAGCCTCCTCGTGCAGCCCGTGGTCGTGGAACCAGCGGGCGGCCCGCTCGTGGATGCGGCGGGCGGCCTCCGGATCCTGTTCCTGCAACTGGTCTGCCAGGAACGAGGAGAACAGCGTGTGGTACTTGAACCAGTAACCTTCCGCGTCGAGGCTGCGCAGGAACAGGCCGGCACTTTCCAGTGCCTGCAGCATGCGCTGGGCGTCGTCGCGTTCGAGCACCGCATTGCACAGCGGCGCTGACAGCCGCGTAAGCAGTGAGCTGTGCAACAGGAATTGCTGGACCGCCGGGGTCTGCAACTGCAGCACATTGTCGGCCAGGTAGTCTGCCAGCGGGCGGGGCCGGAAATCGGTAATGTCCCGCAGCGATTCGCGTACCGACGGCTGGGCGAGCGACAGCCGGTAGAGCTGCACCGCGGCAGGCCAGCCTTCGGTGCGGTCATGAATGGCGGCGGTTTCCTCGGGCCGCATGCCCAGGTCGCTGACGTCCTGAAAGAACCGGGCCACTTCGTCGCGGGAAAAGCACAGGTCCGCCGGCCGGATCACCATCGCCCGGTGGTTCACCTCCAGGCGTGACAGCCCCACCCGCGGCAGGCTGCGCGTACCCACGAAAATGCGGACCTCCGCCGGTACTGATTCGAACAGGTTACGGAAGAAGCTTAGGACCGGTCGGTTGGACAGGGTCTGGAACTCGTCCAGGAACAGCGCCACCGGGCGGCCGATGGCCACCAGCTGTGTGGTCAGCCAGTCCGCGTGCTGGGTACGCCCCCGCGCCTGAGTCGGGATATCGTCCGGGTCTTCCCGGCTCGCCACGGTATCCACCAGTGCCTGCATGTGGGCGGCGAAGCGCGTGATATCGTTGTCGGCCTCGTCGAAGGTCAGCCAGCCGCAGCGCATACCCTGGGCGTCGCAGGCGCTCCAGGCCTGTTGCAGCAGGGTGGTCTTGCCGTGGCCGGCGGGGGCCTGGAGCAGTACCACGCGCGGGCTGTTGCGGCCGAGAATCCGTTGCAGAATCGCATCCCGGCGTACCGCGCCCGGCGTTCCGGCCGGTGCGAAAAGCTTGTGAGCAATCACCTGATCGCCCGTCCGGCGCGATTGCCGCTGGCGGTGACTCAACCGCGGCACCCCTCGGCGACGGCCGGCCACCGGGTTGGTGGTGGATTCATGAGCAACTCCCGCATCGACCATGCAGCCGGGTGGACGCACGGTATCCTGTGCGCCGGCCCGCAGGCATGGCGCACATCGGGCCGACGGTCAGAGCCGGCGACGATTGTTATGGTGGTCGCTACTAAACCGTGCCGGACCGGTCAGCGTCAACTTAGCAGGCCGTAATCTTTTCTACTGCGGCGCACAATGCGGTAGCATGCAGAGTTGTCTGCCATTCGGCTTAATACCCCACGGGGTAGCAGGGACCTGCCATGGATGCGTTACTTCTTTCCCGCCTGCAATTCGCCTTCGTGGTCAGCTTCCACATCCTGTTTCCGGCTTTCACCATTGGGCTGGCAAGCTGGCTGGCCATGCTCGAAGGCCTGTGGCTGGGCACCGGCAAGGATGTCTTCCGCCGGCTCTATCGCTTCTGGGTGAAAATCTTCGCGGTGTCCTTCGGCATGGGTGTGGTGTCGGGCATCGTGATGAGCTTCCAGTTCGGCACCAACTGGAGCGTGTTCGCCGAGGCCACCGGCAATGTGCTGGGCCCGCTGCTGTCGTACGAGGTGCTCACGGCCTTTTTCCTGGAGGCGACGTTCCTCGGCATCATGCTTTTCGGCTGGGACCGCGTGGGCCGCGGCCTGCACTTCCTGGCCACGGTGATGGTGGCGGTGGGCACGTTGTTGTCCACCTTCTGGATTCTGTCCGCCAATTCCTGGATGCACACGCCCGCGGGCTTCGAACTGCGTGACGGCATCTTCCACCCCACCGACTGGTGGGCGATCGTGTTCAACCCGTCGTTTCCCTACCGCCTGGCCCACATGGTGCTGGCGGCCTACCTGACCACGGCATTCGTGATCCTGGGGGTGGCGGCCTGGTATCTGCGCCGTGGGCTTGCGCCCGAGGGGGCGAAAGTGATGCTGGCCATGGGCGTGGGTTTCATCGCCATCACCGCGCCGCTGCAGATCGTGGCCGGGGACTTTCACGGGCTGAATGTTCAGGAGCATCAGCCGGCCAAGATAGCGGCGATAGAGGGCCACTGGGAAACCCGGCGCGGGGCCCCGCTGTATCTGTTCGCGGTGCCTGATCCGGCGAACGAGACCAATCATTACGAAATCGCCATCCCGAAGCTGGGCAGCCTGATCCTGGCGCATGATCTGGACGGCGAAGTGCTGGGACTGGATGCGTTCCCGGTGGAAGACCGTCCGCCGGTGGTTCCGGTGTTCTACGCCTTCCGGGTGATGGTGGCGCTGGGGGTGCTGATGCTGCTCGCGGCGGTCTGGGGGCTGTGGCTGTGGTGGCGCGGCCGGTTGTTCGAGCCCGGCTGGTATCACCGCTTCATGGTCTGGATGGCGCCGGCCGGCTTCGTGGCGGTGCTGGCCGGCTGGTTTACCGCCGAGATCGGGCGCCAGCCCTGGGTGGTCTACGGGGTGATGCGTACCGCCGACGCGGTGTCGCCGATTCCCGCCGGCGCAGTGGCCGCCAGCCTGATCACGTTCGTGTGCGTCTACTCGGTGGTGTTCGGCGCCGGGCTGTACTACATCCTGCGGCTGATCCGGCAGGGGCCGGAAGCGCCGCCACCACGCACGTCCGGCTTCAAGACGCCGGCGCGGCCGCTGTCGCTGCCGGATGAGACCGCGGAGGATTGACCATGGTGGAATGGCTGCCCCTGATCTGGTTCGGCATCATCGGTTTTGGCGTGTTCATGTACGTGCTTCTGGATGGCTTCGTGCTGGGTATCGGCATGCTGTCGCGCCTGGCGGCCACCGAGGAGGAGCGCGACATCATGATGAACTCGGTCGCGCCGATCTGGGACGGTAACGAGACCTGGCTGGTGCTGGGCGGTGCCGGTCTGCTGGCGGCATTTCCGCCGGTTTATTCGGCCATGCTGACGGCGCTGTACCTGCCGCTGTCGCTGATGCTCATGGCCCTGATCTTCCGCGGCGTGGCGTTCGAGTTCCGTTTCAAGGCGCGTGACAAGCGGGGCTGGAATCTGGCCTTCCAGGCCGGGTCGGTGGTGGTTACCTTCTGCCAGGGGGTGTCGCTGGGCGCGCTGGTCCACGGGATCAACGTGGTGAACAATCAGTACGCCGGCGGCAGCTTCGAATGGCTGTCCCCGTTCGCCCTGATGACCGGGCTGGCGCTGGTGGCGGGGTATGCCCTGCTCGGCGCAACCTGGCTGGTAATCAAGGCCGAAGGGCCGCTGCAGACCCGCGCCTATGGCTGGAGCCGCACCCTGCTGGCCGCGGTGGTGGTGTTCATGGCGCTGGTGAGCCTGTGGGTGCCGTTTCTCGATGACGCCTATGCCCAGCGCTGGTTCGGCTGGCCCAACATCGTCTGGTTGCTGCCGGTACCGGTCATCACCCTGGCGCTGTGCGCGGGGCTGTACCGCAGCCTGGGCCGGCGGGCCACGTTCAAGCCGTTCCTTTACTCGCTGGGGCTGTTCGCGGTGGGTTATGCGGGCCTGGCCATTTCCATCTGGCCGCATATCCTGCCGCCGCACCTGACCATCTGGAACGCAGCCTCGCCGCCCGCCACCCAGGGGTTCCTGCTGGTGGGGCTGGTTGCGCTGCTGCCCTTCATCCTGTTCTACACCGGTTACTCGTACTGGGTATTCCGCGGCAAGGTTACCGCCTCGACGGGGTACCATTGAACCGGCAGGATGAGGAAACGCGGCCGCCGGTGCGGCGCTCGTGGCCGCAGCGGCTGGCCTGGTTCGCCGGCCTCTGGCTGGCCGGGCTGGTGGTCGTCGGCGGGGGCTCCTACGGCCTGCGGGCGTTGATCAGCCTGCTTTACTGACCCGCGGTCCGCAGCTGGGTGTCGATTTCGGCGGCGATGGTGTCGTAATCGACCACGCCGGGGAATACCTTGTTGCCCACCATGGTGGTGGGGGTCGAGGTCACGCGCAGTTGCTGGGCGACCGCCGCGCTCTGGGCTACCCGCTGATCGGCAGCCCCCTCGTCCAGGCACTGTTCCAGGGCATCAGCGTCGACCCCGCTTTCCACCGCCATGTCGAGGAATTCGTCGGTCACGTTACCGGCCGAGGACCAGCGGGCCTGCCGCTCGAACAGCACTTCGTGGTATGCCCAGAACTCGCCCTGGCGCCCGGCGCAGCGGGCTGCCGCCGCCGCCTGGCGCGCATGCTGATGCATGGGCAGCGGGAAGTCGTAGAACACGAAGCGCACCTTGCCCTCGTCGGCGTAGTTCTCGCGGATGCGCGCCGCAGTGTCGGCAAACGCGGCGCAGGCCGGGCACTGGTAGTCGGCGAATTCGCGGACCACCACCGACGCATCGTCCGGCCCGTAGGCGACGCCGCGGCGGTCGAATTCGGTGGCCAGCTGTTCCATGGTCTGCGGGTCCAATGTGCGGCCGTCGCGGCTTGCGGTGCTGTCGGTGCCGCCATCGCCGGTGATGCGATCGCCGAACGTGATCACCAGCAACGCCAGAATGATGGCGCCGACGAACAGGCCGACGGGCACCACGAGGGCCCGGACGAGGCTGTTCTGCGGCGGTGGGTTGTCGGGGGTCTTGCGGCTCACGCGGGTCTCCGAAAAATCGGCTGAAACGGCCGCGAGCATAGCCCAAACGGCCGTGCGAAATAAATCTGGCGGCGCCTCAGTGACAATGCTTGAGATTGCGGGTGAGCAGCCAGTAGTTCACCGGCCAAGCCGCGAGATAGCCGCAGGGCAGGGCCAGGCCGAAGCCGATCCAGAATATCGGCGCCGCCAGCGATCCGGCCTCGACGCCACCCACGGCATACGCAATACCGTTCATGGCGACTTCCATCACCGATATCGAGACTACTTCACCCAGCCAGACGATGGACAGGGCTGCGGCAAGCGCCACCCCGTGATTGCGCATCACCGTGAAAGCGGCCAGACCGATGCCCACCACGAACGCCAGGACCACTGCCAATCCCATGGTGGCGAACGCGCCCCAGCCGGCCAGCGTGCCGATGACCAGCCCCAGCAGTTCGCCGATACCGCAGCCAGTCAGGCAGTGCAGGGTGACGTGGGCGGAGGACTTGAACAGCCCGCTGTCGTGGCCGCCGTGTTCGCAGGCCTGATTGGTTGCCGTGTCGTTCATGGTGTTTTCTCCTGATCGAGCGCTTCGATGATGGGGCAGCCGCTGACGGGGCCTTGCCCGGAACAGCGCTGGTCCAGATCCGCCAGGGCGTCGCGCATGCGCTGAAGGTCGGCCAGTCGCGCATCCAGGTCCGCCAGCCGGGCCCGGGCCAGCTGCTTGACGGCGGCCCGATTGCTGCCGGCTTCCCGCAGGCTGAGCAGTTCGCCGATCTCGGCCAGGGTGAAGCCCAGGGTCTTCGCGCGCCGGATGAATCGCAGCCGACGGGCCGCGTCCGGCGGATAGCGTCGGTAGCCGTTGCCGGCCCGCGGCGGTGGTGGCAGCAGGCCGCGCCGTTCGTAGTAGCGGATGGTTTCCACATCCGAGCCGGCGCGGCGGGCGAGCTGGCCGATGGTCATGTCGGACTCGGAGGGCGCATTCATGGCCACTATTGTCACCCCGGAGTTGGCTACGGGGTCAAGTCGAAAGAAAGCCCCGTTGCCGAACCGGCAACGGGGCGCTGCACACGGGCCGTCGAACGGCGTCAGGCGACGGCGTAGCGGGCCTTGAGCGCGGCCTCCCGGCCGGGTTGCAGATTGGCCCGGTCCAGGTCGCCGTCGTAATGGGCGACCACCTTCGGGTCCATCACCCGGTACCAGAGCCAGGGCACGTAGGCCAGCACGATCATGCCGGCGTAGCCGGTGGGCAGCTGCGGCGCGTCGTCGAAATGGCGCAGGGCCTGGAACCGGCGGGTGGGGTTGGCGTGATGGTCGGAGTGGCGCTGCAGGTGATAGAGCAGCACATTGGTGACGATGTGGTTGTTGTTCCAGGAGTGTTCCGGCTTGCAGCGCTCATAGCGGCCGTCCTCGCCCTGCTGGCGCTTGAGGCCGTAATGTTCGAGATAGTTGACGGCTTCCAGCAGCGAGGCGCCGATGGCGGCCTGGATCAGCAGGAACGGCAGGACGACCCAGCCGAACAGCATCGCGAGCCCGCCGAACAGCGCCACGGTCATGGACCAGGCCTGCAGATTCTCGTTCTCGATCGACCACACGCTCTTGCCGCAACGGGCCAGGCGCTGCTTCTCGATCTCCCAGGCCGACGTCAGGCTGCCGATCACGGTGCGCGGCAGGAAGCGGTAGAAGGATTCACCCATGCGCGAACTGGCCGGATCCTCGGGGGTGGCCACGCGCCGGTGGTGCCCCTTGTTGTGCTCCACGAAGAAGTGCCCGTAGGCCACCGGCGCCAGCGCGATCTTGGCCAGCCACTTCTCACCGGCGGGTTTCTTGTGCCCGAGTTCGTGCGCGGTGTTGATGCCCACGCCGGAGAGGATGGCGATCGACCAGGTCAGGCCGGTTAGCGCCACCCAGTCGAGCGAACCACTGCCCACCAGCCAGGCGGCCCAGACCACCACCACGTACTGAACCGGGATGAACAGATAGGTGCACCAGCGGTAGTAGGGATCGTCCTCGAGCTGGCGCAGCACGCTTTCATCGGCGTTGCTGTCATCGTCGCCCACCAGCCAGTCCGCCAGCGGTACCAGGCCGTAGAGAAAGGCCGGGGCAAAGAACCAGGCCCAGCTGCTGCCGGTGAGCCAGGCAAGCGCCCCGCCGATCATGGGCAGGAAGGCGACGACGGCGCCCCACAGCCAGAGATAGCGTTTGCTGTCGTGGGCGCGGGCGAGTTCGGCGGTGGTGACACTCATGCTGACCAGTCTCCTCGTTGATCGAATTGACCGAATGGTCAATTACGGCTGTGCTTGCAAGTGCAGCGATAGTCAGGACGATAAAATTAACCGACCGGTAAGTCAATAGCGTGCTATAATTCGACCAAATCCCCGCGATGGCACGTCCATGCCCCGCCGCCCCGCCAGTGAACAGGGCGATACCCTCAAGCAGGTCCGCGAAGCCGCATTCTCGCTGTTCGGCCGTTACGGCTATGACGGCGTGTCGATGCTGGCTGTGGCCCGGGCCGCCGGTCTGACCAAGGCCGCGCTGTACTGGCACTACGACGGCAAGGAAGCCCTGTATACCGACTGCGTGCGCCAACTGAACGCCTTGTTCCGCCGCCACGTGTTCACTCGCATGGCGGCCGAGGACACCCCGATCGAGCGTTTGATGGCGATCTTTCGCGGCATGGGGACACTGCTGGCGGATCCTGCCGTGGACGAGGGCGTGGCCGGCTTCTGGCTGATGCCGTCCACCGCGGACGTCGCGGAGGCGCGCGCGGTGCAGGCGCAGTTCGAGGAGGCGTCGGCCCGGGTCATCGGCCAGGCCATCCAGGCGGCGGTGGATGACGGCGACCTGACGCTGGATATCCCCGTCGCGGACATGGCCCAGGCGGTGATGGCCACGATGGAAGCGATTGTGCTGCCGCTGCGGCGCAGCAACCCCGAGCGCAGTCGCCGCCTGATTGCCGCCCTGGCGCACACGTTCTTTCGTGCCCACGCGGTTCGGCCGGATCTGGCGCGGATGGCGATGGGCGAAAGCGGCCTGGCCACGACCTAGGTTTGGTTCGCGCATCGATGCCACTGACATAGTAAAGTGTGGCTTCCGTAGCGCATCGGGGGCGCACGACAGGAGGAGTGACCATGAGTACTGCCGTACAAGATATTCGCGACCGGTTTGCCCAGGCGCCGGACAATCAGGCCACCGAGATCGAGCGCGTGTTCGCGCTGCAGCAGAAGCGGGCCCTGACCCTGCGCACCAGCACCGCCGCAGAGCGGATCGCCAAGATCAAGCGACTCAAGCAGGCGCTGCTCGACCGTACCGAGGAAATCCACGAGGCCTGCTACAAGGATTTCCGCAAGCCGCCGGCCGAGGTCGACATGACCGAGATCATGCCGGTGGTGATGGAGGCCAACGACGCCATCCGCCACACCAAGCGGTGGATGAAGCCGATGAAGGTGCCCACTACCCTGGCGATGCTCGGCACCAAGGCGCATGTCCGCTACGAGCCCAAGGGCGTGAGTCTGATCGTGTCGCCGTGGAACTACCCGATCAATCTCACCTTCTCGCCGCTGGTCTCTGCACTCGCGGCCGGCAACACCGCGATCCTCAAGCCCTCGGAGATGACCCCACACTGTTCCCAGCTGATGGAGGACATGGTGCGCGAGGTGTTCGACGAATCCGAGATTGCCGTGTTCCAGGGCGCGGTGGAAACCTCGCAGAACCTGCTGGACAAGCCGTTCGACCACATCTTCTTCACCGGTTCCCCGGCGGTGGGCAAGATCATCATGGGCGCCGCGGCCAAGCATCTGACCTCGGTCACGCTGGAACTGGGCGGCAAGTCGCCGGTGATCATCGACAAGAGCGCCGACCTGGACAAGGCGGCCCGTGCGGTGGCCTGGGGCAAGTTCTTCAACAACGGCCAGACCTGCATCGCACCCGACCTGACCTACGTCCACGCCGACGTGAAGGACGAGTTCGTCGAGGCGATCAAGCGGCGGTTGGAAACGATGTACGGCTCGCTCGAGAGCATCGAGTCGAACGCGGACTACGCCCGCATTGTCAACAACAAGCACTACAAGCGGATCAAGCATCTGCTGGATGACGCGCAGTCACGCGGCGCCAAGGTGCTGGCGGGTGGCCAGCACGATGACGCCCAGGACTTCCTGGCCCCGACCCTGCTGACCGACATCGAGCCCGATGCCGAAATCATGCAGGAAGAAATCTTCGGGCCGCTGATGCCGATCATGACCTTCAAGGACACCCGCGAAGTGATCGACGACATCAACAGCCGGCCCAAGCCGCTGGCGCTGTATGTCTTCGGCAAGGACAACGCGTTCGTGGACCGCGTCATCGGCGGCACTTCGGCTGGCGGCACCGCCATCAATACCGTGATGATGCAGTACCTGCACGGCAATCTGCCGTTCGGCGGGGTCAACAACAGCGGCATCGGCATGGCCCACGGCCACTGGGGCTTCAAGAGCTTCTCGCACGAGCGGGGCATCGTGCGCGACCGTTTCTCGTCGACCCACCTGATGCACCCGCCCTACACGCCGTTCACGCGAAAGCTGATCAACTGGACGATCAAGTATTTCGTCTAGGTATCGGGGTATCGCCACCCGCCACGGCGGGAGTTGACCGGCACGGCCCCACCATCAGGTGGGGCCGTTTCACGTGGCCTGGCGTAAAATAACGGGCTCGAAACAGCACAACGGAGACACACTGATGGCGAGTGCCGCGCAACGCTTCAATCACGCGCTCAGCGAAGAGAACCCCCTGCAGATCGTCGGGGCGGTCAACGCCTACAGCGCGATGCTGGCCGAACATAGCGGTTTCCGCGCCATCTATTTGTCGGGCGGCGGCGTGGCCAACGCCTCTTACGGTCTGCCCGATCTGGGCATGACCAGCATGAACGACGTGCTCGAGGATGTGCGTCGCATTACGGCTGCTACCGACGTGCCGCTGCTGGTCGATATCGACACCGGCTGGGGCAGCGCCTTCAACATCGCCCGCACCATCCGCGAGATGGAGCGCGGCGGCGCCGCCTGCGTGCACATCGAGGACCAGGTTGCGGCCAAGCGCTGCGGGCACCGGCCGGGCAAGGCCATCGTCTCCCAGCAGGAAATGGTCGACCGGGTGAAGGCTGCGGTGGACGCCCGTGACGAACTACTGGTGATGGCCCGCACCGATGCGCTGGCCGTGGAAGGTCTGGACGCCGCCGTGGAACGTGCTGCCGCCTGCGTGGAAGCCGGCGCCGATTTCGTGTTCGCGGAGGCGATGACCGACATTGCCATGTACCAGCGCTTCGTCGACATCGGCGCGCCGGTGCTGGCCAACATCACCGAGTTCGGCGCCACCGATCTCTACACCACGGAGGAGCTCGCCGCCCAGGGCGTGCGCATGGTGCTGTATCCATTGTCGGCCTTCCGTGCCATGAGCCAGGCTGCGCTCAACGTCTACGGTGCGATCCGCGCAGACGGCACGCAGAAGAACGTGCTCGACGGCATGCAAACCCGCAACGATCTCTATGAGCACCTCGGCTACCACGAGTACGAGCAGAAGCTGAACGCGTTGTTTGGTCAGTCGGACTGACCAGCCGCTCGACGCACCATGCATCTGCTCGCCGTGGGAGGTGGCGGCGCGCTGGGCCGTGCCGCTCTGGACCGCATTCGCCAGCTACCCGCGGTGGCTCGCATCACCGTGGCCGACTACGACGGTGCCGCCGCCGCTGCGGTTACGGCCGAGCTGGGGGTATCGGCTGCGCCGCTGACGCTGGATATCTGCGATGCGGCGGCGCTTGACGCCGCGGTTGCCTCGGCCGATGTAGTGCTCAATACCAGCGGGCCCTATTTCCGTTACGGGCTGATTGTGCTGAAGGCGGCCCTTGCTGCCGGCCGCCCGTACCTGGATGCCTGCGACGACCCGGAAACGACCCTCGGCATGCTGGTGCTTGACCGCCAGGCCCGCGCCGCCGGCGTGCCTGTGCTGATCGGGTTGGGTGCCAGCCCCGGCGTGACCAATCTGCTGGCGGTGGCGGCCCTCGAAGCTCTCGATGACACCCGGCGGCTGGCTACCGCCTGGCGGGCCGACGGCCGGCTGAGTAATGCGGATAACCGCGGCCCGCGGGACGCGGCCACCGCGCTGGACCTGCACCGGGTGCAGCAGGCCAGCGGGCAGGTGTCGGTGTACCGCCACGGGGCACGGGAGCTGGCCGAGGCGCTGGCCCCGGTGAAGCTCTCGCTGCCCGGCTACGGTAGCCGCGTGTTCTACCAGTTCGGTCACCCGGAAGCGGTGACGCTGGGCCGCCGGTTTCCGGACCTGGCCGATGCGCCGAGCCTGGTGGCCCTGACCGCCAGCCAGCACCACGGCTGGCAGGCGCTGATGCGCAGTAATACCGGTGCCGAGGATGAAGTCGACCGTCTGGCCGGGCTGCTGGCCGCCGGCGCCTTTCCCGGGCCCGGTCTGAGCCGGCGCCTGCGGCGATTCACCGGGGGAGTGGCGCCGCCAACGGCGGTACCCGAGCTGTTTGCCCTGGCCGAGGGACAGCGGGCCGGTCGAAACGCCGCGGCCCTGGCCGAATTGATGACAGTGCCGGCCAGCAGCTACGCCGAACTGGCGGGCAGTGTTCTCGCGCTTGGCGTCCAGGCGATTGTCGACGGCCGCCTGCCGGAACCGGGCATCTTCACCCCCGAATCCGTGTTCGTGCCGGCAGTATTCTTTCCGGCGCTGGCCGCCCTGGCCTCACCCGACAATCCGGAAAGCGATCTGTTGAAAATCACCGTTACCTGATCCATCACCGTCATTTCTGCGTAATAATGGGATTGAGCGACCAATAATCGAGCCGGCCTCGACGCCGGTCGGAGGAGATTCCCATGCGCAAATTGTCGGTGCGGCCGCTGATAACGGCCCTTGCCGCCCTGTTTCTGCTCGCCGCCTGTGGTGGCGGTTCCGGTGGGGACGGGCTGAGTCTCGGCCCCGGCGACAACGGCGATGACCCCGGTGATCCGGGCAATCCCGATCCGGCCAGCCGCGCCGGCGAAAGCTACCGCCAGGCCATCCAGGTGCCCAGCACCGGCGATACCCTGATTGCCCAGGTATTCGAGCCGACCACCGTCACCGAGGGCGAAACCTATCCACTCGTGCTGCACAGTCACGGCTATGGCGGCAGCCGCAATGTCACGCCCAGTGACTTCCAGCAGCGCCTGCGTGACGCCGGCTATTACGTGGTCTCGTTCGATCAGCGCGGGTTCGGGGAATCCTCCGGCACCGTGCGCATCCAGTCCCCGGATTTCGAGGGTCGCGACCTGATTGCCCTGCTGGACTGGACCGAAGCCAACCTCGATCAACTGGCCTACCGCGACGGGCGCATGGTGGTGGGCAGTTACGGTGGCTCCTACGGGGGCATGTATCAGGTCCTGCTCGCGGCGGTGGACCCGGAGCAGCGCCTGCGCGTGATCGCGCCGGATATTACCCCGCATGCTCTGACTTATTCACTGAGTCCGGGTGGGGCCATCAAGTCGGGCTGGGCGCTGGCGCTGGTAGCTGGGGGGGAACTGCCGCTACTGGGGCTGGCGACCGGTGGCGCCGGGCCGGAAGCGTTGGTCGACGAGATCGTTACGCTGGCGCTGGAACGCCAGAATCTGCGCCAGGATCCGATGATTGCCGAGATTCTCGCGGACGGGGCGCTCACCAACCGACTGTCCGACTCGGGACGGAATCTGCTGGCCTACCACAGCTTCCGGCATTTCTGTGACGCGCAGGTCGCCGGGCCGCAGGATGGTTTCGTCGTGGGCACGCCCGACCCCCGGGCATTCAGTCCCGGCACCCCGCCGCCGGCCGTCGACGCCCTGATCACCCAGGGCTTCAAGGACACTCTGTTCAACGTCAACGAGGCACTGGAAAACTACTCCTGTCTGCGCCAGGCCGGTGGCGACGTGCGCCTGCTGACGCACCAGACCGGGCATGTGCTGCCGGCAAGTCTGGAAACCCTGGGTCTGGAGGCGCCGCTCGACCCCTTCTACGCGGCGATCAACCCGCCGGCATTCCAGGACAGCGGCGGCAGCTTCAGCTGTGGCAGTCTCGATCTGGACGACGTGCGCTTCGGCTGGTTCGAAGCCAAGCTCAAGCGTGATTCCGCGGCGCTGGATTCGGCGCTGCCGATCGGCGACGAGATCTGTCTGAGTCTGGCCGAGGGCGATGCCATAACCGTCGACGAGGTTGCCACCGGCGGCACCTCGGTCGAGTTGGCCATGACCACGGAAACCAATGGCGTGACCGGAGTGCTTGCGTCGCTGGCGGGCGGTGAGGTGCTCGAACCCCTTGAACTGGGTACCACACCGCTCACCACGGTGGATCAGCCGCGCATCCTGGCGGGCGTGCCCCGTCTTTCGGTGACGGTGGAAACGGTGGTCTCCCTGCTCAGTGATCTGGGCCTGGATTGCGCCCTGGAGGTTCTGCCGGGTCTGCTACCCCCTGGCTGTGATCCCATCCTGTTTTTCGCAGTGGTACAACGCCCGCCCGGTCAGGAGCGCTGGGACATGGTGGACGACCAACTCACGCCCGTGCGCGGCTTCGACACCCATGAGCTGGACATGGTGGCGATTGCCGAGCGGTTGCCGGCCGGCACGGAACTGGGGCTGCGGGTGTTCGGATTCCACCCGCAGTACCCGGTGACGCTGTCCCGCGATCTGCTGGTGCCGGCGGTGACCATCGAGGGTCGTGTGGAGCTGCCGTTGCTGGGGGCCACGGATATCGTTCGGGATGGTGTCTGACGCGGGGGCGTTTTTGCTGGAGGGGTCGTAGGGCGCCATTCATGGCGCCGATCTAATTTCCGCGGCAATTTAAAGAAGAAGATTCCGCCCCGCTGACGCGGGCCGGGTAACTTTCTTGTGCGACAAGAAAGTCACCAAAGAAACGCTTCCGGCGGGCGAGTCCTGCCTCGAACGGGGTTCGAGGCAGGATGCCCTGTGCGCTTCGGTCGGCGAAGGGGGTGTTTCGACGGCACCTCCGTGTGCCGGCGAAAACCGCGCGCACCTCCTGTGCGCGCCCCTACGGGCCGGGAACCTCGCCGCCCTGCAGTGCGCACTGGTTGTTGGCGCTGCTTCCCTGCCGCGCAAGGCCACTTTGGACATCCCTGTCCAAAGGGCTCGTCCCGACGGGAAATCAAGAGCTGCCATATTCGGGTGTGGCTGCTTCTTCCCTCCCGCTAGCGCTTGCCGCCCGATCGCCGGGGCATCGGGTAAACGGGCCATGGATGGCCCGTTTACTGCCGTTCAGGACACGACGTCCTGTCGGCACGGCCCGATTCATGCCCCGGCGGTCGGGCGGGAATCCCCCGGTCAGCGCTGTCGCGCTGACCGGGGGACAAGCGGTCCGGGTCGCCTTTCTTTTTGTCTCTTTTCTTTGGCGACGCAAAGAAAAGAGACTCGCCCGGAAGGGCGAAATCTTCGGTTCTCTTCAGGGCTGGCGCGGGTTGGTTTCATACCCGGCATGGGTTAATCGATGCGCCGCTTCACCAACCTCTACACCCGCCTGGACGCCACCACTGCCACTGGCGAAAAGATCGCCGCCATGCGCGACTACTTCGCCGAAGCCCCGCCCGCCGACGCTGCCTGGGCGGTGCATTTCCTAGCCGGCCGGCGGCTCAAGCGGCTGATTCCCACCGCCCGGCTTCGTGAGTGGTGCGCGGCCGAGGTGGATATGCCGCTGTGGCTGGTGGAGGAAACCTACTCGGCGGTGGGCGATCTGGCCGAGACGGTGAGTCTGCTGCTCGACGGCGTCGATACCGACGAGACCGGCCTGGACCGGCCGCTGCATCACTGGGTGGCAGAAGACATCCTCCCGCTGCGGCAGGCGGAGGAGGCGATGCAGCGCACGGCGGTGACCGGGTTCTGGCGCAGCCTGCCGCTGGAAGGCCGGTTCGTGCTCAACAAGCTGCTGACCGGGGCGTTCCGCGTGGGCGTGTCGCGACGCCTGATGACCCGGGCGCTGGCCGATTACTCGGGCATCGAACCGGCGGTACTGGCGCATCGCCTGATGGGACGGTGGCAGCCGGAAGCCGAGTCGTTCCGGCGGCTGGTCGACCCGGACGATCACGGCGAGGACGCCGCCCGGCCCTATCCGTTCTTTCTGGCCTCGCCGGTCGAGCAGGCGCCCGGCGAGACGGTGGCCGATCTCGGGCCGGTATCGGACTGGCTGGTGGAGTGGAAGTGGGACGGTATCCGGGCCCAGCTGATACGGCGCCGGGGTGAGTGCCACCTGTGGTCGCGGGGCGAGGAATTGATGGCCGGGCGCTTTCCCGAAATCGAGGCCGCCGCGGCCGAACTGCCGGACGGGCTGGTGCTGGACGGCGAGATTCTCGCCTGGCCGGTCGACGCCGACAAGCCGCTGCCGTTCGTCCAGTTGCAGCGGCGGATCAACCGGCTGAAACCGTCGGCGGCCCTGCAGGCGGAGGCGCCGGTGCGTTTCATGTCCTATGATCTACTCGAGCAGGCGGGCGAGGATATCCGCGAGCAGCCGATCGAGGCTCGCCGGGCGCGGCTCGACAACGTGCTGGCCGATGCCGATCCGGCCATCAGTGTGTCGGCGCCGGTGCATGAATCCGGCTGGGCGGCGCTGGAAACGCGGCGGGCGGGTTCGCGTGATCTCGGCACCGAGGGCTTCATGCTCAAGCGGCTGGGATCGCCCTACCGGGTGGGGCGCACCCGCGGTGACTGGTGGAAGTGGAAGGTCGATCCGTACACCATCGATGCGGTGCTGCTGTATGCCCAGCCGGGCCACGGCCGCCGGTCCAATCTGCTGACCGACTACACGTTCGGCCTGCGGGACGGCGACGAGCTGGTGCCGTTCGCCAAGGCCTATTCCGGGCTCACCGATGCCGAAATCCTGGAACTGGACCGCTGGCTGCGCCGCCATACGCTGGAGCGATTCGGGCCGGTGCGGTCGGTGTGCGCGGAACAAGTGTTCGAACTGGCGTTCGAAGGCATCCAGCCGTCGGCGCGGCACAAGTCCGGCATCGCCGTGCGTTTCCCCCGGATCGCCCGCTGGCGCCGGGATCTGTCGGTGGCCGACGCCGACACCCTGCAACAGGCCAAGGAACTACTGCCCCGTGAACGTTAAAGCGGTTGCCGACTACACCTGGAAGGATGCCCTGCGCATCGGCCTGGGCCTGATCATGTTCGTGCTGGGCATCCTGGGGCTGGTGTTGCCGATCCTGCAGGGGGTGCTGTTCCTGCTGATCTCGCTGGTGTTGCTCGCGCCCTACTCTCGCACCGTACGCCGCGGCCTGGCCTGGATGCGGCTGAAATTCCCCGGTGTTCACCGGCAGGCGCGGGACTGGCGCCAGCGCGTGGCGGCGAGGTTCAATGCCCTGCGCTAGCCCGGCGATGGGTGACGATGCCCGGGCGCCAGCCGGGCTGGAAGCGGTCGAGGCCTGGTTCGCCGGCCGCGGCTGGTCGGTGTTCGATTTTCAGCGCGAGGCCTGGCAGGCCTATCGGACCGGGGAATCGGGCCTGATCCACGCGCCGACCGGGACCGGCAAGTCCCTGGCCGCGTTGTTCGGGCCGCTACTGGAATGGCTGGCCGATCCGGGCGCTACGACCCCGCCGCTGCGCATGCTTTGGGTCACCCCGCTGCGGGCGCTGGCGGCGGACACCGAGGCCAATCTGCGCCGGCCGATCGACGACCTCGGGCTGCCCTGGACGGTGGCACGGCGCACCGGCGATACCGCCAGCGCCACCAGGGCCCGCCAGCGCAAGCGCCTGCCCTCGGTGCTGGTTACCACGCCGGAAAGCCTGTCCCTGCTGCTGAGTTACGCCGATCACGATCGCCTGTTCGCGGACCTGCGCGCGGTGGTTGTGGACGAGTGGCACGAGTTGCTCGGCAGCAAGCGCGGGGTGCAGCTGGAGCTTTGCCTCGCCCGGCTGCGCGCGCTACGGCCGGCCCTGCGCACCTGGGGCCTGTCGGCGACGCTGGCGAATCTGGACCAGGCGCGGGATGTGCTCCTGGGCCCCGGTGGCGCGGGGCGACTGGTACAGGGCGCCGTACCGGCAAGCACCGTGATCGAGTCGCTGCGCCCCGCCGAGATGGCCCGCTTCCCCTGGGCCGGGCATCTGGGCACGTCGCTGGTTGGCCCGGTGATCGACGCGCTGGCGGCCGCCGATACCACTCTGCTGTTCACCAATACTCGATCCCAGGCGGAACTCTGGCACCAGGCAATCCTGCGCGAGCGGCCGGACTGGCTGGAACAGGTGGCCCTGCACCACGGCTCGCTCGACCGCGGCCTGCGCGACGAGGTCGAAACCCGGCTTCGCGCGGGGTCCCTGCGCTGCGTGGTAGCCACCAGCAGTCTCGATCTGGGGGTGGACTTCTCGCCGGTGGATCAGGTGCTGCAGATCGGCAGCCCCAAGGGTGTGGCCCGTCTGCTGCAGCGTGCCGGGCGCGCCGGCCACCAGCCCGGTGCCACCAGCCGGGTGCTGTGCGTGCCCACGCACGCGTTCGAGCTGGTGGAGATTGCCGCCGCCCGGCGCATGGCCGAAGCCGGCTGCATCGAAGGCCGCGAACCGCTGATTGCGCCCCTGGACGTGCTGGCCCAGCACGTGGTCACGCGGGCCCTGGGCGGCAGCGTGACCGCCTCGGCCCTGAAAGCCGAAGTCGCCGGCACCCACGCCTATGCGGATCTCGGTGACGCCGAATGGGACTGGGTCCTGGCCTTCGTTACCCGTGGCGGTCGGGCGCTGGGTGCCTACCCGCAATACCATCGGGTGTACGAGGAAGCCGGCCGGCTGAGCGTGCCGGACCGGCGCATCGCCGCCCGACATCGCATGAGCGTGGGCACCATCAGCAGCGATGCCGCCATGCAGGTGCGGTTCCAGCGTGGCGGCCGTCTCGGCCATGTCGAAGAGCGCTTCATTGCCCGGCTCAAGCCGGGGGATGTGTTCCTGTTCGGCGGGCGGCTGCTGGAGCTGGTGCGAGTGCGTGATCTGACCGCCTATGTCCGCGCGGCCAGACGGGGCAAACGTGATGTGCCGCGCTGGGCCGGCGGCCGGCTGGCCATTTCCGGTACCCTGGCCGCGGCCATTCGGGACCTGCTGGACGAAGCGCGGCAGGGCCGCTTCGACCCACCGGAAATGCAGGCACTGCAGCCGCTGCTGGCGGTGCAGCAGCGCTGGTCGGCCCTGCCCGCGGCGGACGAACTGCTGGTGGAGCACGTCACCAGCCGCGAGGGCCGGCACTGGTTCGTGTACCCGTTTGCCGGCCGGCTCGCCCACGAGGGGCTGTCCGCGCTGGCGGCCTGGCGTATCGCCCGGGATCATCCGGCCAGTTTCCGCTTCTCCGTTAACGATTACGGCTTCGAACTGGTCACCCGCACGGCGATCGACCTGACCGCGGCGGACCTGCAGGCGGCCCTGTCCCCGTCGAATCTGCTCGCGGATCTCGACCAGTGCGTCAACGCCGCCGAGCTGTCGCGACGCGCGTTCCGCGACATTGCCCGGGTGGCCGGGCTGGTGTTTTCCGGCTATCCGGGTCGCAACAAGAGTGCCCGGCAGCTGCAGGCCTCGAGCGGGCTGATATTCGATGTGCTGCGTGAATACGATGCCGACAACCTGCTACTGGATCAGGCGCGCCGCGAAGTGATGGCAAGAGAGCTGGAGGTGTCGCGGCTGCAGTCAGCCCTGGGCGCGGTGGCCGCGCAGCGGATTCGGCTGGTGCGCTGCGAGCGGCTCACGCCGATGGCGTTCCCGTTGTGGGCCGAGCGGGTGGCCAGCCAGGTCAGCACCGAGTCCTGGCGCGACCGGGTGGCCCGCATGGCGCAGGTGCTGGAAACCGAGGCCGGCGCATGAGCCAGCGCCGCTTCGACGTGGCCGGCCAGCGGCTGATCATGCGCGCCGACCGCACTCTGCACTGGCCGCGGGCCGGCATCCTGCTGCTGGCTGATCCGCACTTCGGCAAAGGGTCGGTATTCCGACGCCAGGGGCTGGGGATTCCGACCGGCGCCACCCGTGACGACCTCGACCGCCTGTCCCGGGCCCTGGCCGAAACCGGCAGTCAGCGGCTGGTGATTCTGGGGGATTTCCTGCACGGCCCGCCCGCCGGCGACGAGGCCTGGCTGGATACGTTCGCCGCCTGGCGCCGGCGTCACGCGGCACTGGATATCCTGGTGACCCGCGGCAACCACGACCGGCTGGAGAGCGTACCGGACGACTGGGCGTTAGACTGGCGGCGCGGGACGGTGTTCGAGCCGCCCTTCGCCTTCCGCCACGAACCGGGACCGGTCGAGGGGGGCTATGCCCTGGCCGGGCACTGGCATCCGGTGGTGCAGTTGCGCCAGGGCCGTGAGCGCCTGCGGGCGCCGGTGTTCTGGTTCGGCGCCGAGTGCGGCGTGCTGCCCGCGTTCGGCCGCTTTACCGGCGGTCATCCCGTCAAGCCCCGCCTGGGCAATCAGTTATTCGCCGTCGGACCGGAGACCATCATGCACATCGGTATCGGGCAGCGCGCGTGAGCCAGTCCTCCGCCAACCGCCACAGCCACGCGCGCCTGACCGAAGGCTCGGTGTCGGGCCACCTTGCGGCTATGTCCATCCCGATGATCTGGGGCATCCTGGCGGTGATCTCGATCAACGTCACCGATACCTTCTTTGTCGGCAAGCTGGGCACCGAGCCGCTGGCAGCGCTGGCCTTTACCTTTCCGGTGGTGATGACGGTCATGAGCCTGGCGCTGGGGCTGGGCATCGGCGTGGGCTCGGTGCTGGCCCGGCAGATGGCCACCGCCAGCGACGCCCGGCTGCGGCGGCTGACCACCGACAGCCTGGTGCTGGCACTGCTGATCGTGATCGGTTTCGTGGTGGTCGGTCTGCTCACCATCGATCCGCTGTTCGCCGCTCTCGGGGCGGGCCCGGACATGCGCGAACGTATCGCCGACTACATGGTGATCTGGTATCTGGGCATGCCGTTCCTGGTGGTGCCGATGGTGGGCAACAACGTGATCCGGGCCTGCGGCGATGCCCGCCTGCCCAGCATGCTGATGGTCTGGGCGGCGATTGCCAACATCGGTCTGGACCCGATCCTGATCTTCGGCCTCGGGCCGGTGCCGGCCATGGGGCTGGAGGGGGCCGCACTGGCCTCGGCGCTGGCACGGGCCTCGTCGCTGCTGCTGACGCTGGCCGTGCTGCATTACCGGATGCATCTGATCGAATGGGCCTGGCCGCAATGGGAGCACCTCAAGGCCTCGGCACGGGCGGTGCTGCACGTGGCGCTGCCCGCAGCCGCCACCAATATGGTCAACCCCATCTCCATCGCGGTGGTGACCGCGCTGGTAGCGCCGTTTGGTGCGCCCGCCGTGGCCGGCTTCGGCGTCGCCACGCGGATCGAATCCCTGGCGATGATCCCGATTCTGGCCCTGACGGCCGGCATTGCTCCGGTGGTGGGGCAGAACTGGGGCGCGGACCGCCCCGACCGCGTGGCGCGGGTGCTCGCGGTCGCGGCCGGCTTCTGCGTCGTCTGGGGGCTGACCATGGCGGTCCTGCTGGCTCTGTTCGGGGCGCAACTGGCGGCGGTTTTCGACAGTCAGTCCGAAACCGTCGAGGCGGCGGCGCTGTACCTGTGGATCGTGCCGATCTCGTTCGCCGGCTACGGGCTGCTGATCTGCGTCAACGCCATGCTCAACGCCGCCGGGCGGCCTTTGTCGGCCACCACGCTCAGCCTCACCCGGGCATTCGGCCTGTACGTGCCGCTGGCCTGGATAGGCTCGCTGGTGTTCGGGTTGTGGGCGGTGTTCGCAGCGGCGAGTGTGTCCAGTGTCCTGGCGGCGGCATTTGCCTGGTGGCGGGGGCGGCGGTTGGTACGGATTGCAGCGCCGAGGGGCGATCGTGATGGGGATGAGCTGGTTGAGAGCGTCGGTCCACACTGAGTCCTGCTGCACAAGAATTTCGCCCTGAAGGGCAAGCGCTAACGGGAAGGGAAGAGGTGACCACACGTATATGTGGCTGCTCTTGATTCCCGTCGGGACGAGCCGAGGACTGCAGGGCGGCGATGTTCCCGGCCCGCTTTAGCGGGGCGGAATTTTTTTGCCCACTCTGATGTTCCCCCGGTAACGGGGCGTGTCGCCGACCTAGTTCGGCCCCGCCGGCGAGTCCCCGCTCTCATCCCGGCAAAGCGCCGGCCGCATCATGTGGAAATAGGCCTCGCCGTGGACTTCCGCCATGTACTGGCGCTGGATTGAGTAGGCCTCGCGCTCGCGGCTGATCTGTTGCGCGCACGAGTAGTCCTCGAGCTCACCGCTGTGATGCTGCAGGTAGTGCACGAACTCGTGCACCAGCAGGCTGCGTGCGAAGGTGGATTTCAGGTCTTCCAGCCTAGTGTCGAGGTACACCACGTCGGCATCGTTGTACCAGCCCATGACGCGGCATTCCTGGCCCTGACAGGCATTCTCCACGAAAAAAGAATGCTCGCGGAATTCCAGCGCAGGCTGGGCGCCCGGATCGGCATACCCCGACAACAGGACGGCCCAGTTGAACAATCCGGCGATCAGCTCCGTTTTCATGGTTCGACCTTGCAGAGACGGGTCCGATGCATTACGCGGCCAAGTGGGCGGACGATGCAAGCGCGCATGAAAAAGCCCGCGCCGACGATTGCCGGCGCGGGCTGAATCGAGCGGATAGCGGGTTGCCTACCGGCTCTTGGCCGTTTCCGACTCGACAGTGGGGTCGGCCTGCGCCTCGTAGACGCTGCCGCGTGCCCGCCACTCGGTGCGCAGCCCCAGAATCAGGGACCAGCACATGAGCAACAGGATGATGGTGAACGGCAGGCCGGCGGTGATCGAGGCCGTCTGCAGCGCGCCGAGGCCGCCGGCTACCAGCAGCACCGCGGCCACCACGCCTTCCAGGATCGCCCAGAACACGCGCTGGCCCACCGGCGGGTTCTCGTGGCCGCCGGACGAGATGATATCGATCACGAACGAGCCCGAGTCCGAGCTGGTGACGAAGAACACGATCACCACGATCATCGCCAGGATCGAGGTCACCACGGCCAGCGGGTAGCCCTCGAACAGCACGTAGATGGAGGTGTCGATGTTCTCGCTGACGGCGGCGGCGATGGTGCCGGCCCCGAACAGCTCGTTGTAAAGGGCGGTGTCGCCGAACACGGTGAGCCAGAAGAAGCTCACCAGCACCGGTACCAGCAGCACGCCGGTAATGAATTCACGAATGGTGCGGCCGCGCGAGATGCGGGCGATGAACATGCCCACGAAAGGCGACCAGGCAATCCACCAGGCCCAGTAGAAGATGGTCCAGCTGTTCTGCCAGCCGCCGTTGTCGCCCTGGAGCCCTTCCGACCAGAAGGAGATGGACGGTAGCCGCTGCAGGTAGTTGCCAAGGTTCTGCACGAAGTTGTCGAGCAGGAACAGGGTCGGCCCCACCAGCAGCAGGAACAGCATCAGCAGGCCGGCCAGCACGATATTGAGCTTGGACAACTGCTGGATCCCGGCATCCAGACCGAGGACGACGGAAATGGTGGCCATGCCGGTCACCACCGCGATCAGCAGCATCAGCACCATGCTCGATTGCTCGATACCGAAGATGTGCTCGAGCCCGGCGGACACCTGCTGCACACCCAGGCCGAGTGATGTGGCGACCCCGAAGAGCGTGGCGACCACCGCCAGCGTGTCGATGCTGTTGCCCATCCAGCCGCGTACCCGGTCGCCGATCAGGGGGTAAAAGGCCGAGCGGATGGTAAGCGGCAGATTCAGGGTGAAACCGAAAAAGGCCAGCGACAGCCCCACCAGGGCATAGACGCCCCAGGCGTGCAGCCCCCAGTGGTAGAAGGTGATGGTCATAGCATCCTTGGCGGCCTGCACATTGCCGTCCGGGCCGAGTGGATTGCTGTTGTAGTGGTAGATCGGCTCCGCCACCCCGAAGAACAACAGGCCGATGCCCATGCCGGCGGAAAACAGCATGGCGAACCAGCCCCAGACGCCGAAATCAGGCTTGGCATCGGGCCCGCCCAGGCGGATCTTGCCGTAGCGCGAGAAGCCCAGGAATACGACGTAGCCAAGGAAGATGTTCATCGCCAGCACGTAGAGCCAGCCGAATCGGTCCGACATGCCCGACTGGATGGTCGAGAACAGCGATTCCACCTGCTTGGTGTTTAGCACCGTGAGAAAGACGATGCCGATGATGATGGCGGCCGAGGCGTAGAACACGACCGGATGAATGATCATCCCGAGTGCGTTGGTCTCGTCGCGCTTGCCGCCGAAGCGCGCGATCTTGGGCAGCTTGCTCATGCGGTATTCCCCCATTTTTGGCGAGTCTTTCACCGTAACGCATTCCCGCCTACGACGCGAAGCCGCGGTATGATGCGTTATCCTCGGCGGCCGCTTGCCCCGCTTTTCCCCCGATGCGCCAGGATCCCTTCGCCATTACCGCCGTGCCACCGATGATCAAGTGGCTGCTGATCGCCAATGGCATTGGCTTTCTGCTGCAGCTGAATTTCCTGCAGCCGATGATGATCTACTTCGCCCTGTGGCCGCTCGGCGCGGGCCCTGGCGTGCCGTCATTCGCCCCCTGGCAGTTGCTGACCTACGGCTTTCTGCACGGCAACTTCGCCCACCTGTTTTTCAACATGTTCGGGCTGTGGATGTTCGGTCGGGTGATCGAGGAGGTCTGGGGCCAGCGCCGATTCCTGATTTTCTTCATGGTCTGCATCGTCGGCGCCGGTATTACGCAGCTGATCACCCTCGCGCCGTTCTCGCCGGGACAGCCTCACCCCACGGTCGGTGCCTCCGGGGCGGTGTTCGGCATTCTGCTGGCGTTCGGGATGATGTTTCCCAACGCCCGGGTGATGCTGCTGTTTCCGCCGATTCCCATGACCGCGAAGTGGCTGGTGATCGGCTACGGGGGACTGGAGCTGTTCTTCGGCGTGACCGGCACCGCCAGTGGCGTGGCCCATTTCGCCCATCTGGGCGGCATGGCCTTCGGCTTCGCGCTGATCATGTACTGGCGCAACCAGGGGCCGCGGGCCAGGCTCTAGGTCTGGCGGGGAAACGCGGTCAGCGGATGCCCGGCGGCGATGCGGGTATGCACGGCCGTGCCGGGCGCCAGTACCACCTCGTGATTGACCCGGGCTTTGAGCATCGTGCCCGAGTTCAGCCGCAGCTGGTACAGCCGGGTTTCGCCCTCGTAGCGGCCGTTCAGCACTTCCGCGTTGTGGTCGCCCTGCGTGCTCAGGGCCAGATCGTCCGGGCGCAGCAGCACATCCACGTCATCCGGTAACGACGGGCCGTCGGTGGCGCTGGCCCGGCCCAGCGCGGTGTCCAGCCAGCCCGCGGCATGCCGGCCTGGCAGGAACGCCGCCTCGCCGAGGAATTCCGCCACGAAGCGGCTGGCGGGGTCGCGGAAACAGGTTTCCGGCGGGCCCACCTGCTCCAGGCGTCCGTCGCGCATGATGCCGACGCGGTCGCCCACGGACAGGGCCTCGTCCTGATCGTGGGTCACCCACAGTGCCGGTACCCCGGCGGCCTTGAGGGCGTCGCGGATCTCCCAGCGCAGGCTGGTCTTTAGCGCGGCATCCAGATTGGACAGCGGCTCGTCCAGCAACATCAGCGCCGGGGCGTGGGCCAGCGACCGGGCCAGGGCCACCCGCTGCTTCTGCCCGCCGGACAGGGTGTCCGGCATGGCGTGGCGTACCGCGCCCAATCCCAGCACCGCCAGCCAGTGCTCGGCCGGCGCCGTGTCTCGCAGGCGGAAGGTGATGTTGCGATAGACGTCCAGATGGGGGAACAGAGCGAAATCCTGAAACACCAGCCCGGTGCGCCGTTTTTCCGGCGGAACCGGGTTGCTGGCATCGATGGTCAGATCGCCGATGCAGATGCAGCCCTTGGCGGGTGCTTCCAGACCGGCCACGGCCCGCAGCACGGTGGTCTTGCCACAGCCGGTGGGACCGACCAGGGTCACGATCTCGTTGTCGGCCAGGGTCAGGTCGATGCCGCGCACCGCCACCGTGTCGCCGTAGCGCACCACCAGACCATCCAGACTCAGCATGGCTGCCCCCGCCTCATGCGCCGCGGGCCTCCCCGGCCCGTTCCTCGCCGGTGAGCAGCGCTACCAACGCTCCGACCGAAATCAGCACCAGCAGCAGCGCCGGCACAGCCCCGCGACCGAGGTAGCCGGCCTCATAGACCCGCCACAGATAGGTGGCCAGGGTCTCGAAGCCGGTGGGCTGCAGCAACAGGGTGGCAGGCAGTTCCCGCATGGCTTCCAGGAACACCAGCGCCGCCCCGGCCACGATGCCCGGCAGTGCCAGCGGCAGCGTGATCCGGCGGAAGGCCTCGAACGGTGCGGCGCCCAGGCTGCGGGCAGCCGCGATCTGGTGGTGTTCGATACGTTCCAGCCGGGTGCGCAGGCTGCCCACCGCCAGCGGCAGGAAGCGCAGGACGTAGCCGATCACCAGTAGCGCCAGCGTCTGGTAGAGCACCGACAGCTGCAGCCCCACGTAGACCAGCGCGGTGGCCAGCACGATGCCGGGCACGCCGAAACCCAGATGGGCGATACGCTCGAGCAGCCGCCCGCGCCGTCCCAGCCCGGCGGCATAGGCCACGGGCAGGGCGACGACCACTGCCACGATGGCGGCCAGCCCGGCCGCGTATGCGGAGTGCCAGGCCAGAATCGGGTCGAAATCGCCGACGCCCTCGCGCCAGAAGTAATCGCCGAACACCAGCAGCGGCAGCGCCAGTGCGGCCAGCATCAGCAGCAGGCCCGCGGTCATGGTCGCCGCGCGCCAGCCGGCGCCTAGGTCGAGAGTCGCGGTCCGCGTGGGGCGTTCGCGCTCGGCGCCGAAGCGTGTCTCCAGCCACAGGATCACGGCCACCAGCGCCAGCAGCTGTAGGGACAGCAGCGCCGCGCGATCCAGACCGAAGGCGTTGTATTCCACGAAGATCATCCGCGTGAACGTGTCCAGGCGCAGAATCGCCGGAGTGCCGAAGTCGGAGAGGGTATACAACGCCACCAGCAACGCGCCAGCGGCAATGCCGTTGCGCGCCCGCGGCAGCACCACACTTAGCAGGGCCCGGCCGGGCGACAGGCCCAGGGTGCGGGCGGCGTCCAGCATGGCGGGATTGAGATGGCGCAGGGCCGAACGCGTGGTCAGCAACACGAAGGGATAGGTATACAGCGTCATCACCAGCGTGGCGCCGGCCAGTCCGCGCAGGTTCGGCGTGTTAACGCCGGTGAGGTTTTCCAGCGTGCCCCCGGGGCCGAAGGCGGCGAAATAGGCGAAAGCACCGAGATAGCTGGGGATGGCCAGCGGCGCCGCCAGCAGCGCCAGCCACAGAGGGCGGCCGGGCAGCCGAATGTAAGTGGTGGCCAGGGCCAGGGGGACGCCCAGGAGGATGGCCCCTAACACCGTCAGCATCGTGAGCAGCACGCTGTTGATCACGATCGCCGCGTTGCCGGCATCGAATGCCAGCTCCGCCTGCAGACCGAGCCAGGCCAGCACCGCCAGCGGGGCCAGCACCGCCGCCGCTACCGGCAGACTCAGCCAGTAGGATAGCGGTGTCTTCACAGCACGCCGGTATCGCGCAGCAATGCCAGGGCGGGCTTGAGTTCGGACAGGCGGGCCAGGTCCAGTTCCGGGGGCTGGATGGTGTCCATGGACGGCAGCCCCGCGGGCGGCGCCACGCCGGCCACAAGCGGAATTTCGTAGGCCTGCTCGGCGAGGAAGGACTGAACCTCGCGGGTGAGCAGATAGCGGGTGAAATCCGCGGGCAGGGCCCGGCCCGACAGCAGCGCGGTGCCGGCAGCGTTGACCAGGCAGCCGGCGTCGTCGCGGGTGAAGGCCAGGGCCACGCTGGCATCCGGGTCGCCGGACTTCAGTCGCAGGGTGTAATAGTGATTGGCCAGCCCCACATCGACCTCGCCGCGGGCGGTGGCCAGCACCACGCCGAGTTCGCCGGCGTAGCTCTGCGCTTTCGACTTCATTGCCTCGAGCCAGCGTCGCGTGCGGGCTTCGCCTTCCAGCAGCCGCATCGCCGCAATGAACGTCTGGAACGCGGCGTAGGAAGGCGCCCAGCCAACGCGCAGATCGCTGTCGGGCAGATCCATGATTTGGCCCGGCAGATCCGCCGGCGACAGCCTGCCCGTGTTGTAGGGCAGCGACCGGATGCGCCCGGACAGCGCCGCCCAGCGATCGTAGCGGAACTCGGGCCGGATCTGGCCGCGGATGTCGTCGGGCACCCGGCGGCCCATGCCGGCGCCGTTCACCACCGCCAGCGACGCCGCATCCACCGACCAAAACAGGTCCGCCCGCGGCCCGCCGGCACCGGCCTCGGCCACCAGCGTGGTGGCCAGGGCACTGGACGGGGCCCGGCGCAGCGACAGATCCAGCGCCGGGTTGCGCTCGCGGATGGCGCCGACGATATCGGTATACAGTCCGCCCTCCCCGTGGCCCAGGTAGACGGTGAGCTTGCCGCTCAGCGCGGCCAGTGCATCCACCGACACCGCCGGGTCGTCGGCTGCCAGCAGCCGCGCCGCAGTGCCGCCCAGCCCCAGGGCCAGGGCGGCTTTCAGCAGCGTACGACGATCCACTAGAAAACGTCCGGCTTGTCGTCGTCGCTGTCGGCCAGCATCTGTCTGGCGCGGTTCAGGCGTCCGCGCATGGTATCCAGCCGGGCGTTGACCGCCGCCATGCCGGCGCCGTTGTTCATCAGTGTGGGCAGATGGCCGTTGAAGTCCTCTTCCAGCGCCGCCACCAGCTTGGCGTCCCGCTCGATCAGATCGCCCTCGAGATACTCGAAGCGCTGCAGGTAGGCCTTCTGGATCAGCGCCTGCGCCTGCTTGAGCTTGTTATTCTCATAGAGCGCGACGGCCTGCTCCAGCTCGTCGACGATGGTGTCCACGGCGGCCGGGCCGGTGGCGCCATGCGACTCGTCATGACCGTGCTCATCGTCGTGGTGGTCCTCGGACACCTGCCCGCCGCTGGTCGCCGCCCACTTCAGCGCACCCAGACCTTGATTGAGTGCCGCCTTGAGCTGGTCGGCCCGCGCCTCGACGACCGCGTCGTCGGCATCGTTGTCCAGCGCGTTGCGAAGCTGCGAGATACCGGCCCAGATTGGTGGATAAAGCGGCGTCGCCACTTCTTCGACCGCGCCGTGGATTTTCACCGCCTCCCACTGCTCGACCAGCGCATCCATGGTCTTGTCCCCGGCGGCCACGTCATCGATGGTGGCAGCCATGGCCTCGACGTCGGCCGCGTAGGTATCCAGATGGTCCTCGAAGTGTTCGACATGCTCGCCGTATTCGCCATGGGCGTGAGCGGCGCCGGCCAGGGCCAGAGCCAGCAGCGGGGTGGCCAGAAGGTGCATGCGCGGGCGGACTGACATGGATGAGGTCTCCGGTGTTGGGAATCCGTAGAAGATAACGGTTCTCATTTGTGTTTACAAATCAGGCGAGGCGCCCGTCCGTAGAAGACACCCTGTTGCCGACCGGGTTCGCGGCTACCAGTACTGCTCGGTGGTCACGTGCCCGGTCTGCTTGCGGTTATTGGGCTGCAGGCCCCGCTCGCCCAGCACTCGAGCTGTGTCCTGCACCATGTCGGGGTTGCCGCAGATCATCACCTGGGCCTGATCGGGGGTCAGTGAAGCGTCGGCGGCCTGCTCCAGCTCGCCGCTGGCAATCAGCGCGGGGATGCGGCCCGCCAGTGCATCCGGGCAGGGCTCGCGCGAGACCACGGGCAGATAGGTCAGTGCGGGCGGCAGGCTCTCGATCAGTTCGCGGTAGGCCAGTTCCGGGCGATGCCGGGCTGCGTGTACCAGCACGATTCGCCGGAAGCGTTGCCAGGGTTCGTCGGTGCGCAGGATCGACAGGAACGGCCCCAGGGCCGTGCCGGTGGCCAGCAGCCACAGGCTCGGCGCATCGGGCACCCGATCGAGGGTGAAGCAGCCGGCGCCACGGGGCGCCACCAGAATCGGGTCGCCGGGGGTTAATGCCTGCAGGCGACTGGAGAATGGGCCTTCCGGCACCACGGTGGAGTAGAACTCCAGCACCTCGTCCTGTGGCGGATTCACAAACGAGTATGGCCGGGCGATGACGCGGCCTTCGATGGTCTGCGCCAGCCGGCTGAATTGACCGGCCTGGAATGGCACCACCGGGGCGCGGACCCGCAGCGAGTGATGGGTATCCGTCCAGTGGTGGTTGGCGATGACTTCGCCTTCGATCCAGCGGGCCATGGAGACTCGGGCGTTGAAAGAGGCGCGTGGCCTGGAAGCGGCCGGAGTCTAGCATCCGGCCGCCGACCCGGCTGCGTTACCATGTGCCGCAGGTACCACGCGAGCCTGCTCATGGTGCAGACGTCCATCCCCACTGCGTTCGATGCCAGCGGTCACGATCACGCGGCATGCGTCGACGCGGCGCTGGCGCATGCCGATCAACTTTGCGCCGAGCGCGGCCTGCGTCTGACCCCGATCCGCCGGCGGGTGCTGGAACTGGTGTGGTCCAACCACAAGCCGAGCAAGGCCTATGATCTGCTCAACCGTATTCGTGGCGAGCATCATGCTGCGGCCCCGCCCACGGTCTACCGGGCGCTGGATTTCCTGCTCGACGCCGGCCTGGTCCATCGCATCGAATCGCTCAACGCCTTCGTCGGCTGTGACGGCGACCACGGCCACGCGGCGCCCAAGTTCTTGATCTGCCAGGCTTGCGCGCATGCCGCCGAATTGCCCGGTGACGCCATTGATGCGGCGATTGGCAAGGCTGCCGCGGCCGCCGGATTCAAGGTTGACGACAGTGTCGTCGAGGTGAGCGGCTTGTGTGCCGGCTGCGGTGGCGGTTGGTAGACGACGGGATCAGGGCAGTACCAGGGTGACGCGTAGCGTCCCCACCCAGGCGTCGGGCAATCCGCGGCCGCCCGGGTTGTCTAGGAACTGTAGGTCCGGCTGCAGTGCCAGCCAGTCGGCGGCCTGCCAGCGGTAGAAGCATTCCACGGCCAGTTCGCCGCTGTCGGTGAATCCAGCGCCGGGAGCCTCGCTGAAATGCACGTAACTGGCCATGAGCCCGAGGCTGTCGTCCGGCTGGCCGGGGATCGGGCCGTACCACTGCAAACCGGCGCCCGCATGGTGTTTCACCGGGCTGACATCGGCGTCGGCATGCCCATACTGCGCGAACAGGCCCAGCCGCGTCCGGTCGGCGGGCCCGGTCACAAGGCTTTGATCCAGCACCAGATAGACGCCTTCGGTGCCCGTTTGGCGACCACCATCGAAACGGTCGAAGTCGCCGCCGTGATGCCAGGCCCCGATGCCCACCCGGCCCGGCCGCCCGATGACTCGGTGGTGAACGCCTGTTTCCACCACGCCGAACAGCCCGCCCGGCGTGCCGAAAAATGTCGACGGGCCTCGGGTGCCCGTGGCCACGCCGGCCTGGGTGGCGCCGTCGTAGACACCGAGTGCGGCATAGTTGCCGCTGCTACCGCGATGCAACAGGTTCACGCTGGTAGCGGGATCCGGATAGCTGGGAAAGCCGAGAATGGTGGGCGAGAACCCTGGCGAGGAATGGATGAAGCCGCCGCCGTGCTCGACATAAGCGAACTCGCTATTGGCATCGACCTTGCCGAACTTCAGCCGGAGTCGGCCATCCAGCAAGTGATGCTCGTACCAAGCCTCGGTGATCGCGGTGAACCCGGCCGCGTCGATGTTGGAAAAGCCCTGGAAATCGCCCACCAGCCGGGTGCCGTCGTCGCCGGTCTGATGCATGGCGCTAACATGCAGTCGGCCGCCCGGTCGGTCGAACAGCGTCCGGGAGCCGATCTCGAAACCCGCCGTGATCAGCAGGCGGGCAGCGGTCCGGTCAGCCCGTCCGGCGCCGCTCAGGATGGCGCTGTTGCCGCTCTCCAGATTGCCGAAAATCCTGTTTTCACCGGCGTTTTCGCCAATCGCCGGGCCGGAAAGCAGGCTCGCGGCGAACATCAGCAGGTAACGCCTGTCACGACAAAAATAAGCCCGTGCTATTGAAATAAGCATTGGCTTATTCTAGCACTGGCGGCGGATGCCTCTCAGTCGATCAGTGCCACCGATTTCACCAGGGCGTAAAGCGATTGCCCGGGTGCGAGGTCAAGTTCGCGCACTGAATAGGCCGTGATTTCCGCCATCAGCATCTGCCCGTCGGCCAGCCTCAGGGTGGCGAGTACCCGATGCTCGTCCAGCGGATGCAGCTGCGTCAGTTGGACTGGTAGCCGGTTGAGCATGCTGATACCGCCCTGCTCTGTCCGGGCCAGGCTCACATCGCGGGCCAGAATCCGCAGGCGTCGCTGTCGGCCGTCATGGCCGGTGGGGACCAGGCGCAACACCACGCCACCTGGCGTGGTGAACGGCTGCAGACCATCGGCGCCGGCGGGCCCGAGCGCGCCGGCGAGCACGGATGCCGCACCGTCCGGCGTCTGAAAAAGGGCCGAATCCGGTCGCGCCAGGGCTTCGGCCAGGCTGTCGATCCGGTTGAGCCGGCCGTCTCGCATGAACACCACCTGCCGGGCCAGGCGTTCCACTTCGTGGGGGTTGTGGGTGACATAGAGCATGGGCAGGTCCGTCGCCCGGGCCAGGTCGTCGATCAGATCGAGCAGGGCCGCGCGGGCCTGCCAGTCCAGTGCGGAGAGGGGTTCGTCCAGGCAGAGCAGGCGGGGCCGGCTGAGCAGCGCCCGCGCCAGTGCCGCCCGCTGGCGCTCGCCGCCGGATAGCGTGTGTACCGCGGCGTCCAGCCGATGATCGATGCCGACACGGGCGGCGACCGTGGGCACATCGGGGCCACCGGCCGGCGCGCGGCGGCGGGCGTAGTCGAGGTTGCCGCGCAGGCTTCGGTGCGGAAATAGCGCGGCGTCCTGGAACACGAACCCGATGCCCCGCCGCGCTGGCGACCGCCGGCGGCGCCCGTCCTGCCAGGTCTGCTCATCGGCGGTTAGCTGCCCGCGCACATCCGGTTCCAGCCCCGACAGGCAACGAAGCAGCGTGGTCTTGCCGGAGCCGGAAGGCCCGAACAGCGCGGTTACGCCGTCCAGCGCCAGCGCGAACGGGCCCGTTTCCAGCCGAAAGCCCCGACGCGCCAGCGTGAGATCGCCCTGCAGTTTCACGGGGCGATCAGCCGTCGATCGAAGCGGCGGTTGAGGGTGTAGACCAGCCCGAGCACCAGCATCGCGAAGCCCAGCATCAGGCCGGACAGCACATGCGCCTGGGCGTACTCCAGGGTTTCCACATGGTCGAAGATGGCAATCGACACCATGCGGGTGGCGCCGGGGATATTGCCGCCCACCATCAGCACCACGCCGAATTCGCCCAC
>JAVKCJ010000033.1:0-3616 GCA_040222795.1 Salinisphaeraceae bacterium
CTACGGGGCACACATCCCAACGCTCTGCGAGAAGCTCGAAGCGGGCGATTTCGAGTAGCCGAACGACGAGCCATCCAACCACTGCTCAAAGATTGATCAGCAGAGGGCCCTGGCAATCCCAACCGGATAATTTGGAAACCCGAAAAAAAAGCCGCCCCGAGGGGCGGCTCCAGCCATTAAGCTGTAATCAAAAGTCTGCTGATCCCGAGCCTACTGACAGCTTTGACAGTCAGGGTCATCGATCGAGCAGACCTTCGCCTGCGGGGCCTGCTGCACCGCGTTCAACCGATGGTCCGTGATGGTGGATTTCTCAGTCGACGTGGCGCCCATGCTGCGCAGGTAGTAGGTGGTCTTGAGCCCCTTCTTCCAGGCGAACTCGTAAAGCTCGGCCAGCTTCGGACCCGACGCCTTGGCCATGTAGAGGTTCAGGCTTTGGGCTTGATCGATCCATTTCTGACGTCGGCTTGCCGCCTCGATCAGCCATTTCGAATCGATCTCGAAGGCACAGGCATACACCGCCTTCATGTCCTCGGGGATGCGGTCAATGGCCTGGACGGACCCGTCGTAATACTTCAGGTCCTGGACCATCACCTTGTCCCAAAGGCCGCGGCGCTTGAGCTCGTGCACCAGGCTGGGGTTGATGACCGTGAACTCACCCGACAGGTTGGACTTCACCTGAAGATGAGCGTAGGTCGGCTCGATCGACTGCGTGACGCCGGTGATATTGGCAATGGTCGCCGTTGGCGCAATCGCCATCACATTGGAGTTACGCATGCCGGTCTTAACGGTCTCGCGGAGCGAATCCCAGTCGAGTCCGGCAACCGAGCCTTCGTCCATGTCGAGCATGCCACCGCGGCCCTGACGCAGCAGATCGATGGAATCGATCGGCAGCACGCCCTGTGACCACAACGAGCCCTGGAAGGACTGATAGGCACCCCGTTCACCAGCAAGGCCAGCGGAAGCTTCAATCGCGTAATAGCTGATGAGCTCCATGAGCTCGTCGGCGAACACGACCGCTTCCCTGGAGGCGTAGGGGAGGCTCTTGACGTACAGCGCATCCTGGAAACCCATCAGGCCCATCCCCACCGGACGGTGACGCATGTTGGCCTGGCGGGCTTCGTCGACGCTGTAGTAGTTGAGGTCGATCACGTTGTCGAGCATCCGCATCACCGTCTTGACCGTGACCGCCAGCTTCGAGCGATCGATGCTGCCGTCCTCAGTCAGGTGATTGGCGATGTTGATGCTTGCGAGATTGCAGACCGCGATTTCATCACCAGGCGAGGTGTTGAGCGTAATCTCCGTGCAGAGATTGGAGCTGTGCACCACACCCGCGTGCTGCTGCGGCGAGCGCAGGTTGCACGGGTCCTTGAACGTGATCCACGGATGGCCGGTTTCAAACAGCATGGTGAGCATCTTGCGCCACAGCTGCTTGGCCGGAATCCGCTTGAAGTTTCGGATCTTGCCCGCGTCGGCATCACGTTCGTAAGCCTCATAGGCTTCGCGGAACGCCTGGCCGAACTTGTCATGCAAGTCCGGGCAGTCTGCCGGCGAGAACAGGGTCCACTCCGCATCCTGGGCCACCCGCTCCATGAACAGGTCAGGCACCCAGTTGGCGGTGTTCATGTCGTGACAGCGGCGCCGATCATCCCCGGTGTTCTTGCGAAGCTCCAGGAACTCCTCGATGTCCCGATGCCAGGTCTCGAGGTAGGCGCATGCTGCGCCTTTCCGTCGGCCACCCTGGTTCACGGCAACAGCCGTGTCATTGGCGACCTTCAGGAAAGGAACCACGCCCTGCGACTTGCCATTGGTGCCCTTGATCAGCGAGCCGATCCCGCGCACCGGTGTCCAGTCATTGCCCAGACCGCCGGCGAACTTGGAGAGCATGGCGTTATCGCGGATGGCCGAGTAGATGCCGAACAGGTCGTCCGGCACCGAGGTGAGGTAGCAGCTCGAAAGCTGTGACCGGACCGTGCCGCTGTTAAACAGCGTCGGTGTGGACGACATGGCGTCGAAACTCGACAGGACCTGGTAGAACTCGATGGCCCGATCCGTCGGGTCATCTTCATTCAAGGCCAGGCCCATGGCCACGCGCATGAAAAACGTCTGCGGAAGCTCGTAACGCTCGCCATCTTCATGCTGAAAATAGCGGTCGTAGAGCGTCTGCAGACCCAGATAGGTGAACTGGAAGTCACGGTGGGGATCAATGGCCGCACCCAGCTTGCCCAGGTTGAACTGGTCGAGCAGGGCGGGATCAATCATGCCCGCATCCACACCACGCTTGAGTCCGCGGCGCAGCACTTCCGGGTAGAGCAGCCCCATATTGGCCTGGGTATCCACGTTGGACAGGCCCAGGCCAGGCAGTACCTCGCGACGCAGAAGGTCGAGCAGGAAACGCGCGGCTACATAGGTGTAGTCGGGCTCCTGTTCGATGCGCTGCTTTGCCGAGAGGATCAGGGCATCGTCGAGTGCTGATGCCGGAGCACCGTCGAACAGCGCCTTGATGGCGTCATTCACGATGGTCCCGGAATCAACGCCCTCGTCAAGCCCTTCGGCAGCTTCCGCCACCAGGGCTTCGAGAGCCTTTCGATCAAGAGGCTCGAGCGAGCCATCCGGCTTTTTAAGCCGGATCGTCGATGTGGTCGAGGACGGGGCCGAAACATCATGGCCAGCAGCCTTACGCTGCTCAGCCTGAAGGTCCCGGAAACGGATGTACTCACGAGCCACCTTGTGCTCGCCGGCATCCATCAAGACGCTCTCGACGAGGTCCTGGATATCCTCAACCGCGACCACGGCCGCAGGACGCGACTCGATCTTGGCCAACACCTTGTCGGTGTAAGCCTTGATCTTGTCACGCACCGACGCCGACGTACCGGCGTCTGGGCCCAGCACAGCCGGGTCCATGAAGGCCGCGAGGATCGCGCGCTCAATCCTCGAACGGTCAAAGGCAACGGTTGACCCGTCACGCTTCATTACGTGCACATTCATAAACATCTCCTAGAAGAAAAACTCATGGAACGGATTGTTTCCTGAGTCGATTTGGGAACGAAGGGAGTAACCCTTCCGTTGGGTGGCCGGTTTAGTTGACGAGTCCGGCGGCCTCGCTTACGCCCGAGGGCGAAAAGAGGGGAGGCGTCCTTTGTCAAACCCACAACGGTGATCGGTCATGCCTGCCAGCGAGGCGATGGGCTTGAGAAAGGAACGGGCGCACGATGGCGCCCGTTCGGTGGTGGCAGTTGTTCAACTGCGCATGCGACGCAGTCAATCCCAGCTAAGGGAGCCACCGGTTTGGTACTCGATGACACGGGTCTCGAAGAAGTTCTTCTCCTTCTTGAGATCCATCATCTCGCTCATCCACGGGAACGGGTTTTCCGCACCGGGGAAGGGCTGCTCGAGACCGATCTGGTTGCAGCGGCGATTCGCGATGAACCGCATGTACTCCGCCAGATTCTCGGCATTCATGCCGAGCACGCCGCGGGGCATGGTGTCCCGTGCGCTTTCGACCTCGAGCTCCATGGCCTCCAGAATCATCTGGCGAGCCTCCTCCTGGAACTCAGCAGTCCACAGGTGGGGGTTTTCCAGCTTGATCTGGTTGATGACGTCGATGCCGAAGTTCAAG
>JAVKCJ010000034.1:0-48617 GCA_040222795.1 Salinisphaeraceae bacterium
CAGCTCACGCCCGGCTGGCGGGTCAGCTCCACCGCTTCACGCTTGAACTCGGGGCTGTATTTTCGTCGCTTGGTCATGAACACTCCTTACAGGCCCATTGTGAGCCTTTTCAGATGTGTCCGCAGTAACGGGGTAGAACCCCCTCGCCGTCGCAAACCGCAGCGTCGACTACCGAGAGGATGGCGCTGCATCGATCGATCGTCTCGACCGGGGACTCGGTTGCCTGGAAGTTTTCAGTCACCATGTCGCCTCCGCTACCGCTGCTCGTTGGAACTCGATTCGGCGTTATTGGCCGATTCGTCCGAATACCCGATGCGTTTGATCAGGGCGCGGATATCCTCGGCACGCCACACGGTCGTCTGCGGGCCAAGCTTGAGCGGTTGGGGGTAGTCACCTTTTTTCACCCGGGCCCACCAGGTGGAGGGGCTGATGGGGATGTGGTGAAGGATTACCGGAAGGCGGACGAAACCGGTATCAGGTAATTGCGGGCTGGTGTGCATTTGTCAGCATCCGTTCGTGAACGTGTGCTGACAGGCTGCATCGACGCGATGGGACCGCCTAGGCGCGAATTTGGACACGTTGAGGTGCCCAAAATTGCGAGATTAGCTTTTATTGCGCGTCACAGCGACGCCAGTACGTGCGTAATGCTCAATCGTGGTTAGGGGCTTGACGCGACCCGTGGAATGCTCAAGTACCGCTTGCAGTAGCAGCACATACGGATGCGTCCGGCTATGCTCACGCTCGGTGGTAGCAGCAGGCCTTTCCCCCAGAACCCGCAGATACGCCATGGCCAGAGACTCAGCCGCTACATCGCTTGGTTTCCGTAACTGCACTCCAGCCTTATCAAGGCGGTCAAGCGTGACACGTGAGTTGTCGCAAGCCATTGCGAACCGCTTGAGATTATCTTCAAGCTCCACCAACAGACTCTGAGGGTCGCCTAGTTCGCGGAACTCGTTGCGGAGATATGGGCCCAATCCGCCAGCATCGGGCAATTTCGCAGCTAGCTTACGTGCCTGATTAGCAAGCTGGTCTGCTGCGGCCAACTTTTCTTTGTACGTTGGTTCAGTCGCCTTACGGCTTGCAAATGTACGGTACGAAGCTACTGCGAACGAGCATTCTTGAACCATCGCGTCGATTATCTGCTCACTACGCCCTTCCAATGCGTCGCGTATGCGGCTAACGAGCTCGTCCGGTAACCGCTCGCTGCTGGCCCCACAAAAATGCTCGCGTTGCCAACGCGGGCGTGTTTCGCTACGCCCCATCTAACTTACTCCCGCACCGATTCAAGCCGCGCCAATGCGCACTACCTCGGCGCCACGCTTCAACGAGTCGAGGTAGTCGGCCCAGGCTTGCATCATCCGCCGGCGCTCCGGCAGATAGTCCGCATAGTTGTAGGCCGCCCGCACGTTGTCCCGCTCTGCGTGGGCAAGCTGGCGCTCGATGGCGTCCCGGTTCCAGCCCTGTTCATTCAGCAGCGTGCTGGCCATGCTTCGGAAGCCGTGCCCGGTCATTTCGGCGCCCGAGTAGCCCAGGCGCCGCAGCGCGCCGTTGACCGTGTTCTCGCTCATTGGCTTGTCGCCAGAACCGCGGGCCGGAAACACGTATCGACCTTGACCGGTCAGCGGGTGGATATCCTCGAGGATCTCGATTGCCTGCTCGGACAGCGGGACCACGTGCGGTGCGCCGGCCTTCATCCGCTCCGGCGGTATCCGCCACTCTGAGGCGTCGAAGTCGAACTCCGGCCACTCAGCTCTGCGCAGCTCCCCCGGCCGCACGAACACCAGCGGCGCGAGCTGCAGCGCGCAGCGTGTGACGAACGCGCCCTGATACCCCTCGATCGCCCGCAGCAACGGGCCGATGGCCTTGGGATCGATAATGCTCGCGAGATGCTTGACCTTGGTCGGCTTGAGCGCGCCGCGCAGATCCGCCGTCGGATCGCGCCCCGCCCGGCCGGTGACGATGGCGTAGCGGAACACCTGGCCGCAGTACTGTTTGATCCGATGCGCCATATCCACAGCGCCACGGGACTCCACCCGACGCAGCAGCCGCAGCAACTCCGGCGCGTCGATCTCATCGATCGGCCGCGTTCCAATCCAGGGGAAGGCGTCCACCTCGAGGCGGCGCAGCAGCTTGGTCGAGTAGCTCTCGGACCAGTTCTCGACGTTCTGCGCATACCACTCGCGCGCGATCGCTTCGAACGACTCCTTGCCGGCCTGCGCTGCTTTCTCCGCGCGCCTGGCCGCGCCCGGGTCTACCCCATCGGCGAGCAGCTTCTTCGCCTCGAACCGCCGTTCCCGGGCCTGCGCCAGCGATACGTAAGGGAACACGCCCAGCGCCAGCGTCTTCTGCTTGTCACCGAACCGGTACTTGAGCCGCCAGTACTTGGAGCCGTTGGGATGCACCAGCAGAAACATGCCTTCGCCGTCGAACAGCTTGAAGGATTTGGCCCGCGGCGCGCTGCGTTTGACCTGAGTTGCGGATAGGGGCATTGGGGGTACAAAGCCTGCCGTTTGGGGGTACAAGGGGTACCGCTGAAGTCCTGTACCCCCACAATGTACCCCCTTGTACCCCCAGATTCCAGCGGATGGGGCTGGACGGCTCCGGATAAGGGGTGTAGCTTAAAGCCACGTCCCGCAATGGGTTTCGGGACGTATTCGGATTTTTCCGGAGGGATAAATGGTGGGCCGCCCGAGACTCGAACTCGGAACCAACGGGTTAAAAGCCCGGTGCTCTACCATTGAGCTAACGGCCCGCGCGGAAAGCGCGCAATGATACCCGAAAACGCTTATTTGGCCAGGGTGTTGTGGAAAGGAATCAGCCAGCGTCGGCCGCGTAGCGGGTGGCATCGCTCACACCAGCGTCCGCAAACCCCTGCCGACGCAGCCGGCAGGCGTCACAACGACCGCAGGCCTGCCCGTCGACATCCGCCTGGTAGCAGGTCACGGTCGCCGAGTAGTCGACCCCCAACGCGCTTCCCTGACGAATGATCTCCGCCTTGGTCAGGGCGATCAGCGGCGCCTGGATGCGCACGGTATGCCCCTGTTCGGTGGCCGCGCTGGTTGCCAGCGCAGCCAGCCGCTCGAACTGCTCGATAAAGGCCGGGCGGCAATCGGGATAGCCGGAATAGTCCACCGCGTTGACACCGATGAAGATTTGCCGGGCATCCAGCACCTCGGCCCAGGCCAGCGCGATCGACAACATGACGGTATTTCGCGCCGGCACGTAGGTTACCGGTACGCCGGTACCCGGCTGTTCCGGCACGTCGATGCCCGCGTCGGTGAGGGCGGATCCACCCATGCCGGCCAGATCGACCCGGACAACCCTATGCTGTTCGGCGCCCAGGCTGACGGCCAGCCTGGCGGCCGCCTGCATTTCCGCCTGATGTCGCTGGCCGTAGTCGACGGTCAGGGCATGGCAGACCAGCCCCTGCGCACGCGCCATGGCCAGACAGGTGGCGGAATCCAGGCCGCCGGAAAGCAGAACCACGGCATGCTCGTCATCCCGATTCACGCGTTATCGCCCCGGCTGATCGCCCCAGAGCTGTTTGTGCAGCTGCAACTGCAGCCTTACCGGCAGGCGTTCGCCGAGTATCCAGTCCGCCAGGGCGGACGGTTCCACCTGTCCGTGGCTGGGGGAAAACCATACCGGGCAACGATCCCAGAGGCCGTATTCCCGGCAGACCGCCGCCGCCCAGTCGAAATCGGCCCGGTCACAGATGACGAACTTGATCTGGTCGTCGCCAGTGAGCACGTCGAGATTGTCCCAGCGGTTGCGCTGGCACTCGCCGGACCCGGGTGTCTTGAGATCGACAATGCGCGAGGCGCGGGTATCAATGGGTCGGATGTCCAGCGCCCCGCTGGTTTCGACTGCGACCCGGTAGCCCGCATCGCAGAGGCGACGGACCAGCGCGGCGCACGCCGGCTGGGCCAGCGGTTCACCGCCGGTCACGCAGACGTGTTGTACGCCGTGGGTCGCGACCTCGGCGAGGATGTCGTCCATACCCCAGCGCTGCCCGCCGTGAAAGGCATAGGCCGTGTCACAGTAATCACAGCGTAGCGGGCAGCCGGTGAGCCGTACGAACACGGTGGGTGCGCCGGCCGCCCGTGCCTCACCCTGCAGCGAATAGAAGATTTCCGTGACCCGCAGGGTATTCACGTCACGCCGATTGACCCGATCAGTAGGACGACGTTCGGCAACCGAGGCATCCGACATCAGCCACCCATGGCGTCGAGGTGTTTGCGTGCCAGCTCGGCGGCATTGTCATCCGGGTATTCCTGGATCACCTGCTGCAGCGCCTCGCGTGCCTGTTGCGACTTGCCCTGTTCGTCGTAGATCACGCCGAGCTTGTACTGGGCGCCGGGCACCTTGTTGCTGTCCGGAAACCGCTTGATAACCCGCTGAAACGCGGCAATGGCACCTTCATAAATGCGATCCACGTAGCGGGCCTCACCCAGCCAGTACCAGGCATTGTCGCTGAACTCGCTGTTCGGATAGTCGCTGACAAAGCGATCGAAGCTGGACCGTGCCTGCTCGTAATCTCCCGCCTTGAGCAGATCCAGGGCCGCGGTGTAGGCGGCTTCCGCCGCTTCGTTATCGACGTTGCCCTGGCCGCTGCCGGCGCCGGCGCCATTCTCGGGGACGGTGACAAAGCCCCCGCCCGACGCACCGCCACCGCCCTGCTCCAGCGCCTGCAGACGGGCGTCGAGATCCTCGTAGAGATCACGCTGCCGCTGCTCGTTACGCTTGATCAGATTACGGACTTCGTCGATCTCGCCCCGCAGCGAGCGCACATCCTCCTTTACGCTCTGCAGGTCCTGCAGCAGCGAGAACATGCCCCCGCCGCTGCCACCGCCATTGTCGCCGGTCTCGTTGGCGGCCACCTGGATACCTTCGCCGGCACTCAGGCGGGCCACCCGCTGTTCCAGCTGCTCGAGACGGTCCACGTCCGGCAGACGCGCCTCGATCGACTGCAGCCGCAGCTTGGTGGCTGTATCAATGTCGGCCTGGGCGACACCGACGATGCCGATCAGGATCACTGCCCCGACCCGACCGAGTTGTGCTGCCATCAACATGATCAGCGGGCCACGTAGATCAGTTCAACCCGGCGATTCTTGGCGTATGCGGCTTCGGTAGAGCCAAGCTCCGCCGGCCGTTCCTCGCCGAATGACAGGGTGGAAAGCTGATCCGAACCGGCACCGGCCAGCGATAGCGCGCGTTCTACCGATTCGGCACGCCGTTCGCCCAGGGCCACATTGTATTCGCGGGTGGCGCGTTCATCGGTGTGGCCTTCCAGCCGCAACTGCACATCCGGGTGGTCCGCCAGATAACGCGCGTGCGCCTGGATCGCCTCACGGAATCGAGACTGGATGGTGCTGCTGTCGTACTCGAAGTAGATCGTGCGGGTGGACAGGGGGTTGTCCGGATCGACGAACATCGCCCGGTCCTTCTCATCGATGCCAAGAAGGCCGCGCTCGTTGATCTCGCGCGTTTCAACCCCGCCGTCACCGTCACCGGTGGAAACCCCTTCGCTGGTATCGTCAGGATCGCCCGGCGGCGGGTTGTCCGCACAGGCGGCCAGGAACAGCCCCGATACCAGAACCAGGACCATACCGCGCCAGCTGGCGCGGCGACGTGAAAACCGATTGACCATCCTCATCTCCTCGGATTGTCGTGATAGGGGAAACTCGAGTATCCAGTCCGCCTCGTACCGGCAAATAATCAGTATCCAGCCGGCGACCAGGCCGGCTCGCGCACATCGCCCGGCTGACGCAGGCGATTGCGTATGCGTCCATCGGCCGACACTGTCGCAAGTTCGGCACTGTTGCCCTGCTGACGCGCGTAAATGATCACCTGACCATTGGGCGCGAAACTTGGGCCTTCATCCAGGGGGCCATCACTGACCACTCGCATATTATTCGTTTCGAGGTCCAGAACCGCAATACGGAACCCGTTGCCGCCCTGCACAAGAACGATTTTTTCACCATCCGGTGAGTAGGAGGGCCGCTGGTTGCTCTCGCCGTCGAAAGTCAGCCGCTCGGCGTTGCCACCGCTGCTGCGCACCCGGTAAACCTGCGGCTTGCCGCCGCGGTCGGAGGTAAACACGATATGGCTGCCGTCCGGCGACCAGGACGGCTCGGTGTCGATCGCACCGTTGCGCGTGATCTGACGAACCTGCTCGTCAGCCAGGTCATAGGTGTAGATGTCCGGGTTGCCGCGGTAGGACAGCGTCATCGCCAGCTTGCTGCCGTTGGGTGACCAGGCCGGGGCGCCATTTATTCCGGGCCGCGATGACACTTCCTTGACCTCGCCGGTCCCCAGATCCTGGATTCTCAGACTGGATCGCCCGCGCTGCAGGTCGAAGGCCACGTAGGCCAGCTTGGTGCCGGCCGGATGCCATGCCGGCGACAGGATCGGCTCGCGCGACCGCGCGATGGTCTGCGGGTTGTGGCCGTCATAGTCCGCCACAACAAGGCGGTACATGGGGCCGCTGTTTTCCTGTGCCACCGCCACGTAGGCGATGCGCGAGAGGAAGTACCCCTTGTTGCCGGTAAACTGTTCATAGATTCGATTGGCCACCGCGTGGGCGGCGTCACGCAGACCACCTTCACGGGCGCTGATCTCGTAGCCACCGATCGAACGGCCCTTGTAGACGTCGATGATGTCGAAGCTGACCCGGTAGCCGCCGCGACCGTCCGGCGACACCCGGCCGACGACCACATTGTCCACTTCCACCGATCGCCAGTTGGCGTAATCCACCTCGCGCACGCTACCCGGCGTTTCCAGCATGGCGTCGCGGGCCAGTGGCTCGAACAACCCCGACCGCTCGAGGTCGGCGTCCACCACCGCCGCGATATCGGTATCGCCGGCCACGCTCGCATCACGGGCAAACGGCACGATGGCAATCGGCTGGGCCCCGCTTACGCCCTGCGTGATTTCCACTTCCAGGGCCGCCTGCGCCGGCGTTGCGGCCAGCAGCATCAGGGCCGGGATCACCGTCAGCCGGGACCATGCGACGAGTCGTTCAATCATCAAGTGCCTCGTTGGTTAATCCGGTTCGAAATTGAAGATTATTTCCCGCTGGAACACGGCACGGCTGGGCGGGCGCGGCAGGGGGTCGGATTTGGCAATGGCCTGCTCTACCGACAAGTCTACGGCATCGCTGCCACAGGACCCCAGCAACTCGTAGCCCGCAATCTGGCCGCCCGGCAGCTGTTCCACCCGCACCCGGCAACTGATGTCTTCGACACCGGCGGGTCGCCGCCAGTTGCTTTCAACGTGGTTCTTGATCAAAGAGGCATATTCGTCGATCGCCGCCTGATTCGCGGCCCGCTGACGCGCGCTTGACTCCTCGGCGAGTGCATCCTGCACCGACTGACGCCGCGCAGCGGCTTCTGCCTCGCGCCGGCGACGGGCTTCCGCTTCGGCCTTGCGTTTCGCCTCGGCCTCGGCTTCCGCCTTGCGCCGCGCCTCTTCCTCGGCCTTGCGCTTGGCCTCCGCCTCGGCCTTCCGACGGGCTTCTTCCTCCGCCTTTCGTCGGGCTTCAGCTTCGGCCTTCCGTTCTGCTTCCTCTTCCGCCTTGCGCCGGGCTTCGGCTTCTGCCTGCCGTTCTGCCTCCTCCTCTGCCTTGCGTTTGGCTTCGGCCTCGGCTTTCCGTTCTGCCTCTGCCTCTGCCTTGCGTCGGGCCTCTTCCTCGGCTTTGCGCTTCGCCTCGGCCTCGGCCCGGCGTTCCGCTTCAGCTTCGGCCTCCGCCTTCCGGCGCGCTTCTTCCTGCGCCTGGCGCTCGGCTTCGGCCTGTTCCGCTACGCGCGCCTCGGCGTCCTCCTCCGGCTGTTCCGGTTCCGGCGGAGGGGGTTCAGGCGGCGGCTCGTCCGTCGGCGGCGCGCTTTCGCGCGGCGGCGGAGTTCCGGCGCCGGTGACCATCACCGCCTCCACTACCTCGGGCTGCTCCGACCCGCCCTGCACGATGCCACCGAAGTGAATGCTGAACACCAGCAGCAGGATCAGAAGCAGATGCAGTCCCACGGCCCAGAGAATCGGACCGCGGTTGTCACGCCAGAGATGCCGTAGTTCACCCACGCTCGTCGCCGTCTTCGGCATGATCGGTCATCAGACCCACCCGACCGGCGCCGGCCCGCTGCAACAGCACCATGCCACGCACCACCTCGCCGTAGCGGCCCTCGGTATCACCGCGCACCGCCACGGGTACGTCCGGGCGCTGCTCGATTACCCGCGCCGCCAGCTCCTCCACGCGATCCGCGGATATCGGCTGATCGGGGTTGTCGCCGATGTTCAGGTACAGCTCGCCGTTGGACTTGACGGTGAGAATCAGCGGCTCGTTTTCCTCGCTGATATCCATCGGTTCGGCCGGCGCTTGCGGCAGATTCACCTGCACGCCGGTGGTCAGCAGGGGTGCGGTAACCATGAAGATGATCAGCAGCACGAGCATGACGTCGATATACGGCACGACGTTGATATCGCTGGCCAGACGCCGCTTAGATGCCATGAGAGCGTCTCCGTGGTCGGGGCTGACGGGCCATCACTTGCCGGACTGGGCGGGCGTGGCGTGCATGCCGCGCTCGACGATGCCGGCAAACTCCTCCATGAAGGTCTGGAAGCGGCTTTCCAGCCCGTCTACCCGGTTGGTGAAGAAGTTGTAGGCAATCACCGCCGGAATCGCCGCGAACAGTCCCATGGCGGTGGCGATCAGGGCCTCGGCAATGCCGGGCGCCACCATGCTCAGGGTGGCCTGCTTGACGTTACCCAGGGCGATGAAGGCGTTCATGATGCCCCACACGGTGCCGAACAGGCCGATATAGGGGCTGGTCGACCCGACCGTGGCCAGCAGGGCCAGACCGTTTTCCAGCCGTTCAACCTGCCGCGCCAGCGACACGCGCATGGCCCGTTGTACCGACGTCAGGATTTCATCGGACCTGCCGCGACCGTCGGCCCGCTGCCGTCGCAATTCTTCGAACCCGGCGCGAAACAGCGCTTCCAGGCCGATGTGGGTGTCGCCGCGCTCCATCACCTCGCGGTAGATGTCGTTGAGATTGCCGCCGGACCAGAACCGGTCCTCGAACCACTCCACTTCGGTGTGGGTGGCGCCGATCACGCGACGCTTTTTCAGGATCACCACCCACGAGGCCACGGAGGCCAGCAGCAGCCCGAGCATGACCAGCTTCACCAGCATGCTGGCTTCGGCGATCAGGCCCCAGAGGGAAAGATCGGTTGCGACGTTCATTCAGTCTCCTTGTGCGTCGGCGACGATGACCGACGGTACCGCCCGGGGCCGGAACCCTTGTGCATCGACGCAGGCGACCCGGAATTGCCCGCTGGCCACGTGTTCCCGTTCGCGGCGCAGGGTCTGCTCGAAACTCAGGCTGGCGCGACGTACCTCGCTGACCACAACATCGACGGTCAACCTGTCGTCCAGACGCGCCGGACGCCGAAACGCCAGCGTTGCGGAAACGACCGTGAATACGGCGCCGAGTTCCATGGCCAGCCGTGCCTGGTCGTAGCCCAGCGCCCGCAGCCACTCGGTGCGGGCACGCTCGAAATAGCGCAGATAGTTGGCGTGATAGACCACGCCGCTGGCATCCGTGTCCTCATAGTAAACGCGGACAGGCCACTCGAAGCGGCGCCGTCCGCCGGCATTGCCGGCTGCGTCAGCCTTGGTGTGACCCATCGTTCAGGGTGGCTCCGATCTACAACCGCCACTATTTTAAACCATTTCAGACACGGAGGGTTACCCGTTACTGCTTACCCTCGTTGTCAGGAGTGTCGGCGGCGAAAAGATCCCCCACCGGAATGCTTTCGAACCGGGCCGGGGTGGGCAGACCGAAATGCTGGTAGGCCTGCCGGGTTGCCACCCGGCCCCGCGGCGTGCGCATCATGAAACCCTGCTGTATCAGATAGGGTTCGAGCACGTCCTCGATGGTTTCCCGCGCCTCACCGATAGCCGCCGCCAGGCTCTCCACCCCGGTGGGCCCCCCCTCGAATTTTTCCAGCAGCGACATCAGCAGCTTGCGATCCATCACGTCGAAGCCGAAGGCGTCCACGTCGAGCATATCCATGGCCGCGGCCGCCACCGGGCCATCGATATGCCCCTCGGCCTTGACCTCGGCGTAGTCGCGCACGCGGCGCAGCAGTCGGTTGGCCACGCGTGGCGTGCCGCGCGAGCGGCGGGCGATTTCCCGGGCACCGTCCGCATCGATGCCGACCGCCATGATCCTGGCCGACCGTTCCACGATCGACCGCAGGTCCGATTCGTCGTAGAACTCCAGCCGCTGGACGATGCCGAAGCGATCCCGTAGCGGCGAGGTCAGCGAGCCCGCCCGGGTGGTGGCGCCCACCAGCGTGAACGGCGGCAGTTCCAGCTTGATCGAGCGCGCGGCGGGCCCTTCGCCGATAACGATATCCAGCTGGTAGTCCTCCAGCGCCGGATAGAGCACTTCCTCGACCACCGGTGACAGCCGATGGATTTCGTCAACGAACAGCACGTCGTTGGGCTCGAGGTTGGTCAGCAGCGCCGCCAGATCGCCAGGTCGCTCGAGCACCGGCCCGGAGGTCTGGCGCAGGTTGACGTTCATTTCAGTGGCGATGACATGAGCCAGCGTGGTCTTGCCCAGACCCGGCGGGCCGAAGATCAACACATGATCCAGCGCCTCGCCCCGGCGCCGGGCCGCGGTGATGAATATCTCCAGCTGTTCGCGAACCGGGGCCTGACCGACGTACTCCGACAGTCGGCGCGGCCGCAAGGCGCGATCGACCTCGTCATCCGGCTCGGCGTCGCTGGCAATCACCCGCTGTTCGCTCATGTCAGCGTACCGCCCGCTTTAGGGCCTGACGGATCAGTTCCTCGCTGGACTGGCCCGCGGTATCGCAATCACGAAGTAACCGAGTCGCCTCCGCCGGCTTGTAACCCAGCGAGGTCAGCGCGTTGTGGGCTTCGGCGGCCGGGTCGTCGGGCACGCCGCCGCCGGACGGGCCGCTCATCGGCATGCCAGTGGCGCCAGCACTGCCCAGACGGTCGCGCATGTCCACCATCAGCCGGGCCGCGGTCTTCTTGCCCACGCCGGGTAGCCCGGTCAGGCGGTCGGCATCGCCTTCCTGGATGGTGGCGACGAAATCATCCGGGCTGATGCCCGACAGAATGGTCAGTGCCAGTCGTGGCCCCACCCCGCTGACCTTGACCAGCTCGCGGAACAGACTGCGCTCGGCCTCGTGCGCGAAACCGAACAGGCTGAAGGCGTCCTCCCGGACCACTAGATGCGTGCGCAGCACCACGGGGTCCCCCACGGCCGGCAGCTTGTAGAAGGTGGACATCGGCGCTTCCACCTCATAGCCGACGCCGCCCACATCCAGCACCAGCCACGGCGGGCGCTTTTCCAGCAGCCGACCTTCGAGCCGCCCGATCACGAGGCGCGGGCCCGGGCCGGACGCCGTTCGGCGGTCTGGCGATGGTGCAGGTGGCAGATCGCCACCGCCAGCGCATCGGCGGCGTCCGCCTGCAGCGGCTCGCGCACGCCCAGCAGCATGCCCACCATGTGCGCCACCTGACGCTTGTCGGCCGCGCCGCGCCCGACCAGCGCCTGTTTGACCTTCGCGGGGGTATATTCCGCCACCGGCAAGCCGGCCGCCGCCCCGGCACAGATCGCCGCGCCGCGGGCCTGGCCCAGCTTGAGGGCACTGGCGGCGTTGCGGCTGACGAACACATCCTCGATCGCCATCTCTGCCGGGTCATGCGCCTGAATGACCGCGCCCACCTCGGCGAAGATCCGGGCCAGCCGTTCGGGGAACGCTTCGCCATCGGGCTGCCGTATGCAGCCATGTGCCACCAGTGCCGGTCGACCGGCGTCCCCGTCGATCAGACCGTAGCCGGTCACGCGCGAACCCGGGTCGATGCCCAGAATGCGGCTCATGGGATTCAGCTCGCCGCCAGCACGTCTTCCGGGAGTTCCACGTTCGAGTAGACGTTCTGGACGTCGTCCAGGTCCTCGAGCATGTCCAGCAGCTTGAGGCAGGTCTCGGCGTCACCCCCCTCCAGTTCGGTGGTGGTGGCCGGCCGCATGGTCACATCGGCGGCGCTGGGTTCGTGGCCGGCGGCCTCGAGGGCATCGCGCACCTGCCGATAGTCGTCGGGCGAAGTCAGCACATCGAACGAGCCGTCGTCGTATTCGGCGATATCCTCGGCGCCCGCATCCAGCGCCACCGCCAGTACCGGCTCGTCGTCAACCTCCGGTCCGTAGCTGATCACGCCGGCCCGGGAAAACAGATACGCCACCGATCCGTCCGCGCCCAGGTTGCCTCCGTGCTTGGAGAAGGCGTGGCGCACTTCGGCCACGGTGCGGTTTTTATTATCGGTGAGGCAATCCACCATAATTGCCACACCGCTGGGGCCGTAACCTTCGTAGCGGACTTCCTCGTAGTGGGCGCCATCGGCATCACCGGTGGCGCGCTTGATCGCCCGCTCGATGTTGTCCTTGGGCATGTTGTTGGACAACGCCTTGTCAATGGCCAGGCGCAGCCGGGGATTGGCATCCGGGTCCCCGCCGCCGGTGCGCGCGGAAACGCTGATTTCACGAATCAGCTTGGTGAATATCTTGCCCCGCTTCTTGTCCTGAGCACCTTTGCGGTACTGGATATTCGCCCATTTGCTGTGGCCGGCCATGGTTGCAGGAAGTCGGATGCGAAGTGACCCGGCAATTTTACCGGAAAGGGCCGAGACCGGGCGATAAGTGTCAGGTTTCGGATCAATCGCCTCGGCTGCCCATCCAAACTGGCAACCCGAAGCCCGCTACTTGCGCTTTTTCGGTGCGAAGTGAATAGGCCGGCCGTCGACCGCCAGCGCCGCCTCATGGACGTTCTCGCCCAGTGTCGGATGTCCATGAATAATGCGGGCGATGTCCTCGCTCGACGCCTGGAATTCCATCGCCACGACGATTTCCTGGATCAGTTCGGACACATAGGGCCCGATCATGTGCGCGCCAAGGATCCGATCAGTCTTGGTATCGGCGATCAGCTTGACCTGACCGATTTCCTGGCCCAGCGCCTTGGCCCGGCCGTTGGCGGCAAACGGGATCGCGCCCACGCGGTAGTCGATACCCTCGGATTTGGCCTGGGCCTCGGTCTTGCCAACCCAGGCGATCTCCGGCGAGGTGTAGACCACGCAGGGCACGGTCTCGTAATTCACATGAGGTTTCTGTCCCGCGAGAATCTCGGCTACCGCGCTACCCTCTTCCATCCCCTTGTGGGCCAGCATTGGGCCACCGATCACATCGCCCACCGCGTATACACCCGGCAGGCTGGTACGAAACTCCTCGTCCACCGAGACAAATCCCTTGTCATCCAGCTCCACCTGGGCGTCGCCACCCAGCAGGCCGTCGGTACAGGGACGGCGGCCAACGGCCACGATCAGGCGGTCGAACACCTCTTCCTTTTCATCGCCGTCCACGCTGTAGCGCACGGTCACGTTGCCGGCCTTGCCTGCCTTGGCCTTGGCCGATACCACCCGGGCGCCCATGCGAATGTCCATGCCCTGCTTGCCGAACTGGCGCAGGGCCTCACGGGCGATCTGGGTGTCGGCAATGGGCATGAAGCTTTCCTGGGCTTCCAGGATCACGGTTTCGGCCCCAAGGCGCGACCACACACTGCCCAGCTCCACCCCGATATAGCCGGCGCCGATGATGCCCAGGCGCTTGGGCACATCCGGCAGGGTAAGCGCACCGCGCGAATCCAGAATTCGCTCCCCGTCGAACGGGGCGATATCCAGCGCCACCGGTTCCGACCCGCTGGCAATGATGATGTTGTCGGTCTCGAGCGTTTTCTTGCGGGCGCTCTTGCCCACCGGCTGGAACGCGACCTTGCCGGCGTCGGCCACGCTGCCGCTGCCCTGCAACCATTCCACGCCATTTGCCTTGAACAGACCGGCAATACCGCCGGTAAGCTGGGAGACGATCTTCTCGCGCCGCTTCTGCATACGGCCGATATCCATCGATACATCCTTGATGTCCAGCCCGTGGTCGGCAAAGTCGTGCTGCGCCCGATGATAGAGCTCCGAGGATTCCAGCAATGCCTTGGACGGTATGCAGCCGGCGTTCAGGCAGGTGCCCCCGAGCGACGGCTCGTCCTGATCGTCCAGCCAGCGATCAATGCAGCCGACCTGCATGCCCAGCTGGGCGGCACGAATGGCGGCCACATAGCCGGCCGGGCCGGCGCCGATGACGATGACGTCGTACTTGTTGCTCATAAGCAGTTCCTGTGGGCGCGGGCCGCGCGGTGCGGCAGCCGGCGCGGAATTCCTGAAACCGGGCTAGATCTGCAGCAGCAGGCGGGCCGGATCCTCGATCAGCTCCTTGATGGTGCGCAGGAACAGCACGGCGTCGCGCCCGTCGATGATGCGGTGATCGTAGGACAGCGCCAGATACATCATCGGCCGCACACGGATCTCGCCGTCGACCACCATCGGCCGGTCGTTGACCGCATGCATGCCCAGAATCGCGCTCTGCGGCGGATTGAGGATGGGCGTGGACAGCATGGAGCCGAACACGCCGCCATTGGTGATGGTGAAGGTGCCGCCGGACAGTTCGTCCATGGTGATCTTGCTTTCCTGGGCACGCTTGCCGAGGCTGCGGATATTCGACTCGATCTCGGCATAGCTGAGCTGATCTGCATCACGCAGGATCGGCACCAGCAGACCGCGCGGCGAGGACACCGCGATGCCCACGTCGTAGTAGCCGTGGTAAACGATGTCTTCGGCGTCGATCGAGGCGTTGACCACCGGGAAACGCTTTAGGGCTTCCACTGCCGCCTTGACGAAGAAAGACATGAAGCCCAGCCGGACGTCGTGATCCTTCTCGAATTTTTCCTTGTAGCGGTCCCGCACGTCGGTAACTGCCTGCATGTCCACTTCGTTGAAGGTGGTCAGCATGGCGGTGCTCTGGGTGGCCTCGAGCAGGCGCTCGGCGATGCGGGCCCGGATGCGGGTCATGGGCACGCGCTGCTCCAGCCGTTCGCCCGCGCCGGCCTTGAGCGCTGCCTGATCCGCCTTGTCGGCGCTGGCCGGGGCCTTGTCCGGTTCGGCCGCGGGCTTCTCCGCCTCCGGCTCCGACTTGGCGGGCGCCGGCGCTTCCGACTTGCCGTCCACCGCGGAAAGCACATCCGCCTTGGTGATCCGGCCGTCCTTGCCACTGCCCTTGACGTCGCCAGCCCCCAGGCCGTGCTCGTCCATCAACTTGCGGGCGGCCGGGCTCGGGATGGGCTGATCTTCCCCGTCGTCGCCTGTGGCCTCATCGGCATCGCCGCTTGAGGCCGGCTCGGCGGCGCCGGCGCTCGCGGCGTCATCGCTGCCCCCGGCCGCACTGCCCTCTCCTTCCTCGACAATCGCCAGCACGTCGCCGGCGTGAACCGTCTGGCCCGCTTCAACACGGATTTCCTTGATCGTCCCGGCGGCGGTGGCCGGCACCTCCAGCATGACCTTGTCGGTTTCCAGGTCCACCACGTTCTGGTCGCGGTCGACGCTGTCGCCGGCGGCGACATGCCATTCACCGACGGTTGCTTCCGAAACGGATTCCGGCAGTTCCGGAACCTTGATCTCCATGCTCATGAGGCGTCCTTATGACTTTTTCTTGCGGGATTGTCGGCCGTTGCGGTTGCGGCTCTTGCCGCGATCGACCAGCTCCAGGCCGCCGCTCAGCCCGGCGTCGACGACCTCCTTCTGCTGCTTGACGTGCAACTTGTGGTAACCCACCGCGGTGCTGGCGGAGCCGGCACGGGTGGCGTACAGCAGCGTGTGATTGCCCGCCAACGGCACCGTCAGCCGATGCTTGATCTGGTACCAGGCGCCCTGGTTTTCGGGTTCTTCCTGACACCAGACGATCTGCGTCGCATTGGGATAGCGCGCGATCGCCGCGGCGTACTCGTCCGCCGGGAAGGGATACAGCTGCTCGATGCGAACCAGCGCCACGGAATCCAGTTTCTGCTCCTCGCGGGCCTGATAGAGGTCGTAGTAGACCTTGCCGCTGCAGAAAACCACGCGCTTGATGCGGTCGGCGTCGATGTCGGCCGGCTCGTCGATCACGAACTGAAAGCGCCCCTCGGTAAGGTCGTCCAGCGTCGAGGTCGACAACCGGTGGCGCAGCAGGCTCTTGGGCGTCATCACCACCAGCGGCATTCGCAGGTCGCGCACCATCTGCTGACGGATGAGGTGGAACCACTGGGCCGGGGTGGACGGCACCACCACCAGCATGTGGCGCTCGGCGCATAGCTGCAGGAAGCGCTCGAGCCGGGCCGAGGAATGCTCCGGGCCCTGCCCCTCGTAACCATGCGGCAGGAACATGGTGAGCCCGCACAGGCGCCCCCACTTGGCCCGGCCGCTGGCGATGAACTGGTCGATGATCACCTGGGCGCCGTTGACGAAATCGCCGAACTGGGCCTCCCAGACCACCAGCACCTCCGGGTCGGCCGTGGCATAGCCGTACTCGTAACCGAGCACGCCGGCCTCGGACAGCAGGGTATCCGTGACGGTAAAGCGAGCGTTCTCGCGGCCCACCTGGGTCAGCGGCACGAAACAGCTGCCGTCCTTCTGGTTATGCACCACCGCGTGGCGATGAAAGAACGTGCCGCGTCCGGAATCCTGTCCGGAAAGGCGCACGTCGAAGCCGTCATCCAGCAGGCTGGCATAGGCCAGGGTTTCGGCGAAGCCCCAGTCCACCGGAATGGCGCCAGCCGCCATCTTGCGGCGATCCTCGACGATGCGCTGCACGCGTTTGTGCAGCTCGAAGCCGTCGGGAAAAACCAATAACTCGCCCGACAACCGGCGAAGGGTCTTGAGCGGGACGCTGGTGTCGACGCAGTCGGACCAGTGGTGCCGGGTGTAGCGGGCCCAGTCCACGGTGTGTTCGTTACCGACCAGCCCCAGTGTGGCGCGGAAAATGTTGCGGCCCTCGGACAATCCCTCGCGGTAGGCCTCCGACAATCGGTCCGGCTCGGAGGCCTCGACCACGCCTTCGTCGACCAGGCGCTTGGCGAACTTGGCCCGGGCGGTCGGGCTTTCCTTGACCTTCTGATACATCAGCGGCTGGGTCACGGCCGGCTCATCGGCCTCGTTGTGGCCGTGGCGGCGATAGCAGACCAGATCGATGATCACGTCCTTGCCGAACGCGGCACGATAATCCACCGCCAGCTGGCTGACGAACACCACCGCTTCCGGATCGTCGGCGTTCACATGGAATACTGGCGCCTCCAGCATCTTGGCGATGTCCGTGCAGTACTGCGAGGTGCGCGAACTCTCGCCCGGCTGCACCGCGATCGGGCTCTGCATGGTGAAGCCGAGCTGATTGTTGACGATGACGTGCACCGTGCCGCCGGTGGCATAACCCTTGGCCTGGGACAGCTGCAGCGTCTCCATCACGATGCCCTGCCCGGCGAACGAGGCGTCGCCATGGATGAGCACCGGCAGCACGGTGTCGCCGTCGTCATCATCACGACGTTCCTGCCTGGCCTTGACCGAGCCCTGAACCACTGGATTGACCGCCTCGAGGTGCGACGGGTTGAAGGCCAGCACCAGATGCATACGGGTATCGGCGATCTCCACATCGGTGGAGAACCCGAGGTGATATTTCACGTCGCCGGATAGATCGAGCCGATCCAGATCGACATCCCCCTCGAACTCGGAGAACAGCTCCTGCGGGGACTTGCCGAGAATATTGACCAGCACGTTCAGCCGGCCGCGATGGGCCATGCCGATGACTGCCTCGTCGATGCGATAGCCCGCGGCCGTGCGCACGATCGCATCAAGCATCGGAATCAGGCAGTCGGCTCCCTCCAGCGAGAAGCGTTTCTGGCCGACGTACTTGGTATGCAGGTAGCGCTCGATGCCCTCGGCCGCCGTCAGCTGGCGCAAGGCCTCGAGCTTGGCTTCGGCGGACAGCGGCTGCTCCTGCACCGAGGCCTCCAGGCGCCGCTGAATCCAGCGCTTCTGGCGGGTATCCGTGATGTACATGTACTCGGCGCCGATGGTGCCGGTGTAGACCCGCTTGCACAGCTGGATGATGTCGCGCAGGGACATTTCGTCCGGCGCGAACAGCGAACCGGTGTTGAACACGGCATCCATGTCGGCCTCGCCGAGACCATGAAAGGCCGGGTCGAGGTCGGGAACGGCAGGCGGCTCGAACAGACCAAGCGGGTCGAGTTGCGCGCTCTGATGGCCGCGCACGCGGTAGTAGTTGATCAGCCGCAGCACTCCGGCCTGCTTCTGCGCCGCCTGGGGAGCCATGGCAGTACGCGGCGCCGCGCCCTGACCGGCGCTGGCCGATGTATCGATGAAGGAATCGCGGATGGGCGAATGGGCCACGTCAGCCCGGCCGTCGCCATTGAGACCCCGGAAGTACTCGCGCCAGGACGGCTCGACCGACTCGGGGTCCTTCAGGAACTGTTCGTAATAGTCTTCGATGTAGGCGCCATTGGCGCCGAACAGCGGGGAATTCCGGAGAAACTTCTCGTTGAGCTCGCTCTTCATGGCGGCGGCGGATCCGCTGGCCGGGGGGCCGGAATCACCCCGGAAAGAGGCAACGACGGCAATGCGTACCGGCGCCGCATTGCCCTGGAACGAATGATAACAAACTCGCCGCTGGCAGGGACTTACCCATTCGTATGGCCGTCGTCATCCGGGTCGGTCAACAGCGCTGGATCGAGGCCGCGCAGATAGGACCGGAATGAGGGGCCGATCTCCGGGTGCTGCAGGCCCATCTCCACATTTGCCTGCAGATAACCCAGCTTGCTGCCGCAGTCGTAGCGGGTGCCTTCGAACTCGTAGGCCATCACCGTCTGCTCCTCGAGCAGTGCCTCGATTGCATCGGTAAGTTGTATCTCACCGCCGGCCCCGGGGCTGGTGCGATCGATCAGCCGAAAAATTCGCGGGGTCAGGATGTAGCGCCCCACCACGGCCAGATTCGACGGTGCGTCTTTCGGATCCGGCTTCTCCACGATGGACTTGATTTCCGACAGGCCGGGCCCGACCGGCTCGACCTCGACAATGCCGTACTTGAAGGTTTCCTCCCAGGGCACCCGTTGTACCGCCAGCACGCTGGCGCCGTAGGACTGATACACCCGCTGCATCTGGGCCAGACAGGGTTGTGACCCGCCCGCGATCAGGTCGTCGGCCAGGATCACCGCGAAGTCCTGATCCCCCACTGCCGGAAAGGCGCAGGAAATCGCGTGCCCGAGCCCCATCTGATCGGGCTGACGGATGTAGACGCAGGTAATGCCCTTGGGCAACACATCACGCACCGCAGCCAGCAGGTCTTCCTTGCCCTTGGCTTCGAGGATGGCCTCCAGCTCGTAGTCCCGATCGAAGTGATCCATGATCGAGTTCTTGGTGTGACTGGTGATGAACACCATTTCCTCGGCGCCGGCGGCGATCGCCTCCTTAACCGCGTATTGCACCAGCGGCTTGTCCACCACTGGCAGGATCTCCTTGGCACTGGCCTTGGTGGCCGGCAGGAAGCGGGTACCCAGCCCCGCCACCGGGAAAACGGCTTTACGGATTCGCATTGCTGCTCCTTTCTGGTGCGCCGGAACCGTCAGCGGGCGCTCAGGTCCACTACGCGCGGCGCACGGATCCCACCATGTGCACGGTGTCCGAATCGGGCTTGATCAGTGCAAAATCGATTCCACTCTCGCCCGGATCGTACTTGAGCATCACGGAGCCGGGGAGCAGCACCGGGCGCTTGAAGGCCACGTCCAGCGTATGGGCGCCATCCGGCAGATCGGCCTGGATCTCCGCCGCCGCCCGCGCCTTGAGCCACATGCCGTGGGCGATGGCCCGCGGAAAGCCGAACAGCTTGGCCGACAGCGGGGACAGATGGATCGGATTGACGTCGCCCGCCACTCCGGCATAACGCCGGCCGATGTCGGCCGGTGCCTCCCAGCGCCCGTAGCGACCCTGTTCCGGCACCGCCGGCGGTGACTTGTCGCCCCGTCCCGAACGCCGGCCCTTGCCGCCGCCACGCGACAGCATGGTACTGGTCGAGTCCCAGACGGTATTGCCAGAGGCGTCGGCCATCACCGTTTCCATGTCGAATTCGATGCCGTTGTGCACGTCCCGGTGGCCGCCGACCCGCACGGCCAGATCCAGCGCCTCGCCAACCACCGGCGCGCGATACTGGGTAATGCGATTACGCACATGCACCAGCCCCAGCAGCTTGAGCGGGAATTCACGATGCGTAAGCACGGCCATGTGAACCGGGAACACCAACACGTGCGGCAGTGTGATCGGCACGTCGCCGCTGTCCGGCGGGAACCCGCAGACCTCGGCGTAGCGTTGCAGCAGATCCGGGTCGATCGATACGCCGGGCACGCGGCATTCGATGTCGGGGATCGTGGCGTCGGGACCCAGCCCGCCGCTGAAGGTTAGCGCGGCACGCAGATAGGTGGGAACGATGGCGGGCAGTCGATCGAGTTCGATAACGGTGGCGTCGGCCATGCGCGGGCGTCGTGCGGGGTGACGCCGGCGACCCTAACCCGTTTCCCGGGGGGTGACAACCGGATCAGGAGCCCGATTGCGGCGCTGCATCAATCCGTTCCAGACTACGTTCGACCACCGCTCGGAAATCGTCGGGCAAATCCTGTTTCAGCAGCCGCTGCCAGTGGCGCCGGGCGTCCTGCGGTTGCTCCGACTGGATGGCCGCCATCCCGGCATACCAGAGCGCCAGGCCATTGTCGGGATCCTGTTCCAGCGCCTGATCGAACAGCGCCTGTGCCCGACCCTGAAGCTGCCCGCCGTTGGCAGTGGCCAGCGCCTCGGCCTCACGCACCAGCAGCGAGGCCTCCGGCTGCTCGACCAGCTCGTTGGCACGCCGGAAGGCCTCGGCGGCGTCGGCCGGCCGTTCCTGACTGGTGTAGGCCTGCCCGAGAAACATCCAGGCCCGGGCATCCTCCGGCCGGCTGGCAAGCCGGGATTCCAGGCGTTCGATCATCACCGGCAGCGGCGGTTGGTCATCACCTGTGGCCAGCTGCCATTCGCCAACCGCTCCGTAAACGATGACTGCCAGCACCGGCACCAGCAGAATCAGAAACAGCGAGGTACCCCAGGGCCGAACCCTGGTTGGCGCGACCGGCGCTTCCTCGTCGCCAGCTTCATGTACCAGACGCCGGCCGAGTTCGGCCTTGAGCGACGCCGCCGCCTCCTCGGATACGCGGCCACTCGCCACCTCGGCGTCGAGCTCGCGAACGCGGTCGCGATAGGCCTGGATGTTGGCTTCGCGCCGGGAACTGCCGCGCCACCCGGCCCGCCAGAGCGGCCATAACAGGCCGCCCGCCGCCATCACCGCCATCAGCCCGGCCAGCACCCAGAACCACACGATCATGACCGACGCTCGTCGTCGAGAATCCGCGCCAGCGAGTCTTCATCCGGTGCCGGGGGCTCGGCGCGCCGCCCGGTCCGCCGCCATAGCAGTATCGCGCTCACCAGCGCCGCCAGCAGCAGTGCTGCCGGACCCAGCCACAGAATCCAGGTGGCGGCCGAGAAACGCGGCTTGTACAGCACCCATTCACCGTAGCGTTGCACCAGGTAGTTCTTGATCTCGTCATTGGAGCGTCCGGCGGCGATCTGCCGACCGATGATGTCGCGCAGGTCCGCCGCCAGCGGCGCGTCGGATTCGGCGATGGTGCGGTTCTGGCAGACCAGGCACCGCACCTGATCGATCAACTGGTGGTAACGATGGGTCTGCGCCTCGTCCAGGGCGGGCGGCGCTGCTGCGGCGAGACCGCTGAACAAGAGGAAAAGCACCGACACAACGACCTTCACGCCGCCTCCTCCTTCAGTTGGGCCACCAACGGCAGCAGCCTCTGCTCCAGCGTCTCGCGGTCCACCGGGCCAACCTGCTTGAAACGGATGATGCCCTCGGCGTCGATGATGAAGGTCTCCGGCACCGCCGCCACACCGTAGTCGATGCCGACCTGCCCCCGCGGGTCGAAGGCGCTGGCCACGAACGGGTCGCCGTAGCGGTCCAGCCACTGCATCGCCGTGGTCCGGTCGTCCTTGTAATTCAGGCCGTAAACGGCCACCTCGCCACGTTCGGCAAGTTCCTCGATCAGCGCATGTTCGGCCCGGCAGGCGACGCACCAGCTCGCCCAGACGTTGAACACTGCGACCCGGCCGGCAAACGCCTCCTGGGTGATCAACTGGTCGGGCGCCTCGAGACGCGCCACCGAAAAGGCCGGCGCCGGCTGATCCAGCAGCGCCGACGGCAGTTCCGACGGATTGCGCGTCAGGCCGTAGCCGAGCAGCCCGATCAGGACCACCACGACCAGTGCAGGGAGAACAAAACTGAGCCGCATCAGGCGCCAGCGGCGACGGCGTGGCTGTCAGCCCGCTGGCGTTCGCGCTGACGCAGGCGTCGATAGCGGGGATCGGTCGTCGCCAGGATGCCTCCCAGCATCATGAGCAGCCCGCCCAGCCATATCCAGAGCACGAATGGCCGGTAGAACAGGCGCAGCGACCAGCCGCCCTGCTGCAGAGGCTCACCCAGCGACACATACAGATCCCGGAACAGATTACTGTGCACACCGGATTCGGTCATCACGTTGCCGCGGGTGGGATAGCGACGTTTTTCCGGATGCACGGTCGCGATGGCATTGCCGTCCCCATCGCTAATGGCGACGTGGCCGACCTGCGCGACGTAGTTGGGTCCCGACTGTTCCTCGGTGCCTTCGAAGGTGAACTGGTAGCCGGCCATCGTCTTGCTTTCGCCCACCGCCAGACTGGCATCCCGATCCAGGCCGAACGCGGTAACCAGGGTGATGCCGATCACCATCACGCCCACGCCGGCGTGCGCCATGGTCATGCCCAGCACGCCGCGGGACCAGCTGGTGCGTCGGCGGTACCAGAGCTCCTCCATGGCTGTGGCAATGGCCCAGAACCCGACCATGCAGCCGGCCGTCGCTACCACCCCGCCGGTGCCCAGTGTTACCCAGGACAGGCCCACGCCGGCAACGGTTGCAGCCAGCGCCGGCAGCCAGAGCCGGTCACGCAGCACCTGCCAGCGGGTGCGTTTCCAGGCCATCGCGCCGCCGAAGCCGCAGAGAATCACCAGCGGCACCGTCAGCGGCACGAACACCGTGTTGAAATACGGTGGCCCCACCGATATCCGGCCCAGGCCCAGGGCATCCGCCACCAGCGGATAAAGCGTGCCCAGCAGCACGGCCGCGGCCGATACCACCAGAAACAGGTTGTTGAGCAGCAGCAGTCCCTCGCGGGACAGCGCCTTGACCGGCGTATCCCCGCGCGCCAGTTTCGGAGCCCGCGCGGCGTAGAGCAGCAGCGACCCACCTACCACGATGGCGAAGAACAGCAGAATGTAGATACCGCGCGCCGGGTCGGTGGCAAAGGCATGCACCGACACCAGTACGCCCGACCGCACCAGGAATGTACCCAGCAGCGACAGCGCGAAAGCGCTGATCGCCAGCAGCACCGTCCAGCTCTGGAAGATGCCGCGTTTCTCGGTCACCGCCAGGGAATGGATCAGCGCAGTGCCTACCAGCCAGGGCATGAAGGAGGCGTTTTCCACCGGGTCCCAGAACCACCAGCCGCCCCAGCCCAGCTCGTTGTAGGCCCACCAGCTGCCCAGGGTGATACCGATGGTCAGAAACGCCCAGGCCGCCGTGGTCCACGGTCGGGTCCAGCGAGTCCAGGCACTGTCCACCCGCCCGGTAATCAGGGCGGTAATGGCGAACGCGAACGCGACCGCAAAGCCTACATATCCCATGTATAGCAGCGGCGGATGGATGATCAGCCCCGGATCCTGCAGGAGCGGATTCAGGTCGCGGCCCTCGGCGGCCGCCGGAAACAGCCGTTCGAACGGGTTGGAGGTGCCCAGCGTGAATAGCAGAAAACCCACGCTGACCATGCCCATCACCGCGAGCACGCAGGCGGCCACATCGGTGGGCAGCGAGCGGCTGAAGGCCGCAACCGCGAGGCTCCAGCCCGCCAGCATGGTCACCCACAGCAGCAATGAGCCTTCGTGGGCACCCCAGATGGCGGCCAGGCGGTAGTACCAGGGCAGCTCGGTATTGGAGTTGGCGGCGACATAGGCCACCGAGAAGTCGTTCTGCAGGAATGCCCAGCCGAGCGCAGCGAATGCCAGGGCCAGGAACACGAACTGCCCCGAGGCCGCGGGCATGGCCATGCCCATGAGGTCGGTCCGACCGGTGCGATAGCCCAGCATCGGCACGATCGCCTGCACCAGCGACAGGCACAGCGCCAGCACCAGCGCGAAATGGCCGAGTTCGACAATCACAGCGAGGCCCCCATGCTGGCCGGCATGCAGGACTGGCCATCCGGCTTGCTCAGGGCTTCCTCCACTTCCGGCGACATATAATTTTCGTCGTGCTTGGCCAGCACCTCGTCGGCGGCAAACACGCCCTGCTCATCCAGTTGCCCGTAGGCGACGATGCCCTGCCCCTCGCGGAACAGGTCCGGCAGGATACCTCGGTAGCGCACCGGCACCGCGGCATCGCAATCGGCCAGGGTGAAATTCACCAGCAGGCCGTCCTCGGCCCGTTCCACACTGCCCGTTTCCACCAGCCCCCCGATGCGGAATCGCGCCCCCTGGGGCGCTTCGCCGGCGGCCACCATGCTGGGCTGATAGAAATACATCAGGTTCTCGTTGAACGCAGTGAGCATCAGGGCAACCGCGCCGCCGATACCCAGCAGCAGCAGCCCCACCAGCGTCAATCGCCGGCGTCGTTTCGGGGTCAAACCTGTTCCTCCTCCTGGCGCAGCCGTCGGCGCAGCTGCCGCAACTGTACGTAGGGCCAGACCATGTTCCAGACCAGTACGACCGCGGCAACGCCGAAACTGCTCCACACGTAGGCGGCATACCCGCCCATCGACCACCAATCGCTCATGGGTTCTGCAGCCATTCACGCACCCAGCGCGAGCCCGCCTCGCGCCGCAGCAGAATCACCCGCATGCGCACCAGCACCAGCCACGCGAACAGCAGCGTGAAGCCCAGTGCGCTGACCAGCAATGGCAGCAACATCGACCACTCGATGGCCGGGGCGTCGAAGCGCGTCACCGTCGGGCCCTGGTGCAGCGTATTCCACCACTCCACCGAGTAGTGAATGATCGGGACGTTCACTACGCCCACGATCGCCAGCAGGGATGCGGCGCGGGCCGCACTTCGCGGCTCCTCGATCGCGTTTTCCAGCGCCATCACCCCGAGATAGAGAAACAGCAGGATCAGTTCGGAGGTGAGCCGGGCGTCCCACACCCACCAGGTGCCCCACATGGGCTTGCCCCAGATCGAACCGGTAACAAGCGCCAGAAAGGTAAAGCTGGCGCCGATCGGGGCGGCGGCGATCACGAAGGCCTCGGCCACCTTCATCCGCCAGACCAGCGCAATCACTGCCGCCACCGCCATCGCGGTGTAGACGAACAGCGACAGCCAGGCGGCCGGGACGTGCACGTAGATGATCCGGAACGCATCGCCCTGCTGATAGTCCGGCGGCGCGTGCACCAGCCCGGCGTAGAAGCCCCAGGCGGTCAGCAGGACCGCCGGGACCGCCAGCCAGGGCGACAGGCGTCGAGCCAGCATCTGGAAATACGGCGGCGAGCCCAGTTGATGAAACCAGCGCATCAGCATGTCCAGGCAATCCAGTCGCGCACGCGAAACCTACTCCAGACTGATTCTGAGAGCCGCCGCGGCGGCCAGTGGCGCCAGCGATATCGCCAGCAGCAGAAGGCCGCTCAGCATGTAGAGCGGCCCGGCGGCGGGCAATCCCTCGATCGCCGCCTGCATGGCGCCGGCCCCGAAAATCAGTACCGGCACGTAGAGCGGGAACACCAGCAGGCTCAGCAGCACGCCGGCCCGCTGCAGGCCAAGTGTCAGTGCCACACCGATGGCGCCGATCAGACCCAGCACCGGGGTCCCCAGCAACAGACTCAACATGATAACCGGAATGGCCTGGGCCGGTACCCCCAGGAGCAGGCCCACAAGCGGCGAAACCAGCACGAAGATCAGCCCGCCGCCCAGCCAGTAGGCTGCCACCTTGGCCAGCACCAGCAACGCCAGTGGCTCGCGCGACAGCAGTAGTTGTTCCAGCGTGCCGTCTTCCAGGTCGGGGCGGAACAGGCGGTCCAGCGACAGCAGCGCGGCCAACAGTGCCGCCATCCACATCAGTGCCGGGGCCAGAGACAGCAACAGATCCGGCGCCGGGCGCGTGCCCAGCGGAAACAGTGCCACCAGCAGCAGAAAGAAGAGAACGTGATGCACCGCCTCGCCGCGCTGGCGTGCCAGCAGCAGCAGATCGCGCCGGAGCATGGCCAGGAAACCGCTCACAGCGCCAGCGATCGAACCGGGGTTTGCGGGATGTCCAGCGCTTCATGGGTGGTGAACAGGACCAGACCGCCTGCCGCCACATGCGCGCCGATCACGTCGCCAAGCACCTGCCGGGCCGCCGCGTCCAGCGCCGCGGCCGGCTCATCAAGCAGCCACAACCTCGCGCCTTCCAGACACAGCCGCGCCAGCGCGCTGCGCCGACGCTGGCCGGCTGACAGCGTCCGGCAGGGGCGGTCACCGATCGTGTCCACCCCGAAGCGCCGCAGCCCCGCCCGGATGTCGCCCTGACGTCCATGCAGCGTCCGCAACGCGGTAAGATTCTCCACCGCCGTGAGGTCCGGATTGAGGGCGTTCTCGTGGCCCAGATACAGCAGGTCACCTTCGGCGAAGGCGTCCCCGGCATGCACGTCGCGACCTTGCCAGCACACCCGCCCCGCATGGGGCAGACGCAGCCCCGCCAGCGTCCGCAGCAAGGTGGTCTTGCCGCGACCGTTATCGCCGGTTACCCGAACCGCCTCACCCGCGGCCAGCGTCGCATCGAGCTGCTCGAACAGCACCCGGCGGCCACGCGCGCAGGTCAGAGATTGCACGGTCAGTCCTGCACTGGATTGCGTCAAATCGAGGCTTCCCTGCAACGACAGGCGGTGGATACGGCACCAGCGCGAGCAACCGCCCCATGCCTTGGTGCCCAGGGTGGGACTCGAACCCACAAGGTATTGCTACCAGCGGATTTTAAGTCCGCAGCGTTTACCAGTTTCGCCACCTGGGCCTGCCGATAGTCTAGCGCAGGCCGCGCCGGTGGTGGCGCGACGGGGCCGCAGGGAAACGGCAAGGAAAAGGTGGAGGCCTGGCCCGGAATCGAACCGAGGTACGCGGCTTTGCAGGCCGCTGCATCACCACTCTGCCACCAGGCCAAAGTCGGTCATCTTCGTTATACGCTGCCAGCCGGTCAATCACGGCGCGCAGTTTCTAGGTTCGACCCTCCCGGTCTCACCAAGAAACCCGGCCCGCGGCGTCATGCCGCGGGCGTTCTCCGGGACGAATCGGTGATTCGTCTGGTTCCGGCTTACCCACTCGGCCACCAAGCCAGTGATGGAACTCATGAGTACTTCTTGCGGGCCGGCACGGCATGTCAGCCATCGGCACCAACGAAAAAGCCCCGACCGTCGGGACGAGGCTTGATCGCTGCAGTCGCATTGCAAACTGGAGCGGGAAACGAGATTCGAACTCGCGACCCCAACCTTGGCAAGGTTGTGCTCTACCACTGAGCTATTCCCGCCTTATTCGCCGCGTATTCTAGGGCGTGCAGCGCACGTGTCAAGGCGCGATTGAGCCTCTAATCGCGCAAATGCGGCCAGGCCGCCCGCAGGTAAGCCACCATCGACCACACCGTGAGCGCCGCCGCGATCCCCAGCAGCGCCAGGCCGGCCACATAGAGCGTCCCCCGCGGCTGGCTCAGATCCATCAGCATGACCAGGATCGCCGTCATCTGGATTGCGGTCTTGTACTTGCCCAGCGACCCGACCGCCACCGACTGGCGCTTGCCCAGTTCGGCCATCCACTCGCGCAGCGCGGATACGGTTATCTCGCGCCCCACGATGATCACCGCCGGAATCGCCACCACCACACGCGGATCGTGAAGCACCAGCATCACCAGCAGCGCGCAGACCAGCAGCTTGTCCGCCACCGGGTCCAGAAATGCACCGAACGCGGAGGCCTGATCCCAGCGCCGGGCCAGCCAGCCGTCGAACCAGTCTGTGATCAGCGCCGCGGCAAAACCGCTGGCGGCCAGGTAATCGCGGCCGGGAAAACTGAGGCAGAGAACGATCACTACCATCGGAATCATTACCAGCCGGAACAGCGTCAGCCATGTGGGCAGATTGAGTTGCATGCGAAAACGCCGTTATCCCGACTGATGAAAATGCTCATAGATCCGCTGCGCCATGGCCCGACTGATGCCGTCCACGCGCTCCAGGTCGCGTACCCCGGCGCGCGCAATCTGGCGCGAGCCGCCGAAGGCACGCAGCAACCGCTTGCGACGGACCGGACCCAGCCCCTCGATATGATCCAGCGGCGACTGCTGGCGCGCCTTGTCGCGGCGGCCGCGATGGCCGGCCACAGCGAAGCGATGCGCTTCATCGCGAATCTGCTGGATCAGATGGAGGGCCGGGGAGTTGGGGGGGAGTATATGAGGCTGGCTCTGCCGCGGCAAAAACAGCTGTTCCCGCCCGGCCTTGCGTTCGCTGCCCTTGGCCACCGCCACCACCGGTACATCCGCCAGTTCAAGCTCCTGCAGAACCGTTTCCGCCTGTGCCAACTGTCCCTTGCCGCCGTCGATCAGCAGCAGATCCGGCATCGGTGCCTCGCCACGCTTGAGCCGGCGAAACCGCCGTTCCAGTGCCTGGCGCATGGCGGCGTAATCATCCCCGGGTTCGATGTCCTCGATATTAAACCGCCGGTAGGCCGCTTTCTTTGCCGCCCCGCCCTCGAACACCACGCACGACGCCACCGTGCGTTCGCCGCCGGTGTGGCTGATGTCGAAACACTCCATGCGCATCGGCGGTGCCGCCAGCGCCAGCGCCTCCTGCAGCGCCATCAGGCGATCGCGAACCCCGGCCCGCGTGGCCAGCCGCGATTCCAGCGCCTGTTCCAGCGTGGCGCTGGCGTTGTCCCGTAGCCGCGCCCGGCGCCCGCGCAGCCGATAGCGCACCGATACCTTTCGGCCAGCCCGTTCACCCAGGCTCTGTTCCAGCCACTCCCGGTCCACCGGCTCCACGCCCACCAGGATTTCCGGCGGCGGCTTGCGCTCCAGGTAGTACTGGCCGATGAATGCTTCACTCAGCTCGGCGGGCTCGGTGCCCTCCGGCAGCGTCGGGTAGAAGCTCTGGTGGCCCAGATGCATGCCGCCGCGAACGCTCACCACCACGGCGCAGGCGATGCCCCCGCCGCTGGCGCAGACGATGATGTCGAAATCGCCCTTCCCTCCCACCACATGGGACTGCTCCTGCAGCCGCCGAACCGCCGCGATCTTCTCGCGGGTGGCGGCCGCCTGCTCGAATTCCAGCCGGCTGGACGCGGCTTCCATCTGTTTGACCAGGCGCGCCACCAGGCGCTCGTTGCGGCCCTCCAGCAGATCGGCAGCGTCGGCCACGTCACGTGCGTAGCTGGCCTCGTCGATGTAGCCGACGCAGGGCGCGGAGCAGCGCTTGATCTGATATTGCAGGCAGGGCCGGGAGCGGTTGGCGAAATAGGTGTCGTCGCAGTTGCGCAGCCGGAACAGCTTGTGGATGGTGGTCATGGTCTGGCGCACCGCCGAGCCACTGGGAAACGGCCCGAACAGGCGCCCGGAAACCTTGCGCGACCCCCGGTGGAAGGTCACCCGCGGGAAGCTGTGATCCCCGGTGATCCGCAGGTAGGGATAACTCTTGTCATCGCGCAGATAGACGTTGTAGCGCGGCCGGATCTGCTTGATCAGCGTGGACTCTAGCAGCAGCGCCTCGTCCTCGGTATGGGTGACGGTGACCTCGATATCGGCCACCTGATCCAGCATCGATTCGATGCGCGGATTGCCGCTGGCCCGCAGGAAGTAACTGGACACCCGCTTGCGCAGATTCTTGGCCTTGCCGACGTAGAGCACCTCGCCGTCGGCGTCGATCATGCGGTAGACGCCCGGGCGCGCGGTCAGCTGACCGGCGTAGCGGCGAGGATCGAAGGTCTCGGCGTTCACGACTCGAGGATGGCACGTGCCCGCGCGAAAACGGCACGGAACATGGGCTCGGTCAGCCGGCGGGTCTGGGTGTTGTAGCGGCTGCAGTGATAGCTGTCGAGCAGAACCCGGTCGTCGGGCAGCCGGTGCTCGGCGGCGTGGCCGAACGGCCAGTCCTTCTGCCGCAGGCCCAGCGCCCGCACCACCGCCCGGTGCGCCACACCGCCCAGCGCCAGCAGCAGCGTCGGGGCCCGCAGCTCGGCGGCCAGGAACGGGTTGCAGGCATTCACCTCGCCGCCAGTGGGCTTGTTACCCGGAGGCAGACACTTCACGGCGTTGGTAATGCGGCAGTCCAGCAGGGTCAGACCGTCGTCGCGATGTCGCGACTGCGGCCGGTCGGCGAAACCGAAATCATGCAGCGTCCGGTACAGCAGTTCGCCGGCGTAGTCGCCGGTAAACGGACGCCCGGTGGCGTTGGCCCCGTGCATGCCCGGCGCCAGACCCACAATCAGCAGACGTGCGTCCGTCGCCCCGAAAGCCGGTACCGGCGCGGCGTGATAGTCGGGATAACGGCCGGCGACCTCCCGACGCAGGTCGACCAGCCGCGGACAATGCGGGCAATCCTGCGCCGGTGCCGCCATGCGGCCGTCAGGGCTGCGCACGCCGGCTTACCGGCGGCGAGGACTGCTCGATAACGCGGCGCACACTCGGCGTTCAGGCGCTGGCGGCGTCGGAACGGTCCTCGAGCAGACCGTACCGCATGGCCATGCGCGTGAGTTCAACGTCGTTCGACACACCGAGCTTTTCGAACACGCGGTAGCGATAGGTGCTGACCGTCTTCGGGGACAGGCACAGGCTGTCGGAGATGGCCTGCGTACTGGTGCCCCGCGTGACCATCAGCACCACCTGCATTTCGCGCTGGGAGAGCTGGTCGAACGGCGATCCGCCGCTGCCCTTGATCAGCGATACCGCCAGCTGACTGGCGATGCCGGGAGCCACATAGCTCTTGCCCGCGTGAACCTGGCGCACGGCCGCCACCACCTCGGCGGCGGCACTGTCCTTGGACAGATAGCCCATGGCACCGGCCTCGAGCAGGCGCGAGGGATAGGGTTCATCCTGGTACATCGATACCGCAATGACCTTCATCGCCGGGTGCGACGACAGCAGCCGACGGGTGGCCTCGATACCCCCCATGCCCGGCATGTTGATATCCATGAGCACCACGTCCGGGGCCAGTTCACGGGCCAGGCGCAGCGCGTCTTCCCCGTTGCCGGCCTCCCCGACCACCTCGAAATCCGATTCCTCGGACAGCAGGCTCAGCATCCCGCCCCTTACCAGGTGGTGGTCGTCCACGAGCAGCAATCGAATCATGGCGTGTCCCCGACGAAACCTCTCGTCGCATTGTAAACCGGATGACCCGGTCGGTCCGACCGGTTATCGACCGTAACCGGAATTTGACCAGCCCGCCCCGGCAAACCCGTGCCCGGCGAAACCAAACGAAAAAGGCCCGGCGGGGTTGCCGCCGGGCCTCGATGTCACACGGTTGGACGCGGGTTGCCTAGAACTGGGCTTCCTCGGTCGAACCGGTCAGGGCGGTCACGCTGGACACGCCACCCTGGATCACATTGGTGACGTCGTCGAAGTAGCCCGTGCCCACTTCCTGCTGATGGCTGGAGAAGGTGTAGCCGCGATCCTTGGCGGCGAACTCCGGCTCCTGAACCATGTTCACGTAGGCGGTCATGCCGTCCTTCACGTAGTTCTGCGCCAGATCGAACATGTTGTACCACATGTTATGAATACCGGCGAGGGTGATGAACTGGTACTTGTAGCCCATCGCACCCAGCTCGCGCTGGAACTTGGCGATGGTGGCGTCGTCCAGGTTCTTCTTCCAGTTGAACGACGGCGAGCAGTTGTAGGCCAGCAGCTGTTCCGGGTACTCGGCATGCAGAGCCTCGGCGAACTTCTTGGCCTCGTCCAGATCCGGCACGGCGGTTTCACACCACACCATGTCCGCGAACGGCGCGTAGGCCAGACCGCGGCTGATGGCCTGATCGATGCCGGCGCGGGTGCGGTAGAAGCCTTCCGCGGTGCGCTCGCCGGTAATGAACTCCTTGTCGTAATCGTCGACATCGGAGGTCAGCAGATCGGCGGCATTGGCGTCGGTGCGGGCCAGCACGATGGTGGGCGTACCCATCACGTCGGCGGCCAGACGCGCGGCAACCAGCTTCTGCACGGCTTCCTGGCTCGGCACCAGCACCTTGCCGCCCATATGGCCACACTTCTTCACGGAGGCCAGCTGGTCCTCGAAGTGCACGCCGGCGGCGCCCGCCTCGATCATGCCCTTCATCAGTTCGTAGGCGTTGAGCACGCCGCCGAAACCGGCCTCGGCATCGGCCACGACCGGCGCGAAGTAGTCGATGAACTCGGGATCACCCGGGTTCACACCCTTGCCCCACTGGATCTGGTCCGCGCGGGCGAAGGCATTGTTGATGCGGCTGACCACCGTCGGCACGGAGTTGACCGGGTACAGCGACTGGTCGGGGTACATGGTCTCGCCGGTATTGGCGTCGGCGGCAACCTGCCAGCCGGACAGGTAGATCGCCTTGACGCCGGCCTTGACCTGCTGCAGCGCCTGGCCGCCGGTCAGAGCGCCGAGGCAGTTTACGTAGTCTTCCTCATTCACGAGCTTCCAGAGCTTTTCCGCCCCGTTGCGCGCGTAGGTGGCTTCGGGCACCACGGAGCCACGCAGCCGCACCACGTCCTCGGCGCTGTAGGTGCGCTTCACATTCTTCCAGCGCGGGCTTTCCGCCCACTCCTTTTCGATCGCCTGGATCTGCTCGGTTCTGTTCATGTCCGATCTATGCCTCTTCAAGGGGTCTGTCGATGGGTGCTGTTCACGGGCCACCGGCCGCCAGGAGATGCGTGCCGAATGATCCACACCCGGATTCACTCGCTCGGAGATTGGTGTTGTCCGCGAATGCGAAACCGGTTATTGCGGTGCAGCATCCGATTTCACGGCCGCGCATTATACCGGTTGAAAATAATTTTTACAGGCCGGTGTCAGCGCTCCGGCCGGCGGCGGAATTTTTCCTACAAAGACAATTCTTTGGCCGCCACGACCATGCCGTCGGCATCGCCGTAAATCCACGCACCGGGGCGGAACGCCACACCGGCAAAGCGAACCAGCACGTCGCGATCCCCCAGGTCCCGCTTGTTGGACTTCAACGGATGCGTGGCCAGCGCCTTGACCGCTACGTCCATTTCCCCGATGTCGGCCGAATCCCGGATGCAGCCGTACACCACGATGCCGGCCCAGTCGTTATCAATGGCCAGCTGGGCAAGGTTGTCGCCCAGCAGGGCGCAGCGGTCCGACGCCCCGCCATCCACCACCAGCACCCGGCCCTGGCCCGGCTCTTCGAGCGCCGCTCGCACCAGAGAGTTGTCCTCGAAGCACTTCACGGTGCTGATCGGCCCGGCAAAGGCCAGACGGCCGCCGAAGTCGCCGAACAGCGGTTCGGCAATCTGCAGCTGGTCGGCATAGCGGTCGCAGAGATCGGTGGTCGGCAACGTGTCGGTCATGGAATACGGCTCTCGAATCGATGGAATGAAGGTCGTGACATCAGGCGCGACGGGCCGCCAGCCAGCCCCAGAGCAGTCCGGCCAGAAGCAGGACGAATCCGATCAGCGTCCAGGCCGGCAGCGACAATCCCAGGAAGGCGGCATCGATGTCGGCACAGCTGGCATCGCCGCGCAGCACCATTGCCAGCACCTCGGCCCAGGGCATCACGTCCAGCAGGTAGTTCAGATCCGGGCCGCAGGCGGGCACCTGATCGGCGGGCAGCGACTGCAGCCATACGTGGCGGCCCGCTATCGCCGCCCCGGCACCGGCGGAAACGCTCGCCAGCAGAAAATAGACGTGACGCCCCCAGCCCGCGGGGCCGTGCAGTGCGCCCACCAGACAGACCACGGCAACGCCGGCCATTGCTACGCGCTGGAAGATACACAGCGGGCAGGGTTCCAGGCCGAAACCGAACTCCAGCAGGTAGGCGAACGCAAGCGCGCCTGCGGCGGCCAGCAGCGTGAGTGTCAGGACAAGCCTTGAAGTCATCGCGCAATGCTTGCATGCCCCTACCAAGGCGGCAAGCGGCCGGCTGCGTTTGCTAGGCTCGGGCACGCCACACAAGACAATCAGCCGGTATGACGCTGACCTGCGAGATTCGCCGCAACGGCGGGCCCGATGTCCTGGAATGGATCGATAAGAATCCGGGTGACCCCGGCCCCGGCGAAGTGCGTATTCGCCACCATGCGGTCGGGCTGAACTACATCGACGTCTACCACCGGACCGGGCTTTATCCGCTGCCGCTACCCAGCGGTATCGGGCTGGAAGCTGCCGGGGAAATCACCGCGACCGGGGAGGGCGTCAGCGATCTGGCGGTTGGCGATCGCGTGGCCTATGCCAGCGCGCCGCTGGGTGCGTATGCCGAAGAGCGCCTGATGCCGGCAGGTCGGGTCGTCCCCCTGCCGGACTCGGTGGATACCCGCAGCGCCGCCGCGCTTATGCTCAAGGGGCTCACCGCGCACTTCCTGCTGTTTCGCACGTTCCCGGTCCAGCCCGGTCAGCGGGTGCTGGTTCATGCGGCCGCGGGCGGAGTCGGTTATCTGCTATGCCGCTGGGCAACCCATCTGGGCGCCACGGTGATCGGCACCGCGGGCTCGCGTGACAAGGCGGCCATCGCCCGCGAAGCCGGTTGTGCCGAGGTAATCCAGTACCGCGACGGCAACGTGGCCACGCAGGTGCGCCGGGCGGCCGGCAAGCGCGGGGTTGATGTGGTCTACGACGGCGTGGGCGCTGCCACCTTCCAGGATTCGCTCGACAGCCTGGCGCCGCTGGGGATGATGGTCAGCTTCGGCAACGCCTCGGGCCCGGTTCCCGCGTTCGAGCCGGCCGAACTTGCCCGTCGCGGCTCGCTGTTCTTTACCCGCCCCAGCCTGCTCGACTACACCCGTGAGCGGTCGGATCTGCTGGCAGGCGCCAGCGCGCTGTTCGAGGCCGTATCAGCCGGCACCCTGTCGGCGCGCATCGATCAGGAGTATCCCCTTAAGCAGGCTGCCCGCGCCCACCGTGCCCTGGAGGCACGCAAGACCACGGGGGCCAGCCTGTTGATACCGGGGTAGAGCCGAGTTGCCGGTCAGCCGGGCAGGCCGAATGAATTCGGCTCTACGGTGGGACCGGGACCTTCGTATCCATTGGTACCCTGTCGTAGAGTGCAATTCATTGCGCCTGACACCGGAACCGGCCATTGGCATCAAACCAGATCGGCCGAATGAATTCGGCCCTACCCCGGAGTCGATGCTGGACAGATTCATCCTTCCGTAGGGCGCCATTCATGGCGCCGATCCGATAGCCCGCCGGAAGACCGGCCCTGCCTGCGAAACGAATCGCGCCTGCGGCCCCGGCGCGTCTCAGGTCTTGATGCCACCCTTCGCCAGATCGGCGGGATCCAGCAGCCGATCCAGTTCGCTTTCGCTCAGGTCGGTTTCGGCCAGCGCGACCTCCTTGATCGGCTTGCCCTCGGCGTAGGCCTTCTTCGCGATGGCCGCGCCCTTCTCGTAGCCGATTACCGCGTTCAGGGCAGTCACCAGAATCGGGTTCTTCGCCAGCGCCCGATCCAGAGTGGCCTGATTGACGGTGAATCCAGCAATCGCCTTGTCCGCCAGCACCGTGGCGGTATTGCCCAGCAGATCGATGCTCTGCAGCAGGTTGTAGGCCACTACCGGCAACATCACGTTGAGCTGGAAATTACCGCTCTGGCCGGCCACGGTGATGGTGGTGTCGTTGCCAATCACCTGGGCGGCCACCATGGCGGCGGCCTCGGGGATCACCGGATTGACCTTGCCCGGCATGATCGAACTACCCGGCTGCAACGCCGGCAACGCAATCTCGCCAAGCCCCGCCAGCGGGCCGCTGTTCATCCAGCGCAGGTCGTTGCTGATCTTCATCACCGACACCGCCACGGTCTTGAGCTGGCCCGACAGCTCCACCGCCGCATCCTGGCTGGACAGGCTCTCGAAGTAGTCCGGGCTGGCCTCGAAGGCCACGTCGGTCGCGCCCGCCAGATTCTGCGCGAAGCGCGCGCCGAACTCGGGATGAGCGTTGATACCGGTGCCTACCGCGGTGCCGCCCTGCGCCAGACGACGGACACGCGGCAGTGCCGCCTCGATCCGCGCGATCCCGGAATCGATCTGGGCCGCCCAGCCGCCCAGTTCCTGTTCCAGGCTGACCGGCATCGCATCCATCAAATGCGTGCGGCCGGTCTTGATCACATCCGACAGCTCGGCGCCCTTGCGCCGCAGCGTGTCGCGCAGATGCCGCAGCGCCGGCAGCAGCCGCTTTTCGCACTGCAGCGCCGCACTGACGTGGATCGCCGTGGGAATCACGTCATTCGAGCTCTGCCCCATGTTGACGTGGTCGTTCGGATGCACAGGCTTGCCGGCGTTGTCGGTGGCCAGCCGCGCAATCACCTCGTTGGCGTTCATGTTGCTCGAGGTACCGGAGCCGGTCTGGAAGATGTCCACCGGGAACTCGGTATCGTGATCACCCGCCGCCACTGCGTCGGCGGCCTGACGAATGGCGGTGGCCAGATCCTGGTCGAGCAGCCCCAGATCGCAGTTCACCTGCGCCGCCGCGCCCTTGATCCGCCCCAGCGCCTCGATGAATGCCCGCGGTGCCCGCAGGTCCGAGATCGGGAAGTTCTCTACCGCCCGCTGGGTCTGCGCGCCCCAGAGCGCCGATACCGGCACCTGGAGTTCCCCCATGCTGTCCTTTTCGGTACGGAATTCGGCGGCGTCGCCGTGCGGCTGCGGCATGTCTGGCTCCTGGTTTGATGAAGACGATGGCCGTTGCGAGGCGGCCCTTACGGACCCGGCATCGTCGGCGCATCAGGTATCATGGGCGGATTCTATCACCGCCCCCGATCGCGCCCATGTCCCTGGATGCCGACCTCTCCCCGCTGACTGCCGTGACGCCGATCGATGGCCGATACGCGTCGAAAACCGCAGATCTAAGGCCAATCTGCAGCGAAATGGGGCTTATCCGATATCGCCTGACGGTGGAAATCCGCTGGCTGGAAGCGCTGGCCCGGCATCCCGGCATTCCCGAACTCGGTGCGCCGGAGGCGGACACCGCCGACGCGTTCCGCGCCCTGATCGCCGACTTCGACGCCGCCGACGCCCAGGCCGTGAAAGACATCGAGGCCACCACCAATCACGACGTGAAGGCGGTCGAGTACTTTCTGAGAAACCGCCTGAACGAATTGCCGCAATTTTCTGAATATAGTCCCTTCATTCATTTCGCCTGCACCTCGGAGGACATCAACAATCTGGCCTATGCACTGATGCTGCGGGAAGCGCGGGACACGGTGCTGCTGCCGGCCATCGACAGGATAACGGCCGCCATCGCCGACCTCGCCCACACCTACGCCGACCTGCCGATGCTGGCCCGCACCCATGGCCAGTCGGCCTCTCCCACCACGCTGGGCAAGGAGATGGGCGTTTTCGTGCATCGGCTGCGCCGCCAGCGCGAGGCGCTGGCCGATGTGGCCATCCTCGGCAAGATGAACGGTGCCGTGGGCAACTACAACGCGCATCTGGTGGCCTATCCGGATGTCGACTGGCCGGCGCTGAGCGCAGCCTTCCTGGCCGACCTGGGGCTTGCTCCCAGCCCCTGCACCACCCAGATCGAGCCCCATGACTGGATGGCCGAGACCTACCATGCGCTGATGCGGGTGAACACGATCCTGCTCGATTTCTCCCGGGATATCTGGGGCTACGTGTCGCTGGGCTACTTCAAGCAGGCAGCGGTGGCCGGCGAGGTGGGTTCTTCGACCATGCCGCACAAGGTCAACCCGATCGATTTCGAGAATGCCGAGGGCAACCTGGGCATGGCCAATGCGGTGCTGGACCACCTCGCGGCCAAGCTGCCGGTATCCCGCTGGCAGCGGGACCTGAGCGATTCCACCGCCCTGCGCAACACCGGCAGCGGGCTGGCGCACACGCTGATCGCCTGCCAGGCATTGCAGAAGGGCATTGGCAAGCTGGCCGCCGACCCGGCCCGGCTGGCCGACGATCTCGACGCCAACTGGCCGGTACTGGCCGAGGCGATCCAGACCGTCATGCGGGTACGCGGCATCGACCAGGCCTACGAGCAACTCAAGACCCTGACCCGCGGCCAGACCATCGACGAAGCGGCCATCCGCGCCTTCGTGGACGGCCTCGACCTGCCCGACTCCGACAAGGCCCGGCTGCGCGACCTGCGGCCCGGCGATTACACCGGTAATGCGGCCGCGCAGGCCCGACAGGTCTGAGCCGGGCGAGTCCCCCGTGGCCCGGCTCGCCCAGGATGCCGCGGAACTGGCGGGTAGCGCCCGCCGGCACCTCGATCTATACAGTCACGAGCTGCCGGCGGATGTGTATGCCACCGACGCGTTCTGCGAAGCGGTCAAGCAACTGGTGATCGGGGCGCCCCGCCATGCCCGGGTCCGCATCCTGGTTGCCGATACCCGCCCGGCGGCTCGCGGCCACGGGCTGGTGGCCCTCGGACAGACATTATCCAGCGCCATCGAATTCCGAACGCCGGCGCCCGATGCAGCGCCCTGGTTCACCGAATGCCTGATCGCCGACGCGGCCAGTGGTCTGACCCAGCGCGAGCGGCGCGCCATGACGCCACCACAAATCCTGAACCCACCGGAGGCGCGCAAACGCGCCGGCGAGTTCGATACCCGCTGGCAGGCCGCACTGCCAGCCAGCGATCTGCGTCGGCTGTACCTGGGCGGCTGACTGCCCCCAGCGGCGGTTACATCGCGGGCGACACCACCTCGAACGTCCGGATGCGCTCTCGCAACGCATCAGGCACCGCCACCGACGTCTGGGCGCGGTAATCGAACCAGACCAGCACCGCGTCCATCAGCGCCACCAGCTCACCGTCCTCGCGGCACCATAGCGCCTGCTGCACACCCATGCTGCTGCGGCCGATGCGATGGGTACGGGTGGTGATCTCGATCTCGGCGGGAAAGCGCAACTGCTGCCGGAACTGACAACCCAGTTCGGCCAGGATCGGCCCGGTCTCGTGGAACGGCTCGCCGGTGGCCAGCAACTGCGAAAAGTAATCGATCCGACCGTCCTCGGAATAGCGGTAGTACACCGTGTTGTTCACGTGGCCGAGGGCATCCATCTCGCCCCAGCGGACGGTTAGCGGCAGGCCATGGGTGAAATCGGCGCGAACGGGATCGGTCATGTCGGCAGGCACTCCATCGGGGTCACGGATGGCCGCTATCCCATCCATACGGTAGCGTATTGACAGCGGCGCGGCAGTGCAGCATACTCTCAATACGCCTGCGTATGGAATAGCCATGAGCGCGACCCGCGACACGATCAACGACAAGACCCGGCTGTCGGCCGATGCCTGGGCGCAGGCCGCGCTCGATGCGATCGCCGACCAGGGTATTGCGGGCGTTGCCGTGGAACCGCTGGCCCGCCGGCTGGGCGTGACCAAGGGCAGTTTCTACTGGCACTTCAGCAACCGTGAGGCACTGCTCAAGCGTGCGCTGGAACGCTGGGAAGAACAGGAAACCGGCGTGCCCTTCCAGAGCCTGGAGAATGAACCCGATCCCCGCCGGCGGCTGCAGCGGGTGATCCGCGAGGTAAACACGTCGCTGCGCACTAGCCGCATCTATCAGGCCCTGTCCGCGGCCGCCGACGATCCGCTGATCGCGGCGTTCGTCACGCGCGTTTCGACCCGGCGTATTGAAACGCTGCGCCAGTACTACGAAGCGGTGGGCCTGTCGCCGGACAACGCATCGCGCTGGGCTCGGCTGACGTACTCGGTATTTTTGGGCACCCTGCAGATCCGTCGAGACATGCCGGGCGAATGGCCGCACACCGACTCGACCGAATTCTCTGAATACATCGCGTTCCTCGAGCGGGCGCTACTGCCCGACGATGACGCAATGAATCCGGACCTCGCTGCGCCTGCCCACCCCGGCGCCGCGTTGACCGGCACCCTGGCCGCCAACACGGCCACCAAGTCATAGGAGGTCATCATGACTGTCATCCTGTCCCTGATTGCTGCCCTGGCTGCCGCATGGGCCCTGGCCTACATCGGCGCCCCGCTGCTGGCCTGGACCGCCGCCGCCGTGGTGTATTTCGGCGCGCTGTACGGCCTGGGCGTCATCGGCACCACCGGCATCGTGATCGCCGCGGTCGTCGGCATCCCGATAGCGGTGCTATTCAACGTAGTGCCGTTGCGCCGCAGCCTGCTGACTAAACCCATCTTCAAGGGTTTCAAGGCCGTGCTGCCGCCGATGTCCGACACCGAGCGCGAGGCCCTCGAGGCCGGCGATGTCTGGTGGGACGCGGAAATGTTCCGCGGCAAGCCCGACTGGACCTATCTGATGAACTTCCAGCGCACCCGGCTCACCGACGAGGAACAGTCGTTCCTCGACAACGAGACCGAGCAGCTCTGTGAAATGCTCGACGAATGGCAGATCACTCAGGAGCTGATGGATCTGCCCGACGAGGTTTGGCAGTTCATTCGCGACAATCGCTTCTTCGCCATGCTGATCCCGAAATCGCATGGCGGCCTCGGCTTCTCCGCGCTGGCGCAGTCCACCATCGTGGCCAAGATCGCGTCGCGCAGCTTGACTGCGGCGGTCACAGTGATGGTGCCTAACTCGCTCGGCCCGGGCGAGCTGCTGGTGCACTACGGCACCGAGGATCAGCAGAAGCGCTGGCTGCCGGGCCTGGCACAAGGCACGGAAATCCCCTGCTTCGGTCTCACCGGCCCGGAAGCCGGGTCCGACGCCGGCTCGATTCCCGACACCGGCATCGTCTGCAAGGGCGAGTTCGAGGGCAAGGAAGTGGTCGGACTCAAGCTGACCTTCTCCAAGCGGTGGATCACGCTGGCGCCCGTGGCCACCGTCGTGGGTCTCGCCTTCAAGGCCTATGACCCGGACGGCCTGCTGGGCGACGACAGGGAACTGGGCATTACGTGCGCCCTGGTACCGGCCGACCATCCCGGCGTGGAAGTCGGCAAGCGCCATTACCCCGGCGCCTTCATGAACGGGCCGATCTACGGCAAGGACGTGTTCATTCCGCTGGAATGGGTGATCGGCGGCCGCGAGCAGATCGGTGGCGGCTGGCGCATGCTGGTCGAGTGCCTGTCGGCGGGCCGCGGCATCTCCCTGCCCGCCCTGTCCTCGGCCGCCTCCAAGATGAGCTACCGCATGACCGGCGCCTTCGGTCGCGTACGTCGCCAGTTCAAGATGCCCATCGGCAAGTTCGAGGGCGTGCAGGAGGCCTCGGCCCGCATTGCCGGCCTCAACTACAAGATGGAAGCCGCCCGCGTGCTCACCGCCAGCGGCGTGGACACCTGCGCCCCCTCCGTGGTCACGGCCATCGCCAAGTACCACATGACCGAGTGGATGCGGCAATCGGTGAACGACGCCATGGATATCCACGGCGGCCGCGGTGTGCAGCAGGGTCCGCGTAACTATCTGGCGCCCTCCTACCAGGCGATTCCGATCGCTATCACGGTGGAAGGCGCCAACATCCTCACCCGCAGCCTGATGATCTTCGGCCAGGGGGCGATCCGCTGCCATCCCTACGTATTTCCGGAGATGGAGGCAGCGCGCGGGGACGACCTCAAGGCGTTCGACAAGCTGCTGTGGGGCCATGTCGGTTATTCGGTCAACCGCGGTGCCCGCGCTCTGACCCTGGGCCTGACCGGCTCGCGGCTGGCCGGCGCCCCGATCAGCGGCCCGGCCGCCCCCTACTTCCGCGAGCTGGCCCGCATGAGTGCCGCCCTGGCGTTCGTCTCCGACGTCACCATGGGCATGCTTGGCGGTGACCTGAAGCGCAAGGAGCGTCTGTCGGCCCGTCTGGGCGATGTGCTGTCCCAGCTCTACTTCGCCTCGGCCACGCTCAAGTACTTCATCGACGAGGGGCAGCAGGATGCCGATCTGCCCCACATGCAGTGGGTAATGGATGACAGCCTGCGGGAAATCGCGGACGCCTTCGACGGCTTCTTCCGCAACTTCCCCAATCGTTTCGTCGGTAAGGCCCTGCGCGTCATGGTGTTTCCGCTGGGGCGGCCATATCACGGCGCCAGCGACGATCTGGGCGGACAGCTGGCCGACGCCATGCTGGAGCCCGGCGCCTTCCGCGAGCGCATGACCGCGGACACCTACGTCGGCAAGTCGGCGGATGACGTCACCGGCCGCATGGAGCAGGCGTTCCAGACGCTGGTGAAGGTCGAGCCGCTCTACAACAAGTTCGCCAAGGCGGTGGCCAAGGGCCAGACCCGCGGGCTGACTGTGGCCGACCAGCTCGCCGGCTGCGTGGAAGCCGGCATCCTGTCGCAGGCGGAGGCCGACGAGGTTGCCGCCTACGACGCGCTGCGTTACGACGCCATCCTCACCGACGCGTTCGAGCCGGACTACCTGATCAACCGCCAGAACGGTGGTCATCAGGACAAGGTGCAGGAAGCCCGCGTGGCCTGATCCAGCGACCGTGACGAAAGCCTTGAGCCCGGGCAGCGATGCCCGGGCTTTTTTGTGCCCGGTCTCGCCCTAGCGATATCACTTTTAGCTATTACCATTCCCAGCCACCCTGCAAGCCGGTATGGTCACGCTCCATTGTTACGCGGGCGGACGAGACAACTGAATGGGATTCGAGGCCTGGTTCGTACTGGGGCTGGCCGTCGCCGCCCTCGGGCTGATGAGCGCCGGACGCCAGCCGCCACATCTGGTGATGCTGGGCGTACTGATCGTACTCAGCGCCAGCGGCATTCTGACGGCCGACCAGGCCCTGGCAGGATTCAGCAACAGCGGCCTGATGACCGTTGCCGCACTGTTCGTGGTGGCCGCCGGCGTCCACCACTCGGGCGGGGTGGACCTGGTGGTCCGCTATCTGCTCGGCCACCCCGGCTCCGTCCGACGGGCCCAGGCACGTCTGATGCTGCCGGTGGCCATGCTCAGCGGCTTTCTCAACAATACCCCGGTGGTTGCCACCATGATTCCGGCGGTGAATGCCTGGTCCCGCCGCATCGGTATGGCGCCCTCCAGGTTGATGATTCCGCTGAGCTACGCAGCCATACTCGGCGGCACGCTGACCCTGATCGGCACCAGCACCAACCTCGTGGTCAATAGTCAGTACCAGGCGCTCACCGGTGCCGATGACCTGTCACTGTTCTCCATCACCACGGTCGGACTGCCGGTAGCGTTGTTCGGTCTGGCCCTGATGCTGCTGGTCCTGCCACGGCTGCTGCCGGATCGGCGTGACGAACAGAAATTCGGTGAGCTGCGCGAGTTCTCGCTGGAAGTCATGGTCGAGGAAAACGGTCCGCTGGTCGGCCAGACCGTGGCCCAGGCCGGGCTGCGCAATCTGGGAAACATGTATCTGGTCGAGATCATTCGCCAGGACAGCGTGGTCACCGCCGTGCCCTCGGAAGAGCAGCTGCGTGGCGGCGACCGGCTGGTGTTCGTGGGCGATACCCAGGCGGTGTCCGACCTGCTGCGCATCAATGGCCTGCTGCCCTCCACCTCCGGCGACGGCCCGGCGCTGGGCAAGTCGCGGGCCGAGCGCCGTCTGGTGGAAGCGGCGCTGTCCCCGCACTCCGAAGTAATCGGCCAGACCATCCGCGATGCCCGCTTCCGGGACCGCTACGGCGCGGTCGTGCTGGCCGTGGCCCGCGGCGGTGAACGGGTGCAAGGCAACCCGGGACGCATCGAGCTGCGCTCGGGCGACGTGCTGTTGCTCGAAGCCCGGCCGGCATTCGTGACCCGGCAGCGCTACAACAAGGATTTCCTGCTGATCAACGATCTCGACACCGAAACCCCGCGGCACGAGCGGGCCTGGCTGTCATGGCTGATCCTGGGCGGGCTGGTTGTCAGCGCCGCCACCGGGCTCAGCAGCATGCTCAACGCGGCCCTGGTCGGCGCCGCCGCCATGGTGCTTACCGGCTGCTGCACGACGGGCCAGGCTGGCAAGAGCGTCGACCTGCCGGTGCTGCTGGTCATCGCCAGTTCCTTCAGCCTGGGAACGGCGCTGCAGGTCTCCGGCGCCGCCGGCGCAATCGGCGAAGGCATCGTCAACACCAGCGGTGGTCATCCGTTGCTGCTGCTGATTCTGGTGTACATCGCGGTGATGCTGATGACCGAGATGATCACCAATAACGCCGCCGCGCTGGTGATGCTGCCCATCGTCCTGTCCGTGACCGACAGCGCGCAGCTCCCCGCCATGCCCTTCGTCATCGCGGTGATGATGGCGGCCTCGGCCACTTTCGCCACCCCGCTGGGCTACCAGACCAACCTGATGGTGTTCAGTGCCGGCGGCTATCGCTTCAACGAGTTTCTGCGCGCGGGACTGCCCATGAATCTGGCGATCGGTGTGACCACCATCATCGTGATCCGGCTGGTGTACGCGTCGGCGTTTGCCTGAGATCCGGAAATCGGGGCGGCCGGATGACCTCGTCCTGGGCCGATCCATGGCACCGGACCGTAGGGTGCAATTCATTGCACCTTACCGCGAAACCAGCCAATGGCGCCGAGCCCGGCCAGGCCGAATGAATTCGGCCCTACAACCCGGACTCCCCCATCGGCTCGCTCGGCCCTCGCAACACATACGCTGGTTCGGGGCATGCCGGACCACTAGGTTGCGTCGATCATCACCCGATAACCCTGGCTGAATTCCTTCGGCATCCGGCAGGGCCGCCCGTTGTCCAGCCGAACCGACACGAAATGGGAATGGCCGCGCAGCACCGTCACCCCATCGGCAGGGCGGATGATCTGAAACCGCCGCCACAGCGATAGCCGGCCGTCGTTGCGGCTGACCCAGGTGGCCGCCACCAGTTCGTCTCCCAGGTGGGTGGGCGCCAGATAATCCAGCTCGTGGCGGCGTACCACGCAGGCCACGCCCAGCCGTTCGTAGGTATCCCAGTCCAGGTCAAGCGATTTCGAGTGGGCCCAGGACACCGATTCCAGCCAGCCAAGGTAGGTGACGTTGTTCGCGTGTTGCAGCGCATCGATATCCCCGGGCTGCACCGTAATGTCCAGTGTGAACGGAGCCGGAAAATCCCAGCCGAGGTGGTTGACGTCACTCATGGGCGGAACGTGCCGTCGCAATAGCACGAATCAGACAGCGGGCAGGCATGCAGGGCTCCTAGTTATGACTGGAATCGGGTTGGGCGGTCGCGGTCAATCGGGTCCCGCTTGCCGCCGACCGGTTGATAACGTAGCATTTCACCCCTATTTAGGACTGAAATGGTCCGGTATCCGGCATGCTGCGACTGAGCAAACTGACCGATTACGGCATGGTGGTGATGGCCGCCCTGGCCGACGCGGAAGACGACACCCGCAACGCGGCGGATCTGGCCACTTCCACCGGTGTGGCGCCGCCCACCGTGCGCAAGCTGCTCAAGCGGCTGAACCGCGGCGGTCTGGTAAACTCCGCGCGTGGCGCCCGGGGCGGTTATCGGCTGGCCCGGCCCGCCGAAGACATCAGCATCGCCGACGTCATCGCGGCCCTGGAGGGCCCGGTTTCCCTGACCGAGTGCGCCGCGCATGACGGGCTCTGCAGCATGGAATCGGTCTGTCGACTGCGCGGGCACTGGCGGGTGATCAACGACGCGATACGCGGCGCGCTGGCCGATGTGTCGGTAGCGGACATGAACCGTCCGGCACCGAATATGCCGCTGCAGCCCGCGCCCGGCATAGCGTCGCGTCTGGGTTCCTAACTTTTCGTCAACGGTGCAATCATGGCAGCACGCGAACAGGACATCGATACACTCGTCGAAAGCCGCGAATATGAAGCCGGCTTCGTCACCGACATCGAGTCGGACACCATCGCGCCGGGTCTGAATGAAGAGGTCATTCGCTTCATTTCGGCCAAGAAGGACGAACCCGAGTGGATGACCGACTGGCGGCTGGAAGCCTTCCGCAACTGGAAGAAGATGCCGCTCCCCAACTGGGCGCATGTGCACCACCCGCCAATCGACTTCCAGTCCATCTCCTACTTTTCTGCGCCCAAGTCCTCCAAGGACAAGCCGAAGAGCCTGGACGAGGTGGATCCGAAGCTGCTCGACACCTACAACAAACTCGGCATCCCGCTGAAGGAACAGGAAGTGCTGGCCGGTGTGGAAGGCGCGGCCAACGTGGCCGTGGACGCGGTGTTCGACAGCGTGTCGGTGGCCACCACCTTCAAGGACAAGCTGCACGACGCAGGCGTGATCTTCTGCTCCATCTCGGAGGCCATCCGCGAGTATCCGGAACTGGTTAAGAAGTATCTGGGCTCGGTCGTGCCGCGCAAGGACAACTTCTTCGCCGCGCTGAATTCCGCGGTGTTCACCGATGGCAGTTTCGTATTCATCCCGGAGGGCGTGAAGTGCCCGATGGAGCTGTCCACCTACTTCCGCATTAATGCCGAGAACACCGGCCAGTTCGAGCGCACGCTGATCGTGGCCGAGGCCGGCAGCCAGGTGTCGTACCTGGAAGGCTGCACCGCGCCGCAGCGCGACGAGAACCAGCTGCATGCCGCGGTGGTCGAGCTGATTGCCCTGGAAGACGCCGACATCAAGTATTCCACGGTGCAGAACTGGTATCCGGGCGACGAAGATGGCAACGGCGGCATCTACAACTTCGTGACCAAGCGCGGTGACTGCCGCGGGGCCCGCTCGAAGATTTCCTGGACCCAGGTGGAAACCGGCTCGGCTATCACCTGGAAGTACCCCAGCTGCATCCTGCGCGGGGACGATTCGGTCGGCGAGTTCTACTCGGTGGCCGTCACCCGCGGCATGCAGCAGGCCGACACCGGCACCAAGATGATCCACGTGGGCAAAAACACCAAGTCCACCATCATCGCCAAGGGCATTTCCGCCGCCCGGGGCGAGCAGGCCTATCGCGGCCTGGTGCGCATCATGCCGCGGGCCGACAACGCCCGGAACTTCACCCAGTGCGACTCCCTGCTGATCGGGGACAAGTGCGGCGCCCACACCTTCCCCTACGTGGAAGCCAGCAACCCCACCGCCAAGCTGGAGCACGAGGCCACCACCTCCAAGATCGGCGAGGACCAGCTGTTCTACTGCATGCAGCGTGGCCTGTCCGAGGAAGATGCGGTCAACATGATCGTCAACGGTTTCTGCAAGGACGTGTTCCGCGAACTGCCGATGGAGTTCGCGGTGGAGGCCCAGGCACTGCTCAACGTCACGCTCGAGGGCGCTGTCGGTTAACGTCCCCTACATCAGCATTCACACTAACCACAGAGGCCGCAAAGCGCGCAAAGATTGGTGAAATGACCCTTCTCTGACGCATTGCGTCCTTTGCGCCCTTCGCGGTTCACGCTAACAAGTTTCAACTATGCTCAAGATCGAGAATCTGCACGCCAACGTCGACGGCACGGAAATCCTGCGCGGCATCGACCTCGAGGTTAATGCCGGCGAGATCCACGCCATCATGGGGCCGAACGGCTCCGGCAAGTCCACCCTGGCCAGCGTTCTGGCCGGCCGCGAGGACTATGAAGTCACCCAGGGCAAGGTCACCTTCGACGGGGCCGACCTGCTGGATATGGACGTGGCCGAACGCGCCTGCGCCGGGCTGTTCCTGGGTTTCCAGTACCCGGTGGAAATCCCCGGCGTATCCAACCTGTACATGCTGCGTGCCGCGATCAACGCCCGCCGCAACGCCCGCGGCGAGGGCGAAATCGACGCGATGGAATTCATGCAGCAGGTCAACGAGAAAATCGCCCACGTCGACATGAATCCCGACATGGCCAAGCGCGGCGTCAACGAAGGCTTTTCCGGCGGCGAGAAAAAGCGCAACGAAATCATGCAGATGCTGCTGATGGAGCCGAAGCTGGCGCTGCTCGACGAGACCGACTCCGGCCTGGATATCGACGCCCTGCAAACCGTGGCCCGGGGGGTCAACTCCCTGCGCAGCCCGGAGCGCGGCATCGTGCTGGTGACCCACTACCAGCGCCTGCTGGACTACATCGTGCCCGACGTCGTGCACGTGCTCTCTGACGGCCAGATCATCAAGTCCGGCGGCAAGGAGCTGGCCCACGAGCTGGAAGAACACGGCTACGGCTGGCTCACCGGCGACCGGAACGACGGTAAGGACCAAAGCGCATGAGTGCATTGCTTTCCCCGGAGGACCTCAAACGCCAGGCGCTGGCGAATGTCCAGGACGCCACGGAGAGCAACGCGGAGAACCCGGCGTTGACGGCATTGCGCGACAGCAGCCTGGCGGCGCTGAAGGCGGCGGTGTTCCCCGGCCGCAAGACCGAGCAGTGGAAATACACCTCGCTGCAGCCGCTAGCCGACGGCCATCTCAACCGGCGTGCGGCGGCCGCCGCCAGCCCGGCGGTTTTGCCGTAGCTGGGTGACTTCGGACTGGTGCTGGTGTACGGCCGCCTGGACGACAGCACCAGCGCCCTGCCCGACGGCGTCACCCTGAAGCGGGAAGCGTCCCGGCTGGAGGGCCTGACCACGCCGTTCGCGCTCTACAACGGCGCCGCGCTGGACGACGCCG
>JAVKCJ010000035.1:0-244645 GCA_040222795.1 Salinisphaeraceae bacterium
CGGCCAACGAATCCGTTTGGGCGTTGTAGCTTTCGTCGATCCGGGGGGCGCCGCCGGTGGCGGAACGCGCCCGGAGTCGCCCCGCCACCGGCGCCACCGCGGCCAAACCGGCCGCAATCGCTGCCACGGGCGTACCCACCGCGGCGGCGGCCGCGGCGGCTGCCAGCGCGTTGGCAACGTTGTGCCGGCCGGCCAGCGGCAGGGTCACTGCCGCCTCCCCATCGGGCGCGGTCAGCACGAAGCGCATGCCGTTGGCCTCAGTGGTCACGTCATGCGCGCGCACCTCGGTCTTCCCCCGAAGACCGAAGCGCAGCTGCCGGCGATCGCCGGCCAGCTCCCCCCACAAATCGGCATAGGCATCATCGGCATTGATCACCGCGATGCCGTCGGCTGCCAGGTCGGCGAACAGTTCGCCCTTGGCACGGGCCACCCCCTCGCGCGAGCCAAAGCCCTCCAGGTGCGCATCCCCGGCGTTGGTGATCAGCCCGACGTTCGGGCGGGCCAGCCGGGTCAGCAATGCGATCTCGCCCGGGTGGTTGGCCCCCATCTCGACTACCGCGAAGTCGTGCTCGGCGCTCAGCTCGAGCAGCGTCAGCGGCACGCCGATATGGTTGTTCAGATTGCCCCGGGTCGCCAGCACCCGGCCGCTCTGGCCCAGAATCGCCGCCAGCATTGTCTTGACGGTAGTCTTGCCATTGCTGCCCGTCACGGCGAGCACCGGCGCGTTGCTGCGCAACCGCCAGGCCGCGGCCAGACGCTGCAGTGCCGCCAGGGTGTCCCCGACCAGGATCTGAGACGGGCCGCCGTCGACCTCGCGCGCCACCAGGGCCGCGCCGGCCGCCAGGGTAGCGGCGCGCCGCACGAACTCGTGGCCGTCGTGATGCTCGCCGCGCAGGGCGACGAACAGACACCCGGGCGCCAGCCGACGGGTGTCGGTGGAAACCCCCTCGACCCAGGCGTCATCCCCGACCAGGCGGCCGTTGACCAGGGTGGCGACTTCGCTGAGCCGGAGTTTCATGCCGCCTCCAGCACGCGACGGGCGGCCAGACGGTCATCGAAGGGCCGCCGTTCATCGCCGATCTGCTGATCGGTTTCATGGCCCTTGCCGGCAATCAGCACGGCATCATTCGGCGCGGCCGCGGCAATCGCTTCCGCAATGGCGGTGGCGCGGTCGCGCTGTACCGTGACCGCCGCGCCGCCGGGCATGCCGGCGACGATGGCTCGCACAATGGCGTCGCCATCTTCATGGCGGGGGTTGTCGTCGGTAACCCAGACCCAGTCCGCAAGCCGGGCCGCGGCCGCTCCCATCAAAGGGCGCTTGCCCGCATCACGATCGCCGCCACAACCGAACACGCAGTGCAGCCGGCCATCAACATGCTCACCCAGGGCGCGAAGCGCGTGCTCAAGCGCCGCCGCGGTATGGGCATAGTCGACCACCACCAGCGGGCCCCGGCCCGGGGCGTCGACCACCTCCATGCGGCCGGGCACGGTCCGCAGCGACGCCAGTGCGGCCGCCGCCCGGTCCGGCGCCACGCCATCAACAAGCAACACCGACAGCACCGCCAGCAGGTTGTAGGCATTGAAACGGCCGAGCAGCCCGCTTTCCACCCGCAGGCGACCCCAGCTGCTGTCTACTTCTACCACCAGACCACCCGGCCGGGTCAGCACGTCGGTGGCGAAAACATGCAGCCCGGCGATCGGCGGGGTATGCGCCATCAGGCCGTAGGCTACCGAAGCGCCGCGTTCTGCCATGTCGGCGAACCAGGCGGCGCCGGTGGCATCGTCGATATTCAGAATGACGTGATCGAGCCCAGCAAACTCGAACAGCCGCCGCTTGGCCGCGGCGTAGGCTTCCACGCTGCCGTGATAGTCGAGGTGATCACGGCCGAGATTGGTAAGCACGGCGATATCGATATCGGTGCCATCGACCCGGCACTGGTCCAGCGCGTGCGAGGACACCTCCAGTGCCACCGCCTCGGCGCCGGCTGCTGCGAAACGGGCCAGCCAACCCTGCAGCGACACCGCATCCGGCGTGGTGTGCGTGGGCGTCGCCAGCGCATCCAGCCAGCCGTAACCAAGCGTACCCAGATAGCCGCTGGTGCGACCGAGATGCATCAACGCCTGGGTAAGCAGATGCGTGCCCGAGGTCTTGCCGTCAGTGCCGGTGACGCCGACCATCAGCATGCTGGCCGACGGATTGCCGTGGAACCGTGACGCGATCTCGCCCACATGCTGATGCAGATCGGTCACCCGAATGGCCGGCACCGTCACGGCCGGTGGCTGCTCGCCATCCCAGAGTACGGCAACCGCACCGCGGGCCAGCGCATCACCGATATAGTCCATCCCGTGCCGCTTGCCCCCGCCACAGGCCAGGAACAGGTCACCGGGAGACACCTGCCGGCTGTCCGTGGCCAGACCGGTCACCGCCAGTTCGTCAACCGGCGGCTCACCCAGCCCGGCCAGCAGCCGGTCCAGCCGCATCGGTGCCGGCTGCAGCGCGGCCAGGCTCATGACTTGGACTCCGGTTCGGCCGCGGCGTCGGCAGTCAGGGTCGCCGGGTTGTCCGGCGGCACGCGCAGAATGCGCAGTGCCTCCCGCATGATGTTGGAGAAGGCCGGTGCTGCCACCAGCCCACCGTAGTAGTCCCCGCTGCCGGGCTCATCGACCATTACCAGCGTGACCAGCGCCGGGTCATCAGCCGGCGCCATGCCCACGAATAGGGACTGGTGACTGGCGGCGTCGTAGCCCGCGCCCTCGACCTTGCGCACCGTGCCGGTCTTGCCGACCACGCGGTAGCCGGGCACCGCGGCCCGCCCGGCCGTACCTTCCGCGGACACGACATCGCCGAGCAGATCACGCACCTTCGCGGCGGCATCAGCCGAAATCACCTGCCTGGGCGCGGCCTGCCAGTCGTCCTGATTGGCCAGGGTCAGCCGCAGATCCCGAAGCCGGCCATCGTCCGCCAGTGCCGCATAGGCCCGGATCAGCTGCAGCGCCGTGACCGACACCCCGTAGCCATAGGCCGCGGTGGCGGTGGTGACATCATCCCAGCGCGCGAAATTTCGCAGCACCCCGTAGCGTTCGCCCGGGAAGCGGATGCCGCTGATGCTGCCGAACCCGTAGTCGTTGTAGACCTGCCAGAGCCGTTCCGGCCCCAGCTTCAATCCCACCTTGGCCGCGCCCACGTTGCTGGACTTGGTCAGCAGCCGACGCAGGTCGACATCGCCGTAGTCGCGGAAGTCACGAACCGTCAGGCGACCCACGCGAAAGCGCCCGCCCTCGGTATCGATCACGCTGTCGCGCGTGAATGCGCCGGCATCCAGCGCTCGCGAGATCAACAGCGGCTTGAAGGTGGAACCGGGCTCGAACGTGTCGGTGACGGCCCGATGCCGCAACGTGCCGGTCGGGATCGAGTCACGGCTGTTCGGATTGAAACTGGGAAAGGACACCATGGCCAGGATTTCGCCGGTTTCCGGGTCGGCCATCAGCGCTACGCCGGCACTGGCCTGGTGTTCCAGCACCGCCGCCTTGAGCTCGCGGTAGGCCAGCGCTTGCAGTCGCAGATCCACCGTCAGCCGCACGTCGCCGCCGGGGTCCGGCGGCGTGAACTCGGCCAGATCCTCGACTACCCGACCGACACGGTCCTTGATCACGCGGCGGCTGCCGGGCGTGCCATCGAGTTCATCGTCCAGCGCCAGCTCGATGCCCTCCTGGCCGCGACCGTCGATGTCGGTCAGCCCCACTAGCTGGGCGGTGGATTCACCGCCCGGGTAGTACCGCCGGTACTCGCGCTGCAGGAACACGCCCGGGGCACCCACCGCCATCACCCGCTGGGCATGGGCCGGACTCAGCTGGCGCTGAAGATACAGGAACTGACGTTCGCGATAATTTTCCAGACGGTCACGAAGTTCCGCCGTGCTGTAGTCCAGTTCGCTCGCCAGCGCGGACAGTCGCCCGGGATCCTCCAGCAGCGCCGCCGGCACCGCCCAGACGGATTCCGTAGGTGCTGAAAGGGCCAGCGGCGCACCGCGGCGATCGCGGATGGCGCCGCGGACCGCGGGCACTTCCATCGTCCGCAGGTGTCGCTTGGCGCCCTCCTCGTTGAGGAATTCCTGATCCAGCACCTGCAACTCGAACGCCCGGGCCCCCAGCATCACGGCAAACACGCCGAACAGCCCGAGCATCGCGCGGGCCCGCCAGGCCGGCGGCGGCTCCAGCTTGTGATTGCGGCGCCGCGACCGGTTCACGGCTGCGCCTCGATCAGTTCGAAGTGACGCGGCACTTGCATGTCCAACTGTTCCCGCGCCATGCGAGCGACCCGATCCGGATTGGCCCAGGCGCTTTCCTCCAGCTGCAGCTGTGACCATTCCGTGCGCAGGCGATCACGCTCCACCCGCAGCACCTGCAACTCCGACTGCAGCTCCCGTGACTGATGCTTGGCCTCGATCACGGCCACCGAGCTGGCCAGCGCAACACCGCCCAGCACTGTCAGTAGTACGGCCCGCCGCCCGGTCATGAGCGCCGCCGTTCCGCGATCCGCAACACGGCGCTGCGGGCACGGGGGTTGGCCGCCACTTCCGCGGCGTCCGGTCGCCGGGGCTTGCCCACCAGCGCGAAGCCGGGCTCGGGCTCGGTCGCCATGGGTACCGGTGGCGGCGGCGGATGCGCCTCGGCCCGCATGAACCGCTTGACGATGCGGTCCTCCAGCGAATGAAAGCTGATCACCGCCAGCCGACCGCCATCGGCAAGCGCGGCCGGGCAGGCGTCCAGGGCCGCCTGAAGCGCGCCCAGCTCGTCGTTGACCAGGATGCGCAGCGCCTGAAACGTTCGCGTGGCGGGATGGATCCGGCTGCCGGCGGCAATTCGCGCCGGGGTGGCATCGGCCACGATCGCGGCCAGCCGGTCGGTGGTGTCGATGGGTGCCTGCTCGCGGGCGGTCACGATGGCCCGGGCGATGCGCCCCGCCAGCTTCTCCTCACCGTAGCGACGCAGAACACCCGCGATGTCACCCAGGTCCGCCCGCGCCAGCCACTCGGCCGCGCTTTCACCCGTGTCGGGATCCATGCGCATGTCCAGCGGGCCGCCGTGGCGGAAGGAAAACCCGCGGCTGGCGTCGTCCACCTGCGGCGAGGACAGCCCCAGATCGAACAGAATGCCGTCGACCCGGCCGGTCAGGCCAGCGTCCGCGATCATCGCGCCGAGGCGGTCGAAGCCCGTACGGCGAAACTGAAAAAGGGGCTCGCGCCCCCAGCTGCGTTCGGCGTGGGCCTGGGCATCCGGGTCGCGATCCACCGCCAGCAACCGGCCCTGACCGCCCAGGCGCTCGAGAATGGCGCCGGTGTGACCGCCGCGACCGTAGGTGGCATCCACATAGACGCCGCCCGGCCGCACGGACAACGCGTCGACCGCGGCGTCCAGCAACACCGAGGCGTGGGGCCGGTCATTCATCGCCCATGCTCGCGCCATCTCCCTGTTCCCGATGGCCCCGTGGCCATACCCGGTCAAAGCGGTAGATCCTGCAGTGCATCGGGCAGCGCGCCCGCCGCCGCCTGCGCAGCCAGCTCGTCGCAACTGGCGTCGTTTCGCGCCTGCCAATCGTCTTCTGCCCAGAGTTCGAAAAGATTGCCCACGCCCATCAGCACGGCGCGGGAGTCGATGCCGGCAAACCCGCGCAACGGGCTCGGCAACAGCAGTCGTCCCTGCTTGTCCATTTCCAGGTCACGCGCATTGCCCAGCAGGAATCGCTGGATGTCACGCACCTTGGGGTTGAGCCCACCGCGGCTGAGCAGCTCGCTTTCGAAGGCCTGGAACTGCGGCTGCGGGTAGATCAGAAGACAGCGGTCCCAGTGCTGGGTGACCACAATCCGACCGCCGCAAGCATCCCGAATCGGCTGACGGTAAGCCGATGGAATGGCGAAGCGTCCCTTCGCGTCGACGGTGACTGGACTGGAACCCCTGAACACGGTGCTGGCTCCCTGAAGCGGCGTTCCACTTCAAACCACTTTTTGCCCTTAAACGCCACTATAGGCACCTCCGAATTCCCGTGTCAAGAAAAAGTGACACCTGCTTCAGGGTAAAAACATCGGTGAAACAGGCGCTTAGCAGGCAAGCCCGGGAGTGGCATGGTGTGGAGTGAAAAATCGTCACATGGACAGCCGTTTAAGGCCGATTGATGACCGACGACATCAATCGGTGCCGCCGGCTAGCCACCACGTAAGGGGCAGCGTTCAGTATTCGCCGACAGGATGGCGGGAACATCAGCTCACAGGCGTGCGCGCCTGACATGCCGCTTGTCATCGCCAGGACCAGACTGGCTACGGTGGGCCCATCGCTCGGACCGGCGGACCGGTCACGCGCGGCAGCCCGAAGACGGTTTCTACCGTTTGCCGGAGAAGCGACGATGTGCGGGGCGAATTCGGGCGTCGGCGGGTTGCTCCATTCCCGGCCTCCCTCTTTCGGTTTCTCCCGCTCGCGGAGAACGGACGGGGTGCGGTGCCGCTTGTGCGGCACCGCGATTCGTCATGGGAGTCGGCCTGTAAGCCGGGTTCTGTCTGGGACAGTCATTCGTCTGGGACGGATGTCGCCATCCGCCTCTAGCGACCTACCCGGGAGCCGCACGGGCCGCGCGATGCTCCCCTATTCGGTCTTGCTCCGGGTGGGGTTTACCCTGCCACGAACCGTTGCCGGCCGCGCGGTGCGCTCTTACCGCACCTTTTCACCCTTGCCTGATCCCGCTTGCGCGGGCCATCGGCGGTATGTTTTCTGTGGCACTTTCCGTAGGCTCGCGCCCCCCAGGCGTTACCTGGCACCCTGCCCTGCGGAGCCCGGACTTTCCTCCGCCACCATTGCTGGCGGCCGCGACTGTCCGGCCGACTCCACCGCCATGGTAGCCGATCACGTCGTCACTAGGTGGTATCGCGCAGGGTCAGCGCCAGTTCGTAGAGCTGATTCCTGGGCATGCCGGTCAGACGCGCCGTGCTGCGGGCCGCCTGCGCCACCGGCATCGATCGCAGCAGTTCGCGCAGGAGGCGTTCCGGGGTGAGCCCCGAGATTTCGGCCGGCGGCGGCGCGTGCGACCCGCCGATCACCAGCACGAACTCGCCGCGCCGACGTTGATCATCCGCCTGCAACCAGTCCAACAGCTCGCCCGCCGGCAGGGTCACGGTCTGTTCATGCAGTTTGGTGATCTCCCTGGCGAGGGTGACCGGCCGCTCGCTGCCCAGCTCGGTGACGATATCGGCCACGGTGGCGGCCACCCGATGGCTGGACTCGTAGCAGACCAGCGTGCGCGGCTCGCCGGCCAACTCCCCGAGCCGGCGCCGCCGGGCAGCGGCTCGGGGCGGCAGAAAGCCCTCGAAAACGAAGCGGTCGGTGGGCAGACCGCTTACCGAGAGCGCAGCGATGGCCGCACAGGGCCCCGGCAGCGCTTCCACCCGGTGACCGGCGTCGCGCACCGCCCGAACCAGCACGAAACCGGGGTCGCTGATCAGCGGCGTGCCGGCATCGCAGATCAGGGCGATTTTCGCCCCCGCCTCGAGACGCTCCAGTAGCTGCGTCACCCGCTGTGACTCGTTGTGCTCATGCAGCGAGAGCATGGGCACGTCGGCCGAGATCGAATCCATCAGGCGGCGGCTGTGGCGGGTATCCTCCGCCGCCACCAGATCCACCGTGCGCAGCACCTCGGCCGCCCGCGTCGACAGGTCCCCGAGATTCCCGATGGGGGTGGCGACGATGTAGAGGCAGGCGATCTGGGTCACGGAACGGGCAGCCGGTGGCATGGATTCTTGCGGAAAACGCTACTATGGTAGCGCCCGGCATCGACCACTGCCCGCTTGCGGACCGACCAGGCATCGATGTGACCCGCCGCCATCGCAGGAACAGGCCCCGATGATCGCAATCCCGACTTTCTTCACGCGCTGGCTGCCGTTGATACCGGCCGCATTCCTCATCGCCGGCTGCGCCACCCTGCCGACCGGCGGTGATCGCGGCGGCCCGGTGGACCGTGCCGCGGCAGCCGCTTCCCGCGGGGAGCCGTCACAGGCCTCGATGCTGTATGAACAGGCGGCACAGGCGGCCAGCGAGCCCCGGCGGAGTCCGCTGTACCTGCGGGCCGCCGAGGCCGCGGTGGAAGCGGGCGACGGCGCGCGGGCGCAGCTGCTGCTGAATCAGGTCAACGCCAACAGCCTAGGGGCCGACGACGAGGCCCGCCTGGTTTCGGTGGAACTGCGCGCCGAAGTGGCCGGCCTGTCCCCAGCCGAAGCGCTGGACCGCATTTCGCCCCCCTCCGCCGGCGCGTCACCACTGGTGGCCGCCCGCACCTGGTCATTGCGCGCGGAGCTGTTGTTCGAGGCGGGGCGGACTATCGACGGCGTCCACGCCCTGGTTCAGCGCAGCGTGTGGCTGCTGGAGCCGCGCGCGATACGCCGCAACGATGAACGCATCTGGGAGCGTCTGCGGACGGCGCAATCGCCGGAACAGGATCGTGCCGCACTGGCCGCGGCCGACGCCATCACCCGCGGCTGGGTGGAACTGGCCGGCATCGCCGGTCAGGTCACGCCCGCTCGCGACACGCTCACCCGCGACCTGCAGGCCTGGGAACAGCGTCACCCCGGGCATCCGGCCACCCGCCACATCCTGCCCGAGCAGCTGGGCTATCAGCCGATGTCGCCGGACATGCCCGGCGCCGGCGGACGCGGCGCTCGGGTAGTGGGCCTGGCGCTACCGCTTTCCGGGCAGTTCGAAGGCGCCGCCGGCGCCGTGCGGGACGGCTTTCTCGCCGGTTATTACGAGGAGTCCACGCCGCGGGCGGATGTCCGCATCTACGACACCAATCGGCAGCGCAATGTGGCCGCGACGATTGACCAGGCCCGCGCCGACGGGGTCGGCATCCTGGTCGGACCGCTGGGCAAGGCGCAGGTGGCCGATCTCACCGGAATCCCGCAGTTGCCAATGCCAGTCCTGGCACTGAATTATCAGGACAACGCCGATCAGTTCCCGGGCTTCTATCAGTTCGGTCTCGCGCCCGAGGACGAAGCGCGGGCGGTTGCCGACCGCGCCGCCGCCGAGGGCTGGCGCCGCGCCATCGCGCTGGTACCGGACGGCGAATGGGGCCAGCGGGTGCTGGGTGCCTTCGAGGAGGCGTTCTATTACGCCGGCGGCGATCTGGTGGATTACGCCACCTATGACACCTCGCAGAACGACCACGCCGAACCGATCAAGCGGGTGCTGAGATATACCGGCGTGCGCGAGGGACAGGCCCGCGAGGTGGCCACCAATGCCGACGGCGAACCGATCGAGCAGGGCCGCCGCCAGGATGTGGACTTCGTGTTTCTGGCCGCCCAGCCGAATCACGCGCGGCTGATCCGCACCCAGCTGCGCTTCTACCGAGCCGCCCGCCTGCCGGTGCTGGCCACGTCCCATGCCTACACGGGCCAGGTCGACCCGGACCGCGACATCGATCTGAACGGCCTGATGTTCGCCGACATGCCCTGGGTGCTGTCGCGCGACGATAAACGCCGGCTGAGCGACATCGCCGAACGCTGGCCGGATGATGCCGACCGCTATCCGCGCCTGTTCGCCATGGGGCTTGACGCCTGGCGCCTGGCGGCCCGCATCCGGGCCGGAGAAATGCGGGCGGGCGACCTGTTCGAGGGGGCGACTGGCGGGTTGTATCTGGAGCCCGATGGCCAGATCCGCCGCCGGCTGGACTGGGGCGAATTCAGCCGCGGCAAGCCCGCGCCGATCGAACCGGCACGGCCGGATGACGGATTCATCCCGGTGGATTCCGGGTACCGCGGTAGCTGATTGGCCCATGCCCGCCATTACCACCCGGCAGGCCCGCGGCGCGGCGGCCGAGTCCGCGGTGCTGGAACGCGCCCGTCAGCAGGGCCTGCGCTGTCTGACCCGCAACTTCCGCCGCCCCGGCGGCGAACTTGATCTCGTGCTGGACGACGGCGAGACCGTTATCGTCGTAGAAGTGCGCCAGCGCAGCCGATCGGATTACGGGCGGGCGGTGGAAACGGTCACCGCCCGCAAGCAGCAGCGGCTCATCCATGCCGCCCGCTGCCTGCTTCAGGCCCGCCCGGCATTGGCGGCGCGGCCGCTGCGGTTCGACGTGGTGGGCGTGGGCCCCGATGGCGGTCTCGAGTGGATCGAGGACGCCTTTCAACTGGAATGACGAGCATGAGCACGACCGATCGGATCACCCGATTCTTCGAGGACAGTATCGCCGCCAAGCGCGAGACGCTGACACGCACCCTGCCGCAGATCAGCGCCGCCGGCGCCATGCTGGCCCACCAGCTGGCCGCCGGCCGCAAGATTCTTTCCTGCGGCAACGGCGGCTCGTCGGGCGACGCCCAGCATTTCTCCTCGGAATTGATCAACCGTTTCGAGCGGGAACGGCGGGCGCTGCCGGCGGTGGCACTGACCACGGAAAGCTCGACGCTGACCGCGATCGCCAACGATTACAGCTACGAGCGGCTGTTCTCCCGGCAGGTGGAGGCCCTGGGCCAGCCCGGTGACGTACTGCTGGCAATCAGCACCAGCGGCAACTCGCCCAACGTGGTGGCGGCCATTGACAGCGCCCACGCGGCGTCGATGCGGGTACTGGCGCTGACCGGCCGGGACGGGGGGGCGATGGCCACGCGGCTGGGCGCCGAGGACATGGAGCTGCGCGCCGCCTCCGACGTCACCGCCCGCATCCAGGAAGTGCACCTGCTGTTCATCCACTGCCTGTGCGACACCATCGACGAGGTCCTGTTCGGGACGCCCTGAGTCCGACGGCTACTTGACCACCTTGAGGTGACTGCCGCGCGGCTTGCCGCCGGTGTCGCTGTCGTCATCACCGCCGGTGTCGGGCGGTGGCGGTTCGGGCGGGTCCTCGGCCTCGCCGAAGAGCATGCCTTCGCCGTTCTCGCGAGCGTAGAGCGCCAGTACCGCGCCGGGGGGCACATTCACCTGGAACGGCCGCCCGGAAAAGCGGGCCGAGAAGTGAATCCAGTCGTTGCCCAGCTCGAGATTGCGCACCGCGGTGGGGCTGACATTGATGGTGATCCGGCTGTCCTCGGTGACGAACTCCCCCGGCACCTCGACGCCGACAGCATCGGCCGCCACCAGCAGATGCGGCGTCAGGCCGTTGTCCAGCACCCAGTCATAGATGGCCCGGATCAGGTAGGGGCGGCGGGAAGTCACATTGGCCATGGTAACGCGTGTCGTCGGGGGCCCGTCATCCCGCCCGCATGGCGGCTTCCTGCTCGGTCAGGCTGGCCCGGAAGGCAGCGCGCCCGAACAGGCGACGGGCGTATTCGCCGAGCCGCTTGCCCTGCTTGGGCGGCAGTTCCACGCCGTAATGGTCCAGCCGCCACAGGATCGGCGCGAAGGTGCAGTCCACCAATGAGAACTCCTCGCCCATGAAGGGACGGGCGGAGAAATCGGCGGCCAGAGTGGTGAGAATCTCGCGCAGCCGGGTGCGGGCCTTACGGACCTGCGCCGGGGTGCCGTGCAGATCGTCTATCAGACCGTAGAGGTCCTGTTCCATGCGGAAGATCGCCAGACGGTAGCGGGCCCGCATGACCGGATCCACCGGCATCAGCGGCGGATGGGGGAAGCGCTCGTCGAGGTACTCCATGATGATGCGCGGGTCGTACATCACCAGATCACGGTCCACCAGGGTGGGCACCGTGTTGTAGGGATTGAGGTCGATCAGGTCTTCGCTGGTCTCGCCCGGCCGGACCTCGACCGTATCCAGGCTGTCGATCCCCTTTTCGGCGATCACCATCCGGATACGATGACTGTGCGGACAGTCGGCGCCCGCGAACAGTGTCATCAGGGACCGCCGGCTGGCCGCGCTTACCATGAGCCGACCGCCTCAGACTTCATTGCCGATATCCAGCGATGGCGGATCAATGCACGTCACGCCAGAATTCACGCTTGAGCAACCATGCCAGGAGCGTGAAAACCGCCAGGAAGAGAATCACCTTGACGCCCATGCCGTAACGCACCATCTTCGCGGGCTCGCCGGCGTACACCAGGAAATTGGTGATGTCGGCAACCGCCCGTTCGTACTGGTCCTCGCTCATGCTGCCGGCCTGAACCAGTTCGAACTCGGGGGCGCCACCGTGGCCACCGCTTCCATCATCGTGAGCCGGCTCGGCCTGATAGCCCTGCAGGGGCGCCAGCACGTGGGGCATCGCGGTGTTCGAGAACACCACGTTGTTGACACCGGTCGGCCGGCTGTCATCGATGTAATAGGTGCGCAGGAAGCTGTACAGCCAGTCCGCCCCGCGCGAGCGAGCGACCAGCGTCAGATCCGGCGGCGCCTTGCCGAACCATGTCGACGACTTCGCCGACAGCCCGGTGTGGATGCGCTCGTGATTCGGCACATCCGAGAAGATCAGGTTTTCCTGCACCATCTCCTCGGGAATGCCGAGGTCATCGGTCATCCGCTGATAGCGCAGATACTGCAGCGAGTGGCAGCCCGAACAGTAGTTCATGAACAGGCTGGCGCCACGCTGCAGCGAGGCTTCGTTGCCCAGGTCCGGGCTGAAATCGTAGGGCACCGCATGGCCACCGGCTGCCCACACACCCGGCGCCATCAGCGCTGCCGACAATATGAGTACCGCCCGCCGCATCATTGGGTCACCCTTTTCGGAACCGGCTTGGTCTTGTCGAGCCTGCTGTAGATGGGCATCAGCAGGAAGAATGCAAAGTACAGAATGGTGCCGATCAGCGCCGCCGGACCACGCCAGCCGCCGGGCGGCTGCGTACCCAGATAGCCGAGCAGCAGGAACGAGGCCACGAAGACCGCCAGGATCACCTTGAACAACAGGCCCTTGTAGCGAATCGACTTGACCGGGCTGCGATCCAGCCACGGCAGGAAGAACAGGATGGCCACCGCGCCGAACATCAGAATCACGCCCCACAGCTTGGCCGGCACCCACAGCATGTCGAACGTGATCGCCCGCAGGATCGAGTAGAACGGCGTGAAGTACCACACCGGCGCGATGTGATCCGGGGTGGCCAGCGGGTCGGCCGGCGTGAAGTTCGGCGGCTCCAGGAACAGGCCCCCGAACGTTGGCACGAAGAAGATCACGCCCGCGAACAGCATCAGGAACACCCCGACGCCGAACAGATCCTTGACCGTGTAGTACGGGTGGAAGGGGATGCCGTCCTTGGGAATGCCGCGCTCATCCTTGTTCTTCTTGATGTCCACGCCATCGGGGTTGTTCGACCCCACGTGGTGCAGCGCCATGATATGGGCGACCACCAGACCCAGCAGCACGATCGGCAGCGCGACCACATGCAGAGCGAAGAAGCGGTTGAGGGTAGCGTCACCCAGGACGAAATCGCCCTTGACCCAGGTCACCAGCGTATCGCCGATCACCGGAATGGCGCCAAACAGGGAAATGATCACCTGCGCGCCCCAGTAGGACATGTTGCCCCAGGGCAGCACGTAGCCCATGAAGGCTTCGGCCATCAGCACCAGGAAGATCAGGCAGCCGAATATCCAGATCAGCTCGCGCGGCTTCTGGTAGGAACCGTAGAGCAGCGCCCGCATCATGTGCAGGTACACCACGATGAAGAAGAACGAGGCGCCGGTGGAGTGCATGTAGCGAATCAGCCAGCCCCACTCCACGTCGCGCATGATGTATTCCACTGACGCGAAGGCTTCCGCCGCCGACGGGGTGTAGAACATCGTCAGCCAGATGCCGGTGAGCAGCTGGTTCACCAGCACCAGCATGGCCAGCGAGCCGAAGTAGTACCAGAAGTTGAAATTCTTGGGCGCGTAGTACTCGGAGATGTGCTCGCGCCACAGTTGCGAGGCCGGGAAGCGCTCGTCGATCCAGGTCATCAGACTCATTACGCCGCCTCCGTCTCGCTGTCGGGATCTTCACCCACCACGATCACGCTGTCCTCGGCATAGCGATGGGGCGGCACCTGCATGTTCAGCGGCGCCGGCACACCCCGATACACGCGTCCGGCAATGTCATAGGCCGAGCCGTGGCAGGCGCAGAAGAAGCCCGGATAGTCGAGCTGCCCCTGGGCATTGTCCGGGCGATAGTCCGGCAGGCAGCCCAGATGCGTGCACAGGCCGACCATCACCAGATACTCCGGCTTGATCGAGCGCTGGGCGTTCTGGCAGTAGGACGGCTGCTGGGGCTTTTCACTGTCGGGATCGCGCAACTCGCCGGATACCGGCTCCAGCGATGCCAGCATCTCGTCGGTACGCCGAACGATCCACACCGGCTTGCCCCGCCACACTACGGTCAGCCGTGCACCCGGTTCGAGTTCGCCGACATTCACTTCCACCGGCGCCCCCGCCGCCCGCGCTCGCGCGCTGGGCTGCCAGGAACTGATAAACGGAACGGCCACGAATGCGGCGCCCACACCACCAACGGCCGAGGTGGCAGTGGTCAAGAATCGGCGCTTGCCGACATCGACCCCCTCGTTGCTCATGAGACCTGTCCTCTGACGATACGCTCAAGGGATGCGGCTGCGAGGCGTAATACCGCGCGCCGATGACGGCACGAAACGGTCGGGATCGCCCACTGCTGCGGTGACTTAGTATACCACAGCGGTCAGCCGCGATCGGCGGCAGCAACCACCTCCAGCGCCCGAATCAGGGCGTCGTTTTCCGCCGGCGTTCCCACTGTTGCCCGCAGACAATCCGCCACCCGCGGATGGCTGCCGTGAAGATTCTTGATCAGTACACCCTGCTCGCGCAGCGCCGCGTGCCAGGCCGGCGCCCGACCCGGCGGCACCCGCATCAGCAGAAAGTTGGCCTGACTGGGCAACACCTCGACGCCCGGCACCGCTGCGAGCGCCGACGCCAGGCGCGGCCGCTCCTTGCGGATCGCCTCGGCCTGCGCCTGGAACTCGGGATAGTGCGCAAGTGCCAGGGCTGCGGCAGCCTGGGTCAGTGTATTCACGTTATAGGGCAGGCGAAGGGGTTCCAGCGCCTCGATCCAGGCCGGGGCACCGACCAGCAGCCCCAACCGCAGCCCGGCCAGCCCGAGTTTGGACACCGTGCGCATGATCAGCAGCTGCGGGTAATCGTCCAGCCACGCGAGGCAATCATCGTCCGCGAACGGAAAATAGGCCTCGTCGATCACCATGGCGCCGGGCGCGGTCTCCACGACCCGGCGCAGCGCCGCGGCATCAAACGCATTGCCGGTCGGGTTGTTGGGCTGGGCCACGATCACCAGCGCCGGCTGCTCGCGCTCGATGGCCGCAACCATGGCGTCGGCGTCCAGCGAAAAATCATCAGCCAGCGGTACCGACACGCAGCGCAGCCCCACGGTGCGCGCGATCAGGCCGAACATGGCGAAACCCGGAGCCGGGGTCACCAGACAAGCGTCGGGCGCAGCCACCGCCAGCATCAGGATCTGCAGGATTTCATCGGAGCCGTTGCCCAGCATCAGCGATGCCGACGCGGGTATGCCCATCGCCTGCCGCAGCGCCTGCTTGACCTCGCGCGCCGCGGCATCGGGGTAGCGATTGACCGGCAGGCCACTCAGCGCCTCGCCCCACTGCCCGGCCACCTCGGCCGGCAGATCGAAGGGGTTCTCCATCGCGTCGAGCTTGATCAGGCCGTCGGCCTCGGCCACCTGGTAGGCCTGCAGCCCGCGCAGTTCCGGGCGCAGCCAGTCGTCGGGCCGGTTCATCGCGCGTCGGTAACGGGTAACCGGCGGCAACCCGGGCGGCGTATTTCAGGCATCGCTGCCGCCCGCCCGGGCCTCGGCCGATTGTGCATGGGCCTCCAGCCCTTCGCCACGCGCCAGCGTCGCGGCAATCGGGGCCAGCCGGGCCGCACCGGCGGGCGAGGCCTGGATCACGGACAACCGCTTCTGGAAGTCATACACCCCCAGCGGGGACGAGAAGCGGGCCGTGCGGCCGGTGGGCAGCACATGGTTGGGCCCGGCGCAGTAGTCACCGAACGCTTCCGGCGAATGGTGCCCCATGAACACCGCGCCGGCATGGCGGATATCGTCGATGATCACGTCCGGCCGGTCCAGCGCCAACTCCAGATGCTCGGGCGCGATGCGGTTGCTCAGATCGACGGCTTCGTCTAGGTCGCGGGTGTGGATCAGCGCACCGTGGGCGGCCAGCGACGCCCGGATGATCGCCGCCCGCGGCTGGTCGTCCAGCCGTCGTTCCACCGCGGCGGCCACGGCATCCAGGTAATCGGCATCCGGGCTGATCACGATCGCCCGGGCCTCCTCGTCGTGCTCGGCCTGGGCGAACATGTCCAGTGCCGCCCATTCGGGATTGCCGCTACCATCGGTAAGAATCAGCACTTCCGAGGGGCCGGCGATCATGTCGATGCCCACCTGCCCGAAGACTTCCCGCTTGGCTGCGGCTACATAGGCATTGCCGGGGCCGACGATCTTGTCCACCGCCGGCACCGTCTCGGTACCGTAGGCAAGTGCGGCCACTGCCTGGGCGCCGCCGATGGTGAACATGCGATCCACCCCGGCCAGCGCCGCCGCGGCCAGCACCAGCGGATTGGTTTCGCCCGCCCGCTGGGGCGATACCAGAATGATTTCGCCCACCCCCGCCACCTGCGCCGGGATCGCGTTCATCAGCACGGTCGAGGGGTAGGCTGCCTTGCCGCCCGGGGCGTAGACGCCCACCCGTTCCAGCGGCCGTACCAGCTGACCCAGGGTGTTGCCGTCGTCGTCCTCGAACTGCCAGGCGTCGATGCGCTGGCACTCGGCGTAATCGCGCAGGCGATCAGCGGCGTGGCGCAGCGCGTCGCGCTCCCGCCCGGGGATGTCCAGCAGTGCCCTCTCTAGTTGCTCACGGCTGATTTCCAACCCGGCCATCGAGTCGGCCTGCACGCCGTCGAGCTCGCGGCTGAAAGCCAGCAGCGCAGCATCACCCCGGGTGCGGACATCGCGGATGATCCGGCCAACCCGGTCGGCAACCTCAGTCTCGCGCCCGTCCTCGCGACGGATGAACGCGGCGAACTCGGCGTCGAAACCGGGCTGCGAACTAGACAGCCGACGCATGACCGCCTCCGGTTGCCGTCGCGAACGTTTCCAGCAGGCGCTGTATCGCCGCGTGCTTCATCTTCATGGAGGCCTTGTTCACCACCAGTCGTGAACTGATGGTATCGATCTCGGTAAAGGCCTCGAGCCCGTTGGCCCGCAGCGTGTTGCCGGTGTCTACCAGGTCCACGATGACATCGGCCAGACCCACGATCGGCGCCAGCTCCATCGAGCCGTAGAGCTTGATGATCTCCACCTGACGCCCCACGCGAGCGAAGTGCGCCCGGGCAGTTTCCACATATTTGGTCGCCACGCGCAGCGGGCGCGACGCGGGCCCGTCCAGCGCCCCGGGCAGGCCCGCCACCATCATCCGGCAGCGGGCGATGCCCAGATCGAGCGGCTCATACAGATCACGGCCGCCATGTTCGACCAGCACGTCCTTGCCGGCCACTCCGACGTCCGCGGCCCCGTAGGCGACAAAGGTCGGCACGTCCGAGGCCCGGATAACCAGCAGCCGCAGCCCGGGATCGTTGGTGGCGAAGACCAGCTTGCGGCTGGTCAGCGGATCCTCCTCCGGCGTGACGCCGGCCGCGGACAGCATGGGCAGCGTATCCTCCAGAATCCGTCCCTTGGACAGCGCCAGAGTCAGGCCGCTCACGAGACCGCCTCCATCGGCGCGCGGTCCGGCAGCCGCTGGATGCGGGCGCCGAGCTGGGCCAGCTTTTCCTCGATGCATTCGTAGCCACGGTCGATGTGGTAGATGCGGCGGACCTCGGTGGCCCCATCCGCCACCAGCCCGGCCAGCACCAGCGAAGCCGAGGCCCGCAGGTCGGTGGCCATCACCGGGGCGCCGGTCAATTCGGCCTGGCCGCGCACGATCACGGTATTGCCTTCCTGGCGGATGTCGGCCCCCATGCGCTGGAGTTCCGACACGTGCATGAAGCGGTTCTCGAACACGGTTTCAGTAATCGTGCCCACGCCCTCGGCAACCGCATTGAGAGTACAGAACTGGGCCTGCATGTCGGTCGGAAAGCCCGGGTACGGCGACGTCCGCAGATTCACGGACCGGGGCCGCCGGCCCTCCATGTCCACCGCCACCCAGTCGGACCCGGTGGTAATGCGACCGCCGGCCTCTTCCAGCTTGAGGGTGACCGCCTCGACCAGGGCAGGATCGGTGTTGTTGACCCGCACCCGGCCGCGCGTGGCCGCGCCCGCCACCAGGAAAGTGCCGGTCTCGATGCGGTCCGGCAGCACCCGGTAACGGGCGCCGTGCAGCGTGCGCACGCCTTCGATGGTAATGACCGGCGAACCGGCCCCGCATACGCGCGCACCCATGGCGTTGAGGCAGTCGGCCAGATCCACTACCTCCGGTTCGCGGGCGGCGTTTTCCAGCACCGTGGTGCCCTCGGCAAGGGTGGCGGCCATCATCAGATTCTCGGTCCCGGTGACGGTGACCGTGTCCATGGCGATGCGGGCACCCTTCAGCCGACCGGCCCGGGCGCGGATATAGCCGGCCTCGACCGTAATCTCGGCCCCCATCGCGGTAAGCCCGCGCAGATGGATGTCCACCGGACGCGCGCCAATGGCACAGCCGCCCGGCAGGGATACTTCCGCTTCGCCGTGGCGGGCCAGCAGCGGACCAAGCACCAGGATCGAGGCGCGCATGGTCTTGACCAGTTCGTAGGGCGCCACCTTCGAGGTAATGGTGGATGCATCGGCCTCTACCACCATATGGTCGCCGATGGTCACGCTCACCCCCATCTGCGCCAGCAGCATGTTGGTGGTGGTCACGTCCTCCAGATGCGGCACGTTTTCCACGATCAGCGGCTCGTCGATCAGCAGCGCGGCCGACATGATGGGCAGCGTGGCGTTCTTCGCACCGGAAGCGCGAACCTCGCCCTCGAGCGGCCGCCCGCCCGCTATGCGCAACAGGTCCATCAGCGGCCGCCGGCCTGATCCGGGGTCAACGTGCTCAGCGACAGCGCATGGATTTCCTCGCCCATGCGCTCGCCGAGGGTGGCGTAAACCATCCGGTGCTGGGCAAGTTTGCCCTGGCCGGCAAAACTCGGGGATACCACACGGGCGGCGAAATGGGTGCCATCGTCGCCCACCACTTCCACCGTGGCGTCGGGCAGACCGGCTTCGATCAGCGACTTGATTTGCTCGGGTGTCACCATGCGCGAAAGGCCTGATTCCGGGGCTGGAAAGTCGATAATTGCGGGTCGCGAAGTTTATCACGCCCGCCATCGGACGCTCCCGTCAATCCCCACGATCAGCTGCGGATACGCGTGCCCCGCGCCAGCATGCCGATTGCCAGCCCGGACACCGCCACGAAGAACACCGCCACCACCGCCAGCGCGTGCCACGGCCCGACGTCGCCGACGCCGAAAAAGCCGTAGCGGAAGCCGTCGATCATGTAGAAGAACGGGTTGTAGTGCGATGCCGCCCGCCAGAAATCCGGCAGCGAGTGAATCGAATAGAACACGCCGGACAGGAACGACAGCGGCATGATGAAGAAATTCTGAAACGCCGCCAGATGCTCGAACTTGTCGGCCAGAATGCCGGCAATCAGCCCCAGCACCGCCAGTGTGCCACCGGCCAGGAACAGCATCGCCAGCACCATCATGGGATGGGCCAGGGGCGTGCGCACGAAGAACTGGGCCATCAGGAAGAGCCCACCCGCCACCAGCGTCGCCCGCACCAGCGCGGCACCGATATAGGCCATGTAGAGCTCGAATGCCGACAACGGCGTCATCAGCACAAACACGAGGTTCCCCATCACCTTGGACTGGGTAATGGATGACGAGGTGTTGGCGAAGGCATTCTGGATAATGCTCATCATGATCAAGCCGGGAATCAGGAACGCGGTATAGGCGACGCCGTCATAAACCTGCACCCGATCCTCGAGCACCTGCCGGAATACCAGCAGATAGAGCATAGCGGTGATGACCGGCGCGGCCACGGTCTGACCGATCACGCTCCGGAAGCGACGGATTTCCTTCTTGAACAGGGTGTAGCAACCAAACCAGTTCATGCCGGCATCTCCTGGCCTGCCGTGAGCTCGACGAAGATGTCCTCCAGCGAGGGTTCGCGGGTACGCACGTCCTGCACCCGGAAACCGGCGGCGCGAATCGATTCGATCACGTCGGAGATGTTGTGGCGCCCCTGTTCCAGCCGCAGTTCGATTTCCTTGCCGTTGATGTTCTCGGCCAGCGCCCGGACGTCTTCGGGCAACCGCCCCCGGCCTTCCAGACGCAGCTTGAGAAAGCGGAACGGATGCCGGTCCAGCAACGCCCGTTTGTCCTCCAGCACCCGCAGTTCTCCGTGATTCAGGATGGCGATGCGGTCGCACAACTCTTCGGCTTCCTCGAGGTAGTGCGTGGTGAGCACGATGGTGTGGCCGTCCTCGTACAGCCGGCGGGTGAACCGCCACAGGGTGCGCCGCAGCTCCACATCCACCCCGGCCGTGGGCTCGTCCAGAATCACCACGTCGGGTTTGTGTACCAGCGCCTGGGCGATCAGCACCCGGCGCTTCATGCCGCCGGACAGCTGGCGCATGCTGGCATCACGCTTGTCGTCCAGCTCCAGCGCCTCGAGCAGTTCGTCGATCCACGGCCAGTAGTCCCGGCCGCAACCGTAATAGCCGGCCTGCAGGCGCAGCAGATCCTCCACCGGGAAAAACGGGTCGTAGACCAGCTCCTGGGGCACCACCCCGAGCTTGCGGCGGGCCGCACGGTAATCGCTGACCACGTCATGGCCGAGCACCGCGATGTTGCCGCTGGTGACGCGGCACAGGCCCGCGATGATGCTGATCAGGGTGGACTTGCCGGCGCCGTTCGGGCCCAGCAGGCCGAAGAATTCCCCCCGCTGTATATCGAACGACACGCCCTTGAGCGCCTCGAAATCGCCGAATCGCTTGTGAATGTCGCGGATGGAAACGGCGGGCTGGGTCATGCGGTTGGCGCTGCTCGGACGGGCGGCACAGTATACGCCCCGGGGTCAAGCGGCCGCAGCCGGCCAGGCTGCCGGGGACCCTGCGTTATCATCCGCGTTTTCGCGCCAAGCGCCAAGGATCCTTCCCGAATGATGCTGGTCGATTTCCTGGCCGTTGCCGGCGGCCTGGCCGTCCTCGCCCTGTCCGCCGATCGCTTCATCAATGCGGCCGCCACCACCGCGCGCCTGCTGGGCGTCCCGCCGCTGCTGGTCGGGCTGACGGTGGTCGGCTTCGGCACCTCGGCGCCGGAAATGGTGGTGTCGGTGATCGCCTCGATCCAGGGGCGCGAGGGCATTGCCATCGGCAACGTGATCGGCTCCAACGTGGCCAACATGACGCTGGTCCTTGGCAGCGCGGCGGTAATCACACCGCTGGTGGTACAGCCCATGCTGGTGCGGCGCGAAATGCCGCTGGTGATCGGCATCAGCGTGCTCACGGTGGGACTGGCGCTGGACAACCAGCTCTCGGCCATTGACGGCATCATCCTGCTGATCGGGCTGGCGGGCTTCCTCGGCTTTCTGGTGATGCTGGGCCGGCGCGGCGAATCCGATCCGCTGGCCCCGGATCTGGCATCCAACCCTGCGGAAAGCATGTCCCCAGGCGCGGCCGTGCTGTGGCTGCTGCTGGGTCTGGCGCTGCTGCCGGCCAGTTCCCAGGCGCTGGTATGGGGTGCGGGCAACATCGCCGCCGCGATCGGGGTCAGCGAACTGGTGATCGGATTAACCGTCGTGGCGGTGGGCACCTCACTGCCGGAACTGGCGACGGCCATCTCGGCCGTGCGCCAGAATCAACCGGACCTGGTGATCGGCAACGTGCTGGGCTCCAACCTGTTCAACATTCTCGCGGTCCTGCCCTTCCCCGCGCTGCTGGCGCCCGGGTTCATTCCGGCCGGCGCGCTGGTGCGGGACATGCCGGCCATGCTGGCCGCGATTTTGGCCGTGTATCTGCTATCCCGCTTCGGCGCGAACCGCATCGGCCGCGGCGGCGGGCTGCTGTTGCTGGCCGGCTTCGCGGGTTACGGCGTGCTGCTGTTCATGCAGCGTTTCCAATGAGCGCGGCGGCGCTGGATAATGAAGCCATGAGGAACAGCGACCAGCTCATTGCCATGGGGCGCCGGGTGATCGACATTGAAGCCGATGCCGTCACCGCACTGCGCGAGCGCATCGACGAGCACTTCGCCGCCGCCTGCCGGCTGTTCTACGAATGCCGCGGTCGCGTGATCGTCACCGGCATGGGCAAATCCGGCCACATCGGCGGCAAGATCGCCGCCACCCTGGCCTCCACCGGCACCCCCGCCTTCTTCGTGCATCCCGGCGAGGCCAGCCACGGCGACCTGGGCATGGTCACCGGCACCGACGTGGTGCTGGCCCTGTCGAACTCCGGGGAAACCGCCGAAGTCCTGACCATCCTGCCGCTGATCAAGCGCCTGGGCGTGCCGCTGGTGGCGATGACCGGCAAGCCCGGCTCCACGCTGGCGGTGCGCGCGGACGTACATATCGACGTGGCGGTGGCGCTGGAGGCCTGCCCGCTGGATCTGGCCCCGAGTTCGTCCACCACCGCGGCGCTGGCCATGGGCGATGCACTGGCCATCGCCCTGCTCGAGGCGCGCGAGTTCACCGCTGAGGATTTCGCGCGCTCGCATCCCGGCGGGTCGCTGGGCAAGCGACTGCTGGTGCGGCTGGCGGATGTGATGCACCAGGGTGCCGATGTGCCGGCCGTTAACGACACCACGCCGCTGCGCGAGGCCCTGCTGGAAATGACCCGCAAGCGCCTGGGCATGACCGCGGTGACCGATGCCGACGGCCGGCTGGCCGGCCTGTTCACCGACGGCGATCTGCGCCGGGCGCTGGATGCCGATGTCGACGTGCGCACCACTCCCATCCGCGCGGTGATGACGCCGGACCCGCGCACCGCCCCGGCCGACATGCTGGCCGCCGAGGCCCTGCGGATGATGGAAACCGAACAGATCAACGGCCTGCTGGTCGTGGATGACGAGCGGCGCCCGATCGGGGCGCTGAACATGCGCGATCTGCTACTGGCGAGGGTGTTATGAGCGATTGGCAGACCCGGGCGGCTGCGGTGGAACTGGCCGTGTTCGATGTCGACGGCGTGCTCACCGACGGCCGCCTGTGGCTGGGGCCCGACGGCATGGAGCTCAAGACCATGCACGTGCGCGACGGGCTGGGCCTGAAACGTCTGCAGGCGGCCGGCATTACCCCGGCGGTGATCAGCGGCCGGCCCTCGCGGGCGGTGGAGGACCGCCTGCTGGAGTTGGGCCTGCAGTACATCACCCTCGATTGCGACGACAAGCTCGCCGCCTTCCAGGGCCTGCTCGAGGAACGGGGTATCGACCCCGCCCGGGCCGTGGTGATGGGAGACGACCTCCCCGACCTGCCGCTGATGGAGCAGGCCGGCGTGGCGCTGGCGGTGGCCGACGCCGTGCCCGAGGTGCGCGCCGCAGCCGACTGGATCAGCCGCGCGGCCGGCGGCCACGGCGCCGTCCGCGAAGCCTGCGACCTGCTGGTCGCGGCCCGCGAGGGCTAGCCGGTGCGCCCGCTGGTACTGATCGCGGCGCTGGCCGCCGCGGCGGTAATTCTGCTGCTGACCCGGGGCGGATCACAGGCCCCGGATGCGCCGGTGACCACGACCCCCGAGGGCAGCAACTATTATCTGCTCGACGCCCAGGTCCGTCAGTTCAATACCGCGGGCGATCCGGCTTATCGAATCCGGGCGGCCTCGTCGCTGCATTTCCCCGACGAATCCGCCCGGCTGACCGACATCCGGGTGGACTACCCCCGCGATGTCGACCGGGCCTGGACCCTGGCGGCCGACGAGGGGCACATCCCGGCGGGCAGCCGTGACGTGCGCCTGAGCGGTGACGTCACCGCGGATTACAACGGCGCGGGCCGCCGCGACTGGACCATCACCACGCCGTGGCTGTGGATTCGCGCCGAGCAGGAACAGGCCGAAACGGATGCCGCCATCGTGGGTAACGCGCCCGGCCAGCGGGTCAGTGCCAGGGGCATGCGCTTGCGCTTCGGCGAGGAAAGTCTGACATTGCGGAACGATGTGGAAGTTCGTTATCAACCCTGAACTCCGCCGCGCGGCCCGCTGGCTGGCGCCCCTGCTACTGGCGCTGGTGAGCCCGACCGTGTGCGCCCAGGGGTTCCCGATCGATATCGAGGCCGATCGCGCCGAGGTATCGCAGAAGACCGGCGTTAGCACCTATACCGGCAACGTGGTGCTCACCCGTGGTCCGCTGCGCCTGTCCGGCAGTCGTCTGACCGTCAGCCGCAGCGACGACGGCGAAATCCGGGCGGAACTCGAGGGCGAGCCGGTGCAGATCCGGCGCGACCCCGACGATGACGAGGACGGCGCCGCCATCACCGGCCGCGCCAACCGCCTGACCTATCGCGCCGCCGAGGCGGTGCTCGAACTCAACGGCAACGCGGTGCTCAACCGCGATGGTGACGCGGTACGCGGTGACCGCATCCGCCACTTCCTGGACGGCGGCCGCACCGAGGCCATGCGCGGCGACGACGAACGCGTACGCATCACCATCCAGCCGGAAACGGCCGCCGGCGCCGGCGTCGAAGGCGAAGACACGAGCGAGCCAACCGCCGACGACGCGGACGGCACTGACACCCCCGATGGTGGCTGAGGCCCGCCGGCTCGAAGCCGAGCGGCTGAGCAAGCGCTTCCGCGGCCGGCCGGTGGTGCGGGACGTGTCGCTGCAGGTCGCCAGCGGCGAGGTCGTGGGGCTGCTCGGCCCCAATGGCGCCGGCAAGACCACCTCGTTCTACATGATCGTGGGCCTGATTAACGCCGATACCGGGCGCATCCGGCTGGGCGACGAGGACCTCACCCGGGCGCCGATGCATGTCCGCGCACGCGCCGGGGTCGGCTACCTGCCCCAGGAGGCCTCCATATTCCGCAAGCTGTCGGTGGCCGATAACATCATGGCAATCCTGGAGACGCGCCGGGATCTGGGCCGGACCGGCCGCCGGGCGCGGCTGGACAACCTGCTGGAGGAACTCAGCATCGGCCACATCCGCGACGCCATCGGCCTGTCCCTGTCCGGGGGCGAACGCCGCCGGGTTGAGATTGCCCGAGCGCTGGCCGCCGAACCCGCGTTCATGCTGCTGGACGAACCATTTGCCGGCATCGACCCGATCTCCATCGGCGATATTCGGGCGATCGTGCGCCACCTGCAGGCACGGGGAATCGGTATCCTGATCACCGATCACAACGTGCGCGAGACACTGGGCATCTGCGACCGCGCCTACATCATGAGCGACGGCGAAGTCATCGCCGCTGGCGACGCCGATACAGTACTGGCCAACGAGCAGGTGCGGCGTGTGTATCTGGGGGACGAATTCCGGTTATGAGCCTCAAGCAGTCGGTTTCACTCAAGCTCGGGCAATCGCTAACCATGACCCCGGCGCTGCAGCAGGCCATCCGCATGCTGCAGCTGTCCACGCTCGATCTGAGCATGGAAATCCAGCAGGCCCTGGACTCCAACGTCATGCTCGAGACCGAGGAACCGGAGGAAACCCCGGCCGAACCCGCCGACCAGGCCGAGGAGAACCGCCCCGCCGCGGAGGACATTCCCGAGAATCTGCCGGTGGACGCCGACTGGGATGACATCTACCAGTCCGCCCCCGCCCGCCAGGCCAGCGCCGAGGACGAGGCCCTGTGGGAATACCGTCAGGCCAACCTTCATACCCCGCCGGACCTGCACGAACATCTGACCTGGCAGGCCGAGCTGGCCGGCTTCGGCGACAGCGACGCCCTGGCCGCGGCCTACATCATCGATGCCGTCGACAACCACGGCTATCTGCAGGACTGGCCGGAGCTGGCCGAACGCCTGATCGCCGATACCGGCGCCGACGAAACCCGGCTGACCGCTGTGCTGACCACCATCCAGGCCTTCGATCCGCCCGGCGTGGCCGCCCGCTCGCTGCAGGAATGCCTGCTGATCCAGCTCGACCAGGCGGAACCGGATGCCCCCGGACTGGCCGCGGCGCGAGCGATTATCGAAAACGACGGCCTTGAGGCCCTCGGCGCCCGGGATCATACCGCCCTGGCACGACTGAGCGGCATCGACGACGCCGATCAACTGGCCACCGGCATGGCGCTGATCCAGACCCTGCAGCCGCATCCGGGCGAGGCCTACGGCGGCCAGGAGGCCCAGTACATCGTGCCGGAGGTATTCGTGGTGCGGCGTGAGGGGCGCTGGCAGGTACAGCTCAACCCCGATATCGCGCCACGGCTGCGCATCAATCCGCAGTACATGGCCATGGTCAAGCGCGCCGACAAGAGCGCCGACCAGACCACGCTGAAGGAGCATCTGCAGGAAGCCCGCTTCTTTCTCAACAGTCTGCGCAGCCGCAATGAGACCCTGTTGCGGGTGGCCCAGTGCATAGTTGAAGCCCAGCGCGCTTTTCTGGAATATGGCGAGGAAGCGATGAAGCCGCTGGTACTGCGCGACGTCGCGGACGCGCTGGACATTCACGAATCCACGGTCTCCCGTGCCACGGCGCACAAGTACATGCAGACACCGCGCGGACTATTCGAGCTGAAGTATTTCTTCTCCAGCCATGTCGCCACTACCGATGGCGGCACCTGCTCGGCCACCGCCATCCAGGCCATGATCCGCCGGCTGGTGGCCGGAGAAACGCATGGCAAGCCGCTGTCCGACAGCCGGCTGGCCGATCTGCTGCTCGACGAAGGCATCCAGGTAGCCCGGCGCACCGTTGCCAAGTACCGTGAAGCCATGTCCATCCCGCCTTCCCATCAGCGTCGGCGCCAGCATGCCTGAGGCACGCGCCACGCCGATCCCCGCCGGCCCCGGCCGGCCCAAAGCCGTCTGCCTGCGTATCCCGGTTGAAAACAGCCATGGAGCGGCGACCGGGAACGGTTTTCCGCGGCCTCGCAAGCCGCAAGTCACCAAGGAGTGCACCATGAACCTGAATATCTCTGGGCATCACATGGACCTGACCGACGCGCTGCGCGATTATGTCAACGCCAAGCTGGCGCGCGTGGAACGACATTTCGATCACGTGATCGAGGCCGAAGTCGTTCTGGAAGTGGAAAAGGAACGCCACAAGGCCGAGGCCACGCTGAAGCTGTCCGGCACCACGTTGCACGCCGAAGCCACCGAAAACGATATGTATGCGGCGATCGACCTGATGGCCGACAAGCTCGACCGCCAGACCCGGAAGTTCAAGGAAAAGATCACCGATCATCACAATCGCGAAGCACAGCGCCTGCAGACTGGCGCGGTTTGACATGACCCCGGCCCGCGGCGATGCCGGCAACGGCGCGCCGCGGGCTTTCCATTTGCCACCACGGGTTGCGACATGAACCTAGCCGACATCATTGCCGCCGAACGAATCCGCGTGATCGACGACGCGCAGAGCAAGAAACGTTCGCTGGAGCGTCTTTCCGAGATTCTGGCGGAGGGCACGCCCTACCTTTCGGCAACCGAGATATTCACCGCCCTGGTGGCCCGGGAAAAGCTGGGCAGCACCGCACTGGGCGACGGCGTGGCCATCCCGCACGGCCGTCTCAAGGGCCTGGACGAATGCGTCGGCGCCATGATCCGCCTGCCCGAGGGGGTGGACTTCGAGGCGCCCGACGGCAAGCCAGTGGACATCCTGTTCGGCCTGCTGGTCCCGCAGGATTCCACCGATGTGCACCTCAACATCCTGCGCGGGCTGGCGGAACTGTTCACCGAGGAAGACACCCTGCGCGCCATGCGCGCCGCCGACACCGACCAGGCGCTGCACGAGATCCTGATCGAACGCGACCCGATGGCCCAGGCCGGCTGACGCCACCGGTGATGGACAGCCACGCCGTCACCGTCCGGACCGTGGTCGATGCGCTGGCCCCCGCCCTGGCATTGCGCTGGCACGGGGCGCCCACCGGCGGCGACAACCGCCTAGATCAACCTGCCGGCGGCGAGACCGTGCCCAAGGTCGGTTATCTGAACTTCATCCATCCGCCGCGGGTACAAATCATCGGCGCGGCGGAAGCCACCTATCTGCGTCAGGCCTCGCCGGCACTGCGCGACCACATCATCGATCGCGTGCGCACCGGCGACACCGCGATGATCGTGATCGCCGACGGCATGAGCCTGGAAGACCCCCACGCCCGGGCGCTGCAGGGCGCCGGCATCGCCCTGCTGGCCACGGACACCCCGGCGCACAAGGTCAGTTACCGGATGCGCCATTACCTGAGTTCGGCGCTGGCCCGACGCACCACGGTGCATGGGGTATTCCTGGAGATTCTCAGCATCGGCTTGCTGCTTACCGGCCGGCCGGCCGTGGGCAAGAGCGAACTCGCGCTGGAGCTGATCACCCGCGGCCATCGGCTGGTGGCCGACGATGCCCCCGAATTCGCGTTGCTGGGCCCGGACGATCTCAACGGCGGCTGTCCGCCGGTGCTGCAGGACTTTCTCGAAGTCCGCGGCCTGGGCGTGCTGAACATCCGGGCCATGTTCGGCGAAGCCGCGATCAAGCGGCGCAAGCAGCTGGGGCTGATCATCAACCTACTGCGGCCGGACGACCCCGACCTGCCCGTCACCGATCGGCTCTCGGGCAGCCGCCGGGAACGCGACATCCTGGAAGTGGCGATCCCCGAGATCACGCTGCCGGTGGCCCCCGGCCACAACCTGGCGGTGCTGGTAGAGGCCGCCTGCCGTGATCACCTGCTGCGCCAGCAGGGCCATCGCAGCGACGAAATCTTCGCTGCGCGGCAGGCCGCGCACATGCAGGGCGGCGCGGCCTGATGCGGCTGGTGATCGTCAGCGGACTGGCCGGATCGGGCAAGTCGGTGGCTCTGGGCATGCTCGAGGACCTGGGCTATTACTGCATCGACAACCTGCCCATCACGCTGCTGCGCGACGTCACCGCCGACAGCCTGCGGCGCGAGGAGCTCGATATCGAGCGGCTGGCCGTGGGCGTCGACGCCCGGGCCCGGTCACGCCAGATTGCCGCCTTCCCCGAGGGCGTGGCTACGCTGCGCGCGGGCGGGCTCGACGTGCAGGTGCTGTACCTGGAAGCCGACGATGAGGTGATCCTGCGCCGCTACGGAGAAACCCGCCGCAAGCATCCGCTTACCGACGCGGAGACCCCGCTGGTGGAGGCAGTGCGCGCCGACCGCGAGCTGATGCGGCCGATTGCCGATCAGGCCGATCTGACCATCGATACCAGCCGCACCAACATCCATCAGCTGCGCGAACTCATCCGCACCCGCGTGGAAGCCGCCAGCGACGGCGGGCTGTCGATCCTGCTGCAGTCATTCGGCTTCAAGTACGGGGTGCCGGACGCGGTGGACTTTGTTTTCGACGTGCGCTGCCTGCCCAACCCCCACTGGCAGGACGGGCTGCGCGAAGCCACCGGACGCGATCCGGCGGTGGCCGAGTTTCTGGAAAAGTCGCACGAGACCGTGAAGATGCGCGACGATATCGCCGATTTCATCGAAGCCTGGCTGCCGGCGTTCGAGCGCGAGAACCGCGCCTATATCACGGTTGCCATCGGCTGCACCGGAGGGCGGCACCGGTCCGTCTACCTGGTGGAACGGATTCACGAACGGTTGCGCGAGCATTACCCGCGCACCCAGATCAAACACACGGAGCTGCCATGACGCCTGTCGGTATCCCGGTACGGGACAACCCCTCATGATCGGTGTCGTGCTCATCACTCACGGTCAACTGGGCCAGCAGCTGGTCGACACCGTGACCGGCATGCTCGGCGGCCTGAGCCTGGCCACCGAGGTGGTGGCCGTCCACCGCCATGACGACCCGGATGAACGGGCCGAACAGGCCGCCGCCGCGATGGTCCGGCTGGGCGACTGCAGCGAACTGCTGCTGCTCACCGACGCCTTCGGCTCCACCCCGAGCAACATCGCCAACCGCCTGGCCGGACCGGGTCGACGGGTGGTGGCCGGCGTCAACCTGCCGATGCTGGTGCGTATCTACAACTACCCCGATCTCGAGCTGGGTCGGATGATCGAAAGCGCGGTGGAAGCCGGGCGCAACGGCATCATGCCCTGCGGGGATACCAGGGGAGACAACGCCCGTGGTTGAACGCGAGCTGTCCATCGTCAATCGTCTGGGCCTGCATGCCCGGGCGGCATCCAAGTTCGTGCAGACCGCGGCCGGCTTCGACGCCGACCTCAAGGTCAGCAAGGACGGCCGCGAGGTCTCGGGCAAGTCGATCATGGGCATCATGATGCTGGCCGCTGCCCGCGGCAGCCGCATTCTGGTGCGCGCCGACGGCCCCGACGCCAAGGCCGCCGTGGATGCCCTGGAGGAACTGGTGCGCGACCGCTTCGGCGAGGGCGAATAGCCATGCTGGCGACGTCATTCCTCCCGACCATGCAGGCCACGCCATGAGCCTGTGGCTGTCCGGCATCGGCGTGTCGCGCGGCATCGCCATCGGGCGCGTGCACCGCATCCACGCCACCGATCTCGATATTCCCGAGTATGAAATCGCCGCGGACGCGCTGGACGCGGAAGTCCAGCGCTTCGAGGAAGGCCTGGCCCGGACCCGGGAACAGCTCGAGACCATCCGCGACCAGATTCCGGGCAACGCGCCGCCGGAAATCGCGGCGTTCATCGAGACTCATCTTCTGATGCTCGAGGACAGCGCCCTCTCCGACACCGTGGCCAAGCTGATCCGCGAGCATCACTGCAATGCGGAGTGGGCCCTGAAGCTGCAACAGGACCATCTGGTATCCGTGTTCGATCAGATGGACGACGCCTACCTGCGCACCCGGCGCGACGACGTGGTGCACGTCACCGCCCGGCTACAGCGGGTGCTGCTCAAGGAGGAGCGCCACATCGAGGCGAGGCGCGAGGCCAATCGCGAACCGCCGGTAATCGTCGCCGACGACCTGACGCCGGCGGATATCATCATCCTGCATCAGCAGGGGGTGGGCGCCTTCATTTCCGAGCACGGCGGCCCGCTGTCGCACAGCGCGATTCTCGCGCGCAGCCTGCGCATTCCGGCAGTCGTGGGCATGCACGCGGCACGACGCCTGCTGCTAGATGACGAAACCGTGGTGGTGGACGGCGAGGCGGGCCACGTCCTGGCCGCGCCGGATGCCGAGGCCATTGAGTTCTACCGCCACCGCCAGAAACGGGATCAGCGCTACCGGCGCATGCTCGGCAAGCTCAAGGGCGAGCCGGCGGTTACCGCCGATGGCGTGCCCATCCGCCTGCTCGCCAACGTGGAACTGCCCGACGACAGCGCCGACGCCGCCGAAGTGGGCGCCGACGGTATCGGCCTGTACCGCACCGAATTCCTGTACATGAACCGCGAGGACATGCCCACCGAGGAGGAGCAACTGGCCGCCTACCGGCGGGTACTGCGCTCGGTGGACGGTCCGGTGACCATCCGCACGCTGGACCTCGGCGCCGACAAGACCCTTGGCCAGGGGCGCGACCCGGCCCAGTCCACCAACCCGGCGCTGGGCCTGCGGGCGATCCGGCTATGCCTCAAGGAAACGGAAATGTTCCGGGTCCAGCTGCGAGCCCTGCTGCGCGCCTCGGCCGAAGGCGACGTGCGGGTGATGCTGCCGATGATTTCCAACACCCAGGAACTCAAGCAGACACGCCATCTGATCGGCGAGACCATGAACCAGTTGCGCGCGGAGGGGCATGCCTTCAACAGCGCCCTGCCGGTGGGGGCGATGATCGAGGTGCCGGCCGCGGCCCTGTCCGCGCCGTTGCTGGCCCGGCATGCCGACTTCTTTTCCCTGGGCACCAACGACCTGATCCAGTACACCCTGGCCATGGACCGGGTGGATGACGAGATCAACTATCTGTACGACCCGCTGCACCCGGCCGTCCTGCGCCTGATCAAGCTGACCATCGAGGCGGGGGAACAGGCCCCGATTCCGGTATCCATGTGTGGCGAGATGGCCTCCGACCGGCGCTATACGCGCCTGCTTCTGGGACTGGGGCTGACCGAATTCTCCATGCATCCGGCCAGCATTCTCGAGGTCAAGCAGCTGATCATGCAGTCCAACGTGGCGGCCCTGCGCGAACAGGTGGACGCCATGCTCGCCTGCAGCGATGCCGACGAATTCCGCGAACACCTGGACGCGCTGGACGAACCGGTCCCGTCCTAGGCAGTCGCCACCAGTACGTTGGTTCCGGGATGCCGGTGCGGGCCGGTTCCATGCCCGTGTTTTCGGCACGGCCATTCCCGAAACCTGGAACCCGACACCTGAAACTGGCGGCACGCGGCAATAGACGCCTGCCGCCATTACCGGTACCTTCACGCAGTTCCCACGCGTCCCGCGACCGAGCCCGACAGGCATGACCGAAGCCGCGCAACTCGACGAGTCCACGGCCTCCGAGGCCCGCCTGCAATACCTGCATGAGGTGCTGGAATCGGGCCGCATGCGCCGGCTCAAGCCCCTGCTGCACTCGCTGCATCCCGCCGAGACCGCGCTGCTGCTGGAAGGCGTGCCGCGCACCAAGCGCATGCTGGTCTGGGGACTGGTGCCCGACGACGACCACGGCGAGGTGCTGCTGCACGTCAACGACGAGGTCCGCAGCCAGCTGATCGAGGGTCTGGACGACGACGTCCTGCTGGCTGCCGCCGACGGCCTGGAAATGGACGACCTGGCGGACCTGCTCGAGGACCTGCCGGAGACGGTCACCCAGCAGGTTCTGCGGTCCATGGACCAGCAGAACCGCGAGCGCCTGGAATCGGTGCTGTCCTATCCGGCCGACTCCGCCGGTGGTCTGATGAACACCGATACGGTCACGGTGCGCCCGGACGTGTCGCTGGACGTGGTAGCCCGCTACCTGCGTCAGCGCGCCCAGCTACCCGACCAGACCGACACTCTGTTCGTGGTCAGCCGCTACGGCCGTTACCTGGGCATGCTGTCGCTGGCCCGCCTGGTCACGCTCGACCCGGAACGCGACGTCTCCGAAGTCATGGACACCTCGGTGGAAGGCCTGCTCGTCGACATGCCGGCCAGCCAGGTGGCCAAGCGGTTTCAGGATCTCGACCTGATCTCCGCGCCGGTGGTGGACGACAACGAGCGGCTGGTCGGCCGTATCACCATCGACGACGTGGTCGACGTGATCCGTGACGAGGCCGAGCACAGCATCATGAGCATGGCCGGCCTCGATGAGGAGGAAGACGTGTTCGCCCCCATCGCCCGCAGCGCCCGTCGGCGCGCGGTATGGCTGGGCATCAACCTGTTCACCGCCTTCCTCGCCGCCCAGGTTGTGGGTCTGTTCGAGGCCACCCTCTCCGAAGTGGTCGCGCTGGCGGTGCTGATGCCCATCGTCGCCTCCATGGGCGGTATCGGCGGCAGCCAGACCCTGACCATCATGATCCGCGGCCTGGCCATGGGACAGATCGCGTTCTCCAATGCCCGTACGCTGTTCTTCAAGGAACTGGCGGTGGCATTGATCAACGGTGTCACCTGGGGCCTGGTCGTGGGCCTGGTGGCCTATGTCTGGTTCGGCAATATCACCCTGGGCGTGGTGATCGGCACCGCCCTGATATTCAATCAGATCGGCGCGGCCGTAGCCGGGGTGGGCCTGCCGCTGCTGATGCGCAAGATGGGCATCGACCCGGCTCTGGCCGGTACCGTGGTGTTGACCACGATTACCGATATTGTGGGTTTCGGGTTGTTTCTGGGGATGGGGACGTTGTTGTTGCTTTGATGCAAAGTTAGCGGCATTCGCAGCCGTGCAGTCTTTCCATAACGCCAGGAAAAGAAGATTCCGCCCCGCTGAAGCGGGCCGGGTGTCTTTCTTGTGCGACAAGAAAGTCACCAAAGAAGCGCTTCCGGCGGGCGAGTCCTGCCTCGAACGGGGTTCGAGGCAGGATGCCCTGTGCGCTTCGGTCGACGAGGGGGTGTTTCGACGGTACTTCCATGTACCGACGAAAACCGCGCGCCCGTCCTGGGCGCGCCCCTTCGGGCCGGGAACCTCGCCGCCCTGCAGTGCTCAGCTCGTCCCGACGGGAATTGAAGAAGAGGCGCCACATCCGGGTTCGGCTGCTTCTTCCTCCCGTTAGCGCTTGCCGACCGGCCGGTGGGCCATAGGGTAAGCCGGACAGGACGTCCGGCTTAGCGCCGCCGGCACACGGAGGTGCCGTCGGCGCGACCCGGCCATGGCCCGGCGGCCGGGCGGGAATCCCTCGGTCAGCCTTCGCTGACCGAGGGGCAAGCGGTCCGGGTCGCCTTTCTTTTCGTCTCTTTTCTTTGGCGACGCAAAGAAAAGAGACTCGCCCTTCAGGGCGAAATTCTTATGTTTTGGGCAAGCATTCAGACCGGGCGATCACCGCCATGATGGCCGGCACTAGCGGCCGCGTTCCCGCTCAGCCCGACAAGCCTCCCCCATGGACGGCGGCCGCCCGAGCCGCCGGAAACTGCCATCCGCGTGTCGCTTCTCGACCGTGATCCGACAACGCCCGGCTTCCAGGCCCACGTTGTTGATCAAACGGTACTCGGCCCCCGGATCCGCCAGGAATGCCAGATCGTCGATCAGGCATTTGCGGTCTTCCGCTCCTTGCCAGAACAGTTCCACGGCAAGCGGCTGGTTGGCCGGCAGCGTTACCTTGCTCTCCGGCTGCTCGTAATCAACCTGACGGATATCGCCGAGCGGCCGACGCTGCTGACTGCAGAAACTCGGTTTGGCGAACAGGTACAACCCGCTCACGCCCACGGCCCGCCCCATGAAACCCTCGCCCAATCGGTTGCTGGTATAGGTCAGCGTTGCCTGCGGCCCGACAATCGGTTCGTCATAGGTCGGCGCGCGCTGCATACAACCAGCAGCAAGCAGCGCGGCGGCACCCGCCAGCGCAAGTCTCGCGGCGTCGTTCAGGCGTAGGTTTCCTTCCACCGCTGTACCCGTACCTGCTCCTTGAGCAGCTCCACCACCTCGACAATCGCCTCGTTGATATCGGGGCTTACAGTGGCCTGTGTTTCCAGCAGCTGGGCCAGAACGCTGTCGGCAATGTGCTGGACCATGTCGTCGAATTCGTCCGACTCTAGGCCGGTGACGGCTTCGTCGAGCACGCTGTTGACGGCATCACGGATGGCCCATTCCAGGCTGCGTGTCACCGCCGCGCCCAGCATCGGCACGCGCTCCACGCCGGCGATGGCGACATTGTCCGACACCGCGCGATTGACCAGCTTGCTGACGTAGCCCTGGATCTCGTCGCGATTGTCGCCGTAGGCCTTGGTCACCGCCGCCTCGATGCGCTGGCTGATCACGTTGACCAGCCGTTCCCGGCGGGGCTGGATGATCTCCTGGAGCACACGGGTGGTCAGATCCTTGCCGCCGCTGCGCACCTCCTCCTGGATGCCATCGAGAACGTTGACCACCACCCGGTCGGAGACCTCTTCCACCAGGATATCGTAGTACTTCTTGGCGAACGCATAGGCCCGCCACTGACGGACGTCGATCAGCCCCAGCCGCTGCAGGCGGATACCCAGGGCCAGCACGCGCAGCACGCGCAACCAGCGGAAACCGGCAAGCGGAATGCAGCCCAGCACGTCGTACCAGTGCACGAAGGGATAGAAGAACCAGCGGTGGTAGCGCTGATACCAGATGGCCAGGCTCCAGCCGATCAGCACGTCGGCAATGAAGATGGCCACGAAGTAGAGATCGATGGTGGCGAAATGCTCGTGCACGGTGGCGGCATACCAGTCATGCACCCCCGGCGACAGCCAGGCGACACCAGCGGCGAAGGTCTCGATCACGAACAGGCTGTCGAAGAGGATCAACCCGAGATTGATCGCTACCAGGGCGAGCACGGTCAGGTCCCAGGCCAGCCCGGCCCAGGCGAGCGTGCCCCGGCCACTCGGCCGAATGACCGGCGCCCGGCTCAAGAGACCGCCTCGGCGCTCGCCGCCGGCCGGCCCGCCGCTTCCCAGGTGGCCGGCTGGAGCATGGCCGTCACCTCGGGCAGACGGGCGTCCATCTGATCCCAGCCCCACTGGAAGGCCTGGTCCAGCGACGCGGCCGCCGGCACCAGGTTGATCGGCGACAGGGTGGGGGAAAAGCGCACCATGGAGTCAGCGTAAACCCGATTGGACCGCATCTGCATCTGGACCGCCTGCGAGATCGGCCATAGCCACAGGTGCTTGGGTTCCCATTTCGGCTGAAAGCAGTCGAAGGCCAGATAGTAGGCGTTGCGGGTGCCGATGCGGCCGGATTCCACACCTTCCCAGGCGGCCCGGGCCGGCACGTTGTCCGCCACCCCGCCATCGACCAGCGCGCTGAGATCGTGGCGATTCATCAGCTCCGCGAATATCTCGCGGCTGGTGCCCGCGCGACCGCGCAGCTCGTACTGCAGGATCGTCGGCACCGCAGCGGAAAAGCCCACCACGTCCACCGCGTGCAGCGAGCGGGTGTCCTGGTCGCGGCCGAATACCAGCGGCTTGACCAGCGTCGGGCTGAAGAAACTGGCCAGCCGCCACAGCCGCGAGGCCAATTTCATCGAGAAGGGCAGCAGCCGCGAGGCGCCGGATTCCGGCTCGCGCACATCGTCGGGCATGCGCTCGAGCGAACGCCGGCGGACCCCGGCCACGATCAGGTCCAGCGGAATCTCCATCTCGTCCAGCCGCAGGGGCCGGCGGTGATCGCCGGTGACAAAGCGCGAATGCAGCACCTTGAGATGCAGTTGCAGCAGCCCCGGCAGGCACAGATCCGCCCGGCGGCGGCCGGCGGTGAACACGTCGGCGCGGCTCAGCGATTTGGCAAAGGCCAGATATTCATCCACCTCGATGCGGCGCCGGGCGGCCCGGAACAACCCCATCACCGCGCCGATCGAGTTGCCCACCATGTAATCCGGCGTCAGGTCGGCCGCCATCAGCCGGGCGTAGGCGCCCAGATAGACGTAACCCGCACCGCCCCCGCCGCCGGCCACGCTCACGAACGCCCGGTGGCCGGCCTCGCGGTCCAGCGCGACGGCGTCGAAATCATCCGGATGGCTAGCCAGCAGCGCCTCCCGGGCCCGGGAGGTGAGCTCGCGCACCCGGGGCATGGCCTGCACACAGGTGGCCAGTCGCTCGCTGTCGCTGGCAGCACTGCGCAGCGGCGCGTACAGATGCGCCAGCAGCCAGTCCGCCAGCGTGGCGTTGGCGCCGAGATTGATGCGCACGTCGCGCTTGCTGCCCCGGGGCGTGAATCTGTGAATTCGCGCCAGCCCCATGGCATAGCGCAGGCACTGGTAATCGGTCTCGGACAGGTCCTGCGGTCGGGCCAGACGCGCCCGGACCAGGGCGCGTTCCATGCGCTGCAGCTGCAGTCGCTGGCTATCCCGGTCGGTGGATAACTCGGCGGCGGACAACGTCTTCCCCCCAGGCAAAAGTCATGCGAAAGCACGCATAGCAGGCGAATCCGGCCCCGAAGTCAACCCCGGCGGGTGGTCATCGCCACACAACTGCGGTAAAAACGCCGCCGTTATTACGCACCATTCAGGAGAACCCATCATGCAGATTGCCGACCGCTGTTTCATCGTCACCGGGGGCGGCTCCGGCCTCGGCGAGGCCACGGTACGCGCCATCGTCGAACAGGGCGGCCGAGCCATAATTGCGGACGTAAACGCCGAGGCCGGTCAGGCCCTGGCCGACGCGCTGGGCGATGCCGTTCGGTTCGCACGCTGCGATGTCACGCAGGAGGATGACGGCCGCGCGGCAGTCGAGCTGGCCGTCAGTGAATTCGGCGGTCTGCACGGCCTGGTCAACTGCGCCGGCATCGGCATCCCGGCCAAAGTACTGGGCAAGGACGGCCCGATGGATCTCAAGAAGTTCTCCAAGGTGATCGAGATCAACCTGATCGGCAGCTTCAACATGATCCGGCTGGCCGCGGAAGCCATGGCCAGGGGCGAGCCGGATGCCGGCGGCGAGAAGGGCGTGATCATCAACACCGCGTCGGTTGCCGCGTTCGAGGGCCAGATCGGCCAGGCCTCCTATTCCGCCTCCAAGGGCGGCGTGGTAGGCATGACCCTGCCCATCGCCCGGGAACTGGCACGCGACGGCATCCGCGTGATGACCATCGCCCCGGGCCTGTTCGACACGCCCATGATGGCCGGCCTGCCCGAGGACGTGCGCGAGTCGCTGGGCAAGCAGGTGCCGTTCCCGCCGCGGCTGGGCCTGCCTGCCGAGTACGCCCGCATGGCGCGCGACATCATCGAGAACCCGGTGCTGAACGGCACCACCATCCGTCTGGACGGGGCGATCCGGATGCAGCCCAAGTAGGATTGCGCGCCTACCCGATTCAACGCCATCCAACCTGACAGGACGATCATGACCCAACCCGCAACCAACGATCCCGTCGTCATCGCCGGCATGGCGCGCACCCCCATGGGTGGCCTCATGGGCAGCCTGAGCACGCTGTCGGCCGGTGAACTCGGTGCCGCCGCCATTCGCGCCGCGGTCGAGCGCGCGGGCCTGGACGCCGCGCAGGTGCAGGAAGTGATCATGGGCAACGTCCTGTCGGCCGGCCAGGGCCAGGCCCCGGCCCGCCAGGCCAGCCTGGGCGCCGGACTGCCGCAGGGGGCCGGCTGCACCACCGTCAACATGATGTGCGGCTCCGGCATGAAGGCGATGATGCTGGCCCACGATCTACTGCGGGCCGGCAGCGCCGAGGTGATGGTGGCCGGGGGCATGGAAAGCATGTCCAACGCCCCCTATCTGCTGGCGAAGGCCCGCGGCGGCTACCGCCTGGGCCACGGCGAGATCAAGGACCATATGTTCCTCGACGGCCTGGAAGACGCCTACGACCGGGGCCGGTTGATGGGCAGCTTCGCCGAGAACTGTGCCGACAAGTATGCGTTCTCGCGCGAGGCGCAGGACGCCTTCGCGGTGTCGTCACTCGAGCGGGCCCGCCGGGCCAGCGAAAGCGGCGATTTCGACGCCGAGCTGATACCGGTGGAGATCACCACCCGCAAGGGCAGCCACACCGTCGACCGTGACGAGCAGCCCTTCGCCACCAACACCGACAAGATTCCAGGCCTCAAGCCCGCCTTCAAGCCGGACGGCACCATCACCGCCGCCAACGCCAGCTCCATTTCCGATGGCGCCGCGGCGGTGGTAATGGTCCGCGAAAGCCGGGCCCGGGCGCTGGGCCTGACGCCGCTGGCGCGCATCGTGGGACACGCCAGCCATGCCCATGAGCCCGGCTGGTTCACTACTGCCCCGGTGGGTGCCATGCGCAAGCTATTCGACGCCACCGGCTGGTCGGCCGGCGACGTGGGGCTCTACGAGATCAACGAGGCGTTCGCGGTGGTCACCATGGCCGCGATGCAGGAGTTTGATCTGCCCGCGGACCGGGTCAACGTCAACGGCGGCGCCTGCGCGCTGGGCCATCCGATCGGGGCCTCGGGCACCCGAATCGTTGTGACGCTGCTGGCGGCGATGGCGGCGCGGGGCGTGGATCGCGGCATGGCATCACTGTGCATCGGCGGCGGCGAAGCCACGGCCCTGGCGGTGGAACGGCTGTAACCCGACGGCGCCGGCCTCAGGGCAGACGGAATCCCGGCCAGAACAGGTCGTCCGGCAGCGTATCGAGTTCGCCGGCCAGTTCCTCTCCGGCTTCGGCGGCGAGAATGTCGAACACCTGCTCGGCGGCTTCGATCTGCGCCGGTCCGTACTCGCGCGGAATACCTTCGCGATAACCCTCGCGGATGGCAGCGAAAACGGCACGGGTTTCCGGTTTCACCAGCTCCCGGATGCCCTGCCACGGCATATCGGACGCCGCCAGGATCGACTTGGCCTCGAAACTGGCGGCCAGAAAGTCTTGCAACAGTGGCGCCTTGGCCTCCGCCCAGTCCTGCTTGAACACCCAGCCAAGCACCGGTGGTGACGTGGCCACGCCGAGCTCGGAGAACAGCTCGCCCAGGGTGATCAGCGGCGACATGCCCAGGGCCTGAAGCCGGGCGTTGTAGTGCCAGTAATTGATGGCGGCCGGCAGCTCGCCATCGAGCATCATCTGGTTGACCGTCGGTGGCGATTCGAAACGCGGCCGCACCCGCGTTTCAAGGTCCATCGAGGCCTGACGGTCGGCATAGGCCCGCAGCAACAGCCAGGTCTTGTCCAGACGGCCGCCGGCGATACCGATATCCCGGTCCACCAGATCCGCTAGTTCATCGATGTCAGCCCCGGGGTTAACCATGACCGCGCCCACTGCCAGTGAGTAGGGCGCGAACTGGTAGCGCTGGCCACTGGCCCGCTGGCGCGCGGCCCACAGCCAGTCGGACACGATCAGGTCCACCCGGTCATCGGCCAGCGCCTCGGTCATGGCGGATTCCGAGGCCATGGGCAGCAGTTCCAGACGGATACCCCGCTCGCGGGCCAATCCCCGTTCGCGGATCACCGTGAGTTCCCAGTTGACCGTGCCGTATTCGAGCACGCCCACACGCAGAGTCTGGAGGGACGCGTCGTCGCTACAGGCGATGAGCAGCGGCAGCAGGCAACCGGTCACCAGCAGCCGGCGCAGCCAATGCCCCAACGCCGCCAAGAGACCGGCCGGCCGACGGGAGTACTGACTAGTCGGGCCGGCCGGAACGCCGCGATTTGGCGGGAGAGGAGTAAATTGCACGGAGGCGCCGGTCCGAACGGGGCCGACGTTCCGATACTCACTCCGCCAACGATTGAGCAAACTCCCTGCCAAACCGGAAATGCCTCGATGATTGCGGAAAACGATCCCGGTACGGGTCTGCCTGCGCCAATGCCATGACAGGTCGACGGCGCACTGATGCATCGCCGCAACAGACAGCGCCGGCGCTAGTCGGAATCCTCGTCCCGCGAGCTGCGGCCGGCGCGATCCTGCCAGGGCGACCACCATGCCATATTCCGCCGACCCAGTTCGGCCATGGCGGCCCAGGGGCCGCGCTCGATCATGTCCCCCACGCGGCTGTGCACATCGTCGATCTGATCGATGAACAGCGCCACGCTCTGCTCCAGATAGGCGGTCATGTAGTCCTGCAGGGCATGGCCGCGGAAGCGGATCAGATTCTGCAGTAGCGTCTGGCTGAGAATGGGCCGGCCCTGATCCTCGGCGTCGACGATGATCTGCAGCATCAGCGCGCGCGTGATGTCGTCGCCGGTGGCCTTGTCACGGACTTCCAGCGCCACCCCCTGTTCCACCATCTCGCGCAACTGGCCGAGGTTGATGAACTGGCCGGTTTCGGTGTCGTAGAGGCGGCGGTTGGGATATTTGCGGATCACGCGCATGGCCGGATTATCCGCCCCGCCCGACGGGGGTGCAAAACCGCCCGGCCAAGGCGGCGGTCAGTGGATGAAGTGACCGCCGTTGACCGTGAAGTCGGCCCCGGTGATCCAGGCCGCCTGCTCCGACGCCGCGAACGTCACCATGCTGGCGATGTCCTCCGGCTGGCCAAAGCGGCCGACGGGTATCTCGGCCTCGATACCGGCACGGATGTCATCGGGTACTGCCCGGATCATGGGGCTGTCGATGTAGCCCGGCGAGATGGTGTTCACGGTCACGCCCTTGCGCGCCACTTCCCGGGCCACGGCCATGGTGAAGCCGTGCACGCCGGCCTTGGCGGCCGAGTAGTTGGCCTGGCCGAACTGTCCCTTCTGGCCGTTGATCGAGCTGATGTTGATCACCCGGCCCCAGCCGCGGTCGCTCATGCCCTCGATCACGTTGCGGGTGCAGTTGTAGATACCGCCGAGATTGATGTCGATGACCTTCTGCCAGGTCTCGGGGTCCATCTTCTTGAGCGGCTTGTCCTTGGTAATGCCGGCCACGTTGACCAGGATATCCACGGGCCCGAACTCCGCCTCGCCCTCGGCGATGGCGGCCCTCGTGGCCTCGAAATCGGACACGTCGAACTCCAGCAGCTTGATCTGGCAGCCCTCCTTCTTCTCGTCGGCCACCAGCTGCTCGGCCACGTCCTTGTGGAAACCGGCGTGCCCCGCCAGCAGCTTGCAGCCGGCGTTGCCCAGGTAGTGGCAGATCATGCGGCCGATAGCCCCGTTGGCGCCGGTGACCAGCGCCACCCTGTCCTTGAGATTGATCTTCATGTCTCGCCCCTCTCCTCCTTTTTGATAGCTCGGTTGCTAGCGCTCCAGCGCCACCGCCACACCCTGGCCGCCGCCGATGCACAGCGTGGCCAGGCCCTTGTGCACATCGCGCTTGATCATCTCGTGGATCAGCGTCACCAGAATGCGGCAGCCCGAGGCGCCGATCGGGTGCCCCAGGGCAATGGCCCCGCCATTGACGTTGACCCGGTCGAGGTCCCACTCCAGTTCGCGGGTGACCGCCAGGGCCTGGGCGGCGAAGGCCTCGTTGGCCTCCACCAGTTCCAGGTCCTTCACCTGCCAGCCGGCCCGTGACAGACAGCGTTTGGTGGCCGGAACCGGCCCAATCCCCATGATCGCCGGATCCACCCCGGCATTGCCGTAGGCGGCGATGCGCGCCAGCCGGGTCAGACCCAGTGCATTGGCGCGGGTCTCGCTCATCACCATCACCACCGCAGCGCCATCATTCAGGCCCGAGGCGTTGGCGGCGGTGACGGTGCCGTCCTTCTGGAAGGCGGGCTTCATGCCGGCCAGGCCCTCGGCGGTCACGCCCGCGCGCGGGAATTCATCGCGGTCAAAGGGCACCGGGTCGCCCTTGCGCTGGGGCACATCCACCGGAATCACCTCATCCTCGAAGCGACCGTGCTTGAGCGCTTCCTCGGCCCGCTGCTGGGAGGTGGCGGCAAAGGCATCCTGTTCCTCGCGGGAAATGTTGTATTTCTTCGCCAGATTCTCGGCGGTCACACCCATGTGGAAGCTGTTGAACGCATCCCACAGGCCGTCCGAGATCATCGAATCCACCAGCTTGGCGTCGCCCATCTTGGTGCCGTTACGCGAGCCGGGAAGCACGTGCGGGGCCGCGCTCATGTTCTCCTGGCCGCCGGCGATCACGATGTCGGCATCGCCCAGGGCGATGGACTGGGCCGCCAGCATTACCGAGCGCAGGCCGCTGCCGCAGACCTTGTTGATGGTCATGGCCGGCACGCTGTCGGGCAGGCCGGCGTTGATCGACGCCTGCCGGGCCGGGTTCTGGCCGACGCCGGCGGTGAGTACCTGGCCGAGCACCACCTCGTCCACCTGCTTGCCTTCCACGCCGGTGTCGGCGAGCAGGCCGCGAATGACATGGCTGCCCAGCTCGGTCGCGGGGATGCCGGCCAGGGTGCCGCCGAAGCTGCCGATGGCGGTGCGCTTCGCGGCCACGATGACTGCCTGTTGGGTCATGGTTTCACTCTCCTTGCAAATCGGTTAGCGGTTAACGCTGGTGAACGTAGGTGCCGGGGGCGTCCGCCAGGGAATCGCCCAGGGCCGGCGGCGCCACCTTGTTGCCGGAATGCCCCGCCAGCCAGGCCTGCCAGGCCGGCCACCAGGAGCCCTGCTCGGGCTCGGCCCGCTCGCAGAATTCGTCCGGGGACAGATAACGGTCATCCGGGCCCCAGCGATACTGGCGATAGCGCCGGCGGGGGTGGCCCGGCGGGGTAATGATGCCGGCGTTGTGGCCGCCGCTGGTCAGCAGGAAGGTCAGGTCGTCAGTCTGCGACAGCAGACAGATCTTGTAGGCCGAGTGCCAGGGGGCGATATGGTCGGTTTCGGTGCCCACGGCAAAGATCGGCACGCGGATATCCTTGATCGCAATCGGACGGCCGTCCACCAGATACCGCCCCTGGGCCAGTTCGTTATGCAGATAAAGCCGGCGCAGATATTCGGTATGCATGCGGTAGGGCATGCGGGTGGCGTCGGCATTCCAGGCCATCAGGGGGATGCCGCGGCCGTCAGCGCCGAGCAGGTAGTTGTCCACGAACGGCTGCCAGACCATGTCGCTGACCCGCAGCAGCTTGAAGGCGCCGGCCATCTGATCCTTCTCGAGCACGCCCTTGCGGTTCATCAGATGATCCAGCCAGGTCAGCTGCGCCTCGTTGATGAACAGCTTGAGCTCGCCGGCCAGGGTGAAGTCGGATTGCGCGGCCAGCAGGGTGAGCGAGGCCAGGCGATCGTCGCCGTCACGGGCTATGGTGGCGGCGGTGATCGACATCAGCGTGCCGCCCACGCAGTAGCCCATGGCGTGCACCGGCCGCTCAGGCAGCAGTTCGCCGATGGCATCCAGCGCGGCCATCGGTCCCAGGGCGCGGTAGTCATCCATGCCCAGGTCGCGGTCGCCGGCATCCGGATTTTTCCAGGACACGATGAACACCGTGTGGCCCTGGTCGAGCAGGTAGCGAACCATCGACTGGCCCTCGGCCAGGTCCAGGATGTAGAACTTCATGATCCAGGCCGGCACGACCAGCACCGGCTCCGGGTGCACCCGCTTGGTGGTCGGTTCGTACTGAATCAGCTCGATCAGCCGGTTGCGATACACCACCCGGCCAGGGGTAGTAGCCAGATTCTCGCCCACCCTGAAATCCGCCAGAGCGGCCGGGGGCTGGCCGGTTTTGTCACGGTAGACGTCGCGCACCAGATTGCGCGCGCCGCGCAGAAGGTTGACGCCCTTCTCCTGCCAGGTAGTGCGCAAAACCTGCGGGTTGGTCAGCGGGAAATTGCCGGGGGCGATGCTGTCCAGCAGGCGGTCGGTAAAGAAACGCACCAGCGCCGCGTCCTGATCGGAGACGCCGCGCACGCCGGTGGTGGCCTCGCGCCACCACTCCTGGCGCAGCAGAAAGGCCTGTTCCAGCAGCGCGAACGGGGGGTTGCGCCATCCCTCGTCGGCAAAGCGACGATCGCCGGCCTCGGGTTCCACTTCACGCGGGGCGGACCCGCCCTGGATCATCGTGTTGAGGGTGAATCGGCCCATGCGGCGATACTGGCGCGCCCAGGCCTCGACCAGTTGCCCGACCTTGCCGGGCGACAGGCCCAGATGCATCGCCCAGTCGGCATAGGCCAGCAGGATCCGCGGCAGCGGCAGACCCGCGCTGGCCCGCGCCACTGCCGCGCCGGCGGCGCGATCGATGCGCTCGGCAATGCGGTCACTCAGCCATCGGCTGCTGACCAGGTCGGTCATGGCGCCGGCCGTGGCCATCTCGGCAGGTTGGTCGGTCATCCTCGCACCCTGATCGTTTGCCGCCTGATGGCGGTCTGCCTCTAGTGATTGTCACCGGCACCTTCGACGCCGGCCGGCTCTCTCCGGAACCTCGGGCCGCGAAGACCGGCGGCGTCAACCGCCGGCCTCCAAGGCCTTTCGAGCTGGTCAGGCGCCTGCCTGAGCGTCCGCCCGGAAGTCGTCGAACTGCTGCCACCAGCCCGCCATCGTTTCCCGGCCCAGCGCCTGCAGCGCATTGCCGGTATCGGTCGCGGTGGTACGCAGGGTTTCGACATAACCAGTGCCGGCCTCGCGCAGCGCGGTCATGGTGCTGTCGTCCTGCCAGTCGCCGTCAGCCACCGCCTTGCACTGCGCAGCGCCGGCGCTGACCCAGGCATCCGCCAGGCGCAGCTGGGCTTCCACCAGCGTGCCCATGGCATCCACGCCGATATCGGCGGCCCGGACAGCAGGCTCGAACAGTTGCCTGCCGGCATTCATCACGTCATCGAATCCGTTAATCATGGCATCACCCGTATGGTTGAAACATGCTCGTATTTTGCGACGCAAAATCCTCGCTTTTCCTTTATAGGTTTTTTTAAATACCATTTCAACCCATCAGGGGAATATTTTTTGCGTTGCAGAATTCATGCAAGTTGATGGCCGGCATCCCGCCAGGCCTCGAACCCGCCGGCGATATGCGCCGCATCGTCACGACCCATCCGATACGCGGTGTGCGCGGCCAGGGCCGAACGCCAGCCGCTGCGACAGAAGAACAGCAGCTGTGGTGCAGACGCGAGATCGGGCTTGTGATACGGCGAGTCCAGATCCAGCCAGAACTCCAGCATGCCACGCGGGCAGTGATAGGCGCCGGGAATGCGCCCGTCACGGTCCAGCTCGCGGATGTCGCGCACGTCCACGAACAGCACATCCTCGCGCCCGAGCCAGTCGGCGGCTTCGTCCACGCCCAGCGTCCGGATCTCACGCTCGGCGGCTTCCACCATGGCGGCGGCAGTGACGACCTCGCTCATTCGGCATCTCCCACGTGGTGCTGAAGAAAGGCGTCGAGTTGCTGCCGGCGCTGAAACCCGTTCTTGACCCCGAGCCGCTTCCCGGCATCGAACAGCATCAGCGTTGGCGCGCCGCGCAGTTCGTGGGTCTGAACCAACGAGGGATCATCCGCCAGATCCACCAGCGCGATGTCCACATGATCGCCCCACTGCCCCGCCAGCTCGTCCAGCTGCGGGATCTGGCGCTCACACCAGGGACAATCCGGCTGGATGAACGTCACCAGCAGCGGCCGACCGTCATCGGCCAACCGCTGTTCGAGCTCCCGGGGCGTCAAACGCGTCGTCCCCGTCATGGCCTACCCCCGCAACTGATCGAGGATCGCCGGGTTCTCGAGCGTGGAGGTGTCCTGGGTGATGTCCTCGCCCTTGGCGATCGACTTGAGCAGGCGCCGCATGATCTTGCCCGAGCGGGTCTTGGGCAGACCTTCGGCAATGCGCACCTCCTCCGGCCGGGCCAGCGCACCCAGCTGCTCGGTGACATGCTTGCGCAGTTCCTGATTCAGGCCTTCCTCGTCGGCGTAGCCAGTCTTCAGCACCACGAAGGCCATGATCGCCTCGCCCTTGACCTCGTGCGGGAACCCCACCACCGCGGCTTCCGCCACCGCCTCATGGGCCACCAGGGCCGATTCGACCTCCATGGTGCCCAGGCGATGGCCGGAAACGTTCACCACGTCGTCGATGCGCCCGAGAATCCAGAAGTAGTTGTCGTCGTCGCGCTGGGCGGAGTCGCCGGCGATGTAGACGTGATTCCCGAACTTGAAGAAGTAGGTGTCCCTGAACCGCTGATCATCGCCCCAGACGGTGCGCAGCATCGACGGCCAGGGCTTGGTGACCACCAGATAGCCGCCGACGTTGGGCTGGGTGACCTCGTTACCCTCCTCGTCGTAGATGGTGGCGGCGATGCCCGGCAGCGGCCGGGTGCAGGAGCCGGGCTTGAGCGTGGTCTGGCCGGGCAGCGGCGAGATCATGATGCTGCCGGTCTCGGTCTGCCACCAGGTGTCCACGATCGGGCAGTTGTTCTTGCCGATGGTCTCGCGGTACCACATCCAGGCTTCCGGGTTGATCGGCTCGCCCACCGTGCCCAGCAGCCGCAGCGAGGACAGGTCGTAGTCCTTCGGAATGTCGTCGCCGGCCTTCATCAGTGCGCGGATGGCGGTGGGCGCGGTGTAGAAGATCGAGACGTTGTGATCCTGCACCATGCGCCAGAAGCGCCCGGCGTCGGGATAGGTGGGCACGCCCTCGAACATGATCTGGGTTACCCCCACCGCGGTGGGGCCGTAGCAGATGTAGGTGTGCCCGGTAATCCAGCCAACATCGGCGGTGCACCAGTAGATGTCGTCCGCGTGCAGGTCGAACACCCACTTGTTGGTCATGATCGCGCCCAGCAGATAGCCCCCGGTGGAATGCTGAACACCCTTGGGTTTGCCGGTGGACCCGGAGGTGTAGAGGATGAACAGCGGATGCTCGGCATCCACCCATTCGGGTTCGCACTCGGTGGACTGGCCGACCACCACGTCGGCCCAGCTGATGTCGCGATCCGGGTTCATGCTGACATCGAGCCCGCCGTGCAGCAGCACCACGGACTTCTCGATCGACGGGCAGCCGGCGTCCAGGGCCTTGTCGGTCATGGATTTAAGCGGCACTTCCTTGCCGCCGCGCAGGTTGCCATCCGCAGTGATCAGAACCTTGGCCTCGGCGTCATTGATGCGATCGCGCAGGGCCTCGGACGAAAAGCCGCCGAACACCACCGAGTGGATGGCGCCGATGCGGGCGCAGGCCTGCATGGCGTACACCGCTTCCGGCACCATCGGCATGTATATGACCACCCGGTCGCCCTTGCCCACGCCGAGCGCCTTGAGCCCGTTGGCGAAGCGGCAGACCTCGTCGTGGAATTCCTGGAAGGTGATGCGGCGGACTTCGTCGCCGGCGTCGTTCTCCCAGATGAAGGCCAGCTTGTCGGCCTTGTCGGCCAGATGGCGGTCGATGCAGTTGTGCGACACGTTGAGCTTGCCGCCCACGAACCACTTGAAGAACGGCGCATCGCTGTCATCCAGCGCCTGGCTGAAGTCCTGCTGCCAGTCGATCTCGGCGCGGGCGAGGTCACCCCAGAAGCCGGCGTGGTCTTCCTCCGCCCGGGCGTTCAGCGCATCGAAATCCGCCTGGCTGAGTACGCTGTTATCGATGAACTTCTGCGGCGGGGCAAAGGTGCGGTTTTCCTTGAGGACCGATTCAATCTGATTGCTCGCCATGTCTGTCTTTCGCCTCCGATTCCGTTTGCGTCTCGCGTATGTCTAGTTTGATCCGGGCGGTTGTCTGCGCCATGCCGCCGGCTGATGTGCCTTTTTGCACGTTGCGTGCCATGACCGCCCAGTACCGGGGCACGCCTGCGCGCGGCCACTGTCAAATCCGTTCGAGTGTGACACAGTGTCACGCCGGGCTCACGGTCGTTCGCGCGCTGCAACATAAGACTTTGGTCGCAACGAACAACCGGACCGATGGTGGCTTCAAGGGGATCGGAAACCGACCATGCACACGCCCACCCATCTGCTACGCGTGATGCTGCTGGCGGCGGCCGCCACCGGCTGCAGCGGGCCGCCGGATGCCGCAGCGCCGACACCACCGCAGGCGCTGGCCTGTTTCGGCTGTCACGGACCGGCGGGCCGCTCGCAGGGCGATATTCCGGCCCTGGCCGGCATGCCGAGCGACCGTTTCCTGGCCCGCATGGCGGCATTCTCGGAGGACACCGAAACCGGCGGCGTCATGAACCGGATCGCCCCGGCCTACAGCGAACGCGAGCTGGCCCGCCTGGCCGATTACTTCGCCGACCTGGAACCGGCACCCTGATGGCTCTGACCCGACGCGAACTCCTGCGTGCCGCGGCCGGCGTGACCGGCCTGGGCCTGATCGGGCCTGGCTGGTCGGCGGATCGCGCCCACGGCCGGGTGGTGATCGTGGGCGGCGGCTTCGGCGGCGCCACCTGTGCCCGTTATCTGCGGGCAATCGCCCCGGACGTGTCGGTCACGCTGATCGAGCGCCGGGCAAGACTGGCCACCGGCCCCTTCTGCAACACGGTTGTGGCCGGCATCAACCCGATCGACGCCATCACCGTCGATCACCGGGCACTGGCGGCGGCCGGGGTGAACGTCATCCACGCCGACATCCGCGAACTCGACCCGGTCGCCCGTCGCGTGCGCCTGCCCGATGGCGACACACTGGACGCCGATCATCTGGTGGTCGCGCCGGGCATCGATTTCGACTGGTTCCCGATCGAGGGCTACGGCCCCAAGGTCACCGAGGCCCTACCCCATGCCTGGACCGCCGACCGGGACCAGATCGTGAACCTGCACAACCAGCTGCGGGCAATGCCGGACGATGGCGTGGTCGCCATCGCCATCCCGGCCAATCCCTATCGCTGCCCGCCCGGGCCCTACGAACGGGCCAGCCTGATCGGTCACTTTCTGACACAGCACAAACCGCGGGCCAAGCTGCTGCTGCTCGACGCCAAGGATCATTTTTCCAAGGAGGCGCTGTTCCGGGCCGGCTGGGCCGAGCACTACGGCGAGCGTATCGAATGGATCGGCCGGCCGCAGGGCGGCGCGGTGGTGGCAGTGGACGCCAGCAAGCGCACACTGGTCACCGCCGGCGGCGAGCGCATCCGCGCCGACGTGGTCAACGTGATCCCGCCGCAGGTGGCCGGGGCGCTGGCCCGCGATAACGACCTGACCGACATCAGTGACTGGGCGCCGGTGGATCACCGCAGTTTCGAGTCCACCCGCCATCCCCGGGTGCACGTCCTCGGCGACGCCTGCCAGGGCGGGCCGATGCCCAAGTCCGGCTATGCCGCGAACGTGCAGGGCAAGATCTGCGCGCATGCCATTGCCGCCGGCCTGGCCGGCGTCAGCTTTGCCGGCACTCGACTGATCAACGCCTGCTACAGCCTGGTCACGCCGGATCACGGCATCAGCGTGTCGCAGGTGTACGACCTTAACGGCCCGCATTTCGCGGCGATCCCGGATACCGGCGGCACGTCGCCGCTGGCCGCGTCATCAGAAGATCGAGCCCGGGTGGCCGGGTACGCCCGCAGCTGGTATCGCAACATCGTGCGCGATACCTTCGGCAACCCGACGATGCCGTGACCGTTGCGCCGGCGGGTCACCGCGTGACGCCACGCACCAGTTCCGGGGCATTCATGCGGCCGCGTCAGCGCTCAGCCGGCTCTCGTACTGCGGCACGGACATTGCTGTAAGGTTGCGAACGATCATGACCACCACGCCAGCCATCAATCGCACCTCCGCCTTGCCACCCGCCTACGGCCTGCTGCAGGCCTGGCTGATCGTGATGGGCGCAGTCGGTTTTGCCGCCTATCTCGGCCGGGAGTTCGGCATCATCGGCGAGCTGCTCAGCCAGGACGCGACCCGGCTATGCCTGCTGATCATGCTGGCATTCATCGGCGCCAGCCTGCACTGCGGCGCCCGCAGCCTGCGACTGTCGCGCGAGATCCGGCGTTTCGACGAGATCGAAGCCGCGCACTCCGAGCATGCCGGTCTGCGCCTCGATGACGACGGCGAACTCGCCAGCGGCGACCGGCGGCTGCCGGATTCTCTGTGCGCCGACTACCTCGCTGGTCTGCTGGCACGCCGGCTGCGCGATGGCCTGTCGTCGCCCGAGTACAGCCAGCTCACCGATGTACTCAATGAGCGCATCCGCGGCTCACATGAATTCGGCTGGTTCGTCACCGGCATGCTGATCAAGCTCGGGCTACTGGGCACGGTGATCGGCTTCATAATCATGCTGGGGGCGGTGGACAGCGCCGGCTCCTTCGACGTGGCCGCGGTGCAGCAGCTTCTGGGCAGCATGAGCGAGGGCATGAGCGTGGCCCTCTACACCACCCTGACCGGCCTGAGCGCCAGCATGGTGCTGGGCTTCCAGTACCTGATGCTCGACCGCGCTGCCGACAGCCTGCTGGCGCGCGTGGTGCATTTCGCCGAACGCCGGCTGGCGGTCTGACCGGCCCGGCACGCGACGCACCATGGCGTTCCGACGCAAGCACCGGGACTTCGACCAGGACCCGTTCACCGACCTGCTGTTCAACGCGCTGCTGGGTTTCACCTTCATGTTCCTGGTGGCGATCATGTTCCTGAACCCGCCCACCAAGACCGGCATCGTCGATCCCAAGGCCGAATACATCATCACCGCCACCTGGGAGGAAGGCCGCCCGGATGACCTGGACCTGTGGGTGCAGGGCCCCGGCAACGAGGTGGTGTGGTTCCGCAACCAGGAGGCCGACCTGATGCACCTGGATCGCGACGACCGGGGCACGGTGAACGATCAGCTGGTGGTCGACGGCAGAGAAGTGAGAAACCCGCTGAATCAGGAAGTGGTCACCATCCGCGGGCAGGCCCCGGGTGAGTACATCGTCAACCTGCACTACTACAATACCCAGACCAAGCGTCCGCTGGACGCCGAGGTGGAAATCGTCAAGGTCAACCCGCGGCTGGAGGTGGTGTTCCACGGAGCGGTGCGGCTGGAACGCCTGGGCCAGGAGAAGACTGCCGCCCGCTTTACCGTGGCACGGGACGGTCGCGTCACCGACGTGAACACCCTGCCCGCATCGCTGGTCAGCGTGGACCGCTGACCCGCAGCCGGGCCGACGCAGCCCGCAAAACGACAAACGGGCCCGGCGCCGATGCGACCGGCCCACAGGAGGATAACGGATGACCGAAGCGGTACTTTACGTGGCACTGGCCTATGCCGCCCTGGGCGTGGTGGTTCTCGGCCTGAACGTCTACAGCCGCTGGCCGCTGTGGGTAAAGCTGGGCAGCATTGCCGTGATAACCGGTTTCTATTTCGTCACCTGGCAGTCTCTGCAGGGGGTGCTGGGCTGGCCGGCCAGGGTGGACCTGCCCGACCGCTTCATCCTGCTGTCGACGTCGATCCATGAACCCAACAAGTCCACCGGAGAGCCCGGCCGGGTGCATCTGTGGGTGACGCCGGTAGGGGCCGACGACCGGCCCATGGATCAGCCCCGCGCCTTCGAGCTGCCCTACGACGACACGCTGCACTCCCGCCTCGAGGAGGCCAAGAAGGAGATGCGCAACGGCGTGATGCAGATCGGCAAGGCCGAACCCAGCACTGGCGAGCAGGAAGACGCCACCGACACCACCCGCTTCTCCCGTCGCGAGCAGGACGTCAGCTTCGAGAAAATGCCCGACCCGGCGCTGCCCGAGAAATGAGCCGCCCCAAGCTTTTTCTCGCGCTGTGCCTGGTGCCTTGTGCCTTGCTGACCGGCTGCGGGCAGGACATCGAGCACACCTGGTTTCCGCTGGCGGACGGGCTGCACTGGGAGTATCGCGTCACCCGCACCGACGCCCGGGGTCAACGCGAGGTGGAATCCTTTTCACAGACCAACCTCGGCCCCACCACGCTGCAGGGTACGGCGGTGTTCGAACGCCGCAACAGCCACGGCACGCACTACTTCATCGAGGCGCGCGAGGCCGGCCTCTACCGGCTGGCGTCACAGAACATCGGCGATTTCCATCCGCAGATGGACCGTCCGCCACGGCTGATCCTGCCGGAGCCGCCGGACGGGATTGCCGAGTGGCGCGTGCCTACGGTGACCTATCTGCTCAAACGCATCTTCCCGTTCGAGCGGCACTACCGCCACCGCGCCGCCATCAAGCTGGAATACGGACTGGCGGCCACCGGCGTATCGGTCACGGTGCCGGCCGGTCACTTCGATAACTGCCTACGGGTGGATGCCGAGGCCGAAATCCAGGTGTCGTCGGATCCCCGCTATGGTCCCGCACCGGTACCGATCACCCAGAGCGAGTGGTACTGCCCGGACACCGGACTCGTGAAGCTGACGCGCCGCGAGGAACTCGACTCCGACCAGGCCGCCATCATCGGCGGCGATCTGCGCATGGAGCTGACTCGGTTCGACGACTGAGCGCCGTGGGTTATTCCTGACCGGCGACCGGTTCCAGGACATCGGCTTCGATATCCGGATATAGATGAGACACGGAGCGTCGGAACTCCGGCACGATCACGGCGAGACCACGCCACCGATAGGGCAGCTCCTGCATCATGACTTCCGGCATGTCCAGGCCGTGGCCAGCCGCCGCGTTGAGGTTGCGCCACAGCCAGCTCAGATAGGTCTGCGTCTGGGCGATGGCCTCGGCGTCGTCACGCACTGGCCCGTGGCCCGGTACCAGGGTGGCGAACTCGCGCTGGCTCAGCGTATGAAGCGTCTCGACCCAGGTGGCCACATCGGCGTTTGGGGTGGTCGGTGTGCGGTTCAGAAAGGCCAGATCCCCGGCAAAAAGGACCCCGGTTGTGTGGTCCAGAATCGCCAGGTCGGCGCCGGTATGCCCCTGCATGCCGATCAGTTCCAGCTCGTGGCCGCCGACAGTGACCCGGCTACCAGCCGTGACCTCCTGCGTGGGCGGCAGGGATTCGGTGCCGCGCATGGCACCGCCGACCAGGTTGTACATGTTGGTCGTCAGGTCCGCCCCGATGGCGCGAATCTGCTCGATGGTGCCGGACAGCGCGCCGATGTCGACATCGGCGAATGCCTGATTGCCCAAGTAGTGATCGGGGTGATGGTGGGTGATGTAGACCTGCACCACGGGCTTATCGGTGACCCCCGCTATGGCCTCGCGCATGGCTTCGCCGTAGAGCCGAGAGGGGCCCGTGTCGATCACCACCACGCCGTCGTCGGTGACGATGAATCCCGTGTTGACGATGTTGCCGAGGTTGTCGTAACTGAAATGCTCGAGCGCCCCGACGAACACGTAGGTGTTGTCAGCCACCTGCTGCGGTGTCAGCTCATAGGGATTATCCGCAGCAACCGTCAGCGGCCATACCAGCGCCGCCAGCAGCAGAAAACAGCGCGTCATGGCGAGTCCGGCGCCGGCAGGGTAGCTGCGAAACGGTTGCCGTTGTTGTCACGGCCGGACAACGCCACCGGTCCGCGGTAACGTAGATCGACGCTGATCACCGGATTCTCGGACACCGGCTCGAACGGCTTGAGCCGCGCCAGCGTCTCGCCTTCGGGCGTGGCCAGCGTGACATCGGTGATGTGGAACACCGGAATTCCGGCCGCCAGGCCGGTATCCATGGGATGCACCACCCGGAACCGCAGCCGCTCGCGGTCGGGGCCGCGCGCCCAGGCGTTGCCGGATATTTCGCCCAGTCGCGATTCCCAGATCGGCGAACCGGCCGCCACGCTGGGGGCCGTGCAGCCGCCGCCGGCCGCCTCGATCCACGTGCCGCCCACGTGCCACATGCCGTCGGCCGTGCGCATGGCCGCGCGTACCGGCGTGGCCTGCTGGATCTTGAAACGGAAGGCCAGGGTCGGGGCCGCCCGCTCGGGGTAGTACTCCAGGATCTTGGTGATCGGATTGAGGTCGGCGAACACCACCACCGACTCGACATCCGGCAGATCCGGAGCCTCGACCATTACCGGGGTTTCCATCGCATCCTCGGCATACCCGGCCGCCAGCACCCGGACGCGGTCGTCGAACACGATCTCGGCATCCTCGCCGAAGTGCTTGGCCACCATGCTGTCCCACTGCGGGGACTCCAGCGGGTCGTCGGGGATCGCGACGGCGGCGCTGGCGCCGGCCAGCCACAGGACGACAGCAGCAAGGCGGGTGACATATCCCATGGTCAATCTCCGGCGGCGGGACGGATCTCGATGCGGGGAAACGGCGTAGCGGAAGGCTCGATTGCCTGCAGGTCAGCCTCGGCAATCGGCCGGTAGACCCCTTCGTCGGGTTTCGACGCCAGTATATCCATGTCCGCGGCCGCTGCCTCACCGACGATCCGATTGCCATCCCACATGAGTCGGTAATAACGACCGTTCCAGAAATTGATGCCGAACTCGTCGGCCTGTTTCACCAGAAACAGCAGATCGTATTCCAGGTCACCGAGGTCATCGCGACCGATCCACTGATGCTTCTCGTAGGGGTAAGGCAGGTGGCACTGCAGCTTGGGCGGGGCCGAGATGCACTGGAAGGGGCGCATGGACAGGAAGTGATTGCTGAACGGCGCCTCGCGGAAAGTCAGGTTATAGGTCCAGCCGTCGGCGGCCGGCCCCAATGCAATGGAACCCACCAGGAGCGGCTCACCAGCTTCCGGGTGCAGCAGCACGTCCCAGTCGGTCGGCAGGCGATCGGCAGCCGCAACAGACCCGGCCCCGATCAGCAGGGCCAATCCCAGGAACGCTGCGCGCCGGCGGCGCATCAGCGTCCGGCCGTGCTCTGCGCCGACTCCGGGCCGGTGGGCGATCGGTAGGGCACGCCGTAGTCGTTGAAGATTTCCTCCAGACGTCCGGAATCCCGCAGCTCGGTCATCGCCTCGCCCAGCGCCTGGGCCAGCTCCGGATTGCCGGCCTTGATCGCCAGGCCCACATCCCAATCGTTCTGGTACAGCCCGGTGAGCTGTACCTGACGGATGTCGATATTCTCCTGCTCCAGCATGTTCACGGCGCCACGCAGCTCACCCAGGGGTGCCATCACCCCGGCGAGTTCGCCCTTGTTGAACGCGCGCATGGCCTCGGGGATGCTCTTGAAGTGCTCGACGTCGTCCCGCAGCTGTCCCTGGAAGGCCGAAGTCAGGTAGAAGTCGCCCAGCGTATCCAGCTGAACGCCGATCTTGTTGCCGGCCAGCGCCAGCGGGCTGTCCACGTCGGCCCCGAAACGCTCGGCGTCGTAAACGAACCCCATGGTCTCGTTGTAGTAGGCGCCGAGGAAGGTGGCCTGGTCGTTTTCCGCCTGGAATGACGGGGCCATGCCCACATGCAGCATGGCATCGGCCGGCTTGCGGCCGATGTAGTGACCCTTCCAGACCATGTTGCGAATGTCGTCGCCCATCGACTCGTCGGCGGGAAACGCATTGATAGTGGTGGACACGCCGAGCTTGTCGCCCAGCGCCTTCGCGATTTCCACATCGATACCGGTGTAACCGCCGCTATCGGCCTTGTAGGACCAGGGCGGGAAACTGTCGTAGACCGCGATCTCGACGCGGCCACGTTCCTTGATTTCGTCGAGCTTGTCGGCCCGATCGTCCTGTGCGCTCGCGCTGCCGGTAACGACAGCCAGGGCAAGCGCCAGCAATGCTGTTTTCACAGCCATGACATGCCTCAACTTGTTGAATGAAGGACGCCGGTCTGACACCGGCGTCGGCAGGCGGTTCTATTCCGCCTGTTCGTAAAGTTCGGCGAGATCCTTGTCCTTGTATTCGTAATGCCGCTTGTCGATGTACGACAGGATGGCCCACATTGCCTCCTGACTGAAAACGTCCTCGAAGGCAGGCATGTAAGTAACGCCGTTGCGCTGTACGCCGCTGCGGACCTTGTTGATGAAGTACTCGTCGTAATGCAGGCCCAGCTCACGCAGGTCCGGGGCGATGCCGCCGGACTGCGCTTCCAACCCATGGCAACGGGCACAATTCTGGTTGTAGGCCGAGGCTCCGACCTTGATCGCTTCCTTGTTCCCACGGTAAGGATTCTCGGAGAGCCACTCACCATCGGGCAGGTCTTTCAGCTCGCCGGTATCCACCGGCTGCGGCGCCACGTCGCCGTGGGCATGGACCGCGCAAACCGACGCCGCGAGCGTCACTGCGGTAACGAAGCGAATCTTGCTGTTGATCATCTGCTTTTCCGTTCTCGAGAAATGTTCGTCATTCGTCCCGCAAGGCGGGGGCTGGCGACCCACGGCCGCACAGCCCCCTGTTTGCACGGGACCTGATTTACTGCAGCTCGTCCGGGATCTTGAACACCCAGACACTGCCGCCCTGGTTCAGGAACTTGACCCGCTTGGCGACTTCACCGCCCCACAGCGGGACCGCGCCGCCCCAACCCGAGGTCACGGCCACGTACTGATCGCCGTTCTGCTCCCAGGTAATGGGCTGGCCGACCACGCCGGACCCGGTCTGGAACTTCCACAGCTCCTTGCCGTTACGGGCGTCAACCGCCTTCAGATAGCCTTCCGGCGTACCGAAGAACACGAGGTTGCCCGCGGTGGTCATGGTGCCGCTCCACAGCGGTGCGTTGTTCTTGACTTCCCACTTGATCTCGCCGGTCTTGGGGTCCACCGCGCGCACGGCGCCGATGTAATCCTCGTACAGCGGCTGGATGTTGAAGCCCGCACCGAGGAACGCCGCACCGGCCTTGTAGGTGATGGGCTCGTTCCAGATATCCATGCCCCACTCGTTGGCCGGCACGTAGAACAGGCCGGTGTTGGGGTTGTAGGACATCGGCATCCAGTTCTTGCCGCCCAGGAAGGACGGGGACACGAATACCGACTCACCCTTCTTGCCCTCGGTCTTCGAGGGATCGCCCGGGCGGTTGCCCGCTTCCACCGGACGGCCGGTCTTCTCGTCGATCTTCTCGGCCCAGGTGATCTTGGACACGAACGGCGAGGCGCTGCGCATTTCGCCATTGGTGCGATCGAGCACATAGAAGAAGCCGTTGCGGTCGGCCGAGGCACAGTACTTGCCGCTGTCCATGTTGAACGGCACGCACATGTTCACGCCGTCATAGTCCCAGGCGTCGTTCGGGGTCTTCTGGAAAGCCCAGTCGATCTTGCCGGTCTTGGGGTTAAGCGCGACGATGGAAGTCGAATACAGGTTGTCGCCCGGACGCAGGTGCGAATTCCACGGCGCCGGGTTGCCGGTGCCGAAGTAGGCCAGGCCGGTTTCGTCGTCGTAGGTACCACCGAGCCAGGTCGCGGCGCCGCCATGCTTCCACATGTCGCCCGGCCACGTCTTGCCACGCTCGCCGGTGATGCCGTTGTCGACCATCTTGTCGCCCTTGCGGATCTTGCCCATGTGGCCTTCGACCACCGGGCGCACCCACTGCATCTTGCCCGACTGGGCATCACGGGCTTCCACCCGACCGATGACGCCGAACTCGCCCCCGGACACACCGGTCAGAATCATGTCACCAACCACCAGCGGGGCGGCGGTGTAGGAGTAACCGTCCTTGAAGTTGTCGATGGTTTCCTGCCACACGACGTCGCCGGTTTCCTGATCCAGGGCGACCAGCTTCGCGTCCAGGGTGCCGAAGATGAACAGGTCACCGTGCAGCGCGCCGCCGCGGTTGACCACGTCACAGCAGGGCAGAATGCCTTCCGGCAGACGGTGCTCGTACTGCCAGATTTCCTCGCCGGTCTCGCTGTCGATCGCCCAGGCCCGCGAATAAGAGCCGGTGACGTACATCACGCCGTCCTTGACCAGCGGCTGGGATTCCTGGCCACGCTGCTTTTCGCCGCCGAAGGAAAACGACCACGCCGGATACAGGTGCTCGACGTTGTCGGCGTTGATCTTGTCCAGCGGGCTGTAGCGCTGGGTCTGGGTACCCATGCCGTTGTGCAGGACGTCACCAGTAGACTGCTGGTCGTTGTTGATCTCGTCCCAGCTAACGGCCGCGGATGCTGCGGTGGAAACGGCCAGTGCCGTGGCCCCCACCGTCAGCAGGCTTCCGCGTAGCCAATTCTTGGTTGCAGAACTCATTGATTCAATCTCCTCGTCGGTCGCTCTTGACTTGTCGTATTGCGTCTCCACTGCCGCGTGCCAACGGCAGTCTCCCGGTGCCATCAGGCAAGTCCGATGCCATTTCTGTCAGGGCATCGCCAGACGGCGCCATCACCTTGCTCGCGGGCCGATTGTCACCGGCTTAGAAGCGGGGCTGGAGCTTATCACTACGGCGGAGAGCGATCATGAGATGTCGTCCGGGCGACACGGTGCACAACAGGCGGCCGGACTGTCCCGCAGCCATTACAGACTGTAACGGCACAAACGGGACCGGGATTAGCTCGGCCTTTGCTGCAACGCCGCAAGACGCTGGTCGGGCGGCGGATGCGAGGCATGGAACGCCGCGTAGAGCGGATCCGCGGCCAGGGCGGCCGCGTTTCGAGTCAACAGCTTGTGCAGCGCCGATACCAGGGCGCCGGCATCGGCATGACGCACGGCGAAGGCATCGGCCTCGAACTCGTAGCGCCGCAGGCAGGCGGCCAGCCAGGGCTGCAGCGGCCAGGCCATCAGCGGCAGCCACAGATACCCGGCCGCCAGCCATGCGCCCGCCATTGCCGGCACGCCCAGCGCGCCCAGCCAACCCCATTCACCGGCAGCGCCGAGACCCACGATCCCGACCATCAGCAGCCCCCCGAGGCGGGCATAGTGACGGCGGATATGCCCTTCGCGATCGTGCCCGAGTTCGTGTGCCAGCACCGCCTCGATCTCGTCATCATCGAGTTCGCGGATGAGGGTGTCGAACAGCACCACCCGCTTGGCCCGGCCGAAGCCGGCGAAATAGGCATTGGCCAGCGCCGAGCGCCGCGACCCGTCCATCACGAACATGCTCTCGGCGCGGGCACCGCAACGCTCGATCATGGCTTCCAGGCGCTCGCGCAACGGCCCCTGTTCCAGCGCCTCGAACCGGTTGAACAGGGGCGCAATCAGCCGCGGTTGTGCCCATAACAGGAATCCGCCCGCCAGCACCGCCGCCAGCGCACTCAACCCCCAGCCCGGCGGGCCAATGAGCATCACCGGCAGCAGCAGCGCCAGGCCGCCGCCGCCGAGTAGTACGGCCGCCAGTGCCGCCTTGATCAGGGCATCCCGGGCGAACAGCAGCGGGGTCATCCGGTTGAAGCCGAAGCGGGCATCCACCACGAAAACCTGAATCAGTCGCGGTGGCGCACGCAGACATTCGTGGATGCCAGCGAAAGCCGCCAGTAGCAGCATCTGCCCCACCCAGCCGGCCGGCATCAGGGCAGCCAGCGCGGCGAGCCCGCCGCCCACCGTCCAGACGACTGCCAGCAGCACGCTCCAGCCAGAATCCGCCAGACGCACTAACAAACGGGCGCGGCCATAAGCGCAGGCACGGGCGTGCTGGTCCGGCACCACCGTGTCGGCGAACATCGCCGGCACCCGGGCCGTTTCCAGGAAACGCGCCTGACGCCGGGCTAGGTAGACCAGCACCACCCAGCCGAGCAACACCCAGGTCATCACGAACAGGGAAATCATGCTTGCCATAGCCGGTCGAAGGTATCAGATTTACGGGTTGACCCCGACTGCAAGAAGCGCGACCGATAACAATGCACGCCGCGATCGAAGCCATCGCCTACATCCTTCCCGCCCGAACCGAGACCAGCGAGGAACTTGCCCGCGCGCACCCGGACTGGCCGCTGGAAAAACTGGTGGAGCGGACCGGCGTACGCATCCGCCATGTGGCCGGCGACGACGAATGCGCCTCGGACCTGGCCGTGGACGCCGCCCGGCGCCTGTTCGCCGACCACAACCTCGAACCCGGGGACTTCGACTTCGTGCTGTTCTGCACCCAGACCCCCGACTACCTGGTGCCCACCACTGCCTGCCTGTTGCAGGAGCGGCTCGGCATGCCCACCTCGGTGGGCGCCATGGACATGAATCTGGGCTGTTCCGGTTACATCTACGGACTGGGCATGGCCAAGGGCCTGATCGAAACCGGCCAGGCCCGGCGCGTGCTGCTGGTCACCGCGGACACCTACAGCAAGTTCGTGCATCCGCGGGACAAGAGCGTACGCGCCCTGTTCGGCGACGCCGCGGCGGTGACCTCGGTCGTTGCCACCGACGGCGGCCCGGCGATCGGCCCCTTCGTGTACGGCACCGACGGCGCCGGGGCGGAAGACCTGATCGTGCCCATGAGCGGCATGCGTCAACGCTTTGGCAATGCCCCGCCCCCGGACGTGCCCGATCGCTTCGGCAATGTACGCAGCGCCCAGCACATCCACATGAACGGCAAGGGCGTGGTGGATTTCACCCTGCGCGAGGTGCCCGGCGCGGTGCGCGCCATCTGCGAACGCAGCGGTTTGTCACTGGATGACTTCGATGCCGTGGTGCCGCACCAGGCCAGCGCCAAGGTGCTGGAAGGGCTACGACGCAAAATCGGGCTGACCGAGGACCGTTTTCTGGTCTACATGCAGGAGATCGGCAACACCGTGTCCTGCAGCATCCCGATTGCGCTGGCCCGCGCCCACGAAGACGGCAAGCTCCGCCCCGGGGCCCGGCTGCTGCTGGTGGGCTTCGGGGTCGGGCTGTCCTGGGGGGCAACCGTCGTGCGCTGGCCGGACAACGCCTGACCGCAGCAGCCGCCTAATCGTCCGGGAACGGCTCGTAGTCGCGCATCGCGCGGCAGTAAAGCGAGCGCCGATTCTCGTTGTACTGCGAGCCGCCCACCGCGCCCGTATCCACTTTCTCCGTGTAATGCTCGCAGCGATCCTCGAACACCTCCACCGCGTGCTCGCGACAGGCGCGATAAATATCCGTGCCGCGCTGGTAGTTGTTGCAGACCGTATCGAGATCAATGCGGCCCCACCAGCCCTTTTCCCAGGAGACCGGGGGCTTGGGCGCTGCCAGAGCCGTGCCGGCTACCGCCGGCAACAATAAAATCAGGATGATCCTGCGCGACCAGGATTCGAATACGCCATGCTTCACGGGTGGCTCCGGCAGCTCTCGGGACGTCGGGGACTGGCCTTGCAAACAGTTTGCCAGCAACGCCGGCGGCGAGCGAGCTACCGGAAAGCCTGAGCCGGGAGCGGCGCCGCGTCGAGCGGTGTAACCGCGTCACACCACGGCTGCAACGCCCTCAGGGCTGGACGGAAGGGCCGGCGCTGCGAGCCAGAACCGCCGATGCATCAGCGGCCTGCTGGAAGTGATGGCCCTGGAAATACTCGACCCCCAGGTCCCGCAGACGATCCAGGGCGCATTCGTCCTCCACACCCTCGGCCACCACACCAAGCTTCATTGCCCCGGCGACCTCCATGACGGCACGGATCAGGCTATGTCCGACGGGATCGTTTGCGATATCGCGGGAGAAATCGCGGTCGATCTTGACCCCGTCGACGCACAGGGACTTGAGCAGGTCGAACGAGTTGTAGCCGGTGCCGAAATCGTCAAGCCAGACTTCGTGCCCGGAGCGACGCAACGTCCGGATCAGATCAAATGCCGCATCGCCGTCGATCCGATCCGTCTCGGTAACCTCGAAGCGCAGGGAGCCGACCGGCAGATGGGAATCTGCCAGCATCCGGCCGAGCCGTTTCGCAAACCCCGGATCGCCCAGGCTTGTCGCGCTCACATTCACCGAGATATAGCGCCCGGCAATCCAGGCGCCGGATTCAACGCCCTCGCGGATAAGCCTGACCGCGCTGGCGGCAACGGATTCATCCACCCGTGCGAGCAGGCCAAGTCGTTTCGCGGCCGGGAGAAAGGTGGCAGGTGCATGTAGCCGACCGTGTTCATCGCGCAGCCGCGCCAGTGCCTCATAACCGGCAACGTCGCCTTCACCAGTGACGATGGCCTGCAAGTGCAGTTCAAGATTTCCACTGTCCAGTGCCCGCCGGAGGCGCTGGGCCATATCCAGCGTTGACGTATTGCGCCCGATGCCGGCGTCACCGGGCGCAAAGCGGTGCCAGCGGTGCCGCCCCGTTTCCTTGGCCACATAGAGCGCCTGATCCGCCCGGGCAAGGATTTCGGCAGGATCGCCCACAGCGATATCGATCGCGGCAAGCCCGATGCTCAAGCCGACGGTAAACCGCCTGCCGTCGGCGACAAGCCCATAACTCTCGACTACCTTGATCATGCGATCCGCAAGCAACTCGGCTTCTTCCGGCGTTGCCGATTCGACGATAGCCGCGAATTCGTCACCGCCCAACCGCGCCAGTATGTCGTCGCCGCGCAGCGAACCAGCTACGAGCCCGGCGATTTCGCGCAGGACACGGTCGCCGACCGCATGGCCGCCGGTATCGTTGACTGCCTTGAAATGATCCAGGTCCAGATACATCACGAAACCGGACCACCGCCCTCGCCGGGCTCGTCGCCAGGCATCACCCAACAGACTGCCGAAACGCCGCCGGTTGGGTAGCCCGGTCAACGCATCGTGATCCGCCTGATGCGTCAACTGGGCATTGATCCGCTGGGTTTCGCTCATGTCCTGGAACACGAAAACAGCCCCGATCACCCGCCCTGCGCGATCGCGCATTGGCGATACCGAATCCGCAACCGGGATCATCCGACCGTCCGAGCTCCGCAGCCGCGTGAATACCGGCACCCGCATGGGACGGCCATCGGCAAGCACCCTGGCCATCGGATCCTCGACCCGACGAGCCTCGCTGGGATGAAACAGTTGCACGACGTCGCCAAAGGCCTTGCCCTCGACCTCCCTGGGTTCAACCCCCAGGAGCGCGGCGGCAGCCGGATTACAGAAGGTGATCACCGCATCCGCATCACAGCGGAGCATGCCTTCACCGATGGCAGCCAGGGTAACCTCCGCAAGTTCGTTGGCTTCGAAGAGGGCATCCTCGGCATGCTTTCGCTGCGTGATGTCCTGAATCTGCGAGATGAAATGGATCGGCTCGCCCCGATCATCGCGCAACAGCGACACATCCAGTTGCGCGTAAACCACGTGGCCGTTCTTGTGGCGATACCGCTTTTCAATGCGGTAGGTGTTTTTCGTGCCGTCCAGCAGCGCCTGAACCTGTGCCAGATCCTTGTCCAGATCGTCGGTATGCGTCAGCGCCTGAAAATCGGTACTCAGTAACTCGTCCCGGCGATAGCCGAGAATCTTGCACATGCTGGCATTGACCGCCAGAAAGCGGCCGTCCGGGGCAACAAGCGCCTTGCCGATCGGCCCGTGGTCGAACGACTGATGGAAACGCCGCTCGCTTTCCTGTAGCGCGGACTGCGCAGTCAGCATCTCGCTTATGTCGCGGCCCTCGGGTACCAGGAGCTCGATCTCGCCACGGGCATTCCGATAGGGCGTGAGCGAAAAGTCGATGGTGGTCCGTCCTTCAGCGCCACTGATCTCGACATTGAAGCGCACGAACTCCCCTTGCGCGCCCCGCGCCACAGCGTCCTGCATGGCCTGGCGCACGGTGTCGCTGTAGGCGAACCAGGGACAATCCCAGAGTTTCTGGCCAATCACCGCCTCGCGCCCGATCCCGGCAAAATCCAGCGCGCGGGTATTGGCCTCCAGGAGCGTGCCGTCGGGTGCCAGCAATCCGGTGAACTGGTAGAGATTCTCGAACAGGCCACGAAAGCGCTCTTCGCTTTCCGCCAGCCTGGCCTCCGCCTGTTTGCGATCATCGATGTCCGCGTGAGTACCGATGACTCGTGCCGGTTTGCCTTCCTCCTGCCAGGCAATCACGCGGCCCCGGTCGTGTATCCACTTGTAGCTGCCGTCCTTGCAGCGCATGCGATGCTCGTTATCGTAGACCGGAGATTGCCCGCTGAAATGGGCATCCAGATCCGCCAGACAGCCGGGCAGGTCATCAGGGTGAACCCGGCTGGACCACTCATCTAGGGTGTCGCCGACCTCATCGGCTGCAAAGCCCAGCATCGCCTTCCACTGATCGGAGAAATAAACCCGGTCGGTCGTTGCATCCCAGTCCCAGAGACCGAGCGCCGACCCATCAATCGCGAATTGCCAGCGTGCCTCGGAGTCCGCGATTAGACGGTTGAGCGATTCCCGCTCGCGGCGTGCCCGGTACTGATGCTCAACATCGAGGAAGGCACCCGTTAGCCCGACAACCCTGTCATCGCGGCGACACGGCTCGGCCACGCTCTGCACATGGCGCAGCGAGCCATCCCGATGCACAAGCTCCAGCTCCAGATTGAAGCCACTGCCTCGTGCTTCGCAGTCCGCGAGCGTGTTCCGCAGAAGCACCTGAGAGTCGGCGCTGAAAAAACCGATGGCGGTGTCCAGATCCGGCGTCGGGCCGGCCGGATCGAGCCCGAGAATTCGGTAAATGCCGGGCGACCAGGTCAGAGACCGGGTCGAGTACTCCAGCGTCCAGGTACCCACGCGTGCCGCGGACTCCAGGACGGAAAGGGCATTGTTCCGGGACACGATAACCTCGCGAACATATCTCGATGAATATCGGCCGTCCCGGGTGATGCTTGAGAGTGCGCTCGGATCGGCGCCAGCAAAGGCCGATCGGCGCGGAAGCGCCGTGTGGTGAGCCCTCGTCCGACCTGTGGCGCACCCGAAAGATTGCGCGGGACTCTCCTGTCCCGCGCCCTGCGAGGCCGAGCGGCATGGCTGCGCGGTCAATCCGGCCATCCCTGGCCGGATTAATCAAACTCCCGGATTGTTTATTGGGTCAGGAGTTCGAATGGGTCGCCGCCAACGAAAAAAGGCCCACCGTGTGGTGAGCCTTCGTTCAAAATATGGCGCGCCCGGGAAGACTACTCGGGGCATCCTGCCCCTCGCCCTTCGGGCCCGCACGCCTCTCGGCGTGCGGTTAATCCGGCCATCCCTGGCCGGATTGATCGAACTCCCGTCTTGTTTATTGGGTCGGGAGTTCGAATGGGTCGCCGCCAACGAAAAAAGGCCCACCGTGTGGTGAGCCTTCGTTCAAAATATGGCGCGCCCGGGAAGATTCGAACTCCCGACCTTGCGGTTCGTAGCCGCACGCTCTATCCAACTGAGCTACGGGCGCGTAATTCCGTATTGTACTGCAATGTAATGGCGGAGAGGGAGGGATTCGAACCCTCGAAGAGGCTATAAACCCCTTACTCCCTTATCAGGGGATATCCTTCAGCCACTCGGCCACCTCTCCTAATTCTATCCAGCGCTTGCCGGCGTATCACTGCCAGCCGGAGCGCCTTGCTCGGCTCGTCCTGAGCCTCGCCCCTTCGGGGCCCGCCTGCGGCGGTCTCGATTTGCTCCCGGCAAATCGGTCAGCCACTCGGCCACCTCTCCTAATTCTATCCAGCGCTTGCCGGCGTATCACTGCCGGCCGGAGCGCCTTGCTCGGCTCGTCCTGAGCCTCGCCCCTGCGGGGCCCGCCTGCGGCGGTCTCGATTTGCTCCCGGCAAATCGATCAGCCACTCGGCCACCTCTCCTAATTCTATCCAGCGCCTGCCGGCGTATCACTGCCAGCCGGAGCGCCTTGCCGACCTCCTTCCGACCCGGCCCTTCGAGCCTCGCCCGAAAGGCCGCGTAGGATAGCGATGCTGACCGGTCAGGTAAAGGCTGCGGTCAGTCGCTGTCTTCGGCTGACGCATCCTCGTCTGCCGCCTGCTTGCCCAGTCGCTTGCGCACTTCCTCGCGGTGCACCGAAACATCCCTGGGTGCCTCCACGCCCAGCCGAACCTGGTTGCCCTTCACGCCCAGGATGGTGACTGAGATGTCGTCGCCGATGACCACGGCCTCCCCCACTCGGCGTGTCAGGATCAGCATGTCCGGGTCCTCCCCCGCTTGAATGTCGCACGGCCTGCCCGGCTTGCCGCCAGGTCTTTTGTCATTGTCGCCCGATCAGTCCTGTTCGCTGAGCGGGGTGAGTTCACTGTCCACTTTTTCGGGTTCAGCGTCCAGATCGAAGGTCTCGTGCAGAGCGCGCACCGCCAGTTCGAGGTACTTGGCCTCGATCACGATGGATATCTTGATCTCGGTGGTCGAGATCATCCGGATGTTGATGTTTTCCTCGGACAGCGTCTTGAACATGCGCGCCGCAACGTTGGCGTGCGAACGCATGCCCACGCCGACCAGCGACACCTTGGCGATGCTGGTATTGCCGGCCACTTCGCGGGCACCGAGTTCGCTGGCGGCCTGCTCCAGCAGCCCCTTCGCGCGATCAAAGTCACGCCGATGCACGGTGAAGGTGAAATCGGTGGCGGAATAATCGCTGGACGGGTCTCCCGACACGTTCTGCAGGATCATGTCCACTTCGATATTCGCCTCGCCGATCGGCCCCAGCAGCGAATAGGCGATACCGGGGCGATCGGGCACGCCGAGCACTGTGAGCTGGGCTTCGTCCTTGGTAAAGGCGATGCCGGAAATAATGGGTTCTTCCACGTCTTCCTCCAAGCTGATCAGGGTGCCGGGGCCGTCATCGAAGGTGGACAGCACGCGCAGCGGCACGCCGTACTTGCCCGCGAATTCCACCGCACGGATCTGCAGAACCTTCGAACCCAGGCTGGCCATTTCCAGCATTTCTTCGAAGGTTATCTTTTCCAGCCGGCGGGCACCCGGCACCACGCGGGGATCGGTGGTGTAGACACCATCCACGTCAGTGAAAATCTGGCATTCATCGGCCTTGAGCGATGCGGCCAGGGCCACGGCCGTGGTGTCGGAGCCGCCGCGGCCCAGCGTGGTGATGTCGTTGGCCTCGTTGACGCCTTGGAAGCCGGCCACCACCACCACCCGGCCGCGGCCGAGTTCGGTCTTAAGATGCTCGGCGTCGATGGAATCGATACGGGCCTTGCCATGGGCGTCATCGGTGCGGATGGGCACCTGCCAGCCGGTGAACGAACAGGCATCGACACCGGCCGCGGACAGGCCCATGGTCAGCAAGGCAATCGTCACCTGTTCGCCGGTGGACAGCAGCATGTCCATTTCCCGCGGCAGGGGCGAGCCGATCTCGTCGGCCAGGCCCTGCAGCCGGTCGGTTTCACCGCCCATGGCAGACACCACCACTACAACGTCATCGCCGCGGTCACGATAGCCCTTGATCTTGTTGGCGATGGCGCGAATCTTTTCCGTGGTGCCGACGGAGCTACCGCCGTACTTCTGAACAATGAGGGCCATGGGTTCCCCGTGGTTGGATGGTGGCGGCGGGTCAGTCCGCCGGCGCGGTGGAAGCGGCCAGGCGTTCGCGCGCGTGTGGCGCCACGCTGGCCAGGGCCGCATCCAGATTGTCGGGCTGGCTGCCGCCGGCCTGGGCCATGTCGGCACGACCGCCGCCCTTGCCGCCGACCTGTTCGGCCACGAAATTGACCAGCTCGCCGGCCGGAAGCCGGTCGGCCAGGTCCTTGCTTGCGCCCGCGATCAGCGCGACCTTGCCGTCCTCGACCGCCGCCAGCACGATCAGCGCACTGCCCAGCTTGTTCTTGAGCGCATCCAGGGTGTCGCGCAGGGTCTTGCGGTCGGCGCCGTCCAGCCGCTCGGCCAGCACCTGCACGCCGTCGATATCCACCGCCTTGCCTGCCAGATCACCGCCCTTGGCGGACGCCATCTGCGCTCCCAGCTGTTCGACCTGTTTTTCCAGCTTCGCCAGCCGGTCCAGCGTCTTGTCCAGGCGGTCCTCGACCTCGGCGGGCTGGGTCTTGAGCGACGCGGCGATGCGCTCCAGGCGTGACTCTTGCTCGCGAATGCGCTGTATCGCGCTGCCACCGGTCTGGGCCTCGATGCGACGAACCCCGGCGGCCACGCCCCGTTCCTCGCTGAAGCGAAACAAACCGATCTCGCCGCTGCGATTGACGTGGGTGCCGCCGCACAGCTCCATGGAGTCATCGCTGAAACGCACTACCCGCACGCGGTCGCCGTACTTCTCACCGAAGAAGGCCAGCGCCCCGCGGGCGATGGCGTCGTCGTAGCTGGTTTCGAAGAACTCGCCTTCGATGTCGGCGCGAATCTGCTGATTCACGCGGGATTCGATGTCCGCCAGCAGGTCGGGTGTGACCGGCTCGTAGTGAGCAAAGTCGAAACGCAGCCGGTCCGGCGCCACCAGCGACCCCTTCTGTCGGACGTGGGTTCCCAGAATCTCGCGCAGGGCCGCGTGCACCAGGTGGGTGCTGGTGTGATTGAGTTCGATGGCGGCGCGGCGCTCGGCGTCGACACGCGCATGCACGGTCTCGCCTATGGCTAGTTCCCCGCCGCTCACCCGGCCGACGTGAAGATGCTTGCCGTCGGCCTTCTGGGTATCGACCACCTCGAACAGCGCTCCGGCCGATTCCAGCAGGCCGGCATCGCCGATCTGGCCGCCGGACTCGCCATAGAACGGGGTGACGTTGAGAATCACCACGCCCTCCTCACCCTCGGCGAGGCGGTCCACCGGCTGGCCGTCGCGCAGCAGGCCGATCACCTCGCCAGCGTCCTCCACCGCGCCGTAGCCGGTGAACCGGGTGGTGCCGGCCACATCCACGGCCTGGGTATAGTCCACGCTGAACCGGCTGGCCGCCCGCGCGCGTTCCCGCTGCGCGGCCATTTCGCGGTCGAAGCCTTCCTGATCGACGCGCAGACCCCGTTCGCGGGCCACGTCGGCGGTCAGATCGACCGGGAAGCCGTAGGTGTCGTACAGCTTGAACACCGTCTCGCCATCCAGCGTCTTGCCGGACAGATCGGCGATGGCGTTATCCAGAATGGTCATGCCCTGAGCCAGGGTCTCGGCGAAGCGGCTTTCCTCCTGCGCCACCACCTTCTCGACATGGGCCCTGGCCGCGGCCAGTTCCGGGAAGGCCTCGCCCATCTCCTCGGTCAACGGCGCCACCAGCTTGTGGAAGAAGGCGTCAGTGGCCCCCAGCTTGTGGCCGTGCCGGATGGCCCGCCGCATGATCCGGCGAAGCACATAGCCGCGGCCCTCGTTGGCGGGCAGGACGCCGTCGGCAATCAGGAATGCGGTGGCCCGGATGTGATCGGCCACCACCTTAAGCGAGGCTTGGCGTTCCGGATCGTCCAGTTCGCAGCCCACGGCCTCGGCGGTGGCCGCCATCAGCGTGCGGAACAGGTCGATGCCATAGTTATCGTGGGTGCCCTGCAGAACCGCGGCAATCCGTTCCAGGCCCATGCCGGTATCCACCGAGGGCTTGGGCAGATCTTCCATGCTGCCGTCGGCCTGACGGTTGTACTGCATGAACACCAGGTTCCAGATTTCCACGTAGCGGTCGCCATCTTCTTCCGGCGTGCCGGGCGGGCCGCCGGGGATGTGCGCCCCGTGGTCGTAGAAGATTTCGGAACAGGGGCCGCAGGGGCCGGTGTCGCCCATGGACCAGAAGTTGTCGGCGGCGCCGATGCGCGAAAAGCGATCCGGGCTGACGCCGATTTCGTCGAGCCAGATGGCCGCGGCGTCCTCGTCATCCTCGTACACCGTGATCCAGAGCTTTTCCGGTGGCAGGCCGAGTTCGACGGTCAGGAACTCCCAGGCGTAGCCGATGGCCTCGCGCTTGAAGTAGTCGCCGAAGCTGAAATTGCCCAGCATTTCGAAGAAGGTGTGATGCCGGGCGGTGTAGCCGACGTTCTCCAGATCGTTGTGCTTGCCGCCGGCGCGCACGCAGCGCTGGGAGCTGGCGGCGCGGGTGTAATCACGGGCCTCGCGCCCCAGGAACACATCCTTGAAGGGCACCATGCCGGCGTTGGTGAACAGCAGGGTGGGGTCGGTGCCGGGGATCAGCGCGGAGGACGGCACCACCTGGTGCTGCTTGTCCGCGAAGTAATCCAGAAATGCCGCGCGCAGCGCGTTCGTGCCCATCATGGCGGCTTGCTTGAGCTCCGGTCCCGAAACAGTGCGCCATGGTACCGAAGCACGCGCCGGCCGCGCCACTGCCGGGCGCCGGCGGTCTCACCGAAACAGGCTAGTAAACGAGCGAACGATCACCCACTTCGTCGCGGCGGCGCTGGTATTCCTCGCGGTCGATACGCCCGGCGCGATAGTCGTCCTCGATGTCGTCGAGCTTTTCCTTGTTGTACACCTCGTAGGCCACGCCCGCGGTGCCGGCGCCCACCGCCGCGCCACCGACGAACGAACGGCTGCACCCGGCTACCGCCAGCGCCGCCAACAGTGCCAGACCCAGATTTCGATAAGTCATGATTCACTCCATCGCGTTCATGTCGCGCTGACAGACTGACCGGGAGTGGCTGAATCGATGATGAACGGGAAGAGTGCACTATTCGCCGCGCAGGACAGCGCGGATGTCGTCGCTGTCAAAACCGCGCTGCTGAAGGAAGCGGGTCTGGCGCGCCCGTTCGCGCAGGGAGTCCGGCAGGTCCGGGCCGAAACGCTTCGCCCGCTGGGCCCGGGCCGAGGCCGCCCAGTCCACGTCCAGCTCGGCCAGGGCCTGATCGATATGGCCGTCGCCGACCCCGCGCTGAGTGAGTTCCGCCCGGATGCGCACCCGCCCCTGGCCGCGTTCCGCCCGCTGCCGGGCGAAGGATTCCGCATAGCGGGCTTCGCTTAGCAGATCGTCGCGGATCAGGCCGGCCAGCGCCTCGGCCACCGTCGCCGCGGCATAGCCGCGATCGCACAGCTTGCGTTCTAGCTCGCGCGGGGCATGCTCACGCCGGGCCAGCAGCTTGATGCCGTGCTCGCGCACGGCCGGCACATCGGCGTCGGCAGGATCGTCGGCCAAGACCGGCGTTATCAGCGGGCCGCGGTGTCTTCCTCGGCAGCCTCGGGCGACTCGGCCGCCGCCTCGCCCCGCGACGGCTTCGGCGGCATCAGACGCTCGCGCAGCGCCGCCTCGATGGTATTGGCGATCTCCGGATTGCTGCGCAGGAATTCGCGCACGTTGTCCTTGCCCTGACCGACCCGCTCGCCGTTATAGGAGTACCAGGAGCCGGCCTTCTCGATCAGGTTGTTGGCCACGCCCAGTTCGATCAGCTCGCCCTCGCGGGAAATGCCCTGGCCGTAGAGAATCTCGAATTCGGTCTGCCGGAACGGCGGCGCCATCTTGTTCTTGACCACCTTGACCCGGGTTTCGTTGCCGATCGCCTCGTCGCCTTTCTTGATCGAGCCAATACGACGGATGTCCAGCCGGACCGAGGCGTAGAACTTGAGCGCGTTGCCGCCGGTGGTGGTTTCCGGGCTGCCGAACATCACGCCGATCTTCATGCGGATCTGGTTGATGAACATCACCAGGGTGCCGGAACGCTTGATGTTGGCGGTGAGCTTGCGCAGCGCCTGGCTCATCAGACGTGCCTGCAGACCGACATGGGAGTCGCCCATCTCGCCCTCGATCTCGGCCTTGGGCGTCAGCGCCGCCACCGAATCGACCACTACGATGTCCACGGCACCCGAGCGCACCAGCATGTCGGCGATCTCCAGCGCCTGCTCGCCGGTATCCGGCTGCGAGATCAGCAGGTTCTCGATATCCACGCCCAGGGCTTCGGCATACTGCGGGTCCAGCGCGTGCTCGGCGTCCACGAACGCGGCGGTACCGCCGGCCTTCTGGGCCTCGGCGATCGCCTGCAGGGTCAGGGTGGTCTTGCCCGAGGATTCCGGGCCATAGATTTCCACCACCCGGCCGCGCGGATAGCCGCCAATCCCCAGGGCCACGTCCAGCCCCAGCGATCCGCTGGAGATCGCGGCCACGTTCTTGACCGCCTCGGCATCGCCCATGCGCATGACCGAGCCCTTGCCGAACTGGCGTTCGATCTGGGTCAGGGCGGCGGCCAGTGCTTTCTTGCGATCATCATCCATGGCTTGCGCCTCCAACTGTCAGTATGTACAGGTCTGCATTATTCCACAGTCGCGGGCGAGCCTACACCGGGACGTCGCACGCCCACGACCCGTAACGCTACCCGCCCGCCGGAATGCGTGCCAGCAGGCCGTCCAGCGCCGCCGCCACCGAGGCCGCGCGCACCGCGTCGCGATCGCCCACGTACACCGAACACACCGCGTCAACGCCGCCATCCGGCAGGCCCCAGGCAGTCCAGACCGTGCCCACCGGCTTGTCCGGCGTCCCGCCGCCCGGCCCGGCGATGCCGGTCAGCGCCACGCTCCACTGGACGCCGGTCGCGGCCAGCGCGCCGCGGGCCATGGCCTCGGCCACGGCGCGGCTGACCGCGCCGTGTTCGACAATCAGGTCACCCGGCACGCCCAGCAGCGACTGCTTGGCAGTGTTGGAATAGGCCACCACGCCGGCCTCGAACCAGTCCGAACTGCCGGCCCGGTCGGTACACACCTTGGCCACCCAGCCGCCAGTACAGGATTCCGCCGTGGCCAGCCGCTGGGAGGCCGCACCCAGGCGCGCCGCCAGCGCCGCCACGCGGGCCTCGAAGGCTGTGTCGCTCATGCTATTCTGCGCTGCGTGTTGCGGCCCGAAAATAGCACGACACCGGCCCCGACCCGTCCGCCAGAGCTGCCCATGTCCCGCCTGTCCAGCATCACCGGTCCGATCCCGCATCCGCCGGCAGGCGGCGGGCGACGCCCCGACTGATCATGGCCGATAACACCGCCACACTCCGCGACCACACGCCGATGATTCGCCAGTACCTCGGGATCAAGGCGGATTACCCGGACATGCTGGTGTTCTACCGCATGGGGGATTTCTACGAGCTGTTCTTCGAGGACGCCCGGCGCGCCGCGGAACTGCTCGACATCACGCTGACGCAGCGCGGCGAATCCGGCGGCCAGGCCATCCCGATGGCCGGCGTGCCCTATCACGCCGCCGACCAGTACCTGGCCCGGCTGATCCGGCGCGGCGAGTCCGTGGCCATCTGCGAGCAGCTCGAGGCCCCCGGCAAGAACAAGGGCCCGGTCCGGCGCGAAGTGGTGCGGGTAGTCACGCCCGGGACCGTCACCGACGAGGCGCTGCTGGATGCCCGCGAAGCCAACCGTCTGGTCGCGGTGGCCGCCGACCGAGCCGGCGGCTACGGGCTGGCCGCGCTGGAAATGGGCCGCGGCGATTTCGCCGTCATGCGGCTGGCCGACGACGAGGCGCTGACCGCCGAACTCGCCCGACTGGAACCGGCCGAGGTGCTGGTCCCCGAGGATGCCGACAACGCCGCCAGTCACCATCCACTGGCACGCGCCCGCTCGCCCTGGCTGTTCGACGCGGTCAGCGCCCGCCGGCGCCTGCTCGACCATTTCCGGGTGGCCAACCTGCGCGGTTTCGGCTGCGACGATGCCGAGGCGGCCGTGGCCGCCGCCGGCGCCCTGCTGGAGTATCTGCAGGCCACCCAGCGCAGCGCCCTGCCCCACATCACCGGCCTGCGTACCGACATCCGCGACGACGCCCTGCTGCTGGACGCCGCCACCCGGCGCAATCTGGAAATCGAACGCAGCGTGTCGGGGCGCGACGAGCACACGCTGGTCGGCGTGCTCGACCGCTGCGCCACCGCCATGGGCAGCCGCTGCCTGCGGCGCTGGGCCGGCCGCCCCCCGCGCGATCACGACATTCTTCGCGGCCGCTATCAGGCCATCCGTGCCCTGAACAGTGACGGCGGCAGCCGCAATCTGCGCGAGTCGCTGACCGGCATCGCGGACGTTGAGCGCATTCTGACCCGCCTGGCGTTGCGCACCGCCCGGCCGCGCGATCTTCACGGCCTGCGCACCGCGCTGGCACGCCTGCCCGGGCTCTGCGAGCAACTGGCTGACACCCCATCGGACCTGCTTGCCGAACAGGCCGCCCGGCTGGGACCGTTCCCTGCCATGCAGGCCCAGCTGGCCGGCGCGCTGGTGGACGAGCCGCCCATCTGGCTGCGCGACGGGGGTGTGCTGCGCGCCGGTTACGACGAGGAACTGGACCGGCTGCGCGGCATTGCCGACAACGCCGACGGCTTTCTGCGCGAGCTGGAAGTCAACGAGCGGGCCCGTACCGGGGTGGACACCCTCAAGGTGGGCTACAACCGGGTCCACGGCTACTTCATCGAACTCGGCAAGACCCACGCCGCGCGGGTGCCGGACGACTACACCCGGCGCCAGACGCTCAAGGCCGTGGAGCGCTACATCACCCCCGAACTCAAGCGCTTCGAGGACGAGGTGCTATCCGCCCGCGAACGGGCGCTGACCCGCGAAAAGACCCTGTACGCGGAACTGCTGGATGATCTGGCCGGCCACCTGGAACCGTTGCGGGCGCTGGCCGATGCGCTGGCCGAACTGGACGTGCTGGCCAATCTGGCCGAGCGCTCCTTTGCCCTGGGGCTGACCGAACCGACGCTGGCGAGCGAACCCGGTCTGACCCTGCGCGGCGGCCGCCACCCGGTGGTGGAACAGGTGCTTGCCGAACCGTTCGTGGCCAATGATCTGGCACTGTCGGACGCTACTCGCATGCTGCTGATCACCGGTCCCAACATGGGCGGCAAATCCACCTTCATGCGGCAGACCGCGCTGATCGTGCTGATGGCTCATATCGGCAGTTTCGTGCCGGCGGACAGTGCGGAGATCGGGCCCATCGATCGCATCTTCACCCGCATCGGCGCCGGCGACGATCTGGCCAGCGGCCAGTCCACCTTCATGGTGGAGATGGCCGAGACGGCGCATATTCTTCACCACGCCACCGCCAACAGTCTGGTCCTGCTCGACGAGATCGGCCGCGGCACCAGCACCTACGACGGGCTGGCGCTGGCCCGGGCCACCGCCGAGCGGCTCGCCCGCCACAACCGCGCGTTCACCTTGTTCGCCACGCATTATTTCGAGCTCACCGCCCTGGCCCAGGCCCTGCCCGGCGCGGAGAACATCCACTTCGATGCCAGCGAGTACGCCACCGAACAGGGGGAATCGCTGGTGTTCCTGCACACCGCACGGCCGGGCCCGGCGTCGCGCAGTTTCGGCCTGCAGGTGGCCGCACTTGCCGGCGTGCCCCAGCCAGTGCTGGCCGCCGCCCGTACCTATCTGGCCGAACTGGAAAATGGACCGGCACCGGCGCCAGCCGCCACCCCGCAGATACCGCTGTTCAACGAGGACCGCCTGGGGGATCGTCTGCGTCAGCAGCTGGCCGATCTCGATCCCGACGAACTCACGCCCCGCGAGGCGCTGGCTCTGATCTACCGGCTGCGGGGGATGCTCGAACCCGACTGAAGAATCTCCCAGCCGGCATTCCGCGCCATTGCCAGCAGTCCGCGATCGGGCATCACCGCCACCGCCCGCCCGACCGCGCGCATCAAAGGGGCGTCGCTGGTGGTGTCGGCGTAGGCCACGGCCGTGGCCAGATCCAGGCCGGCCCCGGCAGCCAGCGCACGGGCGGCCTCGACCTTGGTCTCGCCGTAGGGATGGCGCACGGGCGGCCCGCTGCAAAAACGGCCGGCCGCCACCTCGCAGAGCGAACCGACCGCGTCGGCGGCCCCCAGATGATCGGCCAGGGGCCGCGCCAGAAACTGCGGCGTGCCGGTCAGCAACACCACATGATCCCCCGCGGCAACGTGCTCACTCAGACGGGCAACCGCCGGGGCGAACAGCACCGGTGCCAGCTCCGCCGTAATGAAGTCACGCGCCCGGGCCGCCACGTCCGCCTGCCGCAGACCGGTCAGCCAGGCCTTGTTCTTGAGCGGCACGTCGCGACCGAAGCGGGGCCAGTAGCGAAGGAGGAACCAGACGGTGGCCAGCAACTGCCGCCACCCCAGCCCGCCGCGGCGAAGCAGATACCAGGCGAAACGGGGTTCGGTGCCGGGCGCCGGCACCAGCGTGCCGTCGACGTCGAAGAGGACCAGGGCCAAATGGTCAGTTCCGGTTGGCCAGAAACTCGATCACCACCGGCAGGCCGCGGAGCACGCACAGGGCGGCCGATGCCAGCACCAGTGCGAGGCCGATGGCATCCATGCCGGCGCCCCAGGTGTTCCAGAACGCCGGAAACAGCGCCGGGAACGGCTGCCAGAGCAGCACCCAGGCGAAGGTGACCGCCTTGACCGCGGCGTAGCTGAAACGCATGAAGCGCCCGGCCACCAGGAAGCGGCCAACCGGGCTCTGCATCATGTCGAAGGCGGCGGTGCCCGAGGCGGTGCCGGTGCTGCGGATCGCGTCGACCAGCGTGCCGCGCACGATGAACAACAGCGGCACCCAGACGCCGATCAACCCGAGATGGGCCAGCACCACCCACAGCACGTTCTCCACCATACGGTCGGCGGCAATATCGAAAGTGGCCCCGAACAGCGACTCCTCGCCGCGCTTGCGCGCCACCCAGCCATCGACGCCATCCAGCGCGATGATCAGGATCACCAGCGGGGCATTGAGCAGTTGCAGGGCCGGCATGCCGCCGTACACCACCGCCAGGAGCAGCAGCAGAATCAGGCAGCGGCCGAATGTGATCCAGTTGGCCATGCGGGGCGTTCCGGGGTGGCTGGCTAATCGATCTCGTTGCGAAATGGTCGCTCTGTGAGCACGCGCACCGCCTCGGTCGGCGCGGTATCGGCGTGCAGCACCGAGTAGACCTGCTCGCAGATCGGTAGTTCGACCCCCTCACGCTCGGCGATGCGATGAACTTCGCGGGCCACCCGCACCCCCTCGACCACCTGCTTGATGTCCGCCTCGGCCTGCGTGACCGTCCGGCCCGCCGCCAGCGCCAGTCCCATGCGCCGGTTGCGGGACTGATCGTCGGTACAGGTCAGCAGCAGATCACCCAGCCCGGCCATGCCCATGAAAGTCTCGCGGCGGCCGCCCAGGGGCTCGCCCAGACGCACCATTTCGGACAGCCCGCGGGTGATCAGCAACGCCCGGGCGTTGGCGCCGTAGCCCAGGCCGTCGGAAATACCCACGGCAATGGCCAGCACGTTCTTGACCGCGCCGCCCACGGCCACGCCGGCCATGTCGGCACCGACATACACCCGAAACACGCCATCGTGAAACGCCCGCGCCATGTCGGCGGCCAGCGTGGCATCGTTCGACGCGATGGTGACCGCGGTCGGCAGCCCGCGCCCGACTTCGCCGGCAAAACTCGGCCCGGACAGCAGCGACACCGGCCGGTCCTTGCCCAGCACCTCGGCGGCCACCTCGAACGGCAGCCGGGCCGATTCCGGCTCCAGCCCCTTGGTGGCCAGAATCAGGCGCTGCCCCGAGCGCAGATGCGGTTGCAGGCCGGCGAGCGTTTCGCGCAGGGCGTGGCTGGGCACCGTCACCAGCACGTCCTCGGCAAAGGCCACCGCGGCAGCCAGATCCGGTTCGCCGATCAGGGCCGGCGGCAGGGCCGCGCCGGGCAGATAGCGCTGATTCTCGCGCGCCGCCTGCAGGCCGTTGATGGCCTCGGTATCACGCCCCCACAGGCGCACGTCAACACCATTACGGGCAAGCTGGATTGCCAGAGCGGTACCCCAGGATCCGGCGCCGAGCGCGGCCATGCGCTGAATGGTCATTGGCAACGCCTAGTGCGTCGCGGGCTGTGCCGCGTCCGCGTCCTGCGAACGCCGATGCTGTTCGAACAGGGCGTCGAAGTTCATCGGCTGCAGCAGGAAATGGGGGAAACCCGCCCGCTGGACGAGATCGCCCACGGTTTCACGCACATAGGGGAAGAGCACGCTGGGACAGTAGGCGCCGAGCACCCGCTGGTGCTCGTCGGTGTCGTCGAAACCCGAGACCAGAAATACCCCCGCCTGATCCACCTCGACGATATAGGCGGTCTTGTCATCACGCTTGGCGGTCACCGTGACCGACACGCTGACCTCGTGGCGCTGTTCGCCCAGGTCGCCCACGCGAAAGTTCAGATCCACGTCGATCTGCGGCCGCCACTCGCCTTCGAAAATGCCTGGCCCGCCCGGCACTTCCACCGACGCGTCGCGGAGATAGAGTTTCTGCACCAGCACCCGCCGGCCAGTGTTCGCATCGGTGTCCGCCATCAACCTGCCCCGTCCTTGTCGTGTCGACTACTTGCGCGTGATGGGCAGCCCCGCCGCCTGCCAGCCGTTGATGCCACCCTTGAGCGAATGCACATGACTGTAGCCGAGCTTGGCCAGGCGCTGACAAGCCTGCTGCGAGGTGGAGCCCATGGCGCAGTAGCACAGTATGGTGCACTCCTTGTTCTTGGAAATCTCGTTGGCCCGTTCGGTGATGCCGGCCAGCGGAATGTTGATTGCGTTGAGCAAATGCCCCTTCTTGAAGTCGCCGGCCGAGCGCACATCCACCACCACCGCGTCGCGGCTGTTGATCAGCCGGACCGCGTCGCTCGGCGGCAGCGGCCGATCACCGCGCAGCGAGCGCCAGACCTCGTTGGCCACCAGCGCCACGATGACCGCGGCCACGGCGGACCAGAGAAACGGGTGGTTGGCAATGAATTCGAGCAACTGCTGCATGACGTAGGGACGTGGACCGGATGCGGGCGGCGGATTATCACACAGGCGCCACACCCGCCGGAACCGGCGGCGCGTCGGGGCTTTGATTACAATGCCGCCATGCCACGCGGACTCGCGATACTTCTCCTCACGCTGATTCCGGCGAGCCTGTCAAACGCCCAGGGTCTCTCCGAGCGCGAGCAGCAACTGGAGGCCCTGCGCAGCGAGATCGCCACCCTCAGGAACCGCATCGACCAGGACCGGGAGCGCCGCAGCGACCTCAGCGCGGAACTGGCGGCGGTGGAATCACGCATTTCCGAGGCCAGCAGCGAACTACGCGCCATCCGGGAGGATATTCACACGCACGAGGCCGAAATCGAACGGCTCGAGGCCGAGGCCGCCAGCCTGCGCGACAGCCTCGGCGGCCGGGTGGATACGCTCGGTCAGCGGATGAATGCCGCCTACCGGGTCGGCCGTCAGGGGCGCCTGCGGCTGATCCTGTCGCAGGACGACCCGGCCGCCATCGGCCGCCTGCTCGGGTACTACGAGTATTACAGCCAGGCCCAGGCCAGTGCGATCCGCGAGTTGCGCTCCGACCTCTCTGCCCTGGCCGAACAGCGCCGGCAGATCGACACCGAGCGCCAGGCACTGGCCGCTGCCGAGGCCCGGCGCGCCAGCGCCCTGGCGTCGCTTGACGACACCCGGCGCGAACGCGCCGACACCCTCGACCGCATCAAGCGCCGGCTGGCCAACCGCGGCGACAATCTGGACTCGCTGCAGGCGGAGGCGCAGGCGCTGGAGTCGCTGATCGGCGAGGTTCGCGAACGTACCGCCAGGGCGCCACCGCCGGCGACCGACGGCAAACCCTTCGGCAATCTCCGCGGGCAGCTGGCACCGCCGGTTAGTGGGCAGGTTATTGCCAGCTTCGGCGACGCCAAGGCGGGGGGCAAGCTGAAATGGCAGGGGGTCTGGCTGGCGGCCGGCGCCGGCACAGCGATCAGCGCCGCGGCGGCCGGGCGCGTGGTGTATGTGGGCCGCATGCACCGCTACGGATTGATCGTGGTGCTGGACCACGGCGATGACTACTACACCGTGTACGGCCACAACCAGGCGGCGCAGGTGGAGGTGGGTGATCAGGTTCGGGCCGGTCAGACCATCGCCGCGGCCGGCAACAGCGGCGGCCACGACCGTCACGGTGTCTATTTCGAGATTCGCCGGGGCCGTACGCCGGTCAATCCGGCACGTTGGCTGAGCGGCTGATCCGGCATGCCTGTGATATCGTCACGCGTCCGCGGATGGCTCGCCACCGCCGGGCCGCATCCGTCCTGATTCGGAGTTTCAATGCCCCGCACATCCCACAGCCTGCTCCTGCTTGCCACCGGCGTTGTCGTCGGTGTTCTGCTCGCACTCGGCCAGAGCGTGTTCGCCACCAGCGACAACGCGAATGCCGACAACGCGGTGCCGCTCGAAGACCTGCGCAGTTTCGTGGAGATTCTCAACCGCGTGAAGCAGGGCTATGTCGAGGAAGTCAGCGACGAGGACCTACTCAACAACGCGATTCGCGGCATGCTCGACGGGCTGGATCCGCATTCCGCCTATCTGTCACCGGAGGAGTTCAAGGAGATCAACATCTCCACCTCGGGCGAGTTCGGCGGGCTGGGCATCGAAGTGACCATGGAAAACGGTTTCGTCCGCGTGGTCTCGCCGATCGATGACACCCCGGCCCAGAAGGCCGGCATCGAGTCGGGCGACCTGATCATCCGTATCGACGACACCGCCGTGAAGGGCATGAAGCTCAACGACGCGGTCAAGCTGATGCGCGGCGAACCGGGCACCGACATCACCCTGACGGTACTGCGGGAAAGCGATGCCGAACCGTTCCAGGTCACCATTACCCGCGACGTGATCGAGGTAAAAAGCGTGCGTTCCCGCATGCTGGCGCCGGGCTACGGTTACGTGCGCATCAGCCAGTTTTCCAATCAGACCGGCAACAGCCTCAACGACGCGATGGACGCGTTGATGGACGAAGCCGACGGCGACTTGCGCGGCCTGGTACTGGACCTGCGCAACAACCCCGGCGGTCTGCTCAACGCCGCCGTGGACGTGTCCGACGCCTTCCTCACCGAGGGTGAAATCGTGTCCATCGACGGCCGCGTCAAGAATGCCGATCAGTCCTTCAGCGCCGGCAACGGCGACAAGCTGCGCGGCCGGCCGCTGGTGGTCCTGGTCAATCAGGGGTCGGCTTCGGCCTCCGAGATCGTGGCCGGCGCGCTGCAGGACTCGGGTCGCGCAATCATCATGGGTCGCAAGACCTTCGGCAAGGGCTCGGTGCAGACCATCGTGCCGCTACAGAACGACGCTGCTCTCAAGCTGACCACCGCCCGCTACTACACGCCCGATGGTCGCTCCATCCAGGCCGAGGGCATCGTGCCGGACGTGGAAATCCAGTCGGTAAAGGTGAGTGCGGTAGCGGAATCCAACCTGGGCCGTTTCTCCGAGGCCGATCTGGCGGGCGCGCTGAGTAATGGCCGGGCCGCGACCGAGTCAGACGATGCGGACGCAGATACCGATAGCAAAACCGATGATGCGGACGAAAAGGGCGGCGGCGTGCTGGCCGAAGAGGACTACGCACTCTACGAGGCGCTGAACCTGCTCAAGGGCCTGCACATCCAGAGCCGGCGCTAACCGCCGGCTGACGTCAATCCGCTCGGCGTATGGCCCGCCAGGCAGCCAGCGCCGCCAGCAGCCCGAGCGACGGCGCCATCCAGACCGGGCCTGCCGGCAGGCCCGCGGCCAGCACGGCGCCAATCGCCAGGCCCGAGCCCAGTACCGACCAGCCGATCCGGATCGCCCCGGCCAGACCCGGAGCCGGTGTAACCGGTGGTGCAGCCGGCGGTGCCGGCGCCTGCAGTCTGGCCAGCGCTGCCTCGGTCAGGTCGGGCAGCGACTCCAGCAGCTGTGGCACCTGAGTCTGCATCCTGGCCAGGGTGCGGCGTGGATCGTAGCGGTCGCGCATCCATTCCTCGAGCACCGGCTTGGCGGTCTGCCATAGATCGAGTTGCGGATAGAGGTCTCGCCCCAATCCTTCCACGTTGAGAATCGTCTTCTGCAGCAGCACCAGCTGGGGCTGTACCCGGTAGTCGAACTGCCGGGCGATCTGGAACAGCCGGATCAGGAACAGGCCGAACGAGATCTCCGCCAGCGGCTTGTTGAAGATCGGCTCGCTGACCGTGCGGATGGCAGCCTCGAACGCCTCGATGCGGGTATCCGCCGGCATCCAGCCGGAGGCCACATGCAACTCGGCGATGCGGCGGTAGTCACGGTTGAAGAAGGCGAGGAAGTTCTCCGCCAGATAGCGCTGGTCCGACGCCGTCAGCGAACCCACGATGCCGAAATCCACCCCGATGTAGCGGGGCCGGTCGGGATTGCTGGCGTCAACGAAGATGTTGCCGGGATGCATGTCCGCGTGGAAGAAATTGTCGCGGAACACCTGCTTGAAAAAGATTTCCACCCCGCGCTCGGCCAGTACGCGGAAATTCGCCCCGGCGGCGTTGAGCGCCCCGACATCGTCGATGGGAATGCCGTGGATGCGCTCCATCACCAGCACGTTGTCGCGAGTGTGGTCGAACAGCACCACCGGGTGGTAGATCAGATCGGAACCCTGCCAGTTGCGGCGCAGTTCGCTGGCGTTCGCCCCTTCGCGCACCAGATCCAGTTCGTCGTGGATGATGCGGTCGTATTCGGCCACTACCTCGCGTGGGCGCAGTCGCGCCAGTTCGGGAATGCGCATGGCCAGGTCGGCCATCAGGTACATCAGGGCCACGTCGCGGTCGATCGCCGCCTTCACCCCCGGGCGCAGGACCTTGACCACCACCGACATGCCCTCGTCGTCACCGGGAGCCGGATGCAGGCGGGCGGTGTGAACCTGGGCGATGGAAGCCGCTGCCAGCGGCTCGCGATCGAACTCGGCGAAAACCTCGCCGAGTTCACAACCGTAGGCCCGTTCCACGATGGCCGCGGCCTCGTCGCCGTCGAACGGCGGTACCTGGTCCTGCAGCTTGACCAGTTCCTCCGCCAGTTCGGGGGGCAGCAGATCGCGACGGGTAGAAACCGCCTGGCCGAACTTCACGAAGACCGGGCCGAGTTCCTCCAGCGCCAGGCGTAGCCGCACACCGATAGGTCGGTCGTGACCACCGCCGCTTCCCAGCAGCCAGCGGGCCCGCCGGTCCGGTACCAGTTCGCCCAGGCCGTGGCGTCGGGCGATGCGGCGGATCTGCCACAGACGGCGGGTACGTTCGAGCATGAGTCAGCCGGTGGAAAGACGTTTGACACGCTGCGCCAGGCGATCGGTATCGGCCCGCAGACGGTCGACCTCGGCCAGCCATTCATCGGCTTCCGCACGGCCCACCAGGTCGCCGGTCTCCTCGCGCAGGTATTCGGCGAGATCGCGCGGCAGTATATCGGCGGCACGGCGGGCCAGATCCCGGCCGGCGCGCAGCGCGCGGCCCGCCAGTTCCGCCGGGATATCGCCCAGGTGTCGGGCCAGCCAGTCCTCGAAATCGATATCCGCGTCCTGCAGCAGCCGCGCGAAGGACTGGGCCAGCCCCACATCACCTTCCACGCGAATGCCGCCGCCCAGCGACTCGCCATCACCGAACAGGTTGCGGGCGAAATCCCCCACCCCGCCGGTCAGGCGTACATCGGGATCTTCCGCCGGGCCCTGATCAACGCGCATGCCGGTGTCGCCCGGGCGAAACACCAGTTCCACATCCGGTTCCCGCAACCGGATGGCCAGACAACGCCCGTTCAGCCGGGCCGCGCGGTCGGCAGCGACGTCGTCGACCGCCAGCCAGCGCGACAGGGCGATTTCCAGCGCCCCGGTGAATTCACCGGGAAGCTGCATCAGGCGTAACCCCGGTGCACCGCCACGATGCCGCCGGTGAGATTGTGGAAACCACAGCGCTCGAAGCCGGCGTCCTCCATCATCGATCGCAGCGTTGCCTGGTCGGGATGCATGCGGATGGATTCGGCCAGGTAGCGATAGGAGTCCTCGTCGTCGGCCACCAGCCGGCCCAGACGCGGCAACACGGAAAAGGAATAAATGTCGTAGAGCTTGTCCAGACCGGGCACCGCGGGCTTGGAGAACTCCAGCACCAGCGCCCGGCCGCCGGGCACCAGCGCCCGCTTCATCTCCGCCAGCGCCGCCGGCTTGTCGGTGACGTTGCGCAGCCCGAAACCGATGGTCACCAGATCGAAGCTGGCATCGGCGAACGGCAGAGCCTCGGCATCGGCCTGGACCACCTCGATATTGCCCGCCATGCCGGCATCGGCCAGCCGGTCGCGGCCGCGGGCCAGCATCCGGCCATTGATGTCGGACAGAACGACTGATCCCGACCGTCCCGTCCGCCGGGCCATACCCGCCGCCAGGTCGCCGGTACCGCCTGCCAGATCGAGAATCCGCTCGCCGGGCCGGATAGCCGCCAGTTCCAGGGTGAAGTGCTTCCACACCCGATGAATGCCCATCGACATGAGGTCATTCATCAGGTCGTAGTTGTCAGCCACGGAGTCGAAAACCGCGCCGACCCGCCGCGACTTCTCGCCGCGCGGCACGCGCTGGTAGCCGAAGTCGGTGGTGTCGTCAGCGGGGTCGGTCATGGGTCGGGAAGCTGGCCTGAGCAGCTGGCAAGGGTACCTTGAAGCCGGTGTCAGGGACAGTCGAAACGCACGGCGAGCAGCCCCGAAAGGCGCCCTACAGGATGTAGCGCGACAGGTCCTCGTCCTCGGCCAGATCGGCGAGACGGCTGTCGACGTAGGCGGCGTCGATGGTCAGGGACTCGCCGCCGCGTTCCGCCGCGTCGAAGGAGATTTCCTCCATCAACCGCTCCATCACCGTATGCAGCCGGCGGGCGCCGATGTTCTCGGTGCCCTCGTTGACCTTGAAGGCCACCTCGGCAATACGGCGCACGCCGTCCGCGGCGAATTCCAACGAGACATCCTCCACGCCCATCAGCGCCGCGTACTGCTCGGTAAGCGAATGGTTGGGCTCGGTGAGAATGCGCACGAAATCCTCGGCGGCCAGGGCCTGCAACTCCACCCGGATGGGCAGGCGCCCCTGCAGCTCCGGGATCAGGTCCGACGGCTTGGCCACGTGGAACGCGCCCGAGGCGATGAACAGGATGTGGTCGGTGCGCACCATGCCGTACTTGGTGGACACGGTGGAGCCTTCGACCAGCGGCAGCAGATCCCGCTGCACGCCTTCGCGGGACACATCGCCGCCGCCGGCGTGCTCGGCCCGCTTTGCCACCTTGTCGATCTCGTCGACAAACACGATGCCGTTGTTTTCCACCGCCTCGATGGCGTCGGCCTTGATCCGCTCCTCATCCACCAGCTTGGCGGCTTCCTCGTCCACCAGCAGCCGGAAGGCATCGACGATCTTCACCTTCTTGCGCTGGCTCTTCTGGCCGCCCATGTTCTTGAACATGCTCTGGAGCTGGCTGGTCATTTCTTCCATGCCCGGCGGTGCCATGATCTCCACGTTGGCGCCCTGCTGGCTGAGGTCCAGCTCGATTTCCTTGTCGTCGAGCTTGCCCTCGCGCAGGCGCTTGCGGAAAACCTGCCGGGTGGCGGATGACTCGTTGGCCGCCGATTCGCTGTCGCGGGCTGACTGCGGTTGCGGCAGCAGCGCATCGAGAATGCGCTCCTCGGCGGCGATCTCGGCCTCGTGGCGCACCCGGTGCATGGCCGCCTCGCGGGCCAGCTTCACCGCCACGTCGGCCAGATCGCGGATGATCGAATCCACCTCGCGGCCGACGTAGCCGACCTCGGTGAACTTGGTGGCCTCCACCTTGATGAACGGGGCATCAGCCAGCTTGGCGAGGCGCCGGGCGATCTCGGTCTTGCCCACACCGGTCGGCCCGATCATCAGAATGTTCTTGGGCGTGATCTCGGCGCGGATGTCCTCGCCCAGCTGCATACGCCGCCAGCGGTTGCGCAGGGCCACCGCCACCGCGCGCTTGGCCTCGGCCTGGCCGATGATGTGGCGGTCCAGTTCGGCCACGATCTGGGCCGGCGTCAGCTGGCCGGCCGAACGCCGGGCCAGCGGAGTATCGGTGGCGGCATCATTCATCGCCGAGTACCTCGAGCGTAATGTGGTCGTTGGTGTAGATGCAGATGTCGGCGGCAATGCGCATCGCCTTGTCCGCGATTTCCGGGGCCGGCAGATCGGTATTGTCGATCAGCGCACGGGCCGCGGCCTGCGCGAAGCTGCCCCCGGAGCCGATTGCCATGACATCGTGTTCCGGCTCCATCACGTCGCCGGTGCCGGACAGCATCAGCGTGGTCGAGGCATCAGCCACCAGCAAAAGCGCTTCCAGACGGCGCAGCATGCGATCGGTGCGCCAATCCTTGGCCATATCCACCGCCGCGCGAGTGAGGTTGCCGCTGTGCTGCTCCAGCTTGGACTCGAAGCGCTCGAACAGGGTGAAGGCGTCGGCGGTGCCGCCCGCAAACCCGGCCAGCACCTGATCCTTGTAGAGCCGCCGCACCTTGCGCGCATTGCCCTTGAACAGGGTCGATCCCATCGATACCTGGCCGTCACCGGCCACCGCCACTACCCCGTTGCGGCGCGCGCACAGGATGGTGGTTCCGCGAAACTGTTCCAAAAGATTCTCCGTTGGGGCGCCGCCGCCGGGCGGGCCCAAATGGCCACCGGAAAAAGCTTGGGGCATCGGCGTGGCATTCAACCGGTGGTGATCGGTCGGCCCGACCCGCTCAGCGAATGCACACCACCTGGACCGCAACCTGCAGACCCTGCCAGGCCCGATCGGCGGTCACCGCGGGCAAACCGTGCGCCTGCGCCGTCGCCAGGCAGAGCCGATCGCCGAGTGACAGGCCCAGTGCCGCCGTCTCTCGATGCATGGCCGCTGCCTGCAGCGCGATGTCCTGGTCCACGGGCACCGGCGGCACCCCCACCCCGGCAAGAATCTCGCGAATATCCTGATCATCCGCGCCGCGCCGAACAAGGCGAGTGGCTACCTCGCTCAGGTTGGCCGCCGAAATCACGCTGTCTGACAACCGCTGTTCCACCTGCTCGTGGCCGGGTTCACGAAAAATCAGGGCCAGCAGCGCCGACGCGTCGAGCACCACCTCAGTCATTCGTCGCCTCGGCACGGCGGTCGGCAATCAGTCCGTCCACCTCGGATTCATCGGTCCGAAACTTCGTCGCCGCGGCCTGGGCACGACGCAGCGCCGCGGTCCGGGAGGTGATCACCAGCCGATCCGCGTCGCGCGTGAGCAGCAGTTCGTCGCCGACACGCAGGCCCAGCGATTTGCGCAACCGCGCGGGAATCAGCAGCCGGCCAGCCGCGGACAGCTTCACATGGACTTCTTCCGGATCGCTCATGACTGACAACTGCTAACAATCTGTCAAATACCAATTATATGACAGATTTTTCCGTCTATGCTCAGGTCGGATCCTCGCTACCGTCACGCCGCGCCCGGGGATGCGCCGCGTCGTACACCGAGGCCAGCCGCTGGAAGTCCAGATGGGTGTAGATCTGGGTGGTGGCAATGTCGGCGTGGCCGAGCAGTTCCTGCACCGCGCGCAGGTCGCCGCTGGATTCCAGCAGGTGGGTGGCGAAGGAATGGCGCAGCTTGTGCGGATGCAGATGCGCATCCAGCCCCTGGCACCGTCCCCAGACGGCCAGCCGCCGGGCCACGCTGGTCCGGGCCAGGCGTCCACCGCGGCGGGAGACGAACAGGGCCGTTTCGTCCGCCGCGGCCCAGTCGGCGCGGATCGGCAGCCAGCAGCGCAGTGCGTCAATCGCCTTGCGGCCCAGCGGCACGCGCCGCTGCTTGCGGCCCTTGCCGAGCGCCGTGAGTTCGCCGGCGGCCAGATCCACGTCGTGCAGGTCCAGCCCCACCAGCTCCGCCAGACGCAGGCCACTGGCGTAGAAGACCTCCATGATCGCCCGGTCGCGCTGGGCGATCGGGTCGTCGCTGTCGATTTCCAGCAGCTGGTGCATCTGATCGACATCCAGCGTCTTCGGCAGCGGCCGGGCGCGCTTGGGCGCGCGTACCGAGCGGGCGGGATTACTCGCCGCCGCCCCCTCGCGGATCAGCCAGTTGTAGAAACTGCGCAGGCTGGACAGCAAGCGGGCGAGGCTGGCCGGTGACGCGCCGCGGCGATGGCGGGCCGCCACCAGCGCGCGCACGTGGTGCAGGTCCGCCTGTGCCCAGTCGGAAACACCCTGTTCCTGAAGCGCGGCGCGGGCAGCTGTCAGATCACGCCGGTAGGCACTAACCGTGTGGGGCGAGGCGTGACGTTCGCGCGTCAGGCTGGCGCAGAACCGGTCGACGAGGTCCTCGTCTTCCGAGCTCATGGCATCGACTCAGAGATGCCGCCGGCAGGCCGCGGTGACGAGATTGCCCATCAGTTCCAGGAACAGCGTGCCCATGTCCGGCACGAAACGACGCGAATCGCGACTGCCGAGCACCAGAGCACCATGCACCTTGTCCTCGCCCAGCGGGATGAGTGCGGCGGATTGCGGCGGGGTATCCCCGGCGTCGGCGAACAGTGCCGCGACCTGGTCCTCGGTCAGCGGGCCGCAGATCGGCTTGCCGCGCCGGAACAGGTTGGTCAGCGCCTGCATCGCTTCGCCGTCGCGCGGCAGCGCATGGATGCCACCAACATTCTCGTCGATGCTGGTGAAACCGATGAACATCGCGTCCACCTTGAGTTCGCGCTTGAGAAACTCGCGCAGACGGGTCGCCAGCTGGTCGGCGTCATCGGCGCCCAGCAGCACCCGGGCCAGGCCATTGAGATGCTGTACCCGCGTCTCGTTGTCGCGGGCGGTGTCGATGAGTTCACGCAGCCGGGCATGGGTATCGTGATTGTCCCGACGCAGGGATGCCACCTGACGTTCGATCAGCGACACCGCGCTGCCGGTGTCATGGCGCACATCCAGCGCCTCGAGTACCGCCGGATGACGCTGCAGGAAGTCCGGATTGGCCTGGAGATAGGCCGCCACCTCGGCTTCGTCCAGTGTCGGGACGGGATCCTGATCGGCCTTGGGTTCGCTCATCGACATCACCTTGAAACAGACTGCGCTTGCGCCCGGATAGCTACGATTCAACGGCCGCCATGGTTGCCGGCGGTTTCCATCGACATTGGCAACCGACCGTCGAAGACATGCGTGGCGGGCCCGGTCAGATACACCGGCTCGCCTTCCCCCGCCCAGCTTACCGCGAGTTGCCCGCCGGGCAAGTCCACCCGCACCATGTCGTCAAGCCCGTGGAACAGCCGGCCGGCGATCATCGCCGCACAGGCCCCGCTGCCACAGGCCCGTGTTTCGCCTACGCCGCGCTCGAATACCCGCAGCGCCACGTGGTCCGGCCCGTGAATCGCCATGAATCCCACGTTGACCCGCGCCGGGAACCGAGGGTGGCGCTCGACGGCCGGCCCCTGCACCGACACCGGTGCGCTGTCCACGTCATCCACCACCATCACTGCATGCGGATTACCGATGGCCAGCGCATGCACCGTCAGCTCGCGGCCGCCGTCCATGGCCAGTTCGTAGGCCGGCTCGCGGCGCGGGGCATCAAAGGGGATATCGGCCGGTTCGAACACCGGCACACCCAGGTCGGCGCGAACCTGGTCATCGTCGGCCATCGCCAGCGTCATGCGGCCGGCACTGGTGGCCACCACCAGCGGGTTGCGATCGCTCAGGCCGCGATCCCGCACAAAGCGGGCGAAACAGCGGGCGCCGTTGCCGCACTGGCCGGACTCCGAGCCATCGGCATTGTAGATGCGATAACCGAAGTCCACGTCGGGCGTGGGCGGCGGTTCCACCACCAGAATCTGGTCGCAGCCGACACCCAGGCGACGGTCGGCGACGGTCCGGGCCAGTTCCGGGGTCATGATCAGGGGCTCGCGGGTGGCGTCGAACACGACGAAGTCGTTGCCCAGCCCGTGCATCTTGGCGAACTCGCGGGTCATGAGGCGGACGGCGGGCCGCGGCGGTAACTCGCCTCGAAGCGGTGGGTAGCCTCGCCGGCGGCGCCGCACTTCAGTTCGAATGTCACCGAGTCGCCGGGCGCCGGGGCTTCGGGCGGGGCGGACAGCATCACGTGCGCGCCACCCGGGCGCAGGGCCACCCGCTCGCCGGGGCCAACCGACAGTTCGTCGAGATGCACCATGGTGGCCTGGCCATCGCGGTCGACTGTTTCGTGCATCATCACGCGCTTGAAATCCGGGCTGGTGACGCCGGACACGATGACCTGGCGATTGCCGGGATTATGCAGTTCGAAATAAGCCGCCTGCATCGGCGCGCCGGGCGGCGGCAACCTCACCCAGGGGGTTTCCACGCGCAGATCGCCGCAATCCGGCGCGGGCGCGCCGGGAGCGCAGCCTGCCCCGAACAAGAGGCAACCCAGGCCGATCAGGGCGGCACGGTGGTGGAAATTCGGCATTCAACCTGTCCTGCGTGCGGTCACATTTCGTTATACTATCGCATCAACACTCGCGCGATCGGCCTGCCATGCGGCTTGGAACAGCAAAACTCGACGGCTTGGCGGTGGCATTTTCCGCCATCTGCCTGGTGCATTGCCTGATGCTGCCGGTGGCCGTAACCATGATGCCTGTGCTGGGTGCCACGCTCAGCCACGGCGCGTTCCATGACCTGATGCTGATCGTGGTACTACCCACCAGCCTGATCGCCTTCGGCATCGGCTGCCACCGTCACCGCAGCCGCGGCGTGGCCGCGCTGGGCGGGCTTGGCTTGGCCATGCTGATCGTGGCCGCGCTGGCCGTGGACAGTGTCTGGGGCGAACACGCCGAACGCTCGATCACCATGGTCGGGGGCCTGGTGCTGGCGGCCGCCCATATTCTGAACTTCCGCCTTTGCCGGCAGGCCGACTGCCCCGACCACTGTCACTGATAGCCGTGGACCGGCACCTGCTCGACGTTCTGGTCTGCCCGGTTACCGGCGCCGCCGTTCACCGCCTGGACCCGGACGAGCGTGATCGCGTCAATGCCCGCATCCGGACCGGCGAGGCCCGCTACACCGACGGCACTGTGATCGAGGACGCCCTCGACGAGGCGCTGATCACCGACGACCAGCACACCATCTACCGGATTGACGACGGCATTCCCGTGATGCTGCCCGACCGCGGCATCCCCTGCGAGTAGAATCGTCCGCCCCTGAATCCGCGGCCATCTCGGCCGGCACACGCCATGCAACTGTTCGTCGACCAAATCACCGTCATCGACTGCGGCGTTCTCGACCGCCTGCGCGGTTTGCTGGGCGTGAGTTGGATCGTGGACCTGAGCCTGACCGGCGAAGTCGACACCCGCACCGGCATGATCGTGGACTTCGGCCCGATCAAGAAGCTGGTGAAGCAGCGCCTGGACGACCTGGTGGATCATCGACTTCTCGTGCCCGGTCAGGCCGCCGGCCTGGACCAGACGGAAACCGATAGCGGTCTGTCCCTGCATTTTCACGACGACGCCGGTTATCGGGTGGATTACCTGGCCCCGGCCGACGCCGTCTGCATCCTGCCCACCGATACCGTCGAGCGGGCCGCGGTTGCGGCGCTGCTGGAAGCCGATCTGCGGCCGCGGCTGCCGGATCGCGTCAGCGGGTTGTCGCTGACCCTGCGCGAGGAAGCCATCCCCGGCGCCGAATACCAGTACTGCCACGGCCTGGCTGCCCACGACGGCAACTGCCAGCGGCTGGCCCACGGCCACCGCTGCCGGCTCGAGGTCGAGGTTGACGGCCAGCCCAGCCCGGCCCACGCGCAGCGCTGGTCACGGCAGTGGCGTCAGGTATTTCTCGGCAGCCGGGAGCATCTGCTCGGGGACCCCAATACTACCCGCCACCGGTTCGGCTACACCGCCGACCAGGGCCGGTTCGAGCTGGAACTGGACGCCCGCCGCTGCGTGCTGCTGGACGGCCCCAGCACGGTGGAGAACATCGCCCGGCACATCGCCGAACAGCTCAAGCGGGAACAACCCGACCGCCGGTTCCGGGTACGCGCCTTCGAGGGCGTGCACAAGGGCGCGGTCGCCGAAACCTAAGGACGGACCCCCTCAACCAGCCGCCTGCAACGCCGGCATCACCTCGCCATCCTCGGGCAGCCCCCGATCCAGGAAATAGTCCTGCGGATCGGTGCCGTCGTATCGGCGCTCCTGCACGAAACGCCGGATGATCGCGGCACATTCGTTGGCGCGCACCACCAGGAACAGGTGGCCACCACCGCGAATCACGTGCAAATAGGACTTCGGGATCAACCAGTACAGCAGCCGCACGTTACCCAGCGGAATCAGCGGATCGTCGTCGCCGCCCATCACCAGAGTCGGGCAGCGCAGACGGTGCAGCTTGTGCGCGCTGGTCCAGTAGGCACCAGCCAGCAACTGATAGATGTAACCGCGCATCGACGGCGGCCGGGTCAGCGAACCGTGGCGCTCGATCAGTTCCGGACGCCGCCGCATCAGCCCGCCGTAGATTTCCGGCGCCACCTCGGCGAGGTAGTTGCGCGACACATATCGCTTGGGCGTGATCATGCGCATCAGCACCCCCGGCCGCGCGGGCAGCGCGATCATGCCGGCCGAGGTGGCCGCCAGTACCAGCCGATTGGTGCGTTCCGGGAACTGCAGCGCGAACTGCTGGGCCATGGCCCCACCCCACGACACCCCAGCCACGTTGACCGCGCCGGGATAACCCAGGGTATCCAGCAGCCTGACCGTCATACGGGCGAGGCCGGAAAAACGCTTGGGCCAGCGGGTGGGCGGCGATTCGCCGGTGCCCGGCATGTCGAAGATGATCAGCTCCATGTCATCCAGCGCATCCATCAGGGGCTGGATGATGTCGAGGTTGGCACCGATGCCGTTGAACAGCAGCAGCGGACGCCCGCGGCCGCTGCGGGTCGCCACACGCAGGCGGATGCCGTCGACCTCGACGAATTCCACCCGCATGGCGCGATTCCGGGTCAGCGCGCCATGCGGTGTGGTCGCCGATTTCCTGGCACCGCTAGGCTTGGCCATGGCTACCATCCCGCAAACCTCCTGGGTCGAAATCCGATCGTCCTGAGGGTATCGGCGGGCATGGCGCTTACCGCACGGGCACGGTCCGGATCGACCATGATCCGGACCGGCTGATGATTGAACGCCTTCCCCCGACGTGTACTTTGAGCCTACGCAAACCCCGGAAACTCGGCAAGCCGACGGAAACCGGTGTTACCGAAGGCTATTTCTGAAAAACGTACCGGCCCGGCGCCGGATCGGCCGGCGGGTAGTTGCGACTGCCCAGCGCAGCCGGGGCCGCCGCCGTGGCACCGCCGTGCCGGCGCACCCAGTCCAGCCAGGGAATCCACCAGGACCCGTTGTGGGTCTGCGCGCCGGCCAGCCATTTGCCGGCGTCCTGATCGTAGTCGTCGTTGGTAAAGTAGCGGGCCCGGGTATTGGTGGGCGGATTCACGATCGACTGGATGTGCCCGGACGACGACAGTACGAAGCGAACATCGCCGCCGAACAACTGCGTCGAGCGGTAGCAGGCCTGCCAGGGTGTGATGTGGTCGGTCTCACCGGCAATGATGAACACGTCACAGGTGACCTGCGAGAGATCGATCGGCGTGCCGAGCAGCTTGAGACTGCCCGGCCGCAGCAGCGGATTGTCACGAAACAGATTGAGCAGATCGGCGTGGAACCGCGCCGGCAGCCGGGTGGTGTCGTTGTTCCAGTAAAGCACGTCGAATGCCGGCGGATCGTTGCCCATCACGTAGTTGTTGGCCACGAAATTCCACACCAGATCCTCGGGCCGCAGCCAGGCGAAGGCGTGGGCCATCTCGGCGCCGTCCAGCACTCCGCGTGCGCTGCTGCGCAGGATCGCCGCGTTGATGGCAGTGTCGCTGGAAAACAGCCCCAGCAGCGTGCGGGCGCGCGTGTCCAGCACCGTGACCAGCAGCGTCAGACAGGCGATCTTGTCGCCCTCGCCGGCCGCAACCATGTGCGCCAGGAGTACCGCCGCGGTAAATCCCCCGGCGCAAGCGGCCATGACCTTGGCCGAGGGCGCGCCGGTAATATCCAGTACCGCGTCGATGGCTTCCTTGGCGGCGGATACGTAGGTGTCCATCCCCCAGTCGCGCTGGGCCGCGGTCGGGTTGCGCCAGGACAGCACGAACATGGGCTGGCCGTGGTCCACGGCGAAGCGCACAAAGCTCTTGTCCTCGTTGAGATCGACGATGTAATACTTGTTGATCTGCGGTGGAATCAGCACCACCGGGGTGGTATCCACTTCGGCGGTAGTGGGCACGTACTGGATCACCTCGCAGACGGCATTGCGGAACACCACCGCACCGCGGGTATTGGCCAGATTGCGGCCCACCTGGAACGGACGCGGGTCCACCTGGCTGGGCATGCCGCCGTTGCTTGCCAGATCGCGGGCGAGATTGCGCAGGCCGCGCACCACCGACAGGCCGCGGGTACGGCGGGCGTTGTCCACGAAGCCGGGATTGCCGAAAGGATTGTTCACCGGCGCGGCCGCGGCCAGTACCTGATTGAGCACGAACCGGGCGCGCTCCATGTCCTCGTCGTCGCCGTCGATGCTTTCGAGAATATCGACCAGGCTCCGCGACCAGGCCAGGTAGGTCTGCATCAGGCGACGGTAGTAGCCGCTGCGCTGCCAGATGGCGTGCTGGAAACGGCGGTCACCGGCTTCCGGCTCGATTCGCGAGCGACCGGCCAGAATCGCCACCAGTTCGCGGGCAAAGCGCCACTCGTGACGGGCCACGGCGAGCGGATTCAGTGACAGCAGCCGCAGCAGCCGGGATACCGCATCGAGCAGGTCCTGGCGGGTCATGCCCACTACCGGGTTGGCGCCAAGCGCGTTCTCGGCCGCCGGGCGTGCCGGATCCGCCGGCGCGGCCCCGTTGGAACGCGAGCTGTTCGAAACCTTGCTGGTTGACGCTGCCATGCCTGTCCGTGTTGCTGAAACCGCATGCCGCGACGCCGTGGCCGGGCGTCGACAGGCTAGCACCGGCAACTGAGCCTCACCAGCAGTCCCGGCAACCCGCGGTTGAGGTGTTTACAATGAGGCGATGCCGGCGTCGATCCAATCACACGCATGATTCGCAACCTGATACAGCAGGCCGAAGACTGGGTATGGGGTACCCCCCCTGCCGATCTGGCTGTGCCGCGCCGCTGGGCGGTGATCGCAGCCCGCCTGGTTCATGTGCTGATCCGCGACATCTTCGACGGCCAGATCACTATGCGGGCCATGGGGCTGGTCTACACCACCCTGCTGTCTCTGGTGCCGCTGCTGGCGCTGAGCTTCTCCCTGCTCAAGGCCTTCGGCATCCACAACGCCCTGCAGCCAGTGCTGCTGCGCTTTCTGTCGCCCATCGGCGACGGGGCGGCCGAGATCGCCGAGACCATCATCGGCTTCGTCGAGAACATCAAGGTGGGCGTGCTGGGTGTGGTGGGCCTGGGCCTGCTGCTCTACGGGGTGATCTCGCTGATCCAGAAGGTGGAGGGCGGCTGCAACTACATCTGGCAGGTGCGCCAGCCCCGCAGTCTGGGACGGCGCTTCTCGGAATACCTGAGCGTGCTGATTGTCGGCCCGCTGGTGATCCTCAGCGCCACCAGCATGACCGCATCGGTAACCAGCAACGCGCTGGTCCAGCAAATCGCGGCGATCGAGCCGTTCGGCACCACCCTGCTGCTGGTGGGCAAGCTGCTACCGTTTTTCCTCTACAGCGCCGGCTTCACCTTCCTGTTCCTGTTCATGCCCAACACCCGGGTGCGGCTGCTGCCGGCCGCCGCCGGCGGAATGTTCTCCGGCGTACTGTGGCAGACCGCGAGTCTGGCCTTCGCCAGCTTCGCCAGCGGCGCCAGCAATGTAAACGCCATTTATTCCAGTTTCGCGCTACTGATCTTCCTGCTGATCTGGCTGTACGTGTCGTGGCTAATCATGCTGCTGGGCTGCCGGGTGGCCTTCCTGCTGCAGCATCCGGAACAGCTAAACCGCGGCGACTACCCGCCGCGGCTGGGGGCTGCCCGGGAAGAATCCTTGGCGCTGCAGATCATGGCGCAGATCGGCCACCGCTACATCGGCGCCCGTCCGCCCTGGCAGCAGGACGAACTGGCTCATCACCTGCACGCGGTGCCCGCGCACGTCTATGACATCGTCGATCGATTGACCCGCGCGGGCCTGCTGGCAGAGACCGGTCCGAACGACAGTGGCGTGCTGCCCCGCCGCGATATCGACAGCCTCACGGTGGACACGGTGCTGGAGGCCGTTCGCACCAGCAAGGAAGCCCTGATCGTCGCCCCGCGGGAAGACCGCGTGCAGCAGCGCGTCGCCGAAACCCTGCGGCAGCTGCAGGATGCCCGTTCCAGCGCCCTGGCCGGCATGACCATCCGGCAACTGGCGGCCGACGGCACGGAAACCGTCCCGTCGCCCGCCCCCGTTGCCCCATATCAACAAGCCGAGGAATCCGTATGAACCGCGTCTGGCTCGACCATTACCCGGCAGGCATCGGCTTCGACGTCGATACCGACCGCTACCCCTCCCTCGCCGCCGCGCTGGAGGACAGCTGCGACCGTTTCGCCGACCGCACGGCCTTCTCCAGCATGGACGCCACGCTGAGTTATGCCGACGTGCAACGGCTGTCGCGCGACTTCGCGGCCTACCTGCAGAACGAACTGGGCATGGGCAAGGGCGATCGCATCGCCATCATGATGCCCAACTGCCTGCAGTACGTGGTGGCGCTGTTCGGGGCCATCCGCGCCGGGCTGGTTGTAGTCAATGTCAATCCGTTGTACACCGCCCGGGAGCTGGAACACCAGCTTGCCGACTCCGGCGCCCAGGCCATCGTGGTGATGGAGAACTTCGCCGCCACCCTGGAAAAGGTGATCGACACGGTGCCCACGAAGACCGTGGTCACCACGCAGCTGGGCGACATGCTCGGCTTTCCCAAGGGCCTGATCACCAATGCCGTGGTCAAACACGTCAAGAAGATGGTGCCCAAATGGAACCTGCCCGGCGCGACCAATTTCGGCGACGCTCTCAAGCGTGGCGCGCGGGCCGATTTCAACCCGCCCGAGATCACCCAAGAGGATCTGGTATTCCTGCAGTACACCGGCGGCACCACCGGACCAGCCAAGGGGGCCATGCTGTCGCACGGCAATCTGGTGGCCAACCTGCAGCAGTGCCACGCCTGGTTCCAGCACTACGTCAACACCGAAACCGAAGAAGTCATCATCACCGCACTACCGATGTACCACGTGTTCGCGCTGACGGTGAATACGCTGATCTTCTTCACCCTGGGCGGCAAGAATGTACTGATCACCAACCCCCGCGACATGCCGGGCTTCGTCAAGGAGCTGGGCGAACAGCCGTTCACCGCCATAACCGGCGTCAATACGCTGTTCAACGGCCTGCTCAACACGCCCGGATTCGAAGCGCTCGACTTTTCCACCCTCAAGTTCGCCATGGGCGGCGGCATGGCGGTGCAGAAACCCGTGGCCGAGCGCTGGAAGCAGGTCACTGGCGTGCCCATCGTGGAAGGCTACGGGCTGTCCGAAACGTCGCCAGTTGCCACCTGCAACCGCCTGGATCTGGATGAATTCAATCATTCCATCGGCCTGCCCGCGCCCGCCACCGACGTGGTCATCCGCGACGACGATAACAACGACGTGCCCATGGGCGAGTCGGGGGAACTGTGTATCAAGGGCCCGCAGGTGATGCAGGGCTACTGGAACAAGCCCGAGGCAAACGACGAGGCATTCTCGCCCGACGGCTATTTCCGCACCGGCGATATCGCGCGGATGGACGAGAAGGGCTACTTCTACATCGTCGACCGCAAGAAGGACATGATCCTGGTTTCGGGTTTCAACGTATTCCCCAACGAGATCGAGGATGTGGTGGCCAGCCATCCCGGCGTGCTCGAGGGCGCGGCCATCGGTGTGCCCGACGACAAGTCCGGCGAAGCGGTGAAGCTGTTCATCGTCAGGAAGGACCCCGGCCTGACCGAGCAGAGCGTGCGGGACTTCTGCAAGGAGAACCTCACCGGCTACAAGCAGCCGAAGTACATCGACTTCATCGACGAAGTGCCCAAATCGCCGGTAGGCAAGATTCTCCGGCGGCAACTTCGCTGAGGCAGCCCCGTGCGGCTGGCGCCGCTGATCACCGCGGGCGCCTGCCTGCTGGGCGGCGCCTGCACCTCGGCGCCAACCGGTTACCAGCTGGCCGCCGGACCCGACGACGCGGGCTACCGCACCACCGACCTGGGTGACGACCGGTGGCGGATCCGGGTCCGCGGCAATGCCTGGACCAGCAACAGGCGACTGCTGGACCTGTGGCGGCTCCGTGCCGCCACCCTCGCGCTGGAACAGGGTGCCGAGGGCTTCACGGCCGGCCGGGAACCGCGACTGAGGCCGGCCTTCCTGATGCCGCAATTCGGCGCCGCCAGCAGCGGCTACCGCCCGCATTTTCAGATCGAAGGACAGTCGCCCGGCGTAGAGCCTTCACGCCAGCGGGTGGCCGAGGGGGTCATCCAGTTGGTGGATGAGGCCGAAGCCGAATCCGCGGCCGTCGTCTGCGAACGCCTGTCGCCGCGGTATCCGCCGGCTAATTGTTACCCCCGCGTGCCGTAGGGTCGGATTCATCCGACCGGTTACGCCAGCAGGAAGTACGCCCCGTAACCGACGATCAACGCCGGCACGCCGGTGTAAAGCGTGGCCACCAGCGCCGCCCGCGGGGCCAGCGCCAGCGCCGGGAACAACGCATCGCCGTCGTTGCTGATAGCGTTGCCCAGCAGCGCCGCCATGGGGATGGCGCCGGTCAAGTAGAGCGTGGTCACGATAATCTGCGGCCCGCAGCCGGGCAGAAAACCCACCAGCACGGCCAGCAGCGGGGTCAATGGCGCCCACACCGCAAACCAGGCGCCCAGATCGGCGCCGGTGAAATGCACGCCCAGCTCGAACAGCAGGAAGGCCGCAATCACCCAGACGGTGACGAAGTTGGTGTCGTTGACCACCCGCGATACCAGGCTGGGCCGGCCCTCCCGGCGGTCGTTGGGATTGGCAGCGGCATAGGTGTGGCCGGGGTCGGACGACAGGAACATCGACCACATCAGCAGGCAGATCATGCCGCCGACGAAGCCCAGCATGGTCACCGGCCGGAATTCTGACAGCGAACCGAACCATGTGTCCGGCTCCAGCTGCATGGCGATGGGAACCGCCATCACCACGCCGGGCATCATCAGCATCATCCAGATCGCGCGCAGCCCGCGAACATCGCGGGACCGGGTGGGCGGCCGGTTGGCCGCAACGGTTTCCGCCGCGCTGTCATCGGTCTGCCGACGCATGAAGTCGCAGCCGTGAATGGCCTCGAGAATGTAGCCGCTGATCGTGCCCACCCCCATGCCAAGGGCGAATACCGCCATGCCGGTCAGCGGCTCCTGCGCCAGCAGCAGGAAGGCCGCGTCGCCCATCGTGGCGGTCAGCACGGCCACCAGGGCACCGAAGCCGACCTGGCCGTTCACGTACTGGGTGACCACGACAATTGCACCGCCGCAACCCGGCAGGGCCCCGAGGAATGCGGCAACCGGTACCTGCGCCTTCGGATGGCGCGCGAGCAGATCGGCGCTGTCTACCCGGAACAGCCGTTCCAGCCCGTAGATGACAATGAGGGTGCCGGCCACGAACACGCTGACCTGCAGGTAGGCCTCACTGATCGTGTTGACGATGATGCTGCCCACCTCGGGGAAGCGCCAACTGAGCAGCAGCAACCCGACCGGCACCAGGACGCGCCAGGAAAGCGCTTGTCGGCCCCATTGCTGGAGGTCCAGCAGGCCCTGTTTGGCGGCGAGAATGGCAGCGGTCATGGAGCCGGGTGTAACAAATTAAGCTTGGGCATAATTTCAGACCCAATGCTAGGCGACGCCATGCAGAAATGCAACGGTTTCGTCAGCCCTGCGGCGGCTCTGCCGGCGGCGCCGGATAGGCGGCGGAAAGACGCTCCGCCGCGGCCGTCAGCGTATCGGCCAGGACCGCCGGCAGGGCCCGATTGACCCAGCGCATGCCCGGCTGGTCGTGCATCGCCAGATAGGCATACACGTCCGCATCGCTGACATCCCGGTGGGCGTAGAGCAGCATCATCGGCAACTGCGACGGCAACCGTTCGCGCAGCGACTCGCGGGTCTGGTCCAGCATGCGGGCGCGATTCTCGTCCGATACCCGGTATTCGGCGGGCACCACCTCATTGCGGGCCGCAACCATGCCCCGCAACATGCCGGCATTGAACTCGATCTGCAGATCCACCAGCTGCATCTCCGAGATCAGCTCGCGCATGCGATCCAGGCGCGGTTCGCGGGCGTGATCACGCGGCTGCTGGAGAAACTCCTGGAACCCGGTGGCGAACGCCTCGGTTTCCGCCGCCTGTTCGTTGGCCACCATGCGACCCACCAGAGGATCGTCCACGGCCTCGGCCGCCACCGCCAGCTTGCCGGTCTGCTCCCGCTCGACCGCCCGCTCCTGCAGCCGCCGCGCCATATCCTGCGCCAGCCGCTCGGGGGCGTAGACCTCGCCGATCACAGAATCCAGTTGCCGGCGCTTGTCGGGGGGAACCGTTGCCGGCAGATTCGAGTCGAGCGAATCACGGATAATGGGGCCCACCTGGGCCAGCATGCCGTCCAGATCATAGGCCCGGATGACGCGCTCGGCCTGACCGTTATCGGCCGGCGCGCCGCCGCCGAAGGGCCAGCCGGCACAACCGGCGAGGCCGGCAACCAGACACAGTGCCACGGCACCCGGAACAAACCGTTGAAACATGGAAAACCCTTGCCGCAGAGGATGAAAGAATTGCATGACAGCCGCGGACCCGATGATGTCAGAAACCGATGTGCTGCGCTGGCAGGACATTGATCAGTACGCCCTGGCCAGCCTGTGGGAATCCTACGGCCTGACGGTGCATTCGGTTGCCCCGGCCGACCCCATCCCGGGCAGCTTCTGGGGCGACGAGGAAGCCGGCCTGGTCGGCCACCGGCTGTACCTGCGCGCTGATACCCCGGTGCATTCCGCCCTCCACGAAGGCGGGCATTTCGTCTGCATGGACGGCCGCCGCCGGGCCGGGCTCGACACCGATGCCGGCGGCGACTACGACGAGGAAAACGGCGTCTGCTACCTGCAACTGCTGCTGGCCGACCGCCTGCCCGACGTGGGCCGCGACCGACTCTGCCGGGACATGGACCGCTGGGGTTACAGCTTCCGCCTGGGCTCGACCGCGGCCTGGTTCGAGCAGGATGCCGAGGATGCGCTTGCCTGGCTGCAGCATCACGGCATCGTCGACAAGGTCGGAAGCGTAACCTGGCAGTGTAGGGCCTGAACCAAACTCGCGCCATGAATGGCGCCCTACCGCGTCGCATCGCAGGTCGGCGCAAACATGGCCGCGACATTCGAATACTCGCCGAATGAATTCGGCCCCACGATGGATCAGGAACCCGCCAGCAAGTAGGGCGCGATTCATCGCGCCTGTTGGCCAAAGTCGCGCCCCACCCCGAGTCCCGAGTCCCGAGTCCCGAGTCCCGACCGTTGCTATACTCCGCGCCCATTCAACGGCGGAACGGGCTTGTGAGCTTCCGACCCAGCGGCCGCGCGCCTGATCAACTGCGCGCCATCGAATTCCAGCGTCACTTCACCATGCATGCCGAAGGCTCGGTCCTGGTGAGCTTCGGGGATACCCGGGTGATCTGCACTGCCAGCATCGAGGACCGCGTGCCGCCCTGGCTGCGCAACAGCGATCAGGGCTGGGTGACGGCCGAGTACGGCATGCTCCCCCGCGCCACCAACACCCGCGGCGGGCGCGAGGCCGCCCGCGGCAAGCAGGGCGGCCGCACGGTGGAAATCCAGCGGCTGATCGGCCGCAGCCTGCGGGCGGTGCTGGACCTGAAGGCGCTGGGTCAGCGCACCGTCACCCTGGACTGCGACGTGATCCAGGCCGACGGCGGCACCCGCACCGCCGCCATCACCGGCAGCTACGTGGCGCTGGTGGACGCGGTCAACAAGCTGCGCAAGCAGGGCAAGCTCAAGAGCAACCCGGTCCACGGGCAGATCGCCGCCGTCTCCGTGGGTGTGTTTGATGGCCAGCCGGTGCTCGATCTCGACTATGCCGAGGATTCGCGCGCCGAAACCGACATGAACGTGATCATGAACGAGGCCGGCGCCTTCGTGGAAATCCAGGGCACCGCCGAGGGCCATGCCTTCCGGCGCGAGGAACTCGATTCGATGCTGGCGCTGGCGGAGAAGGGAATCGGCGAGTTGACGGCGCTGCAGCAGCAAGCGCTGGCGGGCTGAGCGCACGAAAGCGCGTGCTTAACTGTTTCAGGTTTCGTGTTGCATTCTGAATTCGTCGACGGCAACGGAGTGCGGCAATGACTGACGCGAAACTCGTTCTCGCCTCCGGCAACGCCGGCAAGCTGGCCGAGTTGCAGGCAATGCTCCAAGGTCGGGGCATCGAGGTATTGCCGCAGTCGGCGTTCGACCTGCCCGCGGCCCCGGAAACTGCGGCGACATTCGTGGAAAATGCCCTGATCAAGGCCCGTCACGTGGCCGGGGCCACCGGCCTGCCGGCGTTGGCGGACGACTCCGGCCTGTGCGTGGACGCACTTGACGGGGCCCCGGGCGTGTATTCCGCCCGGTATGCCGGCGAACATGGCAACGACGATGCCAACAACGCGCGGCTGCTGTCCGAGCTGTCCGGGCTCGGTCCGGACCAGCGCGGGGCGCATTTCCACTGCACGGTGGTGCTGGTCCGGCATGCCAAGGATCCGGATCCCACCATCGCCCAGGGCCGCTGGGTCGGCCGGATTCTCGATCTGCCGCAGGGCGAGGGTGGCTTCGGGTACGACCCGCTGTTCTGGGTGCCCGAGGAAAACGCCAGCGCCGCCGAACTGGCGCCGGAGCGCAAGAACCACATCAGCCATCGAGGCCAGGCCATGCGCGCCCTGCTGGCGCTGCTGGGGCCGGCCTGAGGTCCGCACCCGCCATGCCCGCCGACCGGGATCGCATTCCGCTTGCCCTGTACGTGCACCTGCCCTGGTGCGTGCGCAAGTGCCCCTACTGCGATTTCAACTCCCACCGCGCCCCGGCACAGCTGCCGGAAACCGATTACGTCGACGCCCTGATCCGGGACCTGGACCACGACCTGACCCTGGCCGGCGGGCGCCCGCTGGTTTCCATCTTCTTCGGTGGCGGCACGCCCAGCCTGTTTTCGGCCGAGGCGATCCAGCGCATTCTGGATGCGGTGCGGGCTCGGCTGCCGCTGGCCGCGGATTGCGAGATCACCCTGGAAGCCAATCCCGGCGCGGTGGAGCAAGCGCGCTTCGCGGGTTTCCGTCAGGCCGGGGTGAACCGGCTGTCGATCGGCATCCAGAGCCTGGATGACGGCGCCCTGCAGCGCCTAGGCCGGATTCACGACGCGGCCGCCGGGCGCGCCGCCGTGACCGCGGCCCGCGGTGCCGGCTTCACCAATTTCAATCTGGACCTGATGTACGCCCTGCCCGAGCAGTCCCCGGCGCAGGCCGACGCCGATCTCGCCGCGCTTCTGGATCTGGCGGCGCCGCATGTCTCCCGTTATCAGCTCACGCTGGAGCCGGGTACGCCGTTCCATGCCCGGCCGCCGGCCCTGCCCGACGGCGAGGCCGCCTGGGCCATGCATGAAAGCGGCGCGCGACGCCTGAGCGAGGCCGGTTTTCACGGCTACGAGGTGTCCGCCTGGGCGCAACCGGGCCGCGAGAGCCGCCACAATCGCAACTACTGGCTGTTCGGTGACTATCTCGGCATCGGCGCCGGCGCCCACGGCAAACTCACCGGTGCGGACGGCCGGATTCAGCGCCGAGCGAAGCAGCCGCTGCCCAATCTCTATCGCCGCGATCCGATCACCCCGGCCGCCGAACACCGGGTGACGCCCGATAACGCCCGGTTCGAGTTCCTGATGAACGGGCTGCGGCTGACCGACGGGTTTGACCGCGAGTGCTTCGAGACCCGAACCGGTGGCGACTGGCAACAACTGCTGCGCGAACTCGCGCCGGCGGTCGACCGCGGGCTGGTAGCGCACCACGACGGCGCCCTGCGCTGTACGGCGCTTGGCAGCCAGCATCTCGACACCCTGCTGACCGACCTGCTGCCGAGCGCGGCCTGACGCCGGCGACGATGCTCGACGAAACAATCATCGACTGTCCCTACTGCGGCGAGGCGCAGACGCTGCTGGTGGATGCCTCCGCGGGCGATGCCCGCTATACCGAGGATTGCCAGATCTGCTGTCAGCCGATGCGGGTCAGCGTGAGCCTGTTTCACCCCGACGAACCGTCCGTGGTGCAGGTCGAGCGCGAGGACGACTGACGGGGCGATACCCCCACTACCCGGGCGAGTGGTCGCGGGCCACTGCGACCGTTATAATTCGATGTTGCGGCGCAGCGCGCCGCGTTTTCATTATGTCAACCGGGACGCGCCGTCCCTCCGAGCAATCACGAGTTCATGGCCGAGTATTCACGCAAACAGGAAGCGCTGGATTACCACGCATTCCCCCAGCCGGGGAAGCTGGCGATCTCGGTCACCAAGCCGTTCACCACCTACGAGGAGCTGTCGCTGGCCTACAGTCCCGGGGTGGCGGAGCCGGTCAAGGCGATCGCAGCCAACCCCGAGGACGCCTTCCGCTACACCTCCAAGGGCAATCTGATCGCGGTGATCACCAACGGCACCGCGGTGCTGGGCCTGGGCAACACCGGGGCGCTGGCCAGCAAGCCGGTGATGGAAGGCAAGGCGGTGCTGTTCAAGAAGTTCGCCGACGTCAACGTGTTCGACATCGAAGTGGACGCCGACAACCCGGACGATTTCGTCGACACCGTGGCGCGCATCGCACCCACCTTCGGCGGCATCAACCTGGAAGACATCGCGGCCCCCCACTGCTTCGAGATCGAGACCCGGCTGATCGAGAAGCTGGACATCCCGGTGTTCCACGACGACCAGCACGGCACCGCGATCATCGTGGCGGCCGGCCTGAAGAACGCGCTGGACCTGCAGGGCAAGCGCCTGGAAGACGCCGTCATCGTGTGCATGGGCGCGGGCGCGGCCGGCGTGGCCTCGATGAAGCTGCTGCTGGAGATGGGCGCGAAGCTGGACAATGTGTTCATGCTCGACCGCAAGGGCGTGATCCACAGCGACCGCGACGATCTCACGCCGCAGAAGGCCGAATTCGCCACCAAAACGAGCCTGCGCACGGTCGACGACGCCATGCGCAACGCCGACGTGTTCATCGGCCTGTCCGGCCCGGATACCGTCACCCAGGACATGATCCGCGCGATGCCGCCGAAACCGGTGGTGTTCGCGCTGTCCAACCCCAATCCGGAGATTTCCCCGGAGCTGGCCATGGCCGTGCGCGACGACCTGATCATGGCCACCGGCCGCAGCGACTATCCGAACCAGATCAACAACGTGCTCGGATTCCCGTATATTTTCCGGGGTGCGCTCGACGTGCGCGCCCGTCGCATCAATACCCAGATGCACATCGCCGCCGCCGACGCGCTGCAGGCCCTGGCTCGCGAGCCGGTGCCCGCCAGCGTGCTGGAGGCACACGACCAGACCTCGATGGCTTTCGGGCCGGAATACATCATTCCCAGCCCGTTCGATCCGCGCCTGATCGACTTCATCCCGGCCGCCGTGGCAGCCGCCGCGGTGGAGACGGGGGTGGCGCGGACCGGTTATCCCAAGCACTATCCGCAGCCCGTCACGGCAACGACGGGTACGGACTAGGCCATCGCCAAGCGTTCAATCGGGAGACTTTCAGGTATGTCGAACAAGGCCTTTACGCTGACCAATCCGGAATCGGGCGTCACGTCCGAACTGCCCGTGGTGGAGGGCACTGTCGGCACGCCTGCGGTGGATGTCAGCCGGATCAACGCCGAGCACGGCGTTTTCACCTATGACCCGGCATTCACCGCCACCTGCAGCACGCAGTCGGACATCACCTATATCGACGGCGCCGAGGGCATCCTGCTGTATAGGGGCTATCCGGTGGACCAGCTGGCGGAGAACTCCAGCTTCCTCGAGGTCGCCTATCTGGTGCTCTACGGCGAGCTGCCGACCACCCCGCAGCTGGACGAATTCGTGGGCGCGATCACCCAGCACACGATGCTCAACGAATCGCTTTCCAAGTTCTTCGACGGCTTCCACTACGACGCCCACCCGATGGCCATGATGACCGGCATCGTGGGCTCGCTGTCGGCGTTCTACCACGACACCACGGACATCCGCGACGACGGCCACCGGGAGATATTCGCCCGGCGCATGATCGCCAAGATGCCGACCATCGCCGCGGCCGCCTACAAGCATTCCGTGGGTCAGCCGAAGATGTACCCGCGCAACGACCTCGACTACACCTCGAACTTCCTGCACATGCTGTTCGCGGTACCGGCCGAGACCTACGAGGTTGACCCAATCGCCGCCAAGGCGCTGGACGTGCTGTTCATCCTGCATGCCGACCACGAGCAGAACGCCTCCACCTCGACGGTTCGCATGGCAGGCTCCACCGGCACCAATCCCTATGCGGCGATTGCGTCCGGCATCGCAGCCCTGTGGGGGCCGGCACACGGCGGCGCCAACGAGGCGGTGCTGAACATGCTCGGTCAGATCGGCGACATCTCCCAGGTACCGAAGTACCTGGAGAAGGCCAAGGACAAGGACGACCCGTTCCGCCTGATGGGCTTCGGCCATCGCGTGTACAAGAACTTCGATCCCCGCGCCACCATCATCCGTGGCTACTGCCACGAGGTGCTGCAGCACCTGGGCATCGAGAACCATCCGCTGTTCGAGCTGGCGATGGAACTGGAGCGCATCGCCCTGGAAGACGACTACTTCAAGGAGCGCAAGCTCTACCCGAACGTCGACTTCTACTCCGGGATCATCTACCAGGCGCTGGGCATTCCCATCAACATGTTCACGTCAATGTTCGCCATTGCGCGGACCGTGGGCTGGGCCGCCCACTGGTGCGAGATGCAGAACGACCCCGCCATGCGCATCGCCCGGCCGCGGCAGATCTACACCGGCAGCCCCAAGCGCAGCTACACGCCCATCGATCAGCGGTAGCGGATCTATACCCTCTCCGGCTAGCGGGAGAGGGTGCGCCGAAGGGGCAGGAAAGGGTGGTGACTGCCCCGCCCTTATTCGGCCGATCGGGACGACTCGGGATTGGGCTGACAGTAAACCGCCGGCTCCGCGCTACCGTCCTCGATCGGCGTCTCCCTGCCCTCGCCGCTTTCCCGGCACAGGGCCTGGCGACGGCGCCGCTCCGCGGCCTCGAAATCCCGCTCGGCCTGGTACTTGCGCTTGGCATCCTGCAGCCGCTCGATATCCTGCGACAGGGCATCCGGCTGATCGCTGAAGCCATCCGCGCCGCGCAGCGGCTGATCCACTTCCTCGAAGGCATCCACCGGCTGAATCGGCGCCTGCCGGGGTTCATCCTCGTCCGGCTCGGGGCCGAGGGTGCAAGCGCCCAGCAGCAGTGCCAGGGCCGTAATCGCCACCGTGTTGTGTCGCTTCATGCTCATGGTCGCAAGTATACCGGTCGCCGGGGCGTCACGGTTCTGTCACCCGCAGGCCATACAAACATCGCAACACGCACCACGAACAGCCCCCTCATGTGGAATGCCGACAGCCGCTTGCTGGTGAAACTCTGGCTGAAAAGCCCGCTGCGCATCGCCACCGCCGCGCCCAGCGGCCAGGACGTGTGTGCCGCAATGGTGGAACCCGTCGACCCCGACGCCCCCGGCTGGATGGTGGAACTCGGCGGCGGTACAGGGCCGGTCACCCGGGCGCTGATCGACCACGGCATCCCGCCCGAGCGGCTGCTGGTGGTGGAGAACAACGCCGTGCTGCACCGCCTGCTGCAGGAACGCTTCCCCCAGGTAACTGCCGTCAACGGCGATGCCGGCTCGCTGGATGCCATGCTGTCCGCCCACGGCGCCACGCCAGTGCATACGGTAATTTCCACCCTGCCGATCCTCACCATGCCGGCCGATCTGCAGCGACGCATTCTCGACAGCGCGTTCGCGGCCATGGGCCCGGGCGGCCGCTTCCTGCAGATCACCTACATGCCGGGCTCGCCCGTCCCCAAACGCCGCCTGCGGCAATGGGGCTATCAGGCCGAGGTGGCACGTTTCATCGCCCGCAACTTCCCGCCGGCCACCATCTGGTGCTATCAGCGGCAGGAAAACCGGGCCGGCTGACAAACCGAATAACGAACACCCTCGCTCCCGCCCGCGGGCAGTAAGGGAAGACTAGCGGCCCCGCGCGTTTCCACAAGACCCTGCCGACTCGAGTAGTGGACGCCGCAGCCATTGGCGTGTGAACCTTCCGGCGATAACCGCAGAAAACACTCCGGAGGAGACACAATGCAATCGACCATGATGACTCGCCCGCTGTTGCTGGACGACATCCTGGAGCACGCCGCGCGCCAGTATCCGGACACCGAAATCGTGTCCAACATGCCGGACAAGTCGCGTCATCGCTACACCTACCGCGACTTCTACAAACGCGCCCGACAGCTGTCGCAGGCGCTGGTGAAAGCCGGCCTGAAGCGCGAGGAACGGGTGGCCACGCTGATGTGGAACCACTACGCGCACCTGGAGGCCTACTTCGGCATTCCGGGCGCCGGCGGCGTGCTGCATACGCTGAATCTGCGGCTGGCGCCGGATGACATCGCCTGGATCGCCAACCACGCCTCCGACCGCTTCCTGATCGTGGATGACGTGCTGCTGCCGCTGCTGGAGAAGTTCGCCGACAAGGTCAACTTCGAGCGCATCTTCGTGGTGTCTCTGACCGATCAGGCGATCCCGGAGGGCATGGAGTCCTACGAGGACTTCATCAGCGCGCCCGCGGACGACTTCGTCTACCCGGACAAGGACGAAAACGACGGCTGCGGCATGTGCTACACCTCGGGCACCACCGGCAATCCCAAGGGCGTGCTCTACTCGCATCGCTCCACCTGCCTGCACAGCCTGGTCTCCGCCCTGCCCGACGGCATGGCGCTGTCGGCCCGCGACTGCGTGCTGCCGGTGGTGCCGATGTTCCACGCCAACGCCTGGGGCCTGCCCTACTCGGCCACCCTTTGCGGTCTGAAGCAGGTCTTCCCCGGTCCGCACATGGACGCCGAAAGCCTGCTGCAGCTTTTCGAGGAGGAAAAGGTCAACCTGGCCGGCGGCGTGCCCACCATCTGGATGGCCATCATCGAAGCGCTGGAAGCTGAACCCCAGCGCTGGAAACTGCCGAAGATGCGCATGCTGGTCGGCGGCTCGGCGGTGCCAGAGTCCATGATCCGGCGGTTCGACAAGTTCGACCTGTCGATCATCCAGGCCTGGGGCATGACCGAGACCTCCCCGCTGGCTTCCATGGCCCGCCTCAAGCCGGCCTTCGATGACGCCGACGAGGACGCCCGCTACAAGCAGCGGGCCACCGCCGGATTCGCGGCCCCGTTCGTGGATGTCCGCATCCAGGACGACGACGGCAACATCCTGCCCTGGAACGGCGAGGATGTCGGCGAAATCCAGTGCAGCGGCCCGTGGATCACGGCCAAGTACTTCGACCTCGACAAGAGCGAGGACAAGTTCACCGAGGACGGCTGGCTGCGCACCGGCGACATCGCCGCCATCGACAGGCACGGCTACATCCGGATCACCGACCGCACCAAGGACGTGATCAAGTCCGGCGGCGAATGGATTTCCTCGGTGCAGCTGGAAAACGAGATCATGGCGCACGACAAGGTGGCCGAAGCCGCCGTCATCGCCCGCCCGCATCCCAAGTGGGGCGAGCGTCCCCTGGCCTGCGTGGTGAAGAAATCCGGGGCCGACCTGACCGCCGACGAGGTCATGGACTTCCTGCGCGGCCGCATGGAAAAGTGGATGCTGCCCGAGGCCGTGACCTTCATCGATGAAGTCCCGCGCACCTCCACCGGCAAGTTCAACAAGCTGGGCCTGCGCCAGCAGTTCGACGACTGGGACTGGGACGCGGCCTGACCGATTGCGGCTGCGCCGGACGACCGGCGCAGCCGCCACCGTCCGGTTGATGGCGCCCCCGCGGACACACTACCGTCGCGGGATTAATATCGCGTCCGGAAAGCCGGCATGAGCCAGACCATCGTTATTACCGGCGCCAACCGCGGCATCGGCCTGGAAATGGCGCGCCTCTGGCGCGAACGCCGCGAGCGCGTCATCGCCGTTTGCCGTGAACCCTCGGAAGCCCTGCAGGCGCTGAACGTCGACATCATCGACGGCATCGACGTCGGCCGCGATACCGACATGCCGCGGCTGAGCAAAGCCCTGGCCGATACCCGCATCGACTTGCTCTACAACAACGCCGGCATCATGCACAGCGAAACGCTGGACGACATGGATTTCGGCCGCATCCGCGAGCAATTCGAGGTCAACACCCTGGGCCCGCTACGGGTCACCATGGCTCTGATCGACCGCATCCCCTCCGGCGGCAAAATCGGCCTGATGACCTCGCGCATGGGCTCCATGGAAGACAACGACTCCGGCCGCAAGTACGGCTACCGCATCAGCAAGGCCGGCCTCAACGCCGCCGGCAAATCCCTGGCCGTGGACCTGGCCGACCGCGGCATCGCCGTGGCCATCCTCCACCCCGGCTGGGTGCGTACCGACATGACCGCTCATAGCGGCCACCTGGCACCGGCCGAATCCGCCGCGCGGCTGATTCAGCGAATGGATGAACTGGATATGTCCAGCAGCGGGACCTTCTGGCATGCCGACGGGCAGATTCTGCCTTGGTAAAAAATTGGCAAGCTGAGGAATGAAGACAACGCCCGACCATTCTTTACCGGGCCCGACACGCCACCCCCGTGCACTCATTCAATCGCGACAATCCAAGCTTCGTCGTTGTAGAGTCGAGTTCAAGGGCCCGGCCACAAACGGCCCGATAAACCAACAAGAACCGGGGGAGACAGGGGCATGCGCAAGGCACTCAAGCTCAATGACATCAGCTTTCTGATCGGGGAGAAGGCCAGGGCGCCCACGCATGTGGCGGCGATGGCCACGTTTCACTACCCGCCGGATGCCGGCGAGGACTACCTGCAGAATCTGGTGCGGCGCTGGCGCGAGTGCACACGGTTTGCCCCACCCTTCAACTACCGTTACCGGCCGTGGCCCTTTCCCAGCTGGGATGTACTGGATGACGACGAGGTGGATCTGGACTACCACTTCCGCCACTCGGCGCTGCCGCGCCCCGGGGGCGAGCGGGAACTGGGCGTGCTGGTGTCGCGGCTGCACTCGCACGCGCTGGATCGCAACCGGCCTTTATGGGAATGCCATGTGATCGAGGGGCTGGAAGACGGCCGCTTCGCCCTCTACATCAAGGTGCATCATTCGCAGATCGACGGCGTGGGCGGCATCCGCGTGTTGCAGTCGATGCTGGCGGAAACCCCGGATGCCCCACCGGTGGAACCGATCTGGGCGGTGGGCATGGGCCGGCCGCGGCGTGACCCGGACGAGCCCCGGCCGCCGAAGATGCGCCCGAAGCTGTGGCCGGCACTGACGGCCTATACCCGACTGCGCGGGGCAATGCTGCGTCGCCGCTTCCGGCCCCGGCATGATGCGGATAACGCCCTGCCGTTCGCCACTCCGCGCACCAGCCTGAACGGGCGCATCGGCGCACCGCGCCGCTTCGCCACGCAGCAGTACGACCAGGATCGGATCCGCGCCATTGCCTCGGCCTCCGATACCACAACCAACGACGTGTTCCTGGCGATCTGCGCCGGGGCGCTGCGGCGCTACCTGACCGAAACCGGCGCGATGCCGACCGCCAGCATGACCGCAGCCGTGCCGGTATCCGTGCGGCCCGCCGACGAAACCGAGGTGGGCAATGCCATCACCTTCGTGATGGCGAAAATGCGCACCGACATCGCCGACCCGGCCGAGCGGCTGGCAGCCATCCACCGTTCCACCTCTACCGCCAAGGGCCATCTCAACCGTCTTCCCAAGGCCGCGATGGACCCGTACACGGCGATGCTCATGGGGCCGTACCTGATCCGCATCGTGCTGGGGCTGGGCGCGGCGACCCGGCCAATGTTCAACCTGGCGGTATCCAACGTGCCGGGGCCGAAGCAGACGCTTTATCTCGACGGCGCGACCCTGGACGCGATCTACCCGGTGTCGCTGCTGTTCAACGGGCAGGCGCTGAACATCACGCTGGTCAGCTACGACGGCAAGTCCAACCTGGGCTTCACCGGCTGCCGTGACAGCCTGCCGCATATGCAGCGGATTGCGGTTTACACCGGCGAGGCGCTGGATGAGCTGGATGCAGCGGTCCGTGGGGCAGAGGCGGAAGTCGGAGCGGCGTGATGGGTGACGCGGTTCGGCTTCGATAACGACCTCGCGTCAGGCTGGATGAATCCAGCTCCACGGTCGGGTACATGCTCTTGTAGGGCGGGCTTCAGCCCGCCGCGCATGGCGCCGGGGACACCGGGATTGCTCCGTTTGCGCGAATCGCCTGCCCGCCCCTCTCCCCGCTTGCGGGAGAGGGAGCTTGGTGAATCCCCCTCTCTCTAACTCTCCCTCAAGGGGCGAGAGGATTTCCCTAAAAACGCCCTTGCCACGACCGACTCCCGGTTGCCGCTTCGAGTTTTGTTCTAGAACCAGTCCGGCCGCATCCCCAGACAGGTATCGTCCATCGCCGCCAGCAGGTGGGCACGGTGGTCAATGGTGGGCAGTTCCCAGCGAAAGAAGTAGCGGGTGGCCTGCAACTTGCCGTCGTAGAAGGCGCGATCCGCGTCGCCGGATGGTTCGGCCCGGACGGCGACCAGGGCCTGGCGCAGCCAGGTCCAGGCGATGACCACGTGGCCCAGCATTTCCAGGTATTCATTGGCGTTGGCGAGATAGCTTTCGGCGTCCGTGGCCTGCTGGCGCAGCGCCTGGGTGGTATCGGCCACGGTGTCGATGGCTTCGGCCAGGGCCCGGGCGTACTCGTGCAGTTCATCGAACTCGGCGGCGTCTTCGGCGGTGGCGCCGATTTCGCGTAGCAGCAGCGACAACGCGGCCCCGTCGCGCATGGTGACCTTGCGGCCGAGCAGGTCCAGTGCCTGAATGCCGTTGGTGCCCTCGTGGATGGGGTTGAGGCGGTTGTCGCGATACAGCCGCTCCACCGGGTATTCGCGGGTATAGCCGTAGCCGCCCAGCACCTGAATGGCCAGCTTGTTGGCTTCCAGCCCGTACTCGGAAGGCCAGGCCTTGGCGATGGGGGTGAGAATGTCGAGCAGCAACCCCAGGCGGTTGCGCTCGGTTTCGTCCTCGGTGGTCTCCTGCTGGTCCACCAGCGTCGCGCAGTACAGGCACAGGGCCAGGCCGCCTTCGACGTAGGCTTTCTGGGCCAGCAACATGCGGCGGACGTCGGCGTGTTCAATGATCGGTACCGGCGCATCGGTCGGCTTGCTGCCGGGGTGGCGGCCCTGCGGGCGCTCGCGCGCGTAATCCAGCGCATGCAGATAGCCGGAATAACCCAGCACCGAAGCCCCCATGCCCACGCTGATGCGGGCCTCGTTCATCATGTGGAACATGCCGGCCAGGCCGGTATTGGGTTCGCCGACGATCTCGCCGATGCAATCGTCGTCGTCACCGAAATTCAGCACCGTATTGACCGTGCCCCGGTAGCCCATCTTGTGATTGAGCCCGGCCAGCCGCACGCCGTTTCGTGCACCCAGGCTGCCGTCGTCGTTGACCCGGTATTTCGGCACGATGAAAAGGGAGATGCCCCGGGTGCCTGCCGGCGCCCCTTCGATACGGGCCAGCACCAGATGCACGATGTTCTCGGACAGATCGTGCTCGCCGCCGGAAATCCACATCTTGTTGCCGCGCAGACGATAGGTGCCGTCCTCGTTGGGTATCGCCCGGGTGCGGATATCGCCCAGCGACGACCCGGCCTGCGGCTCGGAAAGGCACATGGTGCCGAAGAAGCGACCGGCAATCATCGGCTGCATGTAGCGCCGCTGCTGTTCGGGCGAGCCCACCACCCGCAGTAGATTCGCCGCCGCGCCGGTCAGAAACGGATAGCCGGCGGTACCGATGTTGGCGGCGGTGAATAGTGCGGCTACCGACTGGCTGATGGTGTAGGGCAGCTGCAGGCCGCCGTCGGCCTCGTCGAACGCCGTACCCATGAAACCACCGTCCACATAGGCGTCCAGCGCCGTCTTCACTTCCGGGATGATATGCACCCGTTCGCCGTCGAAGGTGGGCTCGTTGGCATCCAGTTTCGCGGCGTGGGCGGCGAACTGATCCGCCGCCAGCGTGTGGGCGGCTTCGACCACGGCATCGAAGGTCTCACGGTCATGCCCGGCGAAACGCGGGCGCTCGCACAGGGTGGCTACGTCCAGCCATTCGTGCAGTAGGAAATCCAGGTCGCGGCGGTTGATCAGATGGCTCATGGCGGTAGATAGCTCGAACGGGGTGCCGAGTGTAGCCAACCCGGGGCCCGGGATGCTCGTATTGGCCCAGCCTTTCGAGGCACACTTAGATGATGAGAACGCCCCTTCCCGAGGCCGCCGATGAGTGACCATTCGCCCGGCTTTCTGGCGCTGGTGGCGCAAGCCCGCGCCCGCGTAACGGAGATCGACGCCGCCGACCTGGCCGAAGCGCTGGAGCGCGAGCCGGATGCCGCGCTGATCGACGTGCGCGAGGAATCCGAGTACGCGGCCGGCCATGTCACCGGCGCCGAACACCTGGGCAAGGGCGTGATCGAGCGCGACATCGAGGCACGGCACCCCGATCGGCAGCAGCCGTTGTATCTGTATTGCGGCGGCGGGTACCGCTCGGCGCTGGCGGCAGACGCCCTGCGCGCCATGGGCTACGCCCGGGTCGTATCGGTGGATGGCGGCTGGCGGGCGCTGCGCGAGTTGCTGCCGACCGACGGAACCTAGCCCCTGATGCCCTTTCGCGTCATCCGCATCCGGCGGCAGATCGCCGCCCCCGTGCAGGCCGTGTTCGATCACGTGGCGAATCTGGACAATTACGCCCGGCTGCCCGGCGTGCGCCGAGCCCGGCTGCTGCGTGAAGGGGCCACCGAACGCCAGGGTACCGGCGCCGAACGCGAGATCGCGCTGACCGTCGGTACCCTGGTGGAGCGCATCACCGAATTCGATCCCCCGCACCGCCTGGCCTGGCGCATGATCCGCGTTCCCTTTCCGATCCACCATCTGGGCGCCGAGCTGCGGCTGCGGGAAGTGGCCGGCGGCACCGAAATCCAGTGGGTATCGCGTTTCCGCGCCCGGTCCCCGATCGGTGCGGGGCTGATCGAGCGTAGCGCCAGCGTGGCGCTGACCGCGGTCTACGGCACCGCGCTGCTGTTTTGGAAACGCTCGCTGGAGGCGACCCATCCGCGCTGGCGCCATTCCCTGCCCGCATCGGCCAGTACCGGCGCGCCGGCCGCGTCGGCACCGCCCATGCAGCGGCCGTCGGATAGCCAGCAACCACGGCCCCGCCGACTTCTGCCCTACGCCGGGGCCCGCCTGATCGGCGCGGTTCGCAGTGCGCTGGGGCTGCCGGGGAGGCTCTTGCGCCGGCGCCGGTGACCCGCCTGCTTGCCAATCACGGCAGCGGGGGTAAAGTGGGGACAACATCCGATTCGGTTCCCGCCATGCCCGTCAAACACACGCTGCTGACCGCCGCCATCCTGCTCCCGAGTCTGGGAACGGCCCACGCCCAGAACGACTCACCGCTGGTGGATATCCAGCTGGCCGACGCCGACACGCCGCTGCGCGTGGCGCTGGCCGGCCAGCCGCTGCTCGGTGGCGGCATGACGACAACCCCGCTCGCAAATCCCGCGTCGGCGGGAGGCTCCGGCATCGGCGATCTGCTGGGCGGGATTCCGCTGGTGGGCGCCCTGCTGGCGCCCGCGCCGCCGTCCGCCATGCCCGTGACGCCGGCAGCTACGGCCTTCGCGGTGGGCGATCTCGACGGCGACGGCCGCCGCGAGGACGAGGGCACGCGATTCGGCGACTTCCTGGTCCAGGTGGATCCGGACGAGGTCAACGAGCAGGCGCTGTCGTTCAGTGACTACGTGGATGAGCCGCAGCCGCTGGACGATCTGGGACAACCGCGCTGATCACCCTGCGGGCTGAAACGAGCTGACACGCCGCCGCCGATAACAGCGGCCGGATACGCCATCGAGTGACGGCGTATCCGGCCTGATGCGATCAGAACTGGTAAGTCGCCCTCACCGCCAGCTCGTCCGCGTAATCCACCGTGGAAAGGGCGTTGTAGTTCGGGTTCTTGCTGCCCAGATCGCCCTCGAGGTGATTGTAGAAAAGCTCCAGCGCGAACGTCTGACTCACCGACCAGCGTATCGCCGGCTGCAGCAGCAGACCGCCCTCGACGTCATACAGGGCGGCGAAATCCACCCGCCATATCAGATTGGGAAATGGTTGCTGAAAGGCGAACGCTACATAGTTGGCACTGCTCGGCGTGCTGGCATCACGGGCCGCCCGCTCGGCGCTGCCACCCATGCCGTCCAGCAGCCGGCCGAAGATGTCGCTTTCGCTCTTGTGCAGCCACTGCAGCACGAAATACGTGGCCGGAAACTGATTGGTGAATTTCTGATACTTCTCGAACACCAGCGCGGCCGTCCACTCATCCTCGACCGTGTAGTTCCGGCTGAGTGAAACATTGGTGAACGTCCGGTCCTGGGCGTACTGCACCTCGATGTTGGTGATCAGCTGATCAAACAGCGAACCCGGTTCACCCCGGAACACATAGCTAAGCCCGGCCCCGTAGACATTTTCGCGGTGGTACTCCCGCGCGATGTGGCCGCGCAGCCCGCCGGATGCCTGAAAGAACGTATCCAGCGTCAGACGCGCGCCCATCTCGTCCTGCACCGGTGCCGCGCCGAGCATCTGCGCAGCCGGAAACTCGTTGATCGAGGCATTCAGACCGTCGATCGCATCAAGTCGCGACAGGCCCGCGTAGTGGAACCACTCCTGGGCCGACACGACCCCGGTCGGATCCCGTTCGAACGCGGTCTGCGCCATGAGTGGCCCGGTCATGTCGCCCGGCGCGCCCGTGAGCGAGCGATTTACTCCGGATTGCGTCCACCGGAAGGTGCCTTCGGGGGCATAGCGCCGGGCTGCCATCAGTTGCAGATTGAACGGGCCCAGCGGACCGCGCACGCGCAGACCATAGTTGGCCTCGTTATCCACGTCGCCATACAGATCGTGCACCGTGAACTGGGACGCGATGACGTTGTAGGGCGTGTTCGGATTGCTGAAGATCGTCGGCCGGAAGTGCTGGACGAAGCCATCCAGTTCCCAGGCACCCATCATGTAAGACGCCCGGATGGCCGGCGACGGCACCCGCTTGTCGGAAAACTCCTCCGGCACGTAATCGAGCAGGCTGTGGCGGCGAAGATCGAGCCCGTTGGGGACGTCGAGCACGCGGAAGAACAAAGACTGACCCCAGGCAATCTGCTGGTTCCCCACGCGCAGGTTGAGCGAGCCCACGTTGTAGTCGAAATAGAACTTGGGCAGGTCCAGCATGTAATCCCGCCCGGTCACTTCCAGCGCCATTGGCGCTTCCCGCGTCTGCAGGGCGCCACTGTCCGAACTTACCCGGTACTCGAACAGGTTCGGCCGGCGTTGCAGGGTTCCCGCCGGATTGGTGCCGGGCACATCGTCGAGGGTGTAGTTGTCGTACTCGTCGATGTCGTAAATGCCGCGCACTTGCGCAATGAATCGAAGGTTATCCGTCAGGCGGGCGTTGAGTTCCACATTGCTGCGCAGGATCGTGAGATTGAACTCGTTGTCTGCTTGGGGCAGGCTCCGCGTGACGGTGTCCGTCGTCGTAAAGCTGGTGCGCTCGACCGGGCGCCCGTTGAATACGTTACCCCGCTGGTTATAGGGGTTTTCGTCCGAGGTCGTGCGGGCCGCGATTTCGGCTCTGAGAAAGCCATCCACGCTGATATCGATATCCTCCCACCAGCCCGCCTGAGCCACCATCGGCAGCCCGGCAGCCACCACGAACAGCAGTTTGATTGCCGTTTTCATAGGTCTCTCCTCCATGGATCGCGTCGTAGGCACCGCGGAGCGGTACCCGATTTTTTGATAATTGAAAGGGGACGCTGCGGCGGCTGACGTAACGCACGAGTCCGTCGTCTGACGTCAGCCATGGAGGGACGCAAAACACCGATTGCTGCGGCGTGTTCACAATGGGCGCGATCACACGCGAGACCACGCATGATCAAGTCGACGCCCGGCAGATGTCTGTCCATCGGCCACCCCTCCCTCGCCTCGGCGAACCGGATTGCAGCAATTCCGGCTCCCATCGGCCCTGTTGCAGGGCCCTGCGACTGCCTCTTCAGGCCGGCGCGGTATCCGCATTCGGCCCATTATTGTTATCGGCAGGAACTGTCCTACAATTTAGTCCTACCTGATTTAGGCACGAATTTGTGCACGGTGCAACATACGAGCACGAGACGTCCTGGGCGCGGGTAAAGGCGCAGGCAAGCGAGAGGAAAAACCGAGCGATCGGTGGGCAACGGGCACCCATCGATGCCCTGCCGGGGCGGCCGGCGGCGACTGTTATCTCGGGTCAGCGCCAGCCGATGGGATCATAACCGCGGTCACGCAAACAACGATTGACGAAATTCCGATAAACCGGGTCCGGTGTACCGCGGGCGAACAGGCCGCTGAACAGGCCGGTGGCCGCTCCGTGCGCCGCCCCGGCACCGGCGCCGCGGCCGACATCGCCGAACACCGCGCCAACTGCCGCGCCACCAGCACCGCCGATCACGCCACCCCGGACCGTGCGACCAGCCACGTCGCCGTCGCTGTAATCCAGGCCGTTGGCCTCGGCCATGGCCATGCACTGATCCACTGCCCGCTGCGAACCGGCCGAGGTGCTGCGGCCACCCTCGGGATAAATCACCGGCCGCTGATTGGCGCAGGCGGACACGGCAAGTAGTGCCAGGGTCAGAATGGGCAGACGGACCGATGTGAATAGCCTAGCGTTCATGATTTGTTGGACCTTGCTTCTGCCACTGAATTCAATGGGCACTATCCGCCGCTTCCACGGCAGGTGGCAACACAACCGCAAGCGATATCGCACCGAAGCGACTGCAGCGCGGCCTGCGGCCACTCGCAGTGACGACGGATGATGCCGATTCCCGAAACCGTCATTGCGAGAATGCGGCAGCATTCGGGGCAATCCCAAGGGCCGTTTCCGCGGTTCAGGCAGCGTAGGTGGTCTTCAGATAGGACATGATCGCGTCCGACTCATACAGCGCTTGCCCGTTGTTGGGATCCAACAGGAACGGCACCTGCAACCGCCCGGTCTTCTCATGCATCGCACGGCGGTTACGGCCGCGAACCGGAATGTCCGGGAAAAAGCGCGTACGTACCCAGGGCGGGCCGATTTCCTGTGGCACCGCCTTGCCGAAACTGCGCAGGATGTAGGGAATTTCCATTTCGCAGAGCAGTTCGCGCACCGGCCGCGAGAACGGGCTGGACTCGAAGCTGTACAACTCCAGGGGCTGATCCGGCACTCGTGCCGGCCGGCGCCGCATACCGCGTAACCCCCGCAGCAGGGTGGCGGCATTCGACCCCATCACCGCGACCGCACCGCCCAGTGGCCGCGCCGGCGCCGGTCGGCCCCCGTACTCGGCATACAGGTAGTCGATGATGTCGCTGGATTCGTAGAGCTGACGGCCGGTGTTCGGGTCCACCAGGTATGGGAACTGCGCCTTGCCGCCGAGCCGCTCGGCCTCCGGCCGGAACCGGGTACCACCCTTAGGGCAGGGCTTGATCAACACATCCAGGTCCAGCTCGGTGATGGTTTCGCGCACCAGCCGACAGAACGGGCAGCCCTCGAATTCATAGAGCTCAAGAAGTTTCTCTGGCTGGCGCGAGGCCGGCTTGAAGGCGAGCGAGCCACGCCAGGCACGGGCCGTGCTGGCAAGGGTCGAAGAAAGCGTGTTGAGCATCGCGGCAATCGTTCCGTTGAAAAACGGCAAACATTCTACTGCCTGGTGGGGTTGATTGGCGCTACCATGCGCCGCCATGCGCCGTTCCGACTTTCATTACGACCTGCCCGAAGACTGCATCGCCCAGCATCCGCCGGCGCAGCGCGGCGACAGCCGCCTGCTGCATCTTGAGCGGGCCACGGGTCGCTGCGCCGACCGGCACATCAGCGATCTGCCGGGGTTGCTGGCGCCGGGGGACCTGCTGGTGCTCAACGACACGCGGGTGATCCCGGCCCGGTTGCAAGGACACAAGGCCAGCGGCGGTGTGGTGGAAATACTGGTGGAACGAGTACTGGGCAATCAGCGCTTTTCCGCCAAGATTCGGGCCAGCAAACCGCCGCGACCGGGTGGCGAGTTGATCGTGGGCGAACACCGTCTCGACGTGACCGGCCGGGACGGCGAACTGTTCCTGCTCCAGCTGACAACCGGCGATCTGGACGCCCTGCTGGCCGAGCATGGCCACATGCCTCTGCCGCCCTACATTCGCCGGCCGGACGAACACACCGACCGCGAGCGCTATCAAACCGTCTGGGCACGAGAGCCCGGCGCCGTGGCCGCCCCCACCGCCGGGCTCCATTTCGACGACGCCCTGCTCGACGCGATGCGGGCCCGCGGTGTCGACATCGATTACCTCACCCTGCATGTGGGGGCTGGCACCTACCAGCGGGTTCGCACCCAGGACCTGTCACGGCATCAGCTGCATGCCGAACGGGTCATCATCGGCGCCGATCTGGTCGAGCGCATCAACGCCACCCGACGCGCCGGTGGCCGGATCGTGGCAGTGGGCACCACCGTGGTCCGCAGCCTGGAGGCCGCGGCAGCCGACGGCGAACTGACGCCGTTCGCCGACGAAACCCGACTGTTCATCAAACCCGGTTACCGGTTTCGGGTGGTGGACGCCCTGCTCACTAACTTCCACGAGCCGGAATCCACCCTGCTGATGCTGGTCTGCGCGTTTGCCGGGCGACAGCCGGTACTCGACGCCTACCGTCATGCGGTGGACGCCGGCTACCGGTTCCTGTCCTACGGCGACGCCACGTGGATTGACTGACGCCGGGTCAGGCCTGCTGGCGCAGCTTCGCTTCCTCGGCTGCCACCTTTTCCTCCATCGCCTCGGCATCGCTGCCGCCGATCAGTACCAGCGTTGCCACCAGCCCCAGCAGCAGCGCAATCCAGGCCGGGAACACGGCAATGGCCACGGCGGTGAGCAGCACCACGCCGCGTTCGGTGGGATGCGTGCACATGGCCATCGCCACGTAGGCGCAGGCGAAGCCGGTGAGCAGCAGCGTCAGACACAACGCGATGCCCAGCAGCGGTTGCAGGCCGGTCAGCAGCGGCAGCAGGAAGAAGATGAACGGCAGGCCCATGAAGTAGTAGGAGGCGGTGCCGCTGTACAGCGAGTTCATGCCCGCCCGGCCCTCGCGCCAGCGCTGGACGATGATCACCTGCACGCCGGTCCAGAGACTGCCCTGGGTGGGGAAGAACGGGGCGAGAATGCCCATCAGCCCGTTGCGGATACCCAGCGACAGGTGGGTGCGGCTGGTGTCGATGTTGATCGGATCATCACGCCGGTCGTCCTCGGCCTGATGGATGATCTCGTTGCCGGTCACCAGATCGCCGAACAACAGGATGTAGGTGATCAGCGACAGCGGCGCCGCCGCCAGGAACATGTCCCAGCTGGGCCAGCCGATGACGAACGGCGAGGCCTGGGCAAAGGCTTCGTGCACTGGCGGTAGCAGAATCCCCCACTCGATGTTGTAGTTGACCTCACCCACCAGCGGTCCGACCGCGGCCGCCACCAGAAAGCCCGGCAGCAGGCCGAGACTGGCCAGGCGGGTGAGCACCGGCGAGCGCAGTTTCAGCGACCGGAACGGGATGGAGAACATGAAGATCAGGCACACCGCGCAGGCCAGCGTGATGCTGATGGGCTGGGCCAGCAGATAGTCGTCGACATCGTCCACGAACACCCGCTTGAAGGCGGCAATGGCCGCACCGAGAATAATGGCCGCCTTCAGCGCATTGGGCAGCCAGGCCATGAAGCGCTTGCCCAGCCCGGTGATGCCCAGCACCAGTAGCATGCCGGTCATCACCAATGTAAGCGCGGTCATGGCCTGAAAGCGTTCCACCGGGGTGTCGTATCCACCGAGGACGAAGGTCAGAACCAGCGGCAGGGCCGGCGTCACCCAGCCGGGGGCATAGGGTTCCCCGAAGGCGATCGGTGCGATCGCGATCAGGAACATGTGCACCAGCGACATGGCCACGGCCTGCTCGAAGGTCAGCCCGAAGTGGCCGGTCATGATCGGCACCAGCGCCAGCCCGGTCGCCGAGGCCAGGGCCACGCCCTGGAGGAACTCCGGCCAGTACAGCCTGGTGTGGTAGAAGGGCAGCCGGAAGGTGAACGGCCCCCAGCGCCAGCCGGGCAGTTCCACCGCTTGCTCGTTGTCCATCATCTCCCCCTTGTCGTTATCGAAGCCGGCGGTGGGCCGCCGGGGTCAGCGTCGCTGATATTGCGTGTCGCCGAACAGCTGCTCCTTCGCCTCGTCGCTGAGCGGCGTCGCATTCTTGTATTCCGCCAGTACGGCGAGGCCACGTGCCACCGCGGGACGCGCCCGGATCGCCTGGTACCAGTGGTTCAGATTCGGATAATCGCACAGCTCGGCGCCGAAGCGGCGGGCCGAGCGCACCCAGGGAAACGTAGCCATGTCGGCCAGCCCGTAATCGCCGGCCAGATACGCCACCTCGCCCAGGCGGCGATCCATTACACCGAGCAGCCGATGCATTTCGCGGGTGTAGCGATCCACGGCGTAATCAATCCGGCGGGGCGCGTACTGGGTGAAGTGGCCGACCTGGCCGAACATCGGACCCACGTTGCCCATCTGGAACATCAGCCATTCCTGCATCGCCACCCGGTCCCGCGGATCGGCGGGCAGGAAACGGCCGGTCTTCTCGGCTAGGTACAGCATGATCGCGCCGGATTCGAATACCGACACCGGTCGGCCGTTGGGCCCGTCATGATCAACGATGGCGGGAATGCGGTTGTTGGGCGAGATGCGCAGGAAGTCCGGCTCGAACTGATCACCCCGCTGGATGTTCACCGCATGCGCTGCGTAATCCAGCGCCAGCTCCTCCAGCAGGATGTGCACCTTGTAACCGTTGGGTGTGACCCAGGTATAAAGATCGATCATCCTTGTCAGCGCCCCGGATCATGCTGCAGATCGGCCACGCCGCCGGTCTTGATGTAGACCAGACAGCCCTGCGGACTCACCGGCCGATGACTGCTGCCCGGCGGCAGGCGCAGCCAGGTATGCAGTCCGTAGTTGCCCTGCTCGTCGCCGAACCCACCCTCCAGCACGAACAGCTCCGCCCCGTCCGGGAACACCCGCGCCGGCAGCTCGGCGCCCGCGGCCCAGCGCTCCAGCCGGGTTTCATCCGGGAAGCGCGCATCGGCATACAGCGGTTTCACCAATACCCCGGGCGTATCACTGTCGACCCAGTCCATGGCCCCGGTATCCCGGGTGACATAGGTGCGGCCCTCACCGCCGTACTGGCGCAGCTTGACCAGCAGCAGACAGCCATCCTCGGACCAGGGGGCGTGTTCGAAGCCTTCCGGATGCAACAGGAAGGACCCCGGCCCGGACACCGCCTGCTGGTCGCAGAAGTGGCCCTCTATCACGAAAATCTCCTCACCATCCGGATGCGCGTGCGCGTGAAACGACGCCCCCGGCACGTAGCGAATCAGCGAGGTCACCTGCCCGGCCTCGGCCGGCCCCACCCGGTGCAGTCGCTTGCGCCAGACCTGCCCGCCCGGGGCTTCGGTCCATGCCAGGTCCCGGGTATCCACGACCTCCCGGCGGCTCATGTCGCCGCGCAGCGGCGCGGCAGTGGCATTCGCATACGTCATCATTCGTTCCGTGACGATTGTGATTGGCCCGATTCCGAACCGGTTCCCTCGGCGGAACCGGCGTCCCGCTCGAACAGTTCTTCCAGTTCGGCCATCGCCTCCTCCCGCATCTGAACGAGCTTGGCCGTATCCTCGGATGCGGCCGCCTGCTCGTCGAGCAGCTCCTCGTCATACTGCCGGAACAGGCTGGTGGCGCGCACCGCCTCGCTGCGGCTCGCGCCCAGCGCCTGCAGCGTCTCGCCACCCATTTCCAGCGAGGACAGGAACTTCTCCCGCAGGATGACGGACACACCGAGCTTCTTCAGCGCGAATACATGCTGGCGATTTCGCGCGGCGGCGATGATCTTCAGATGCGGAAAGTGCTGGCGTACCACACCGGCCGTGCGCACCGACGCCTCCGGGTCCCCGATGGCCAGCACGAACACCCGGGCTTCCTCGGCGCCGGCATGGCGCAGCAGATCGATTCGGGAGGCGTCGCCGTAGTAGATCTTGTCGCCGAATCGGCGCACGAAATCGACCGTATCCGGGTTGATTTCCAGGGCGGTGAACGACACGCCCTTGGCCGTGAGCAGGCGGGCGACGATCTGCGCCACACGCCCGAAGCCGGCGATGATCACCGGGTGCTCGTATTCTTCCGGCGTGTCGAACGAGCGTGAGTCGCCGCCGGCCGGTTTCAGACGCCGGTTCAGCCAGCCTGCGCCGCCGGCGAGCAGCGGCGTTGCCGCCATCGACAGCGTGACCACGGCAACGACGACATCGCTGTCGGCCTGCTCGAACACACCAGCGGCCACCGCGGCGGCCAGAATCACGAATGCGAATTCACCACCCTGCGGCAGGACCGCGGCCAGATTCCGGGCCGCCGGCGGATCGAGCCCGTGGCGCCGGCCCAGGATGTAGAGAACCAGGCCCTTGACGGTCAGCAGCGCCAGCGTCAGCAGCACCAGCCGCAGCGGCTCGGACAGCAACAGGCCGAGATTCAGCGACATTCCCACCGCGATGAAAAACAGACCCAGGAGCAGGTCCTTGAACGGGTCGATGTTGGTTTCCAGCTCCGGGCGATATTCCGAGTCCGCCAGGAGCACCCCCGCCACGAACGCGCCCAGCGCCACGGAAACATCCACCTGCTCCATGATCACCGCGGTGCCGATCACCACCAGAAGTGCCCAGGCGGTAAATATCTCCGGCATGCGCGTGGCCGCCACGATGCGGAAGATCGGTCGCAGCAGATAGTGGCCACCAATCACCATGGCGGTGAGCACCGCCGCTACTTTCGCCGTATCCAGCAGCGCCCCGCCGAGACTCATCGCCTCGCCGCCAACGGCCAGCAGCGGCAGCAGCGCCAGGATGGGAATCACGGCCAGATCCTGGAACAACAGGATGCCGAAAGCCGCCCGCCCGTGGCGGGCCGTGAGTTCGCCGCGCTCGGCCAGCAGTTGCAACCCGAACGCGGTGGACGACAACGCCAGCGCCGCCCCGGCCACCACCGCCGCCGACGGCGGCAGCCCCATCAACAGGGCCGCCGCGCCCAGCAGCAGACCGCTGACCAGCACCTGCATACCGCCCAGCCCGACAATCGTCTTGCGTAGCGCCCACAACCGGCGTGGCTGCATTTCCAGGCCGATCACGAACAGCAGCAGCACCACGCCGAACTCGGCAATGTGCAGCACGTCTTCGACTTCCGCGATCGCCCCCAGCCCCCACGGGCCGATCACCGCCCCGGCGATCAGATAGCCGAGGATCGAGCCCAGCTTCAACCGCTGCGCCAGAGGCACCGCAACCACCGCGGCGGTCAGGAAGATCGCAATCGGCTGCAGCCATTCACTCATGTCGAGATTCCACCACGCACCTCACCACCAAGTCGCGTCCGGGCATCGCGTTTGCCAGCGATTGCGCCGCCACCGGCATATTACGCCAACCGTCACGGGCAGCCATGCTTGCGCAAAACCGTTGCGATGACGATGATGCCGACATGAAGATTCATCATCTTAATTGCGGCTCCATGAATCCGCCGCTCGGCGGCCTGTTTCGCAGCCCCGGCGCGCCGGCAGCCATGGCGCCACTGGTGTGCCACGTCCTGCTGGTGGAGACCGAGGCCGGCCTGGTCCTGGTGGAAAGCGGCTTCGGGCTGGCCGACATCGACCAGCCGGGCAAGCGGCTGGGCCGGGCCTTCATGACCATGACCGGTCCCGCGCTGGCGCGGGCGGAAACCGCCCGCGAGCAGATCCGCGAACTCGGGCTCGATCCCGACGACGTGCGCCACATTCTGCTCACGCATCTGGATATCGATCACGCAGGCGGCATTGCCGATTTCCCCGGGGCACGCGTGCATGTGCTGGCCGATGAGTACGAAGCCACGCTGGCCGGCCGCAGCCTGCTGGAGAAAACTCGCTACCGGGATGCGCAGTGGGCGCACGCACCGGATTGGGCGCTGCATCAGCCCGACGGCGAGCCGTGGCAGGGATTCGCTGCGGTACGGGACCTGCCCGGCCTGCCGCCGGAAATTCTCATGATCCCGCTGGCCGGCCATACCCGCGGGCACGCGGGCATCGCGGTACAGGGCGACGACGGCTGGCTGCTGCATGCCGGCGATGCCTTTTTCAATCACGGCCAGATGGCCGATCACGCCAACTGCCCCGTGGCATTGCGTGCCTTTCAGCGGATGGTTTGCGAGGACAGTCCCCGCTGCCGCGATAACATCGAGCGGCTGCGTGGTCTGGCCCTGGATGACAATGCCGGGGTCCGCGTGTTCTGCGCTCATGACCCCCGGGATCTCATCCAGCTCCGCGACTGAAAAATAGAGTTCGAAATGGAACGATCGGAGAGACTCACCGGCCCGGTGGAACGCCAGCGCGCCATCTACATGGGCGGCCTGGCCGGACGCCGGCCGACGGTGCCGGTGGGCATGGCCGATCTGGAAGCCGCGGCCGCCCGCTGCATGAGCGCCGAAGGCTACGCCTACATCGCCGGCGGCGCGGGCCGCGAGGACACCATGGCCCGCAATCTGTCGGCCTTCGGTCACTGGCAGATCAAGCCGCGCATGCTGTTCGACGTGGCGGAACAGGATACCTCGGTGGAACTATTCGGGCGGCGGCTGCCCACACCCTTCCTGCTGTGCCCGATCGGCGTGCTGGAAATGGCGCATCCGGAGGCCGACGTGGCAGTGGCCCGCGCGGCGGCAGATACCGGCATGCCCTACATCTTTTCCAGCCAGGCCAGCCGCACGATGGAGGACTGCGCTGCGGCCATGGGCGACGCGCCGCGCTGGTTTCAGCTCTACTGGAACAAGTCGGACGAGATGGTGGAGAGCTTCGTGTCACGAGCCGAGGCCTGCGGCTGCGAAGCGATCGTGGTCACGCTGGATACCACGCTTCTGGGCTGGCGCACCCGCGATCTCGAACTGGCCCACCTGCCGTTCCTGCACGGCAAGGGCATTGCCCAGTACACCTCGGATCCGGTGTTCCGGCGCCAGCTCTCGGAACCGCTACCGGGCCCCGATGCCAGACAGCCGCTCAACCGGCATACCCTGCGGGTGCTGATGCAGGTGCTGCGCAAGTGGCCGGACGGCATGCTCGATGGGCTGCGCTCCGGGCAGGCGCTGGCCGCGGTTCGGCGCTTCATCGCCACCTACTCGCGTCCGACGCTGACCTGGGATGATCTCGCCTTCCTGCGCGAGCGCACCAGGCTGCCGATCCTGCTGAAGGGCATTCTCGACCCCGAAGACGCCCGCAAGTCGCTGGACTACGGCGTTGACGGCCTGCTCGTTTCCAACCACGGCGGGCGGCAGGTGGACGGGTCGGTGGCGACCATCGAACAATTACCGGGCATCGTGGCTGCGGTGGACGGTCGCATCCCCGTGATCATGGATTCCGGCATCCGCGGCGGGGCGGACGCATTCAAGGCCCTGGCACTGGGCGCGACGGCCGTGGGCATCGGTCGGCCCTACTGTTATGGTCTGGCGCTCGCGGGCGAAGCCGGCGTACGGGAAGTGCTGACCAACTTTCACGCCGACTTCCAGCTCACCATGGCCCTGGCCGGTTGCCGCAGCGTCGCCGAGATCGACCGCCGACGCATCGCCGGCCCCGACACAGGAGACGCATGATGGCCGAAACCGACGGCTTCACCTTCAACCACACCATGCTGCGCATCAAGGACCCGGCGAAGTCGCTGAACTTCTACCGCGACGTGCTGGGCATGACCCTCCTGCATCAGGCCGACTTCGAAGGCGCCGAGTTCAGCCTCTACTTCCTGGGCAAGCTGCAGCCCGGCGAGACGCCCCCGGAAAACGCCGCCGAACGGGCCCGCTGGACCTTCGCCCAGCGCGGGGTGCTGGAACTGACCCACAACTGGGGCAGCGAAAGCGACCCGGATGTGGCCTATCACGACGGCAACAGCGAACCCCAGGGTTACGGCCATATCGCCTTCGACGTGCCGGACCTGGACGCGGCCGTGGCCTGGTTCGACGCCAACAACGTCACGTTCCAGAAACGGCCCGAGGACGGACGGATGAACCATATCGCCTTCATCCGCGACCCGGACGGCTACTGGATCGAGATTCTGTCGTCCTCCCGAATGGCCTAGGGCGCTTACCACCGACTGTCACGACAGTGACCGCCGGTAATGGTAATCTCGAGCATCTCGGCCAACTGACCCAGAGCCCGTCAACCAGGCATTGACGGAAGGTCGGCCCTGCAAACCGGTGTGACTGGAAGGAGACCGCCATCGCCACGTCCGCAGCCAACATGAATTCGATCAACGCCAAGTCCGAGGCGCTGGCCGCCATCGAGCCGCTGGTGGGTGAGCTCATGGAGCGCCACATCAGCGAACGCCGCCTGTGGTGGCCCAGTGATTTCCTGCCCGCCAGCGAACAGATGACCGACGAACAGGCTCGCGACATGGCCGCCCTGCCTGATCGCGCCCGCGGGATTCCCGACGAGGTGCGCGTGGCCCTGGCCCTTAATCTTCTCACCGAGGAGGGCTTGCCGCATTTCCATAGGCTGGTGGCGGTGTACCTGGGCGAGGACAACGCCTGGTCGCGCTGGAATTATCTGTGGACGGCGGAGGAAGACCGCCACGGCTGCGTGCTGCACGACTACGTGCGCGATGCCCGCATCCTGGACATGCAGGCTTTCGAGAAACTGCAGTACCAGTACATCGAGGCCGGCTTCGATCCGGAATGGAATGGCGACCCGTACCAGTTGCTCGCCTACACCAGCCTTCAGGAGCGCGCCACCCAGGCCGCCCACGCCAATACCGCCCGCATTGCCGGGAAGTACGAACCGGTGATCCAGCGTCTGCTGGCGCACGTCGCCAGCGACGAGGCGCGTCACTTCCGCTTCTATCGCGACGTGTTCCGCGGCCTGCTGGAAATCGACTCCACCCGGGCGCTGGAAGCCGCCCTCAAGGTGCTGCCGCGGCTATCCATGCCCGGCCATACCATCGATGGCTACGCCGAAATGGCGGACGTGGTGCGGCGCGCCGGCATCTACGGCCCGGGCGACTACCGCAAGCTGGTGGAGGAATGCCTCGAGGCCTGGGGCATCGCCAACCTCAAGCCCGATGACGGTGCCGGCCGCGAAGCCCAGGACAAACTCATGGCGTTGCCGGATCGGCTGGACAAGCTTGCAGCACTGCTGGAAAAGCGCACCAAGTCCAAGACCTTCAGCTTCCAGGTGGTCTACCACCGGGCGATGGAGCTGGGCTGACCAGAGAGCCTCAGACCACTCTGAAGCGGAGCACGCCGATAAGCTGACCGTCATCCGTGCGCACCACCACCTGCCAGTCTCCGTATGGTTTCGGCGGAAATTCGGTCTTGTGGCTCCAGGCGCGATAGCCCTGTTCGCGACCGCCGACGATATCGATCTCGATGCGATCGACCAACTGTCCCTCGTGCCGCCATTCGTGAATGACCGGCTGATGCAGCCCGCGTGGCGCGCGGATGGCGGTGAATGCGTAGAGACCCTCGGCAAGACGGCCCGCATCGACCAGCGGTCGGTGTTCCCCGTGAATACGCTGCGGCTCGGTCACCCGGAAGGTGATGGCCGCGTCGGTTACGCGCAGCGTCGCCGGCGGAATCCACCCGCGGGTGGTCCAGGCGAATCCGCCCAGCGCCAGGGTGAGTAAACCCATTGTGAGCCAGCGCCGGGTGCGGCGCACGTCCAGCACCCCCGCCACGCCCGGCAGGGCGAAGATCATCATCGCCAGCGTCGCCAGCCCCAGGCTCTCGCCGGTGGTCAGCTGCAGCATGATGGGTAGCGCCGTGAGCAGGGCCACGAACAGGGTGAATGCATGAAAGCCCAAGAACAGCCAGCGCCGGGAGGCGATCACGCCCAGATAGATCGGGTCCACGATCGACGCCGCTGCCGCCAGCATCAACGTGCCGGTGAACAGCACCTGACCGCTGGCCCAGGTGGTGGTCGCCAGGAAGAAGGGCAGCGTGAAGAACAGGGTCTCCTGATGCAGCGACTGGGCCGCAAGCCGGGTGGCGGCCTCCGACCACTGCGGCCGCAACCAGCGCGACAGCAGTCGGCCGAACAACCCCTCGCCGATCAGCCAGATCCAGCCCAGCAGCAGAAAGGCCGTCAGCCACTGCGCCAGCTGGGCCTGGCGCTCGACCAGAAAGAAGCTGGCCAGGCCGGCGGCGAAGCTGGCCACCGGCAACAGGCGCCGGTACCGGACGGCGTGCCGCCAGATGATGCGCGCCGCGCGAAGCAGGGATTGATGATGATGAACTTGCAAAAACACGAACCGCAGAAGGACGTCGACGCGACGCGGGAGCACACTCTACGCCAGCCGGGCGTGCCCGGCACCGATGTCAGCAACCGGACCAACTGTCATGGCATTTGAGCAGCTGCCCCACAATGCCCGGGTCATGGTGCAGGGGGCCGCCCGAGGGCTGGGCCGGGCACTGGCCGAGCAGCTTTTACGAGAGCAACGCGTAGCGATGCTGATCGTCACCAGCCGGGATGCCGGCAGTCCCGGGCTCACCGAAATGGTCCGCGCCAATGGAAAGCGCGTGCTACCGCTGGCGCTGGACATCACCGACGAAAACAGCATCCAGCGCGCAATGGAACGGGTAGAAGAACACACGCCCGCGCTGGATCTGGTCATCGTCTGCGCCGGGCTGCTGCATGACCGGGATACCGGCGTACGGCCGGAAAAGCGGCTGGCCGACATCACGCCCGACCGGCTGGCCGCCGGGTTTGCGGTCAACGCCTTCGGCCCCATCCTGCTGCTCAAGCACGCCGAATCGCTGCTCACTCGCGGACGACGGGCAGTGTTCGCCAGCCTGTCCGCCCGCGTCGGCTCGATTGCGGACAATCACCTGGGCGGCTGGTACAGCTATCGCGCCGCCAAGGCCGCCCAGAACCAGTTCACCCGCACCGCGGCAATCGAAATGCACCGCCGCAACCGGCAATCGATCGTGGTCGGCCTGCACCCGGGTACCACCGACACCGACCTGTCGCGGCCGTTCCAGCGCAATGTACCTGCCGGCAAGTTGTTCACCCCCGACTTCGCCGCCACGCGGCTGCTGGCCGTGATTGACGGACTCACGCCGGACGACTCCGGCGGCCTGTTCGCCTGGGACGGCGAGCGGATTCCGTATTGAGCCCACCCGGATGCCGGCGTAGCATCAAGTCATGCTGACTTATCCAAAGAAACCGACCCGCCGCTTCCGCGCCGAAGCCGATACCCTGGCCCCGGGCACCCTCGAGCGGCAGTTCGCCGACCTCGACGTGGGCCGGGTGGCCTACCTGCGCCACGGGCCGGATGGTGATGCCCCGCCGCTGCTGCTGGTGCACGGCATTCCCACCTCCTGCCGATTGTGGGAACCGCTGCTCGGGGCGCTCGGCGAGCATTACGACTGCATCGTGCCGGATCTGCTCGGGCTGGGTGAGTCGACGCCGTCGGCCGATGCCGACCTCGCCAGCCCCGGGCAGGCCGACATGCTGGCGGCGCTGCTCGATCATCTGGGCATCAAGACCTGCCGCGCCGTGTTCCACGACCAGGGCGGATCCCATGGTGGCCAGATGCTCAAGCGTCACGGCGAGCGCATCGACGCCGTGGTGCTCACCGATGTGGTCTGCTTCGACAACTGGCCGGTACCGATCATCGACGGGCTGATGGCGATGGGCCGGGCGATCAAGCCGCTCGCGGCCGCCCGCATCCCGCAGGTGCTGATGCGGCTGTTCCCCTGGCCCCAGACCACCTTCCGGCGGCGAATTCCGGAGGCATTCCTGCAGGACTGGCACGCCGCCCTGAACGAGGGTGGCGAACGGCTCGACCACTGGATTGCCTACACCACCGCCCAGACCAATCACTGGACGCAGGACGCCGTGGCCACACTGAAAGCCTGGGACAAGCCCGCCCACGTAATCTGGGCGGCAGAGGACCGTTTTTTGCTGGCCTCCTGGGCGGTGGAACTGGCGCAGGCCATTCCCGGCGCCGACGACAACCCGGAGATGCTGCCCTTCGCCGGCCACTTCTGGCAGACCGAGATCCCGCAGACCGGCGCCGCCGCCATCCTGCGCTTTTTCGACCAGCACTAGGCCACCCGGCACACCTCGATAACAGTGGCGCCTATAACTGTATTAATTTACAGTTATCGGTATGGCAGCACGCCACCAACCGAATGCGGTCAAGGGCCGCGGGGCAACCGGCAACAACGCCGGTCGCTTCGCGCGCGACGAACGCGAGGCGTTCGACGACGGCTGGCCGGGTGACGACGAAGAAGCCGGGGCTTCCGCCCCCGCCACGATCGTCCGAGCCGACCCTGCCCGACGGCTGATCAGCCGCAACCAGTCACCGGACATCCCGTTCGACGCCTCAATCAATCCCTATCGTGGCTGTGAGCATGGCTGCCCATTCTGTTTTGCCCGCCCCAGCCACAGCTATCTCGATCTATCGCCGGGCCTGGATTTCGAAACCCGGATTTTTTACAAGGACAATGCTGCAGCCATTCTAGAAGCCGAGTTGCGCAAGCCGGGTTACCGGCCCACGCCGATTTCCCTGGGCATCAACACCGACGCCTACCAGCCGGTGGAACGCCGGCTCCGGGTGACCCGGGACATCCTGGCAGTGCTGCAGGCCTATCGGCATCCGGTGAGTCTGATCACCAAGAGCCGCCTCATTCTGCGGGATCTGGACATTCTAGAGGCCATGGCGGCCGAGAACCTGGTATCCGTGGCCATCACGCTGACCACGCTCGAGCCCGGGCTCAAGCGCATTCTCGAGCCACGCACCGCGTCCCCCGCGGCGCGGCTGGATACGATCCGGCAGCTCAGTACCGCACGAGTGCCCACCGCGGTGATGGCCGCCCCGGTGATCCCGGCCATCACCGATCACGAGCTGGAGGCGGTGCTGCGCGCCGCCGCCGAGCATGGCGCCCGCGGCGCCGGCTATGTGCTGTTACGGCTGCCCTGGGAGGTCAATCAGATATTCCGCGACTGGCTGGTCACGCATTTTCCCGACCGTGCGGCCCACGTCATGAGCCTGATCCAGCAGTCGCGCGGCGGCCGGGACTACGACGCCGCCTGGGGGCAGCGGTTGACCGGCACCGGCAAGTTCGCCGACCTGATTGCCCAGCGCTTTGCCCTGGCCTGCCGGAAGAACAGCCTCAACCGTAGCGCGCGCCCCACCCTGACAACCGAACACTTTCGTCTGCCGCCATGCACGGGGGATCAACTGCCTCTGCTGTAATCCCGGCAGACATGGTAGATTTCGCGGGCCCGCGGCGGCGCCCCGACCCCATCAACTCCGGCCATCATGACCTTTCGATTCGATGACGACCTTGCGCTCGAACGCCTCGACGCGCATGCCTTTCGTGCCAGTATCAGCCAGAACTGGAACATCGGCGACATCCCCAACGGCGGTTACCTGATGGCCGTAGCCGCGCGAGCGCTGAGTCAGGCCCTGCCCCACCCGGACCCGCTCTCGATCACGGCACATTTCTTCCGGCCGGTGGCCTGCCGCGACGTGGATATCCGCGTGACGCCGCTGAAGTCGGGCAAGAAGCTCACCTATGCCGATGCGACGCTGCGTCAGGACGGAGAGGACTGCCTGCGGGTAACCGCCGCCTTCGGCGACCTGGATCGCCGCGACGGTCTCGACCACCTTGCCGGCAGCCCGCCGCGCGTCCCCCGGCTGGAGGACTGCGTCCACGCGGATATCGGTTTCCGCATCTTCAAGAATCTGGATATCCGGCTGGCGCCCGAGACGGCGGCCTGGCTGCATGGCCAGTACGACGACACCTGCGAACTGACCGGCTGGGTCTCGTTCGCCGATTACCGCGAACCCGACGTGCTCTCGCTCGCGCTGTTCGCCGACGCCTTCCCGCCGCCGGTGCTCCGGCAGATCGGCCCGGTCGGCTGGGTGCCCACCATCGAGATGACCACCCACATCCGGCAACGGCCGGCCCCCGGCCCGCTGCGCTGCCGCTTCGTCACCCGCTTCATTTCCGGCGGCTATGCCGAGGAAGACGGGGAAATCTGGGATGCCGAGGACCAGCTGGTGGCCCGCTCGCGCCAGCTGGCACTGGTGCGGCTGCCCGAGGGGCGAGACAAGCCGGCCTGAACCGGCCTTACCACATCAGATCATCCGGCACCGGGTAATCGGCATAGGGGTCGTCGGGATCCGGCGCCTCGTCAGCCGCCGTGACCAGCCAGACCTGCGCGGGAATCTTTTCCATCAACCGCCGGCCCACGGCGGCGGGCACGATGGCGGACTGCTCCCGATGGCGAACGATCGCCAGCCTGCCTGCCGCCAGATCGCGCTGCTGTGACTGACTCACCGCCAGACGCCGAATGCGATTGCCCAGATTGTAGTTGTAGGCGACGTCGCCATCGGCTTCGATTCGATTGCGCTCGATGATCTGCCCGATGGCATGGTCCTGCTCCTGCGCTTCGCGGCGCGCCTTCTTCTCGGCGTTGAGTTGCCGGTCGCGCTCGCGTTTGGCGGCCTCTGCCGCGGCAATCTCGGTCTGCAGCGAGGCATTGCCCGCCGACGGATCGCCCTTGCGGGCCGCCGCCTGTTCCTGCGCCTTCTCGCGGCGCGCCTTCTTCGCCTGCTTGGGCTTGACCGCGCCGGCCTTCAGAAGCTGATCCTGTAGTGACTGACTCATCGTTGCTGCCTCCGGATTGCGGTCATGATGCCGGCGTCGCCTCGAGCAGCGCATCCGCGGCCCGCAGGCGGTCGATCTCGGCATCCTCGAAGCCGGCCGCGCGCAGCACCGCGACGCCGTCCGCGCCCGGCCGGTGCTGCCCGTGGCGAACCTCGCCCGGGGTCCGCGACAACCGCGGCGCGGGCGCCGGCTGGGTCCAGCCGTCAACCTCCAGAAACGTGCCGCGGGCGGCGTTGTGCGGATGCCGGGCCGCCTCGTCCATCGCCAGCACCGGCGCGAAGCAGGCGTCGGTACCCTCCAGGATGGCACACCACTCATCCCGCGTGCGGGTCAGAAAGGCCTCGGTCAGCGCCGCCCGCATGTCCGGCCAGGCGGCCGTGTCCATCTGTTTGCCGAAACGTTCGGGATCAAGCCCGGCGCGCTCGACCAGCTCCGCGTAGAACTGCGGCTCGAGCGCGCCCAGCGCCACGTAACCCCCGTCGGCCGTCTCGTAGACCTGGTAGAAGGGTGCCCCGCCGTCCAGCAGGTTGGCGCCACGCCGGCGCGGGTGCCACAGCCCGGCGGCCATCATGCCCATCTGCATCCAGAGCTGTTGCGCGGTGCCATCGACCATCGCCGCATCCACCACCTGGCCCGCGCCGGAACGGGCCGCCTCGAACAGGGCGCAGACCACGCCGAATGCCAGCAGCATGCCGCCGCCGCCCATGTCGCCGACCAGGTTCAGCGGGATCACCGGTTTGCCGCCAGACTCGCCGATCGCATGCAGGGCGCCGGACAGGGCGATGTAGTTGATGTCGTGGCCAGCGGCCTGGGCCAGCGGGCCATCCTGGCCCCAGCCGGTCATGCGGCCGTAGACCAGCCGCGGATTGCGGTCACGACAAACCTCCGGCCCCACGCCCAGGCGTTCCGCCACTCCGGGCCGGAAGCCCTCGATCAGCGCATCGGCGTCATCAATCAGCCGCAGCAGGGCGGCCAGTCCGGCGTCGGTCTTGAGATTCAGCGCGATCGACTGCTTGCCGCGCAGGCTGGCGTCGTGACTCTGCCCGGGTGCCTGCCGGGTGCCGCGCTCCACCCGGATTACCCGGGCACCCATGTCCGCCAGCATCATGCCGGCCATCGGTGCCGGTCCCAGACCGGCAAGTTCGATTACCGTGGTCCCCTCGAGTGGGCCCATGTTGTTCTCCTTTCCGACGCGCCACAAAGGCCCGGGAGCATTCCCGCCGGCCGCCGGGCTGTCAAGGCCGGCGGACTCGGGCAGGATGACGCTCTCGATCCGCCACCCGACCACTCCGATGATGGACCTCGACTGGCTGCAACAGGAACTGATTGGCTTCATCCGGCACCAACTGGGCGAGCACGCGCAGGTACGCGACCTGCGCGCCGCGGACGGTCATGCCGGCCTGACCTTTCTGTTCGACGTCGAGCAGGACAGCGACCGGCAGGGCTATGTGCTGCGCCTGCCGCCGCCGGGAGTGAAACGCCGCGGCAATACCGACGTCTATCGCCAGGCGCCGTTGCTGCGGGCCCTGCATGCCGAGGGCCTGCCGGTACCGGCGGTGCCCTGGGCGCAGGCCGACGAGGGCTGGTTCGGCCTGCCCTTCCTGATCATGGAAAGACTGCCGGGGCACAACCTGCTGGTCTGGGATCCCGATCCGGTGTTCCCGCGCACGGTGACGGCAATGCGGCCGCTCTACCGCGAGGCCGCCGCGGCCCTCGCCCGGCTGCATGCCTTCGACTGCCAGCGTCATCTGCCGAACTGGGACACGCCGCGCGCGCTGGCCACCGAAATCGCCTTCTGGGAACCGATCTATCAGAAGGCGCCGGAACCTGCCTGGGCGCAGGCCGCGGCCCGGGTGCAGCATCTGCTTGCCGACCGCATTCCGGATTCGTCGCCAATCGGGCTGGTGCACGGCGACTACCAGCCCGGCAATATCCTGTTCGACCGGGGGCGTGTCGCCGGGGTGATCGACTGGGAACTGGCGCACATCGGCGCCCAGATGCTGGACCTGGGCTGGATGCTGATGATTACCGACCCCGCCATGTGGCACCCGGAATTCGGCGCGGTCTGCCCGCCGCCGGCCGGGGACATCCGCCAGGCCTACGAAACCGCCCGCGGCGAACCGGTGCCCGATGCCCCCTGGTTCGAGGCGCTCGCGGCCTACCGGTTCGCCTCCATCGCCTGTCTGAACGTGCGGCTGCACCGCAAGGGCCAGCGGGTGGACCCGCTGTGGGAGCAGATGGCGCTTTGCGTGCCCCGGATGTTCGAGCGGGCTCGCGAAATCCTCGAAACCGAGGCCTGAGCCCGCGGTCAGGTAGGCTTTTCGGTCTCGAGCGCCGTCCAGGCATGGCCGGCCAGCCCCACGCCGGCCTCGGCCATGGTCTGGTAGGCCTGATCGGCGCCGGCGGCGCGAATGGCCTCTGCCTCGTCGGGATAGAAGGCGTGGGCGATGATCAACCCCTCGAATCCGGCCAACCGCAGCTGCCGGGTGGCGAACAGGCTGGCCTCGCGCGAGCCGGTGGCCAGAATCACCGCCCGGATGTGCGCCAGATCGGCTCCGTGCCAGAAGGTGGAGTCCTCGACATCGGCATACACCACCCGGCGACCGCGGCCCCGGTGGGCGGCCACCTTGCCGGGATCGGCGTCGATCCCGATGACCCGGGCGCCGCGTTCGGTAAGCGCGTCGTACGCCGAGGTGCCAGTCCGCCCCATCCCCAGCACCATGACGCTAGCGTGACCCAGGGTGGTGGGCTGTTCGTCGGGATGGTGCCGGGCACTGCCTTCCAGGCGATTAAGCCGGGTTTCCAGCCGCTCGAACAGCGGATGCGCAAGACGGTTGAAGGGCGCCGCCACCAGGAAGGACAGCGCCACCGCCAGGGCCAGCGGCACCAGCCATTCGGGAATCAGCCCGGCGGCGACAATCAGGCCGAACTCGCTATAGCAGGTCAGCGTCGCTCCGGCGAGAAACGCGTTGCGGGCCCGCAGCCGGAATAACAGCAGCACGGCGAAAAACAGCCCCGCCTTGACCGGCAGCAGCAGCACCAGCGACGTCGCGAAAATCACTGCCGACCAGTCCGGCAGACCGGACATGCCGATCTGCAGGAAAAACCCCACCAGAAAGACCTCTTTCAGGCTCCACAAGGCCTTGGACAACTCCTGCGCCCGGGGGTGACCCGCCAGCAGCATGCCCATCACCAGCGCCCCCAGCTCGGGACTGAGACCCAGCTGCTCGAAGCCGACGCCCCCGACCACCAGGGCGAGCAGCAGACCCATCAGCACCAGCAGCTCGTCGTGGCCCATCCAGTCGAGCAGGCGCATGAGAACGGGCCGCAGTAGCGGGGCCAATAGCACAAGCGGCGCCCAGACCGACGGCGTGTGATCGCCGAACACGCTGAGCACGCCCAGCGCGATCAGGTCCTGGACGATCAGAATGCCGATGGCCACGCGGCCGTGGAACGCGCGCAGTTCGTGCTTGGCCTCCAGGAATTTGGCCGCCAGCACGGTACTGGAGAAGGCCAGCGCCATGCCCAGCAGCATCGCCGTGCGGACGTCCAGATCCAGCACCAGATAAAGTCCTGGCGCAAAAAGCAGACAGGACACCGCGAAATGCAGCAGAGCGCCGCCCACCACTGGTGGCTGGGTCAAACTGCGCACATGCAGTTTCAGCCCGAGGGTGAACAGCAGCAGCAGGACGCCGAGATGGCTGAGATGCGACAGCACCGCCCCGGCCTCCGCCGGCAACTGCAGGGGACCGCTCAGCGCATTGATGGCAAATCCGGCGCCGAGAAAACCGACCAGCGGCGGCAGCCCGATCAGCCGGACCAGCAGGCCCAGCAGAAAGGCAAAGCTGATGCAGACGACCTCGAACAGCATGGCACGGGCTCAGGCAGCGTCGCGGTCGGTGCCGGCGGCATGTTCGGCAATGCCGGCCGCCAGCTCGCCATGCAGGGGTGGCGGCAGGTCGTGGCCCATGCCGGGCACCACCCACAGACGGGCATCCGGAATGCAGGCAGCCGTGTGCCGACCGTGGGCCAGCGGGACCAGCGGATCGGCATTGCCGTGAATCACCAGGCTGGGCACGCGGATTCGGCGCAGCAGGGTTTCACGGCTGCCCGAGGCCAGAATCGCCAGTAGCTGGCGCGCGGTGCCGGCCGGATGATAGCTGCGGTCCAGCCCCCGCCCGATCAGCTCGGCCCACTGCTCGCGACTGTTCTGGATACCGGGACTGCCGATCATGCGCATGGTGGTAGTCAGATGCTCGATGATCGCCGCACGGTCACTGGAAGCCGGCCGCGAGCCCATGCGCATCAGCACCCTGAGCTTGCCTCGCGGCAGACTGCGCGCCCCCGAGGTGGACATGATCGAGGTCAGGCTGCGCACCCGGTCCGGATGATCAGCGGCCACCATCTGGGCAATCATCCCGCCCATCGAGGCCCCCACCAGATGCACCGGGCCCAGCGCCAGGCCGTTGATCAGGCCGACGGTGTCGGCGGCCATGTCGGCCAGGGTGTAGGGCGCCTGCACCGGCAAGCCGAAGCTCGAGCGCAGGAAGGCCATGCGCACATCGGTCTGATTGCCCCGCCGCGTCCACTTGTCGGACAGGCCGATATCGCGGTTGTCGAACCGGATGACCCGATAGCCGGACGCCGCGAGGGCGTCGCAGAACGGCTCCGGCCAGCCCAGCAGCTGGGTGCCCAGGCCCATGATCAGCAGCACCGGCTCGCCGGACCGCGGGCCGCGCTCCTCCCAGGCCAGTTGCCAGCCATTGGCTTCAACACGGCCGCTGCGGATACCGCTCGCGGCCGGGCTCGACGCGTTATCACTCATCGGGCAATGTTCCCCCATCGGTTTTGTCTCAGGATACCGTGACCGGGCATGGATGTACTCGACCGCCTCGCCGAGGAACGCATCAACCAGGCCGAACGCGACGGCGTGTTCAATGATCTTCCCGGCGCCGGCCAGCCGCTGGTCCTGGATGACGACCGGGACGTGCCACCGGCCCTGCGGGCCGGTTACCGCCTGCTGAAGAACAGCGGCTTCCTGCCGCCGGAACTGGAAATCCGCCGCGAACTGCACAGCGTGGAAAGTCTGCTGGCCCGGGCCGACCTGGCAAATACCGAACGCCATCGGGCCCGCAAGCGGCTGGTGCTGCTACAGGCACGGCTGGGCGAATCCCGCCTCGGCCGCGGGCTGCGCGGGGCCGGCGCGGCCTACGAGAGCGAGCTGCATCGCCGCCTGGGGCGTCGTGGCTGACGGTATCACCCTGCGTACCGCCGAAACCGATGCGGACCTGGACCACATCACCGCCCTGGCCCATCGTATCTGGCATGAACACTATCCCGGCATCATCACCCGTGAGCAGATCGACTACATGCTGGCGCACGGCTACAGCCGCGACCGGCTGCGGGCGGACACCGCGGCGGGCGTGCGTTATGTCATGGCCCATACGGACCCGACCAAACCGGCGGTGGCGTTCGCCGCGCATGGACCGGATGAGACCGACGCCAGCCGCTTCTGGCTGCACAAGCTGTACGTGGATCGGGCCGAGCGTGGCCGGGGGCTGGCCCGGCAGCTGGTGAATGCGGCGCTGCTCGATGCGCGACAACAGGACTGTGAAAAGCTCTGGCTGCGGGTCAACCGCGACAACCACCTGGCGGTGGCCAGTTACCGTCGGCTGGGCTTCACCGTCGCCGCCGAACACGTGCAGGATATCGGCGGCGGTTTCGTCATGGACGACTACCTGATGGCTCAGCCGGTCAACGCAAAGGGGTAGCTCACCCGTCCGTCGTCCACCCGGGCGAACCAGGTGGGCCGGTGCAACTCGGTCCGACCTTGACCAAGGATATGCCGGACGGCACAATCGCGAGCATCGGCCGCATCCGCGATCAGCCAGCGGTGACACTGCTGCGGGTCGGCCTCGGCACACATCATGGCGGTGGTGGTATCCGCCGCATCGGCCAGCAGGGCCCGCAGCGCGGTGTCGAAGTCGGCGGTCTGCATGTGGTCAGCGTAGGCTGCAAAGCTAGGGGCCGACCAACCCTGATTGACCGAATCCGGCGAGCGCTCGCGCATGCCGCCCAGCGCCGGCGAGTGCCGATAGCCGATGCCGGCATCGGCAAGACTATCGGCGAAATCCTCCCGGTTCACATGCGGATGCCGCCGGGAGCGCGGGATGCGACGCACGTCCACCAGCCGCCGGATGCCGTGTTCACGCAGCAGATCCAGCAGGGTGGCCATGCCCCGGTCGGAATGACCAATGGAGTAAAGGGTCACCACGTGCGCGCCCGCCGTCGGCGGTCTACTTGCCGACCAGCGACCGGGCGATCAGCTCCTTCATGATCTCGGACGTGCCGCCGTAGATCCGCTGCACGCGGGCATCCACGAACGCCCGGGCGATGGGGTACTCGCGCATGTAACCATAGCCGCCGAAAAGCTGCAGGCAGCCGTCCGCCACCCGGCACTGCATCTCGGTAGCGGCGTACTTGACCATGGCAGCGTCGGTGACATCCATGGTGCCGGCCTCGAACTTGGCCAGGCACTTTTCCATGAATGCCCGGTTGAGCTGGATGTCGGTCTGCATTTCCGCCAGGGAGAAACGGGTGTTCTGGAAGCTACCGATGGTCTGGCCGAAGGCCTTGCGTTCGTTGACGTAATCGATGGTGATGGCCAGCGCGCCCTCGGCGGCACCGATGGCGCCGATCGCCAGGGCCAGCCGCTCGCGCGGCAGCTCGTCGATCAGGTGACCGAAACCGCCGTTGCGGGCACCCAGCAGCGCATTGCCCGGCAGCCGCAGATCATCGAAGAACAGCTCGGCGGTATCGCCGGCATGCTGACCGATCTTCTCCAGATTGCGCCCGCGCCGGAAGCCGTCGAGCGACGTATCCACCAGGAACAGACTGGTGCCGCGGGCGCCACCGCCCGGCTCGGTGCGGGCCGCCACGATCACCAGATCGGCCTGCCCGCCGTTGGTGATGAAGGTCTTGGCCCCGTTCAGGGTCCAGTCGTCGCCGTCCGCCACCGCCTGCGAGCGCATGCCCTGCAGGTCCGACCCCGCGCCGGGCTCGGTCATGGCGATTGCCCCGATGGCATCGCCGCTGGCCAGCCGCGGCAGCCAGGCCTGCTTCTGATCTTCCGTGCCCATGTGCAGCACGTAGGGCGCCACAATGTCCGAGTGAACCGTGACCCCGGTCGCCAGACCGGTCAGCCCCTGCCGCGACAGTTCTTCGACAATAACCGCCGACATGGCGAAATCACCGCCGCCACCACCGTATTCCTCGGGCATGTCAACGCAAAGCAGGCCGGACTCACCCAACTGATTCCAGATTTCGCGCGGGATGTGCTCTGCCTCTTCCCACGCCGCGTACTGTGGCGCCAGTTCATTTTCGGCGTAGCGGCGAACGGTGTCGCGGAAAAGATCGAGTTCCGGGTTCGCGCTCTCGGCGGCAGCGTGCATGGCAGTCTCCGTCAGGATGTAAGGCCGCAAGCATAGCAGGGGCACGCGACCCCAGGCCCGCCCGCAAGTCCGGGTCGGCACGCGGCAATCATCCGTGGGCGGGTTGCGACACCAGCCTGTCTTCTACCCCCTCACCGAGCTCGGCCAGCATCGTGTTGGCCCGTGTGAGCAAGGCGTCAGCCTGATCAGACGGCAGCGTTGCTGCCTCGTAGAGGCTGGCGACCTCGCCCATTCGTGCATTTACCTGCTGGATAACCGTCGCGATGGCGCTCAGCGACAAGCCGAGCGACCGCCGGCAGTCCCCGATAACCTGCTGGAGTGTCGCTGCCTCCATGCCGCCAAGCCAGACGTCAGCGATCCCGCCCGACAGAGCCACACAACGGTTGAACGTCGAGGCTGGATTCTCACTCCGCCCCGCGGTCACGCGATGGCTGTGCGCCACGGCTTGCGTCCACGGGCCAGGCATGCGCCAGCGGCTCAGCAGCCATGCCCCAACCGCAGCATGGTCACAGCCCAGATCATCGAATTCGTAGGCGCAGACCAGATCGTGGTCTGCCAGCGACGAAAGTTCACCGTAGAATCCCGGCGTGCTGCGCGCCAGCGCCAGCATGCCGATGTCCTGGATCAATCCGACCAGAAAAAGTGATTCTCCCTCGGCGTTTCCGGCCGCTGCACCAAGCGCTTGCGCGGCAGTCGCGGCAAGAAATGCGCGCTGCCAGAAGCATTCGTAATCGAACCCGTCGGTCGTCAGACGGCGAAGCTGATCAACCAGCGTGAAGGACAGCGCCAGGCTGACCGCCGCATCCGTGCCCAGCAGCACCAGGGCCTGTCGCATTCCGGTCACGGGTTCCCGCCGACGGTATAGGGCCGAATTGGCAGTGCGAAACAGTCTGGCGGTAAGAACCGGGTCACGAGACACCAGGTCGGCCAGCCGCGCCAGATCAATATCCGGATTTGCCGCCTGCTCGATGAGCTGAGTCGCCACCGCGCTCGGGGACGGCAGATTGCCCAGCGCCCCCAATCGTGACGCAAGTTGCGCCGATACCGTCATTTGCCATGCCCTCGTGAATAGCTGCAGGTAGGGGGCCGGCGATCACCGCCGGCCCCTCGAACAGTTATCGCCCGTAGGCGAATTTCAATGAGGCACGGCTCGCATCAGGTCGATTGGCGGGCCATCGGCGGCATACCCCGCTGGGCGCCAGCCTCCGGCCGCAGCAGCAGATAAAGCAGCGGGCCGAACATACCACCCACCAGAGTTACCGCCACGTATGGCCAGGGATTGGCACCCCGGGCTCGTGCGTCGCCAATCATCCAGACGCAAATCAAACCGGCGGCGATTACCAGATCAGTCAGGATCTGCATGCTGCCCCAGTCCGACAACCCGGCCTGCCAGATACCGAGATAGCCGACCTGCATCATGGCGTAGCCGGTGATGGCCAGAAAATCCACCAATACCAGCAACAGAAGCCACTTCTTCCAGTCCATGTCGTTTTCCATCAGTGAATGGGCGTGAACGAGCATCGGCCGGCGGCATCATCGCCGCAATTACCTGCGAGGTAGTTGTTTCATGCCCGCAGCGGGCGCAATCTTGGCCGAAACCATAAACAGGCGACCGCCGCGCGATCATGCCGAGTCTCAGTGCGAACATCGCTCAGGATCCCCGCCGCGCCAGCGGCTTCGGTCCGGCTCTGCGACGCTGGCGCAATGAACGGCGGCTGTCGCAACTGGAACTGGCCCTGTCCGCCGGGGTATCGCAACGACATGTCAGCTTCGTCGAATCCGGCCGATCCCGCCCCAGCCGCGAGATGGTGCTGCAGCTCGCCGAAGCCATGGATTTGCCGCTACGGCAGCGCAACCAGTTACTGGTAACCGCCGGCTTCGCCCCGACCTACGCCCAGCGCGATCTCGGCGACCCGGACATGACTGCCGTGAACCAGGCCCTCGACCTGATCCTGACCCACCACGAACCCAACCCTGCGCTGGTGCTGGACCGCACCTGGAACATGCTCCGGAGCAATCGCGCGATGACCAGAATGCTGGGGCTGCTGGGTGATCCGGACCAGCGGTGGCAACGGGTCTGCGGCGAAGGACCGCGCAACCTTCTCAAGCTGACCTTTCATCCGGACGGCGCCCGACCGTTTATCCGCAACTGGGAGGAAGTGGCCAACCTGCTGCTGTGGCGCAGCCGCCGCGAAGCCGACGCCACCGCCAATGCCGAGCTGCATGCGGTGGTCGACGAGATTCTGGAATACGACGGCATCCCGGGCGAATGGCGAGCGCTGGATCACCCGGATGGTTTGCCACCGCCGATCCTGCCGCTGGAATACGGCATCGGCGACGCCCGCCTGAACCTTTTCTCGATGCTGTCGAGTTTCGGCACGCCGCTGGATGTCACGGCGGAGGAAGTGCGGGTGGAGACGTTCTTCCCGGCAGATAAGCCCAGCCGGCAATTGCTCGAGAGCCTGGCAGCCACCTGATCTCTGCCTAGCTCACCCCGCCGGCTTGCGAAACTTCAGGGTCATTCGGTCGGATTCACCGATTTCCAGGTATTTCTCGCGGTTCTTGTCACCCAGGCGCAGCGTGGGCGGCAGGGTCCAGACACCCTCCGGATGGTCCTTGGTGTCCTTCGGGTTGGCGTTGATGTCGCTGGATTCGACGAATTCGAAGCCACTGCGGGCGGCCAGGATCTTGACGTGCTGCTCGGTGACGTAGCCGCTGGTCTTCATGGTTTCCAGCGAGGTGCCGGGGCTGGCCCGGTGCTCCACCACGCCGAGGATGCCGCCGGGCTTGAGGGCGTCGTACATGCCGTCGAATACCAGTGAGGCGTAGCCGTCCTTCATCCAGTTGTGCACGTTGCGGAAGGTGAGCACCCGATCGGCGCTGTTGTCGGGGGCCACCCACCAGTCTTCCGGCGGGCCCATGGCGGTGAGCTTGACCCGGTCATAAACCGCCGGGCGGTCGCGCAGCTTGGCCACGTACTCCCGCTGGATGCGTTCCCGGTAGTCGGGGACGGTGACCGAGCGCAGGGAAAAGCCGGCGGCGTAAAAGGTGCCGTTGTCGCGCAGATAGGGGGCCAGGATTTCGGTATACCAACCGGTGCCGGGCCAGATTTCCACCACGGTCATGTCCGGATCGACGCCGAAGAACTGCAGCGTCTGCACCGGATGCCGGTACTGGTTGCGGGCGATGTTGGCCTCGGAGCGGTGGTCTTCCGCGGCGACCCGGGCCAGCTGTTTTCCTGCCGCGGTAGTCGGCTGATAGCCGTCGTCGGCCGTCGGCGCGCCCGCGCAGCCGGTCACGCACCATGCCGCAGCCATCGCGGCTGCCACTATCCCAGCTCTCATTCCTGCCCCCTCGTGTTGTACCGGTCGCTTTACGCTTGGACCGGCCGGCCCGGTTTCAGTTTCCCGCCGGGTAGCCCACCTGCCCCAGTGCCTGGCTGATCTCGTCGAGGATGGCCGGGTCGTCGATGGTAGCGGGAATCTTCACCTCGTCGCCGTCGGCAAGCTGGCGCATGGTGGCGCGCACCACCTTGCCGGAACGGGTCTTGGGCAGGCGGTCCACGATCACGCACTGGCGGAATGCGGCGACGGGTCCGATCTCGTCGCGGATCTTGGCGACCAGTTCGGCCACCAGCTCCTCCTTGCCGCGGTCGACGCCGCTTTTCAGCACCACCACGCCCAGCGGCAACTGACCCTTCATGGCATCGGCCACGCCGATCACCGCGCACTCGGCCACATCGGGATGGGCGGCCAGCACCTCTTCCATCGCGCCGGTGGACAGGCGATGGCCGGCCACGTTGATCACGTCGTCGGTGCGGGCCATCACCCAGACCCGGCCCTCGGCGTCGAAATAGCCGGCGTCGCCGGTCCGGTAGTAACCGGGGAAGCGTTCCAGATAGGCCGATTTGAAGCGCTCGTCGTTGCCCCAGAGGGTAGGCAGACAGCCCGGCGGCAGCGGCAGCTTGACGGTGATATCACCCATGGACTCGCGCGGCTGTTCGTTGCCCTGCGGGTCCAGCACCTGGATGTCATAACCCGGCACCGGCACGCCCGCGGAGCCGGCCGGGATGTCCAGCGGCTCGATGCCCATGCAGTTGGCGGCCACCGACCAGGCGGTTTCGGTCTGCCACCAGTGGTCGATCACCGGCACGCCGAGCATGTCGCGGGCCCAGTGCAGCGTGTCCGGATCGCAGCGCTCGCCGGCCAGGAACAGATGGCGGAAACCGGACAGGTCATAGCGGCCGACATGTTCGCCCTTCGGGTCTTCCTTCTTAATCGCGCGGAATGCGGTCGGGGCGGTGAACAGCACCTTCACGTCGTGCTCGGCAATCACCCGCCAGAACGCCCCGGCGTCCGGGGTGCCCACCGGCTTGCCTTCGTAAAGAATCGTGGTGTTGCCGGCCAGCAGCGGCGCGTAGACGATATAGCTGTGGCCGACCACCCAGCCCACGTCGGACGCGGCCCAGAACACCTCGCCCGGCTGGACGTTGTAGATGTTAGCCATTGACCAGTGCAGGGCCACCGCATGGCCGCCGTTGTCGCGCACCACGCCCTTGGGCTGCCCCGTCGTGCCGGAGGTATAGAGGATGTAGAGCGGATCGGTGGCCGCGACCGATACGCAGTCGGCCGGCTGCGCCTGCCCCAGGCTGGCGGCCCAGTCGTGGTCCCGCCCGTTCATCAGGTCGGCCTCGGCCTGCGGCCGCTGGTACACCACGCAGGCATCGGGCTTGTGGGTGGACAGCTCGATCGCCTTGTCCAGTAGCGGTTTGTATTCCACCACCCGGCCCGGCTCGATGCCGCAGGAAGCCGCCAGTACCGCCTTGGGCTTGGCGTCGTCGATGCGTGTGGCCAGCTCGTTGGCGGCGAAACCGCCGAACACTACCGAATGCACCGCGCCCAGCCGGGCGCAGGCGAGCATGCCGATCACCGTCTGCGGGATCATCGGCATGTAGATGATCACGCGGTCTCCGGCGGTCACACCCAGCCCGGCGAGCACACCCGCGAACCGGGCCACCTCGTCGCGCAGCTGGGTGAAGGTCAGCGTCTGCTGGTTGCCGGTGGCGGGGCTGTCGTAGATCAGTGCGGCCTGGTCACCGCGGCCGGCGTCCACATGGCGGTCGACGCAGTTGTAGCAGGTGTTGAGCCGGCCGCCGGCGAACCAGCGATAGAACGGCGGGTTGCTGTCGTCCAGCACCCGGTCCCACGGCTGGTCCCAGTGCAGCGCCTGCGCCGCCTCGGCCCAGAAGCCTTCCGGGTCGGTGCGGGCATGGTCATAGGTTCTGCGGTAGTCGCCTGCCGCCATGGTCGTCTCCTCCTGCTGTTTTCGTGCCGGGCGATTGGGAAGCCCATGCGAACAGAGTGTGACGAAGCGTGGCGACCCGCAAGTGCCCGAACGGGTAGTGCCGGCCCGCGGCGGTCAGTCGGATTCGTCGAATACGCGGCTGGCGCGGATGTCGTCGCCGGTCAGGGTGAGCAGATCACCCTTGGTAATGGTGCCGCCGGTCTGGAACAGGCGGTTGGCCTGGCGAAGCCGCGCGCGGTCCAGCGCGTTGCGGATGGACCGGGCGTTGGAGAAGTGCGGCTGCTGCATGCGCCGCTCTACGTACTCGCGGAAGGCGGTGCGGGCATCCTCGCTGAAGCGGTAACCGTGCTCCTGCAGCATGATGTCGCCGATTGCCAGCAGCTCATCCGGCTCGTAGTCCGGGAAGTCGATGTGGTGGGCGATCCGTGAGCGAAAGCCCGGGTTGCTGGTGAAGAACTTCTGCATGCGATCGCCGTAGCCGGCCAGAATCACCACCAGATCGTCGCGGCGGTTCTCCATCACCTGCAGCAGGATCTCGATCGCCTCCTGGCCGTAATCACGCTCGTTTTCCGGGCGGTACAGGTAGTAGGCCTCGTCGATGAACAGCACCCCGCCCATGGCCTTCTTGATCACTTCCTTGGTCTTGGGCGCGGTGTGGCCGATGTACTGGCCGACCAGATCGTCGCGAGTCACCGAGACCAGGTGCCCCTCGCGAACATAGCCCAGCCGATGCAGAATTTCCGCCATGCGCTCGGCTACGGTGGTCTTGCCAGTGCCGGGGTTGCCGGTGAACGACATGTGCAGCGTGGGCGCGCCGGATTCCAGATTGAAATCCCGCCGCACCCGGTCCACCACCAGCAGGGCGGCAATCTCGCGGATGCGGGTCTTGACCGGTTTCAGGCCGACGAGCGTCCGGTCAAGGTCCTCGAAAACCTCCTGCACCCGGGACTGCTCGTAGATTTCCTGCAGGTTGATCTCGGTATCGTCCGGCAGGGGCTGCGGGGTCTCGGCGGTGTCCTGATCCTGGGCGTCGGTGTCAGTCATGGTGGCGACGTGGCAAATGGAAGGTGATGGATTCGGCCCCCGCTCCCTGGCCCTCTCCCCCGTGCGGGGGAGAGGGAACGCCGGGAATGGGGAACGGCGGTTCAGTCAGTGTAGCGTTGACCGTGCGGCTTGTCCGTGGCGTAACTGTGCACGGTATAGCGCACCTTGCGGCCTTCCCACTCCTGTCGTACCACGCCGAAGCCGGGTTCTTCGGACGGCCGATTGACGATAAACGACAGGCGCGGCGTTTCCCAGCCACGGGTGCTATCGAACCCGACGATGCGGATGTAGAGGTTGGGGTAGGTCTTGCGGCAATCCTCCAACTCCATCATCACGCCCGCGGGGTCCTTGAGGTCGAACATCGGCTGGCCCCACATTTCCCAGTAGGTATTGCGGGGATGCGGGTCATCGGTGTACTCGATGCCCACCGACCAGCCATTGTCGATGCAGTACTTCACCTGCTTGCCGATCTGCTCGTCGGTCAGATCGGGCAGGAACGAAAAAGTGCCTTGGGTAATTCGCATGACGGCGTCTCCTTACGAGCTGGCGGTAGCGGTGGGAACAAAGTCCGGCGTGTCGGTGGACGTGTAGTCGAAGGTAATGTCCTTCCACGTGTCCAGGGCCGCCTGAAGCGGCTTGCAGTCCTTGGCCGCCTTGTTGAGGATGTCCGGCCCTTCCGCCAGATAGTCGCGACCCTCGTTGCGGGCCATGATCATGGCCTCGAGGGCAACGCGATTAGCCTCGGCACCGGCGGCGATGCCGTCCGGATGGCCGATGGTACCGCCGCCGAACTGCAGAACCACGTCCTCGCCCAGGTAATGCAGCAACTGGTGCATCTGGCCGGCGTGGATGCCGCCGGAGGCCACCGGCATCACCTTGTTCAGCGACGCCCAGTCCTGATCGAAGAAAATACCGTGAGCCAGATTCTGCTCGTTGTACGGCTCACGAAGGATGTCGTAGAAGCCGGCCGTCGTATTCGGATCACCCTCCAGCTTGCCGACCACGGTGCCCGCGTGGATGTGATCCACCCCGGCCATACGCATCCACTTGGAAATCACGCGGAACGACACGCCATGGCTCTTCTGCCGGGTGTAGGTGCCGTGCCCGGCCCGGTGCAGATGCAGGATCATGTCATTCTTCCGCGCCCAGGCGGACATGGACTGGATCGCCGTATACCCGATCACCAGGTCGATCATGATGATGCAGGAGCCCAGTTCCTTGGCGAACTCGGCCCGCTCGTACATATCCTCCATGGTAGCGGCGGTCACGTTCATGTAGTGGCCCTTGACCTCGCCGGTGGCGGCACTCGCCTTGTTGACCGCCTCCGCCACGTACAGGAAACGGTCGCGCCAGTGCATGAAGGGTTGGGAGTTGATGTTCTCGTCGTCCTTGACGAAGTCCAGCCCACCCTTGAGCGCCTCGTAGACCACCCGGCCGTAGTTTCGGCCGGACAGGCCCAGCTTGGGCTTGGTGGTGGCACCAAGCAGCGGGCGGCCGAACTTGTCCAGGCGCTCGCGCTCCACCACGATGCCGGTTGGTGCGCCCTTGAATGTCTTGAGGTAGGCCACCGGCATGCGCATGTCTTCCAGGCGCAGTGCCTTGACCGCCTTGAACCCGAACACGTTGCCGATGATCGAGGCCGTGAGGTTGGCGATCGAGCCTTCCTCGAACAGGTCCAGGTCATAGGCGATGTAGGCGAAGAACTGCTCTTCGTTATTGGGTACCGGATCCACCCGGTAGGCCTTGGCGCGGTAAAGCTCACAGGCCGTGAGCCGGTCGGTCCACACCACCGTCCACGTCGCGGTGGACGATTCGCCGGCCACCGCCGCGGCGGCTTCCTCCGGATCCACCCCGGGCTGCGGGGTGATCCGGAACAGGCAGATTACGTCCGTATCCTTGGGCTCGTAGTCGGGCTCCCAGTAGCCCATCTTCTTGTAGGGGATAACGCCGGATTCATAGCGTTCCTTACCGCGTATTGTCTCGGACATGTCGCCTCCGAAGCTGTTTCTCGTGCCAGTGTGGGTCTGCCGCTTGCCGCCGGAACCGTCGCCGGGGCGACTTGCCGGGAGTAACCGGATCAGACATAAGTAAACTTAATGCAAAATACCTTTCTCATAAGCGCTATTCGATAAACGGGGAGCATCCGCTTGCATCTCACCCTGCGACAACTCCAGGTCTTCGCCGCCGTGGCCGAACATGCCAGTTTCAGCAAGGCTGCGGCCGAACTGCACCTGACCCAGCCGGCGGTCTCCATCCAGGTCAAGCATCTCGAGGAGTCCATCGGTCTGCCGTTGTTCGAACGCATCGGCAAGAAACTCTTCCTGACCGAAGCCGGTTCCGAACTGCGTTACTACAGCCAGAGCATCGCCCAGCAGCTCGACGACGCCCGCGAGGTGTTCGCCCAGCTCAAGGACGCCAGCCGCGGCCAGTTGCGCGTGGCTGTGGCCACCACCGCCAACTCCTTCGCCAGTCATCTGCTGGCGGCCTTCAGCCGTCTTTATCCGAATGCCGTGCTCAGCCTCGACGTCACCAACCGCACCAGCCTGATCCGCCAGCTGCGTAACAACGAAACCGACATGGTCATCATGGGCAAGCCGCCGGCTGAACTCGAACTGGTCGGCGAGCCGTTCATGGATAACCCGCTGGTGGTGATTGCCGCGCCCGACCATCCGCTGGCCACCGGCGACCGGCGCCTGCGGCTGAACGCAATCACCGACGAACGCTTCGTGGTACGCGAGACCGGCTCCGGCACTCGTGCGGCCATGCAGCGCTTCCTCACCGAACACGGGCTGGACATCACCATCGGCATGGAGATGACCAGCAACGAAGCCCTCAAGCAGGCGGTGGCCGCCGGCCTCGGGCTGGGCGTGACTTCCCGCCACACCCTGCAACCGGAATTGCAGGCCGGTCAGCTGGTGGAACTGGATGTCGCCCATTTCCCGATCGTGCGTCAGTGGTTCGTGGTGCATCGCCAGGGCAAGCGCCTGTCGCCGATCGCCAAGGCCTTTCGTCAGTTCGTGATGGACGAGGCCGCTAACGTCTGGCCGGCGATCGCCGCCGGCGGCTGACACGAATGCGCGTTGGTGAGCAGCGTGCGTCATGGCCGGAAGATCAGGCTGCCTGGTCCTGGTCGGCGCGGTATTCACCCCGGGCGGCCGCGCTGTTCATGGCCGCGCGGTGCACCAGCAGGCGCTGAGCCTCGGCCACGTTCTCCGGCTTGCCCGCCCAATGCTTGAGCGCCGGGCCTTGCAGGGCGCGGGCGTAGGAAAAGGTAATCGGCCAGGGTGTGTGATCATCGGCCTGGCGGTTGATCTCGTTGAGATGTTCGGTGGCCAGCACATCCGACTGGCCTCCGGAAAGGAAGGCAATGCCGCTGACCGTGGCCGGCACGGTGTTCTTGAGGCAACGCAGGGTGTAGTCGGCCACCGTGGCCACGTCCGAGGTCTGCGGGCAGTCCTTGGCATCCAGCACCATGCTGGCCTTGAGAATCAGCCCCGGCAGATGCACCCGCTGACTGCGCAGATGCGCGAACAGGCGAACCAGCGTTTCGCAAGTCACCTCGTAGCAGCGATCGATGTCGTGCTCGCCATCGTAAAGCACTTCCGGTTCCACGATCGGCACGATGCCGGCTTCCTGGCATAACGCGGCGTAGCGGGCCAGCGCGTGGGCGTTGCCTTCGTAACAACCGTCGCTGGGGATACCGTCGCCAATGGTGATCACGGCCCGCCACTTGGCGAAGCGCGCGCCCATTTCGTAGTACTCGGCCAGCCGCTCCCGCAGGCCGTCGAGACCCTCGGTGACCTTCTCGCCGGGATGGCCGGCCAGATCCTTGGCGCCAGTGTCCACCTTGATGCCCGGAATCATGCCGTTGTCGGTCATCACCTGCGGGAACGGCGTGCCGCCGGCATCCGCGGTGCGGATGGTCTCGTCGTAGAGAATGGCGCCGCTGACGGAATCGGACAGGCCCGCGGCGCCCAACAGCAAGGCACGGTAGTCGCGCCGGTTGTCATCGGTGTTGTCGACACCCACGTCCGCCAGGCGCTTGCCGCAGGTGGGCGTGCTTTCGTCGATGGCGAGGATGCCCCGACCGCCGCCGACCAGGTCCTGTGCAATCGTTTCCAGTGCTGCGTGATTCATCGCGTCCTCCAGCGCTGTGGACTTCCGGGAGGTCAGCCTCCACTAGTGGACGGCGAAATTAGCGCAGCATTTGTATAAATAAAAATTAAAGTTCATTAGTTATTGCATATTTTTTATTTATTATTCGGCCCGATTGTGGCGGCTGTCAGGTCAGATCGCGCCAGGTCGAGATCACGTCGAATCCCATGCCGGCGCGCTGCAACCGTTGGCGCAGCGGCGATCCCAGCACGGTTGCCGGGGTGCCGATGCCGGCACGCGCCGCCGCCTCGTCATGGGCCAGGCAGAGCAGCGATTCGCCCAGCATGCGGGCGGTTTCGTCGTAACCGGGGTCACCGCCGCTGACCCGGGTGTGCACGGATTGACCATCCGCCGCGCGGCCCAGGAAATGCACCTCGAACCAGCCCCGGGCGCGCTCGGCCTCGTCCGGCCCCTCGCCGGGCGCCCGCATCGCCAGCAGGGCCTTGCGCACCGGTGGCACCTGGGCGCCGATGAAAAGAGCGCCAACCCCCGCCACTCCGGCCGCCAGTATCGGCAGCCGCCGCACCGCCACGTAATGGCCGTAGCGGAAATCCGGGCCGTACGCCGTCAGCACCCGGGCCGAACGCTTGACGATCTGCGGGTCGATGCTGGGAAAGGGACAAACCCAGGCCTGCAGTCGGGACTCCCAGCGCACGCCCGGCGGGGTGCCGCGCACGCGCCGGGCGCCGTTGCTATCCGGTGAATCCCGGTGCTGCCGCCGACGCTGGGCGGCATAACCCCGTGCCCGGCTGAAGGCATGGATCGCGGAATGCCAGGTGCCGCCGGAGGGCCGGCCGCCGGCCCGCACGAAGCCCTCCACGGTCAGCGGCTGATCGGTCGGCAGTTGCTCGACGGTGAATTGCGCCCCGAGATCATGTGGAATGGAATCGAATCCGCAGCAATTCACGATGCGGGCGCCGCTTTTGCGGGCCGGCTTGTCGTAGGTCGCCCGCATGCGGTCAACGAACTCGGGTTCGCCGGTCAGGTCCAGATAGTCGGTGCCGGCCGCCGCGGCGGCGGCCACCAGCGGCTCGCCGTAATGGATGTAGGGCCCGACCGTCGTGGCCACGGCGCGGGCCTCGGCCACTACCGCCTGCAGCCGATCGGCATCGGCCAGATCGACTTCGATCAGTGGCAGGTCGGCGAGATCCGGGTTCAGCGTCGCCAGCCGCGCGCGAACCGCTTCCAGTCTGGCGACATTGCGCCCGGCCAGCGCCCAGTTCAGCCCGGCACATTCCGGCTGGGTCGCCAGGTACTCGGCGGTGAGACCGCCGGCGAAACCGGTGGCCCCGAACAGGATGAAATCGAACCGGCGCGACCCGCGCTCGGCGACGGTCACGAGGCCGGCGCCGGCCGCAGGAAAATCTCGTTCACGTCCACCCGACGCGGCCGGGTCAGCGCCCAGACCACGGCGTCTGCGACATCCTCGGCCTGCAGAACGCCCGGCTTGGGCTCGTCGAAGAACGGCGTGTCGACCATGCCCGGCTCGATCAGCGTGGTACGGATGCCCTCGTCCTTGACCTCCTCGCGCACGTTGTACCCCATGCCGGTCACCGCCCACTTGGTGGCGGAGTACATGGAGCCCGGAATCGTGGCCCGTCCGGCCGCGGAACTGGTCAGCAGGATATGGCCCCTCGTCTTCTTCAGTTCGGCCATCGCGGCGCGCAGGGTATAGGCCACGCCGAGCACGTTGATCAGGGTCATGTCCCGCCAAACGTCGGGATCGGCGCCGGAGAAACCGCCCGGTTCGCCGCCGCGGCCGGCGTTGGCGAAAACGGCATCCAGCCGGCCGAAGTGGGCCACGGTTTCCGCCACCATCGCCTCCTGGGCGGGGTAGTCGGTCACGTCGCAGTCGATGGCGAGAGCATGCTCGTCGCCCCCCAGTTCCGCAGCCAGATCAACCAGCTTGTCGCGGCGGCGGGCAGCCAGCGCCACCCGAAAGCCGGCGGCGACGGCCGCCCGGGCGGTCGCCGCGCCGATGCCGCTGGAGGCGCCGGTGATGAGGAGAACTTTATCCGTCATGTTTTGTCTCGCGTCGATGATTGCCGACCCACTATGCCCTCGACCAGTAGCGGGCGGATGTCAGTGCGATCACTGGCGTGCTCGACGGTCAATGCACAAACTCTGCCGGTCACGTCGTGATCAATGACGGCATTACCGTCGGGATCGCCGGACTCCGCAATTCCCCGTGCGCTCAGTTCAACGTAAAGCGTATCGGTGTCGCGGAAATATTCGATCCTCATCTGCGACTCACTTCGCCTCGAATCGTTCGACGACATCGCGGAAGTCATCCGGCAATGCCAGCGTCTCGCGCGCCTCCGGATCGGCAAACACATAGACGATCTGCCCCGTCGCCAGCGCCTCGCCGGCTCGGGCCACGCGGAACTCGAACACGATGGAGGAACGCCCGAGCCGGGCGATTCGGGTGTCGATGTCGATGACTTCATCGAAACGGGCGGAGCCGTGGTACTCGCACTCGCTATGCTTGATGAACAGATCGCCGCCGGCGGCGAGGAAGTCCTGCGGGTAGGCCACGCCCAGCGCCCGCAGGTACTCGGTCATGCCGATATCGAAGTATTCGTAGTAGCGCCCGAAGAACACGATCCCCTGCAGATCGCATTCGGCCCAGCGCACGCGCAGGGGGTGGGAGAAGCGGAATGTCGCATCGGCATCTGCCATGCCGGGCAGTCTACCGATCGTGATCGGTCTCGTCCGCCTCGCGATCCGCCTCCGCCCGGTCGGCGGCATCCATCATCTCGAAGATGTCGGTGAACCAGCCGCCCACCTCGCCGGTGATCTCGCCCACCGTGCGGGTCACCGCGCCGGCAATGCGCCCGGCCCGCTCGGCACCGGACTGCACGGCAACCTCGACGACGTCCTTCGCAATCTCGATTTTTCCGGGCATGGCATCAGGCGGCAGCGGGCTGTTTCGCGAAGGGTAGCGCCGACCGCGGCGGCAGCGCCAGCTTGGCGATGCGCTTGACCGTGGTGCCGAACTGCCGGGCGAGGCTGGCGCTGTTGTAGGCGATGCCGTAGCGCCCGCAGATTTCCTGCACTTCCTCGCTGATCTCGGCGTAGCGATGCGCCGGCAGATCGGGGAACAGGTGATGTTCGATCTGATGGCTGAGATTGCCGGACATCACGTGGAACAGCTTGCCGCCGCGGATGTTGGCCGAGCCCAGCAGCTGGCGCATATACCACTGACCGCGGGTCTCCTCCCGCGTGCCTTCTTCGGTGAACTGCTCCACCCCGTCCGGGAAATGGCCGCAGAAGATGATCATGAACGACCAGAGATTGCGGCTCAGGTTGGCGCCCAGATTGCCGGCAAATACCAGCGGCGCGAACGGACCGGCGAGCAGCGGGAACAGCGCGTAATCCTTGGCCAGCTGGCCGCGGGACTTGCGCCAGATCTGACCGGCCCGCTTGAGACGCTCGGCGCGACCCATGTCGTCCTTCCGGCCGATACGGTCCACTTCCAGATCGTGCAGCGCCACCCCCCACTGGAACAGCACCGCAAGCAAGAACGCGTAGACCGGATTGCCCAGGTAATAGGGGCGCCAGCGTTGTTCGTCGGACATGCGCAGGATGCCGTAACCCACGTCCCGGTCCTTGCCCACGATGTTGGTGAAGGTGTGGTGCAGATAGTTGTGGGAATGCTTCCACTGCGACGCCGGCGAGGCGGTGTCCCACTCGAAATTGGCCGAGTGGATGGCCGGGTCATTCATCCAGTCGTACTGGCCGTGCATGACGTTGTGGCCGATCTCCATGTTGTCCAGGATCTTGGAGACGGCTAGTGCGGCGGTGCCCGCCAGCCAGGCCGGGGGGAAGATCGAGGCGAACAGCAGCGCCCGTCCGGAGACTTCCAGCCCCCGCTGGGTGCGGATCATGCCGCGGATGTAATCGGCGTCGCGTTCGCCCAGATCGTCGAGCACGCGTTCGCGAATGGCGTCCAGTTCGGCGCCGAAGGCGTCGAGCTGTTCGCTGGTCAGGTTCGGGATTTCGTCGGTCATTGTCAGACTCCCAGGTTCGGTATCGAGCCCGGCTCCCATCGGGAGACAGGACTGCAAAACATTCAGAGAGATAGCGTCACGTCGCCCACGGGCAAAGACACGCAGGGCTGAATCTCCTCGTCTCCATCGCCGGACTCGCGGCCGGAGATCATGTTCTTCACCCGGCCGGCCGTCTTGCGGCAGGTGCAGCTGTGGCAGATGCCCATGCGGCAGCCGTATTCCGGTGTCAGTCCGGCGGCTTCGGCCTGTTCCAGCAGCGAGGCCCCGTTGTCGGTGACAGCGAGATCGCTGCCGGCGAACGCCACCCGACCGCCACTGGCCGGGCCGGTGGACCGGGGCGGCTGAAAGAACTCGACGTTCAACGTCTGCGCCGGCGCCTGCTCGCGCCAGTGCGTCTGCACCGCGTCGATCAGCGGCGCCGGCCCGCAGGCATAGGCGGCGTAATCGCGCCAGTCCGGCAGCACGTCGGCAAGCTGCTCGGCCGAGAAACGGTCGCCGAGGTCGTCACCCCGCGGCGGCTCACCGGTGATCACGCGAATCAGGCGCAGCCATGGGTAGCAGGCGGCGGCCCCGGCGAGTTCGTCGCCGAAGATCAGATCGTCGTAGCGCCGTGCGTAGTGGATGAAAACCACCTCGCCGTCATGGCCCTCGTCGATCAGCGTGCTCAGCATCGCCATGGCCGGCGTGATGCCGCTGCCGCCGGTGATCAGCAGCAGCCGGCGCGGGCGCTCGGCGGGCAGCACGAACTGCCCGGCCGGCGCCGACAGCGTGACAACACTTCCCGGCTGCGCCGCTTCGACCAGGTGACGCGATACCCGGCCATCCGGCTGCGCCTTCACCGTCAGCGTGATGCAGCCATCCGCCCGGTGGGCGGAACTGGACACCGTGAAGCAGCGGGTATGCCGCAGGCCATCGATCTCCACGCCGACCTGTACGTGCTGCCCCGCCGCAATGCCCGGCCAGCGGCCGTTCGGCGCCAGGGTGAGCGTGACGCAGTCGTCGGTCTCGGCGTCACGCGCCAGCAGGCGGGCGCGGATTTCGCCGTGAGCCCAGAGCGGATCAACCAGTTCCAGGTAACGGTCCACATCATGCGGAAACGCGAGGGCTCGGGTCAGACGGGAACGCAGCAGCGTGGTCGCGGTGGCACGGGCCAGACGGGTTGTGGTGGTCAACATTGAAAGCCACGATCGTTTGTGAACGTGTGTACACAATGCAGCCCGGAAGGCATAATGTCAACACATGTTCACTTTGCCAATTACGGCGGGTAACGATAGCTTTATGCCAACAGCCAACGCGGTCGCGAAGACACCACCCAGCCGTGTCAACAGTCATTCACATGAAAAGGTCGCCACGATGACCGCGCGCCGGGCCGGCCGTGGCGAGACCACCCGCAAGGCGCTGATGGACGCGGCGCTGCGCCAGGTTGCCCGCGGGCGCAGCTTCGACGCTCTGTCGCTGCGCAAGCTCACCCAGTCGGTGGGCATCGTGCCGACCGCGTTCTATCGGCACTTCGAGAGCATGGAGGCGCTGGGGCTGGCACTGGTGGACGAGAGTCTTCGCACCCTGCGCCGGATGATGCGGGAGGCCCGGGAACAGCCGGTGCCCCATGAACAGGTGATCCGCAGCTCGGTCACCACCTACGTTCACTACCTCCAGGCCAATCGCCTGCACTTCCACTTCATCATGCGTGAACGCTTCGGCGGCGTGGCCACCCTGCGCCAAGGCATCCACAACGGCATCCAGCTGTTCGTGAGCGAACTGGCCACCGACATGGGACGTTTCCCGGTGCTGGATCGCTGGTCGGCCGGCGATCTGCGGATGATTGCCGGGCTGATCGTGGCCGCCGTGACGGAAGCCACCGATCTGATCCTGAATGCGCCGGAGGACGATGCCGACGCCGAAGCGGAGATCATCAACACCACTACTCGACAGCTACGACTGATCGTGCTGGCGGTGCCGCAGTGGCGTAGCAGCTAAGCACTCAGAGTTCGTAGCACCTCGGCGTAAACGTCGTAGTCGCCGTCGCTGAACAAGCAGAACCGGATCTGGCGCACGCTGTGCAGCCCGGGTGCCGCCTCCAGCACGGTGGCGACGGCAATCCCGGTGGCGGCACGCAGCGGATAGCCGAACGCCCCGGTTGAAATCGCCGGAAACGCCAGGGATTTCAGCTCGTTCTCCTCGGCCAGCCGCAACGCGTTGCGATAACAATCCGCCAGCAGCCGATCGGCCGGCTCGTCCCGGCCATAAACGGGCCCCAGGCAATGGATCACGTGGGGGTTGGGAAGGTTATGGCCGCTGGTGATCACCGCCTCGCCCGGCGCAATCGGAGCCAGCGGCGCGCATTCCGCGGCCAGGCCCTTGCCGGCTGCTCGATGAATCGCCCCGGCCACGCCGCCGCCAATCATCAGCTGCGCATTGGCCGCGTTGACCACCGCGTCCATGTCCGTCTGGGCGGCGATGTCGCCCACTTCGCAGTCGATCGTCAGGTTTTCCGCCTTCACACGCATGGCGATGTCCCCGTCAGGTATCGAACCACAGCCCGGGGTTCATGATGCCACGCGGGTCCAGCTCCTGGCGGGCGGCCCGTACCGCGCTGCGGAAGGCGGCGGGAATCTCTTCGCGAGCCCAGCGCTGGTGGTCGCGGCCCATGGCGTGATGATGGCTCTGGGTGCCGCCGCCGGCGTTCACGGCATCGGCACCCGCGTCGCGGATTTCACGCCATTGCTGGACCAGCGAGTCGTGGCGGCCGGGCGCGTAGAAGGAGAAGTAGAGACACACCCCGTCCGGATAGGCGTGGGTGACCCGGCAGGTCACGCCGCCGGTGCCCCCCACCTCGTTGACCGCGTCCAGCGTGGCCTGGCGCACCTCGTGATAGAAGGTTGGCAGCGCCGACCACGGCACGGCGGTTTCGAAGGTGTCCATGATCAGGGCGTAATCCAGCAGCGCGTCACGCAAGTAAGGCTGCCGAAAGAAGGTATCGCGCCAGGCGCCACTGCCGCTGCTGTCTGCGGGCGGATTGGGCCTGCCGCCGTGGTCCTGCGCAATGGCCAGGGCATCGTCCAGGTCGCGTGACCGGTCCCGCTCGCCCTCGAAGCCCAGGATCATCAGCGCCCCCTGTCCGGGGTTGCCGGACAGTGCACCGGAGACGAGGTTCTCGTAAGGATCTAGGACCCGCATCTGCGATGGCCACAGGTCCGCCTGGACGATGGCCCGGGTAGCTTCCAGCGCCGACGGGAAATCGTCGAATGCCACCGATCGCGACAGCTTGTGCTCGGGGTCGGCCACCACCCGCAGGCGGGCGTCGACAATCACCCCCAGCGCCCCTTCGCTGCCGCACCACAGGCGGTTGGGATCCGGCCCGATGCTCGAGGCCGGCAGCGGCCGGGTTTCCACCATGCGGCCATCCGGCAGCATCACCGAGAGGGCCTGGACGCGGTCCTCGATCTTGGCCCGCAGGGTGGAGAAATGGCCGGCCCCGCGGGTGGCCACCCAGCCGCCCAGCGTGGAGTGAAAATAGGACTGCGGATAATGCCGAACGGCCAGTCCGTGGGGCTTGAGCGCGGCATCCAGGTCGGGGCCGAGAATGCCGGCCTGGGCATGCACCACGCGGTCGCGCTCGCTCACCTCGATCACCTGGCGCAACTGCTGCAGGTCCAGGCTGACCACGCCGTTGCGGTCCTCCAGGGCTTCCGGATTCACCCCGCCGACGACACTGGAACCGCCGCCGAACGGAATCACCGCGATGCTCTGATCCGAGGCCCAAGCCAGCACCTCCGCCAGTTCATTCTCGTCGCGCGGGGTGGCCACCAGATCGGGTGCCGGCACCGGGTTCCCGGCCCGCAGCGTGGCCAGATCGCGAAAGCTGCGCCCGGCCGCGTGCAGCAGTGCCGAGGCGTGGTCGGTGGCAATCACCTCCCGCAGCGAGTCGGGCGGCGTCAGTTTCGCCCGGAGAATGGCCACATCCGCATCGTCCGGCGGCGGGCGGTGTTCAGCCAGCTCGCCGCCGAGAAACATCTGGATCGCCGGCAGGATTCGCTCGCGCTGCTTGTCCTCCAGCCGGTCCTCGAGATAGCCCCAGCCGATGGGATTGCGGGTCTTGGTCATCGCTTGCCTGGTTGCGTGTGGTCGTGGCCGCCGAGACTAGCGCGGCACCCGCCCGGACGCCATGCACGGGCGGCCGCCGCTTTGACCTGCCCCGGTGATTCGGCAAGACTGCCAGCCCCATGCCCCTGCCGCCCGACACTGAATGACGCCGGATTCCGCTGATCGATCGCACCCGCCCGTGGCCGAGCCACAGCCGACTCGTCGGACGGTTCATGACGTCACCCTGATCGACGCCTACGCCTGGCTGCGCGACGACAACTGGCGCGAGGCCATGCGCGATCCCGGCAAGCTGGCGCCGGCCATCCGTGCCTATCTGGAAGCCGAGAACGCCTACACCGAGGCCGCCACGGCCCACCTGCATGACCTGCAGAAGGCACTGGTGGCCGAGATGCGCGGCCGCATTCTCGAGGACGACGCCAGCGTGCCGGTGCCGGACGGAGCGTGGGCCTATTACAGCCGTTTCCGGGAGGGCGGCGAGCACGCGGTGTTCTGCCGCCGGCCGCGCGAGGCCGACGACGGCGAACAGATACTGCTGGACGGCGACGCCGAGGCCGCCGGTCGCGACTATTTCAACATCGGCACGGTGGCCCACAGCAACGACCACACGAAGCTGGCATTCACGGTGGACGAGTCCGGCGCCGAGGTGTTCAACCTGCACGTGCGCGACCTGGCGACCGGCGAGGAAATCCAGCCGCCGGTGCCGGAAACCGCCGGCAATGTGCTGTGGTCGGCGGACTCGAACTGGCTGTTCTACACCACCCTGGACGACAACCACCGGCCCTGCCGCATCTGGCGGCTGGCGCTGGGCGAGCCGCCCGAATCGGCCACGCTGGTCTACGAGGAGGCCGACGCCGGTTTCTTCGTCGGCCTGGGCGAAACCCAGAGCGGCGACTTCCTGCTCATCGACGCCCACGACCACGAGACCAGCGAGGTCCGGCTGATCGACGCCCGCGATCCGACCGCCGCCCCACAGGTTGTCGCCCCGCGCGATCCGGGGGTGGAATACGACGTCGACCACGACCGCGAGGCCGGCCGGCTGGTGATCGTCACCAACGCCGACGACGCCGAAGACTTCAAGCTGGTCACCGCGCCGCTGATCGATCCGGGCCGGGCCAACTGGACCGACCTGGTCGCGCACCAGCCGGGCCGGCTGATCCTCGACAACGTGGAGTTCGCCCGCCACCGGGTACGGCTGGAACGGGTGGACGCGCTGCCGCGCATCGTGATCACGGCCAAGAACGGGGGCGACGAACACGCCATCGCCTTCGACGAGGCCGCCTACGCCCTGGGCATGGCCCCGGGCCTGGAATACGACACCGACGACCTGCGCTTCGTCTACACCTCGCCGGCCCGGCCGCCGGAGACCTGGGACTACGACATGGCCAGCCGCGAGCGCGTGCTGCGCAAGCGCCGCGAGATCCCCAGCGGACACGATCCCGAGGCCTACGTGGTGCGCCGCCTGGCCGCGCCCACCACCGACGGCGAAACGGTGCCTATCACCATCCTGCACCACCGCGACACCCCCATCGACGGCAGCGCCCCCTGCCTGCTCTACGGCTACGGCGCCTACGGGGTGTCGGAATCGGCCGCGTTCTCCGGCAACCGGCTGTCGCTGGTCGATCGCGGCTTCGTCTACGCCACCGCCCACATCCGCGGCGGCACGGAAAAGGGTTATGCCTGGTACCGCCAGGGCAAGGCGGCCCACAAGACCAACACCTTCGACGACTACGCCGCGGCCGCCGAGCACCTCATCGCGCAGCACTACACCCGCGCCGGGCGCATCGCCGCGCTGGGCGGCTCCGCCGGCGGCATGCTGGTGGGCGCGGTGCTCAATCGCCGCCCCGACCTTCTGGGCGCGGCAGTGGCGGACGTGCCGTTCGTGGACGTGCTCAACACCATGCTCGATCCCAGCCTGCCCCTGACCCCGCCGGAGTGGCCGGAATGGGGCAACCCGATCGAGGACCCGGACGCCTTCGCCACCATCCGCGGCTACTGCCCCTACCAGAACGTCACCGCGCAGGCCTATCCGCCGATCCTGGCCATCGCCGGCGTCTCCGACCCGCGCGTAACCTACTGGGAGCCGGCCAAGTGGGTGGCCAAGCTGCGCGCCACCAAGACCGACGACAACACCCTGCTGCTCAAGACCCACATGGCTGCCGGCCACGGCGGCCGGCCCGGCCGCTTCGAGGCACTGGACGAAACCGCGCTGATCTACGCCTTCCTGCTGGACACCCTGGCGGCCGACCGGCAGCGCGCGGGAGAACCGGCCACGGCCGGGCGCTGACCACCGGATCACCGCCATGCCGGCGCCGTCTCCGGACCAATCCGAACCCGATTCCACAAGGCGCCTGAGCCTCGCCGGTCTGGTCGGCGGTTTGGTTGGCGCCGCGATCCTGCTGGCATTGCCGGCGCCCGCGGGCATGTCGATCGCCGGCTGGCACTGCGCCGTGGTCGGCCTGCTGATGGCGACCTGGTGGATTACCGAAGCGATCCCGATTCCGGCAACCGCGCTGGTGCCGCTGGCCACCTTCCCGCTGCTGGGCGTAGCCGATATCGACGCCGCCGCCCGGCCCTACGCCAACCCCATCATCTTCCTGTTCCTGGGCGGCTTCCTGCTGGCGCTGGCGATGCAGCGCCACGGCCTGCACCGGCGGCTGGCACTGGCCATCGTGGCCGCGGTGGGCAGCGGACCGCGACGCATCGTGCTGGGGTTCGTTCTCGCCACTGGCTTCCTGTCCATGTGGGTAAGCAACACCGCCACCGCCATGATGATGCTGCCCATCGCGGTCAGCGTGGCCGGGCTGGCGGCCACCGGCGAGGCCGGCGGCCGCGCCTTCGCCACCGCGCTGGTGCTGGCGATCGCCTACGGCGCCAACGTCGGCGGCCTGGGCACGCTGATCGGCACCCCGCCCAACGCCCTGCTCGCCGGCTTCTTCCGCGAGACCTACGGGGTCGAGATCGGCTTCGCCCAGTGGCTGGCCTTCGGCCTGCCGCTGGTGGGCCTGGGGCTGCCGCTGGTGTTCGCGGTGCTGATGCGCTGCTACCCGCTGCGCGGCGTCACGCTGGCCGAAGGCGGGGATGCCATCGCCGCCCGGCGACGCGAACTCGGCCCGGTGACTGGCCCGGAGATCACGGTGGCCGTGGTATTCGGCGGGGTGGCGGCAACCTGGATTGCAGCCCCGTTGATAACGACCTACGTACCGGGGCTGTCCGATGCCGGCATCGCCATGGCCGGGGCGCTGCTGCTGTTCATTCTGCCGGCGCAGCCGCGGCCGTGGCGGCCGGTGCTGGACTGGAACGCCGCCGCCGACCTGCCCTGGGGCGTGCTGCTGCTGTTCGGCGGCGGCCTGTCGCTGGCGGCCGCGGTCCAGGACACCGGGCTGGCGGATTACATCGGCAACCTGCTCGGCGGCCTGGATCAGCTACCGCTGGTGCTGGTACTGCTGGCCGCGGCCGCCACCATCCTGCTGCTCACCGAACTGACCAGTAACACCGCCACCACCGCGGCCTTCCTGCCGGTGCTGGCGGCACTGGCCATCGGCCTGGGCGAGAACCCCCTGACCCTGGCGGTGCCGGCCGCGCTGGCGGCCTCCTGCGCGTTCATGCTGCCGGTGGCCACGCCGCCCAACGCCATCGCCTTCGGCAGCGGCCATGTCTCGCTGCCGCAGATGGCGCGCACCGGGCTGTGGTTGAACATCGGTTTCCTGGTGCTGATCACGGCGCTGGTCTACAGCCTGCTGCCACTGGTATTCGGGGTGGCATTCGGAGAACTTCCGGCGTGGGCGAACCGACCGTGAGCGACGACGACGGTGCCCCGTCGACGCTGGCGCGACGGGCCTGGCGAGGCGTGGCAATGCTGTTCGTGGCACTCGGGGCCGTCGGTGCAGTACTGCCGGTACTGCCCACCACCCCGTTCCTGATCGTGGCCGCCTGGGCCGCGGGCAAGAGTTCGCCCGAGCTGCGCCGCCGTCTGCGCGAACACAGCACTTATGGCCCGGCGCTGGTGGCGTGGCAGGATCACCGGGTGATTTCCCGCCGCGCCAAGCTGATGTCGCTATCCCTGATGGCGCTGAGCTGGGTCATCGTGTGGCTGACTGTCACGACCTGGTGGGTGCCACTGCTGGTAGCAGTCACACTGGCCAGCGTCGGCCTGTATCTGGCCACCCGCCCCGAGCAACCGCGCGAAGCAGTTCAGGATCGCTCATGACCGCAATCGTCACTCTGCCGGATGGCACCGCCGTCCCGGCACTCGGCCAGGGCACCTGGCACATGGGCGAGGACGCTGCCTCCCGCGCCGCCGAGGTCTACGCCCTGCAGGCCGGCATCGATCACGGCCTGACCCTGCTCGATACAGCCGAGATGTATGGCAACGGCGGCGCCGAAACGGTGGTAGGCGAGGCCATCGCCGGCCGCCGTGACGAGGTGTTCCTGGTCTCCAAGGTATTCCCGCACAATGCCGATCCGAAGCGCATGCGCGCGGCCTGCCAGGCCAGCCTGCAGCGCTTGGGCACGGACTGCATCGATTTGTATCTGCTGCACTGGCCGGGCCGGGTGCCGCTGGCCGACACCCTGGCCGGTTTCGAGCAGCTCCAGCGCGAGGGGCTGATCCGCCGCTGGGGCGTGTCCAACTTCGACGTGGCCGGCATGCGCGACTGGTTCGACCTGACGGGTGGCAGCACCTGCGCCACCGACCAGGTGCTCTACCACCTCGGCTCGCGCGGCATCGAATACGACCTGTTGCCCTGGTGCCGCGAACGGGCGCTGCCGGTCATGGCCTACTGCCCGCTGGGCCAGGGCCGCGGCGCGCTGCAGGATGTGCGCCTGCAGCGGCTGGCCTCCGAAGCCGGCATGAGTCCCGCGCAGCTGATGCTGGCCTGGGTCATGCGCGACCAGGATGTGATAGCCATCCCCAAGGCCGGCACGCTCGCCCACGTGACCGACAACGCCGGCGCCGCCGGACTCACGCTCGACGACGATACCCTGTCGGCGCTGAATGCGGCCTTTCCATCGCCCACCCGCAAGCATCCGCTGGATATTGTCTAAGGCTCACCCCTTTAAAACTTGATGCTCGTCAGCAGGGTCACCGGTGTACGAGGGCAAACCGACATTCGCTTCTGAAGAGAGGTTCGCCAACATGTTTATGCACGAACGTGCCATCACCACCACAATTGCCACCCTGCTGTTCGGCGGCGCCCTGGCCCTCAGCCCTGCCTGGGCCGGTGATCGGGACAAGGAAACCGAGATGCCGGCCAGCGAGCACCAGGCCGAAGCGACCGAAGGTGTGACCAGAAAGGCCGAAGGTGCCGAGCGCAGCGAAGGTGAGCGTGCGGCCGGCGAAATGCCGGCATCCGAACACCAAGAAGATGTCGTCGACAACGTGGATCAGGGCGCTTCGGGCGCCTACTGACCCGCCCTCGGCAGTTGATGGTCTAGCTGCCCCCGGCCCCGCGGTCGGGGGCAGTCAATCCACACGTAAACGGCGGGTGTGCCAGTAGTGGCCGGCCCAGTAGGGATTGCGCAGGTCGCTGAGAATCACGCCCTGGCTGGTCGAGGCGTGGACGAACCGGTATTCCTCCACGTAAATCCCCACGTGCCACTGCTTCCAGCCGGTCTTGAAGAACACCAGATCCCCGGCGGTGTGATCTTCCACCGGCTGACCGACGAAGGCCTGCAACTCGGTGGTGCGCGGCAGCCGGATACCGAAGGCGTCCCGGAACACCCGCAGCACGAAGGCGGAGCAGTCCACTCCCTCGCGAGTCATGCCGCCCAGCCGGTAGGGCGTGCCACGCCAGTCATCCAGCTGCGCATACAGGGTTTCGCGTACCGCGGCGGTGTCGTCCAGCGCCACGCCAGCGTCGGACACCCGCACCGCCGGCACGCGGTGATCCGGCGTGCTGCTGCAGGCGCCGACCAGCAGTATCAGACCCGCGGCGGCGAGCCGGCGCATCAGGGCGGTGTGTAACCGGGACGAACGCGCAGGAAGCGGGCGAATCGTGGCAGTCCGTTGGTGGTGAAGCCGTTGAAGCGATAGGTTACCCAAGTTCCCACCGGCGGTGGGTCGGCCCGCTGCTCGTCGGTGAAACCGGTACCCAGCCGGAAGCGTCGGCCGTCCGGGGTTTCCACCAGCAAAGAGCCCATCATGTCCGCGTATTTGCCGTCGCCCGGCAGGTGCCGGATCACGCGGGCCTCGGCATCCTGATGCATCTTGACCTTGAGCAGATCGTCGCTGCGACCGCTTTCATGGAGCGAATCGGCCCGGCGCAGCATCAGCCCTTCCCCGCCGCGGTCTACCACGGCCTCCAGCTGCCGTTGCAGTTCGGCGTGGTCGGCCACCCGAAACTGTCTCACCGGCTGCAGCCAGTCGATGTCGAGGTCACCGAGCAGCGCGTTCAACGCCGACAGCCGTTCGGTGAACGACCCACCGTGCGCCGGCAGATCGAACACCATGAAGCGCATGCGCCGCCACTCGGCATCCACGGGTTCCTCCGTACGCACGATGCCCGAGATTTCGGCGAAACGGCCGCGGCCGAGCCACAGTTCGCCGTCCAGGGGCACGTCGGGGAAACCGACCACAAACCAGTCGGGCGGATTGACCGGATGGCCACCGCGGGTGATCAGCCGCTCGCCGGTCCAGTAACCGCGAACCCCGTCGAGTTTTTCGCTGACCCAGTAATCGCCGACATCGACACCCTGCGAATAATCCTCAGCCAGCGTCAGCGCCGGCGGCTCGGCGGCGCCGGCCAGACACCAGAGCGCGAGCCCCAGCAGCCCGGCCCACCGCATCACGGCTGGCGGGGCAACTGCCGGGCGTCGACCCGCCAGCCCTGCGCGTCGGCGTCGAGAATGATGTAACCGGGGCCACCGTAGGTCCGGGTGCGACCGGCGGCGCCCGGGTTGAGAATCCAGGGGGACTCGTCCTGATCCACCACCTGCCGATGACTGTGCCCGCAGACCACCACCCGGGCGTCGGGGTACGCGGCACGCAGCCGGTGATGACGTCGGGCCGCCGGCCATTGATGGCCGTGGATGACCGCCAGCCGGCCGCCGGGCAGATCGAGCTCGGCCGAGACCGGCCACCCCGCGTCTGCCGAATCGTTGTTGCCCGTTACCACGGTCACCGGCGGCTCGTGCGCAGCAAGTATGTCGGCCACCCCGGCGCCCACATCGCCGGCGTGCACGATCCGGTCGCAATCGTTAAGAACCGCCGCAATCCGGTCGTCGAGATGGCCATGGGTGTCGCTGATCAGTGCCACGCGCATAGCGGCATGATTGAGTAGCCACGCAGCGCTTGCAAATCCGGGGCACGGCGTCATCCTTGCCGGATCATGGCCTGGCTCATCCTGATCATTGCGGCGGCGTTCGAAATTGCCTGGGCAATCGGGCTGAAATACACCGACGGCTTCACCCGCCCCCTGCCCAGCCTGCTCACCGGCCTGGCGATGGTGGCGAGCCTGTACGGGCTGGCGCTGGCGGTGCGCACCCTGCCGCTGGGCACCGCCTATGCCGTGTGGGTGGGTATCGGTACGGCGGGCACCACCGTCCTGGGCATGCTGCTGTTCGATGAACCGCGCGAAACCGCGCGACTGCTCTGTCTGGCGTTGCTGATCATCGCGGTGATCGGGCTGAAGCTGACCGCCAGCGACTGAACACCGCCCGGCGCGGTGGCCCCTGAAACAGGGCTGTCATCTCTTTGTCACATTCCGGCGCGAGCCTTCAGCCATGCGAACCTGGGCCCTGCACAGCGCCAAGGGCGGCGTCGGCAAGACCGCCGCCGCCGTCAATCTGGCCTGGGAGGCGGCCCGGGCCGGTGAGCACGTGCTGCTCTGGGACCTGGACCCGCAGTCAGCCGCCAGCTGGTATCTGCAGGTGGACACGGACCGCAAACTGGCCGCCCGTAAGGTGGTGGACGGCGACCGCCCGCTGGGGCGCTTCGTGCGACGGACCGCCCAGCATGAAAGGCTGCACGCGATCCCCGGCGACACCAGTTTCCGCCACATGGATGCCCTGCTGCGAGCCGCCTCCGGCAGCAAGAAACGGCTGGCCGACCTGATCGAACCCTTCTCCGAGACCTACACACTGGTGGTACTCGACTGCCCGCCAGGTCTCGGCAGCCTCGCCACCGCCGTACTGCGGGCGGCAGATACCCTGGTGGTGCCCGTCGTGCCCAGTCCCCTTTCGCTCCGGGCGCTGGATCAGATCGAAACGCTGGCCGGCAAGGAGGGCCGCAAGGCCGCCAGGGTGCAGCCGTTCTTCTCCATGGTCGACCGCCGCAAGCGGCTGCACCGGGACATGCTCAACGACCCACCGGCCATCATGCGCGACGCGCCGGCTGCGTGGATCGGCTACTCGGCGGACGTGGAACGCATGGGCGAATACCAGGCGCCGGTCGCCTGTTCCGCACCCCGGTCGCGCGCGGCGACGCAGTTCAGAGCGCTCTGGAAGGCGCTGGCGTAGATCGGGACCCGGAACTCGGTAACGATTCCAGCCGATAGACCACTGCTCAACAACCCATCTGCCGCCGCATGAAGGCGGCAATTTCGCGTCCCTTGTCCTCCTGCAGGAAGTGGCCAGCCCCCTCGATGGTGGTGTGCTCCACACCGTCCGCGCCCGGCACCCGTCGGCGCAGGCCACGGTCCAGACCGCGGGTGATGGGATCGCCATCGGAAAAGCAGGTGTGGAACGGCTTGTCGAATTGCCTGAGCACCGTCCACGCCTCGCGGTTGGGCTCGCTGGCCGGGTCGTCCGGCGTGATCGGCACCAGCGCGGGGAAGGCGCGGGCGCCGGCCAGGTAGCGTTTGTCGGGAAACGGTGCCGCGTAGCCGCGCGCCGTGGCCTTGTCCATGGGCGCGCGCGTGGCCACGCGCATGATCCCGGCGACCGGGAAGATCGGACTGTACAACGCGAACGCCCGCCACAGCTTGAACGCGGCCGGCACTCTTTCGTCGCCGGTGGGCAGCCCGCCGTTACCCACGAACACCCGGGCGAACCGTTCCGGCTCCGCGGCCACCAGCCGCAGGCCGATCAGCGAGCCCCAGTCCTGGCAGAACAGCGTGACCCGGTCCGGATCGAGCTGCCGCAGCCACGCCAGTATCCAGTCGACATGGCGCTGATAACTATAGTCGGCCACCGCGGCCGGCTTGTCCGAGCGGCCGAAGCCGATCAGATCGGGCGCCAGTACCCGGCAGCCGGCGTCGACCAGCGGGGGAATCATGGTGCGGTAGAGGTACGACCAGCTCGGCTCACCGTGCATCAGCAGCACCACGGGGCCATCCGGATTGCCTTCGTCCAGGTAGTGCAGCCGCAGATCGCCAACAGTGGCGTAGTGGGGCTCGAATGGGTAACCGGACAGGCCAGCAAAGCATTCGTCGGGGGTTCGCAGGACGTCCATGGCAGATCGGCAGTGAAATCCTGCCCCGAAAATCGGGCATCCTTCCCTTCCGGTCAAATTCCTTCGACGCGGACCGCTCAACAGGGCTAGACTCGGGATCTACCCAACGCGAGGACAAGCCGATGCAACGCGTACTTCTTTCCCTGCTGTTCACGCTGCCGTTCGTGGCCGGTTGCAGCGCCATCACCAGCACCACCAATACCGCCGCCAAGGCGCTGGAACAGATCACCGACACCACATCCCAGAGCTCGGACGCCACCACGGAAGGCCCGAATACCGAGTACGCCCAGGCGCGTGAATTCGTGGATTCCCAATTCCATATCGTCCGCCGTGAGGCCGCCGCCGGTGGCGGCGAACACACCGCGGCGCTGGCCCGTCTGATGGGGGAACGTGACCCGCAGGCCTTCGGCAACTGGCTGCAGGACAACTACGGAGTGTTATTCTCCGGCCTCGAAAATCACGGGGACCTGGTGACGCGCATCAGCGCGCACCGTGCCAAGCTCGAACCAATCGGGAGCCAGGACAATGCGTAATCTCTGGATGATCGCCGCCCTCTGCGCGGGCGCCTTCACCATCACCGCTTGCAGCGAGGGCGATCAGCAACAGGCCGAAGAGGCCATGGAAGACGCCCAGGCCACCGCCGAACAGGCGGCCGATGACGCTGCCGAAGCCGCGGAAGAGGCCATGGAGGATGCCGGCGAAGCCATGGACGACATGGACGATGCCGCCGACGAGGCGATGGCCGAAGAGCCCGCCACCAGCGACAACACGGTGACCGCCACTCTCGAGGAAGTGGATGGCAGCGGCGTAAGCGGCCAGGTCGAGTTCACCGCGATGGGTGAAGATATCCAGGTGTACGCCGAGGCCAGCGGCATGAGCGCCGGCAAGCACGCCTTCCATGTGCACGCCAATGGCGACTGCGGTGACAACGCCCAGGCCGCCGGCCCGCATCTCAAGTTCCCCACCGACGGGGACGACGTGATCCACGGCAATCTGGGCGAGTTCAACGTGGCCGACACCGGCAGCGATAATGAACTGATCACCCTGGAAGGCCTGTCACTGGACGTGGTTCGCGGCAAGGCCGTGGTCGTACATGCCAAGGGCAACGATCCCACGGAACCTCCGGCCGGCGCCGCCGGCGGGCGGATTGCCTGTGGCGTTATCGAGTAAGCACGGCGCCTTTAACGGCAATCAAAAGGGCCCGCGCTGCGGGCCCTTTTTCGTGGCAAAGGTGAGCCGGCGCGATGAATCGCGCCCTACCTCGAGGTAATGGCTGGCGAAATAACCCGATTCCTGCGTAGGGCCGCTTTCAAGCGGCCAGCCGGTGTCAGATCGAGCGCACCTTGTAGTTGCCGCGGTCGGCGTCGTATTCAAGCGCCAGCAGCTTCTGCTTTTCCGCGTCCTGCAGCAGTTCGGAAAAGCCCTTGTAGCCGTAGTGGGTCTCGTTGAAGCTGGGGTAGACGCGCTTGATCGTCTGCTTGATCTGCGAGCCCCACACCGGGTCGTAGTCCGACTCCAGCGACTGCACGATCTCGAGAATCTTCTCCCGCGCCTCGGCGCTCTTGTCGGTCGGCTTGTTCCCGCGCTTGGCCCGGCGCGAGCCGCTTTTGCGGGCGGTCTGAACCAGATCGTCGTAGTAGATGAACTCGTCGCAGTTGGCCACCAGCAGGTCCGAGGTGGACGACTTCACCCCGCAGCCGATCACCCGCTTGTCGTTCTCCTTGAGCTTGGATACCAGCGGCGAGAAATCGGAATCGCCGGACACCAACGCGAAGATGTCGATATGACTCTTGGCGTAGCACATGTCGATGGCGTCCACGACCATGCGGATGTCCGCGCTGTTCTTGCCGGAGACCCGCGACTGGGGGATGTCGATCATCTCCACCCCCATCGCGTGGAACGCGTGCATGGTGTTCTTGTAGCGGGTCCAGTCGCAGTAGGCCCGCTTGAACACGATCCGGCCCTTTTCCAGCAGACGCTTGGTGACCAGTTCCATCTGGAAATCGCCGCCGGGCACGTCCTTGACGCCCAGCGCCAGATTCTCGAAATCGACGAAGACGGCGATCAGCGGTTCGTCGGCCATTGGGGTTCCTTGTTGACGAGGCGGGCAGCGACTGCCATCCCACCGGAATGCCTTGGCGGCAGTCTATCAGCGCCCCTTGAAGACCGCCTCGCGCCGCTCCACGAACGACTGCACACCCTCTTGGGCGTCCTCGCTGTTCATGATCGGGATCAGGTCCGGCAGCAGCTTTTCGATGGCGGCGCGCTCCCCGGCATCCAGCGATAGCCGCGAACTCTTGAGCGTGGCCTGCACCCCCAGCGGCGCCTGGGCCGCCACCCGCCGGGCAATCTCGAAGGCGCGGTCGAACTGCTGGCCCACCGGCGTGAGCTCCTGGATCAGGCCCATGCGGTGCGCCTCGTCGGCGCTGATCTCGTCGCCGGTCAGCAGATAGCGCATGGCATTGCCCCAGCCGATGCTCTGGATGAAACGGATGGTGCCGCCGCCAACCGGGTAGATGCCACGCTTGATCTCGATCTGGCCGAAGCGGGTGTTATCGGCGGCCACGCGGATGTCTCCGGCCAGCATGAACTCGATGCCCGCGGTGAAACAGATGCCCTGGGTGGCCACCACCAGCGGCTTGCTCAGGCGGTTGTCGGGATCCAGGCCGAAAGGCTCGACGGCGTCGTCATCAATGGGCGGAAACCGGCCGGCGGCGAACTCCGAGGCCCACTCGGACAGATCCAGACCGGCGGTGAAATGGTCGCCGTGGGCGAACAGCAGGCCGCAGCGCAGTTCCGGATCGCGGTCGAGCCGGCCATAGGCCGCCGCCATGTCCCGATACATATCCAGACTGAACGCGTTGCGCTTGTCCGGCCGGTTGATGCCGATGCACAGCACGTGCCCCCGGGTTTCGACGCTGATATTGGACATGGCCACTCCTGCTGACGGGCGATTGATGATGCGGGCTACTGGCCGCAGGCTAGAATATCGGCATCGACATTGAAACCGCCGCACTCCCACATGACCGCATTGATCACCCGACAGCCGATGCCTCTCGTCGCCGCCCTGCTGGTTGCGCTGGCCACCGCCGCCAGCGCCCAGCCCGAGGCGGACGCCATCACCGGCGTCTGGCTGACCGCCGCGGAGGACGGTTACATCCAGATCTTCGAGGAAAACGGGGCGTACTTCGGCAAGACCGTGGGCGAGCCGCCCGGTAGCGGCGACAACGACGGCCCGGAGAAGGATGTGAACAACCCGGACCCGGCGAAACGCGACCGGTCCATACTGGGCATCCGCATTCTCAAGGGCTTCGAATACAACGGCGACGGCCGCTGGGAAGACGGCGAGGCCTATGACCCCAACAACGGCAAATCCTATTCCGCGTGGATAGAACTGGCGGAACCGGACAAGCTCAAGCTGCGCGGCTACATCGGCATATCGCTGCTGGGCCGCACGGAGATCTGGACCCGGACCAGTCGCGATGCCAAAGGCGTGGACCAGAGCGTACTGGTCGAAACCGAATAGGCGGCCCGGCCGATTCCGCCAGTAGGGCGGCTTTCAAGCCGCCTTCAGATCACCCTACCGCCACGGCAGCGCCGGCGATGTCAGCGGCGGCCCAGCGTAACCGGGCACTTCGCCAAAGCGCGCATCATGACGCTTCCAGGCCGCGTCCGCCTCGGCGATCTCGGCTTTCGTGCGCGCCACGTAATTCCACCACAGCAGAATCTCCTCGCCGAAGGGTTCGCCGCCGATCAGCAGCACGCGGACGGCGCCATCGGCCCGCACCGGCAGGGATTCCCGGCCGCGGCCGAGATACAGCAACTGCCCCGGCACCAGCGACTGACGGGCGACCGTCAGCTCGCCCTGCAGCACCAGCAGGCCGTACTCGAAATCGCTACGCAGCGGCAGGTCGGTGGCGGCGTCGCCGTCCGTGGTGAAGTCCACGCTGACCAGCGGCGAATAGATGCGCGCCGGCGCCCGTTCGCCGAAGGCCTCGCCGGCCAGCACGGTAATGCGAAAGCCGTCGCGGTCGAACTGCGGCTGCTTAGGATAGTTCTCGAACGCCGGTTCTATATGGCGATGGGCATCGGGCAGGGCAATCCACAGCTGGGCCCCCTCGAAACAGGCCGGGCCGCCCTCGGGGGATTCCTCGGAATGCGTGATCCCACGCCCGGCGGTCATCAGGTTGACCTGCCCCGGATCGATGACCTGGTTGCTACCCAGCGAATCCTTGTGCAGCAACTGGCCCGACACCGGCCAGGTGAAGGTCTGCAACCCGATGTGCGGATGCGAGCCCACATCGACCGGATTGGCCGATACATCCGCCGGCCCCGCGTGGTCGAGAAAACACCAGGCCCCGATCATGCGCCGGTGCCGGCTGGGCAGCGCGCGCCGGATGACCATGTCCTTGCCGAGCACCGCCTCGCGCGCCGGGATGAGTTCGCTGACCGGCGCATCCGCGGCCGCGGGACAGTCCCGCGAATCGGACAGCCGGCATTGGGGTTCGATGTTGCTCATGCGTCCACCTCCTGCCGCAAGCTTAACCCAGCCATAGCCCCATCCCCGGCGACCGAACGAAAAGGCCGATCACCACCATCCCCTCTCCCCCGACAACGGGGGAGAGGATCAGGGTGAGGGGGTGCGTCGCTCGGAATCTCAGAACCGTCCCGCCTGGAAATCCAGCGCCGCCTGGCGGATCTCGTGGGCATGGTTCATCACGAACGGCCCGTACCGAGCCACCGGCTCGTTGAGCGGCGCCCCCGCAATCAGCAGCGCCCGGCCACCATCGTCGCCGGCGGTGAATGCCACGCCGTCCTCGCTGCCGGCGGCCTGGCCGAGTTGCGCCAACTGGCCGCGGGTCAGCGATTGCCCGGCCACGTCCACCGCACCGTCGTAGACATACAGCATGGCGTTGTGGCCGACCGGCGCGGCGGTCGTGAACGTCTCGCCGGCATTCAGTCGCACGTCCAGATACACCGGCGCGGTCGCCGCCGCGGCCACCGGGCCCACGGCATCGCCGAAACGCCCGGCAATCACCCGGACCTCCCCACCGCCCGGCAGGCCGACCTCCGGAATGGCGTCCGCGGCGTGCTCCTGATAACCGGGTTCGCCCATCTTGTCGGCTGCCGGCAGATTCACCCACAGCTGGAAGCCCCACATCAGGCCCTCGTCCTGCTCCGGCATTTCCGAATGCACGATGCCGCGGCCGGCGGTCATCCACTGCACCCCGCCGGGGCCGATCACCCCGCTGTGGCCGTGGTTGTCGCCGTGGCGCATGCGCCCGGCCAGCATGTAGGTCACCGTCTCGAAGCCGCGGTGCGGGTGCTCCGGAAAGCCGGCAAGATAGTCCGCCGAATCGTCCGAGCGGAATTCGTCGAGCAGCAGGAACGGATCCAGCTCGGACAATGCCGGCTGGCCGAGCACGCGGGTGAGATTGACCCCGCCGCCCTCGGTGGTGGGCTGGCCGGTGATCACCCGGGTCACCGGGCGCGGCGTGCTCACATCGTTGATCTCGGTGGTTGTGGTCATGGCGTTCTCCTGCGTTCGCTTTGGCCATCATAATCGGGGCGAACCGGCGGCGAGCAAGGGTCGTCACCGCGAACGCGGTGTTCGTTATGATGCAACGATGGCGTACGCCCTCGACGACATCGAAGCATTCCTGCGGGTGGTGGAAACCGGCAGCATCTCCGCCGCCGCCCGGCGCCTGCAGCGCACCAAGTCGGTGGTCAGCAAGCGGGTGAGCGCGCTGGAAGCCGCCTTCGGCGTGCGCCTGCTGCACCGCTCTGCCCGCGGGATGACCGCCACCGACGCCGGCCGCGACTTCTACCGCCGGGCCCGCGCGGCCCTGGCGGAACTGGAGGCCGCGGGCGAGGACCTGGCCACCGACGAACAGGCCCTGCGCGGCAGCCTGCGTATCACCGCGCCGATGAGCTTCTCCACCCTGATTCTGGGCCCCGCCCTGTTCGCCTTTTTGCGCGATCACCCCGGCCTGCAACTCGACCTGGACCTAGACGACCGCGCTGCCGACATCGCCGTGGGCGGCTTCGACCTGGCCATCCGCATCGGCCACCTGCGCGACTCCAACCTGGTGGCGCGGAAGCTCGGCACCGCCGAGCGGGTGATCGTCGCCAGTCGCGACTACGCCGACACCCACGGCCTGCCCGCCAGCCTGGACGAGCTGCCGCAGCACCCGGCCATCGGCTACACCCATGTCGCCGCCACCGAGCTTTGGCGATTCCATGGCGACGACGGGCCCGCCCGGCACGTGCCCATGACCTGCCGGCTGGTGGTCAACAACGGCGAGGCCATGCGCGACGCCGTGCTCGCCGGGCTGGGCCTGGCCCTGCTGCCCCGCTTCATCCTCGCCGATGCCCTGGCCGACGGCCGCCTGGTGGCGGTGCTACCCAACGCTAAACCCGAGCATTACGGCATCCACGCCCTCTATCCATACCAGCGCCAGCCGGCGCGCAAGGTTCGCGCGCTGGTCGAGTACCTGCAGCGAACTTTGAAGAAGATTTGACACCGGCGTTCGTCCACCGCGAACACGGCGTTGCAGTAACCCGTCTTCCCGCGATCGCGCAATGCCGGCACAGTCGTACCTGCAATTCACCGATTCCAGGGATTCTCATGACTACCGACTACCAATATCGCCGTCTGGACAAGAACGACGCCGCCATGCTGCTGGTGGATCACCAGTCCGGGCTGATCTCGCTGGTGCAGGATTTTTCGCCCGGCGAGTTCAAGAACAACGTGCTGGCCACCGCCGCCTGCGGCAAGTACTTCGGCCTGCCCACCATCCTGACCACCAGCTTCGAGGAAGGCCCCAACGGCCCGCTGGTGCCGGAACTGATCGAGACCTTCCCGGACGCCCCCTACATCGCCCGCCCCGGCAACATCAACGCGTGGGACAACGAGGACTTCGTCAACGCGGTCAAGGCCACCGGCAAGAAGCAGCTCATCATCGCCGGCGTGGTCACCGAAGTGTGCGTGGCCTTTCCTGCGCTATCGGCGATCGAGGAAGGCTACGAGGTGTTCGTGATCACAGACGCGTCCGGCACCTTCAACGAGGTCACCCGCCATTCCGCCTGGCTCCGCATGCAGCAGGCCGGCGTGCAGCTCATGAACTGGTTCGCCATGGCCGGGGAGCTACATCGCGACTGGCGCAACGACATCGAGGGGCTTGGTGCCCTGTTCTCTCAGCACATCCCCAACTACCGCAACCTGATGACCAGTTACGCGGCCCGGCAGTGAGTCTCTTGTTATGCGGATTCCATATCTTTGAGAGCTCGACCTTTCGAGGTTTTCCAAGCCGTCAATCCATTGGCATGGCCACCGTGTATTACGGCAGCTGCAGCGCTAGGACTTGAATATTCGATATCCGTTGCAAATTCAAGCCTATCGCCCTTATCGAGAAGTGCAGATTCCTCCAAATATTTCTGTCGCATGTTTCTAGGCCACGGCCATTTCTCAACGGATGGACGTTCACTATGGACTGCCTCGGATCCCTTTAGCACCAAGAATCCGTTTGGGACCAAGTAGCCTTGGGCCTTTAGTCCCTTGATATCGCAGTGAAGGAGGCCCTGTTTTTCGCTCCCAGTGGGATGGGGCCCTGAGACGGGCACCAACAGCTCAACGCCCAGGACTGGAAGAAGCTGATATACCTTTTGCAGGAATACCTCCATATCCTCGCGGTCTGACTCCGGGAGCTTAGCTCCGCTGGCTTGTCCGTTGGTCACAATACACCGATTGGCACGAAATGCCTGCTCGATAAGCCGACCTTCGACATACCGAATATGTGATTTCGTTAGATTCTCATCTTTACTTACAAAATAGACGATCTGATTCCAGAAATCTTTCGATAGGTGCGCCCTGATACGATCCTTAATGGATTCGGCTTCACCAATGTAAATCATGGGCTTACCGGATTCGGGATCAGTACCCGTTAGAAAATACACTCCGGATTGAAACGTTTCCTCTCGGTCTAGGACTCCCTCGACATCAGTTCGCGGAGCAGCGACAGACTTGCCGCTCCAATTGGAGAGTTCAGCGGTACGAAGGCGCTTCGGATCACCATGAACCAAAAACAGCTTAATCGTTGCAGTTGCCATAGCAGTAATTAGGTATAACGTTCGAGTTCAGAGCAAAGGGGCAAAGCCCTTTTTCGCTAGAGCGCCTTTACCTGCCGTTACCCCGGCGGACCTGCCGGCATCGCGGCGCGTGAGACGTGGCACAGCTGAATAATTTGGATCGATGTGCGGCATGGCCCACCCTCGCGCCGCGGCTGGCCAGTTTCACCCCCGGTACCGTTGTTAGCAGGTCGGCGCTTGTCGGAACAACTGTGCTAATAAAAAACGCGGGACAGCTTGGCCCGCGGCGGTCAGGCACGCAGCCGCATCTGCATCCGCAGATTTTCCGGGCGCATGGTGAAGGCGAAGCGTTCCTCCACCGGGCGGGCGTCGGGCGGTGGCTGGAAGTCGAAATGGCGCACGAGCATAGCGATCACGGAGCGGATTTCGAGCAGCGCCAGGTTCATACCGGGGCAGGTGCGCTTGCCGCCGCCGAAGGGGTGCGGGGGCTTCTGCGTGAAGTGGGTGTCCCGTCCTTCCAGCCAGCGTTCGGGGCGGAATGTCTGCGCCTCGGGGTAAATCTCTTCGTTCAGGGATAGCGCCCGCATGGCCATCATGAAGTTGGTTCTGGCCGGGAAGTGCCGGCCGCCGAGTTCCACGTCTTCGTTCGCGGTCATGCCCTGGATGGGAGCCACCGGGCGCAGGCGCATGGTTTCCTGCATGACGGCGTCCAGGTAAGGGAAAGCATCGCGCTGGTCCGGGTCGGTCCAGAGCGGGGCGTCGCCGAGTGCGGCGTCGACCTCGGCGCGCAGGCGTTCCAGTTGCTCGGGCCTGCCGGCCAGTTCGTGGATCATCCAGCCCACGCTGAGCGCGGTGGTGTCCTCGCCGGCCAGCAGTGCCGTCAGGGTGTTGCCGAGGATGTCGTGGTCGGTGAACGGGTCCTCGTCCGCCTGCCCCGCCGCGATCAGGGCGGTCAGGAGGTTGTCCGGGGCATCGCGCAGGGACGGGTCGGCGGCCATACGTTCGCGCACCTCGGCGATGCGGGTCATGCCGAATTCGTTGAGCCCGCGCAGGGCGCGGCGCAGACGCCAGTCCGCGGGCAGCGGCAGGTAGCGCCAGTAGGCCCAGGGACTGTTGATGCGCCGGTTGATGGCGGGAAACACGTGGCGCAGATGCTGCTGCACGATGTCGTCGCCCTGCTGCAGGGTGTTGGCGTCGTGGCCGTAGGCGAACAGCGTGACCACGTCGACGGTGTAGCGCATCAGGTCGTCGACCACGTCCACGGTGCGGCCCTCGGTCGCGGCCTGCAACCAGCGTTGCCGCAGACGCTCGGTGATGCCGACCATGCGTTCGAAGAAGGGCTTGACCCGGTGGGCATTCATGGCGGCCAGCCAGACGCGGCGGTAGCGCTGCCACTGCTCGCCTTCGGCGGAGAACAGGTTGGCAATGCCCATCTCCCGCATGGTCGATTCGATGCGCCGGGTGCGGGAGAACTGCGCGGGCCGCTGCATCAGCAGCGTGCGCACTGCGTCCGGGTCGGCCACGCCGACGAAGCGCTCGGGCCCGATCCGGAAGGTGAACCAGGGGCCGTATTCGCGGGCCCAGCGTTCCACCACCTGGTGGGCCACCGACGGGCGGAATTCCAGCGCGTTGCCCAGCAGGGGCAGGCCGCGGGGGCCGGGCAGCCCGGCGGCCGAGGTGATCGGCAGCTTGTCGGTGGCCGAGCTCATGAGCACTACCCTCCGGCGCCCGGGCGATTCGCTAGCGGCGCCTGTTCCGGATAGTGCCACAGGCGGCGGGGCCGCCGGCAAAGCCGAATATTGCTCCGCCGGACGCGGCCGGCGGAGCGGGTGACCGGATCAGCCGCGCACGAAATCCACGAACCCGGCCATGAACTCGGCAAGCTGCTTGGCGGTGGCGTCGTCGGTGAGCGCGCCGTCGTCGAACAGGTTGCCGGCACCGCCGACCTGCACCCGCCCGCCGAACCAGGGACGCATCTTCAGCCCGCGCAGCACCGGCAGCCAGGCCGCCTGGGCCAGGCCGGTGCCGCTGCCGCCCGGGGTTGCGCCCATCAGGGCGACCGGACGGCCGTGGAACACACGGGGCTGATCCTCGGGTGGCCGGGACAGCCAGTCGATGGCGTTCTTGAACACGCCGGGCATGGCGCTGTTGTACTCTGGCGTGGCCAGCAGCAGCGCATCGGCGGCCGCGATGCGGTCCTTCAGCGCGGCAACCGCATCCGGAATGCCGTGGGCGGCTTCCTCGTCGCCGTGGTAGAGGGGAATGCCCTCCAGCGTGGCCACATCCAGGGTGGCTTGCGAGGGCATGCACTCGGCGGCGGCGTAGAGCAGTGCCGTATTGAAGGAATCACGACGAAGGCTGCCGGACAGCCCGACGATGGTCAGCATGGGTTCGACCGAATGGGTTGGATGACCGGCTCATGCTCGCCCATCTGCTGCGCCGCCGCAATCGCGGGCCGGCCGGGTCAGGCGGGTTCGAACTTCAAGGCAACGCCGTTGTTGCAGTAACGCTTGCCGGTGGGTTCCGGACCGTCGTCGAACACATGGCCCTGATGCCCACCGCAGCGCGCGCAGTGATACTCGGTACGCGGCAGAATCAGCTTGAAGTCGCGCTTGAAGCCGAGATGACCATCGATATAGGACCAGAAGCTCGGCCAGCCAGTGCCGGATTCATATTTCCATTTCGACTCGAACAGCGGGAATTCGCAGCCGGCGCAGACGAACGTGCCCTCGCGCTTCTCCGCGTTCAGCGGGCTGCTGCCGGGGGATTCCGTGCCTTCCTTGCGCAGCACGTAGAACTGTTCCTCGGTGAGGATTTCCTTCCACTCCGCGGCGCTCTTCTCGATGGTGTCGATGTCGGTCATGGACTCGCTCTTGTCGTCGGCACTGCCCGTCCCGGTTTCCGCGATCGCCAGCCGCATGGCCGCCGCCGATGCGCCCAGACCGAGCAGTCCCAGAACCAGATGTCGTCGCCGCATGATTGTACTCCGTGGATGCGTACTGATAGTGCAAATACGGACCGGGCATGTCCGGAGATGCTTGCAAAAAACATGACATAGGTGTCAATTATTGCGATTATTCGCCGCCCTTACACACCCGGCCAGCCGCCGGCAAACCCCGTCATGACCGGAAAACGCGAGCAGAACAAGCGGGCCAACCGCGCCACCATCCTGGCCGCGGCGCGGGACTGCTTCATCGAACAATCCTTCGATGCCATCAGCGTGCGCGACATCATCCGCCGCACGCCGCTGGCCGCCGGCACCTTCTACAACTACTTTCCCGACAAGGACAGCGTCTACCGCGCCCTGCTCGACGACCGCATGCGCAGCCTCACCGAGCGCCTGACCGGCATCCGCCGCAATGCCCGCACACTGCGGGAGTTCGTGCACGGCGCCTACAGTGCCGCGTTCGAGACCATTGCCACTGATCCGCTGTTCTACGAGGGCATCCTGCGCAACATCGCGATGGTCCGGGATACTTTCGAGCAGAGCGTGCTGGGGCTGTCGGTGCGGGCGCTGGAGAATGACATCCGCGACGCCATCGACCGCGGCCTGATTCCCGACACCGATGTGGAGTACCTGGCCGCCGCCTTCTTCGGCGTGGGCTTCGAGATGGGCCGCAGCCTCGCCCGCCGCAAGGACCGCGACCCGGCCCGGGCCGCCGACATGGCCACCGCGATGTTCCTGGACGGTTTCGGCGCGCCGGCCCCGCCGCATCACGCGGTGGCCTGACGCCGGTCTGCGTTAAAATACGCGCATGAGCGCACTGATCGCCGATACCCGATCGATCGACCACCACCGGGCCGAGTTCGACCGCGACGGCTACACCATCGTGCGCGGCATGGCCGACCCGGAATGCGTGGTGGCATTGCGCGAGCTCGTGCTTGATCACCTGGCACGCGCCGTGGACCCGGTCGAATACGAGGCCGACGTGGCCTACCCCGGCGCGCCGGCCGATAGGGGCGCACCCGGCGGCCAGACCGTGCGCCGCCTGCTGCAGGCCTACGATCGTCATCCGCGGCTTGCCGACTGGGCGCTTGATCCGTCGGTCACCGCCATGGTCGGCGCCCTGCTGGACAGCCACGATCTGGCACTGACGCGCTGTCATCACAACTGCGTGATGACCAAGCAGCCGGCCTACTCCAGCGCTACCGGCTGGCATCAGGACCTGCGTTACTGGTCGTTCGAGCAGCCGGAACTGGTCAACGCCTGGCTGGCGCTGGGCCACGAGCACCCGGCCAACGGCGGCATGCAGTTGCTGCCCGGCACGCACCGGATGGCGTTTTCCGCCGACCAGGTCGACGACGCGCGTTTCCTGCGCGAGGACCGGGCCGACAACCTGGCGCTGCTGGCCTCCGCCCGCACCGCCGAACTGGCGCCGGGCGACGTGCTGTTCTTCCACGCGGGGGTGTTCCACGCCGCCGGGCGCAACACCACCGACGAACGCAAGCTCTCCGCGGTGTTCACCTATCACGACGCCGCCAACCAGCCGCTGCCGGGCTCGCGCTCGGCCCGGCTTCCGGGCATTGGCATCCGCGCCGATCGTGCCTGACGGCAGCCGCAACGTCCTGGGCCAGCCACTGGAAGGCTGCTGCCTGCGGCCGGTGACCGGTTTCTACCGCAACGGCTACTGCGAGACCGGCCCGGAAGACATCGGCCGCCACGTGGTGTGCGCGGAAATGACCCGCAAATTCCTCGACTACACGGCCAGGCGCGGCAACGACCTGGCCAGCCCCGGCCCCGGCTTTCCGGGATTGAAACCCGGCGACCGCTGGTGCCTGTGCGCCGCCCGCTGGGAGGAAGCCCGGGCCGCGGGCGCGGCGCCGCCGGTGGTGCTGGCCGCCACCCACGAGGCCGCGCTGGAGATCGTCGACCTGGACGCCCTCAAGGCCGTGGCGCTGGACCTACAGTAGCCGCGTGAGCCAGCGCGCCATCCCCGCCGTCTGGATGCGCGGCGGCACCAGCAAGGGCCTGTTCTTCCACGCCCGGGACTTGCCAACCGACCCCGCCGAACGCGACGCCCTGCTGCTGCGCGCCATCGGCAGTCCGGACCCCTTCGGCACCCAGATCGACGGTCTCGGCGGGGCGACCTCGTCCACCAGCAAGGTGGTTGTCGTCGACCGCAGCGCGCGTGACGACTGCGACGTGGACTACCGCTTCGGCCACGTCGCCATCGGCGAACCGGTGATCGACTGGTCCGGCAACTGCGGCAACCTCACCGCCGCGGTCGGGCCGTTTGCCATCGATAGCGGGCTGGTCCCGGCCACCGAACCGATAAGCCGCGTGGCCATCTGGCAGGCCAACCTGGGCAAGCGCATCGAGGCCGACGTGCCGGTGGCCGACGGGCTTGCCCGCGTGGACGGCGACTTCACCATGGACGGCGTCGCCTTTCCCGGCGCGGCCATCGACCTGCGCTTTGCCGACGCCGGGGGCGAGGCCGACGGCGGCGTGCTGCCCACCGGCCGGCCGGTGGACGTGCTGGAGGTCCCCGGCCTCGGCGAGATCGAGGTCACGCTGATTCACGCCGGCAATGTCGCGGTGTTTGTGCGCGCGGCGGACCTCGGCCTAACCGCCACCGAAACCCCGGCCGAGCTGGCCGCCGATGCCAACCGACTGGCGCGCCTGAATCAACTGCGCGATCACGCCACCGTGGCCCTGGGCCTGGCCGACTCGCCCGAGGACGCCGCCCGCCGCCGGCCCGCCACGCCGAAACTGCATCTGATCGGCCCGCAGGCCGACCACCGGCTGCACACCGGCCGCGAACTGGCCACCGCCGACATCGACCTGTGCGCCCGCGCGCTGTCCATGGGCCGGCCGCATCACGCCTACCCCGGCACCAGCGCGGTGGCCACGGCGGTGGCCGCGGCCCTGCCCGGCAGCGTGGCCCACGATCTGGCCACGGGCTCGCCGGCGGACCGACGCATCGGCCATGCGGCCGGGATGCTGCGGGTGGGGGCCGAAGTCGTCTGCCGCGACGGCGCCTGGATCGCGCCCGCGGTCAACCTGCCGCGCAGTGCTCGATGCCTGATGGCCGGCGAGGTGTTCATCCCGGCCAGCTGAACCGCGCCGACTTGTGCTTGTCGCGACCGGCGGGCAGGCTCGACAAACGATCGAGCAAGGGGGAACAAGCATGGATACCAACCCGACCATTGCCACACTCAGCCAGCCGCTGGCCCGCGGCCGGGGCTGGCTGACATTCCTGGGCATTCTGTCGCTGCTCTACGGCCTGCTGATGGCGCTGAGCATCGTCGGCCTGCTGGTGGCCTGGATTCCAATCTGGCTGGGCATCCTGCTGATCCAGGCGGCCGGCGCCATCGGCCAGGCCGAAACCGGCTCGGACCCGGTGGCGCTGCAGCGATCCCTGGCCAAGCTCAAGACCTATTTCACCATCTGGGGCGTGCTGGCCATCATCATGATGGTGCTCACACTGCTGCCGCTGATCCTGATGATTGCCACCGGCGGCGGCATGCTCGGCGGCGAGATGTTCCGGGAGTTCCAGGAAATGATCGGGGAAATGCAGCGGCGGGCGGTTTAGATTCTCCTCTCGCCGGCCCCTCTCCCGGCGGGAGAGGGGTTCTCGGCGAGCCGGCTACAACAGCGCCTGATAGGCCGCCACCCGAAAATCCGGCGCCAGCAGGTGAATGCCGGGCGGCTGGAACTGGGCCATTTGGATGCCGATGAAATCCTCGGCCGGGTCGATCCAGAAATAGGTGCTGGCCGCGCCGCTCCAGCCGTACTCGCCAGGGCTGCCGGGCAGCATGGCCGCGGCCGGGTCCATCATCACCCGGAAACCCAGCCCGTAGCCGTAACCGGGCGTGGTGATGCCGCCGATCTCGTAGGGCAGCAGCTCGCCGGGGATGTGGTTGGCGGTCATCAAGGCCAGCGTCTTGCGGCCGAGGAAGCATCGACCATCCAGGCTGCCGCCACCCGCGAGCATGCGGCAGAACTGCAGGTAATCGCGCACCGTGGAAACCAGCCCGTGACCGCCCCGCGCGGGCGGGTCGGCCGCCAGTTCCCGGCTGTCATCGGACCCGGCCAGGCGGCGAATCTTCCCGGCCAGCGCGTCGCCGAACCAGGCGGAGACGCTGACCTCCGGTTCCAGCACGTCGTGCGAGCCGTACATCGCGGCGAAGCGCTCGCGCTTGTCCGCCGGCACCCCGAAGCCGGTGTCGACCATTCCCAGCGGCTGGAACAGCTCATCGCGCAGGAAATCACCGAAGGCCTGCCCGCTCATCACCTCCACCAGCCGCGCGACCACGTCGTGGGAAAAGCCGTAGCGCCAGCTGGCGCCCGGATGAAAGGCCAGCGGCTGGCAGGCGATGTCGTTGACGAATTCCGCCAGCGGCTTGTCGCTGGCTACGCGCTGTTCGCGGTAACGCGCCTCCACCGGGCCGTTTTCCAGGAAGTGATAGGTGATGCCGGAGGTATGGGTAAGCAGATCACGAATGGTCACCGGGCGGGCCGGCGGGACGGGTCCCTCGTCGCTGTGTACCAGCACGTCGGCGAAGGCCGGCAGGAACTTCGCCACCGGCTCGGCCAGCTGAAAATGCCCGCGCTCGTAGAGCATCATCAGCGCGACGCAGGCCACGGGTTTCGTCATGGAATAGACGCGAAAAAGGGCGTCCTCGCGCATCGGCAGGCCGGCCTCGCGGTCCAGATAGCCAACGCACTGGGTGTCCACCACGTCGCCATGACGGGCCAGCAGCGTCACTGCGCCTGCCATGCCCTGCTCGTGCACGTGCTTCTCCAGCGCGGGGCGGATGCGGGCGAGACGCTGCGGGCAGAGGCCGGCGCTGCGCGGATCGGTCATGTCAGGGCTCCTGGTGCGGATCAGCCGCGATTGTATGCCCCGGGGCCCGGCACTGGCGTATCCTGCGCGCCGGACTCACCTTGCGGCCGCGCACCGGCCGGCCACGCCATGCCCCGCTCATGCTGATCAACCTTCGCGACATCCAGTTGCGCTACGGCACCACCGTCCTGCTCGACGGGGTGGAATTCCAGATCGCCGCCGGTGAACGGGTGGCCTTCGTGGGCCGCAACGGCTCCGGCAAATCCACCCTGATGCGCATCATCGACGGCGAGATCCAGGCCGACGACGGCCAGATCGAGGCCCGCAGCGACCTGCGTATTGCGCGGCTGGAACAGGAAGTGCCCGCCGGTGTCGGCGGCAGCGTGTTCGAAGTGGTGGCCGGCGGGCTGGGTGACGTCGGCCGCCTGCTCGGCCGGTATCACGAACTGATCCACCGCATGGGCGAGGGCGAGGATGTGGGCGACCCGCTCGGCGAGGCCCAGGCGAAGCTCGACGCCGCCGATGCCTGGACCATGGACCAGCGGGTCGAAGCCACCCTCACGCGCCTGCGGCTGACCGGCGAAGTGGATTTTGCCACCCTGTCCGGCGGCGCTAAGCGCCGGGTGCTGCTGGCCCGGGCACTGGTGCGCGATCCCGAGCTGTTGCTGCTCGACGAGCCCACCAACCATCTGGATATCGAGGCCATCGACCAGCTCGAACAGATGCTGCTGGACTGGCCCGGGGCGCTGCTTTTCATCACCCATGACCGCGCCTTCCTGCGGCGGCTGGCCACCCGCATCGTGGAGCTCGACCGCGGCCGGCTGACCTCGTGGCCGGGCGACTACGACAAGTATCTGGCGGGCAAGGCCAAGGCGCTGGAAGACGAGGCCAGGGCCAATGCGCTGTTCGACAAGCGCCTGGCGCAAGAAGAGGTCTGGATTCGCCAGGGCATCAAGGCCCGGCGCACCCGCAACGAAGGCCGCGTGCGCGCACTCAAGGCGATGCGCGAGGAACGCCGGGAGCGCCGCGAACGCACCGGCAACGCGAAGATCGCCATGCAGGACCCCAGCCGCGCCGGCAAGCGGGTGCTACTGGCGGAGGATCTGGCGTTCGCCCACGAGGGCAAGCCGATCATCCGCGACTTTTCCACCCTGATCCAGCGCGGCGACAAGGTCGGCATCGTCGGGCCCAACGGCAGCGGCAAGACCACCCTGATACGCCTGCTGCTCGGCGAACTCAGTCCGCAGGCCGGCACGGTGACGCCCGGCACTAATCTCGAGATCGCGCATTTCGACCAGCACCGGGCCGCGCTGGACGACAACGCCACGGTGGCCGAGAACATCGGCCAGGGCCGCAACGAAATCACCGTCAACGGCCAGCGCAAGCACGTGATGAGCTATCTGCAGGATTTCCTGTTCGCGCCGGATCGCGCCCGCTCGCCGGTGCGGGTGTTATCCGGCGGCGAGCGCAATCGCGCGCTGCTGGCCAAGCTGTTCACCCGCTCGGCCAACCTGCTGGTGATGGACGAGCCCACCAACGATCTGGATATCGAAACCCTGGAACTGCTCGAGGAACTGCTGGTGCAGTTCACCGGCACCCTGCTGCTGGTCTCGCATGACCGGGCGTTTCTCGACAACGTCGTCACCAGCACCCTGGTGTTCGAGGGCGACGGCCACGTCGGCGAGTACGTCGGCGGCTACAGCGACTGGCTGCGTCAGCGCCCGGCGCCGGCAACCACGCAAGCCCCGGCGCGCAAGCCGGCGGCCCCGGCACGGCCCGCGGCGCCGAAACCGGCGCTGTCCAGCCCCGAACGCAAGGAACTGCGCGACCTGCCCGCGCGCATCGAGAAACTCGAACAGCGTATCGACGAGCTGCAGTCCCTGTTCGCCCGTCCCGACTACTACGACGGCGACCCGGCGGAAATCCGCGCCGCCGGCGAAAAACTGGCCGCCGCCGAGCGCGACCTGGAATCCGCCCTGGCCCGCTGGGAGGAACTGGAGCAACGCGCCGGCTGAGGTGACTGGCACCGGTCACACAATCGTTGCACCATGCGCGTCGGGGGGACGACCGCGCCGGACCAGCATCACAGGGGCACGGTCATGAGCCACCGCGACGATCTCACCGGGCTGCTTTCCCGCATGCGGGACAACTTCGACGGTGACCACTTCACCATCCAGGAAATGATCGAGGCGATCGAGGATCGCGGCTTCGGCCCGCTGCTGCTGGCCCCCGCCCTGTTCGTGATGCCGCCCATCGGCGTGATTCCTGGCGTCCCCACCCTGATGGCACTGGTTATTGTGCTGCTGGCCGGACAACTGGCGCTGGGCAAGCGTCACCCCTGGCTGCCGCGGCGGCTGCGCGAGATCACCATTGAACGCAGGAAGTTCGACCTGGCCTACGAGAAGATCGCGCCGGTCACCCGGCGTATCGACCGCTTTCTGCATCCCCGGCTGCGATCGCTGACCCGGCCACCGGCACCGCGGCTGATTGCGGTCGCCTGCCTGCTGCTGGCGCTGTGCATGATTCCGCTGGAACTGGTGCCCTTCGCCGCCGTTGTCCCGGCCGCGGCCATCGCCCTGCTGGCGCTCGCCCTGTCGGTGCGGGACGGCTGGCTGATCGTGCTGGCCGCTGCCATTGTCGCCGGCGGTTTCCTGGCCGGCTTGGTGCTGAACGGCGCCTGATTAAGCCCCCCCTACCGCCGGCAGGAGAGGGCCGGGGAGAGGGTAGAAATGTTCTACAGCAACCGCCGCATCGCCAGCAGCCCGATCACCGGCCCCGGTATCAGTACCCACATCATGTAGTCCGGCTGCACCACGTGGCGCAGCAGTTCCACCAACTGCAGGCTGACGATGGTGATCGCGAAACCCATGGAATTGACGAAGGTCAGCGCGGTGCCCACCGAACGCCGCGGCGCACTGCCCGCCACCAGCGTGGAGAACTGCGGCGAGTCGCCGGAGACCGTCATCCCCCAGAACAGCAGGAACGCCAGAAACACCGGCGTGGGTGCCTGCAGCAGCCAGGGTGAGGCCACGCAGGCCGCCCCCGAACAGGCCAGCTGCACGAAGGCCACGCGGGCGCTGCCCAGCCGCCGCGAGAGCATCCCCCCGCCGATGCAGCCCACCGTCCCGGCGGCAATGGCGAGGAAAGACCACAGCGACACCCCTACACCGGACGCCCCGACCAGGTCGATATGCAGCGCCAGCAGCACCGGGAAGAACGCCAGCACCGGATACAGTTCCCACATGTGACCGAAATAGCCGAAGGCCGCGGAACGCAGATCGCGGTCGGCGAAGGCCTGCGGAATAGCGCGCGGATCAAATGGCGACGGCCCTGGCAGATGGGGCCCGGCCGGCACGAATAGATAAACCGCCAGCCCGCCGGCAACTGCCAGCCCGGACACCGACGCCATCACCGCGCGCCAGGGCAGGTCGCCGCCCAGCGCCTCGATCAGATGCGGAAACGCCGTGCCCAGCACCAGCGCCCCCACCAGATAGCCGAGCGCCCCGCCCAGCCCCTCGGCGTACCAGGAGGCCGCGATCTTCATCCCCACTGGATAGATGCCGGCCAGGAAGAAGCCGGTGGCAAAGCGCAGCACCAGCAGCGGCCACAATCCCTCCGCCACCACGAACACTCCGGCGTTGAAGGCGGCCCCTAGCAGCGCGCAGACCAGGAACACCGTGGACGGCGGGAAGCGGTCGGACACCGTCAGGATGGCGAATACCAGCGTGCCGGCGACGAATCCGAACTGCACCGCGGAGGTCACCAGCCCCACCGCGTTTACCGGCAGATCGAACACCGCCTGCAGATCGGGCAACACCGCGTTGGCGGCAAACCACAACGAGGTGGCTGCGAACTGCGACAGGACGATTACCGGCAGGATCCAGGCCGGGCGCTGGCTGGCGGAAGCGGTCATGCGGCGACTCTAGCAGGCCTACACCAACTGGCCCGCGGCATGTCCCGAGGCCCAGGCCCACTGGAAGTTGTAGCCGCCCAGATGGCCGGTCACGTCCAGCACTTCGCCGATGAAGAACAGCCCCGGCACAAGCTTCGACTCGAAGCGACTGGACGACACTTCGTCCACATCCACCCCGCCGAGCGTGACCTCCGCAGTACGATACCCCTCGGTGCCGGCGGGCGAGAAGGGCCAGGCATGCAGGCGTGTGGCCGTCGCACGGATATCCGCCGGCTGCAATTGCCGCAACGGTCGGTCGGGCAGGTCCAGTTCGATTAGCTGCTGGGCAAGCCGACGCGGCAGCGCCTCCGCCAGCACGCTGCGCAGCCCGGCATCCGGACGCGCGGCACGGCGTTCGGTCAGCCAGGCCTCGGCGTCGCGGTCGGGCAGCAGGTCCACCATGGCCGTGTCGCCCGGCTGCCAGTAGGACGACAACTGCAGAATCGCCGGCCCGCTGATGCCGCGGTGGGTGAACAGCAGGCCGGCATCGAAGCGATGGCCACCGGCTTCGGTGGCGGCGGGTAACGCCACGCCGGCGAGATCGGCGTAGCGGTCGCGTTCCGGCGGTTCGAAGGTCAGCGGCACCAGCCCGGCCCGCGTGGGCTGCAGGCGATGACCGAATTGGCGGGCCAGCTCGTAGCCGAAACCGCTGGCGCCCATCTTCGGAATCGACAGACCGCCGGTTGCAACCACCAGGGATTCCGCCGTGAACGGCCCCAACGCCGTCGGCACGCGGAATCCGCCTTCCGCCAGCCGGGTGATCGAACCCACATCGGCACGTACCTCGATTCGCACCCCGGCCGCCTCACACTCGGCCAGCAGCATCGCGACAATCTGCTTTGACGAGTCATCGCAGAAAAGCTGACCCAGTTCCTTTTCGTGCCAGGCGATGCCGTGACGCTCGACCAGCGCGATGAAATCCCATTGGGTGTAGCGGGCCAGCGCTGACTTGCAGAAATGCGGGTTGGCGGAGAGAAAGTTCTCCGGCGTGACATCCAGGTTGGTGAAGTTGCAGCGGCCGCCGCCGGACATCAGGATCTTCTTGCCGACCCGGTTGCTGCCTTCCAGCACCAGCACCCGGCGCCCCCGCCTGCCGGCCTCGATGGCACACATCAGCCCGGCGGCCCCGCCGCCGAGCACGATCACGTCCGGGTCCGTCACTGGCCGGGCTAAGACTCCGCGACGGTCTGGCGCAGCCGTTCCAGCAGAGCAAAGGTGGGAAAGCCGTCCGGGACCAGACCGATCGAGGCCTGGAACTGTCTGAGGGCGCCACGGGTGTTGGGCCCCATGATGCCGTCCGGTGTGCCGGCATTGAAGCCGGCATCGTTGAGCAATCCCTGCATTTCCTCGATCTGATCGCGGGACATCGCCGCCAGCCCGCGCGGCCACTCGGCGACCAGCGGACCGGCGCCGGCAATGCGATCGGCCAGCCGGCCCACGGCCAGCGCATAGCTGGTGGCGTTGTTGTAACGCAGGATGGTGCGGAAGTTCGGCCCCACCAGAAATGCGGGACCACGGGCACCGGCCGGGGTAATGATGGCGGCGTCATCCAGTTGCGGCAACGACCCGCCGGACGCCGGACGCACGCCATCGGCGGCCCAGCCCGAGGCCGACTGCCGGGTGCGCCCGTCGGCGCTGGCGTAGTCGAAGCCTTCCGGCAGCCGCACTTCCAGCCCCCAGGGGTCGCCGGTGTCCCAGCCGGCCTCGGCCAGATAGTGAGCGGTGGAGGCCATCACGTCGGGGATGCTGCCCCAGATATCGCGCTTGCCGTCGCCGTCGCCGTCCATCGCGTATGCCTGGAAGCTGGTGGGGATGAACTGGGTATGGCCCATGGCCCCCGCCCAGGACCCACGCATGCGGTCGGCGCTGATGTCGCCGCTGTCCAGAATCTCCAGCGCCGCGAACAACTGCTTGCGGGCGAAGTCGCGGCGGCGGCCCTCGTAGGCCAGCGTGGCCAGGGCATCCACCGTGCGGGTGTCGCCAAAGTTGCTGCCGTAGTTGCTTTCCAGCCCCCAGATGGCAACCAGTATCTCGGGCCGCAGACCGTAACGCGAGGCGGCCGCCTCTATGGCGTCACGGTGCTCGGCCAGACGGTTGCGGCCGGTTTCCACGCGGGTATCCGACGCCGCGGTATCCAGGTAATCCCATATCTGCCGGGTGAACTCCGGCTGGGAGCGGTCCAGTTCGATAACCCGTGGCAGGAACTCGGCACCATCCAGCGCGGTGGCCAGCGTTGCGTCCGCAATGCCGCGATTGCGCGCCTCGCTGCGAAAGCCGTCCAGCCAGTCCCGGAACGACTCGCGTGCCGGCTCCGTCGATTGCGCATCCGTTCCGGCGGCCCCGGCGGACTTACCCGGGTCGGCCGCCTGCGCGGGCGCATTCGACGAAGGTGTGGCCGCGCATCCGGCGACCAGCAGGGCGGCGACAACAGTGCCGGGGTATTTCATGGGATGTGACTCGGCCTTTCGGTGATCCCGAATCCTACAACGAAACGGCCGGCCGCCCGGTTACCGGAAATGCCAGTTCAGACCGATGGTGGCTTCCAGGAAATAGAACTCGCCCTGGATATCCTGATCCCGCGGGTCGATGCCGAAATTGTCGCCGCCGGCGACGATCGACGCCACGCCGCCCTCGATATGGCTGAGCGGGTTCTTGCCCACCAGCCGATTGACCGGGGAATAGGCCAGGGCCACGTCCAGCCCCCAGGACCGGCTGAAGCGCCAGCTCAGGCCGGCAGTGTAGTGATACTCGTTGACGGCGAAGGCCAGCGTGCTGAGCAGAATGTCGGAACTGCGTACCGGCTGGGTGTTGTTGCTGAAACCCAGGCGCCAGGTCAGGCTACCCTGCCGGTATTCGTAACCGAACTTGTAGACGGTCACGTCGCGCCAGCCGAAGCCGGGGGCGTTGTCGCCGCCCAGACAGGTGTCGAAATCCACCGGCCCGCCCAGCAGCACCGGCCGCACGCAGCCGTTGACGAACCGGTTCGGCCGCAGCCGGTTGCCAAGGGCGGCGACGTTGCTGAAATTGATGCGCTGGTAGTCGATCAGCAAGCGATGGCGCGGTGCCGGGGTCAGCGCGATGCCGACGTTGAAACTCGACGGCACGTCGAACGCCCCATCCCGGGCGAACAGGCCGCGGTACTTGTCGAATTCGGTGACATGCGTGCGCGTCTGGTACGACGCCCCGAGCCGCAGCCAGGCCGTGGGCTCGTAGGCCATGCCCACCCGCACGCCGAGGCCGAACGAGTAGTCCTTGCCGTTCTCGGTAACGCGGTCGGGATTCTGGGAGAACCGCGCGAAGGCCCCCAGCCCGGAGGCGTCGAAGCGCTGCACCATGAACAGCGGCGCGACACCGACCCGCAGCCGACCGAACCGTCGGGCGTAGGTGGTGGCCACGAATAGCTGGGTCAGGTTGACCAGCGTGGTGGACGAGCCGTTGCCGCACAGCCCCAGCACGCCGGGCCGGCCGATGTTGCCGCCGCCACCGAAGATGCCCTCGCAGCGTTCGGCCACCGGCAGCAAATTGGTGGCATCGCCCTGGGCGAAGCCGCCGCTGCCGCGGGTGAATTTCGGATTCAGGCCGCCGTTGCCGTAAATGGCCAAGCCCCAGGCGGAGTGCTCGTCGACGCGGCGGGCAAACGCAACGCCGGGGATCGGGAAATACTTGTTCGCCCCCTCGTTGCCGCCGAACCGGCGCCCCGCCTGGTCCGTCGGATTCATCTGGAACAACCCGGCCCCTGTACCCGGCTCCAGGTCCGGCTCGTTGACGACGTTGAGCGTGCCGATGGGCACTAACAGGCTCAGGTCCAGATCCAGCCGGTCATCGATGTCCGCGAGCAGTGCGGGATTGATGGACCCGGCGAACGCATCGTCCGCGCCGGCGGTCCCGGCACCGGCCAGCGCCCGCTGCTGCGCGCTGTAGCCGTGCAGAAAATAGCCGTTGGCGGCATGCGCCAAGCTCCCGGCCAGCACCAGCAATAACAGCAGCCCCGCGACGAGACAGCGGCCCGGCGTCTGCCTGTCCATGATTCCCCCTTGGCGCCGCGCAGCAGGCCGTACCGGCTGCCGACCTCATGATCCCTCGGCGTTCCCGGCTACCCTACCGATGCAAAACACCGGGCGCGACCTGGCTGCACTGGCCGACCCGGCCTACGCACCCGCATACTCTTACCCCTTCCTGTAAGCGAGGCCTGCCCGCCATGCGAATCCTGCTGCCCGCCGTGCTGATGATCATCTGCACCATCGCCAGTGCCGACGATAACGATGCGCTCGAACGCGAAGTCGAACAGGTCGTCGCCACGCTGCTCAAGGAGTTCAAGACGGCGCTGACTACCGCAATGAAGGAAGACGGCCCGGCCGCCGCCGTGGGCGTATGCCGCGACGTGGCGCCGGGCATTTACCGCGATCTCGCGCTGGACCGTGGCTGGCGCGTCACCCGCGTGGGTACCCGGGTGCGCAACCCGCTGTTCGGCACCCCGGACGCCTGGGAGCAGGCGGGGCTGGCCGAATTCCGCCAGCGTCAGGCCGGCGGCGAAACGCTGGACGGCATGACGCGCAGCGAAACGGTGCGCGAGCCCGGTGGCCGCTACTACCGCCACCTGCGCGCACTGGGCACCCAACCCGTGTGCACCACCTGCCACGGCCCGCGCGACGAAATCGGCCCGGACATCCGCGCCATGCTGGACGAGCAGTATCCGCACGGCCGCGCCGTCGGTTACGCGGCCGGCGATCTGCGGGGTGCGGTCAGCGTGAAGGTGCCACTGGCGGATTGAGGCCGATTCGCCGTCGGCGCAGAACCCTCAGCCATTCTTCCGCCCCGCCGATACCGGCTTCGTATTAAACTATGCGCCGCAGGCCGCCTTTCTTCGCGGCCATTCTCCGGGTGCCGATCGCGCGCCCCGCCGCTACAGGCCCGTCATGACCTCGCCCCCGAACAACCCCGATACCCCGGTCGTCTTCCGGGACCTTGGCCTGTCCGACGCCGTGATGCGCGCGCTGAATTCGGTCGGCTATGAAACGCCCACGCCGATCCAGGCCGCCACCATCCCGCCGCTGCTGGCCGGCCAGGACATCCTGGGCCAGGCCCAGACCGGTACCGGCAAGACCGCCGCCTTCGCGCTGCCCATCCTGTCGCGCCTGCCGGCCGGCGGCCGGGCACCGGGCGCGCTGGTACTGGCGCCGACCCGCGAGCTGGCCATCCAGGTGGCCGAGGCCTTCCAGCGCTATGCCGCCGCCATTCCCGGCTTCCATGTGCTGCCGATCTACGGCGGCCAGAGCTACCAGCCGCAGCTGGCGGCCCTGAAACGCGGCGTGGACGTGGTGGTGGGTACGCCGGGCCGGGTGGTGGACCACATCAAGCGCGGCACCCTCAAGCTGAATAACCTGAGCTGGGCGGTGCTCGACGAAGCCGACGAAATGCTGCGCATGGGTTTCATCGACGACGTGGAATGGATTCTGGGCAAGACCCCGCCGCAACGGCAGGTGGCCCTGTTCTCCGCTACCATGCCGCCGGCGATCCGGCGCATCGCCCGCACGCATCTCAAGAACGCGCAGGAAGTCACCATCGCGTCGAAAACCAGTACTGCCACCAACATCCGGCAGCGCTACTGGATCGCGGTGGGCGCCAGCAAGCTGGAGGCCCTGACCCGTCTGCTGGACGCCGAACCCTTCGACGCCATGCTGGTGTTCGCCCGCACCAAGAAGGCCACGGATGATCTGGCCGAACGCCTGGCCGCCCGCGGCCACGCCTGTGCGGCCCTGAACGGCGACATCGCCCAGGCCCAGCGCGAACGCACCGTCGCCCGGCTCAAGAACAAGCAGCTGGACATCATCGTGGCCACCGACGTGGCCGCCCGCGGGCTCGACGTGGACCGCATCAGCCACGTGATCAACTTCGACATCCCGCACGACACCGAAGCCTACGTGCACCGCATCGGCCGCACCGGCCGCGCCGGACGCATGGGCGACGCGATCCTGTTCGTCACCCCGCGGGAAAAGCATCTGTTCAAGGCCATCGAACGCGCCACGCGTCAGCCGATCGAGCCGATGGACCTACCCGGCGTCGAGGAAGTCAACAAACAGCGCAAGCAGAGATTTGCCACCCGCATCACCGATTCCCTGGCCGGCGGCGGGCTGGAGAACTACCGCGCCCTGATCGAGGAATACGTCGCCAGCGAGAACGCCGACCCGATCGACGTGGCCGCTGCCCTTGCCCGCATGGCCCAGGGCAGCGAATCGCTGTTCATCAAGCCCGGCAAGGTCGACCGGCCGCGTGACGAACGCGCACCCTCACCGGCCACCGGCCCCAAACCGAAAGCCCGCAAGGACGGTAAGACCCGCCCGGTGGCCGAAGGCGTGGAAGTCTTCCGCATCGAAGTGGGCCGCGAGCACGGCGTGGAACCCCGCAATATCGTCGGCGCCATCGCCAGCGAAGCCGGCGTCGAGGCCCAGCACATCGGCCGCATCGACATCCGCGAGGATCACAGCCTGGTGGAACTGCCCCCCGGCATGCCGCGCGAAATCTTCCGCCACCTCAAGACCGTGTGGGTGGCCAACCGGCAGCTGGCCATCTCCCGCGCCGACAGCCCCGCCCTGCAGCCTTCCGACAAACCTCGGCGCAAGCCGAAGGCCGCGGCCGGTAAGCCCAGGAAGGCGAAAAAGGCAAAGAAGCCAAAGCCGCGCGGCCCGGGTAAATAGCGCGAACGAGGCCGTGATCACCCGAGCAAGACGGCCGGTCTAGCCGGGTAGGGTCAATCCTCAATCACTGTGTCAGCATCCGGGATTCCGCAAACCGCCGCCACCCAGGCGGTACAACCCGGAGCCCACATGGTCTACGCCCTGCTGCAACTCAACGTCACCGACGCCGACGCCCTGGCCGCCTACCGCGAAAAGGCCGCCGAAGCCCTCGCCCGCCACGGCGGCAAGGTAGAAGCTGCTGCCCCGCAGCCCACCGTACTCGAGGGCAACCATCCGGCACCGGACATCGCCGGCGTCCTGAGCTTCCCGGATCGCGAATCCGCCCTCGCCTGGATCGACGACCCGGATCTGCAGGAACTGCATGCGCTGCGGCGCAAGGGAGCGCAGAGCAATATCGTCCTGGTTGGCTAGCCGGCCTCGATCTGATCCAGGACCAGCACCGGCATTCGGGCGGATGCGACCGAGGGTCGCTTCTCGCCGGTCACCATGGCCCCGCAGCCCGCGTTAATGGCGGTCACCAGATGCAGCGTATCCGGCAGTTTCAGACCCGGGTAATCCGCTCGTAATTCCGCTGCGAGATCAGCCATTCTTGGCGCGACAGGCCTGCCATCAACCGGGCCGGCGGTGGTGAGAGGCCACGTTAGCACCGGGCGGCGATTAAGCCGCTAGGGGCGAAGCGGGGAAACTGGTGGCCGGGGGCGGAATCGAACCACCGACACTGCGATTTTCAGTTTGATGGCACCCCGATTCTAGACACTAAAACCGCCACTTACGACGCCGGCCCATTTATTTTCGTACTTGTCTGACGCCTCAATAGCATTACCGGCTCGCTCAATTGAGCACGTCTTTGGCACACTTGACCACTATCAACTGGTATATCTATTCACCGCAACTACATTGGTTGACTAGCCTCGGACTTGAATCAGCTGCTTTGAGATATTTTATGAATGCTAAAGGCGCAATTATTGAGTCATTTGCTGTAGGTGGATACCGAAGTTTCGGTCATAGCATTCAATACTTCCCTGACCTTTCGAAGATTAATTTATTTATAGGTCAAAACAATTGTGGTAAGTCTAATATTCTTAGACTCTTGAATGAGGTCGTGCCGGCCACCGCGCCAGGCCGGGCCAAGCCTATCAATCTCGACGCGCTCGATAAGCACCAGCCATCTCATCCGGATTTCATATTCGGCATGGCGGCGGACGGCGTCGATTTCGGCTCCGACGACACCCAAGATATCGAAGACTACCTTGGCGAAACCAACGAAATTAATCTCCGCCCCCAAATCTACGACAGCTTAAAGAAGATATTAGCGGCTAAAGCACAAAGGGATGGAACTGAAAATGCTTGGTTCGAATTTGATAACCAGAGGGCGCCCCTATTAAACGGTTGGAAAGAAGCCCTCCGTGAAATAGGCGACGCCGATTTGCGGGAGGCCTGGGGTGCGCTCACTGGCCGTCAAGGCGGCTCACGGGACCGTAACTGGTTTCCAGAGACGGTGAAGGCACTGTCACCTTCTTGGCCAAATGCCAGCACAGTCTTAATCCCGGCTATCCGAAGCGTTCAGATACAGGACTTCGATGAGAACGACTTTAGTGGGGTCGGACTTATTGAGCGATTGGCTCGCCTACAGGACCCCGGAGTTCACGAACAAGATGATCGATATAAGTTCGACAAGATTAATCAATTCCTGCAAAACGTCACCGGGAATGCCGAGGCGGTGATCAACATTCCGCACGACCGGGCGACGATATTGGTGCGGATGGACGGTAAGACCTTGCCTCTGGAATCCCTCGGCACCGGCATTCACGAGGTGATCATACTGGCAGCTGCTTCCACAGTGTTAAGCAACACGGTCGTATGCATGGAGGAGCCGGAAATACATTTGAACCCAGTACTTCAACGTAAGTTCGTCAATTACCTACGGAACTCAACCTCTAATCAATACTTCATATCTACCCACTCGGCTTCCTTAATGGATTGTGCCGACGCGGAGATATTCCATCTAGAGCTTAGAGATGGGCAATCGATAAGTTCGCGAGTAACATCGGATAGTGAGAGATCGACGGTCTGTGAGGCACTGGGCTATCACCCATCGGATTTGCTACAGGCTAATTGCGTTATTTGGGTAGAAGGGCCGTCAGATCGAATCTACATCAATCACTGGCTTAACTCGTTAGCTCCCGAATATTTAGAAGGGATACATTACGCGATAATGTTTTATGGAGGTCGCATTGCATCGCATCTTAGTGGCTTGGACATGGATGTCGTTATCGATGACTTTATCTTATTGAGGAGGCTAAATCGGCGCGGAATGCTTGTTATTGATAGCGATAGGAACAAAAAGGGAGGCCGCATTAACAAGACGAAAGCGCGCCTGCGCGATGAGTTTAATACTGGACCGGGACACTCTTGGGTCACAAAGGGCAGGGAGATTGAAAACTACCTTCCGAGGAGTCAGGTTCAGGAGGCGCTCCGGTCCGTATACCCATCGGCGACAGCTACGTCAAAGTTCTCAGCATACGAAAATGTTTTACGGGTGAAGACGCAAGGCGGGAAATCTACGCAAGCCCCGAAAGTGAAAGTCTCAAGATACATAGCTGAGAACTTTTCTGCTGATTTAAGCCAGTTAGACTTGCGCGTCCAAATAAAAAGGATGGTGGATTTTATAAAGTACTCAAACCCAGAGAAAAGTCGTTAGCAATATTTCTCTTGATCTGCCGGTTTACTGGGGGCCGCCCTTGCCCCAGTCGAGTGCTTTTTGAGGGCGACGGTTGACAAGGAAGCTCTATGCCTAATGGGGTTCTCGATCCGGCGCTTGGGAAGAAAGATAAGGAATGGGTGAAGAAGTGGGGTTCTATACTTAGACTGTTGTCAGCCCTACTAGATGAGCTCAGGGCGGATCAAAATTCGATCCGTGAGGCAGTGCGTAACAAGCCACCAGAGCGGTTTGCGCGTTGGCAGAGCAAAACCAGACCTGGCAGCTGGACGCACTACTATGAATTGAGTTCCCGGCGCTTTTATTGGCTTGCACTCGCTGCCTGCACACCGACGATAGGAATAGCTGCCGCCGCCTCTCACCTAACGCCGCCTCCCACGTTTGCTCGGATCTCAGTGGCCAAGGCATTCGCGCCTGCATTCGAGTTCGTGGCTCTGCGCACGTTCGCGCCGCTGATAATAGCGTTGGACCGAAACATACAGGCTCTGATTGTGGACCATCAAACCATCAATCAGATGCTGCTTTATGCAAGGTCCGGTAATGACTCCTGGCTCTTCAAGGCGATCGGTTATGACCCCGCTGTGCTTTCATCGACGGTTGCGAGGCAGCGACTTGCCACCGCCGGGCTAACTGAGGATGACGGGTTCTTCCGAAGGCTTGGCCAGACGCTAATCGAACCGCCAAAGCGCGAGGACCAGCGGGATCTCTCCCGGCTTAACGCCTCCCTAATGCTGCTTATGTTCGCCAGGCAGCTACCGTCACTGAGCAAACGTCGGGCCGCTGCCTTGTTTATCGAGGAAACGCGGTTTTATCCAGACACGGGCAAAGACCCCGCAGGTAGCCTCTGGCGGCACGTACAGAATCGAAGAGCCAAGCTTAAGAAAATCTTCCCGGAGAAAATGTCCTCGTCGCACTAATGACGACTGCATAAGTTGCTGACTCCTTTTCAACTGCAGGAGTCAGTAGTGAATGAATCTGAGGAGCATCAATCCGCTTCGGACGTTCGCGCCAAAAGCGCGCACACGCAGCCGCAGGCGCGTGCGCGCGCTATGCCTGCCGGTGCGGAACCTAGTAACACAGCACCGGCAAACAGCATGGGAGCCAATACTCTCGTGCTCCGGAAGGGCGTCGACAGCCTTTATCTGTCTGTACAGGGTCAGCTGAGCGCCGAATCAGAGGCCCAGCTGAGTACCCTCAAATCCGCGGCGCAGTCACGGGACCCTGCCACCGCGGCCACCTCGATTATCGTCTTGATGGGGCGACAGTTCGAGGTGAAGGCTACCGGCAGCAGGACATTTAAGTACGTGCTGCAGGATCACGCCTATCGGATACAGGTAGCGGGCACTAACTCGGGTTCGTTACCGCTGGCCTACGCCAAGATCAGCAGCGACTATCTGGCTACCACCTCACCCAAACAGGCCGCACTCGAGTTCTTACGCATCACCGAAGCGCTGGGCACGATAGAGGACGCGGTCCGGGTCAGCCGGGCGGACGTATTTGTGGACTTCACCACGCCCTACTCGCTGTCCGATTGGGACGAAGGCGCATGGGTCACGCGGGCAACCAAAATCAGCCGGCACACGGTCGGCAGGCGGCTGTCTGGCTGGTCGATCGGTCTCGGTGGGGATCTGTCTGCCCGCCTTTACGACAAGACGCTGGAAATCGAGTCCAGCGGCAAGCACTACCTAAAAGCCTTCTGGCACCAAGCAGGCTGGGAACCACCGGAACCCGTCTACCGGTTGGAGTTCCAGTTCGAGCGCGAACAGCTCAAGGCGCATTCGGCGCTGGCCGTCCCCACCTTCCTCCGCAATATCGGCGGGCTCTGGTCATACGCGATGCTGGAGTGGTTGCGGCTGTCGGTCCCCAACGAAGCAGACAGCACCCGCTCGCGCTGGCCATTGCATCCCCTGTGGTCGGCGCTAGCCGCCGTTGAGTGGGGCGGATCAGTCGCCCTACCGTCCAAGCCAGTCCGGGTAAGTAACGCCCCGTCCGAAGAGGCGCTGCTGACGCGCTTCTTCAGTCTGCTCACTAGCTACATGGCGGCGCACGGCATCACCGACATCGATCAGGCATTGCATGCGAGCTATAGCAGGTTACGGGACCATTACGGCGGGCTCGGCGGTTTCACCGGTCTGACGGTCAACGAGATGGCCTTCGACAAGGCTGCGCTCAAGGCCAAGACCTACGGCCTTGATTACGGCGAGACGCGGGAGCGGTCCGAGTACCGGCAGGCCGAAGCCGTCCGTAATGCTCACCGGAGACTGAACAAGTGAGCGGGCAGCGGACATTGACCCTGGAGGAAGCCGCGCGCTTCCTCCACATGTCTCCCGCCGTGCTTCGCCGTCGCGCCAAAACAGGCCGCGTGCGCGCTGCCAAACCAGGCAAGCGGTGGGTCTTTCTGGAATCCGATCTTGCTGACTATCTGAGGGCGCTCTACTCTGGCCATGGGCAGGCGTCGTCAAGTGGCATCAGCAAGGAGCAATGCTTATGTCACTCTACCGACGTGGAACTGTCTGGTGGATCCGGTTCACGGCACCCGACGGAGAACGCATACGCCGATCTGCTAAGACTTCCGACCGCGCCAGGGCGCAGGAATACCACGACCGGCTGAAAACCCGGTATTGGGAAATCCAGCGCCTCGGCGTCAAGCCGGAACGGTCATGGCAGGAAGCGGTGATCCGTTGGTTGCAGGAAACCGGGCACAAGGCGAGTCACGAACGGGATGTTGCAAACCTGCGCTGGCTGGACCCGTACCTGGGCCATCTGACCTTCTCGCAGATCAATCGCGATCTGGTCGAGCGGATCGGAGAAGCCAAACGGGCGGCCACCAGCAATGCGACAGCCAATCGTGTGCTCGCCTTGCTCCGCGCCATCCTGCGTCGTGCGCGGGATGACTGGGAGTGGGTCGACACCGTGCCAAAGGTTCGGCTCTTCCCGGAGCGGCGGCGTCGCGTGCGCTGGATCACACGGGAACAGGCGGCAAGGCTACTGGCCGAATTGCCGCCTCACCTGCGCGACCTGGCGGCCTTCACGCTGGCGACCGGCTTAAGGCAACGCAATGCCAGCTTCCTGCGCTGGGACCAGCTGGATATGGCGCGGCAGGTTGCTTGGGTTCACCACGACGAGACGAAGGCTCGCAGAGCCATTGCGGTCCCCTTGAACGCTGACGCGGTCAAGGTGTTACGGCGACGCATGGGCCGGGATTCGGTCTACGTGTTCACCTACAAAGGGCAGCCAGTGGAACGATGCTCAACCCGCGCATGGAGCAATGCACTGGAAAGAGCGGGCATCGAGGATTTTCGCTGGCATGACCTGCGGCACACCTGGGCGAGTTGGCACGTACAAAGCGGCACCAGCCTGCAGGAGCTGATGGAACTCGGCAGCTGGTCGTCCTATGAGATGGTTCTACGCTACGCACATCTAGCGGCGGATCATCTCCGGGACGCAGCGTGCCGGATCGAGGCCACAAATTCGGCACAGTCGCGGGAGGATGGTTCGAGGCCCAAGATAGTAAGCCTCTGAATTAAATGGTGGCCGGGGGCGGAATCGAACCACCGACACTGCGATTTTCAGTCGCATGCTCTACCAACTGAGCTACCCGGCCAGGGTATCCGGCGATGGCGATCGCCGTTCAGAGCGCGGTATTAAACCGATCGGGCTCTGCCCCGTCAAGCAGACGGGCCGCTATTCGCCGTTGCCGCCCCCCTCTTCCGGCGGCACCCAGTGGGTCTCGGCGGTTTCGCCGCTGCCGAAGAAATACTCTTCCATCTGCTCGGTGAGGAATTCGCGCGCCTTGGGGTCGGCCAGGTGCAGGCCGTATTCGTTGATCAGGCGGGTTTGCTCCATCAGCCACTGCTGCCAGGCCTGAGCGGAGACGTTGTCGTAGATACGCTGACCGATGTCGCCGGGCAGCGGCGGGCGAGGCAGGCCCTCGGCTTCCTGGCCGAGCTTGACGCATTGCACGGTACGGCTCATGTCGGGTCGTCTCCCGGGAGTTGGCGGATGAGTCTGGCCAGGGGCGCCGGCAGCGCCGGGGGGCGCGTGCGCGGATGCCAGGCCAGTTGCTGGTCATCATCCATGATACCGGCGCCGTCGCGCACTCGCAGCGCCAGCGGCCGGATACGCAGCTGGAAATGCGTGAAACCGTGTTGCACTTCGGCCAGTTCCTCGCCGGCGGACAGGGGTTCCACACCCAGTCGCCGGCGACAGTAGTCAACCGCTTCGACATCGTCGGGCAGTTCCGGCAGCGCCCACAGACCGCCCCAGATACCGGCGGGCGGACGGCGATGCAGCAGCAACCGGTCATCCGCGCGACGCAGAACCAGCATGCGGGTGCGGCGGATAGGCCGCTGGCGGCGCTTGCGCGGTGCTGGGATCTCGGCCTCGACCGCGGCGGCCCGGGCGGCGCACAGATCGGTTACCGGACAGCGGTCGCAGGCGGGCTGACCACGCCCGCAGACGGTGGCGCCGAGGTCCATGATGGCCTGGGTATAGTCTGCCAGGCGTTGGTATGGCGTGTGGTGCTCGGCGTGGGCCCACAGCCGCTTTTCCCAGGCGGATTCGCCCGGGGCGCCGCGTTCGGCGTGCAGCCGCGCCAGCACCCGCTTGGCGTTGCCGTCGAGCATGGCGGCGCGGCGGCCGAAGGCCTGGGCGGCAATGGCCCCCGCGGTGGAGCGCCCGATGCCGGGCAGCGCCTGCAGGGCGGCCGGATCGGCGGGCAGTTCGCCGCCGTGTTCGGCCACGACCTGCCGGGCGGCGGCGTGCAGATTGCGCGCCCGGGCATAGTAGCCCAGTCCGGCCCAGTGCTGCATCACGGCATCGCTGTCGGCCGCGGCCAGGTCCGCCACGTTGGGAAAGCGGGCCATGAATGCCTGGAAATAGGGAATGACCGTAGCCACCTGGGTCTGCTGCAGCATGATCTCGGAAACCCACACGCGGTAACCGCTGCGCGGATTTTGCCAGGGCAGGTCGTGGCGACCGTGGACGTCAAACCAGGCCAGCAGCCGCCGGGCGAACTCGGTGGGCGGGGACGATTGCCCGTCCCCGCCCGCGCCGGCAGATCGCGTCCGCGTCACTGCGCGGTTTCGCCCTCGGGCTGCGCGGCTTCGGCGTCCTCGGCCGGCTGCTCGTCGGCGGGCTGCGCCGTCGATTCTTCGGCCTTCTGCTCCTCAGCCTTCTGCTCTTCGGCCTTCTTCTTGCCGCCGCCGAACAGGCCGCCGAGCCCTTCCTGAAGCTCCTTCTGCAGCTTGTCGCCGAGCTTCTTCTTTTCTTCCTCGACTTCCTTGTTCACCTTCTCGCGCAGTTCAGCCTTCTCCTCGTCCACTTTCTGCTTGAGCTCGGCTTTCTCCTGATCCAGCTTCTGACGCGCCACGCCCTTGAGCGCGTTCTTCACGTCGATGGAGTAGCTGGGCGAGAACAGGTTGCCGGTTAGCTTGATGGGAATATCGAAGCCGGCAATTTCCTTGAGTACCTTGTTGTCGACGTCCTCGGAGACATTGGCGTTGACGGTGTAGTCCAGATCGTTGGTGACCAGGTTGAAGCTGCCGTCGCCGCCGAGCTTGGCTACCGGGGTGTTCAAGTTGAGATCACCGCCCTTGAGCAGGCCGTCGGTCACCGAGAACGAGGCCGCAAAGCGCGAGAAGGCGGTAGTGCCGTCGGCGGCCGTCGCGCCGGCATCGCCGCCAAGGATCTTGTTCCGGGCCAGGGTCAGGATGCGGGACAGGTCGAAACCGGCGAACTGCCCGTCGCGGAACTCGAACGCGATTGACCCGTCCAGCGAGCGCTTGATCTGCTCGACCGTGTTGCCGGTGGTGGTGAGATCGATATCCAGGTTGGCCAGCGCGGCAATCTTTTCGTTGCCGATCAGGTCCTTGACCAGCGGCCCCAGTTGCAGACCGTTGAGCTTGCCCTTGATGGCGTAACTGGGCTGCTCGCTCGCCGCATTGACGGTGCTCTGCATGCGCAGGGTGCCGTTGTAGAGGTTGGCCCCCAGCGGCTGGACTTCAAGTACGCCGTCGCGGGCGGTCACCGCCAGCTCGGCGTCCTGGATCTTGAGTTTGGAAACGGTCAGGTCGCCGGCCGTGATCTTGCCGTCCAGCCGCAGATTCTTGATCGGATCTAGCTCGATCCGGGTACTTACCGCCTCGGCCGGCTCTTCCGGTTCGGCAGCTTGCTCGTTATCACCCTCGGCAGCCGGCGGCAGATAGCGGTCCACATTCATCCTGTCCAGCGCCAGCTGGAAGCCGATATCGGGGTTGGCGAAGTCGGCCACGTTGGCGCCACCCTTGAGGCTGCTGTCGTCGATCTCGATCAGCAACTGGTCGAGCGTGGCGCTGTTCAGCCCGGCTTCGAAATGCGTATCCAGCCCGGCGCTGGTCAGCACGCTGTCGTCGCTGGTGGCGGGCGGGTCCATGCCCAGATTCTTCATCACGGTGCGCGGATTGAACGACTGCACTGTCAGCTGCCCGGTGAAAGCGGGCTTGCCCATGATGTTGCTACCGTCCACGTTGGCGGCCACGCTCAGACCGGCGCCCTCCAGTGCCAGGTCGCTGACCTTGAGGCGCCCGGTCGACAGATCCGCTTCGCCGTTGCCGGTCAGGGACAGCGTCTGCTTGCCGCCCGGGACCGCACTGCCTTCGGCCTCGACGTCCACCGCCAGGTCACTCAAGCGGTAGAACTGGTTGTCCACGTCCGGCAGCACATCCGCGGACAGGCTGGTGCGGCTGTCGATGCCCAATTCGTCGGAGGTAAATCGAAAGCCGAGGTCGACCGGGAACGACTCACCCAGCACGACAGTACCGGTGGAAAGGCTTACATCCGCCAGCTGGTAGGTCTTTTCGCCGTCGCGAAACGTCACCGCCGCGTCAGACACTTCCACCGCGCCGACTTCCAGCGAATCGATGGCGAATCCGCCCTGTTCCTCCGGTGCCGGCTCGGGTGCCGGGTCTTCCTCGGTGCCCTCACTGGCGAAGGCCTCGACCAGATCATCCCAGTTGGTGGTGCCGTCGGCTTTGCGGGCCAGCCGCAGACGCAGGCCGTCAAGGCCGACCGTGCCCACTTCGATACGCTTGCTCAGCAGCGGCAGCAGCCGCACGCTGACTTCCGCCGTGCCGATTTCCGCAAAGGATTCCTCGCCGAAGCCTTCGGCGTTGGCCAGCCGCGATTCGCCGATCTCCACCCCCAGCCAGGGGAACACCGACAGCGAGATATCCCCGCTCATGGTGAATTCGCGTCCGGTCTGCTCCTCGACCACCGCGGCGATCTGATCCCGGTAGTCGTTGGGATCGATCAGCAGAGGCAGCGCAATGGCCGCAGCCACAATCAGCGCGACCAGCACACCAACCACGATAAGCACAATCTTGATCACACGCTTCATGAGAGTCCGTTTCCCTGGAACAAGCGACTGAACCGGTGCGAGCCACACCTCCTGGAAAGCCTGCCGCGTGGCCGGGCTATCCGCAAGCCGGGGCGTGTTCACGCCGGCGCTGTTGAGGCGTTATTCTACGCCGCTAACTCGCTGCCGATGCCGGGCAACCCGATGCAGATTCAGCTCAATGGTGAACCTAGGACCGTGGAAGACGACGCGGATCTGGATCGTCTGATCACCGATCTGGGGCTGGACGGCCGTCGCCTGGCGGTGGAGGTCAACGGCGATATCGTCACCCGGACCGCCCGCGCCGGTCATGCGCTGCAAGATGGTGACCGGATCGAGATTGTTCACGCGATTGGCGGTGGGTAAGCCGGAAATAGCGCGAACACGGCTCGCGCCCGGCGAACGCCCGCCAGGATGGCGGGCCGGATAGCGTTAGAATCCTAAGCGAGGACAGGAAGTCCGAGCGCGCCGGCGGTCCATCAGACAGGCATTCGTGATGCCGGAGCCTGGCGCCACGATTTACCCACAACACACATACCCGACATGCCCGAACCCGCCCTGAAAACCAACCCCATGGATGATCCGCTGATGATCGCCGGCCGCGCGTATCAATCGCGGCTCCTAGTGGGCACCGGCAAGTATCGCGATCTGACCCAGACCGGCGAGGCCATCGCCGCCTCGGGCGCGGAGGTCGTCACGGTGGCAATCCGGCGCACCAACATTGGCCAGAACCCGGACGAGCCCAACCTGCTGGACGTGATCTCGCCGGACCACTACACCCTGCTGCCCAACACCGCCGGGTGTTTCACCGCGGAGGACGCGGTGCGCACCTGCCGCCTGGCACGCGAACTGCTGGACGGCCACAACCTGGTGAAGCTGGAAGTCCTGGGCGACCCCACGACGTTGTACCCGGACATGGCCGCCACCTTCGACGCCGCTGAAACGCTGATCGCCGACGGCTTCGACGTGATGGTCTACTGCATCGACGATCCCATCGCCTGCCGCCGCCTGGAGGAAATGGGCTGCGTGGCGGTGATGCCGCTGGCCGCACCCATCGGCTCCGGCCTGGGCATCCAGAACCGCTACAACATCCTCACCATCGTGGAAAACGCCAGCGTGCCGATTCTGGTGGACGCAGGCGTGGGCACCGCCTCCGACGCGGCCATCGCCATGGAGCTGGGCTGCGACGGCGTACTCATGAACACCGCGATCGCCGAGGCGAAGGATCCGGTACTCATGGCCAGCGCCATGCGTCACGCCATCATCGGCGGCCGCCAGGCGCTCAAGGCTGGGCGCATGCCGCGGCGGCGCAACGCCTCGGCGTCATCGCCTTCGGACGGGCTGCTGGATGCCTGACACACCGGCGCGCATCTGATACACGAAACTTGAAACCCGAAACCCGAAACGACGATCCGGCCACGCTGGATCGCCGCATCCGCAGCTTCGTCAAGCGTGAGGGCCGTCTCACGCCGGGACAGCAACGTAACCTCGAGGACCTGTGGCCCCGCTTCGGCCTCGACCCCGCCGACGGCGCCTTCGACTGGCCGGCCATTTTCGGCCGCGATGCGCCGCGCACGCTGGAAATCGGCTTCGGCGCCGGCGAAGTCCTGGCGACGCTGGCGGCGGCCCATCCGGAGGAGGACTTCATCGGCATCGAGGTCTATCGAAGCGGCGTGGGCCGGCTGCTGGGCGAGGCCGCGCAGGGCCAGATGACCAATCTGCGGGCGATCTGCGCCGATGCCGTCGAGGTCATCGATCACGCCATCCCCACGGCATCGCTGGATACCGTACTGCTCTATTTCCCCGACCCCTGGCCGAAGAAGCGCCACCACAAGCGGCGGCTGGTGCAGACCGCCTTCGCCGATCGCGTTCACCGCATTCTCAAGCCGGGCGGCGTGTGGCGGCTGGCCACCGACTGGTCCAACTACGCCGAGTGGATGCGCGAGGTGCTCGACGTGCATCCCGGGTTCGAGAACATCGGCGACGACAACGGCTGTGTCAGTCAGCCGCCCCGGCCGGCCACCCGCTTCGAGCAACGGGGGCTGCGGCGTGGCCACGCCGTCGTGGACCTTGCCTATCGCCGCCGCTGACGCCACTGTAGGCGCCGATTTCACGCGCCACTAGGAGTTGTCTCATGGAAATGCGCCGCCTCGGCCGCACCGATCTCGACGTCAGCCTGATCTGCCTGGGCACCATGACCTGGGGCGAGCAGAACACCGAGGCCGACGCCCACGAACAGCTTGATTACGCGCTGGAACGCGGCATCAACTTCATCGACGCCGCCGAGATGTACCCGGTGCCGCCGAAGGCCGACACCGCAGGCCGCACCGAGCAGTACATCGGCACCTGGCTGGCCCAACGCGGCAGGCGTGATGACGTGGTGCTGGCCAGCAAGGTCACCGGCCGCAGCGAGATGAGCTGGCTGCGCGACGGCGACAACACCACGGTGACCCCGGCGCAGATCCGCCGCGCGCTGGAAGCCAGCCTCAAGCGCCTGCAGACGGACTACCTCGACCTGTATCAGGTCCACTGGCCGGACCGGCGCACCAACACTTTCGGCCGGCTGGGCTACGTCCACAAGCCGCTGCCAGACGAAGTCGCCATCGAGGACACCCTGGGTGAACTGGGCCGCATGGTGGACGAGGGCAAGATCCGGCATGTGGGCATTTCCAACGAAACCCCCTGGGGCCTGATGCGCTACGTGGAAATCGCCGAGCGCACCGGCCTGCCGCGGGTGGTATCGGTGCAGAATCCCTATTCGCTGCTCAACCGCACCTTCGAGATCGGCCTGGCGGAATGCGCCGAGCGCGAGGACGTGCGCCTGCTGGCCTATTCGCCGCTGGCCTTCGGCGTGCTTGCCGGCAAGTATCTCGACGGCGCGCGCCCGGACGGGGCCCGGCTGACACTGTTCGAGCGGTTTTCCCGCTATACCAACCCGGCCGGCGAAGCCGCAACGGCCGAGTACGTGAAACTGGCGCGCGATCACGGGCTGGATCCCGCCCAGATGGCGCTGGCCTGGTGCAACTCGCGCAGCTTTCTGACCAGCACCATCATCGGCGCCACCAGCATGGAGCAGCTCAGGACCGATATCGACAGCGCGGATCTGCAGCTGTCCGACGAGGTCTGCGCGGAAATCGAGGCCATTCACACCCGTCACCCCAATCCCTGCCCCTGATCCGGGCACAACTTCCCGGCGGATCAGTCGCTTCCGGCGGTCGCGCCCGGACGGGGTTTGCAAGCGCGGCCGAGCGGCGTATAGGTAGCCATCGGGCACAGGCAACGTCACTCAAGACGAGGAGGTGCACGATGCCCCGTCGGCTATACGAGATCGAGATCGGCGACTGGTACCACAGCCCGTGGACAAGCAACCGCTTCGAGGTGGTGGCCATGGACGAGGCCAGCCGCGCGGTGGAAATCCAGTACGAGGACGGCACGGTCGAGGAAATCGACTACGAGAGCTGGCCGCAGCTGGAAGCCGAGGACGCCGGACCGCCCGACGACGTAACCGGCGCGCTGGACACCGAGCCCGAGGACGACGAGCGGGCGGGCCTGAACCTGGATGGCCTGGACGACCCCTTCGAGGATCTCGACTACCTGCTGCACTGATCGGGTCTGCTGGCGCGCGCTCCGCTCCGCTACACTGCGCGGCATGCAAGCTGCCGCCCGCGCCCACGCCAACATCGCGCTGATCAAGTACTGGGGCAAGCGCGACCACGTCCTCAATCTGCCGGCCACCGGCTCCATCTCGGTGACGCTGGAGGCGCTGCATTCGGAAACCCGGGTCCGCTTCGACGCGTCCCTGCCCGCCGACACGATCACACTGGAACGCGGCGGCGATGCCGAGCGGGTCAGCCGCTTTCTCGATCGGGTCCGGGCGCTGGCCGGCACCGAGCTGCGCGCGGACGTGCGCTCCCGCAACAACTTTCCCACCGGTGCCGGTCTGGCTTCGTCGGCCTCCGGCTTTGCCGCCCTTACGCTGGCCGCCAGCCGGGCTGCCGGTATCGAGGCCTCGCCGTCCGAACTGTCGGCGCTGGCGCGCCAGGGCTCCGGTTCGGCGGCCCGGTCCCTGTACGGCGGTTTCGTGGAGATGCAGCGCGGTCGCGACGACCGCACCGGCGCCGATGCCCACGCCGTGCCGTTGCTGGCCGCCTCCGAATGGCCGCTGGCGGTGGTGGTGGCGATCATCGACACCGGCACCAAGGCGGTTAGCTCGACCGATGGCATGACCCGGACGGCCGCGACTTCCCCCTTCCATGACGCCTGGGTAGCCGGCGCCGATGCGGATCTGGCCGCCATGCGGGCCGCAATCCGAGACCGGAACCTCGAACGCGTGGGCGAACTCACCGAACACAGCTGCCTGAAGATGCACGCGACCATGCTCGGCGCGCGACCGGGGCTGATCTACTGGCAGCCGGCCACCCTGGCGGCCTGGCAGACGCTGGCAGACCTGCGGGCAGACGGGCTGGCCGCCTACGGCACCATCGATGCCGGCCCGCAGGTCAAGGCCCTGTGCCGCATCGTGGACACCGAAACCGTGGCTGCCGCCCTGGGCCAGGTACCCGGCGTGCGTGACGTGCGCATCAGCCGCCTCGGCCCGGACGCCGGCCTGATCTCGGACCCGTGGGCGTAACCGCCACCGCCCCGGGCAAGCTGTTCCTGCTGGGCGAATACGCCGTGCTCCACGGCGCGCCGGCCCTGCTGGCCGCCATGGACGCCCGCTGCCGGGTGTCGCTGGCACCCGCCGATTCCTGGCGGCTGACCGCCCGCCCGCTGGGTCTGACCGATCTGGCACTGGCCGATGACGGCGGCCCCCCTAAGAGCGCGACCGAGGATCTTCGGCGTGCCTCGGCCGTGTTCGACGCCGTGCGGCGCACGGTGATGCGTGATCACGATCTTCCGCCGCTGAGCGTCACCATCGACACCCGCGCCTTCTTCCAAGGTGCACACAAGCTGGGGCTGGGCGCCAGCGCCGCCGTCGCGGTGGCGCTGACTGCCGCCATGCACCGCCTGCTGGGTTATCCCGAGGACAATGCTGCGGTTGCCGACGCGGCCACCCGGGCCCACCGTATGGCCCAGGGCGGCGAAGGCAGCGGCGCCGATGTCGCGACGTCGGTGTACGGCGGCATTGTCGAGTTCGTGGCCGGACAGCCGGTGCAGCCGCGGGACTGGCCGGCCGGCCTGCACGCGCGACCGGTAATAACCGGCGATGGCGCCGACACCCGCGAACTGGTGGCGGCGGTGCGCCACCTGGCAGTGATCGACCCTGCCGGCCACGACACGGCGATGTCGCGCCTGGCCGATATCGCCGACCGGGGACGGATGGCGACCGTGCGGTCGGATATCCCCGCGCTGCTCGGCGCCTGCCGGGCCAGCCTGGGCGCCCTGGCTGCCCTCGGCGCAGCCGCCGGAGCCGGGATCGTCACCGCGCGGCATCGGGCGCTGGCCGACGCCGTCGCCGGCACCGGCGCCGTGTTCAAGACCACCGGGGCGGGCGGCGGCGACATGGGCCTGATCCTGTCGTCCTCGCGGGCCATGCTAGACGCGGCAACCCGCGCCGCAGAAAGCCTCGGTCACGTGTGCCCCGCACTGGCCTTCGGGGTGCCCGGGGTGGCTGTCACCGACGTATCGGGAACGGTCAGGTAAAATACCGCCCAGCTGGCCAGCCGGCCGCCACGCCGCCTTCGGTGAAATCCAACCACCGCACCCTGCGATGAGCCGTTCCCGCATACCCGAGTTCTACAAATTCTCCGTGGCCAACCGGCTGCGGGTGCTCTACGAGCGTGAGGTCCTCAGCGAGGCCGAGTACCACATGCTCATGGACGGCAAGCACCTGCTGGACGCCGCCAAGGCGGACCGGCTGGTGGAAAACGTGATCGGCGCGTTCTCGCTGCCCATGGGACTGGGCCTGAATTTCCTGGTCAACGACAAGGATTACCTGGTGCCGATGGTGGTGGAGGAACCCTCCATCATTGCGGCGGTGTCGTCGGCAGCCAAGGTGATGCGCAGCGCCGGCGGCATCCGCGTGGACGCCGACGATCCCATGCTGATCGGCCAGATCCAGGTCATGGATGTTGGCCACCCCGCCCGCGCGCGCCAGGCCCTGCTGGCCCGCAGCGAGGAAATCCTGAATCTGGCCAACAGCCTGCACCCGAAGATGGTCAGCCGCGGCGGCGGCGCCCGCGATGTGGAGGTTCATCTGCACAGCGCCCATGGCGCGCGCGGCGACATGCTGGTGGTGCATCTTATCGTGGACACTCGCGATGCCATGGGCGCCAACCTGGTCAACACCATGTGCGAGGGCGTGGCGCCGCTGGTGGAGAAAATCACCAACGGCAAGGTGTTCCTGCGCATCCTGTCCAACCTGACCGACCGGGCGATGGTGCGGGCCCGGGTGGAAGTGCCGGTGGCGCAGCTCGGCAACGGGGCGTTCTCGGGCGAACAGGTGCGCGATGGCATCGCCCTGGCCACGGATTTCGCCGCCGCCGACCCCTACCGTGCCGCCACCCACAACAAGGGCATCATGAACGGCATCGATGCCGTGGCCATCGCCACCGGCAACGACTGGCGGGCGATCGAGGCCGCCGCCCATGCCTATGCCGCCCGCGACGGGCACTACACCTCGCTGACCAAGTGGTACGCCAACGAGGCCGGCAATCTGGTGGGCGAGCTGGACCTGCCGCTGAAGGTGGGTACGGTGGGCGGTCAGGTTCAGTCCAACCAGGCGGTGATGGTCGCCCACCGGCTGCTCGGCGTGGAAAGCGCGCGCGAACTGGCCGGGGTAATGGCCGCGGTGGGCCTGGCCCAGAATTACGCCGCGCTGCGGGCACTGTCGACCGACGGCATCCAGCGCGGCCACATGACCCTGCATGCCCGCAGCGTGGCGATAGCCGCCGGCGCGGAGGAAAGCCAGTTCGACGCGGTGGTGGAGAAGTTGATCGCCTCCGGGGACATCAAGGTCTGGAAGGCGCGGGAAATTCTCGACGGCATGGGCGAGACCGCGACCGCCGGCGATGACGGGCCGGCCACCGCCGCGTTCACCGCCGACAACGTGGAAGCCGGCGCCGGCTACGCCAAGATCATCCTGCTGGGCGAGCATTCCGTGGTCTACGGCAAGCACGCCATTGCCGCCCCCATCCCGCTGACCATCCGTGCCGATGTGCAGCGCCAGGAAACCGGTACCACCCTGTTCATCCCGCGCTGGGGGGTGGAAACCGAACTGCACCCGCCCACGGCCGCGGACAACGCCCTGCACAAGTCGATGGATCTGATCCTGCAGCGGCTGGGGGTGCGCGACGAACCCATGCGGGTGGAGGTCTATCCGCATGTGCCGCGGGCGGTGGGACTGGGCGCCTCGGCCGCGCTGGCGGTGGCCGTCATCCGCGGCGTGGCCGAGGCCTTCGACATCGAACTCGACGACGCCCGGGTCAACGAACTGGCCTACGAGTGCGAGCAGATCGCCCACGGCACGCCCAGCGGCATCGACAATACCCTGGCCACCTACGGGCGGCCGATCCTGTTCCGCAAGGGCGAATTGCCGGGCAGCGCGCCCGCCATCCGTGAAGTGCATCCGGCCCGGCCGATCCCGGTCGTGATCGGGCTGTCCGGTGTACGCACCCTCACCGCCCAGACCGTGGGCCGCGTACGCGCCGCCTGGCAGGCGCACCCGGAACGCTACGAGCCGATCTTCGACCAGATCGACCAGTTGGCCCTGGCCGGCGCCGATGCCCTGGAACAGGGCGATATCGCCACCCTCGGCGAACTGATGAATATCGATCAGGGGCTGCTCAACGCCCTGCAGGTCTCCTGCTGGGAAGTCGAGGAACTGGTGCAGATTGCCCGCGAGAACGGCGCCCTGGGCGCCAAGCTCACCGGCGGCGGCGGGGGCGGCGCGGTGATTGCCGTGGCCGAGGCCGACCGCACCGAGGGCATCGCCATCGCCATGCGGCGGGCCGGCTATGACACCTTCATCACCGAGATCCGGTAGCGCGGATCCCTTCCAGTGGCACTTCACGGCACGAACATACCTTTGCGGCTAGCGGCTGGATGACCTGAGCCCATGCAGACCACCACGCCAGCCAACCACGCGGTTGTCTCCTTCGACGACGAACCACTGATCCGGGTCGACAGCCAGGACAACCTGCTGGGCTTCGAGTCCAAGGAGGCCTGCCACAACGGCGACGGCCTTCTGCACCGGGCGTTTTCCATCTTCCTGTTCGACCGATCAGGCCGGCTGCTGCTGCAGCAGCGCAGCGAGCAGAAGCGCCTGTGGCCGGGCTACTGGGCCAACAGCTGCTGCAGCCACCCGCGCCGGGGCGAGTCCGGTGCCGAGGCCGCGGCGCGTCGCATCCGCGAGGAACTGGGCGTGAGCCCGCCGCTGACGTTTCTCTACCGCTTCGAGTACCACGCCCGCTATGGCGAGCTGGGCTCGGAGCACGAGCTGTGCTCGGTCTACGCCGCGGTGGATGACAATCCGGTGCGAATCAACGTCAACGAGATCGCCGATATCCGGTGGATCGAACCGGATGTACTGGATGTCGAACTGGCAAAGCACCCCGAGGGCTACGCGCCCTGGCTGAAGCTGGAGTGGCCGCGACTTAGGGAGCAACACTGGGACCGCGTCTGGACTGGACAGGCGCCATGAATGGCGCCCTACGCAAGACCAGTCAACCTATGCGTCGTCGGGACGCTTTCATGCGGCCGGTTAGCGGGCACTGCAGGGACTAAAAACCGGGTCCGTACCCGGATGAAGCCTCGATCTAACCCCCGACAACGGTGCCAGCCGGCTACTGACGCACCGCTTCGATCCGTGAGGTGAACTTGCAGCGAGAACGGTCGACCTGACCGGCGCTGGTCACCGTATACGTATCCGCGTCGATACGCCCTTCGAAGGTACCGGACCATCGGTGGCCGGCATTGCTGACGCCCTCGATACGCCCCGACGCCTGCGAGTCGGATACTTCACCGGTCACGGTGAAATCCCCCGTGGCTGTGCTGCCGCTGCCCTCGAAGGCGTTGCCATCCAGATCGCGATGCGTAACCGACCACTCGAAGGTTTTTGTGCCGTTGTGGCTGCCGCAATCCTCGGTGCTGCGCGTCTCGGTGCCGCTGAACTTGCCGATGAAGTCGGTCGGCTCGGCATTGGCCGATGCGCCCAGAAACATTCCTGCCATAACCGCCGCAAGTCGAGTCCACATGCTCCCCCCTTCGCTGTCCAGTTGACTGGCGGCACCAGTCGAACAAAGGCGGCTACCGGCGTCAATGCGGATACATAGCGTGCGGCCGGGATGCGCTGCGTCCGCGTGAGGCGGTGCAGGCGCCATGAATGGCGCCCTACGAAAGACCGTCAACCTATGCGTTGTAGGGCGCATTCACGCGACCGGGTATTAGGGGCCGGCTTGCGATCTGCAGATAGGGCTGCTCGCCGCGGATGCTTCGTTTAGCCCGGCAGCCCGAGAATCCGACTGGCAGCCTCACCGACCCGCCCGTTGCTCGCGAACACGCTGGTGGTGTCCAGCCCGATCGGGCCACCGTCGAGCTGGCTGATGTCACCGCCGGCTTCACGCAGGATCACGGTCAGGGCGGCGATGTCGAGGATATTGAGGTCGGACTCGACAATCAGATCGATGCGGCCGGCCGCCAGCAGGTGGTAATGATAGAAATCGCCGTAGCCACGGTGCCGATGGACGGCCCGCAGCAGTTCCCCCAGGCTCGACCAGCGATCGGAACCGGCCAGCGTGCCGATGTTGCCCAGTGACACGGTGGCCCGGTCCAGCCGGTCGATCTCGCTGACCCGGATCGGCTCGCCGTTGAGCGTGGCACCCTCGCCTCGGGCGGCGGCTGCCATTTCGCCGCCGTTGAACATCGGCGCGTTGGACACGCCAACAACCAGTTCGCCACGGTGCATCAGCGCGATCTGGGTGGAAAAGAACGGATAGCCGCGCACGAAACTCTTGGTGCCGTCGATGGGGTCAATCAGCCACACGTATTCCGCATCGGCGGATTCGCGGCCAAGTTCCTCGCCGTAGAAACCATGCTCAGGGAAGGCATCGGCCAGCACCGACTTGATTGCCCGCTCGCTTTCCACGTCCGCCACGGTAACCGGGCTGTCGTCGGCCTTGTCCGATACCTCGAACTCGCCGTGATAGTAGTGACGAATCACCGCTTCGGCGGCGCGCGCCGCCTCGATAGCCCTGGCCAGAAACTGCTGTGTCGAGCCCAAGAGTCCCTCCCTTGATCGAATAAAAATGTCAGGTTATCCAGCCGCCGATGGTAAACGCGGACAGCACCGCCAGCAGGATGATCAGACTGCGCGAGACGATGCCGATGGCCTGGCGAAGGCGTTCGTCGATGTCCGGCGGCGGTGCCTGTTCCTCGTCGATCAGCAACGCGCCGCAACCGATTGCGGCCAGCCGTTGCCAGCCCTGTTCGACCCAGTTGTCACCGCCATTCGCATCGCGCTGCCGCCAGGCGGTCAGCGCCCCATCAGTGCTGCCGGCCAGACCGTAGAGCAGCATGGCCAGATGCTGCGGCGCCCAGGCCAGAATGCCGTGCAGGCGCAATGCGGCGTCCTGTAACGGTTCGCCGGCATCCAGGCGCCGGAAATGCCCGGGAGAATCCGCCACCAGCCGATAGGCGGCGGCCCCCAGCGGTCCGAGGATGAAAAACCAAAGCAGCACGCCGAACACGCGCTCGTGTCCCTGCAGGAAGATCGCGCGGATCACGGTTCGAGGATCCGCGTGCTCTCCGGTCTGTTCGGTGTCGCCGGCCAGGTCGGCGGCAATCGAGTCGGCGGCTTCGCGGCGGTCCTCCTGCAGGGCAGCGCGGTAGGCGCGCACTTCTTCCCATAGATCCCGCGGACCCAGGGCAAACACCAGCACCAGCACGGAGAACAGCAGTCCAAGCAAACTGAAGATGCCACCCTCGAGCAGCGCCTGAATCGCCCCGATCAGCAGCAGCGGCGGCGCGATCAGCAGCAGGCCCCAGGCCGAGCGCCACAGCCCGTCGAACAGGGTCGACGACTGGAGCTGGCCCAGATAGCGCCCGTACCAGTCGTACTCGCGCCAGCGGCGCAGGTGGCTGAGCAGTCGTTCCGCAATCAACGCGGCGAAGATCACGATAAGGGTCATGTCGGTCGCCTGTCAGTTGCCTTCGGGGCGGTCCAGGAGAGACCGGAAACACGGCCAGTCGAACGCCGGGCCGGGGTCGGTCTTTCGCTGCGGTGCAATATCACTGTGGCCCACTATACGGTCCGCGGCAATCCCCGGAAAGCGGGCCATGAGCAGCCGCGCGATGGCGGCCAGCCGCTGGTACTGAATCACCTCATAAGGGCAGTCGTCGGTGCCTTCCAGTTCGATGCCCACGGCAAAATCATTGCAGCGGGTACGGCCGCGAAAGGCCGATTCGCCCGCGTGCCAGGCCCGATCCTCGAAGCGCACGAACTGTTGCAACCGGCCGTCGCGCCGGATCAGCAGGTGGGCAGACACCCGCAGGCCGGCGATGGCGGCGAAATAGGGATGGGCGTCAGGATCAAGCCGGTTACAGAATAGCGCCTCGATGGCGTCGCCACCGAACTCGCCCGGCGGCAGGCTGATGCCGTGAACCACCAGCAGGTCCACCGCCGTGCCAGCGGGCCGGGCATCGAAATTGGGCGACGGACAGCGGGTCGCCGCGTCGAGCCAGCCGTCGGTGATGCGCCACTCGGTCATGGTTCTAAAAGTATGCCAGCAGGGTCAGACGGGCGCGGACCAGATCGTGCCGGACCGTGTCTTCCGCGGTTAAACGGGCCCGCAGCCCGAGACCGTCGGCCAGCGACCACTGCTGGGTCAGCGACGCCCAGTGCCGGTGGCCGGAATTACCGGCCACATGGTCGAGCGCGCCGATTTCAGCACGCAGCCGCCAGCCGTTGCGCAGCGTCGCCAGCACCCCGGCACTGGCGCCGACGCCCAGGGCGTAGTCGGCCGCGTAGCCGTGGTTGCCGTCCATGCTGCCCAGACCGAAGACGTAGCTAGTAATGCGATCGGCCAGCGACCAGGCCAGGCCCGGCCCACCTTCCACGAATGCCCCGAGATGGCCATCCGGATCAGCCGGCGCGCTGACCGGACGCTGGCGCAGGCCGGCCGCAAGCTGCCAGGACCAGGGGTCGAACAGCGCATCGCGCGGACGAAGCGAGACAATATCCAGTAGCCCGAGACGGTCGATCTCGATCCGGTCGCGGCGGGTATCCAGCCGCAGGTCCAGCGACAGGAACGCCAGCTGGGTGCCCTCGCTGTAGCCGCCGGGCGGGTCCAGCAAATCGTGGTAGGCCACCCGGCCGTGCAACCCCAGCGACCAGTCCCCGTCCTCGTTGACTACCGATACGCCGGCACGCCGGCTCGCGTGGCCGGCGTGTGGTGCCACTGCGGGCGTCGCAGGCTCGACCCGCTTGCTGTCGGCCTTTACCCGGCTGCGGGCGAGCAGGATGGCCTGCAGGCGGGCATCACCCGCGGCGGGCGGCAGCCGCCCGACCTGAATCCGGTAGTAGACATGATCGTGGGCCAGTTCCAGGACCCGCGCACGGGCCGACGGCGAGAGTGAGGCGATGGCCGCGGCATCCGGGGCGCGTTCCCCGCGAGAGACCGCCAGCGCCAGCCGCCGATTCGCCGGGGTCATCCGGCGGGCAGCCACCTGCAGCCGGTGGCCCAGTGCCGGCCGGAATGACGGCTGTCCCAGCAGACCGGGCACCGAGTCCACGGCACGGATGGTGTCGGCGGGGATCGCGTACCAGACGAAGTCACTGCTCAGATCGAGCGATGGCCGCACCGCCTCCAGCAGGGTCAGCAACTGGAAGGCGCAGTTGCGATTGAGAAAGAAGTACTCGAATTTCGCCCCGCGCAGTTCCCACAGGTGCGCCACCAGGCGGCGGCGCTCGTCAGCGGTGAGGTCGAGCGGATACGACCAGATGTCGCGGTTCTCGATCCAGGCGTAGTCCCGTACCTTCTCGTAGTAGGCGAATACCCCGAACTGCCCCGTATAACCACCCGTCAGGCCGCGCCAGGCAAAGCCCAGCCCGGCATCCTCGCCGGTAATGGCGGCGAAATTCACGGCATGGGCCAGCAATTCGCCGTCCCGCTCGACATCCAGGCGCAGCAGGCTGTGCCCGAACAGCGACGCCGCGCTACCGGTGTACGCGGCGGGAAACACCAGACTCACGCCATCCGGGTCGAGCCGCGCCTGCCAGCGCTGCAGGTCGACGCACGCCGAGGCATCCGGCGTCGTCAGATCGAGCTGCTCGACCAGCCATGCCGTGCGGGCGGGGAACAGGCAGTGCGCCGGACGGTCACGATCAGGCAAGCGGCCGCCATCCGTGAGCGCGCGGCGCAAGGCGGCAAGTTCGGCTGCGGGATCGGTGCGACCCTCGGACGTGAGGAAAAAATCGTCACTGACCACGGCGCTGACAGCCTCACCACCGGCAGTCGGGCGATAGTGCAGCAGTGCCAGCCACGCGCGGGACTCGGCCAGATCGCCGGTGGCAACATTCTCTGCCGCCGGCACCGGTCCGGACAATGCGGCCAGCAGCAACGCCAGCGGGCCGGCCAGCAGACGGCCGCGCCTTCGGGCGTCAGTCAAAGAAATGGCGCATCGCCACACGACAGGCCACCTCGTCGCCGCCGGACCAGTCGCGGTAGTCGCAGCCCAGCCGGACGGCGTCCTGGGCCGTGACCGGCAGGTTCAGCGTCAGTTCGCTGCGATGGCGCGCGAACCCAGCCTGGTACCAGCGGCTGGTCTGCATCAGGCCCAGCTGCCAGCCCGGGCGCTGGTACAGCACGCCGAATTCGGGGCCGGCACCAAGCCGTACGGCGGGTTCGGCCCCGGACACCTGCTCGGCCCGGGCGGTGGCCAGCCCGTAGACCAGCCAGTTGCCCAACTGCCAGGTGGCGCCGGGCCCGCCCTGCAGGAACAACGCCTGCCGCCGGTCGTCGGTATCACCGTCCGCGTCGGCGCGTACCCGCTCCAGCCCCCCGTGCACGAACCAGGACGTCGGTTTAACGAAGGCCCCGCGCGGGGCCAGCGAGCGGATGTTGACCAGATCCAGGCTTTCCAGCACCAGGCCTTCGGCCTCGTCCAGCCGCAGATTGATGTCCAGCCCCTCGATTCCCGCGCCGCGCAGGAACCCGGTCACCGGGTCGAGCACGTCGTGATAGGTGAGCCGGTAACCCGCTTCGACGAAATCGCTGCCGCCGCGCGAGCCCAGCCCGAATCGCGCCATCTCGGTGCCGTGGCCGGTCTCCGGGGCCGCCGGTTCCGTCGGCTCGGGCGCCGGCGGCGCGGGATTGCGCTGCACCACCCGCAACAAGGCCAGGCTGTGGCGGGCCACGTCGTCGGTGCGGGCCTGATCGCGCGATTCCAGCCGCAGCGCCTGGTAGGCCACCCGGGCGATACGGTGGCGGCGATCCGGCGAATGACTCTGGAAAGCGGGCGTCTCGGCCGCGGCCGGATCATCGACCAGCTTTCGGGCCAGCGCCAGTTCGGGGTCGCTCAGGTTGGCGGCGGCGAATTCCAGCTCGTTGGCCTTGGATGGCCGGTAACGACGTTCGGTGACCAGCCCGGCGCGGTAGAGCGTCCGCACGGTGTTGACCGGCAGTTCGGCGAAACGGAAATCCTCGATCAGAGGCGCCCGCGGCCGGGCCACCTTGATCAGTTCCAGCAATCGGAAGGAACAGTTTTCGTCGAAGAAGAAATAATCGAAGTTGATGTTGCGCAGTTCCCACAGGTGGCTCACCAGCCAGTCCAGCTCGTCGGCGTCGAGATTCAGCGCGTATTCCCAGATGTCCCGATTTTCCAGATGGGCATAGTCGCGGATCTTCTCCACGTAGGCGGTCAGCGAGAAGTGGCCGGGGTAGCCGCCGCCCAGCCCGCGCCATATGTAGAACAGCGAGTTCTCGTTCGGGTTCACCCGGGCACCAAAATTGATCGCGCGTGACAGCCAGGTGGAATCGGGATCAGGTTCCGGGTCCAGCCGCAACAGCGTGTGCCCGAACATGGAGGACGGGCTGTTCAGATAGGCGGCCGGAAACGCCAGCACCAGCTGACCGGTGGGCATCTTTGCCCGCCATTCCGGGTATTCCTCGCAGTGATCGAATGCCGCATCGCGCGGCCAGTCCAGGCGCTCGGCGAGGAACCGGTAGCGGGCCGGAAAACGGCAGATGGCATCGCTATCCGCCTGACTCAGGGCGGCGTGGCTGGCCACCAGTTCCGCACGCGGATCACGCTTGCCCGACTCGGCCAGGAAGAAATCCTGGTCATCGACATAGCTGGCGCCGACGTCCCGCAGGGTGGCGCCGGGATTCATGTGTATCAGGGCCTGCCAGCGGTCCGAGGCCGCCCAGGCCGTGAAATCGGCATCGGTTGGAGCCGCCGCATGCACAACAGCAGCCGCGGCGGACAAGCAAAGTATCAGGGCGGCGCGAATCAAACCGTGGGGTCAAGTCCGGGCCGCGGGGCGGCAGGTGGTGCGCCCGCAGGCGCGAAGTTCAGAAAGGTGCCCCGCCACCGCGGCGGGGCACCTCGAATGACGTCTCGATCAGGACACGTAGCCCGACAGACGCGCGTCGGTGCGCATGACATCGACGATATTGGTCATCACGTCGCGCGCGGTGACATCCTCGGCCGGGAACACGGCGGTGAAGTTGTCGTGCATCACGGCATTGAAGTGGTCGCGGTCGGCGACGTCGATGCCCATGGACACCGACAGCGCGGTCAGGGCTTCGCCCTGGCCGGTGGCCATGTCCTGCGCCACTTCCTCGAGCACGCCGTTCTGCGACAGCAGGCTCTCGCCGCCGTAGGTCAGCGCCCCGTTGGTGCTGCAGCCGTTGGTGCCACTGGTCATGCCGAAGGTGGCATTACCCGAAGTACCATTGACGATGGTCGCCAGAAGGTGGACGGGCAGGCCGCTCTTGCCTTCGAAGACCAGGTTGCCCCAGCCACAACCCGGGCCGCCCGGCGCCACCGCACTCGCGGCCATGCTCGAGCCCAGCAGCGCACTTGCCAGCAGAATCTTTTTCATCGTGAATCTCCCAGAATCCGGTTTGGATTAGCTTGTTGTTCCACTTCCGGCCCGAACGGGCCGGAGCTCCACTATAGGGCAGCGAGCGGATAACGCACTACCCCTTGTCGGGGGACACGCCCGGTCGGATCCGCGCCAGCCAGATGCAAAGCCCCAGCACGATCAACAGCCCGGGCCAGGGCCCCAACGACACATCCGCCACGGCGAGCACGTCTCGATCTCCACTGACCACGATGGGCACCGCCAGGCCGATGCCCATCAGGGCTTCCCCGGTAATCAGGCCGGCCGCGGCCAGCAAGCCCGCCCCGCTGACCGGCCGCTGCCCCGCCAGCAGCGCCATCAGACCGCCCAGGGCGATGGGCACGGACAGCGACAGCGGCAGGTAGATGCCCACCGCCACCGCCAGTACCGGCAGACGGAATTCCGCACCGGCGCGGCGCAGCATCTCGTCCGCAACGATCAGTGCCACCGCCACCAGCGCCCCAAGACCCACCATCGGCCAGGGCAGATCCCCGCCGAACACGCCGCCGGCGACCGCCGCCATCAGGCTGGCCTGGGGGGCCGGGAGCGGATCGGGGTGCGCTTCGGTGGGCACGCCGATGCCGTATGCGTTGAGCAGCAACGACAGCACCGGCGCCAGCACGCACACGCTGCTGACCACGCCCAGCATCTGCGCCAATTGCTGCTGCCAGGGGGCCGCGCCCAGGCTTGCGCCCGCCTTGAGGTCCTGCATGTTGTCACCGCCGATGGCCGCGGCGCAGCACACCACCGCCCCCACCAGGATGGCGGCCACCGGTCCCAGGGTGGCATCGCCGAACAGCACCAGCAGAAGCAGCGCGGTGATCAGGATGGTGGCGATGGTCACGCCCGATACTGGGTTGTTGGACGAGCCCACCAGCCCGGCCATGTACGCCGCCACCGCCGAGAACAGCCCCGCGGCCACCAGCATCATCGCGGTGAGCGGCAATGCGGCAACGGGCGAATCCAGCAGTCCGGCGTAGAACACGAACATGGGCACAACCAGGACCACCGCCAGCCCGCCGAGCAGCCAGCGCGGCAAATCCCCCTCGCCGCCGACTACGCTGGTTCCACCGATGCGCTGCAGCCCGGAAACCAGAGAGCTTCGCATGGACCACAGCGCCCACAGGCCGCCTACCAGCATCGCGCCGACGCCCATGTAGCGAATCTGCTCGCTCCACAGCGACCAGGCGGCGTCGAGCGGCGTATCCGCCGGCGGCAGACCGTGCACCAGCGCGTACAGCGGCACCACCACGCCCCAGGCGAACAGGCCGCCCGCGAATACCAGGACCGCGATGTTGAAGCCCACGATATAGCCCACCGCCAGCAGTGCCGGCGACAGGTTGGCCCCGACGTAGAACACGGTCTGCCCCACCTGGGCCGCCAGCTCGCCGGTGGCCTGCCACAGCCGCAGCCCGCTTTCCGCGAGCTTGGTGGCCCCGCCGACCACGACGCCGATGAGCAGCATGCCCATGCCGGCGCCGGCCTGGCCGTGGCCGGCCCGCAATACCTCGGCGGTAGCGCGGCCCTCGGGAAAGGGCAGATCCATGCCGTGAATCAGCGCGTGGCGCAACGGTACCGTGATCAGCACGCCCAGCAGCCCGCCGATGCCGGCGATGAACACCACCCACCAGTAGGGGAAGCTGTCCCAGTAGCCCAGCAGCACCAGCGCCGGCAGAGTGAAGATCACCCCCGCGGCAATCGACTCCCCGGCGCTGGCCGCGGTCTGGACGATGTTGTTTTCCAGGATGCTGCCCCGGGCCAGGGCCCGCAGTATCGCCATTGACACTACCGCGGCGGGGATCGAGGCCGACACCGTCAGGCCGGCAAACAGGGCCAGATAGGCATTGGCCCCGGCCAGGATCATGGCGAGGACAATACCGAGCAGGGCGGCGCGCAGGGTTAGCTGGGACATCGCGCAAAAATCTCGTGATCGGGCAATCCGGTTCTCGCAGTCTACCGCGTCATGCGCCGGCCGGAACGCTTGCGGCCGCGGGCGGTCAACAGCATCGGTGGTCGCCTGATAAGCTCCGGGCGATCCGCGATCGAGGAGACAGACCATGCCCAGCCGCCACGCCGGCTCGCACGCCGCCTATGCCCTGTTGATCGGCCTTGCCACCGCCGGCTGCCAGCCGGCCGAACAGGCCCGGGCCGCCGAAACCCCGAGGCCCGAGCCCGCTCAAGCCGCCGAGGACACCACCGACAATGCGGGTGGCGGCGGAGACATTCCCGATGTGGACATCGCGTTCACCCGCTTCACCCTCGACAACGGGCTGGACGTAGTGGTGCACGAAGACCACAAGGCGCCGATCGTGTCGGTCAATATCTGGTACCACGTCGGTTCCAAGGATGAGGGACCGTCCCAGACCGGCTTTGCCCACCTGTTCGAACACCTGATGTTCCAGGGCAGCGAGAACTGGGACGGCGAATACTTCGAGCCCTTCGAACGGGCCGGCGCCACATCCATGAACGGCACCACCAACACCGACCGCACCAACTACTTCGCGAACGTGCCCGTGCCCGCGCTCGACATGGCGCTGTGGATGGAATCCGACCGCATGGGCCACTTTCTGGGCGCGGTCGACCAGGCCCGCCTGGACGAACAGCGCGGCGTGGTGATCAACGAGAAGAAGCAGCGGGCCAGCCAGCCCTACGGTGAAGTCTGGGAAAAGCTGCCGCCCAATACCTATCCCGAGGGCCACCCCTATTCCTGGTCCACCATCGGCTCGATCGAGGACCTCAACGCCGCGTCCCTGGAAGACGTCAAGGCCTGGTTCAAGCGCTACTACGGCCCCTCCAACGCCACCCTGGTGATTGCCGGCGACATCGACCCCGACACCGTCCGCGACAAGGTCGAGCGCTACTTCGGCAGTATTCCGGCCGGCCCGCCGCTGGAACACCAGAAGGACTGGGTGGCGCCAATGACCGGCGAACACCGCCACGTAATGCAGGACCGCGTGCCCCAGGCACGCGTCTACAAGACCTGGAACGTGCCGGCTGACGGCACTCCGGACGAAACCCGGCTGCAGATCGCCGCCAACCTGCTGGCCGGCTCCAAGACCAGCCGGCTGTACAAGCGGCTGGTGTACGACGAGCAGATCGCCACCGATGTCTCCGCCGACCTGTGGAGCAAGGAAATCGGCTCGCAGTTCATCATCAGCGCCACCGCCCGCCCCGGCGTGGACCTTGCCGAGGTGGAAGCGGCGCTGGACGAGGAACTCGAGCGCTTCATCGACGAGGGCGTCGGCGCCGAGGAGCTCGATCGCAGTCGCACCAGCCTGGCGGCCTCGTTCCTGCGCGGGACCGAACGCATCGGCGGATTCGGCGGCAAGGCCGACATCCTGGCCCGCGGCGCGGTCTATCACGACGACCCGGGCCACTTCCGGAAGTATCTGGACACGCTGCGCACCGTGCAGCCGGATGCCCTGCAGGCCACCGCCGAGCGCTGGCTGTCCGACGGCGTCTATGTCCTGTCCGTGCTGCCCTTCGGCGACCACAGCCAGACGGACAGCGACGTCGACCGCTCACAGCTGCCGGACATCGGCGACGCCCCCGACCTCACCCTGCCCGACCTGCAGCATGCCGAACTGGATAACGGCCTGAAGGTCTGGCTGGCCGAGCGTGACGCCGCCCCGGTAGTGCAGATGCGCATGATGCTGGACGCCGGCTATGCCGCCGACCCTCGGGGCGCGCCGGGTACCGCCAGCCTGGCCCTGGGTATGCTCGACGAGGGCACGGAAACGCGGGACGGCCTGGAAATCAGCGCCGAACTCGACCGCCTTGGCGCCAGCCTGTCCACCAGCTCATCGCTGGACGCGTCCAGCATCAGCATGTCGGCCATCAGCAGCAAGCTGGACGCCTCGATGGACCTCTATGCCGACGTGATCCGCCGGCCGTCCTTCCCGGAAGATCAGTTCCAGCGGTTGTCGAAACAACGCCTGGCCGGCATCGCCCAGGAGAAGTCCAACCCCACCAGCCTGGCGCTGCGCACCATCGGCCCGCTGCTCTACGGCGATGAACACGCCTACGGCGTGCCCCTGACGGGCAGCGGTACCACCGATGCTATTCAGGACCTGACCGTCGCCGACATGCGGGCCTTCCACCGGCGCTGGGTACGCCCGGACAACGCCACCCTGATCGTGGTGGGCGACACCGACATTGCCACGCTAAAGCCCTCGCTGGAGAAAGCCTTCGGCGACTGGCAGGCCGACGATGACGCCCCGCCGCTCAAGAACCTGCCCGATCGGCCGATGCCGGAACAGCAGCGCATCTATCTGATCGACAAGCCGGGCAGCAGCCAGGCCACGGTGATTGCCGGCAGCCTGGCGCCGCCCAAGTCGCATCCGCAGGACATCGCCATGAGCACCGTCAACGCCATCCTGGGCGGCATGTTCAACTCGCGCATCAACCTCAACCTGCGCGAGGAGAAGAACTGGTCGTATGGTGCCCGCAGCCTGTTGATGGACGCCCGCGCTCAGCAGCCCTTCTTCACGTACGCCTCGGTGCAGATCGACAAGACCGCGCCGGCGATGAAGGAAATGCGAAGCGAGATCACCGGCATCCTGGGCGACGAACCACCTACCGACGAGGAACTGACCTCGGCGCAGGCCAACCTCACCCGCACGCTGCCGGGCGATAACGAAACCAGCAGCGAGCTGGCCGGCACCTTCGCCAACCTTGCCGTGTTCGGGCTGCCCGAGGATTACTACGAGACCTACGTCACCCGGGTCCAGGCGCTGGATATCCCGGCCCTGAACGAGGCCGCGACAACGCTGCTTTCCCCCGATCATCTAACCTGGGTGATCGTGGGCGACCTCGACAAGGTCGAACAACCCATTCGTGACCTCGACTGGGCCGAGGTGGAAATCCTGCCGGTGGATGATGTCGCGGCGCCCTGACCGGCGGGCAGGCGTCGCCGCGTTGCTGGCACTGATCGCTGCCAGCGCCGCGGCGGACGTCTCGCGCGAGGAAATCTTCGTGCTCAATGCCGACGGCGAAAGCTACACGGTGTACAAGACCCTGCGGTCGGACCTGCCCGGCCGGGCCCTGTTCCTGGCCGAGGGCGAGAGCATGGACGACTACGTCTACATACACCCCGCCGATTTCCGGCAGGAAACCACGGACGACGGCACTCGGCTGGTATTCGATAGTGGCGACTACGCGCTGATGCGCGCCGATCGCTTTCGCGACTGGCAGCTCAGCGACAACCCCGACGGCAGCACCACCTTTCACAGCTGGGACGGCCGCGAGCTGGACAACGGCCACTACGGCAAGTGGAACAGCCCCGACCCCTTCGCGCACTTCTCGTACGTGTGGATCCTGCCCGAGAACATCGAGGTACTGGACGCCCAGAGCAACCGCGACGGCGACTGGCGACAGCAGGGCCGCACGCTGGCCTGGCGGGGGGAACAGGTCAACGACCTGACCTTTCGCATCCGCTTCCAGCGGCAGGCGCCGGAAACCCCCACGTTCCGCGCCGTGGCAGGCGACGCCAGGCTACCCGATGCCGAACGCATCACGCTCGACTCCGCGGTGCTGTTCGACTCCGGCCGGCACCGGCTGACCAGCGCCGGCGAGCAACTCCTGGTCGAGCTTGCCGATCGGCTCAGAGCCCGCGGCCCGACCCGGGTGATCGTGGCCGGCCACACCGACAACCAGCCGCTCAAGCCCTACCTGCAGGAGCGCTATCCCAGCAACTGGGAGCTATCTGCCGCGCGCGCCACCGGGGTGGTGCGCTTCCTGGCCGAACAGGGCGTGGATGCCGGGGTGCTCGAGGCCCGTGCGTTCGGGGCCGAACAACCCGTGGCCGACAACGCAACCGCGGACGGGCGCGCCCGCAACCGACGCATCGAGATCACCATCGCCGGGGCGACAACTGCCGGTCAGGCCAACACCGACACGACGGCCACCGGCAACAACGAAAGCCGGTAGCCGCCCGTCAACCGACGCCGCGCTAGGCCCCCTGAGCGGCGGCCGCTTCGGCGTCTTTTTCCTCGACTCGCAGCAATTGCAACTCGTGATTGAGCCCCTTGAGAAGGGCTACGCACATCAGCAGCAGCACCAGCGTGAACGGCAGGCCGGTCGTGACCGCGGCCGCCTGCAGCGCGGACAGGGCCTCGGCCCCGCCGACCACCAGCAGCGCCGCGGCAATCATGCCCTCGGCAATACACCAGAACGCCCGCTGGGGCACCGGCGCCTCGGTCTTGCCGCCGGCGGTGATGGTATCGATCACGAGCGAGCCGGAGTCCGACGAGGTAATGAAGAACACCAGCACCAGCGTAATGGCCAGGAACGACGTGACGCCGGCCAGAGGCAGGTTCTCCAGCATGTGGAACAGTGACAGCGACGAGTCGGTGATGCCGTTGGCCAGCGACCCCACGCCGTTGACCGCCTGATCCAGCCCGTTGCCGCCAAACGCGCTCATCCAGATGGCGGTGACCACCATCGGCACGATCAGCACGGCGGTGAGGAACTCGCGCACGGTGCGCCCGCGCGACACCCGGGCGATGAACATGCCCACGAACGGCGACCAGGAAATCCACCAGGCCCAGTAGAAGATGGTCCACGAGTGGTAGAAAGTATCGTCCTCGCGCCCGACCGGGTTGCTCAGCGGCAGCAGATACTCGGCATATCCGGCTGCCGTGGTGCCCAGACTGGCGAAAAAGCCCGTCACCGAGCCGGTCACGATGACGAACAGCAGTAGCAGCCCCGCCAGCATGATGTTGAGATTGCTCAGCAATTTCACGCCGCCGTCGATGCCCCGCACCACGGAGACCAGCGCCACCGCGGTCACGCCGGTGATGATCAGGATTTCCACCATCAGGCTGTCGGCGATGCCGAAAAGGAACTGCATGCCGCCTGCCGCCTGCTGGGCACCGAACCCCAGCGACGTAGCCAGGCCGAAGATGGTCGCCACCACCGCCAGGGTGTCGATCACGTTACCCAGCGTGCCCCAGACGCGGTCACCGAACAGCGGATAGAACACCGAGCGGATCGCCAGCGGCAGGCCCTTGTTATAGGCGAAGAAGGCCAGCGCCAGCGCCACCACACCGTAGATCGCCCACGGGTGCAGCGCCCAGTGATACATCACCGCGCCCATGGCGGCGGTCCGGGCCGCCTCGGTGCCACCCGCCACATTCAGCGGCGAACCCGCCCATTCGGTGAAATAACCGACCGGCTCGGCCACCGACCAGAACATCAGCCCGATCCCCATGCCGGCCGCGAACAGCATGGCGAACCACGACATGCGGGAAAATTCAGGCTCGGCATCCTGCCCACCCAGCCGAATGCGACCGAACGGCAGGACGATCAGCGCCAGGCAGAACAGCACGAAAAAATTGCCGGCGCTGAGGAATAGCCAGTCGAAGGTACTGATCACCCAGTCGCGCGCGCTGGTCAGACTGGTCTTGGAAACATCAGGGAACAGCATGGATCCGGCTACGAAGACCGCAATCAGGATGGCGCTCCATAGAAAAACCGGATTGTGCAGATCCAGCCCGAACGGGTGGATATTGTCTTCGCCGATCTCGTAATCAGTGTCGTAGCGTTCCTCAAGTTCGGCGATTTCAGCGTCCTGGCTCATGGCTGCCCGTCTCCCGATGTTCCCGTGAAACAGCGGAAGACCCTAGCACAGCCTCGGGAACGCGATCGGCGAGCGTGCGTGGCGGCGTCTGGGAAGGAAGCATACGCCGACCGTGCTCGGCCGGGGGAAACGCCGGCTAGACGACGTCAGCGCAGGGCGGCAGGGCCGCCGAAATCACCGAGCGGGCGCAGGAACGTGTACTTGGCCGGCGCGCCGACCAGTTGCCCGGCGGCCTCGTCGGTATTCCGCCCCAGGGCGGAAAACGGCAGTGATACGACGAACAGCCCCGTGCCCGCCACCGTCGCCACCAGACTCAGCGGCCGGATAATCAGCACATCCACACCCATGGCCGCCGCGGACGGCGCATGCCCCGTATTCACATCGGCCGCGTGGGCCGGCTGGAATCCGACCACCGCAACCGCAAGTAGCACTGTGGCCAGTGCCGCCCTGATTCGCGTGAGTGTCGACTGGTACATGAGCTTGTCCGGAGCGGGGCGTATCGCTGAACATTAGGCAGCCGCCGGGTCACTGTCAATCGCAATCGTCGGGTAATCCGCCACCGCATGAGCCAGCACCAGATCTACACCGCCTCCGACCCCGCCAATGCCCAGATCGTGCGCGACTACCTCGCCGGGCACGGCATCGAGGCCCACATCCGCGGCCAGTTCCTCTGGGGCGGTATGGGGGAGCTACCCGCCAACGCCTACCCGACCCTTTGGGTGACCGACCCGGAGCAGGTTGATCCGGCACGCGCGCTGATCCGGCGCTTCGAGGCCAACGACACCGCCACCCGCCAGGCCTGGCGCTGCCGCAGTTGCGGCGAAGACCTGGCCGGACAATTCGATGCCTGTTGGCGGTGCGGGCGGGGGCGGCCGGGTGATTAGTCGATGGCCTGATACATCACGAGGTGAAATCGGGCTGTAGGGCGCCATTCATGGCGCCTGCTCAATTGGGCTTTAGGCCGGCATAAGCAAAGTGTTGCCTGCAATTCGGCATAACGGTGCCCCCGAGAAAGAATAAGATTCCGCCCCGCTGACGCGGGCCGGGTAACTTTCTTGTGCGACAAGAAAGTCACCAAAGAAGCGCTTCCGGCGGGCGAGTCCTGCCTCGAACGGGGTTCGAGGCAGGATGCCCTGTGCGCTGCGGTCGGCGAGGGGGTATTTCGACGGGTCATCCCTGACCCGGCGAAAACCGCGCGCCCGTCCTGGGCGCGCCCCTTCGGGCCTGGAACCTCGCCGCCCTGCAGTGCTCGGCTCGTCCCGACGGAAATTGAAGAAGAGGCGCCACATCCGGGTTTGGTTGCTTCTCCCCCCGTTAGCGCTTGCCGCCCGATCGCCGGGGCATCGGGTAAACGGGCCACGGATGGCCCGTTTAGTGCCGTTCAGGACACGATGTCCTGTCGGCACGGCCCGATTCATGCCCCTGTGGTCGGGCGGGAATCCCCCGGTCAGCCTTCGCTGACCGGGGGGCAAGCGGTCCGGGTCGCCTTTCTTTTCGTCTCTTTTCTTTGGCGACGCAAAGAAAAGAGACTCGCCCTTCAGGGCGAAATTCTTCGAACACATATCCGGCAGAGAAAATCTGCGCAGACCACTTAAGCCACCCAGACCAGTGCGACCATATCTCCATGCACATCGCCCTCTACCAACCCGAAATCCCTCCCAACACCGGCAACGTCATCCGCCTGTGTGCCAATCTCGGCGCCACGCTGCACCTGATCGAGCCGCTGGGGTTCGAACTGGATGACGCCCGGCTACGCCGGGCCGGTCTGGATTATCGGGAACTGGCCTGCCTGCGGACCTGGCCCGACCTGGAAAGCCTGCGCACCGCCCTGCCGGGCCACCGGCTGCTGGCCTGCTCGACCCGCGGCCGGCAACGCTACGATCAAGTTCATTACCGGCCGGACGACCTTCTCCTGTTCGGGCCGGAAACCCGGGGGCTGCCGGATACGCTGCTGTCGACCCTGCCACCGACACAGGTGCTGCGCATTCCCATGCGGCCTGGCAATCGCAGTCTGAATCTGTCCAACGCAGTGTCGGTGATCGCCTTCGAGGCCTGGAGACAAGCGGATTTCGGCGGTTCGGGTCTGACCCCGGATTGATTGCATTATCATCCACGTATGAACACAACTCCGCAGGCAGATATTCGCGTATTGCTGGTAGACGACCACGCGGTAGTGCGGGCGGGCTACGGGCGGCTGCTCAAGAGCGCGCCGGACATCGTGGTCGAGGGCGAGACCGATACCGGCGAATCGGCCTACCAGCTGGTCAGCCAGACGCACTTCGACGTGGTGGTGATGGACCTGTCACTGCCGGGCATGAGCGGTATCGAGGCCTGTTCCCGTATCCGCAAGCGCCGTCCCGACACCCGGGTGCTGGTGTTCTCGGTGCATGAGGAGGAAATCTTCGTGAAGCGGGCCCTGCAGGCCGGGGCGGATGGTTACCTCACCAAGCGCGCGGTGGCCGAGGTGCTGGTGGACGCGGTGCGCGAGGTTGCGGTCGGCAAGCGCTATCTCGACCCCAACCTCGCCATGGCCGGTGCCGGCGTCGACCCGCTGGCCTGCCTGTCGCGGCGGGAGTTCGAGATATTCCGGCTGCTGGCCGAGGGCCATGCGGTGCCGGACATCGCGAACGCCTTGTTCCTGAGTCCGAAGACCGTGTCCAACCACGCCAGCCGTATCCGCACCAAACTGGATGCCGGTTCGGCGGCGGATCTGACCCGGTTGGCGATCCGCCGCGGCGTGATTGCCGCCTGAACGGTGGCTGCCGGCCGTCACGGACCGCGCCGATCGCCCCGGCTGGGTCTGCGGGCGCGGTTGATGCTGTTCATCACCCTGCTGCTGGCGATGATCCTGCTGGCCGCTACCGCCCTGGTGATCCAGAACGCGCGCATCGCCGTCAGCGAGGAAACCGAAGCCACCGTGTCGCTGGCCGCGGCGCTGCTGGGCCGCACCCTGCCCCGGCATACCGACAGCAACAACCTGTTACGCCAGTTCACCCCCGGGGAACAACTGCGTCACCTGTGTCTGCGGCTGATTCTGCCGCGCACCCCGGCCCCGACCTGCGCCGATATCACCCCGCCAGGCACGCCGGCATGGTTCGCCGCGCTGACCCGCCCGGAACAGGCGGCAGAAACCGTGCTCGATATCGAGGACCAGCCCGGGCGCATCCTGATTCACGCCGATCCGGCCGACGAGATTGCCGAAGCCTGGCGTGACGTGCGCGGCCTGCTGGCGCTGATCCTGCTGTTCTACGCGGTTTCGCTGGCTGCCGTGTTCCGTTCGCTGGGCCACATCACCAGGCCGGTACAGAGCATCGGCGCCGCGCTGGCCGGGGTCGAGCACGGCGAGTTCGAGCGCCGCCTGCCGGCCTTCGACATGCCCGAGTTCGACCGTCTCGCCGCCCGTTTCAACCTGATGGTGGCCACGCTGGAACGCACCCGCGACGAGAACCAGCGGCTGCACCGCCATTCCCTGCGCATCCAGGAAACCGAGCGCCAGCGGCTAGCCCGTGAGCTGCACGACGAGCTGGGTCAGAGTCTCACCGCGATCCGCGCGGATGTGGGCGGCATTCTCGCCCGCGAGGATAATCTGCCGGCGGACGTGGCGGAATCGGCCCGGGCCATCAGCGATGTGGCCGGCCGCATCTATGACCAGGCCCGCAGCATGATGCGCCGGTTGCGTCCGCCCGGTCTCGACGAACTGGGGCTGGCCCCGGCGCTGGAGGAAACCGTGGCCGGCTGGCAGCGACAGAATCCGGACATCACGTATCACCTGACACCCGCCAGCGACCTGTCCGGCCTGGACCCGGAGATCGCCATCCACGTCTTCCGCATCGTGCAGGAGGCGCTGACCAACGCGCACCGGCACGCCTCACCGGGAACCATCCGTATCCGGCTGGCGAGCGAGGGGGATCAGGTGATGGCCACCATCGAAGATGACGGCGACGGGTTCGACCCGGCGTGCATGTCCACCGGCGTGGGCATTTCCGGCATGCGTGAGCGGGCCGAACTGCTGGGCGGGCAGTTGCAGATCGACAGCCGGCCCGGACGCGGCACCCGGGTCCACGCCAGGCTGCCACGCACACCACCGAAAAATCGGGAAGTATTCCCATTGAGCGACTGACAAACCCGGTCGAGGATGACGCCTCACGCCATACTCATAACATCGCGACGGGGAGACATCCGGATGCCACACGCCACACGGAGACTGGCACTTGCATCGGCATTGATTGCCGTGAGTGCCGGGGCGCAAGCACAGAACGACGAACAACAGCTGGAACAGGTGGACGTCATCAGCACCACGCCGTTCGAGGGCAGCGAAGTCGACGCCGACCGCTACCCGGCCAACGTGCAGTCCAGCACGGCCGAGGACATCGAACGCACCGACCCGGTCAACATGGTCGAGTTCCTGAACACCGAGCTGGGCAGCGTCCACATCAACGACGCCGTGAACAACCCGTTCCAGCCCGACCTCAAGTACCGCGGGTACGTCGCCTCGCCACTACTCGGGCTGCCCCAGGGCATTTCCGTCTACCAGGATGGCGTGCGCGTGAACGAACCCTTCGGCGACACCGTCAATTTCGACCTGATTCCCCAGGCGGCGATCGCGGATATCGATCTGCTGCCCGGCTCCAATCCGCTGTTCGGGCTGAACACCCTGGGCGGTGCGCTCAATATCAAGACCAAGACCGGCTTTTCTCACCCGGGCCTGCAGGCCGAGGCCTACGGCGGCGACTTCGGGCGCTACGGCGGCCATGTCTCGTTGGGAGGCAATAGCGGCAACCTGGGCTGGCTATTCCTGGTCCAGGGCATGGAAGAGGACGGATGGCGGGATTTCTCGGATTCGGAAGTGCTGCAGCTATTCTCCAAGTTCAGTCACATCGGCGACAACGGGGAAACCCATTTGTCGGTGACTGCCGCCGACAATCGGCTGCGCGGCAACGGGGCAGTACCCCGGCGGCTGGCCGAGGAACGCGGCCGCGACCAGATATTCACCTTTCCGGACGAAACATCACCGGAAATGGTGATGCTCAACCTGCGCGGGGTACGCGATCTGAGCGATCGCGTATCGCTGGCCTGGGGCGGCTACTACCGGCAGAGCGACATCGACACCTTCAACGGCGACGGCAGCGAGTTCGACGAGTGCAGCGAGTTTTTGGGCGCGGGCGACCCGAACGCGGACAATCTCTGCGAGGAACCCGAAGAGCCGGGTCAGATGGCCGAAGTCGTGGAAGACCCCAATGGTGACCCAATTCCGGCGGGTCCGGCCACACTGGGAGGCACCCAGAACACATCCAGCACCGAACAGGACGGCTGGGGCGTCAACCTGCAATTGCAGACGCCAGGCCTGATCGGCGGCGAACTGACTACCGGCCTTACCTACGACGCCGGTGACAGCGACTTCGCCTCGCAGCAGGAAGTCGCCCGACTGACCGCCGAGCGCGGGACTGTGGGCAGCGGATTCTTCGTGGGCGAGTCTTTCACCCGGGTCAACGTGGATAACAGCAATATCGGCGCCTTCTTCCTGCACCGCGCCCCGCTGACGCCGGACCTCGAATGGACCCTGGGCGGACGCTTCAACCGCACCGAGATCACGCTCAACGACCAGACGCCGGCGTTTGCCACCGAGCCCGGCAACAGCCTGGACGGCGACCACCACTTCTCCCGGCTGAACATGACCACGGGGCTGGCCTGGGAGTTGTCGCGCCAGCTGACCTTCTTCGGCAGCGTGGGCCAGTCCTCGCGGGCCCCCTCCCCGCTGGAGCTGACCTGCGCCAATCCCGATGCCCCCTGCCGGCTGCCCAATGGCTTCGTGGATGATCCGCCGCTGGCGCAGGTGGTGGCCACCACCATCGAGGTCGGCGCCCGCGGCGGTACCCGCAACCTGGCCTGGCGGACTGCGGCGTTCCACGCCGTCAACGAGGACGACATCATCTTCATCTCGGCCGGCAACCGCTTCGAAGGCTTCTTCGACAACGTCGGTGACACCCGTCGACAGGGCGTGGAACTGGGCATGGAATGGCGGGTGATGCCCACTGTGCGGCTGAGTGCGGACTACACCTACCTCAACGCCGAGTTCCGCGACAGTTTCCGCGTGAACTCGCCCAACCACCCCAACCGCGAACCCGATCCGGCGAATCCGGGCGAGACCCGCGCCGCCGAGAGTGCCCAGCAGGTCAACTCGGGCGACCGGCTGCCGCTGGTGCCCGAGCACATCTTCAAGCTGGGTGCCGACTGGGAGGCAAGCAATCTCGTGCATCTCGGCGTCGACGTGATCGGCAACAGCGACCAGATCTTCCGCGGCGATGAATCCAATACCGACAGCGAGCAGATCGACGGCTTTGCCATCGTCAACCTGCGCGGCGAGATATCGGTGACCAGCGCGGTCTCCCTGTTCGCCCGGGTGAACAACGTGTTCGACACCGACTACGAAACCTTCGGAGTTTACGGCGAATCGGACGAGGTCCTGGCCGGGCCGCAGTTCGAGGACGCGTTCCGCTTCATCGGTCCCGGTGCGCCGCGCGGCATCTGGGGCGGCATCCGGGTGGCGTTGTAATCACGTTCGGTATCTGCATGTCCTGCATAGAAGCGCCCGGGCGCCGGCCCGGGCGCTGGTCAACTCATCACGACGGAGAACGACTGATGCGCAAGGCATTCACGACCGCCGGCCTGCTGGCACTATCACTGATAACGCCAGCGGCGATCGCCGGGCACGGCAATCACGGCAGCGTATCGCTGGAGGATTGCCTGACCGCCGCCAGCGCCGTCAAACAGGGCGACTTCATCAAGGTGGAGCATCTCAACGTCACGACAGGTGGCGACCCCACCTACGAGATCGAGGTACGCGATGATCAGGGCACCGAGTGGGAGCTGATGTGCAGCGCCCGCACTGGTGATATCTACGAGCTGGAAACCGAGGCCGATGGCGCCGACGATCCGGCGTTTGCCAACGCGGCCAAGATCAGCGAAAAAGAGGCCCGCAAGGTCGCCACCGACCGCTTCCCCGGTACCGTCGAGGAAGTGGAATACGAGATCGAGGCCAGTGGCGATCCCAGCTACGAGATCGACGTGGTCGACGAAGGCGGCACCGAGTTCAAACTGGAAGTCGATGCGGTCAGCGGCGATATCATCGAGGTGTCCGTGGAACACTGGGAGATCGGCGAGGAGCCGGCCGAAAAGCCCTAACCCATCCCGTTACGTCGATGACGAAAAGAACCCCGCTCCGGCGGGGTTTTTCATGTCCGGCGCTACTCAGCCGGCGACTGACTGGTCAGGTGCAGGATGGTCTGGCGTATATCCGGCCCCAGCAGCTGCAGGGCATGTTCGGCCAGCACCCGCAGGTGCGGGTCGATGCGCAGGGAGCCGCCGTTACCGGTAAGCAGCCCGTCGCGCTGCAGGGTCTGCAGATGGTTGCGGAACAGCCGCAGATCGAAGAACTCGGGGCTGTTGCGGCCGGTAAGAATGGCCATGCGTTCGGCCATGAGCTGGCACTGACGCTCGAAGGCACCGCGCTCGATATGACCGCTGTCGAGACTGTTGGCCAGCAGCACTGCGGTCATGCCGTAACGCTCCAGGGTTTCGCGCATGATGCGCGCGAGACTGATCAGGGCCGCGAATTCGCGGGTGCCGACCGCCGGACGCCGCAGGTCCCCGGTGTTTCCGTCCTCGGTCAGCAAGCCCACCGTAAGCATGCCATCCAGCGCGGCCTCCAGCGCGAGCGCCACGTCGTCCGCCGGCCAGCGCAGGAACAGTTCCGAGGCGAGCAGCGGATAGAGCGCCTCGGCATCGCGCAACACCCCGGCCCGCGAACAGGTCTCCGCATGGGCAAAGAAATTGGCCAGCAACGACGGCAGCGCAAACAGGTGCATCACGTTGTTGCGGGTATAGGTCAACAGCACCGCGTCGCGATCCGCCAGCGTGAGTACATCGCCCCAGGCATGGGGGTGACGCTGCAGCCGCACCAGCGGCTCGGCCTCGGCCAGCAGCGCCGTACCGTCAGCCGAAGGCAGGCGCACATCCGGGCTGTAGGGACAGGCCCGCGCCAGCGCCAGCAGCGTTTCCACCCCATGGATGAGTTCGTGTTCGGCCACGGCCTTCTGCGGGCTGCCCAGCAGGATCAGCGATACCAGCCCGGCCGCGTTGAGCGACGCCGTTGCATTGATGCGCACCATCACCGTTTCGGCCACGTCGTCGACGAAACCGGCCAGCCAGTCGGGGCGCGAGGGACCGGGCACCGCCGGCAGCTGGTCGCGCCAGCCGGGCCGGTGGCGGTCGGCCCACTGATCCAGGCGCAGCGGTTCGCCGAACGAGATATGCGCCCGTCCGTACTTGCGGGACAGCACCTTGCGGCTGCTGCGCAACAGCCCGCGCACGGACTCCCCCTTCTTGGGGCGGGTGCCGCTGAGCTCCTCGAAGTAGCTGTTGACCTCCATCACCCGGTCGTAGCCGATGTAGACCGGCACCAGCGCCACCGGACGCGCCGGATGATGCAGCAGGCCGCCGGCCACCATCGCCAGCATGCCGGTCTTGGGCGGCAGCAGCCGGCCGGTGCGGCTGCGCCCGCCCTCGGGGTAGAACTTCATCGGCTGCCCCCGGCCGATGAGCACATCCACGTAACTGCGGAAAACCGCGGTATAGAGCTTGTCTCCCCGGAAACTGCGGCGCAGATAGAACGCGCCGCAGCGTCGCAGCAGCCCGCCGACCGGCCAGAAGTCCAGATTGATGCCGGCGGCAATCTGCGGCAGGGCGAAACCCTCCTGGTAGAGGATGTAGGACACCAGCAGGTAATCCATGTGGCTGCGGTGCGAGGGCAGATACACCAGCGAGGCATCGTGGGCGGTATCGCGCAGCCGTTGCAGATGGGCCACTTCGACGCCGTCGTAGATGCGATGCCATAGCCAGGACAGCACCCGCAGCATGAAGCCGATGGCAATGTTGGAGTAGTCGGCGGCGATCTCGTCGGCGCAGGATCGTGCCCGGGCCCGAATGGCGGCGACGCTGACGTTCTCGCCCCGGGCGGTACGTTCGATCACGGCCCGCACTTCCGGGTCGGCCAGCACCGAATTGATCACCTGGCCACGATGCGACAGTGCCGGGCCCAGCGTGGCCGCGCGCTGACGCCGGAAGTGCACCCGCAGCACCCGGGAGAGCTTGCGCACCGCCACTTCGGGGGCCACGTTCCGGCCGGTGAAGGCGCTGTAATCCAGCGGCTGCCCGAAGTGCAGCAGCGTATTACGCCCCTGCGCCAGGATGATCAGCAGCTTACGCAACCGGCCGGGGCGTTCCGTATCCGCGAACAGGATGCGGAACAGCGAGGTCTCCTTGACCGGGTTCTGTCCCCAGAAAATGGATACCGGCACGATCTGGACACCGGATGCCGGTGCCTCCATCCCGTGCTGGATCATCCGCTGCCAGACCGCCCGGCCGCGCCCCGCGGCTTCGGGCAGGGTCAGCACCACGGCCCGGTCATCCGCGGGCAGCCGGTGGCGGACCGGATGCGGCCGCGGCAAGCCGTGGGCGGCTACCGCCATCTCCAGCGCCAGCCAGTCGCTCAGGCCGGTGCCGGCCAGCACGTAACAGATGCGCCGCTGGTCATCCAGCGCCAGCTCGTTCAGATCGGTAGGCGTTACCCGGGGGCGCACCCATGCCCGCAGCGGCCAGCGCACCAGGCCCACGAACAGCAACAGGACGCGACCGAAAAACGCGCGCATCTCTAGCGCTCCGGTTGGCGCACGAGCAGCCGCACCAGGCGGCGGACACCGACGCCGATCGCCCGGACAAAGCGGGCGGGCCAACCACGATGCTCGGCGCGACGGACCTCCTCGGCAGTGGCCAGTTCCGGCGCCCAGCGCAGCTTCAGCTTGGCCAGGGCGTTGCGGTCGGCCTGGCAGAAGGCCCGAAAGATGGCATTCCAAGGCCGGTTCCAGGGCCGGCCGCGATGTACCCGGGCCACGAAATCCACCAGACAGGGCTGCCCGTCGGCACGCAACAGGATATTGCCCGAGCCACGCAGATCGCCGTGCGCCACCCCCCGCGCATGTACGTCGGCCAGCAGCCGCTCCAGGCGCTCGTGCGCCGACGGGGTGGGTTGTGACCGTGACCATTTGGGCGCCGGCAGATACTCGATAAGAATGCCGCGCCCATCGACCCGCCGGTACACCCGCGGAATCCCCTCGACCCCGGCCAGCCGCTGCAACGCACTGGCCTCGCGATACACGAACAGCGGCGCGAACCATCGCATCAGCCAGGCACTGTCGGCGTAGTCCTTGAACACCGCTTCGGCCTCGCCGGTGACCACCCGGGTAACGCTGGGCTGGGTGCCGCCGCCAGCACGGAAGCGCTCTCGCGCATGGGCCTGCAGCTGTTCACGATTGAACGCGACGAGCCGGTCGAAATCCGATGCCGCGCGGTCGCTGCCCCCCACCGGCTTCAGTTGCCCGGAACCTCGCGCCGCGGCTCGCCGTCCGCCACCTTGGCCTCGCGATTCTGCAGATAGGCGGTACGCACGAAGGCGTAGGGATCGAAGGCATTGCGTACGGTCTGCTCGAAGCCCAGCAGGCTGGCGCGCAGATCCATCAGATACAGCACCTGCAGTGTCAGCTGCGTGGCGGTTTCGTCGATGTGATTGGTGGGGTCGAGGAACCAGTCGACCACGTTGCCGGACAGATCACGCCCGGTGCTCGGCCCGAGCAAGGGCAGCATCAGGTAGGCGCCCTGGCCCACACCCCAGACGCCCAGGGTCTGGCCGAAATCCTCGTCACGCTCGGGCAGACCCAGATCGGCGGCTACGTCGAACAGCCCGCCGATGCCCATGGTGCTGTTGATCAGAAAACGGGCACCGCCCGAAAGCGCGTGGTGCACCTTGCCCTGGAAGCCGTCATTGGCGGCGGTCACCGGTACCTTGAGGTTGCCCAGCGCGTTGCCGATGCCGCGCCGTACCGGCCGCGGCGTGACGTCCCGGTAAGTTCTGGCCACCGGGCTCAGGGCGTAATAGTCGAGGGTGTCGTTGAAGGCATAGACCTGCCGGTTGACCGGCTCCAGCGGATCCCAGGGGTCCTCGGGCGGCGAGTGGGCGCAGCCGGCAGCCAGGCCCACGGCCAGCATCAGAAACACGCATCTTGTCCGGGCAGTCATAAGAGTCTCTCGTTATGGCATCGGCGCCGCCAGCCAGCGCTGCGCCTACCTGTTACCGCGGTAGAAGGTGAAAAGCTCGTCGAAGTCGCGAGCCGGCACGAAGTCGAACGTGCGCGCGAAGCGACTGCCGTCGAGCACCACCGCATACTTGAAGAAGTCGGTGAGATACGCCGGAAACGAGAACCGGCCCAGCAGGCCCGCCAGGGTGCGCGGCAGTACCGGCGGCAGCGAGGGCAGGAACAGCCGGCGGCAACCCGCCAGTTCCAGCGCATCCTGATAGGCAACGTAATCGTCGGGTGCCACGTTGTACACACCCGGCCGATTGCCCTTGAGGGCAGCGACCACCGCGTCGGCCAAGTCCTCCACGTGGATGAACTGCATCAGCGGCGAGAATCCGCTCAGGCAGGGCGCCACGGACTGGGCCAGCAGCCGGCTGATCGCGTTGGACACGCCCGGCCCGGCCACGTTGCAGGGCCGCAGCAGCGTCATGTGCAGCTCCGGGTGCTTGTAAAGATAGATGTTGGCGAGGTTCTCCAGCTCCACCGCGTCGATCAGCTCGCGATGCAGGTTAGCCGCCTGCAGCGGGAAATCCTCGTCGATCAGCGACGGGTTATTCGGCTCGGCCCCGTAGACGTGATAGGTCGACAGCACCGTCACCTGCTCCACCCCGTACTTGAGCGCGAAGCGGAACAATCGTTCTGTGCCCACCACGTTGGCGGAAAAACGCCGGCCGGCGTTGAGCTGACTCGACTGGATGCGCCCCAGATGCAGGATGGCGTCGAACTGGTGTTCGCGGAACACGTCCTCGAAGGTGCGCTTGTTGAAGTCGACCTCGTAGTCCACCGACTCCGGGTGCATGGCGTGCAGGCCGCGGAAATCCACTCCGATCACGTCGTAGTCGCCGCGCAGGCGGTCCATCACCTGCTTGGCCAGGGCACCCGCCGCGCCGGTGACCATCACCTTGCCGCGCCGGCCCGCGGCCGGAGCCGGCCGGCTGGCGGCGGCGGGCTGGCGGCGCGCCGGAGCCTTACGCCGGGCGCGGGTACGGGTCGTTTTCTGCTTGTTGTCTGCCATGACGGTTACCGCTGCTGACGGCGGGCGGCCAGCCCCTGCTCGAGCAGATCGCGGATGGCATCCTTGACCTGTTCGACCCGGCGTTCGACCTCGCCCTCGTTGCGGGCATCGTTGGGGAATTCCATCGGCGCCCCGAAATTCAGGGTGATCTTGGCCGGCAGCGGCAGTAGTGGCGCCAGCGGGAAATAGGGCACGTTGAGCATCTTCGCCAGCGGTTTGATATTGGTCAGCGAGGGCATGGTCTCCTCGGCGCCGACCACCGCCACCGGCACGATCGGCGTCTGGTGTTCCATCGCGAGGTGCATGAAACCGTGGCCGAAGCGCTGCAGCTGGTAGCGCAGCCGGTAGGGCTTGCCGGAGCCGCGGATGCCCTCGGGAAACACGATGATGGCTTCCTCGCGTTCCAGCATCTTGGCGCAGTTGACCGGATCGCCGACCACGCCGCCGAGCTGATTGATCAGGTTTCCGAGAAACGGCACCGTCGGAAACCAGCGCTCGACCATGGTGCGCGGCAGCCGGGCCCCGTGCTCGTTGGTGGCGATGGCGTAGGCCATCATCACCCCGTCCAGGGGCAGCTGTCCGCTGTGATTGCCGATCAGCAGCAGACGGCCGTCGGCGGGGATGTTTTCCAGCCCGCGCGCCTCGACCCGGAAGTAATCCTCGTACAGCCAGCGGATGGCCGAAAAGGCGATCTTCGCGGTATCTAGGTTCAGGCCCCAGGGGTCGTAGCCGCAGGAGCCCACGTTCTGGCGCGGCAGCGCGTCGATCATGGCGTCGATCTCCGGCGACACCGCGCGCGGCTTGATGTAGTTGCGGAATCGCATCCGGGTTTCGCCCCCTGCTACTGATCACCCGGCCCGGCCGGGCGCAACTGCTATGATCGCCAACCGATCTGGCACTCGAGCTTAGCACGGCATGGCGCAGCCCCCGGAATCTCAGGCGGTCCGACGACTGGCCGTCGACATGATCCACCCGGGCACCTTCCAGGCCCGCCGCCGCTTCTCGGAAACGGCGCTGGCGGAACTGGCCCACTCCATTGGCGAATCCGGCGTGGTGCAGCCGGTGGTGGTGCGCACACGCGGGGATGACGGTTACGAACTGCTGGCCGGCGAGCGCCGCTGGCGGGCCGCGCAACTGGCCGGCCTGCACGACCTCCCGGCGGTGGTACGCGACGACCTCACCGATGCCGAAGCCGCCATCCTGGGGCTGATCGAGAACCTGCAGCGGGAGTCGCTGGGGCCGATGGAAACCGCCCGCGGTCTGGAAAGCCTGTGCCGCGAACACGGCCTCACCCATGACGGCGCGGCCGACCGCATCGGCAAGTCCCGCGCCTACGTCACCAACTATCTACGCCTACTCAAGCTGGAAACCAGCGTTCAGACGGCCATCGACGACGGCGAACTGACGCTGGGTCACGCCAAGATCCTGGCTGGCATCCCCCCGAGGGAACAGCCGATGTTCGCCCGCCACGCGGTCCGCCGGCGGCTCTCGGTACGAGCGCTGGAAACCGCCTGGCGCCGCTCGCAGGCCCGCGACGACCAGCAGGTAGCCGGGGATGCCGGGGCCAGCCGCGAAATGGCCGAGCTGGAGCGGGCCCTGTCCGAGCACCTGGGCAATGCCGTGCACATCCGCTACGACCCGGACCGCCGCAAGGGCGAGGTGCGGGTGACATTCCACGACCTGGATGAATTCGACGGGCTGCTGCAGCGCTGGGGCTTTGACAACGGCTGACCCCGGCGCCGTAAGCGCTCATTCACAGTACAGATTACCGTAGGTCATTTTTTGACGCTATTATCATCCATCCATAAGGCATTGCTTATGATCTGCAGTGGCATAAAAATAGATGCGCAAAGCCAAGTATTATTCCGTTACAGTCAAGCTCCCTTCTGGAAAGCAT
>JAVKCJ010000036.1:0-110405 GCA_040222795.1 Salinisphaeraceae bacterium
GGCCCAGCAACCGGTTCATCTCAACTCCCCACCGTAAAATTTGACATCGATCATATCAGGTACCTCATTCGATGCAACCACATAATTCGACTTTGAAGGACGGAGACAGTCCGCCGTCCCAACCAGATCTTTCAGATACCCAAAAAAATCGCCCCACCCCCTTGCTTGCAGGAATACACGGGCTAGGGTCGACTCATGAAGGTAGAGACGGTGTAAGAGATGGAAAGTGGTAAGGAATGCGACAACAGCGCCGGCGAGGTTGGCCACATGGACCATGAGGACCTGGTGGCGCGATTTGTGGTGATCGATGTCATTCGGGGCCGGATGCTGGCTGCCATGCTGGGCGATGACTCGTTTCGAGCAGGGTTGCTGGAGATGATTGATGCCAGGCTCCAGGGTGACCCCGCCAGCGTGAGCTGGTTCCTCGAGGTTCTGGCCGAACCGGGTGAGCGCCAGGTCATGCGTGACCAGCCCCAGACGGAAAAGGAACTCCGTGCTCGACTGTCTCGGTGCGCGGCGCTCATTCGTCCGGCCGCCTCTTCGGTCGGCGCTCGTGATGCTGCGGCTGCGGTCGGTAAGCGTGTGCGGCTGACGGCGGACGGCATGGGTGAGCTGATGAGCCGCGGCTCGAGTGACGCTGACCCTCGCATCGTGGCCCGGTACCAGGCGAAGGCCCGTCGCATCTCCCAGATATCGAATCCGATCGTGCTCGGCAACCAGGGTCTATCCCGTCGAAACGCGTCGCTGTATCGCTTGCAGCCCGGCAATAGCACGCAGGAGGAAGATCTGATCCAGGTCGGCTTGCTGGCCGTGATGCGGGCGATCGAGAAGTTCGATTTTCGGCTGGGTCATCGATTCTCGACCTATGCCACGAGCTGGATCAAGAGTTCCATGGCTCGTTCCTACCGACGGGCCAACCAGGTCGTGGCGCTGCCCCAGGGGCGGGACGAGGCTCGCAGGCAGCTGCATCGCCTCCTCGGGGGGTGTGATTATCGCCAAGTGGATGCCGCCACAATCCAGTGGCTGGCGCAGCAGTCCGGCCGAACCCCGCGGGAAGTGCGTGAACTGTTATCGATGGTAAGTATCGATCTGTCCCTGGATCAGCCTTGCGGCTCTGCCGATGATGATTCGGGCGATCTGCGCATCGTCGATACGCTGGAGGACGAAGACGACGGCCTCGAGGACGAGGTGGAGTCGCATCTGCTATCGCTGGCCATGGAAGAGGCCCTTTATGAACTCTCCGATCTGGACCAGGAGATTGTCTGCCGCCGGTACGGGCTGCGCGGTCACCAGGCAACCCCTTTCTCCGGGATAGGGGAGGCTGTCGGCAGTTCGCGGGAGTTCGTGCGCCGGCGGTGCGAGGTCAGTGTCGCGAAGCTAGCGGCATCAGCCTCGCTTAATCGCTATATCGATCATGAGCACTGGGCCGAAAACGTCGCCTGAGTGCGATCTGCCTCGCTTGCTGGCCGGGACCGGCCCGCAGGGTTTCGAGGGCAAGGTGTTCGCCGGTAACGGCGTTACTGTCCACGGTCAGGCGGTGCGGCTACTGGTGTGCGATGTCGACGGCGACACGGTTGCCGGGGTTGTGGTCGACGGCGAAGCACGCTGCGAGGGCGGCCGAACGGTACCGAGGCATGGTGCGGTCCGGCTCCCCCGCGACCTGATCGATTCCTGCATTCAGCGATTTTCCTACGACGGCCAGCGCGGACTGATACAGGATGTCACCAATAACGTGGTGATCCACTGCCGCCACTGTGATGGCTGTTGGCGCTTCTCTCCGCTGGATAAGCGACGCGGGTTTGATTACCCCCTGGCAGTGCTGATGGACTCGATGCGCCTTTGCACCGAGGCGATGACACACCTGGACGGCGTTGCGACGCAGGCTGGTTTGACGCTGCGCCGGCGGCTGGTCAACGACGAATAGACTGAGATAGGCTGATGATTGGTGCCACTGTGCACCTCCGCCCGGGTCGCCGGGGTCAATCAGGCGAGGCCAAGGTCCCTGGTCTAAGAATAACTGCTTCCCGAGCTGGGTGGGACCATCGGGAGGAAGCCGCCGGTGTTTGATGCGCCGGCGGCTTTTTTGTACCCGAACGAATCGGCCGGCGTGAGGTTGCGGCGCGCCTGCGGCGCGTCAGCCTGATATCACGACATCGCCCCTACCGGTGCAAATCTTGATCACCCCGGGGCTTTAGCTGGTTAATCAGGCAAGGAGAACAGTATGGCTCGTGGTATCAACAAGGCGATTCTGATCGGCAATCTCGGCGCCGACCCGGAGGTTCGCTATACCGCCGGCGGCACGGCGGTGGCCAACGTGAATCTGGCCACATCCGACCAGTGGAAGGACAAGCAGTCCGGCGAGATGCAGGATCGCACCGAATGGCATCGGCTGGTGTTCTTCGGACGCATGGCGGAAATCGCCGGCGAATACCTGAAGAAGGGCAGCAAGATCTACGTCGAGGGCCGCATCCAGACCCGCAAGTGGCAAGGACAGGATGGCCAGGACCGGTACACCACCGAGATCGTGGCAAACGACATGCAGATGCTCGACGGGCGTGCCGGTGCCGCCAGCCAGGGCGGCAACCAGAGTCAGCAGCGCAGCAATCAGCCGCCGGCATCCAGCAATCAACAGCCGGAGCCGGCGATGGCCGGGGGTGAAAGCGAGGGGTTCGATGACGACATTGATGACGACATCCCGTTCCTTCATGGTGCCGGCCACTTCACGGGTGGCTACCTGTAATGACCCTGGATCTGGGTACGATTTGTCATCGGCGTGGCGTGGTAGAGCACGAGGGGCGCATCGTGCTCTACCGCGTGGACGATGGCGTCGTGTCGGCGGCTCGCCTTGGCGACGGCCAGCTGGATGAGGGCGAATTCACGACGGAGCTGATGCGGCGCATCCACGATGACGTGCACGGCGCCGGCAGTATCCGGGACTAGGGATTGAGCCGCATGGATGAACCCGTAACCGACGAGCTGTCCTTTCGCGATCAGAGTGTGGCCGGCGAGCGTGAATTCATGGTGTGGCGGTCAAGCAAGGGCCAGATTGCCAACCTGAACGTCTATACCTTCTGCGTGATGGGCGCTGCCGCTGTGCTCTACCTGTTCCCACTGAATCTTGCCCTGGTCGGTCTTGCCTTGATCGGCGGCGTGGCGCTGTGGGAATACCTGGTCGTGTGGTGCACGCGCTATGAGCTTACCAATCAGACGCTGACCTATCGCTACGGCGTCCTGAGCCCGCAGAGCAGGCCCCTGCAGCTTTACCGGGTCGAGGATTCGGGGGTTTCCGAACCATTTGATTACCGCATGTTCGGACGTGGCAACGTGCAGGTCCTGTCGAGTGATCGAGATACCCCGAAGCTGACGCTCACCGCGATCAAGCGTCCCCGTGAGGTCGAGGTACTGCTCCGCAAGCACTACGAAATCATGCGGCGATCGCGAGGCACGCGCGTTATCGAGTAAATCGCCGACGGGCTGCCCTGCCCCGCTTCTGGAGCCCCTTCCTTACCCGCTCAGGTTGCCCGGAAAGCATTGCAAGGGCTTCGGTCACGCTTGTGGTCTGGCAGTTGCTGCAGATGCTTTTGACCCGACGCAGAACCTCGCGACGCGACTGATCGAGCAGCTTGGATGTCAGGCGTATGCTTCGTGTGGCCAGGAGTACCTGGACCGTTCTCAAATCAGAAATCGAGCGGCGCTGAACCACTGGTCGGTGTTCATGATCGAGACGGATAAAGAACTCGGTTGCCGCGTCGGCAATCCGGTCGGCCTGGCGTTGGACCGCCTGCACTCGTCGCCCCAAGCGCGGGGGCTGGCGATAGGTCATCGTGAATGCGGTGATTGAGCGGGGTGTCACCGAGGTGCCGGTGATGGTGTAAGGCGCGCCAGCATTGAGGCGGTGACTGCTGGCCCGGTGGGCTATCGCCTGCTCACTCTCCCATTTCGCCGCGGCCAGCTCTTCGGTAGTCAGCCGGTCGGGCCCGGTGAGCTTTTTCTTGTGAGCGGATTGCTCGCGCTGCCAGTTGGCCTCAGGCGCATTAAGGCAAAGCCATGAGTCGGCGCCGAAAAGCCTCGCTGCCTGCTGACATTCCTGCTGCAGGGCCGCGGAGTTGGTCGCTGCCTGAATGCGCCCCAGGAGCAATTCGATCTCCTGAATGTTGCCGCAATCACCCATCGCGCGTAACAATGCTGTATCTGCTGATTTTTGGCTCACGGTCCCCCCATGGCTTCCAAAACCAATCTGCTACCGTCCGCTGCTGTGATCTTCGAAATCCCGTGTGATCGATTTCCGAGGATGGCGTTCATCCCCAGGTCTTTAAAAACGACTCCTTTGTGGGTGGCTTCACCTGGTGGTTTAACCCGGCTGTACAGAGATGTTCGGATCGATTTCGTGGAACAACTTATTCGCTCATCGAACCCGGCGGCTGCGATGGAGCAGCTCACCAATGTGACCCATGGTCGTCCCGTGCCCACGCCCCTTCCTGCAGGAATCAAGCCACCCGGGCCGGGTGAGGCAACGCCCGATTCGTCGTGGCTCATGCATCAAACGGGTACCGTTTCGCCGGAGGCGACCCTCGCTTTCTAGGCAGTACAGAAAATCCATTCTTATGGATGCGTATCGCCCTTATTTGGTGCGCCAATCTTTTGACTTTAGTCTCTCAATGCAGTAGCGCATTTGCAAGCCACCGTGGCTGATGCGCGGTGGATGTGCTCACAGATTCCTCTGTCGGACACTTTTATCGCGATAGTTGCGGCGGACTGGGATTGCCTCACTGTGTCAGCAGTTACACAGGAGGACGTAATCTCATGCTCAATTACGGTTACACGATGGTCAGCGTCGATACGGCTATCGCTCCGATCATGTGCGAGCCAGGTTGGGAGTTCTGCGGGATCGACGGGAACATGGTTCACGTCACGGATGGCGACTCCGAAGCCCGCATAGAAATACCGTTCTTCGATAACGCGGGCTGCGAGGTCCACGAATTTCGCCTGGATGTCGGGGACACGCTGGAGACGATTCACATGCTCGTCCCCACGCAGCGCGGCACGCGGGTTTGTCAGGTGACCATCGCCGTCGACAAGGGGCAGATGTTTGCCGTGGCGAAGATTCGCGCCCCGGATGCCTACCGGTAACGATTGAGCCCGACATGAGCAGGCGGTGTGATCACGACGGCGGTTTCGAATACGAGAGCAACCCGCCCCGCCCGGTGCAGTCGCTATTGCAGACAGCGGCGCCGGCGGCGCTCGCAGCGAACGTCGCAAGACTGAAGTCAATTCAGAACGATCTGGATGCGCTGTTGCCGGCGTCCTGCCGGGGCAAGCTGTGGGTGAGTGATCTGCGGGAGGGCTCGCTGATTCTCTACACCGGCGTCGGTGGGATAGCGATGATGATGCGTTACCAGGAGAAGGTGATCCGCCGTGGCCTTTCAACGGCCGGCCACGGCGAGATCAGCTCAGTAGAGGTGCGGGTCGATCCCGGCCTTGTAGGCCTGGGGGTGTAACCGGAGGGCCAAACGGCTCAGGTTTCATCCTCGTCGGGGACCGGGTTGCGCAAATGGCGGATGACGTAGGTCACCCCGATTCCGATCAGCGTGAATCCGATGGCGGCCGGCAAAGCGGAGAAGATCAGATAACTCAGGCTCCAGATGGTGGCAAAGGAGTCTAGGCCGGCGGCCTGGTTGAGCACGATCCCGCCCAGCAGGATGAAAAGCCCCCCGATGATGAGGGCGTGTGGATAAGGCGACTTGAGCTGAATCACGGTTGCTCCGTTGATGGGTCTCACCATAGATAAAGGGCCTGGCTGCCAAGGTAGTCCGATCGGCAGCTCCGAACCCTTACAAGGCAGCCCTTTAGGGGGTAAGAGCCTTACCTTGATGCGACGGCATCGGGATCGTAGTCATTCAAGACGCGCCAGTAATAGGGGTGGATACGCCCGGCCTGATAGAACTGGCCTGCCCATTGGGCGGCACGGGCAACATAGGCCGCCCGGGATCGGGATGTCGGGTGGACGAGGTTGGTCTTGAGAAGGCTGACCGCGGCCCTGGGGTCGTATCCGGCAAGGGAGGCGTAAAGCAGGCCCAGACGATCGGCCTGTGCCTCCAACCGCGCGTTTCGTTCGTCACCCGCCTCATCGTTGATATGCCCCAGCGCCGCATGGGCAAGTTCGTGCCCGATCACCGCAGCCAGGCCGGCCAGACTGGCGCTGTCGAGAATGGTCCGAAAGACCATGATTCGCCGACCCTCATCCGCCATCGCCTGAAACCCGGGTGCGTTGACCAGGATGAGCTTCCAGTCCTGGTGGCTGACATGGCTGATGGCGTGCAAGCGCTCCCACATGACTTCCAGCGTACGGATACGACGCGATCCGAATTCCAGGTCAATGAGTTCCAGGGACGCGCTGCCCCGTGCAGTTCCTCGGGCAGTTTCGCCAACCGATATCTGATCGAGCAGCGGCAGGGCTGCGCCCCGGTCGCCGGCGGCGCCCATGCCGGCATAGGCCATCAGGACGAGTGCGGCAACGGCCGCCATCAGTCTTCGCGGCGTGAAAGTAGTGTTGCCCCGGAAACGGCATGCCGGGGTTGCGGCGGTAATTGCTCGGCTCATGGTTAGGGCTGAGTGCATCAATGGAGAGTCTCATGAAAATCGCTCACCTTGGGGAAAAGGGTCGCTGTGTACGGTTCGGGGAAAACCAGCGTTGGTGGGTGCCCTCGATCGCCGCGATCTTCGCCCTTTTGCTAGCGGTGCCGGCGACTGCCGGGAGCCTGGACTGGTCGATTGGCGCCTTCGATCTGGGCATGGCAGTGACCAGCGAATCGAAAGCCAGCTTCGATGGCTACGATCAGGGTGTCAGGGACGGCGCCACGGTGTATGAGCGAGACGATTCTGATGTCGGCGCTCAGCACATTCTGAACTGGCGGGTTGAGGCCGGCATCGAGGGCTTGCGTGGCACAGGCATCGATGCACCACGCGTATTCCGTATCGAGCGGCGCACGTATGCCTGGGCCGCCCTCGAGGTGGACGCCCTGATGGACGACGCCGTTGAGCGATACGGTGGTGAGCCGACCTGCGTGGAAGTGCGCACGGTCACCGGCAAGATCGCGACGGCGGCTCATAACCTCGCGGTGCGGGCGCGAGCCGGAGATGGACCCTTCCGATTTGCCCCCCAGTGGGGGCATATGCGGGATGAGACAGAGACGCAGAAGGGGCAGCGCTGCATGTGGGGCGAGTTCAGCGACGACTTCGACTGTGAAGGGCGATGCCTGACCGTGACCGCGACCGAGCCGGCTGGCCCGATGGGGTTGGTCAAGTTTGTGGAGATCGCGGTTGACACCCGCCTCGAGCGACTGCAGCGACGGGCGGGGCATGCCCAGTCCCGTCAGGTCATTCGCGACAAGCTCTCGCAGTAAGGGGCCCGCTATGAGATTTCCTTCAATTCGCCCACCTGGTCCGCGCGTTTCCGCGGTGATCGCCGCGGCGATCATGGTTGTGCGGCTGACATTCTTGTCGCTCGGCATGTTCGTGTACTTCTGCCTGTTGATCCCGCCGGCGTTACTGTTGGTCTGGCTGGTGGTTGACACCGACCAGGCGGTCGCGGTCATGCGTTTGAGCCTTCTCACTGCCACTGGTACCGAGGTCCGCTGGATGCTCATCTGGCTGTTCTGGTCGGCAGCCGCGGCCACATTCCTGTCGCTGCTTGTTCGCTGGCTTGGCGGGCAGCCGATGCGCGCCCGGGAGTCCTGAGGTGACCAGTAGTGCCGAAGCGGTGACGCGGTCGAGCATCGAGTCGGCCGTCGAAGCGGTCTACGCGAAGCATCCGGGACCGATGGCCAACGCCGATCTGTATTCGGCGGTGGCTGAGGAAATGGGTGTGCAGATGGAGCTGTTCGAAACGCGCGAGCCGGTGGGCAACGCGGGTAAAACGTACTGCCTGCCGGCGCGTCATGCGCGCTGGGTTCAGCAGACCCTCAAGCTCCGCGGACTCATTGAGCGGGTTGACCGCGGCAAATGGCGGGTGACCGCCGAGGGACGGGAGAAGCTGCGACGCCCCATTCGCGGCCAGCGCATGATTGCGTTGTCGACTGACCTGGGGCTGGCCGTCTGGGGTGACTGCCGGGATGTGTTCTCGGATCTACCGGAATCCTCGATCACTTTGTGCCTGACATCACCGCCCTACCCCATTCGCAAGGGTCGGGCGTATGGGCGTATCAATGAGAGCGCGTACGTCGACTGGCTATGCGCCGTGCTCGAACCGGTGATAGCGAAACTGGTTCCGGGCGGTAACCTCGCGCTGGTGGTGGGCAACGATGTTTTCGAGCAGGGTTCACCGGCACGCTCTCTCTACCAAGAGCGGTTGATACTGGCACTCGCGGATAGGTTCGATCTCTCTCTGATGGACAGGTTGATCTGGCACAACCCCTCGAAGGCACCGGGGCCGGTGAGATGGGCCAGCATGAAGCGCTGCCAGCTCAACGCCGGATATGAGTGGGTACTTTGGTTCACCAATGAGCCGGCCAGGGTATGCGCGGACAATCGCCGGGTGCTGGAGGCGCATAGCGAACGACACCAGAGCCTGATGGCCGCCGGCGGCGAGCGTCGAGCAACGAACACCAGTGACGGCGCTTACCGGCTTCGCCCCGGTTCGTTCAGCAATGTGACCGAGGGTCGGATACCGCGAAATGTGCTGACCTATGGTCATGCATGTGCGGGCCAGCGGCGATATCGCCAGGCGGCGAATGATCTCGGGTTGCCACGCCACGGCGCCCCGGCCCCGCTGTCGCTCGGGCGTTTTCTCACGCGATTCCTTTCCGAGCCAGGCAGCCTCTGTGCTGACCCGATGGCTGGCTCGCTCACCTTCCCGGAAAGTGCGGAACTGGAGGGTCGACGGTGGCTGGCCAGTGAGCGATACGGGGAATACCTGCGTGGCGGGCTGGAACGATTCGCCGGCTATTCAGGGTTCACCCGAAACCCGGATTTCGAACAGGTCATCTGATTACTTGCCAGGGGTTGCGGCGGCGGGGGAATGCTTCAGCGTCGATTATGAGGTTCGCAGTAGGTGGACCCTTCATTCGACTCATGGAGCAAGATCATGCGCAAGCAATTCGAACAGTCGGAAGGCCGGTCCAAGGCCTTGAAGGCTGCCCTTCAGAACGTCGAGAAGCACTGCGGCCGGCGAACAGTGCAGCTTCTCGGCGATGACACCCGAGCCGATGTCAGGGCAATCCCCAGTGGCTCGCTTACCCTGGACATCGCTCTCGGCGTCGGTGGATACCCCGCGGGCCGCATCATCGAAATCTACGGTCCGGAATCCTCCGGCAAGACAACGCTGGCCCTGTCCGCGATTGCCGAAGTGCAGCGTGGCGGTGGCACGGCCATGATCATCGATACCGAGCACGCCCTTGACCCGTCCTGGGCGGCAACGCTGGGCGTCGACCTGGATCAGCTCTACATGAGCCAGCCCGACACCGGGGAAGATGCGCTCTACTCGCTCGAGCAGATGACGCGGTCCGGCGCGCTGGACGTCATCGTGGTGGATTCGGTGGCAGCTCTGACGCCGAAGGCTGAAATCGAAGGTGAAATGGGTGATGCGGTGGTGGGCCTGCACGCCCGGCTGATGAGTCAGGCCATGCGTAAATTGCGTGGCATCGTTGCCAGCACCGGTACCACCGTGATTTTCACCAATCAGCTTCGACACAAGATCGGCGTGATGTTCGGCTCGCCGGAAACCACGACAGGCGGTAATGCCCTGAAGTTCTACGCCAGCATCCGCCTGGATGTGCGTAAGCGCGAGAGCATCAAGGTGGGTGATGAATACGTCGGCAACCGGACGAAGGTCCGGGTGGTGAAGAACAAGGTCGCGCCGCCAATGCGGGAAGCCGAAATCGAACTGATGTTCGCCCGTGGCTTCAACACCATCGGCGAAATCGTCGACCTCGGCGTCAAGTGCGGCCTGATCGAGAAGAGCGGTTCATGGTACAGCTACAAGGGCGAGCAGCTTTGCCAGGGTCGCGAGAAGTGCATGGAGCTGGTTCAGGACAAGCCGGCGCTGATGGCCGAGCTTTACGGCGGTATCCGAAGCGAGTTCGGTCTGGATGAGTCGAGCGAAGACTACCTCAAGGAGCCGGAACTGGGCGTCGAAGGCGCCAAGTCGAGCGGTGGTGGCACTGTCGACGAGGATGAGTCGGCGGAAAGCAAATCGGCATAGCGCCGGGAACGGCACATTGATTGCGGCGCAAGTCCGGCCGCTGGTCCTCAACTGAGGGCTGGCGGTCGGGCTGACCTGTTACGCGGTCATGTTGGGAGGCCTTCCCTTTAGGAGTGTGTAAGGGTGCTGATGTCTCTTTACCCCATCGGGCAAGTTCCACTCGCGTCACAATCTGACCAATACATGCGCAATATCAGCAACGAAAGGACGAATCACATGATGAACTGGAAGCGCTTTCTGGCGGTCAGCATGACCGTATTCGCAATGGGCTGCGGCGGTGGCGGCGGCGGTGATGATGGCGGTGGCGGCGGGAGCCCCGTAGACCCGGTTGATCCCGGGGACCCGGGTGATCCTGGCGACGGTGGTGGCGGCACGCCGACCGGCGAAGCCAACTTCGAGACCAGTCACCTGGCCCAAATCAACGCCGAGCAGACGCGCATGGGCGCTGGCAGTGGTGCCGGCGGCGTGATCGCCTATCTCAACAGTGGCGTGCGCGTGTCCCACGACGAGTTTGATGCCCAGCGCCTGGCCGGCGCCTTCGACGCTACCGGCAACAATCCGGGTAATAGCAGCGAACCTACCACCGATATTGCCGGCCCGGGCACCTACAATGCCGGGTTGTCGGTTGGCGCCAACGTCGGTGTCGCGCCGATGTCCGATTTCATCGTGACCCGGTTCTTCCGGGATGAGATTCCTGATCGCGGGCAGAGCCAGGAGGATCAGGCCGAAGCGCTCGATTTCCTACTGGATCGCGGCGACGTGGATGTTTTGCTGGTCACGCATGACCTGGACCCGAATACCATCGAGCCAGCGCAGGACCGAATCCGACAAGGAGTTCGGGAACAAGACTGGGTATTCGTCATGACAACCGGTAATACGACGGTGAACCAGGCTGGTCGAGAGTCTGACACCCTTGCGGTACAGGCTGACGACGAATTTGACTGGACAGGGAATATGATTGCAGTCAGCGCTACCGACGGCATGGGAAATCTTCGTAATGATGCGCCAGTAGCAGCTTCAGGCCAAGATGATGATGGCCCCACTTCACTGGTAATCGACCGTTTCATCGTGGCGCCTGGCACTAACGAGTGCGGCAGCTTCTCGGCGCCAGCAAATGATCCGTCGTTCGTCTGTGACGGTGCGCCGGATACCGAGTCGGACAATCTCGACGAGGCCTACGCCAATGGCAGCGGTACGACGGCTTCCACGTCGCTGGTTGCCGGCGCCGCGGTGGCGCTGCGGGCTGCTTATCCGTCGCTGGCCGGCAACCAGGTTGTCGATCTGCTGCTGGACTCCGCCGATGACCTGGGCGATCCGGGGTTCGACTCGACCTTTGGTCATGGTCGTCTGAATGTCGGGGCTGCCTTCGATCTGGCGCAGACGCGATTCGGTGACCCGGGAACCGCAGCGGCGGCTCGGGTGGCCACGGCGCCTGCCCCGGCGGCTCGCCAAGCGCGAGCCTCTGATGACCCCGATCCGGCGCCGGCGCCGGCCGAGCGCAAGATCCCGGCGAATGCCTATCAGGTCGAGTCGAACCTGTGGATGGTGCCGGCGGGTATGAATGACACGGGTTGCCGGGAGTTCGTTGCCATGAGCGACGGCGGTGGCGTCAATTCGCTGATCCACTACCAGACTCGGCGTGGTGATTTCGTGATGACTGACAACGGTTGCATGCCGATCAAGGGCCAGTGAGGCTCGACCACCGAAAGCGGGGGTGCCGTATTCGTTTATGGCGCCCCCGCAGCTTTTTACAGTGTGCCGAATTGACCTGGAGCCTTCGTGATGTCGCAGACAGTTAAGGCAATGAGTCTGGCGGTGGCGGTAGTTCTGGTCGCGGGGGTATACCTGCTGCCTGCGATTCTCGGCCCGATCAATCTTCCGAGTATGGATTCGCTGTCCGCGGAGCCACCCAGCCCCGGCCCCGATGAGTCAGTGGCGGTCGACCAGCAAGAGGATGCGTCATCTTCGCCCGATCCCGCACCAGTGCAACCTCCGTCAGCATGGTTGCCTGGCTATCAAGGTGACACGCCGGCAGTTCAGCAGGCCTGCCAGCATCTTGCGGGCAGTGTTCCCCAACTGGACCGAACGCTTTGTCTTGATGCCGGCTACGTGGCGACCGAGCATTCCTCGGCAGGGGGGGTGCCGATCATTGCGCGTCATGTGACATCCGATGTAGCGATGGGCGAAGTTTTGCTGATCGGTGGGCAGCATGGCGACGAGCTGGCCAGTGTTACCGCGGTGATGGCGTGGGCGCCGGCGCTGGCGGATGACCCTGGCAACATGAACTGGCATGTGGTGCCGGCACTCAATCCGGATGGCGTTGCCGGTTCACCCCCGACTCGTACCAACGGCAATGGTGTCGACCTGGATCGCAACATGCCCACCGAGGGCTGGGCCGAGAAAGTCCCGAGCTACCACCGCACGCGCGAGAAAAAGCCCGAATTCAACCCCGGAGAGGCTGGGGGCTCCGAGCCCGAAGTCCAGATGCTCGTGTCAGCGATCGACGCCGTGCAGCCGGACGTGATCGTTGTGGTGGGCGCGGGACTCGGTTTGGTCGAGTTCTCGGGTGATTCGCCCTCAACGAGCGGGTTCGGCCCGCTGCCGGCCGGAAGCCAGCCGATGAAGCCAGGCTCTCTGACGGCCTACGCAAGTGCCGACCTTGGTATCCCGGTAATCACTATCAGCCTACAAGACCGCATCAACGGATCGGCTGACGAGGACTTGGCAGCTATCCGGAATGACCTCCGCACCTTCCTTGCCGAGCGGTTCCCGACCAAGGGGAGTGATCGCCAGGCTCGCCGGTAACGGGCGGTAGCTTGCGGCGAATCGCCGGGCCCCTACCCTTAATGCAATGGGTGGAGTAGCGCTAAGCGGCACGGTTGAACACATCATTTTCCGCGATGAGAACAGCGGGTGGTGCGTGCTCGACGTGGCTCTGCAGGATGGTGCCGGCAACGTGCGGGTCAAGGGGGTGCTCGGGGACGTGGCCGAAGGGCTTCGCATCGAGACTACTGGCGCATGGTCGAGCTATCGCGGCGAGAAAGAATTTCGCGCCGACGGGTTTCGCATCTACGCTCCGAATACTGGCGATGGTGTCCGTCGATTCCTGAAGTCCGGCGCAGTTAAAGGCGTGGGCAAGCACCTCGCAGACGAGATTGTTCAAGCCCTGGGCGCGAACGCCATCGAGGTAATTCTGTCGGAGCCGTGGAGGCTCCGGGGCATCGATGGGCTTGGCGATAAGCGTGCGAAAGCGGTACAGGCCGGGATCGCCGAGTACAAGGGGCGACTCGATGCCATGCTTTTCTTGCATGAGCGCTTCGGCCCTCAACGTGCGGATAAGCTCTATTCCCAGTACGGGGATAAGGCGCCGGATTTAATCGCGCAAAATCCCTATCGGCTCGTGAGCGAGGTCGAGGGAATCGGCTTTGAAACGGCGGATCGACTGGCTGCCGGTGTCGGCTTCAAGAAGAGCGCAACGGAGCGTGTGCGCGCTGGCGTTCTGCATGTGATCGGGGAGGCCGCGCGACGTGGCCACACGGCCCAGCGGACCGAAGCCCTGACACAGGGGGCGGCTGACCTTATCGGGGTGGACATCCTCCGTGTCTCCCAGGAGCTGGGCGAGATGGTCGACGACGCCACCCTGATCATGCGGCAAACACAGGGGGGTGTTCTGTTCGCCCTACCCCGTCTTTCCCGGGCCGAGGATCGTATCGCGTCGGACCTGAGACGGATTATCGACGGCGATAGCTCGATTCCAGAAATCGATCCCAACAAAGCGCTTGACTGGGTTTCGCGCAAACTCGATACGCCGCTGTCCACTGAGCAATGTGAAGCGGTAGCCACCGTGATCCGTAGCAAGGTCAGTGTCATACGGGGTGGGCCTGGCACGGGTAAGACCACGGTGCTTAACGCCCTGCTCCGGATCGTCCACGCGAAGAACGTCACAACTCGACTGTGTGCCCCCACCGGGCTGGCCGCGCGACGCATGACCGCGGCAACTGGGCAGGAAGCCCAGACTTACCACCGCCTGCTTGATTACGACCCGCGATCTCAGCGTTTCAACCACCATGAGCACAACCCCCTCCCGGTTGGCTTGATCGTGGCTGATGAAACGAGCATGACCGATAGCAGGCTCATGGCATCGTTGCTCAGGGCTATGCCGCGGCGCTCGCACCTCGTGCTTATCGGGGATAGTGACCAGCTGCCCTCGGTGGGCGCGGGTTGTGTATTGAGGGACATCATCAACAGCGGTCTTGTCCCCGTCGCCACCCTGACCCGGACATTTCGGCAGGCCGAGGGCAGCGAGATTATTGAGGTCGCCAGATCCGTGAATGAGGGCCGGATGCCCAACCTCAAGGGTGGTGGGGACGTTACCTTTCACAGCCACCGGCAAAGTGCCGATGCGATGCAGCGGATCGTCAACGAAGTGGTAGGGCCTATCCGAGCGGCGGGATTCGATCCGCGAAGGGATGTGCAGGTGATTGTCCCGAAGAATCGTGGGCCGCTTTCAGTCGAGGCATCCAACCTTCAACTGCAGGCCGCACTCAACCCCAATCCCCGCACCTTCTTCAAGCGCGGCAGCGTTCGTTTCGGCGTTCAGGACAAGGTCATGCAAGTGGTCAACGATCCGGAGCGTGAGGTCTCGAACGGCGACATCGGAATCATCGAGTGGGTGGCAAACAACGGGCGTGAGGCGCGTGTGCGATACGACGACAGGCTCGTTGGTTACCAGGGGCCAGAGCTGGGTCAGCTATCGCTGGCGTATGGCGTTACCTGCCACAAGTCTCAGGGGTCCGAATTTCCATGCGTGCTGATGGGGGTGGATCGGGCCAGCCACATACTGCTGGACCGCACCCTGCTCTATACCGGAATCACTCGCGCGAAGAAGCGACTGGCATTGGTAGGTGACCACGGGGCTATCTGGTCAGCGGTCCAGCGGGACGAAAGCCTTCGTAGAGTTACCCTTCTTGGCGCCTTGTTGAAAGAGGCCGACAGCTGAAGCAGCAGGCTCAATCCGTCTGAGGTAGGGGCTGCTCTCCCGCAACGAGGAGAAGGTCGTTCAGGTCCAGCGAGTTCGCGCGGGCACAGGCCAGCTTCTCGGCCGTGGTCGCCTCCCCGATCTGATTTTTCCTTATCCAGGCTCGCCACGTTGACTGCACCATCGGAGACGATGGCTTCTGAGCCACCTGTCTCATCAGCCAGGGGTTATGCGTTGTGATCTCATCCTCCCAGCTCGACCAGGCTGCGTCCTGCTCGTGAGCCGGTGTCTTGGCAAGCCATTCCTGTACCTGCCACTCAGGAAGCATTTGATTCTCGAACTCTGCCAGAGTTGCCTTGACCGCGCGGATGCGTTCCGCCTTTACCCTCTCTGGATCATTCTGATCGAAATCTATGACCTGCTGGAGGTCGGCATTTTCCAACCGGTAGTCGTCTCGAATTGCGTTCATAGCATAAGCCGCGATGTTCTTGATCCGGCTTTTCCCATTGCGAACACGATCCGAAACCAGACGCAGATTCTCTCGGATGCGCTGGTCATCCCATTTGCGCAAACACTCGACGGCGCTCTTGTGATTCACCCCGAATTGCAGGAGTGACTCGTAGATTTCGGGCCTGGACTCGACGATTGCCATCGACGCCGCGTCTGCACCATTGGAACCCGGCATTGGCATAGGTGGGCCGGTGTAATCCGTATTCTCTTCTATCATGAAGCGAATTTTGACCACGTTGTGCCCTCGGCGGACGAGCACCGGCTCAACCCGTATTTCGGTCTTCTCGTTGACCTCCTTCACCGCCGGTTTGATCACGCGGTTGTTGAGAATCCGAAACTCCGCATACGAGGGTTTGTCGGCGAGTCCCATTAGCCCGCGAAATGTCGAGATCGACCAGAGCTTGGTGGTGCCGTGATCCCGATATCTGGCGCAGTTCTCGTACAGCGCCTGACTATGCGTTCGTCGGATGGTGTTCTGGTTGCTGTAATTGAGTCGGGCGTAGATAGCTGGATCGAGTATCTTCTCGATCAGCTCGGGTGGGTAGCTGTAAACGGTGGTGTCGCCGCGATACTCCCAGGCGCCGATCCATCCGCTCGAACCCATACGCGAACCATCTTCGTCTGTGTATGCCCACTTGATCGACTTATCGCGAAGCCCATCGAGTAGGGTTGTCAGTCTATGGCGATCCTTACGCTGGTTGCCGAACAACGCGCGCATGATCTTGGGGGTGTAGATCTGGTACTGGTATTTGCCAATCAGCTCATCGGATTCGTCGCCCTCATCAAGGACCTTCATAGCGTTGGCCAGGAGCACATTTGCAAGGTGCCTCTCTTTCAACGTGAGAGAGCTTGCCGTGTGGACGGTATCGACGTGCTTTCTTAGAACCCGTGCAACACCGTAGTGATGTAGCTCTTCTTGCGGCATGTAGGACCCTCGCTGCGCACTTGAGGGCATTACATGGCCACGATGTGAACGTGTCAACCGGGCCTACCAGGCCTTTGATGGACGGGCTATCAGGTGCAGCGACCTGCGCCATTTTGTTCACTTCCACCGACGCCTCGTGTTTTTCTCTTGTTATACAGAGGGTTTGCTCGAGATAGGCGATCATCGCCTCAGGTTCATTACGCGCCAATTCATTCACTTCCAAGGTGCGATAGCACAGGAAATGCTGTTGTGAGGTTACTTCTGCGCCAATTTGTTCACTTCCAGGGGGTGAACGGTGCCTGGCCCTGCGCCAATTTGTTCACTTCGCGGGCTGAACGGCCCATTTTCATTGAGGTGACTTCGATGAGTCCGTTGTACCTGCCTGTTTTTCAGCGTCCTTTCGGAGCGTTCTCCATGCTGTTGGCCGCACTATCCATGCGCCATTTTGTTCACTTCCATGCGGCCTACTTGCAAACGGCGACGTCCAAGCTGGCCGGCGCATTATGAGAAGTAGCGCTCTCGGGAAGCGAGTTTGCGCAAGGCTTCGGCAGCCGTATGCTCCATTTCATTCACGTCCAAGCGCCAAATCCTTCTCCTCAATGCGCCTTTTCCTTCACCTTTGTGACGTTTTATTCACCTCTACCCGCCAAACTGTTGATCTCCATCACGCTGATAAGCGCCAAATCGTTCACTTGCAAGCGCCATTCTGTTGATGCAAAACCGTGTAAGTAACTGAAATGATGATAGTTCTATGGCCCTGAATATAGGAATAGCTGCATGGAATCAAGGAACTGCATGCGGCTGCCCTTCTTCTTTCACGTAACACAAAAAAACGGCGCCCCGAATCCGGCACATTGCACTTTGCTTCAATCAGGCAGAGCAGCGTACTCCATAACGGTTCACCTGGTGTCGCGGATGTGAACAGATTTCGTAACTGAGAGGGCCGCGCCGTGGATGTGAACGGTTTGCGTAACTCCAGACCCTTGCCGCGGATGTGAATGGTTTGTGTAGCTCCACACCCTTGCCGCGGATGTGAACGGTTTGCGTAGCTCCAGACCCTTGCCGCGGATGTGAACGGTTTGCGTAACTGCAGACCCTTGCCGTGGATGTGAACGGTTTGCGTCGTTGGCGACCGTGAGCGGTCAGGCAGAGGTGGGTAAGGGTCCCTGCCCTGCCCTGCCCTGAACTATCTTCCCTTCTTCTTGGTTGAACCCTGTCCCGAATCAGACATCGACTCCTGCAGGTCATCGATAAGCGATTTCCAGACCTTCTTGACTCGACCAAGATCCGACCAATCCATGTCCCCCGGAATGATGGCTGGATCGACCGCCTCGACGAGCCGCTTGATCACCCGACCGTCATTGACTGCTCCCAGCTTCAGAGACGGCGCCGCCTTCCTCGGTGGTTTCCGGGCGCTTGAATGACTGAGGACATCCTGCAGAGTCAACTGCCCTGCCCCGCTCTCGCTCAAGATACGAGCCCTCGCTTTTTTATCGAGCTTCAGCAATTCTTCCGCGACATAGACACTGGCAAGCCGGCCTTCGAGCATGGCTGACTGGACATCCTCTGGGCCGTTGATGACAGACCACCAGCGGTATGCCACCGACCGGGGCAAGCCAATCACCTTGGCAAGTTGATCCCCGGTGGTAATCGGCTCACCGCCGGCCGCCCTCTCCTCGAGGAGTTGAAGCATGCCCTGGCACATGCCAGCAGGTTTTAGTCCACGTCGGTGAATGTTCTCGATGAGTTGGGTAACCGCCTCGTTACCAGGCCGGTCGGCATAGACCATGACGTCCATCTCGTCCCGGTCCGCGAGTTGGCAGGCAAGCCATCGGCGCTCGCCGGCTATCAGCTGAATCGTCCCGCCTTTGGTTCTGTAACCGACTCCAGGCTGCAGTTGTCCGTATTGCCTGATGGTGTTGCTAAGCTCGATGATGTATTCAGCCTCTTCACGAAGCTCCGAATCCGTGATTGCTTGTGGCGACTCCAAGTCGCCAATGGTCAGACCGAGATTGCGTGAGTTGTTTGGGTCCGCCCGGATATCGGTAAGCGGTACTTGCGTAAACACAGCCGTTGGGTGCCTTGTGGCAGCCAAATGTTTACCGGTCTCCTCAATCCGAGTCTCGGACTCACTGATGGTTTTGGCTTTACCTCTTAGCGGCATGTCCTCTCTCCGGGAATAACTGTGATTCGACGTGAGTGCACCACTGCTCTGCCACCTTACGTGCGGGGTCACTGGGTTTGACGTCGAAAATGGACCGCGGGAGCAGGCCACGAACGTCGCGCTCTGCATACGCCGTCCGATTCGGGATAATCACCGGGCTGAGGTGTTCCGCCAGACCTTCCGTGTCACGCACTCGCTGTAACAACCCCTGGTGGATGCTTCGAACCTTCTGGTACTTGTTGACCTGTAATCCCAGCATCGTCAGCGGGTCCGACTTGGGACGGCGTTGTTGCTCTTCGAGAACCGAGCCGACCATTTCATCGAGACTATCCACGCAGTGCTGCTCGGGCTCCATGGGGACAATGATATGGCTCGATGCCCGGATCACTCCTCGCAACAAGGGCGAGTCTGATGGGCTGGTGTCGAAAATCACGATGTCATAGAGGTCGGATAACGCCTCGTCTGAGAAGAACGTCGGGATGGCCTGCTCAACCAGCGAGCGTATCGGGTCGGCCTCGATCTGGCTGACATGGACAAGCTCCCTAGAATCGGCTGGGAGTATGTCCATTTTGCCGTGCTCCGTTTCGGCGATCTCGTATCGCTCGACGATTCGATCGCGGTAGAAAATATCAGCGGTGGACGAGCGACCGGACCACTCACTCATCTCCGGATCACTAGGATTGAACTCAGGGTGAATTGGGGGGCGTTTCCGCCTACCTGTCCCGACCCGGTCCATGTTGAGGTACATGGAGCTGAGCGAGCACTGAGCATCGAAATCCACAAGCAGAACTCTCTTGTGGCGAGAAAACCATTCGCCAAGGATTCGCACCAGGGTGGTTTTCCCTACTCCACCCTTCTTCTGTGGCAGTGATAACCGGATCACGACAGTGTCTCCACAAGTTGCGTTAAGGCAGCTTCTTTGCGGTTGCGATGATAGCGCACAGGCTTTGTATCTGAGCGCTGGCGTGTAGCCGGTCGGCTGTCCCGATCCGGGACTTTATCGATGTCCGGGGCTTGTCCCGATCCGGGACTTTCCTCTCAGCTTGCCTTTGTCCCGGGCCGGGACTTTCGATCTCCAGCGCATGTCCCGATCCGGGATTTTTCTCGCAGCCTGACTTTGTCCCGGATCGGGACTTCCTGCCGCCGCATTGATCGTTCCGGCACAATGGGTGTTCCGCGAAGGGGTGATCCTTGGTCGCATCCGGGGTGTGTGATCCATCATGGATATGATCTGGTATCTGGGGTTGCGGCGCTCCGCGATGGGGTTAGCGTAGGACATGACCGAATCGTGTGACCGCCGCCAGGGAGAAGCCGATGGCCATCATGGACGATCTCGCCAGACATGCACGGCAAAGTGATTTCGCGTGGAAAGAGCTGCTGCATCTTGCGACTGCTCCCGAAGGACGGAAAGTGCTCCGATCCTTTCCGCTCGCCGAAGCGTGCCAGCATGCCAAGACCGACCCCGGGGCGATCCGCCAACTTGAGGCCGACGGAGCTATCGCGCCACTGCCGCGCACAGACGCGTCCGTGACCGGCGTTTCCCGCAGATACTGCACGATCGACGATCTGCATCGAGTCCAGGATGCGCTCGGTACGGCGCTTTGCCGTCGCCCGGGTGATCCGATGCTGGTCGTCCCCATACAGGCCTTCAAGGGAGGCGTGGGGAAATCGATGCTGGCGAACACGCTTGGCCATTATCTCGCGCTGCGAGGTGCACGCGTTCTTCTGCTCGATCTTGATCCTCAGGCAACGTGTACCGCCCTCTACGGGTTGATCCCGGACCGGGAACTGTCTGGCGAGGACACCGTACTAAGTGCCCTTCTTGGTCGGACCAAGGCGCTGGGGCCAGTTATCCGGCGCACGCATTTTCCGAGACTGGATCTGATACCGGCTTGCCAGGCCCTATATGACACTGAATACGAGGCACCGAGGTTGTCCGAGAGCGTGTTTTTCTCGATGTGGTCGCAGCTCTCGGAGGCCCTGGGGTCTGTCGAGGATGACTATGACATCGTGCTTGCAGACTGCCCGCCTTCGCTGGGGCCGATCGCGATGAACGCCATCGGCGCCGCGGACGCCATTCTGTCGCCAGTCCACCCATCGATGATCGATACTGCTTCACACCAGGCGTTCATCCAGAAGTTGAGGGGACTGCTGGGTCAAATCGAGGCAGAGCAGGGGGCGCCGGCGCGATTGCGCTGCTTGCGTATGGTGCTCAACAACTACGATCCCAACCACGAAACCACTCGAGAGATCATTCAGATTCTCGAATCGGTATACGGGGCGAGTTTGCTTCGCAACGGCGTGCCAGCAAGCAAGGAAATTGCTAATGCGGCGGCGGAATTTCGCTCGCTATACGAGCTACCGTCGCCTGTTGGCACGTATCGGACCTACCGCAGAGCGCGCGGACACCTGGACCGCGTTTTCGGCGAGGTGGAGGGTATGCTCACGTCCCTTTGGGGACAGGGTCACGGAGGTAAATGAGATGGGGGTATCCAGAAAAGCCGAGCGAAAGAGTCGGCAAGGTGCGCGCTCCAAGGTGGTCGATTCCTTGAGGGCGAATCTGGAGGCTGGCAAGAGTGCTGGCGCCGATGAGGCGGGCGGTCTCGCGGCGGCAGGGTCACGTCGACCAGAGAACCCCGATGAGATACGGGCCGATCGTTACGTCAGGGAAGTGAGCGTCCTCGCTGAGCGAACCAGGATGTGGCATCTGCATGATCGGATGGCCCTTAACGAAGCTCTGGTCGATACGCTGGCCGACAACATCCGTCGTCATGGGCAGCATCAGCCCGCGTTGGGCTGGGAGCTTGCCAGGCCAGAGGGCGGCGTAAGCATCGAACTCGTCTACGGTCGTCGTCGCCGTGAAGCCTGCGCGCGCCTGGGTGTCCCGCTCCGGGTTCAGCTGATCGATTTCCCCGGTGACAGGCGTGCGCTCGAACTCATGGATGTAGAGAACAGCGAGCGCGAAGCACCGAGCCCGTATGAAGTCGGCAGGGGATACCGGCGGCGACTCGATGACGGGTTGTTCGCAAGCCAGTCGGAACTGGCGGAGTTCCTCGGCATGAATCGTTCGACGCTCAATCGATATCTCAAGGTGAGCGCCTTGCCGCGCGAGGTTTTTGATGCATTCGCCGACCCAGCAGAACTCACGCTTCGATACGGCGATCAGCTTCAACGGACCCTGGCAAAAGCGGGTGATCAGGAGATGGCAGCACTCATGGAGGTTGCAGCCCGGGCTACTCAGGCAACCGACCGGGATGACGCCCAAACGCGCCGATATCTGATGGCGGCTGCCCGAGGGAAAGTCGAAGCACCGTGTGCCAGTGGCAGCTACGAGCGCCGGATAGAAGGCAAGGGTTCGGCGTGGGCCAGCGTACGTCGCAGTGATGCGGGGAACCGCTGGCGGATCGAGTTATCACCGGACGTGGATGAGGCATCGCTGCGCCGGATAGAGAAAGCGATCGCTCGTGCGATTGGCTCGGATGATCAATGATTTACTGCGGTAATTATCAGTGTTCCACGTAGAACATTTAAACGTATTGCGTCCCATTCCACCTTTGTTGCACGCGTGCAACAGCCGCTATTCCGTGGGCTTGGTGTTACTAAGAAATCTTCGTTGGTCCGCCTGGGATGGGCTCGGTAAAACGGCCTCATCCATGTACGCGCGAAACTCGGTTTTTCTGACTGCCTTGATGGCCGCCTCTGATCGGATGTAACGGAGAGGGTTGGGTGTGCGAGTATCTAGCCAGGCTTCGAAGGCTGAATAGAGCTTTTCGGTTTCCTCGTCGTCCAGGCCGGCAAGCGCTTGCTCAATCCTGTAATCGAGGAACGCCTCTGCTTCGCGGCGGGTATTGGCTTCCTCGCGTAACTCATCGGCCTCGGCCTGTGTTCGGGCTGCCTCACGTTGTTTCTTTTCAGTAGCCCATTGGTGGCCGGCCTTGTCGTTGTTGAGTGCCCATATTGCGAGTCCGCTGGGTGTCTCAACGCCTCCCCGTTCAACGGCATCACGGGTCCAGGCCAGGTTAGCTTTAATGTAGTCATCGTCGTGAACTCGCATGATCTGGCTGGCGCCCCTGTCGTCGATACCGTGATTGCGAAGCGCATCGTAGACAGGCCCGCGGTCGCAATCTGGTTGTGACGGCCCCGTGGTCGCTTTCTTGGACGAGCGCAACGAGGGCCCCTTGAAGTCTGGATTGTCCTCGACCTTGAAGCGGACATGCGTGACGGTTCTTCCTCGCCGCCAGAACTCAGGGGTGACTCGAATGCTTGTGCGCTCCGTGATCTGCCGGGCGCTGGGCTTGATGATCTTGTTGTTGAGATGCTTGAAGGCGTCATAGGTGGGGTTGTGATCGACGCCCATGAGGGCGCGAAAAACCTCGAGTGGTATCCAGCCGGAGCCGCCGACGCCCCGGTAGCGGCTGCAGTTCTCCCACAGGGACAGGGCATGAACTGTGCTGACCTGTTTTTGTTCGTACAGATTCAGGATCTCGAACATATCGGGCTCGAGCAGGTGCTCGTAAACACCGCTCTCGATCGAATAGGTGATGAAGCCCCTGGAATAAAGGGCCCGCGGGAAGAACACGACGTAACCGGTGTCTGCCTCAGCGGCTAGGTCGACGTCATCATCAATGAGCCCCCAGCGGACGCGGCAATTTTCCATGTCGGCAATGGATTGCCTGATCTGGGCATAGTTGTTTGTGGAATAGCCCATGAGGTCGCAGAACAGACGGACAGGGATATGGAAAACGCCGCGGCGCCGCTCGTGCTTGAGTGCCCACCAGAAGAACACATTGGCTGTGCGTCGCTGATGAAGGCTCCACTGCGCTTTGACCTGAATAGCGCGGCTGGGCTTGCGCAGCGCGATTGCCTCGTGGCGGGCAGGGTAGGTCAGGGTCAGCTGCTCTGGCATGGTTCACTCGTTTGTGGCCTCTGCAAGCAAAAGGTGATGCCGTCGCAGTTGTTGGCGATCCGTTGACCTGTGGGGATTGCCAGCAATGGGCAGATCACAGGACCGGTGACCTTATGGTGATATTTTAACCATCGGTGGCCCCTTGCTCTCGGTGTGTGAGCCCGCCCGCAATCGCTTGACCGGCAACGATTCATCGTTGCCACGGGCGACGTGATGGGCGTGATGCCGCTGGCATTCATGACGATCATCACAAATCTGGTGACCTTTGATCCTGTCCTCTCCCATGATCGGTGACCTTTCGTCACAAGACCGGTGACCTTTCTCGCCGCCGCGTCACAAGACCGGTGACTTTTCATCACAAGATCGGTGACCCAAACGCTGGGAAGTTGCTGAATGGAATGGAATTCACGGGGCCGTAACATAGGTAATCTGTTTCGTTAAACCACGACAAACGGCGCCGAACTTGTGACGGGTGCGCTTTAGCGAGGGGAGGAACCCAGGACCTAACACGATGAGCCAGGCTGACCACCAACTGCTGAAGACCTTTGCCAGAACACCGTTGATGACAGCCACGCGCAGCTTCCGGTATTCGATGGGCCTCGCCTACTGGGTGCCGGCGGTCGTGGTTTTCGTCGCAGCCGGTTTCATGGGCTGGTATAGCTGGGATGGCGCGCCGCTTGCGGGCTCCATTGCAAGCGCCAGTTCGACGTTGGTGGCTGCCGGTGTTGTCTGGTGGGGCAGGGCGATCAGCTTCGGGTATCGGAGCCGACGCCACCTGCTCGATCTCGTGGACCTCACCCCCTGGGGCGTCTTGAGGTTTCATGCGTCGGGCGTGGTGGAGGTCGAACAGATCGATCTCTTGCGCCGTTACATCGTCGATGATGCACGCCTTCGCTGGTCTTTCGACGTCACGATACTGTTGCTGTCGCTAGAGGCGCTGGTGGAGTCGCAACTGGATCGTATCGATAATGCGGGAGAGGCTCGATGAGTCCTCGAAGCATTGCTGTGGCCGCGGCGGCGGCACTGTTGCCTCTGGTTGCAATCGGGCAGGGCGGCATACAGCCAAGAATCCCGCAACCGCTGCAGGCCAACGACGCGATCGATCACCACCTTGCGTTTGACCTCAACAATGCCGCGCCAGGGTGGCGCTACGAGGTGGCCCTGGCAAATCGGCCGAAACAGTGGCGCAAGTACAACGAAACCATGGGAAACAGCTTCAGCACGGAAGCCTTCATGGCCGATTTTCGCCAGCGGCTTGACCGAGAGCTGCGTCGGGCGAGACCTGACCAGCGATATCGTGCGACGGGGATTGTTTACCCTGTCGAATACGACCATGCCCAGGATCGGCTGTATGTTCGACCGCCCGAAAACCTCGATGCGGTGATGCCTGCACCTGCGGCCAGGATGTTCGGGAATGCCAGGCCCGCCTTGCTCTTCGACATGGTGATAATCGATTTCCCCAAGGCGGAGCAGTGGTGGGTAGCGCTAGATGAGTCCGTTGCGGAGAGGCTGATCGAACGAGGCGACAGTCCGGCGCCGCTTGCGATTGACGTGGTCTACGACTTTGTCCTGTCAGGCTGCGAACGACGGATGCAGTCCGCGGCGCTGGTATGCCAGGCCCGCTTCGATGCAATCGAGGCCAAGGCGTTTCATGCCTTTGATGAAGCGAGTCAGGAGGATCGACAGATGCTCAACTCGATCTACGGCCAGGTGAATGTGCCGCACGACGTGATGCCCAGCCGGTGACGACGCCATTAGGCGGCGGTGGGCGACTTGTGAAGGCCACCCTTTAGAGGGGTATGCATCACCTTCGGTCGTTGACATGAACCAAGATCTCTATCGCTGGAAGAGTCGCCGGCGGGAATCAATCGGACTATCGATTGCCCTGACTCTCCTGGCCACGGGCCCCGTGTTCATCCTGCATCCTTATCTGCAATCATCTCCGGCTTACATGGCGCTGTGGGCCGCGTCCGCCCTGGTGGTTGCAGCGGTACTCCACAGCGTGATTCTGGGCCCCTGGACATTCCGCACCGATAGGCGGACCGGGCGTGGCCGCCGGCGCGTGCCGGCACCGGTATTCCGGATCAGCGACCAGAGCAAGAAGGGCCGGATACTGGTGGACCAGTATCTCTGGAACGGCTGGAAACGGGTGCACACCGACCAGCGGTTCGAGTCGCTGGAACAGATGAGCGCGTATCTACGGCACTGGGTCGCGAGAAGCCAGTCCTTCGTCGGCCCCGAGTTCACTGGTGACGATTTGCTGGTGATCCACGATGACGTGGACACAGAGCGGCAACCTCTGAGCATTCGGGTAGACACGCGTACCCAGAAGGCCGATTCGGAAATGCTCGCCAACCAGCGTCAGCTCTTGCATACGCGCCTGAGCATTGTGGGTGCCGGCGCAGTCCTTCCCTGGCTTGTACTGGCATTCGTTGCAGGGGAGTTGGGCTACACCTTTTCCGACTTGCGATCGGCCTCGCCTGGCGCTGGTTTGCTGGCTGCACTGGGTGTCTCCTATGCCTTGATCTTGGCAGGGAGCTGGACGCTGGCGACCAGCGTAGCTCGTCACCGATGGTGGAAGGCGCTGATGGCCGGGCGTCGCTATGTGCGGTATCGGATTGTGCGGCGTGCCCATGACGACCGGTACTGGGCGCAAACCTTCTCGGTGACGGAATGGCGCACCAAGGAGCATCTGAACGGAACGTCGTTGATAGAGGTGGAGGATGCCCTTGAGAAGGATGTTCGGGAGCTGCGCAGCTATGCCAGGGCGGTCCAGGAGCGCGCCAAGATGGTTCGGCAGCAGGCGGCGTTGGCCAAGCCATTCAGTGTGGATGCTCTGTCATCGGATGAGGCGGCATCACCAGGCCAGATGGAAACCCAAAGCAAGGGTCCATTCCAGGCACTGACCAAGCGGCGACAGGGCGGCGGGGCCAAAGGGATGACGGCGTTCGATCCACTGGCCGAGGATGGCGAATGGGCCGAACACCCGGCGCCTGAAAAGGCCGCGATTGATGGGCACTTCAGCGTGGGCAACGTCGACGAGTCCAATGTCGGCGAGAAGGTCGACCAGACTGGTAACAAAATTGCCGCCGAGAACGTCGACGAATGGGAGGCCAATGACACCTCGATGCCAACGGCCGCCCCGAGCGACGCAGTCGCTGCGAACCGCGTTGATCAGGCGGCGTCAGCGGCTGCTGAAACGGATGTCCCTGCAACGGCCGCGGTATCGTCCCGCGAGAACGATGAAGAGAATGCCGATGATTCCGATGCGGAGAAGGCGCCCGAAGAACCGGTTGAGAACTTGTCTTCGGCCCATCGACAAGGTGAGCGAGTCACCAGCATCAGGTCTTCAAGCCGTTTGTATCGGCGTGGCGCCTCTGCCGGTAAAGGTGAACCGCCAGAAGCGGTCACGGAGACCGGGGAGGGCGGCTATACCGCCGCGGATGAGGTGGCCGCGGCACTGGGTTCGGGCGATCGCGTGGTCTCTGGTCGGCACTCAGCTATGGCTGATCTGATCGAGTGCACCACTCGTTGATGTCGCCGGCGGCTCCGACGAGACGCGTCAGATTGAGGTCGGTAGCCCCATTGGTGATGCACGCAATGCTGGTTCGCGCCAGACGAGGTTCTTGCCGCCAGGGCCTTCGGCAAAGAACAGACCGGGTTCCAGCGTGTGCTTGGCGTTACGCCGGCGAAACAGGTGACTGCGGTGGACCTGCTCCTCGACTTCCGCCGGCCCGATCTGCAAGAGGTTGTAGGCCCGGCACAGCAGCCCCGTTTGGTTGAGGCGCGTGGCCGGGCGTCTGGATATCACGGGGTCCAGGCGCAGGTAGAGCAGCAGCTTGCAGATATGAATCAGACTTCCGGCCAGGTGCTGCTCGGTCAGGGCGGCACGATTGCCCTGCATCGGCATGACGTGACGGAGGGACTCATTGATCGGCGCGTCATGATCCGGGGCATCGAGAAGAAAGGTCTCGGTTGGGGCGTCGGCCAACCGTTGCTCAGCGGGGGTGGCGCCGACAAGCGTTATGAGCATCCGATGCCGTGGAAGTTGGGCCGGCAGCGGGGTTAGGTAAGCACCCTCGAGTGGCATGTCGGCCAGTAGCTCGTGGCGCTGTTCGATCAGGCCGAAGGAGACATAGCAGGTCTCGCGTAACGACACCTTGCGGAGCGGCACCGATGCGTCAACCTCAGAGTTATCCATCATCACTTCGAGGACATCCGTGGATCTGAGCATCATCGCCTTCCTGGCATCGAACGCGGACCAGTGCGCGAGCCCATCCATCGGGATGCCATCCTCTCGCCACCTGCCCATGCTGTGCAGGTCGTGGTCGACACGTTCCTCCCATATTCGTAATCGCTCCGGATGGGCCGTGAGCAGGACGTGCGACTGGGTGAGGAGTGGATGGGTGAGGTCGGTCATGCTTTGTGCTGTCGTGAGCGCATGCCTTGCTAAAGCGACCGTTTGTCTCAGCTTCGGGAAGGTGCCGGGGGCATGAGCCTGCGGTTCACGCCAGAAGAAGCGCTTGCCCGGGGTTGGATAGACAAATCCCAGGCGGAGGAAATGGCCGCAGCCAGCCGCCAGGGGCGAAGCAAGGAGTCTTGCCAGAAGCACCACAGTCCGGCGTCCAAGAAAAGCAGAGGGGAGAGCCCCCCGCAAAGAATGCTGTTCGAGGCCGTTGAAGCACGATGGCCGGGCCGGTTCCAGTGGGAGTTTCCCGTTCGCCCCCCAGGGGCTGCGCGAAGCTATCGACTCGACATCGCCTCACCGGAGGACCGTCTGTGCATCGAGATGGACGGATGGCAGCATCACGGCAAGTTCAAGCGAGACTTTCAGCGGGACAGAGTCCGGCAGAATCGACTGAGCATTGCCGGCTGGAGAATCCTTCGCTACTTCCCTGGCCAGATCTACTCGGATATCGACCAGGTCGTGGATGAAATCGCGCACACCCTGGGGGAGCCGGCCGGCGATTAAGAGGCGAGGCGCGCCTTGGCCTGCAGACAGGGTGTCCGCAGGGAAAGTAGCCACTGGTACTCATCAGAGCGATACGGAATCTTCACGTATCGATCGGTGTATCGGAGTACGCCGTACACCCGGTGATTCGGATACTGACTGGCCATCATGCCGCAGTAGAGAATCACCTGGTAGCGCTCGCTCTTTCGGACCTTGCCGCGACACGCTCGGCCCTTGAATTCCCCGACAACGATCACCCGTTTGTTCCCGAACAGGGCGTCGGGCACGCCGACCAGTCCATCGGCGTAGATTCGCTTTCGCTGATTGCCGGGGCCGAGATCGGCGGATAACAGCTTCATTGTGCTCGGCACGCCGAACAGTCGGTGAGCCCCTTTGTGGGCGCTTACCCGGCGAGTGGCCAGATAGGTGAGTCCGGCAGCCAATGCGGCTGCCAGCACAGCCGCGACGACCATCCAGGGTTCCAGCAATTCCATATCAGCCGCCAGCCAGTGTGGACAGGACTGCGGCTATGGCGGCGGCCGCGGCAACCAAGCTCAAGATCAGTTGCGTGCGGGGCGAGAGTCCGGTGGCCCGCTTGTGGGCACGGTCTCCGAGCTTGACTGCCTTGCGGTTACGAACCTTGTTGCCATTCCGGGTGAAGTCGTCCGGATCGGCGGCATAGGCCGCTAGATCGGAAACGGCAAGGGTTGGGTTACGGCGTGGCATGTGGCCTGGGGTCGTATGCGTTGCTCCACTTCTAAAGCCAACAGATACCAAGATTTCTGCGCTTGCGGCGGGCTGCCGTGCCCCTAGCCTGACTCTACACCGTGGAAAAGCAGGAGCAGGTATGAGCATGCAGCAGGAAATGGCGTACCAGGAGATTCCGTTGTCGGCGATATCCGTGCGCGAGGCATTCAACCCACGTCGGCATTTCGATGAAGCGGCAATGGGAAGTCTCACGGCTTCGATTCGATCCGAAGGCGTGATCCAGCCGATCACCGTCCGCCCTCTCAGGGACGGGGCCTACGAAGTGGTCGCCGGGGAGCGTCGTTTCCGTGCCTGCAAGGAGGCCGGGCTGGATGCCATCCCGGCCGTTGTCCGAGTGCTGACCGACGAGCAGGCGCTGGCCCTTGCCGTGATCGAAAATGCCGAACGCGAGGACATCTCGATGGCCGAGGAGGCGCGTGTGGCGCACCGGGCGGTATCCGCCTGCGAGGGAAGCCGTGAGGAGGCGGCTGTGCTGCTCGGCTGGACGGTCAAGCGTATCGACTCCCGGCTTGCGCTGCTGCATGCGAATGAAAGCGTCCTGGGGGCGCTCGAACGCCGGGAGATTCATTTCGGTGTCGCGCAGTTGCTGGCACAGGTGCCGCCGGAAACTCAGGACGGCACCCTGGAGAAGGTGGTCGAGCAGGGGATAACGGCCGAACAGCTAAAGGCCAAGCTGGGCGAGTTCTCGCGGGAGCTGGCACATGCCCGGTTCGATACGACCGACTGCCAGGGTTGCCCGTTCAATTCCAGCACGCAGAAATCCCTGTTCGAGTTCACGGTCGGCGCTGGCCGATGTTCCAACCACGCCTGCTGGGAGGATAAGACCGAGGCCCATATCGCCGCGGTAAAGACCGCCACGGAAGAAACCTTCCCGGTGGTATTCCTCGACCGCGAGCGGGCTGATTCCGAGCGCACCATGCTGCAGAAGGATGGGAGCCACGGCGTTGGCGCGGATCAGTACGAAGCCTGCCGTGGCTGCCGTTTCTATGGCGCACTGGTGTCGACCCGGCCGGGTGAAGCGGGTGCTGTGACCGAGGGTGTCTGCTTCAACGTGTCCTGCAACCGGGAAAAGGTGGACGAGCATCAGGCCGAGCTATCGCGGCCCGCGACGGACAATCAGGCCGCGACGGCGGACGGCGGTGGTAATGCTGCATCGAGTTCGACGCCTGCGCCCGCTAAGTCAGGCACTGACAAGGCGTCGTCCGGCGGCGCAAAGAAGAAGGCCAATGCCGGAAACCCGAAGCGGGTACGCGAGGCCATCGAAGCGTTCATTCGCCAGCAGGCGGGTGCTGAGGGGGCGGACAACGCGGTGGTTCAGTCGAGCCTGGCGGTTTACGGGCTGGTGGCGCTGGCCGGGGATGCCTCGGAGGGCGCGGGTGACGTCCGCAAGCTGCTTGGGGTGAAGGACGGGAATGGGGTGTATCGAGGCAAGGACCTGCTGCCGGCCTTGCTGGCTGCGACCGAGGAACAGCGGAGCCAAGCGGTGACGCGACTCACGGGTTACTTGCTTGGCGAGGCGAATATCGCTCATTTCACCACCCATGACTGGCTGGCGATGGCAAAGGGCGTTCTCGGTCATGTCGAGCGCGATCTGCGCCCGCACTTCGTGATGGACGAGGCGTTCCTGCGAACCCACACCAAGGCGGGTATCGAGAGCCTCATGCGCGAGGCGGGTTTTGACCGCTGGTACGACGAACAGCATGGAGACAAGGCGTTCTCACGACTCGCCAAGGGCAAGAACGATGACTTAATCAGTGCCATCGTGAAGTCGGGTTTCGACTTCGCCGGATTCGTGCCGGCCGCCGTTTATCAGGAGGCCGGTATGACGCCGCCGGCGGCGACGGCTGAAACCACGCCAACAGCATCCGCTGCCGAGGAGTCCGCCTGATGTGGCACTGGCGGGAGGATCTCGGGTGCGGTGAATGGCGAGCCGAGGGCGTGAACGACGTGGCCGATGCTCAGACGGCTGTGGCGTTGTACCTGGAGTGGCTGGGCAGTGGCGAGGCTGTCCGGGTGTTCGGGGAAATCCGGGTCGGCAGCATTGTCGTCTTTGATGACCCGGCAGACCGGGACAGTGGCGGCGGTTTCGCGCCGGGTGAGTACGGCTTCGTATTCAAGCGGGATCGTGACCCTTCCTGGGGTGACGTGATTGGGGTGGTGTTTGCGGGAGGTGGAGTCGCGTTCTGGACCCTGAGTGACTGGGCAGTGGACCAGGGGCGACTGGTATGGCAAAGCCACCTGCATTACGACTTTCGCTCGTTGCGGGGGCTTGGGCAAGACTTTCGGCTGGGCATCTTCGATACCTCGCTGCGGCAAGCCATCGTGATCGATGCCATCAACCTGCGGCGTCGAGGTGGCGCGAGTTGCGGCGCGTCGTAGGCGCGGCAACCTTTCTACTGAACGAAAACGCTGGAGACATGAAATGCTGGATTTGCTCAACAAGATGACGGTCGGCGGCGAGTCGCTGCAGGTGACCTACACGCGGCTCGACAGCGGGAAGGTGACGCTGCTGGTTCAGCCTTGCCTGCTCGATGACCCGGAAGTCGTCACCGACGAAGATGCCCAGCGTGCAAGAGCGCGTCTGGCGCGTCCGGTGATGTTCTCCGGGTCGCACGCGGATGTGGCCGAGAAGTTCGACGAGTACGTGCGCGGCGCAGGTGACGCCCGCCAGTCTCTTGGCCGCTCCTACCAGGCCCTCACTGACGCCACCAAGGACGCGGCGAAATCCGCCGCCCAGGCGGCGAGCCAGAAGGCGGAGGCAGCCAAGCTTGATGAACGGGGCGAGGTTGCGAAAACCAAGACCACGGGTGACGCGGTGGCGTCGAGTGGCGCCGAAGATCAGGAAACGTCGGGCGATAGTGCGACGACGCCCTCGGCAGATGAGCAGAAGGGCAACCCCGGCTCGCTGTTTGACTGAAACCGCCAACCAAGGAATCTGACATGAGCGATGTGACGGTCAACCAACTGACACGGGTATTCCGATACGGGAGCCTGGAGCTTGATGACCCGGCGCCGGAGAAGTCGCCGCTGGAGGCCATGCGGCTGTATGCCGGCAGCTATCCGATCTTTCAGCAGGCCGCCCTCGGTGCCGAAACGATCGAGGGTGACAAGCTGGTGTTCGAGATCGAGAAGCCTGCGGCAAAGACCAAGGGCTGAAAGCTGCCATGAGTGATGAGGCTGTGCGTGCAAAGTTAGTGGCCTGGTGCGAGGTCGAGCGGAATGGCTGGCCCAGGAGAAGCACCCGAAATCTGGCTGCGGCGCAGCACGAAGGCTACGCCTCGGCTGCGATAATTCTCGCCCAGAGGCGATGGGCGGATGGCAAGGGCGGTTGCCTGCCCATCCCGGCGAACGAGATTGCCCCGACATGAGCGATTTCGCCACATTGCCTTGCCCAGTGTTGCCAGAGGATCTGGCGGATGATTTCCAGGAGCTGGCTGTCGGGGAAGAATGGGGGTGCGGCAACCCCCAGCGGTTACTCGGCTCCAGTCTGCTGGTGGGCCTGGACAGCGGGCTGGTGGATGCGGATCGGATCGGTATGCCGGATAAACGCCCGTCCGACCAGGTGCGGTTGCTCGGTGAAGCGAACCGATTTGTTCGGGGCATCGCGGCGCGCGCCAACCGCCGAGCGCGGGAGATCGTGTCGGCATCCGGGATCGAATGGTCGGACAGCGCCGACCTCGCCGTCGGGCTTCACCACGGTGATGAGTGCGGCAGTGCGATTCGGATTGAATCCGGGGATGGGTCGATTGGCCAGTTGCAGACCCTGGGATCGATCCTGGAATTGCCGGTTGTTGAGCGCCGCTTGGCCTTGCATGCGTTGTCCCAACTGACGTTGCTGGGGCCTGTCGCCAGTATCGCTATCGATGACTTCGGTGATGAGGATGATGAATACCTCATCTGTTCGCGGTATGGCGAGGCGGCGGAGCTTGTCGAAAGCGCTCGGAAAAGCGGCGCAGAGGGCGTGGAAGATGGCTGGCGACTGGCCTGTGAGCATCATGGTATTGACATGGGCGATGAGGGTCTGGCGGATGATTTCCGCAAGGCCTGGGATTTCGATCCGTGGGATGGTTTGGACGCCAGCTTGGGTGATGTCGGGCACCGCCACAATCTGGCGCTCTACAATCGGATGGTCGCGTGGTGTCGTGGCCAAGGTCATCAATCCGATGGCGCGTTTCTGGCCACAGCAATCTGGCGCGCCCGACGGCGGCTTGATCGGGAAGTGGGGCGAGAGGGAAGCATGTCTTTGCAGATGTCGGGTCCGGGCTGGCGGCTGCACCCGATTGTTCTCGGTGAATCCGACATGGAAGCAGTCGATGACTGGGGTCAGATGGTGATGCAGTCAGGCGAGGACCAAGAATGCGGGCTGCACCTTCACATGGAGTCCGGCACCGACCCCGCCGAGATCGAGGCCCTACTGGTCCGGGCATGCGTCCAGCGCCAGCTTCTGGCTGCATTTGCCAGCCGCTGGGGAGGCTAGGCGGACAAGGCTTGCGGCGGTGACTCGTCACGGCAACCTGATATCAGGTGATGAGTCGCAGGAAATCGCATGCTGAAAGCCGCTGATCTCACCCCGGAATCCGCCGGGATTCTGGGCATCTCTCCGGAGCGGGCTCTGATTATCAATCGCGTGTCTAACGGGCACATTCAGTGCCTGGTGACGGAGCATGAGATTCATGCTCGCGATGGCGTCCATCGCATGGGCGCGGGGTCGCCGGTGTCTCCAGATCGCCTGGCGGACATTCTTCGGTCTCTGATGGAAGCCGGGACGCGAAAGCGTACCGCAAGGGTCTTGCCTTCGAACGTGGTGGCCTATGCCGGTGACCTGGTGGCGTGGTGGGTGCCGGGCAGAAAGCGGGGCATGTGGTTCCGAGGCGACGACGGCGAGGCGGTCGTGCTGGAGGTTCCGTGGCCGAATCTTCTGTTCGTGGCGCATCGGAATGGACTGCATGTGGCGGGTCTGCGAGGTCATGATCGGCCGCTGGCGGATGATCCGGTGTATCACGCGCCCCTGATGAATCACGATCATCACCAAGGGCTTTGCTTCGGCTCGGTTGCGGTACCCGAGCGTCCATCACTGGACACGATCCCGGCATACGAAAACGCTGTGTTCAAGAGCTTCTTTTCGCATGTGAACGGTGGGAATCACCTTAACTGGCGGATGGGCCGTCGCATCGATGGCCAGATCAGTACCGAGGAACACTTCGCGTTCTGGAAGTCGCTGGAAAGGCGTCGGCTGCGTCAATTTCCTGAGCGGCATCTGCTGCCGGCGGATGAGAGCGTTCAGGGAATGCTCGACCGTTTGAGCGGGGCAGGGCGATGAGCGGCGCTGCACAAACCTATGGAGAAGGGGCCTTTGATCGGGCCCTGGCGAGCGCTACACCCGTATATCCCGTCGCGCAGGATGGGTCGTTGCCCAAGCTGGTTCCCGGAGCGCATTGCTACCTGCTGGCAAGGGATGGCCTCTACGTAGCCGGTCGCAGCGATACGGTGGCGGCGGTCATCCGAGTGGCTGAATTGCCTCGGCAAACCAGCTTCGGGGCGATCCAGGAGCGGCTGGAGTTGATCAACGGGCCGGTGCCATTCGATTTGCTGGAGGCTTGTGCCAGTGATGCGATCGCCCGATCACCGATCGAATGGGGTGGCGCTATCGTGGCGGATGCTGCCGGCGGCTATGAATACTTCGAGCCGGTGGCGGATGGCGCCACGCCCGTGAGCCTGACCTATCGGAGAGATAGCTATCCGGACGAGAGGCTGGTGGTCGATCTGCACAGTCACGGCGAGGGGCCGGCGTATTTTTCGCCCACCGATGACGCCAGCGATGCCGAGGGCATCCATGTGGCCGTGGTGTTGGGGCGGTGTCAGCGGGCCGAGACGCTGGAGATGACCAGTCGGCTCACGATCAATGGCTGGTTTCGGGAGGTACCTGCAGGCTGGTGGTTGACGGGGGCGAGGGTTGCGGCGGGCCCTGGGCCGCTCAGGGTGAACTCATGAGTAGTGGAGCAGCGTCAATCGATTGCCTGAGCGTGCCTGACCGATGGCTGGATAGCCCGATACGGGTTTGCGTGATCGGTGCGGGCGGTACCGGCGGTGAAGTCCTCGATCAGCTATGTCGTCTGCACATGACCCTGTGTGCGCTGGATCATCCGGGCGGCCTCCAGGTCGCATGCTTTGACGGGGACGATGTATCCGCGTCGAATATCGGCCGGCAGCGGTTCGGGCGGAGCGATATCGGCCAGAACAAGGCTGTCACCCTGGTCAATCGCATCAATCTTTTCTACGGCTTGACCTGGTCCGCCGTGCCATTCCACTGGTCGAAAGATGAGATGGCGTCGTCGTGTGACCTGCTGATTACCGCCGTCGATTCGGCCGCCGTGCGCCAGGAAATTGCAGCCCATCATGGCGGGCAATGCCTGTGGCTCGATTTCGGAAACGGTGCATCGAGTGGCCAGGCCATCCTTGGAGAGCTGGGCAAGAGGGTAGGGCGGATTCCACACGTCATCGATCTATTCCCGGACATGGCGGACGATCCGAATGATGGCCCATCTTGCTCGGTGGCCGAGGCCATCCGCTCTCAGGGATTTGGCGTGAACGCCGCCCTGGTGACCTCCGCGATGGGCAGTTTGCTCTGGCCTCTGCTGAGGAAGGGCAAGCTGACCATCCACGGCCTGTTCATGGATCTCGACCGGGGTCACATCAACAGTCTGCCTGTCGATCCGGCGCAATGGGCGCTTTTCGGCTACGAGCCGGCGGAACCTTCGAGTGAGGCCCCTTTACCGTGGTGATGTCAATCGCAATGCCAAAACGCGGCGGCGGCAGCGCCACGGAATTCCGATGCTTGAGTAGGCTCAAGGTGGATTTCCTTGATCCTCGTCCGGAGCAGATATCCGTCGACGACATCGTGACGGGGCTGTGCAAGGCGCCGCGTTTCTGTGGCCAGACGCCGGTGACTTACACGGTGGCCGAGCATAGCCTGATGGTGTCGCGATTGGTGCCACCCAGTCTGGCGATGCTCGCTGTATTCCATGATGCAACCGAGGCCTACACCGGAGATATTCCCAAGCCGCTGAAAGTCGCAATGGGAGCAGCATTCACCCGGTTGGAGCACAAGCTGCATCAGGCGATCGCGGCGAGCCTGGGCATAAGCCCGGACCTGCCGCCTGAAATCAAACACGCGGATTACGTCGCGCTGGCAACTGAACAGCGCGATCTTCAGGGCTTGCCGCCCGAGCAATACGATGTGCCCGCCGGCATCGAGCCTGTCAACGAAATTGTTACCCCCATCAACAGCACCGGGTGCATCGAGCGGATATTCCGACGCCGCATCCATGACCTGCAGGAGCTGATGAAGTGGGACCGCGGCATGCAGGCCTGGGCGGCATGATGGGCTGGGCACGCCTGGTTGCCTCAATATGCCTGCTTTCGGCGGTCGGCGCGGCATCGTCCGATCCTTTCGCCATTCCGCCACGTCCGCTCTCTTACGATGCGTCGAAGGACGCGCTCTATGAGTCGTTCGGGGAAGGCGAGACCTTCTATTGTGGCTGCCCGTATGGCGACAAGGAAGTTGACCTCGGTGCGTGTGACCTATCTGCCCGCAAGAACGAGTCGCGGGCGCTGCGAACCGAAGCCGAGCATGTCGTTCCGATCAGCTGGTGGAAGCGGGAGCGCGATTCCAGCTGCTGGGATGATGATATTTGCCGTACCTCGACCGGCAACGAGTATGGCGGGCGGCGGTGTTGTCGCAAGCTCGATCCCGTATTTGCCGCGGCGGAAGGCGATCTGCACAACCTTCGTCTGGCGGTGGGCGAGATCAACGGGGATCGCTCTAATCGCCCTTTCGGTCAGGTGGTGGGCGAGAAACGACCTTACGGCGATGCCTGTGACATCGAGGTGAATTTCGAGGTGGACAAGGTCGAGCCGCCACAGTCGCTACGTGGCGACATTGCTCGCGTTCACTTCTACATGATCGGTGTTTACGGAATCCAGGTGCCATCAAGCTATCTGGAGTTGCTCAAGCAGTGGCACCGGGCGGACCCTGTGAGCGAATCCGAGCGGGAATACAACGACTGGGTCGAGCGCGTCCAGGGCAATCGGAACCCTTACATTCGATAGCCACTGCCTCGCATTGGCGACCCCTAAACCATTAGACGTCCGATGGTCATCATTTGGTCATTTTGTAACCGGCCGGCTCATGCGAAGCCCCGCCGTTTTTTATCCACAGGTTGACCACAGCGATATCCAGAGTACAGATTACCGTAGGTCATTTTTTGACGCTATTATCATCCATCCATAAGGCATTGCTTATGATCTGCAGTGGCCGCTTCCATCCCCATGCGTTATATTCCGGGGTATGGAACATCGGGATCACACTCTGGCATTGGCGCGACTCGCCGGGTGGTGCGGCTTGCACTGCCGCCGTGTGGCGCCTGAAACCCGCCGGGTAGCCGTGGCTAACAACTTCGGTGGTTCGCTGCCCCGTTTCCGCAACGTGATCCAGGATGCCCGATACGGCCGCGACCTCAGTGACGCTGATACTCAGGCGCTGCTGGACCTGTGCATGACGCTGTGCCGTTTGTTCCATATCCCCCCAGATGATCCGGTCTGGAGTTGGCGCCGGACGGTCTCCCGAGGACTCGCTCTCGCAGCCACTGGCTGACCTGCGCGCTAATTTGTGCAGGCCCACCCTTTAGCTGAATCAGGGAATGACCTGAACACAGCTCGGTGGACAGAGACACGATTGTTGAAAGAATCCGGCTCAGCACGGACATGACCCGCGCGGAGGTGACCGCGGTAGTGGATGCGTTCATCAAGACGGTGATCGTTTCCGTGGCAGACGGTGACAACGTGAAGCTGCGTGGCCTGGGTGTCTTCAGCGTCTCCAACCCCGAGAACGACTCGGCGAGTGGCAACGGCCGCACTCTGACGTTCCGGGCTTCCCGCTTGGCGAATCAAGTCATCAATGGCGGCACGGAGTAGACCGGATGAATATCAGCACACGCACAACGAGCTTCCTGTCCACGGCGGCAGTCTTGTTGATCATGGCCGGTTGTGCCAACGAGCCGCCCGGTTACCAGAGCAGCGGTGGCTACACCGTCACCTCGAAGGGCGACGTCGTTCCTGCAACGACCGACGCGCGCCATCGAGCCAGCAGTCCGCAGCGGCCAGGCGTCAATCCGCAATTCGTCCCCGAAGACAAGATCGGCGATCTGCGTGACCGGATCGAGTATCTGGAAGCAGAGGTGGGAGCGCTTGAGGACAGGCTCGATGAGCAGGCGGATGCTTATGAGCAGATGCGGAAAGCTATCACCGGCTCAACCCGGACCAACGCTTATGACTTCCTTACCGAGGACGGCAATGAGTCTGACAGTGACGCCTCAGATCGGCCGGAGGCGTCGACTGATGAGGAGCCTGGCGACGAAAATGACGGGATGGCTGCGTCGGATTCGATTGACGATGTGAGGCGTGATACTGACGCCCTCGCGGCCCGCCAGTTCTACTCGCCGGGCGACGACAATGCCTCCACCGGATCGAGCCCCAGCTACAAGGTCTATACGCGCTCCGGGGAGAAGTCCGATCCCCAGGAGCCGTCGGATGCACCGGCGGAACGCGAGGCGAGTCAACGCGAGCGTAATGCCTTGATTGCGGCACCCGCGATGCGGTCGGCTGATATCGAAGAACGCGCTCGGCAACTGCGTGCGATGGCCAGTCAGGTCAAATATCCAGCTTGGCTGCCGAATCCGCGAAAGAAAAGTGGCGCCGGCGCTGTGGAGGAGCTGGATCTGTCTTCGCCTGGCATGGTGACCAACCTGGCGACCGCAGAACTTGAGGACCTGACTGATGGCGAAGCCCGGTCCGAGGCCGCGGTCGACGCCGCGCTTCCCGCACCGCCGGAGGAAGATGCCGGCGAGTTCAACGTCTTTCTCGATTTCGATCAGGCCGCGTCACTGGACAAGGTAGACACGTTCCTGGCAGCGCACGGCATTGAGGACAAGTTCGTGCAGTCCAAGAATGGCGTCCACCGCATCTACTTGGGCAGCTTTCGCCAGGAAGGCGATGCGAAATCACGACAGAAACAGATCGAGGACAAGACAGGCTTTCGTCCCAGGATTACCGGTGGTAGCTGAGCATGACGCCATGCTGCTGCTTGACGTCGCCACGCGACAGCGGTAGAACATTAGTGTTTTCTGCGGCCCACTCCTGCCCCTGATGGAGTAGTGCCTTGGAGTTTTTCTGGTCCTTCCAGAGCTTCTTGGCGCGACGACTTGAAATGGTCGTTTCAACCTGAACGCGACATCTTCTGCATGTCGCAACTCATGGCCACCCCCTTCGGCTCTCTTTCACGAGCAAGCATTTCCGCTTGGTCGCTAGATAGAGTCGTGTCTATCGGGTGTCCTGCTCGCCGCCGTGTCCAATCATCGCTTGCGTTGATTGCCGCGGTTCCACTCTCGGGTGCATTGATTCACCCGATGGGTGAGCTTGCATCCATCAATATGAGGATGCACGCATGAGCGAGCTAATCCTCTCTCTCTCCCGGCGTTTGCCATTTCAGGAATCCCTCGAATTCGTGGGCTTTCTGACGGCAGTTGTAGGTACGGCAATGCTGTCCCTGAACGTCGGACTTGAGTTTGTCGGGTTCTGTTCCTATGCCGTCAGCAACATCGCGTGGGCCGCTTTCAGCGTCCAACGTGGTTATCGCTGGCTGCTGAGTCAGAACGCGATCTTCATGGTGTTCACGACTATCGGCCTGATTAACTTCTGGCCGATCTGACGTGAGCTGAGTCCCGCGGGGCCATTACGTGGTCCCGATGGGGCTGCGTGGTGCCCCTCACAAACGAGGAGGGCCATGTCTTCTCTCAAGGCTTACTTGGAGAGGGAATCCGAGCGTGAACGAAAAGTCGTTCCGGTCGGTGAACCGGTAAGTCGGACGATTCTTTCGCCGGACAAGCACGAGAAGTTGATCCTCGGAATCTATCGCAACGGGGTGGTATTGCTCCACCTCTTCGAGCGATTGGATAACGGTGGTTTTCAGCTCAAGCGCGTCTGGCATCGACGCTTTCCCCCGGAAAACGCAGCGGACTTCGCTTCGGGCAAGGCAAGAGCCTTTCTCGAGGAGCGTTGTCGTTCGCGTATGAAGGAGAAGGCGCTTCGCGACGCGAAGATCGGACGGCGCCGTAAACGCTGATCTTTTTTCAATCCCGGCCGGGGATATCACTCCCCGCTGGGAGTGGTGTCTCTGGCCATTTTCTAGGAGGTGGCACATGCACCGGATCAAGATGGCAATCAACCTGTTGTGGTGGGATGTCCTGGAACGTCTGGGGCGGTCAACCACGAAGGCGCAAAAGCGGGTCGTGGAAACGACCTTCAAGCTCAATATCGATGCGGAGGTGATGAAGGCGGTTTCTCGTGAGGCTACGGCCGATGAGTAACGCCAGCTCGATTCACCGGACACGCTTCACTCGGTCCGTGCCTGCGGTAGCGGCTGGTATTACCAGCGTGCTGCGAGGCGTGGTGCCGAAGCTGAAGTTCTCGTTCACAGGGCCCCCGCGAACAGATGGTCAGACCATCTACACGGGGGAGGTTCCGCACAACGCTGACGAACGGATGGTGACGATGTTGTGGGGCAGCGCGCTTCACGAAGTCGGCCATATCGGCTTCAGCAATTTCAAGATGCTGAATACGCTGTCACCGACGTGGACGCCGTTGCAAAGCGGTGTCCACATGAGTATCGAAGACACGTTCATGGAAGGCATGCTCATCGAGCAGCTCCGGGGGGCCAGGCACTGGCTCAACGAGTCGATGGAAATCATGCTTGAACTGGGGCAGGTGAGAACAGGCACGGGGTCCTACTCCGACGCGCTGTCTTGCTTCCCGCTTTTCTGGGGCAGCCACTGCTTCAACGGGTTTAGCTGCATGGCCGAGCGCTATGCAACGACCCGGGCCAAGCTGGCGGAGGCTCTCGAAGAGCAGGGTGTCACGAGGCTCGAAGGCTTGCTCAATGCCGAGATGCCCATGGTCAGAACATCAATCGATGCCGCGGAGCTGATGCAACGCTACGTCGATCTGGCCAAGGAGATCGAGGACGAGCAGGAACAAGATGGCGACGACCCACAGCAAAACGATCAGAGCACCGATGCTGGCGGGCAAGATCCGAGTGGTTCCCAGGGTGATTCTGGGGATGACTCGGATGACGATGATTCGTCAACGCAATCCGACGGGAAGCCGTCGGTGTTCGATGATGAAGACAATCCCGACCTCGAAGGCCATGCCGTAGATTGGCATGGTGCGATGGAAGAGGTCACCGACCAGAATATCGAGGAGAACCGCCAGAACGGGGACACCCTGATGGCGGGGCAGGCCTCGGAGTTTACAGGTCGTAATGGGAGGCCGTCCGCAGGCAATGCCGATCGATACGAGGAACTTCGTTCCGAGGTCGCCGGCGTGGTCAACGGGATGGCCAATCGTCTGGTGCGGTTGATGGCAATCGCCCGCACTCCGTCTCGCAAGTCCTCGCACAAGGGCCGGCTACGACCCTCTCGCGTTCACCGCATTTTCAGCGGCGAGCCGAAGATCTACCGCCGGAACCAGTACGAGGAAATCCCGGAAAGCTGCGTGTCCGTGGTCGTTGACCTCTCGGGGTCTATGGCCGAAAACGGAAAAGAGCGTATCGCGTCAACGGTTCTGGTCGCGCTGGGGGAAGCCCTGGCTCGAGTTCAGATTCCGTTTGAGGCGACAGCGTTTGGCAGCGACTTCTGGGTCGCAAAGAGCTTCGATGAGCCATTTCAGAACGCCAAGAGATATCTGGGCGGACTGGATAAGGCGATCTCTGGTACTACCCCGCTGGGCAACGCGATGCACGAAAGTGCGTTGCGGCTGATCCAGCGACCGGAAGCGAGAAAGATCCTGATCTGCCTCACGGATGGTGTCCCCGACGACCGGGAGACCGTCCAGCGCGTGGATCAGGGCCTGAACGCTGATGGTATTCAGGTCCTTGGTATTGGTATTGGTGAGCATTCGGTGGAGCGGCTTTTCTTGCACTCCAGCGTGGTTCTCAATCCCAGTGATCTCGGTCCATCGCTGCTCGGTGAGCTGACCCCGCGTCTGCTCAAACGAGCCAGCTAATTCTGTAATTCAACTCGACCCCACCGGGGCCACTGATTCCCCCGGCGGGGGATCGGTGCGCCTCGGGTTTTTCCCAATGGAGGTGTACTGTGAGCAATTCTTTCGATTTGGCCGATCTGCCCGGGATGGGTGACAAGCTGCCCAAGGGCAAGCACCTGTTCCCGATGCAGGGCGATGAGCCGTTCATGCCTGAGCGAATCATTGCCGACTTTCGGTTCCAGAAGGCGCCGACTAAGCTGCTGTTGTATGCCCTCAACCAGGGGCGTGCTTCGGCACTTGTTGGTCCGACCGGGGCCGGAAAGACGAGCCACGCGATTCAGCTGTTCGAACGGTTGAACAAGCCCTATGTCGTGGTCTCCTGTCACTCGGATTTCGAGGCCAGCGATTTGTTCGGGTATGAGCGTGTACGCGCAAATCCCGACGGTCGGGCAGAGACTGTCTACATCGACGGCCCGGTGATCCGGGCGATGCGAGAGGGTATTGCAGTGATCCTGGAGGAGCGTGATTCGCTCCCACCCACGGTGAATCTGGCCCTCAATAATGTGCTTGACGGACTGGGGTACGAAATCCCGGAAACCGGCGAGCATGTGAGCCCTGCCAAGGGGTTCGTGATGATCGCAACCGCCAACACGGCGGGGGCGGGCGACGAAGCCGGTCGCTATGTCACGTCCCATATCGCTTCGGCCAGCTCCAACAACCGTTGGCTGGTGGCCCTGGTGGACTACATGGCAGAGGAGGACGAGATCGAGGTTCTGGTCGGCAAGGCGTCGAAAAACGCTTTCCGCGAGGGGCTGGAAGGTCTGGTCAAATTCGCTAATGCGACGCGGGCAGCCGCGGCGTCTGGCGAAATGGAAGCACCGGCTACTACCCGGGAACTCATTCAGACAGTGGAGCTTTCGAGCTTCTTTCTGCACCTGGATGAGGCAGCTGAAATGGCGTACTTCAACAAGCTGTCTTCGGTCGACCGTGTGTCGGCGCAGAAGCAGTGGAGTTTGCTGTTCAGCACGGGTGATGAGTCGGATGCCGACACGCCAGATGGCGATTCGTAATGCGGGCCCTTTACCGCATCGAAGAGCCGGGCCAGTGTGGCTTCGCCGTTTTCTGGACGGTGACCGACGGTGTGCGGGTCGGGAAATTCCCTCCCAGTGACGTTCCCAAGTTGAAGGATCTGACGCTTATCGTCGTCGATGATGGTGATGAGCTGCTGGACTACATTGCGCAGCACCAGAAGGATCTCAAGGCGGAAGGGTACAAGCTGGTGGATTTTCCCCGTGATATGGCAATGACCATGAGTGATGACGCCGAGGGTGATGTGGGTGCGGCCCTGACAATCGTTTTACCGATCGTCGAGGAGCCCGTGCTTCACAAAGCCGCTGTCGTCATGCAAGAGGTTGTTGCCGCATTCGCGGAGTCCGACATCAAGGTGACACTCCCCAGTCAGGGGCGTTTGGATATTCATCTTGAGGATGCCGCCGGCGACAAGCCAGCGCGTATCTACGAGGTGGCTTGCTCACTGGATCATCGGTGGGCTGGCGGTTCCAAGCTGCGTGTTACCGGCGGCACAGCGTCAACGGTGATGACATCCGGGAAAATCGAAGACCTTCTGTTCCGTGTCCTCGCGGCGGTAATCCACCGCGAGCAGGGCGGCGTGAAGGTAATCGATGGTGAGCGAGAGCTTGCCAATCCGGGCGTCATTTCACTCCAGTCCCGGCGGCGAAAGAGCGGAGCCTGGTGGGATCATCGGGAGAATCTGCGGGACGTGCTCGAAGAGCATGAACTGCTGACTCTCGGCGATCGCATGAAAGGGTTCTTCATTCAGCCGTCAGAAACAGGATCGTCCTTGGACCTCGCGTTCTAGTCGATCCATTTTATTTCTACCCCGCGGGGGCACGCGCTGTCCCCAAGGGGGTGGTGCGTGTCCCTGCTCTTCATCCCATGGAGGTGCAGAGTGAACACGAAAGTCAGAAAGATCGACTACGGGCAGCCGCTCGTGGTGATTCAGTTCCAGGCACGACAGATCTCGGCGTCCCGCCAGATCGACCGTGACCAGCTGAATGTCGACTTCAGCGATTTGCCGAAGAATGTACGGGCTTACCTGCGGCAGTCTTTTCTGCCGGAGGGGGCTCTGCGTCCGTTCGGCAAGCTCTTCAAGCGTGCCCGGGATTATCTCTGGGGGCGGGCGTTGACGACCCCTCTGGGGTTTGTCATCTCACCCGACGAGGCTATCGAGGCCTTGGCCACGCTGGAGGAGATTCAGGCAGAGGTCGAAACTGAAAAGGGGAGCTTCATCTCGAAGTACCGGGCGTTGATCGACAAGGCCGAGGATGAAATCCGTGAAGAACTCGCGGGTTACGCCCAGGCTGACGAAATCATCGACGCGATTCGGCGGGTGGCACCCACCGAGGCCTATCTCGAAGCGAATATCGGCTTCGAGTTCCAGGCCCTGCAGGTGGAGCCCGTCCAGGACTTCGATCCCCAATACGAGGCGCTGGTGAAGTCGGGATATGAGTCCCTACGATCCGGGCTCTTCGGCAAGCTCGTGAAGGAGGTCTCTCAGGACGCTTATGCGCTCCAGAGCGACGTCAGCGAGCGGGTGGCGGAAACTGGCCAGAAGAAGGTGCGCCAGAAAACGGTGGGTCGACTGCGGGATCTGTTGGAGAAAATCGGCAACCTGGCTTTCATTGATAGCCGGGCGTCGGCGCTCTACCAGCTGGTCGAAGATGCAGTTGACTGTTTGCCGGTAGCGGCACCACTGGTCAATTCCGACTTCCGAAACTTCGAGGAAATCGTGAAGGGTCTGGCGGACCAACGGTCCATCATTGATAGCGTCGATAACAATCGCCCGCTGTTGATGGTTAGCCAGGCGCCGGCACAGACGTCCCTGGTGGGGGATGGTGATGACGACGCAACTTCGGTTGTGCCCGATAGCCAGCCCTCTGCTGACGCCGCGAATACGGGAACCGATGAAGGCGAGAAATCGCCTGATACGGCCACCGAATCCGCGGTCGATGCCCAGGAGCCGTCAAGCTCCGCAGCCGAATCCGAAGCCGCAACCGCGGCCGAGGTGGCGGCTGAAGCCACCGAAACGAGCGATGAGGAATCCCGGCCGAGTGAATCGACAATCGTCGAGGAGCCGGCCAGCGAGGAATCGTCAATCGATGAGGAGGGCGAAGCCGAGGAAGAAGAGCTGACGCTGGCTTTCTAGGCCGGTTGTCTGGCGACATCCACCCCAGCGCGGGGCGTGCATTGCCCCGCGAGGGGGTGGTGCGCGCCCCTCATTCACGGATGCCGAGAGGGTTTCGGCATCCCAGAGAAAACCGGTCCTGCTTCACGGCTAGGACTGGCGTCCATGACAACACGTTCTTATTTCCCCAACCGGGGGTGCAGTCGCCCCCGGAAGGGGGAGACGTGCGCCTCCAATCAGGAGGCTGTAATGGCACAACTCGACATGATTGGCCCGCGAGACGGGTCAGGTGTACAGGAAGCGCTATTCGCGTTTCACAAGCCGGAGCAGGAATCCGTGGTCGAAATCGACAGCTCGTGCGCGTCACGACTGGCTGACAAGACTATGGAGGCCTTGGCTGAGAATCGCCCGGATGGGCGTGTTCCCAACAATCTTCGCCGACAGGTGGAGAAGCTCCAGAAAATCTTTTCGTCCAAGGTGACGGTCAAGGTCGTGGATCTGGCACGCGCAGTGTCGTGGCCCAGCTCTGCTTTTTCCGAACTCGCAGCAATGCGTCGGGAGGCAGGTGTGGGTTCTTCCTCGACCACCATCGACGTTGAAGACGCCTTCAACCTGATGGTGAGGCTTCACACGAAGGGCGAGATCACCGCGATCAACGATCACGTCCTGGGTCAACCGCGAGCCATGTGGCTGGCCGGCGAAGCCCGGATGGCGATTGCCAAGGAGTACGAGAGCGGGGTTATCCCACAGAAGCTGGATCGGAAGATCGATGAGCTTCGAGATCTGTTCATGAGCAAGTCGCAGATATCCTGCGGTGCGCTCATGCGCAGGATGGGGTGGCCTTCCAAGTTCTTCCGCGGCGGGTCGGGCACTTTGAACGACAAGCTGGTGGATGCTGATGGCGCGTTCCAGATGCTGGTAGCGCTTCAGCGGGCACCGGACTTTGCCCGATGGGATCGCGCTGGTGAAACGATTCGGCGGGTTCGCAAGAACGCGAATCACGCCGAGCGTGCAAGCCAGAGGAAGACGCAGGTGGCGGAGACGGAGCGTTACGCCGATAGCCGAAATGTGGGACCGCACATGGCGGAACTCATGGAGGCCGGAGAGCGCTTCTTCTACGAAAAGACGGGTGTTCCACGGAATGCCCCGATGAGCGAGGAAGCCCGTCGCGAGTTTGACGCGATGGTTGCCGAACCGCTGCCTGACGCCCTGCAGGGTACCGAGACAATCCGGCTTGAGCAGCCGGAGTATCTCGAAACCTCAGCAGCCTGGTACGAGATCAACTGGTACGAGGGTTTCTGCGAGATTTCGCTTCGGGTTATCCCGGACGATGGCAGACACGCCGTGCTGGTCGATTCCTGGATCAGGGATACGGGCACCAAGTCCCGGGATCTTCTTCCCGGATACCTGAAGACGAAGCTCCATGCCCTCGTTTACGAAGACGGAGGTTACGAGCTTTGAGAGTCAGCCGGTTGCCGGCCCCCGCCAATGCGGGGGTCCGGCGCCGGCGTCTTTCTCAAGCCCTCGATTCGAGGGTTTCGGAAAGATTTTCACGGTCCGCCTCTACCTTATGAGGAAGTGTTGAAGAGTCGTTCTGGTCATCTCCAGAGCTTTTCACCGCGCAAGCATTCTGCTTGTTCATCTTGTTTCGGCATGTCTTATCGCATGCCTTTTGATGCCGGAGCTATTGCTGCCTTCGTATCGTGTTGTCACGATGTGATTCGCGGCTTCAACTTCGTCGCATCTCTCCCATCCCGGTTTCACCAGGACTGGATCAGCGGTTTTGCTCTGCTGATATGGCTTGCCATGGGAGGTGCTTGCACTACGGATTTCTGTTTCTTGCGAGGATGGCCAACGCTGTTCTTGCTTCATCAGTATTGATGTAGTGCACCGTGCTTCTTACCCACCCTTTTTCGGTGGGTTTGGAGTCGGCTTCTGACGGTGCTTCTGATCCGACAACTCGGTGAAGCGGCGCCGTTATTGTTCTCGACCCTGCGGGGAGTCCTTATCCTCCCCAGCCGGGGTCGGTATGTGCCTCCTCGCCTAAATACTATAGGAGGTGCATATCGATGGAGATCAATGCCAACAAGCTCCTCGACGCCATCGGTATTGCGCTCGCTAATGTGGGCATCGGTTTCGCGGTTGTCAGTCTGGGTGCCATGTTCTTCGAACCTGTCATCCCCTTTCTGGTTGCCGCGTCCGGTGTCGTAACGAGCACCGTACTGATCGTCGCTGGGGCTTTCATGAAGTCGATCCGTCTAGGGGAGAATGACGATGATTGAGATAATTCTTGCTGGTCTATTCATCCTGTTTTCCTGCGTGGGCAGTGCCTGGGCGGGAGTGCAGCTGGAAAAACGACAGAAATGTAGGAATCGTCGATAATCGTTGCTTTCCTTCTGGATGCGGCGATGCGCTTGGGGAGAATGCGGGGCCACTTGGCCTCGCGTCTCCTCCGGCGTATATTCATGGGAGTTGGTTCAGAAGGAGTGATGCTCATGAGTGCAGCAATTCATATTGCTCTGGCAGGAGGTTTCATCCTGACCGCCTGCATCGCGTCGGCTTATGTCGGATATCGCCTTGATAAAAGGCAGAGGGGCAAGAAGTCGTCCCAAGCAACTTAAATGCCTGATCAAAGCGCTGTAGCTGGCAGCGCTTCGACCAGGTTTTTACGGCCCGCTTCTGCCTCATGAAGAAGTGCCCTGGAGTTTTCTGGTCTTTCCGGAGCTTCTCGGCGCGCAGGCTCTCCTAGCCTGTTCATTCCGGTTGTCGCGAATCTTATTTCGCGCTTTATTTGCCCGCAGATTCTGCTCCCGTTCGCACTGCTTCGGTAGAGCTTCCCATCTGCGTGCGCCTTCCATGTTGCGAGTCCAGCCATTGCTGTTCTTGCGCCCATGTCTGACCTGGGAACGGATACTCATCCGTGCATGGACATGAATCGATCCGGTCGGATCGATCTCGTTTCGAGCTTGCGCTGGCGAAACGAGTGATCACCAACCGTTGAGGCGGCCCCAATCCGCCCTTCTGGTCGGATGACTCCGCCCAGGAGGTGCGTATGCGCCTTTTTCGTTGGAAACCCGCCTGGCTATCGCGTCCTTGCCTTCGTATCAAGGTCGCGGTGCTCAGGCTCAAGCGTCGATTGGATGAGCGTGCGCTGAACCGGTCTCACCGGAAGGCGCTCTCCAATCTTTAATTCACCCGTAACCCGGGGCGTTTCCTGCTCCGGTTTACCGGGGTAGTTGCGCCTCTCAGGAGGTCACATGCAACCCAAGATTCGGACCGTTGTGTCCGCCAAGACGATTGTCCATTTCTGCGTCGAAAGATCGGAGAACGGGACAATCATCTCTCGCTACGAGTCGGGCGAAATGGTCGCTGTTCGTTATTCCCACAAGGGTTTTGACGACTGCGTCTCCGATATCCGCGAAGAGATCAAGTTCTTCGAGAAGAATCCACTGACCCGGATCTATCCAGACAGCCTTTCGCGTTTGCGTCAGGCCGCCTGAACTTCCGACGTCAGTGTTTTCCGCAGCCCTTGCCGGGCGACCTACCCCGGCAAGGGGCGGGGTCCGTCCGGCATCGGCACAGACCCCGTACTGCCAGGGGCCTGAGCGGTATTCCCGAAACAGCCGCGGCAGTCGGCAGAGGAGCTTGAGATGTCGAACCCCCCGAGCACATCACCTCTGGCAACGGAGGTGATCAAGCCTGAGGAATCGGCCGAGTCCATTACGGTCGACTACTGGCCGAACATGGCTGTTATCACCCGTCATGACGCCAAGGGCGACATGGTGGATGGTGCCCTGCGTGACTGGCCAGCCAACACGCTTGAAGAGACGATGTGGTTTTTCCGCAGTCGTTTCGAACATGCTCTGAGAGCGGCTGCAAGCCGCTCGTAACTCGCCGCGCGTCGCGTGGCAATAAATCGCTGCCCTTGCCGGGCGGGCCCTCCCCTGGCAAGGGGTGGGGTCCGTCCGGCGACGGCACGGACCCTGCGCTGCCCAGGGACCGAGCGAACTATCCCCGTGCCGTGGCAGCCGGCGGAGAAACGTGATGTTTGAACGAATTCAACCGGTGGCCTATGAGCCGCCTGCAGAGGAGAACACAACCTATTTTCCGGAAGGCGTGGATGCCGAACTCCTGGTCACGGACACCGTGTCGCTCGAGCCTGGCATCCCGCATTTCGTGGTTCGTTACTTCGATTGCGGGTACATGCTCATTTCGCTTCACGGAAAGACCGGCAACTACGTGCGTAGCTGGATGCGTGAGTACCGCGCGACCGATCTGATCAGGGAGATGAACAGCATCCGCGTGATGCTGGGCAACAAACTGGCGGATTGGCGTTCGGGGCAAACGGATCAGGTAATGCAGCTGGATGCGGTCGCTTAATTCAATCCATCAGGAGGTGCCTCGTGTGCTATATCGCAAACAACGTCATGCCGCTTGCGCGGGATGACTATCAGTTCGGCGATCCAGTCGTCCGCGTGCCCAATCGGGTAATCCGGGATGGTCTGATCAAGCGGCGTCAGCCGGTGATGATCTACCGGAAAGAAAATCGCAAGGCGAAGGTCCTGCGGTTTGCCCTGGGTGTGGGGCGGCCCCCGGAAGGTTTCGATGACGAAACCATCCTTCTCGACTATGACGCCAAGATCGGTCTCGGCCTGCGCCGGGCCGATGAGGCGTCGCTCGAGGTTCGACCGGCCACGCGCTGGGAGATCTGGGGCTGGTACTGGAACCATGATCAGCCGCCCGTCCGTCTGAGCATCCGTCTGGGTGTTCTGTCGGTGGTGCTGGGTGTGATCGGTGCCATGGGCGTGGCGTTGAGCCTGGTCAGTTTGATCGGGTAAGACGCTCACCCAAGTTCGCTCGGGCTCGACTCCGCCGGTTGGCGGGGCGGGCCCACCCTCGAGGACCTGGCTTTCCGGGTCTTGGGGGGTGGGCCTGCCCCATCCAACCAACCGGAATGTTCTAGGAGTTAAGCCATGTCTGTGATTGCACGCGACCTTTTTCAGGACCGCAACGACCCTTCTGTCGTTGTACGAGAATATCCACTGATCTTTGATAGCTTCGTCCCTGGCGCGGTGGTGGCTCGGGCCATCGCCCTGTTCAACGATGAGGTGGGTGCGCTTCCCGGTGTCGCCTACTTTCCCGAGATCACCCGCAGGGAGGAGCTGTTCGGCGAGCTGGTACAGGTCAGCTACCTGCACGCCGACGAGATCGCCTGGGATGCCTTCCAGGCCAGAAGCGAGTCGTACCGGCCGCGGGCCGAACGTCGTTTCGAGAGTGAGAACGAGGATGCGATCAGCCTCGTCTCGCTCTATGCCAGCGCAACGTAAATGCACCCCTTCGGGGGTAGCCTGATCGGCAACAAGGGGGCGGGGTTTCATACCTCGCCCCTTTCTTATGGGTAATGCAAAGGAGGTAATCTGCATGGGATCGGTTATCGCCAACAGCCGCGTTCGAAAGTCCTATCGGAACTCAGTGTTCGGCACCATTCTCAGCCGAACTGACGGAAAGCGTGTGTGCGTCGACCTGGAGCACCGGCAAACCGGACGCTGCGAGCAGGTCAAAGGCAAGGTCTATTTCAGACCGGATGATGATCGTCTGGGGTTTGAAACTCGGGACGGGAGTTTCTACTCGTTGGGGGATTGGACGCTCATCGGATTCCGTTAATTGTCGCGAGGCGGCCGGCACGTTATATAGGGAGGTATGAGCGAAACTCAGAGCAAAGTTGGAAGTCGAGCCGGGCGATACGTGTTCTCGCACTTTTTCTTTTCGAGATCGGTACGGGGCGGTTTTGCATACTACGAGCGTCCGGCTGAAGGCGGCTCCAAGTGGTGCGTTCGCGCCGAGGCGCGTGGACTGGGCGAGGAGAGTCGCCTGGTCATGACCTACGAGCTTGACCATCGGGATCTGGCGCCCTTCGTGGCGGTGCTGCGCGGTCAGCGCGATGTATTTCGCAAGCGCATCGGTTCGCCCGGCCGGAGCCCGAAGGAGCTGATCATCCGGTACAACGCGGCGGCCACGCCGCCCAATGGCTGGGTGATGACGGCGTCGAAGGATGGCCACAGCCATAGTGTCGGGTTCGACAGCGAGGCAGCCTGGAAGGGGCAGGTCTATGCCATCTACGCTGCCAAAGCCGCGTTCCCGGAGATATCGGATGACTGCCTATGGCAGATCATCGCGGGCACGGGCAAGGCAGCGCCGACAGAGAAGGCGACGGAGTAGGGGGTTGCATGAACACGAGAGCGAACAGCGGAGCAGCTGCTGCTGAGGACAAGGGCCTGGCCCTGCTCATGGATCTGGATATGGATGCGCTGCGCCGGCGGGTGCAGCGTGCGACCGGTATGCGCAACTCCCCGCGGCTCGAGGCTGTCACCGAGATTCTGTTTCTGTTCGGGATGTGGGGAGGGCTGTGTCGAGCCGACGTGATCGAGGAGCTTGGCGATCGCTACAACAAGAAGCTCCTGGATCGGGCAATCAGCGACATGGAAAGTGCGGGCATGCTGGAACTGGTAACCCAGAACCGGAATCAGCATGCCGGCGGCGCCGAATACCGGATCGCGGCGCCGCGCGCCTGGGGCACGCGCTGCCCCGAGCGGATGTCGCAGCGGCGCGCTCGATTTCGCCGGGGGCACAATGCCCGACAGCAAGCGGACGCGAATCACTCTTGACCCTCGACTGAGCACCGCAAAGGTTGTGCGCCCGGCCCCTTTAATGAGGGGATGAGGAAAGTATCGACCCAAGGGCTTCGACACGACGGGATACACCCATTCGAGATCGAGGCGGCAGACTACACCCGAACCCTTCTGGGTTACCAGAACTGGCCATTCGAGCGGATGACGATATCGCTGTCGTTCATGATGCGTGCCCGCTCTCCGTCCTCTTCCAACACTCGGAAGCTGAAGCTGTCGAATGGTTCGCCGAATGGCGAAGTACAGCTCTGGTTCAATCACCTTTTTCTGATGCAGCGTCCCGGCGTTTTCCTAAAAGAGGTGGTGCCCCACGAACTCGCGCATGTGATGACCGAGGCCTCCGCCATGAAGCAGGGACGCAAGCCGGATGCCCTTCATGGCCAGGACTACAACCACATGCATCGGGCATTGGTCTCGCATGAGCCGAAATCGCATGGGGCGTTGCTGGACCTGTTCGATAACCGGGCCATCATGCTGGCAGACAAGCACAAGCCGGGCCGGTGTGACTGCAAGGGCTACAAGGGCTTCCATGTCCTGAGCCCGAGTCAGCAGAACAGAGTCGAGCACGAGAAGGAAATATGCAGTGAATGCGAAAGCCCGGTGCGCTTTGCCACCGACAAGGCGTTACCGCCTGACGTCAGCCGGGATCTCGACTACATCAACTGGTTCAAGGATGAAGAAAGGAAGGCCTCGAAGTGAGTCTGGCTGCCACGAGCTTCCCGCCCGGCGGGTTGAGCCCTCATACGCCCATCCCACTGGGTACCACCTTCAACGGCGAACCGTTCAGCCTGACACTGCCCAAGGCGATGAACTTCAATGTCGGGGTGGTGGGCGCATCGGGTAGCGGGAAGACCACAATTCTCAGCCACATGATCGAGCAATATCACATGCGCGGCATCATGGTGGTTGTGCTGGACACCCAGGGTGACCAGGGGCACGGAAGGTCAGGCATCGATCCGTCACTGATTCACCGGGTCACCTTCCGCTATGGCAAGTCGGAGGGGCAGATCAACCCGCTCACGATCCCTATGAACGTGGATGGTGGCGGGCCCTACGCGGCCATCGAGGATGCCATTGAGGTGGTGCGTCTTCTCAAGCCGACACTTGGGGACCTGCAGACGGGCGACCTGAGATCGATGATGAAGCAATGTCTGAAGCGATTCGGTATCGACCAGGCTGACCCCGCCACCTGGTCTAACCCGGGGCCGAGCTGGGTGGATTTCCGAGACCATGTGCGCGAGTGCGCCGGCGGCGCTCAGGCCGGGGCGTCTGCTGATTTCTTTCATAGTCTGGGCAAGGCCGTGAAGCTGGGCGTAGCGATGGAGGAAGGCCGGCAACCAAACCTCCCCGATGAGTATCGGGACGTCGGGATCGAGGGCTACCTGCCGGATGGCGCCCAGCGCATGAAGGTGGATGAAGATGGGATCAAGGAATACATCAGGATGATGTCGGGGCAGCTGCTCGAAGACTGCATCAGGAACAAGCAAATGGATATCCGCCAGCCTGACCGGAAGCGCCTGGCCAGTCTGGAGATGACCGTATCGAACATGGTCGAAAGTGGGTTGTTCGGTGATGACGCGCTGAGCCTCAAGCCATCGCGCATCAACGTGTTCGACCTATCCAAGGTCTCGACAGCCCACCTGATCGCGCTAATTCACCTCCTGCTCAAGAGGATGCTGTCGCTGGCGATCCGGTCCTGCCGTGAACTGAACTCTCCGCTGCCCTCGATGATGGTTGTGCTCGATGAAGCGAAACTCGCCGTGCAGACCAGCAAGAACATGATCTCCCCGATCAACCGGATCGCGCCGGAGGGCCGAAAGTACGGGCTGGGGTTGATGGTCGGTGTCCAGCACATGGGGCATCTGAATACCGAGATCACCAGCAACCTGGCCACCAAGCTGCTTTTGCCTGTCGACAGTGACATGGAGGCCGAGACCCGGCGCCGCATGAATGTGCGCAAGGCGGACATGGACATGCTGAAACCGAAGAGCGACGGATTGATCACGCTCAACAAGGAGGCGCCGGTACCGGTGCACCTGCTGCGAGGAATCTAGCCATGATGAACCGATCGATAATGCTTATTGCGCTGGCCACCATCATGGGCGGGTGCGCATCGCAGCCCAACCCGCGGGTGCAGGCCGGCCTGTCCGGGGAAGCTCATTACCACAAGGGCGAGTATCGCCAGGCAGAGCCGCTGCTCACGGCCGCGGTGACCAACCAGAATGTGCCGTCGGTAGAGCCGTATCTGCACTATGACGAGCGTGATGTCGAAGGTGAGGCGGTGCAGCGGTGGGCGTTGACACTCGCGCATCTATACTGGGAAACCGAGCGGCCCGAGGAGTCTCTGGCGGTTGCTTCAGAGCACCTTGATCTGGCCACCGAGCGGATGTGGCGTTGCCGGGTCAGCGAGCGCCGCGAATACCTGGCATTCGCCCGCAGCTGCTATCAGGCCAGGGACGACCCTCGACGCGTCCAGCGGGTGATCCGGCAACAGGAGCTGAGTGAGTTCCTCGCTGAGGAGACGCCTTAGCTTCGGGAGATATCCCGTTTTGCCGAGTCCTTCTTGATGCGAATGGGGTAGGCGCTTTTGCCCCACTCTTTCACGGTATCCGGCATGCGCTTTCGCAGTTCGGCAAGATCGATGAGGAAGAGCCCGGCGAATGTTACCCGGCCAACCTTGGCCTCGAACTGGGCCATGTCGGGCCGGAACCCACGCCAGTCCTCGATGAGTAGCCCTTCTTTGCCCAGAGCGGTGTGCAGAGCGACTGTCGCCGGGTGAACTCGGCCGGGAGAGTTGTCGGAGCTGCGCAGGGCCAGCTTGCGAGCTGAGACCGGGTCGAGAACGCCGAAGAAGCCCTCCCGCAGACGCTTGGTCTGGATCAGAGCGATACCGTTGGCAGGCTGAACCCAGCCGTCGGCATGGGCGTCCGGATCGCGGACCTGATTGATATTCAGCCCAGCAATCACGTCGACCACGCGTTCCCTCATCGTCGTGATGATGTCGACGTCATCGGCGTGATCCGAGGCGCTGGCCTGCTCATGATGGGTGGATACGCCATCGCAGATGCGCACCGCCTGCAGCAAGTCACGCTCACGCTGGGTTGTGCTGCCCCGCGGCATGCGATCTGGCGCATGGGTGTAGGTGAGCAGAACATTGATGGTGTGACGGTCCTTGGCATCAAGCTGCCAGAACTCCGGCGTCAGCCGCATGACCTGTGCGGACAGACGGTCAACCTCCTTGGTGCGTTTCTGCCATGTGGCGCCATCCCCTCGGCCACCAGTGGGCGCCGCATAGGCAAGCAATTTCCCGATGTCGTGAGATAGCCCGATGACCCGGGCCAATGGCTCCTCTGGCAGGTGATCAACCAGGCGCTGGGTTACCGACATGGTGTGTTCGAGCAGGCTGGTATCGGAGTGGTGCCCATCGGGGTCGGCAGGCCATTCACGGTGGGCCACCAGCATCTCAGTCAAGGCGACTTCCAGGCGTTCGACCGGCGTTTTGGGTTCTCGCTTCAGCTTGATGGGAACACGGCGCAGTCGGAGAAAGAACTCAGGAAAGACGTTGTGGTAGATGCTGCCGCCGGGGGTTTCAAGGGTGATCTTGATGCGGTCGTTGTAGACCCGCACCAGGTCTCTTCCGGCCGGGGTATAGCCGGCGTTGATCCGCCTCTCGGATCGGGGTGAAGCGCCGATGCGCAGAAAGGGTGGCTTGGGGGAGAGCGTCAGGGTGCCGGAGGCGATGGACTTGTAGATGCGGATGGCGAAGAACGTGGCAACGCCGGCGGCAAACGCCAAGATAAATGCGTGCGCCATCACCATGCCGACGGTGACAACAGTGGCGGTCAACCCCCCGAGGCGAACGATGGTGACGAACCATTCCGGGCGGAACATGAGATGAGCAGAAACCGCTTCGGCATGGAACGTTTGGTCGAAGTGGAAAAAATGGACGACACCGGCCCACACAGATGCCACGACAACAAGGGTGAAGCCCGTTGAGAACAAGCCGGAGGCAATCGATACGCGGGCGAAGCTGGTCCCTAATGCCATAGAAAATCCTCGTGATGTCACAAGCCTTAAAGGCTGGTACGCCCAAACCTATCGGCGAGCCCTCGTAATTTTGGGACATGCCCCCTTTAGAGGGGAGAACGGTAATGACCCTCAACGAGCCCTCACATGATCAAACTTCTTCCGGCCCTTCTCGTGGCCATTTTGGCTTTCTCGGCACAGGCGGGCGAACCCGGCCCCGAGCCAGAACCGAGGAACGTGCCTGACCAACCCGAGCGTCAAACCGATTTTCGGGGCTCGGAGCCGAGCCAGGCACCACGCCCCTATTCTGATAAGTACGCGAGCGATCGCGATGGCGCGACGCCGCGGGTAACGCGCGAACCACGACAGGGCCCGCGGCTGCCGTCGCAACGTGACGACTGCGAGCCGTGCGTATCGGATGAGCGCCAGGTGACTCGAATCGGTGGTGGGCCCGTTGGGGCCGCGGCCGAAGGAAGCGGCACCTACTCGCGGGGGTTCAACGAACCACTCTCCAACGCGGTGACCGCCCTAGCCGGTGATGGTTGCGAGATCCGACTCTCCGATGGGATTGAAGACGTCGACGTCACCTGGAAGGGGCAGGGGCGGGAGTGGGTGCAGGTCATGCGCGAAATGACTCAACGCGCCGGCCTGGCAATGGAGTACACCGAATCTCCCTGCATCGTTGCTATAGCCACCTCGCAAGGTGTCGCGCAAAGCATGGGCAGCGAACGTGAGCCGGTTGCAAGTTCGGCTAGCACTGGCGCCATGGCCGATTCCTCGGGTGAGCCGAAGTCGAGCGCCTACGCGCCAGGGGAGGCTGGCGGCCTGACCTATCAGGAGTACCTGTCGGAGTACATCACGGTTCACTTGCGTTCCGCCTCGCTGCTCGAGCTTCTCCGAGCGGTGACGCCGCGAGGCTGGGAGGTCTATCCGGAGATCAGCAACGAGAGCCTGCTCAACGACACCTTTGATTTCACGGCTGAGAACACTCGCGGGCAGGTGATGGCGACGATCGAGCAGCAACTGAGCCTGGTGGCGCAGCCCTACGTTGAAAGCGGCGTCCTCGTCGTTTCGGAGAAATAGCTATGTATAAGGCCGCATTCGCCTTCATTTTCGTATTGCTCGCCGGCTGCGTGAGCACGGATGTCCGTACGCCGGAAAATGCAGGGCCGCTACTGGCGCCGAGTGAAGTTGGGCAGGGGTTGTCACAGCAGCGCCCCAAGACCTACCTGAAGCGGAATTCGTCTCACAATGGGCGTTTCAGGCAGAAGGTCTCGATCGAGACCTCGGGCATGCCTCTGGCCCGGGTCCTGAGTACGGTCGCGCCTGATCTCAACGTGCGGGTCACTGATTCCGGCGTTGACCTTGGGCAGTCCACTGCGCTTTACGTCAGTGACATGCCGCTTCACGAGTTCCTCAAACAGCTGACGGACATCAGCGGCTATCACTTCGAGATTGCCGGAAACACGGTACGCGTCTCCTCCGAGATGACGAAGGTCTGGAATCTGGCAACGCTTTCGGCCAATCGACAGACCCTGACGAAGGTGGGTGGCGATACCGGCATTAGCGATCCCCAGGGTCAGCAGGGTCAGGGCGGCGGTGGTGGCCTTGGCGGTGGTGGTGGCCTTCGCGGCGGTGGCGGCGGCGGGCTCTCCAACATCGGTGGCGGCGGTGGCGCCGGCGGCGGCGGAAACCAACAGAACTCCAGCGGCACGGTAGTCCAGTCAACCTATGAGCAGGATGACTGGGAAACCCTGCTCCAGGACATCAAGGAATTTGTTGGGCTGGAAGGCTCTTCTACCTCCAACGGCAAGGTCAAAGTGGTAGCGGTCCGCACCCTCGGCACAGTGAGTGTGACGGGGCCGCCGAAGCTCGTCAGTTCGGTGGACGACTTCCTCGGCAATATCGTGGAGAAGAGTCAGCAGCAGGTTCATCTGGACGTCAAGGCGTTCGAAGTGGCGATCGAGGACAACCGGGCGCGCGGCATCAACTGGCAGGCGATTCTGAATACCACGATTGATGGCGGGCCCTTTCAGGCGGTTTTCTCGAGTGTGAATGACGCGAATATCGAAGGGCCTTCCGGTCAGTCACAAGTCGGCGGAAACTTTCAGAACGGTGATGACCAGATCACAGCCCTGATCAATTTGCTCGGACGTCACGGTGATGTCGAGCTTCTGACTGAACCGAATCTGACGACGCTCAACGGCGACACCGCCTATATCTCGTCGGTGGATGAATTCAGCTTCGTCTCAAGCGTCACGCAGTTCATCTCGAACCAGGGCACGAACACCATCACGCCAACACTGGCAAGAATCCGTGTGGGTGTATCGATGGCAGTGACGCCTCGTGTACTTGATGACGACCGCGTGCTGATCGAGGTCACGCCTGTCATCAGTTCGCTGCAGGGCTTCGATCAGTTCTCCGTCGGTGACTTCGATTTCCAGAATCCGAGAATCGCGTTGAGCGAGCTGACCACCCAGGTGATTACTCGCCCGGGACAGCCAGTACAGCTTGGGGGCCTGATAACGAGCCGGATATCCGAGGCTCTGAATCGGCTTCCAACGTCGAACCGCGGGGGGCTTCTGGACCTGATTTTCGGCTCGGAGTCGAACGAGCTGGAACGTCGTGAGCTTGTGCTGACCATTACGCCGACGCTCACGGAGGCCTGACATGCTTGAGACCGGCAAACCGGTAAAGCTCGGTCGGCAAGAGGCGATCATCCTCCCCGACGCCATCGCGGGAAGCGAGCCAACTTCGGACGGTGTCTATGTCCGACTGGATGGCGCAGTTGATGGCAATCATGCGTTGTGGATGGATGAGGCACAGCTTGAAAAGCTCCGGGACTCCCACCCAGGTGTTCCGGTATACGGTTTCTGGCAGGTGCTGTTCGCTAACGGCCTGATCGACCTGAGTGTGCCGCAGCAGGTCATTCCAAGCGGCGACGGTGGCGGCTTCTTCATTTCTGCCGCGGGTGGGCAGGTCGAGGAGTCTGGTCAGTACCGCGGCGAGATGATCCTGCCGCTTGACGTCAATGCCAGCGAGCTTCCACAGGTAAAGGTAAATCCAAAGCGCTTACGCGCGCCGTCTCAGGAGGCGCTGCTTGCTGCTGAGCTTGGGCAACGGCAGCGGGCGGTGTCTCGGCGGCGGTATATCCGATGGGGCGTGTATACCGCCGCGGCCGTAGGGGGTTTCCTGCTGGTTGATTTGATCCTGGTGGGGATCGAGGCGAGTCGAGAATCGACGCTCGAAAAGCTCCAGGCGAGAGAAACGACCATTGCGTCCGAACTCGGCCAGCTCCGCGCGACACGCTATGTCCCGGGGATGGTTCCGGCCAATCAGCAGGAAGCGTTGTCGCGCCTCCTGGTGCTGTCCTCGCAATCCTCCTTCATGTCGCTCGATGAGACCTCGTTTTCGGCCGACCGCTGGTCATTGCAGGTCGACGACCGGGCGGCGGTACCAGAGTGGGTGGACGAGGCGGTACCCGAGCCCACCAGCACCAAGCGTTTGATCTGGAGGGCGCCGGAGTGATCCAGAGACTGAAGAATCTCGGCGTCGATCTTGTCGTGATCGGGGTGCTCGTTGGCATTGGCCTTTTCACCGTCGGCTATCGCGAGTCTCAGCGAACGGCAGGTGAGCGGCTGGATCAAAAGCGCGCCACCGTGCAAGCACTACAGGACCAGAGGGAACAGCTGCGTACCGCTCCGGAACTTCCTTATCTGCGGGAAACGTGGATGGAGGTCAACGATGTGCTGAGGGAATGCGGCCTGGAGACCTCGGTGATCGAGGGTGACAACCAGCAAACCCTGTATCGAGGTGCTGCGCCCTTCTGGGTTGGCGTGGTCGGGGGTCGAGCAAGACCGGTCTTCTCATGCCTGATGGCCGCGAGCAATGACCGCCCGGTGGTGTTCGAGAACGCGCTGATACAGATGGATGGCGGAAATATCAACGCGTCAATGCAGTTCAGCATTTACGGCCGAATCAATCCGACGCGGTTTGTCGGCAAAGAACTGGAGGATGAATCGTGAAAGGAATGAGCATGCGGTGGGTCTGGATGGGCGTCGGCCTGTTTGTGGTTATCAGCCCGAGCTGGGCGCAGAGTGCGCAGGAGGAAGCTGCCTCTGTCGTCACCGACGAGCGGGCCTTCCAGGAGGAAAAGCGAAGCTATCAGCGGGAACTGGAGCTGGAGCAGATCAAGGCGGACCGGGCAGAAGCAGTCGCCCGTGCCGCTGAGGCGCGACGGCGGGCAGAGGGTGATGATGGTTCCGCGGAAGGCGAAGAATCCGAGGACCCCGCCTCGATGCTGGAATCTCTGGACGCCGCGGCCCTTCGGGTAAAGCTGGGTCTGCCGCCGACAGGCCCCATCGTCCCGGAGTCTTCGTCAGAGCCGGCCCCGATCCAACCGTTGCCGCAAATGCCAATGGGGCCGCCCCCGGCCTCGATGCAGCCGCCAACCCTGGTTTCAACCGTCAACGACATCGGTGTTTTCCGTGTCGGCGCTCGGCTTGTTCGGGCAGGTAGCGGCCAGGATGTCAACGATGCTTATAGCGTGCTTGCGATTGGCGATGGCGAGGTGATTCTCGAGGGCCCGCAGGGCAAGGAGACGACGCTTGTCGTCTCATGGGGCGATGAAATTAGCGCCGGCGGCGAAGGGCCTCGTCCAGGCCCAGCATCGATGGGCTCAGGTGGCATGTCTCCCGGGGGCGGGGGCTTCGATCCTCAGGTCGGGGGGCGGTAATGGGTGGTCGAGCGATAAGCGAGCAGCGCGGCAGAAAGGTACTCGAGAAGCTCTACGAGCAGAGACAAATTCCTGACGAGGGGTTTCAGTCTCTCCAGGGGTACCTTTCCAATGTCGGGCCCGCCACTTTCGTTCGGCAGCTCATGGATAGTGGCGTGCCGTCCGGCGCCGTGGCATCGGCGATCAGCGAAGTGCTGGATTTCCCGATGTGGGCTGGCAGCAAACTCATCAAGACCGGCAAAGACTGGGTAATCGACGACCAGGGGGTTCTGTACCTGGTCAATCCTCTCGATATGGACCGGGTCCAGGCCTTGCTGTCTCAGGAGCACAAGGCCGTTAGGACGATGGGCGTGCTTGCCTTCCACGAGCTGGATCAGATCACCCAGGGCGCGGCGGACATCCAGGGTGACCAGTCAGGCGGGGACAAGAGCGAAGCCCGCCGGCACCTCGAGGGTTACATGATGCGCGCAGTTGGTCTGCGAGCGTCTGATATTCACCTTCAGCCGATTGCCGATACCGCGGAGGTGTCGATGCGCGTGGACGGCATGCTCCACAAGATCGGTTCGCTCAAGCTCGATGAAGGGTACATCGCACTGGCGAACACCATCCTCGATGAGGCTGAGAAGACCGCGGGCGAATTCATCGCGCCGCGGGACGGGCAGTTTGCCTGGCCGATGGAGCATCGTTCGATCAACATCCGAATGAGCATGGTGCCGGTTCGGGTTGGCCAGGACGTGTGGCCACGGTTCACGCTGCGCTTGCTCGGCCTAGAGCTTGATCTTGTGGATATCGATCGACTTGGCCTGCCTTCGACCGAGCCGAACAACCAGCTTGATCGATTGAAAGAAGCGATGTCGGGCAGCTCGGGCCTTATCGTAGTCTCCGGCCCGACAGGTTCAGGTAAGACGACGACATTGAACGCCGGGATGCGGTGGTTGACCCGCAATCACCCGCGAAATAGCTACTTCACCATTGAAGACCCGGTTGAGATCGAGATTCCTCAGGTCTCCCAGGTCGAGGTGAATCCCGCAGCAAACCTCACATTCGCGGCGGGGCTTCGGGCCTTTCTGAGGCAGGACCCCGACGTGATCATGGTTGGTGAGATTCGAGACGAAGAAACCATGGAGCTGGCGATACGCGCCAGCCTTACCGGGCATATCGTGCTCACCACCATCCATACCAAATCGGCATTCGGGGTGGTCCCGCGGATGCTCGACATGAATATCGAGCCGATCCTGCTGGCGGATGCGCTCAGCGGTGTGATGGCGCAGAGAACAGTCAGGAAGGTGTGCCAGGAGTGCAGTGAGCAGATCTCGCTGGAGGATTACATGCACTTGCGTCACCCGTTCCTGAAAAAGACCACGGACATATTCCGTAAGTCCGCCGCAAATATCCCGGCGCGCTATGGCGACCTTGATGCGTACCCGGGCCTCAAGGCGCCGATACGCGTTGCCAACCCTGAGGGCTGCAATGCCTGTCGTCGCGGCTATGAAGGCCGGACGATCCTGACGGAGTTCTCGGTCATCGACGAACACCTCCGAGACATGATTACCAACCGAGAATCGACGCCGGCGATGGAGCGTTATGCGCACGGCCTCGGCTTCCGGCCTCTCTGGGAACACGGCATGCAGCGCATAACTTGTGGGGAGTCCACCTTTAGTGAAGTGGAGCGCAGCCTGGGTGCGCGAACTGTGACGGCTTCGGCCAACAAGGAGGGCGGCAAAGACGGCGCCGCCAAGAGAATTGCAATCAACGAGTGAGGAAAGCAGATGCGTTATCGAAATGACTCCATGACCGTGGCTGGCGCCCGCAAACAGAAGGGCTTCACCCTTCTCGAAATCGCGATCGCAAGCGTGATCATTATCTTCCTGGCGGTGGCGGCAGTTGCCACGTTCGGTGGGCAGAGCGACTCGGCTCGAGCCACCGAGGCGCGGGAATTCTTCATCGAGAAACTACCGAGTGCCCTGACCTCCTACGGTGGCGCTGTGGGCCCCACGGCAAACATCGACGCCAAGGATGATCTGATCCAGTACGGTCTGCCGGCGGAAACAGCGTGGGGTGGCTCGTGGAGCGTAGGCACTGCGGGTAGTGCGGCTGGCGGTGTCGGCATCGATTACCCCATCGGCGGCAACAACCCTGACCAGATCGCGGAAGATTTGCAGACCTTCCTTTCCGCCAACAACGCGGATGGGAACACCCGGTTCCCGTTCATCACGGCGGCCACCGCTGACGGTGACACCCTGACCGTAACGATCCGGGGCCTGTAAGTCGCGACTTTCTGAGAGGCAAACAAGATGGCCTATGCGGTTCGCGGTTATACCGGGGACGGCACCATTGAGAAGCGTCGTGTCGAAGCGCGCTAGGGCGAAGAAGCCCGGGCGCGCTCCGGCTTTTCCGAGAGGCGAATCGTCAGCGTCGGAACGGCCCACTTCGATGGTTTGCTGGACGAGTTCACGCGTGTTCGTCTGAGTGTAGACGACCAGGCCATGATGCTGGCGCAGCTGGGCGCGGCCATTGTCAGCGGTCAGTCCTCCGAAAGGACCTTTCGCGAACTCATGCGAGGTAATCGGCACCTGCGAAAGCAGGAGGCCAAGATTGCCGGCGAAATGCTGGTATCCAAGCGTCTGGCAATGCTGAACTTCGATCCCCAGGCGGTTTTGCTGGCAGAGGTGGGCGAATCGTCCAATACGCTCGGGACATCGCTGCAGCACGCGTCAGAAGAAATGCTGATGCGCCGGGACTTACTGAGCGAGGTAAGTAAGGGGCTGTTGCCCGGGATCTTTCTGATGCTCATGGGCATCGGCCTTCTTTGCGGGGTCTCGGTATTGATGGCGCCAGAGCTGGAACGGTTCGCGGAAATGCCCGGCCTGGATGCGCCGTTCAACGCGGCGACTCAGGTGATGTTCGTCATCGATGACGTGCTCCGTAATGCTTGGTGGCTGATCCTGGGGATTATCGCGGCGATTTATGCGCTGCGACGGAAAATCTGGGAGCGCATCCGATCTTTGCCGGCGGTGAACAGTTTTGCCGAGTATTTTCGGCTGCTCAAAGGCATGCGTTTCCTCACGGCATTCAAGCCCTTGTTCGAAGCGGGGATCAATACGCGGCGCATCCTGGAGCAACTGGGCACAGCTAGCCGCGGCCGAGAGGCCTGGGTCTATCAGGACATGCTTCGCGGCGTAAATGAGGGTAAGGCATTGTCGGTTCTGCTGGACCGTGATGAATGGCCGACAATCCTCCGACAGGGGTTCAAGAACTTCGAGCGTGCCGATCCGGAAGTCCAGAAGGACATCATCGGTACGCAGACCAGGCTGATGAAGACCCGCACCCAGATCAAGGCGGGGTGGATGCGTCGCATCCTCTACGGCCTTGGCCTGGTGACCGGTGCCGGCGCGATCCTGCTTATGGTATTCGGCGGCTATTTCGTGTTCATGAACGCGACTCCAGCCTGAGGGTTTGAATCAATGAGGCACCAGCGTGGATTCACCCTGATGGAGTTGATGGTCGCGGGTGCGGTTATCACGGCGCTGAGTGTGGTGGGTATTTCGTTTCTGGTCTCCGAACGAGAGTCGGGCAGGATCAAGCAGGTGCAGATCGAAATGCTCAATATCGCGGATGTAACCAACCAGTATCGAAAGAGCATCGATTCGTCGAGTGGAACGCACTTCAATGCCACTGCGGGGACGGCTGTATCGGTGATCAATTCCACATTTGGCACCAGCCTGGCTGAGACCAATCCCTGGGGGAATGCGTATACGGTAGAGGCGGGCAATACAGCGGCGATTGTTACCACGGTAGTCCCGGTGCCAGCGTCACCACCCGGCTTCGAAGCAACAACAGTCGGCGGTGGCACCCAGTTGCGCGTCCAGTCCGTCCGGCGGCCGACTTCAATCCAAAGTCGCCGCGCCCGCCATATCAAGGCGCTGATCTACGAGGAGAACACCCGATGATTGCTCCCAGACATCAGGCCGGCTTCACGCTGGTAGAACTCCTGATCGCCACAACGATCGCGGTCGTGTTGGCCGCCGCCAGCGCGCAGGTCATTATCCCGGAGTATCGAGAGCAGCTCACTGACCGAACGTCGGCTCAGGTCTATACCATCCAGGAGGCGGCGCAGAGCTACTACGTGGACGAAGGCGAATGGCCGGACCAGCCAGGCGGCTGCGCCAACGCGATCAATGTGCTGCGAACCACGGATTATCTGATCGGGATCAACCAGACGTCCCCGTGGGCAACCAACTACGCGACGGATTGCCCAGGCACGGCTGATCGATTCGAGGTGGCCGTGGACATCCCGGAACCCTACGCAGGTGTGGCAGCAAACACCCTTATCGATTCGCTGGTCGTTGGCGCCAATGACCGCGTTCGATCTTCGGTGCCGGTACCGGATGCCGTGGGTTCGACCGGCGAGTTCCTGTCCCGGGTGGATACCGGTGATCCTCAGGACCGCACGATGGAAGCGGACATTCTGATGGGCAACAACAGCATCCAGAATGCCGATGACATCGAGACCAACACCGTGACCGCCAGTGGACTGGTTTCCGCCGGCGCGGTGGATAGCAACGGCGGCATCATCCGGTCGGAAGGCGGGACCATCAACTCAGGCGGCGGCCAGGTTCGTACGCAGGGCGGAACTGTCGTGACCTCGGGCGGCAACGTCAATACGAACAACGGCGACGTGAACACTTCCGGCGGTAACGTCAACTCCGGGGGTGGCAACTTCAACTCGAATGGGGGCGACCTGAACCTCAACGGCGGCGATGCGCTTGGCGTTGGCGAGGTCCGCTTTGTCAACGGGGCTCGCATCCTGCCGCAGGGTGGAAACAATCTGCGTATCGCAGCGACCTCCACGTCGTTCGATGGCGACGTGATCGCCGGCGACGATATTCAGGTCGGCGACGACCTGTTCGTCGGTGATGATGGTCGGTTCGGCGGAGTGGTTGAGGCTCAGGACTTCGTGACGCCGGACGGCAAATCCCTGCAGCGCTCGGTACAGGATGTCGGCCTCTACGAGAGTGGCGAGATCGTCCAGAATCCTACCTGCCCTGGTGGCCTCACCCCGAGGGTGGAAGTGGCGCCGATTTTCTTTGAAGGTGGTCCGTCGCAAGCCCAGGCTGAAGCTCTCGGTAGTGTTCAGGCGGTGGCCAGTCCAGTGGGAGGCAATCGCACTCGCGTGGAGTTATTTCTCGTAGATGCGCAGGGGTTTAGAGAGGCGAAAGCGAATCACCGAACCCTTCTCGCCATCTCAAAGTGTGACTAACCGCAGCTCATAATCCGCCCCGAATCGGGGTTGCGGCGGAGTCTGTTGCCCCTAGCCTGCAGATAAGCAGCTAGGGAGCGACCTATGAGCACATGGATGGAGAATGCCCGCGAGGGCGTGTTGGTGATTTGCCCGAGCGAGCGGCTCGCCCGTGAGTTACGGGTGCAGTACAACCAGGCCGAGCGCGATCGTGGGGAATCTGTCTGGTCCTTCCCTGCAATCTCTGCGTTTCGCAACTGGGTGATTCGGGAATGGGAGGGCTGCCTGCCGGAGCGACAGTTGCTCCACCCGGCTCAGGAGCTTGCCCTGCATCTCTACGTCCTTGAGGCCACCGGCCGCGCGGAGGGCGTTCTATCTCCGATGAGTCTCGCGCGTCAGATGCGAGATACGGATCGCCTGGTCGCCAATTACGGTATCGATCTGCCGACGCCGGAACTCATCCACGGTGACGCTTATGCAGACTTCGTCACCCATCGCCACGAATTTGCCCGTCGCCTCGAGGATAAGGGGTGGATTACTGCCGAGCGGGTGGTCGCCGACCTGCTGGCGCATCTCGCCGACGGTGCCTGGCAGCCGCCGAAACGAGTCCTGTTCTTCGGATTTCAGGCGTTGACGCCCCAGCAGCAGGCGTTCGTTGATGTGCTTGCCGAGTACGGCTGCGAGGTCGAAGTCGATCTCGCAGACAGCGCTGGTGCCAGCGTTGAGGTGCGGCGCCTGTGCTACCACGACATCGAGCAGGAGACGCAGGGTGTCGCCCGTCAGGTGGCGGAGTCTCTGCAGGCAGGGGGCGATGAGGTTTCGGTGGGAATTTTCGTGCCGTCGATCCAGACATGGCGCACGCCACTCGAACGGGCGCTCACGCGTCACCTGTCGCCGTACCGCATGGCGCCGGGGTCGGGCTCCGAGCCCCCGTGCTGGTCGTATGCCCGTGGCGAGCTTCTCAGTGCCCATCCGGCGGTCTCCGCATCCATGGACCTGCTTGCGCTGCGCCTGCATGGCAATGACATGCAGCTCGTCAGCCGGGTGCTTTTGAGTCGGTGCCTGTGGTCCGACGAGGACCGGGGCCTGCGTGCGCGCGTGGAGATGGCGCTACGAGAGGGTGGCGGTGCGCGCCAGAGTCTCCGGCGGATTCAAGGGATCGCTCGGCGCATCGACGCCTCGGCCCGGTTCGTGGCTCGCATGGAGGATTTGATCGGGTTCCTGGAAGCGTCGTCCAGTCGTGCGCTGGCCTCGAGCTGGTGTACGGCATTCGAGCGCCAGTTGCAGTTAGCCGGTTGGGTGTTGTTGTTCGATGCCACCTCGACGCAGTACCAGGTACTCGAGGCGTGGCGTGAATGCTTGCAGCGCCTCATGGCAATGGATGGGCAGTTGGGTGAGATTTCGCAGGGACGGGCATCTGCCTGGCTACACGAGATTCTGGCCAACCGAGACTTCAGTCCCCGCTCGTCGGTGGTGGAGCCGGTGCGGATACTGGAATACGCGGATGCCTCGGCCGCCGGCTTTACCCACGCGTTCGTGCTTGGGTTGACCGCCGACACGCTGCCGACACCAGTGGCTCATAACCCGTTCCTGCCTTCGGAGTGGCTGGCGGATGCTGGCGCGCCTTGCGCCACGCCCGAGGCGGCGCTGGCCGAGGCCGAGCGCCTGGTGGCATGCATGTCGTCGTCCGGATCAAGCGTGACTTTCACCACCAGCAGCTATGGCGAGCGCGGGGCGCTGCAGATGCCGGCGTCCCCGGCCGGCCCGTGGGACGGTGGCTGCGAGCCGGTCGAATCGGACCCGATGCTTGATGGCGGTTCGGCTGACCCGGTGACCGAGATGCCGGATTCTGATCCGGTACCGCCGGTTAGTGACGAAGAGGCCGAAGGTGTGCGAGGTGGGGTATCGATTCTCGGGACATTCGCGGAATCACCCTACGCCGCTTTTCTGCGATCTCGTCTGGGCGTGCGGGAAATGCCGTCGCCGGGTGTGCCCCTTGATGCCCGGGTGCAGGGCACCTTCGTGCACAAGGTTCTCGAGCGCGTGTGGGGGGAACTGCGTAACAGCGAACGGCTGCGCTCGATTCGCCCCGATCAGCGGTCGGACGTGGTCATGGCCAGCATCGAACAGGCCGCCAATGAAGACGGACTGCTTCTTGATTCCGTGTTCGGTCCGGGTCTGTGCCGCCTGGAGCGCAAGCGGGTTACGGCACTGGTCACGGAGTGGCTGGACATGGAGGCGAGCCGCGCCTGGGATTTCGAGGTGATTCTGCGGGAGAAGCGGGTGGAGGGGGCCGTCGGCCGACTGCCGGTGCGGCTTCAGCTCGACCGGGTAGATCGCATTGAAACCCCCTCGGGTGACCGCTTCGCCTGCATCGACTACAAGACCGGCGCTCGCGTGGATGCCAGCGGCTGGAAGCCGGACAAGCTGACCCAGCCGCAGTTGCCCCTGTATGCCAGCACGGATGCGCTGAGCCGTCTGGGGCTGGCACGTTGCGACGGGATCGCCTTTGGTCATGTTGCGGCGGGGCACAGCGCCTTCACTCTGTGGTCATCGGTCGCTGATCGGCTCGTCGCACGAGAGCGTGACGGGGAGATCGGGGACGGCATCGGCCACTGGGATTCACTGCTGACGCAATGGCGAGATCGCCTCGAATCCTACGCAGATGCCTTCATGGCCGGCGAGGCATGGGTTGATCCGGGAATTTTCACCGGATGGCACAGCTTCAACGATCTACTGCCGCTGATGCGGGAACGAGAGGTAATTGGGTGATGGCAAACGACGATACTGCGCAGCGCCGGCAGGCGCTCAATGTCCGCCAGAACGTGATCGTGAAGGCGCCGGCCGGCTCCGGCAAGACCGAGCTGCTGGTTCAGCGAGCCCTGTCTTGCCTGTCCGTGGCAACGAAGCCGGAAGAGGTCGTGTGCGTGACCTTCACGGTCAAGGCTGCCAACGAGATTCGGCAACGTATCCACGACGCCCTTGTGTCCGCCGGGGTTGAGGCGCCGGATGCAGAGCATGAGCGCCATACCTGGTCGCTGGCGCGGTCAGTTCTTGCCCGTGATGAGGCCCAGGGCTGGGGGCTGGTGAACAACCCCAGTCGCCTTCGGGCGACCACCATTGATGCGCTCAACGCGGCCCTTGCGTCCCGTCTGCCCCTGCTTTCCGGGATGGGCGGTGTTGCGCGTATCGAAGAGTCGCCGAGCCTGCTCTATCGGCAGGCGGTGCTACAGGTCTTCGAGGATTACGAAAGCGCTGACCTCGATGCCGAGACCGCCGATGCTCTGGAGCGAGTGCTTTCCTTCGGGGAAAACAACATCGAACGTCTGGAGCCGCTGCTGTCGAGCATGCTGGCCAAGCGCGAGCAGTGGATGGATATCCTCGGTGCCACCGTGGTGGGTGATGACTCGGTTCGTCATGCCATCGATGACCACGTTAATCATGTGCTGGAAAGCCTGATTTCCGACCGGCTGACTGCGGCGACTGCGCTGGTGCCGTCGGCCTGTGCCGATCGGCTCGCTGGGTTGGTGGCCTCCGCGTCCCATCGTGACCGGTTGTCCTGGGCCAGTGGCATGAATGGCTGGCCGGGATGCAGTGTGGATGATCTGGCGATCTGGAAAAGCCTGGCCGATCTGTTGCTCACCAAGCAGGGGGCGTGGCGAAAGTCGATTACCGCTACTCAGGGCTTTCCTGCCAAAGAAGATGATCACGCCGAAGTCAATGAGGTGCTGGCCGATCTGAAGGCGGTGGAGGGCTTGCGCGAAGCGCTGGCATGCCTGATGGACTTGCCAGCCGCGCCGTACCCCGAGAATGCCGCCGAGCTTCGCCATGCGTTCGCCGTAGTGCTCGGACGGTGTGTTGCTCATCTGTGGGTAGTGTTCGCCGGCGAAGCCAAGATCGACTTCGCCGAACTGGCCATGCGGGCAGTGACGGCGTTGGGTTCGGACGACGGGAGCACGGACGTCCTCGAGCAGCAGGATCTGGCCACCTCCCATCTTCTGGTGGATGAGTTTCAGGACACCAGCACGACCCAGCTCAAGCTCATTGGTCTGCTGACTTCCGGATGGGAGCCCGGCGACGGGCGATCGCTGTTCTTCGTGGGTGACCCGCAACAGTCGATCTACGGCTTCCGGCAGGCGGAAGTGCGCGAGTTCCTGCGCATCTGGGAGGCGGGCAGATTCAACCAGCTCGAGCTGGAATGCTTGACGCTCACGCGCAATTTCCGGTCGCGTCCGGCGCTGGTCGACGCGTGCAACGAAATCCTGGGTCCGGGTTTCCCGGCTCGGGGTGATGTCGAGGGCGGCGTGGTTCCTTTCACGGCCTCGGCTGCGGTGCGTGAAGACAGCGACGATACGGGTGTGACCGTGTCGGGTGTCGACATGGATGATGAGCGGGCAGAAGCGGAAGAGGCGGTGGATTTTGTGGCCTCGGCGCTGTCGCGGTACCCGGATCGCTCCGTGGCTGTTCTTGGGCGTGCAAAGAAGCATGTCCGAGAGGTTTTGCGAGTGCTTCGGGAGCGAAATATCCCCTTCGCCAGTCAGGACCTCGACGCGCTGTCAGCCAGCCCCAGCGCCACGGATATGATCGCGTTGATCCGGGCCCTGTGGCATGACGCGGATCGCGGGGCCTGGGTGGGCGTGTTGCGTGCCCCGTTCGTAGGGCTCAGCCATGCCGATATGGTCCGGTTGTGCGAGAACGCGCTGTCCACGCCGCTTCCGTCTCGCCTGTATGACGATGACGTTGTATCGAACCTTTCCGATGAAGGGCGTGCTCGGGTAATGCGGCTGCGGCGGGTGCTGGATGCATGCCTGGCCGATGAGGATACGGCGATGTATCACGACCGGCTGTGTGAGTCGGTCTGGGAGGCACTGGATGGGAGTCGCTGCGTCGACGCGGCCGGGCGCCGTGATGTGGGGCGGGTTCTGGACGTGTTGCGTGCCGAGTGCGAGGGCGGACAGATCACCGCGCTCGAGCGCTTTCTTGCTCGTGTGGGGAACCTCTATGCGGATACCAATCACGGGCTGGTTCAGGTGATGACCGTGCACAAGGCCAAGGGTCTTGAGTTCGACAGCGTTGTGCTGGTCGGCGCTGGTCGTTCATCCGGGTTCGCCGATCAGCCGCTGGTCCACAGCATCAGTACCCGGCATGGGTATCTCCTGGCGCCGAAGCCGGCCCGTAGCGCCAGCGACGACGCACCGGAGCGGTCGCTGTATTCCTTCGCCAGCACGCTGGAGCAGTCCAGTCGTCGAAATGAGCTGATGCGCCTTCTTTACGTGGCTGCGACGCGAGCGCGAGAGCGGCTGCATATCTGCTGCAATCTATCTGGTGGCCGGCCGAAGAAGGAGTCGTTCGCCGACGCCGTCTGGGCGTCGCTGGAGCCGCGTATCGACCCCGGCTCGATGGCTGGGGCCGGCGGAAGCGCGGCCAGTGAGGATGACGACCGCCGGTATGTGCCGAAGGTGCCCTGTGTGACGGCCAATCACGCGATTGTGATGCCAGAGCATGGGATTCGGCCGCAGGAGCGGCGGGCCGACCTTCCCAGCGAACATGGCGTGAAGGAAACAACCGACAAGGTGCGGTCGCTGGAAACCGACATGCGGGCCCGGCTGGTGGGCGAGGCCTATCATCGCCTGATGGAAGCTGCGTGCCGGACACCGGCTCCACAGGAATGCGAGGTCGAGAAAAAGACGGCCGCGATCGAGTCATTCCTGCGCCGTTCAGGATTGCCGGAGCCGGCGGTGGGTGAGGCCGCCGCCACGGCCGTGTCGTTGGCATCCCGTACGCTGCGCCGCGATGAAGCGGCGTGGTTCCTGAGTCCGGGTGCTCGCCGTTTTCCGGAGTACCGATACAGCGGATTCGTGGACGGGCGGTGGGTCACTGGCGTGATCGATCTGGTCATAGAGGTCGGCGACGAAGAACTCTGGGTGATCGACTACAAGGTGGTTTCGACGGGCGTTCTGGCGGGGCGTCACGAGTCTTTCAGGGCCGGCCTTGTGCGCCAGTACCGAGGTCAGGTGGCCGAATACGTGAAAGCCCTGCAGCGGCAGAACCCTGGCAAGACCGTTCGGGGCGGCATCTATGCGCCGGAGCCGGGCATGTTTGTGGCTACCGCCGGAGAAGTGGCCGAGCCCGCCTGAGGGTCATTCGAGCCGTAATCGCGACAGTCCCGGGCTTTAGTAGGTCGAGGTATGCGTAAAGCCCCTGGGGATGGTTCGGAAAGGACGAAAGATCACCGTCGTCAATCTGATGGTGACGGTGGAATCGATGGACCCTGTAACCGTGGATGATTGCGCCCGTCGAATTCGGGCCGCGGCGGACGAGGCGGGCCTGAGGGTTGCCGGTCCTGGCCCTTATCGTCGCCGCGGTGAGCTGACGGTCGCTCAGGAATCTGGCGCGTCGCGATACGTCGGTCGAATCCACGGCAGGTGGCTGAGGCTATATCAGGTCACCGAGGGTGATCTGGAGCCGTTGCTGAACCTGCAGCTACCCCGCAGCAGCTCGGTCAACGTCGAGGTCATGCCGGATCGACGGCAGGCCGGCGCCTAAATCGCTCGGAGACCGCCGAAGACCTTCTCGAAATAACCTTCCTGGAACTGCCGACGCGCAGTGTCAGCATCCTGGTAGTCGTAGTCCTCGTCAAGCAGGTTGCTGAGCACCAGCGGACGGAGCAGGTATGCGTTTTCCTCGGCATCGAATCGCCGCACCGCGCCGTTGGTGAAGATGACCACCGAGAAGCGGTTATCGGGCACGTCGGTAACCGACAGAATGATGCCGATGGCGCCCTTGTCCACGACGCCGATGTCGTAGTGGCAAATGACCGTGCCACCCACAACGGGCACCCATGTGCCGGAGAGCGCCTCCATTCGGGTTTCACCGGGGCGGCGCTCTCGCACGATCGGATTTCGGTCAGAAACCTGCATTACGCAACATTGGCAACGAGTAACTCATAAAGAATGGTTGTTGAACTTGGTGCGTCTACTGACTGCTGGGTAATGATTTTCGCGCTTTTGTTGTCACTTGACAAGTGACGCGCCCCCATGCCCCGGCCGCGTTCGAATTCAATGGGGGCAGGCTCGCTGCTGGCGTCTGGTTAGAGGGATTTTCTTTCCTCCATCCGCCCGATACTTGAGAGGTCTGACCCTTTATTGGAATGAGGGTCGGCGATGTCGGCATCTGGTTTCTGCGTTGGAGTTCGATGGATGTTCGAGCGGCTGCTGTTCATTACGCCAGCTTTGAGTCGAGACAAGCTGGTGGTCCGATTCCTGATCACTGCTGTGGTATTTGTCGCTGTCGCCCACCTGGTCACGCTCGAAACCTTCCCGTGGGTGCTCAAGATTTCGCTATCCCTGGTGCTGGGCGGCCTGGGGTTGTTCGCCGCCTGGCTGGTTCCATTCGGCAAGCAGGCGGCATTGCGTCGGGAGCGAGACGCCTGGGACTCGGTGACACGCCTTGACTGATCACCCCAATGTCGTGAGCCGTGGCATTTCTGGTCCCTCCTGGGCGGGGAGGTCAAGACGTGTGTGACGGCGCAAGCGATTGTGTGGACTGTACGGACTGCGGGGATAGCCGGCGCTCCTTCCTGAAGGGCGTACTCGGCCTCGGTGGGATGGGGCTGTTGGGGTCGGCCGGCCTGGGATGGCCAGGCCCGGGATTCTCGCAAGAGGCCGCCGGCGAGCTGGCCACGGCGATCCCGCGTGGACTGCCGGACTGCTTCGATCATCAGGTTGTGGGCATCTGCTTCTGTGGTCCGATACCAGTCCCCTGTGGCTTCCGGGTGCGGCATTATTTGCCGGTCGCGGTCGTTGAAACGGTCAAGGACCAGTGGGATTCGGTATTGATCCCCGGCGACGCGGGAGGTTTCCTGTCCGGCACGCGACGACTAGATACCGCCGGAACGCAGCGGGGCGCGAAATTCGAGGCCCATGTATGGCGTATCGACGATAATCTCCGGGCCCTGCTTACGGGAGGCTTGAGTCAATGCGGCTGGTGCAGCGATTCCAGCGCCCGTAGTTTCGGGACATCCAGCAGTGGGCTGGATAGTGTGGAATCTGCTGGTGGGGTCGTTTCCTGCAGCGGCTCTCCGGCATCAATCGCGGCCGCCCTCAATAGCGTTGGCGCCAACCCGATCGGGGGCTTCGATCTGCCGCTTGTTTACGCCAGCGAGCTGGACAACTATCACTGGCACACCGGTTGTCGTGATCTTCCCAGGGCATCGGCACGGGCCGCTCTGGTGCCCCCTATGTGCGCGGTGCGTGTGCCGGATTACCTGCGCGACGCCATCAGCTCGTATGTCCCCGACATCGGCAGCCCGATCACTGGCGGCATTTCAACCGATGACGTGTGCGTCGGGCAGCTCGGGCCGTTGTATCCCCGTCAGATGCATGGCATGGGCAAGACCGATCCGACGGCGGCGGTGGTCACGGCCTACAGGGCGATGCATCTGGCCGAGAAAGACATTGGAACCTTCCAGATCCGGGTCAACCAGGACTCGAAGTTCCAGCCTTTGTATCCGAATGTGAACACCTGCTTTCGCGTGACCGATGACCCGGAGCTGATCGAGTCGAAGATTGGCCGCTCTGACGACGGTCGATTCGCCTTCATCTACTGGGCGTCTGTGACGTGTTGCATCAGTTTCCAGGAGTACGGATGTACGGTCGCCTCGGGTTGAGCCTGCTTCTTGGCCTGCTTGGCAGCGGGATTGCCAGCCAGGCAGTGGCGCAGAAGCGTCCGGACGGCCTGCCGCCACCGGATGTGATCCCCGGCAGCGAGCTGTCGATGGAGGAGCGCATCGAGCGGGCACGTCAGATGATGCGGAAGGTATCGGAGTCGGTTGAGCAGGATATCGAAACCGCACAGAAGCCGGCATTGGCCAAGCTCGGGCGCGCAGAGTCTGGACCAATCTCGCCTGATCGTTTGGTGATAGAGGTTTTCGTGTCGCCGGCTATGACCGACGCGACGATCCAGAACCTGTGCGCGATTCAGGCACTGGATAGCAAAGTCGGGGTTCGAGTCGAACACCGTGACTACATCGTTATGGGGGGTGAGCTGCCCGCGGCGCCCTCTCTGTCGCCGGGTGGCGCCTGCCTGGAGGATTGGCGCGCTCAGACGGACTATGGCGGCGAACTCGCCCGGGCGCGGGGTGTCACCGAACTGCCTTACTTCGCAGCTCACTACGGCGGTGAGACCACCCACGGTCCGCTCGATGAGCAGCATTACCTGATTACCAAGCTGATCCGGCAATTCGGGCTTTGATATGCAGCCCGCGCCGGGCGGCTTGCGGCGGCCGGAAAGCCCGGCAACCTCGATTCGGGTTTGATGGAGATTTTGGAATGATCAAGTCAACGATTGTGGCCCTGTTGGTGGTGCTGGCGTTCGGGGCCAGTGCCGACACGCTCAATGGTGAAGTCGGCAAGATTTTCGATGGCGATACGTTCGTGCTGGACCAGGGCCGTAGCGACGAGGGTATTCACATTCGCCTTTTCGGGATTGATGCGCCGGAATCTTCCCAGGCCTACGGAGAGCAGGCGACCGAAGCGCTCAAGCAGGCAATCGACAATCGAGAAGTCGTGGTCGAGGTGACCGACAGGGATCAGTACGGGCGAAGCATCGGTGAGGTTTTCGTCAACGGTGGAAGCGTGAACCTGTGGATGGTGCAGGCGGGCCATGCCTGGGTTTACCGACGCTACAACGAAGATCCGCGGTATCTGTCGGCTCAGCGCCAGGCACAGAACAATCAATGGGGGCTTTGGCGGCTACCCAGTGATCAGCGCCAACCTCCTTGGCAGTACCGGCGAAGTGGCCAGTAAGGGCTGGCATGAGTGCAGACAAGAAGGGTGTGGATACCGCACCCAAGCCGCGATATGGGCTGCTCACCAAGCAGGACCCGAATTGCCCTCAGGTGCAAGAGCGCTGGCGGCGTCGGAGCAAAACGCGGCGCGATCGCCGGCAGTCACCTTGATATCTGTCGGTGTTCTAGGGCGGCTTCCCGCGACCAGGAGGTAAGCGATGCACGTGACGGCCAGTGAATACGATACCTGGCGATGTGATCCAGAGCGCCTCGAGGACCCGTGCGTGCCAACGTGGCAGCACTGCGATGAATGCAAGTCCGGATTAGACTCCGACGGTAATGAGTGCCCGATGTGCGCAGGATGGGGCGGCGGACATATCTGTAGCAAGCATCATCTCCCCCGAAAGTCGGACAGTGCTACTCAGTCGATCACGGCAAGGGAGCGATAACATGCTGGGCGACAGAGAGAGGCAACGGCGACTGGAGCGGCTTGCAAGGGCAACCGAGGCGGCAAAGAAGGTTCTGAAGAAGGGAGATCGCCTCACGATCACCAAATGCCCCGGGACGAAGCGGTGGATTATCTTCGGTCACTGGGAGGGTGACGAGATCATATCCGCGTCCGGCCGCCGCGAATATGCAGCGATCAATGTCTCCCGCGTCAACGGCGAGCGAGTCGATTTCACTAGGCCGTCTAGCCGCGATCGACTGCCTGTGGCTTCTGGTTGGGGTGTCGGGTGATGTCGAGAGCCGTTACGGACGGGCAGCTCGATCTCTGGTCTGATACCGACCGCCACTTCGGTGCCACGTACTCGTCCTGCGAGTTCTATCGCTACCGGCTCTGGCGAGAATTGCCGGGCCACGGTGGCACGATTCTGTGGCTGCTGCTTAATCCTTCCACCGCCGGGCCTCTTGCCGATGACAACACGATCGCCAGATGCCGGTCGTGGTCCGCAGCCTGGGGTTATGGGTTCATGTTTGTTGGGAATATCTTCGCCTACCGGGCAACAGATCCGCGCAATATGATGGCTGCGGAGGACCCGGTTGGTCCGGACAACAACTGGCATCTTGCTGAAATGATCGAGCAGTCCGATTTTCTGATCTGTGGGTGGGGCGTTCACGGCGCACATAAGGATCGTTCGAGGCAGGTGTGCCGAATACTGGACGCCCTCGGCGCCAGTCCCCATGCGCTCTCGCTGACAAAGGACGGTGAGCCGGGTCACCCCCTCTATCTGAGAACTGACTCGACGCCTAGACCTTATCCGCTACAACTGGCCACGGCCTGACCGAGTTCCAAACGGGAGAAGGCCGATGTGGCTCTATGACTCGATTATCCTGGTGGTGCTTCTTGCCCTTGCGTATGGCGCTTCGAAAATCCCGCAACATCACTATCGGCCGTTCAACCCTGATGAGACGCCATCCACGAGTGAGGGATTTTCCGCGCTTATATGCCTTGTCGTAGCCATACTCTTCGGAGGCTTCTGCCTGAATATCTCGTCGGTCGTCTATCACCTGATGTTCCAGAATCGTTGGCACTTCGCTTTTGAGGTTGGCCTTGGTGGGCCGCTGTCATGGCTTCACGGACTGGTTGGCGTGTATATCGGGTTCCGAATCTGGGCCTACCTGATGTTGCTGGTGATGATCGCGATCGCCGGCGAAGTGATCTACGGATTCGTGACGTGATGGCCAGGACTCAGGGCTGATCTACCAGCAGCTCTGCTCCGTGGTTTGAGCATAGGGCGCCCTGATTCGCCACCCAGGTCTTCGGGTCGACGCTGGATAGTCCGGTGGCGGTTGCTCGACAGCGTCGATTTCGCGTTGTCCGCGCGGCACAGCGGACGCTGAACCGGTCCTCGATCCACTGGAGGAAGTCCGCCTCTGACACCTCGTACGTCTCCGCCAGGACAGCCGCTGGGTTGCCAAGAAAACGAACCGCCTGATTGGGCGTGAGAAGCACGCTTTCGGTTCCACCGTGGCGGGGTCGTTCGACCATGAAGCTCATCCCCGCTTTCTGCAGGTCCTTCAGTAACTGCTCTTGGTGATAGGCCATCGCGCCCGCCAACATACAATCTCGCGCCGGCGGAATGCCGGCGTCTGAATCAACGCCTTGAAGATATCGTGGGCTGCGTGCCGCGCGTCAATACAACATTGCGCCGGCTGATGACCCTGGAATTGTTAGAGCAGAGCCTGTGGGGAATGGCGCCGCGGTATAACCCGCGGCGCCGCAATCGGTAATCAGTCGACAGTTGCCTCATAGAGGAAGGTACCCACCGGGTCCCCATCGTCATTCTCAACCGTGAAGCTGAACGTCAGATCTGCCATATCCGGGCCGGGGTCTGGCGTCTGCAGAGTGAATATCAGCTCCTGATCGGGACCAAAAATCATCCCGTCTTCCAGGCCCACAAACCTGGGGGTGACATTCATGTTTGCGTCGGTTGCGGTGAGGTCAGCGATCGAGAACTCTGTGCCGATTCCGATAATGCGGAAGGTTTCAAGATTGAAGGGGTCCTCGCCGCCGGGCACGGTAGCGGAAGCGTTGGCGTCGTAAGGGAACGGAACCTCGTTGAAGGTATCAGCGCCAGCGACAAGGAAGAGAGTCACGGACGGCGCTACAGTGCGAATGGCCACGTTGTCCGTATCGGTTTCACCCTGGCCGTCGCTCACGGTCAGACTGATCAGGTAGGTTCCCGGGGAGTCCGACTCGAACAAGGGCGAATCGCTCTGTCGATCCGATAGTTGGGCCGCGGCACCGTCCGGGATGGAGATGAACTCCCACTGGAAGGTCAGGGGGTCGTTGTTGGCGTCGTTGCTGTCGGAGCCGTCTAGGGTGAGGTCCTGTCCGGTGAAAATGGTGCGGTCCTCGCCGGCGTCGGCGTTGGGCGCGACGTTGACGAAAGTGGCGGTGATGGTCACCGAATCTGGATTGCTTTCGTCCTCTCCATCGCTGACCACAAGCTCGAACGTGTACTCACCTTCGAGGTCCGCCGTGAAGGATGGACCGGCGTCAGTGGGTTCCGAGAGGACCGCGCCGCTGTCGGAAGGCTTGTCTGTGAGTGTCCACTGATAAGTCAACGGATCACCGTCGGTATCAGAGCTGGCTGACCCATCGAGACTGACGATGTCACCGGTGGCCACATTCTGGTCCTCTCCGGCATCGGCAACCGGGGCGCTGTTCACCGTGGTGGCAGTCACCATCACGGTGTCAGGTTCACTTTCGGACTGAATGTCCTGACCGGGGCGGTCAGTGACTACCAGCTCGACCTCATAAGTGCCGTCGAGATCCGGAACAAATTCCGGTTGCGGAGAACTTGGGTCATTCAGCGCGGCGGTGCTGCCTTCCGGGCGTTCGGTGAATTCCCAGGCGAATGTCAGGTTGTCGCCGTCAGGATCGGCGCTGCCCGTGCCATCGAGACGGACCAGGACGTTGGTGCTGACATTGCGTTCGGGGCCGGCGTCAGCAACGGGAGCGCTGTTGACCGTGATCCGGATAGTGTCGGTATCGGAAAACACGGCGCTGGAACTGGCGACGGTCAGTCTGATCTCGTAAATACCGGCGACGTCCGGCGTCAACATGGCCTGGACGCTGTTGGCGTTTTCGATGGCGGCTTGGCTACCCGAGGGCACGCTGACGAGCTGCCACTGGAAGCTGGCGGTCATGTCGCCGTCCGCCGGACGGCTGTCGGAGCCATCCAGGGTTACCGAACTGCCAGGCGCGGCCACCTGGCTGGCGTTCGCGCGGGCGCACGGTGTGTCAACACTCGGGCAGGGATTCGGCTCTGACGGGCTATCGCTGCTTCCACCACCGCCGCCACAAGCGGCTAGCAGAATGCAGAGTGCGCTGAAACAGAGCGCGATTCGATTCTTCTTCATCGTATGACCTCAACCTTTTGCGTGGGTCGGGCGCTTATGCGCTACCTGATCATCTAAAGGGATTCGTGGCACAAGTTGCGCCGGGGCAGGCCACCGCTGCCTTCGGCCAGGGGTTAAAGCGCTATCGGCGCCCGGCGGCATTGCTGGGCGTGGTCGGCATCCAGGGCAGCACGTTGTTGCGGTCGGTACTCAGGGCATCGAGCACGCGCTGCACCGCATCCTGGGCCTGGGGCTGGCATATCGGGTCATCCGGATCTCGGGTGGCGATAACGCGAAGCGGTCGCAGAATGCCCTGCACGTCGGCCAGGGTGTCACCGAAAGCCTCAATAACGGCAACGGCGGCTGCCATGCCGCCGCCATGGGCCATCCTCAACGAATGCAGCAGCATGATGGGTCGGCGCCCGGCCGATAGCTCGAAATCCGGCTCCCACGCCTTGAGTGAGCCGAGTGCATCGGCCAGCGTAGGCACAGTGCGCTCCGCCTGGTCGAAGAGCATGCCGAAGGTGGTGTCGTCGCTGGTGCCGGCTATGGTGTAGGCCCGCAGCGCGGCCAGGTGAGATTCGGGGTCCTGTCGAGCGCGGGCAGTGGTCAGGTACGCCCGTATCTGGGCCAGGTTCTGGCCGCGGTCGGGTGCGGGCAATTCGCGGTGGTAGACACCAATCTCGAAGGCATCATTGAAATAGTCCGAGAGCAGCGCGAGACCGCTGGCTTCAATATCGGACCGGCGCAGGCGGGCCAGGCCATGCTCGAGGGCAACCTCCGGCTTGCCGTCCCTTCTGATTCTGCGCCTGAATCTATCGAACAAACCCGCCCTCCTGGCCGAGCGATCGGCCCCTAATTGACGCCGCGCGGTAATGCGCGGACCTCCAATTACTAAAGGATGGCCCTCACAGGTAGCTGCAGCGCTTTCGGGCACCCAGTCACGAAACCTTGTGCGCCGTCTGCTTTAGGGCATGGAAAGGCCAACAGGTTCGCCATGCAAAGGGGCTTCACGCTACTGGAACTGCTCATCACCCTGACGGTGCTGGTGGTTTTTCTGACTGCCGCCGTTCCGTCCTATCGGACGTTGATTGCATCGCAATCGATGGTGGCTCAGAGCAATGCCTTCGTATCGTTTCTCACGAGTGCGCGATCGGAGGCCATCACGCGGAGCCAGTCTGTTCGGGCCTGTAAAAGCGCCGATGAGACGGCCTGCACGGTCGATGGGGGCTGGGAGCAGGGAGGAATCGCCTATGTCGATACAAACGACGATGGGGCTCGCAACGCCAGCTCGGAGCCGATTGTGGATGTCCTGTCGGCCCTGGAACGGGCGACTCTGACCGGGGGCGACGATGCCACCGCGAACAGCATCCGTTTCGGACCTCACGGCTTCGCAGTCGGCAGTTCGGGAGAGCTGCAACTCGCCCGTGACGACACCGACGACGTGAACCGGATATGCGTGTCTCCCTCCGGTGCCATCTCACTCCATGAGGCCGGCGGGGCGTGCCTATGAGTAGGCAGTCAGGGTTTACGCTGCTCGAGGTATTGGTCGCCCTGGTGGTTGTCACCATCGGGCTGCTCGGCGTGGTGAGCCTTTACGCCGCCGGTATCGCCTCGACTCAACAGTCCACGTTCGCCACTCGCGCGACGGTATTTGCCCAGGACATCGCCGACCGCATGCGTGCAAATCCCGACGGGGTGGCGGCGGGGGTGTTCGATGCGATTGATCACCCCTCGGATGGTGGAGAGGCGCCGGCGAATTGTCGGACGCAATCCTGCGCTGCGGATGAGCTGGCCTATTTCGACGCCTACCGGTGGGATGAGCGGCTGTCAGAGAGCTTGCCGAGTGGATCAGGCGGGCTCGCATGCAATGACGCGCCATGCCAGCCGGATTCGGACTACACGGTGACGATCCGGTGGCGCGAAAAAATGTCGGACGGCTTCGCTGATCAGGCCTACGAGACGGTGATAACCCCATGATTGCCGCGAACCGAGGCTTCACGCTCGTCGAACTCATGGTGGCGATGTTGATGGGGCTCATGGTGGTTGCCGGCGTAACCCAGATATTCCTGCTTAACCAGGAAAGCCACCGGGTGCAGAAGTCGCAGTCGGAACTGCAGGAGCGAGCACGCTTCGCGGCGTTCCAGGTCAGCCAGGTGATCGCTCGCGCGGGCTTCCGAGCGGACCCCTTCGAGGAAGAGGTTGAAACCCTTTCCGGGTCGGCCATCGCCGGCACTGATGGGAGTCCAGACAGCATTTCGATTCGCTTCGAGAGCAATGGCGGCGATGTGGACTGCGCCGGAACCCGACTCAACGAAGGGGATGAATCGCTGAACACGATCAGTCTCTCAGCCAATGCAAACGCGGACGGCAGGCGCGACCTGGAATGCACGGCGCAGAGATGGGATGCCGACGGCGACCTCATCGCGACGATTGGCCCCGTGGGGCTTATACGTGGCGTGGAGGCACTCGAAATCGAGTACGGGCTTGATCTTGATGACGACGGCTCGGTGGATCGATACCAGGCGGCAGGCGCCGCGGACCTGGACAAGGCCCTGAGCGTTCGCTGGGGCCTGCTGCTATCCAGCGATACGGAAATGCGACCGAAGGGTGGGGCTGAAAAGGTGACATTGCTCGGCCAGACGGAAGAGTACGGCGGCGAGTCAGATTTGCGGGGTCGATGGGTGATCGAGAAAACGGTCGCGCTACGAAACCGCCTTGAATAACCGGAGCAGTGACGATGCGGAATAGGGGACATCCGAGAGAAGAGGGCTTTGCCCTGGTAACCGGGCTGCTTTTCCTCCTGATCACGACGCTGCTGGCCGTGACGACCATGGCCAGATCGAACCTGCAGACCCATATGTCATCGACGTATCGGGAGCATTCGCGGGCTCAAGAAGCGTCCGAGGACACCCTGCGTCACGGCGAAGGGTTTATCGCTGAGTTCTCGCGGTATCAGCCGCCCCAACAAGAATTCACCTCGAAGCAAGGGACGACCTGGTGGCTGTTTGCCCAGGGCCAGCCGTGGGTGAGTGACGACGTGGCAGGTTTCCGCAAGCTCAGTGCCTGGGCGCCGGCCGAGAAAGAGGGTGGTGCGCAGCCGCAGGTGAATACGAGCTTTGGCGACGAATCACTGGCGGCTCAGCCGGAGTTCTATGTCGAGGAAATGGATCGGTTCCAGGCGCGGGATCTTAATCCGGATACCGCGGCTCGGGCAGAGGGCATGGCGATGTACCGAGTGACCGCGCGCTCGAGCGGCGGCACCGAGTCGGCCACTGCGATCCTGCAGAGCCATTACATGAAGCGTTACTGATAGCGAGGCAGGCGGCGATGAACGGATCGATGATGCGACTGACATGGGGCGCAACCGCGATGCTTGGCGTGTTGTGCTCGAATGCCGCGGCCGAAGACCTGGCTCTCGCGGACCAGCCGCTCTTTGTCACGAACAACGTCCTGCCGAACGTGGTCATGGCGATCGACGACAGCGGCTCGATGGATTTCGAAATGCTGTTCAGCACGAACGGCGGCACGCTGTGGTGGAACCGCTTCTCCAGGCGATTTACGTCCAACGGTGAGCTGCTATCCCCGCCACCCGACGAGCAAGGCAGCTACTGGAACATGGTGTATCTGTTCCCCAATGGATACAACGCGAATGGGCACAAGGATCGCCGGGCATACAGCAGCCGTTATGCGTTGCCGCCGTTCGATCGCTACGGATTCGCGCGATCGCCGGCATTCAATCGCAGTTACTTCGACCCGACGGTGGACTACCGGCCGTGGCCAGGTCATGACGATGCTGATCCTGATAACGCGGAATCGGACCCGGTATTCGGAAGCCATGACTTCGATCTGACTCGAGACCGCCGTCGGTACGGTAATGGCCGTAATTTCCTGGTGCCGGCTTACATGACCATCCCATCAGGCACCATTTACTCCACGAACGGGCGTGACTGGTTCCGGCTCAACGGGAACGCCTCAGTGCAGAACGCGATTCTGATGGGGATTCAGTATTACCCCGCCACGTTCTATCTGCCGGCTGATGAGCCACTGGGAGGAGAGTTCGGCTACACGGAAACACCTGAAAGGGTCTCGAGTGCGGTCGGGGTGGACTTGCTGAAGTACGAGATCCGTCCGAGCAACTTCGCCCAAGGGTCCGATTACTCGGCGTTGATGCAACGCTTCGCCAACTGGTTCACCTATTACCGCAAGCGGCACCTCGCAACGCGGGGCGGCGTGAGCCTCGCTTTCCAGAACCTGGATAGCGGCCGGGTCGGCGTTTGCACCATCAATGACCGCCGCAACCTGAACATGATTGATATCTCGCAGGACCGCGGCTCGTTCACGTCGCAGATACAGGGAATCGATTTCTCTGAGGCCCTGGGTACGCCGAACCGCCAGGCGCTGGCACACCTGGGGTCGCAGCTCGCCAACAACGACGACATCGTCCAGGCGCCATGTCAGCAGAACTTCGCCGTGTTGTTCACGGACGGTTACTCCGATGCCGGCTATTCAGCCGGCGTGGGGAATGCCGACGGCGATGACGGCGACCCGTATTCGGATGGGCAGAGCAACACGATCGCCGATATCGCGATGTGGATGTACGAGTCGCTGGCCGGCGAGCTTCGACAGTTCGAGCGTGGTCGAGTACCGGTGCCGGACGACTGCTCTCTCGCGGATCGGCAACCGGGGCTTGACTGTAATCGCGATCTTCACGCCAACACGTTCGCTGTCACGCTGGGTCAGCAGGGAACCATCTATGGGACGGGGTCACCCGAAGATACCGACCCCTACGAGAACCCTCCCAACTGGGATGGCTTGGTCCTTGACCAGTACGGCGCCGCCCAGGTGGATGATCTCTGGCACGCCACCATCAACAGCCGCGGCACGATGCTGAATGCCAACACCCCCGAGGAGGTGGCGGATTCGTTTGCCAAGGCCCTGCAGGAGATCGGAAGCCGGCGAGGGTCAGCCTCATCGCTGTCGATCAATACCGGAACGATCAGCACCGAGTCACGGCTGTACCAGGCCTCATTCACGAGTGGGAGCTGGACCGGTGACCTGGTAAGCCGCCCGCTATCTGACGGCTCTGGGGCGTCGACGTGTGACCCCGACACGCCAACAGGCGAAGTGTGCGCCGCGGAATGGAGCGCCGCTGACTACCTCGACGCGAATCAGAACTGGGATGCTGGTCGAACGATCATCTCGGCCGATGCCAGTGGAAACGGCGTGCCATTTCGGCATGCAAGCCTGAGCGACTCCCAGCGGGAGGTCCTGAGCGAATCGATGGTGAACTACCTGCGTGGCAGCGCCAATCAAGAAGAGCGAAATGGTGGCGAGCTTCGCAGCAGGAACTCCATGCTGGGTGACATCGTCCATTCGAGCCCTGTTTACGTCGGTGCGCCTGATCGATTCCGCTATCCGCTGGATTGGGATGACAAGCTGACGCCGGGTAACGACGCGACCCCGGAAGATGCGGCAGCGCTGCCGTATCGCTCAATCTCCGGTGCCGACTTCCTATCCACCTACGCCTCCCGAACACCGATGGTTTACGTGGGCGCGAACGACGGCATGCTGCATGGATTTGAGGCCACCTCTGGGGCTGCCACCAGCGCCCGTGAACGATTGGCATTCATCCCGCCGTCACTGCACGAGGAGCTGCCGTCGCTTGCCGACACCTCGTTCCTTCACAAGTATTTCGTGGACGGCAATCCGGTGGTGGTGGATGCCCTTGTCAACACCGGTACCGCGGACGAGTGGCGAAGCGTCCTGGTGAGCAATATGCGAGGCGGCGGCAAAACCGTATTCGCGCTCGATGTCACCGACCCCTCCGGATTCAGCGAGGCCAACGCCGCAAGCACCTTCATGTGGGAGTTCGGCCACGACGACCTGGGCTATACGTTCGCGGAGCCTCAGATCGTTCGGATGCACAACGGCGACTGGGCAGCATTGGTCGGGAATGGCTACAACAACAGCGGCAGCCGTTCGGCGTCACTGTTCGTGATCCGGCTGGAGGATGGCGCCTTGCTCAACAAGATCGACACGAAAGCCGGCCCGAATACAACGCAGCGCACGCTCACCAACGGGCTTGGCGGGGTATTCCCGGTCGACGTCGACGGCGACCTGATTGTGGACTACGCGTATGGGGCCGACCTCTACGGGAACGTGTGGAAGTTCGACCTCACGGCGGACTCAGCCGCCGAGTGGAGCGTGGGCTTCGGGTCGACGGAGAGCCCGCGGCCGTTGTTCCAGGCCAGGGATGTCGACGGGAACCCGCAGGTAATCACAACCGTGCCCCAGGTGGGCGCACACCCCCTGGGCTTGGATCACGGCGTGATGGTCTATGTGGGGACGGGCAAGTACCTGGAACCGAGTGACGCCAGTGGCGACCCCGAGGTGAAGAACAGCTTCTACGGCGTCTGGGACGTGGACGTCATCGGCTTCGGCGGAGCAGACGGCACACCCCTCTTTACCACGGAACTGACCCACGATATTCCGCGGGGCCGGCTCACCCGCCAGACGATTCAGTCAGAGGTGGATGAGAGTGGGCGGCGGTTCCGGGTCCTGTCGAAAAACCCAGTGGATTACGAGGCGCCGGAATCGACGCTCGGGACCGCGGGTGACGGTGGCGATCGCGGGTGGGTTATGGATCTGCCGCAGGGCGAAGGTGAGCAGATTTCGAACCCGGCAAACCTCCGCGGCGACCTGGTTGTTTTCTCAACCCTGATCCCGTCCAGCGAGGTGTGTTCGGTAGGTGGCAGCGGCTTCCTGATGGCGATTGATGCGGCCACCGGCGGACAGGCCGGATTCGCCGCCCTCGACGTCAACGGCGACCGGCGATTCACCGCGCAGGACACCGTGGGAGAGGGTGACGATTACGTGTCCGGGGTGCGAATCAATGAAGGCGCACCTGGCCGGGCCGGCTTCGCCATTGCCCCCTCAATCGACAGCGATGTGGCAATCGTTCCGGTCTCGAACGCGACGGTCAAGCAGTTCGACATCTTCCCGGGGTATGCCCCTGACGGGCGCCGGCTATGGCAGGACATCCGATGAACTTCTCCAACCAGCAGCACGGATTCACCCTGATCGAGGTGGTGATCACCGTAGCGATTGTCGCGATCTTGGCGACCATCGCCTATCCGGCCTATACCAACCATGTCCGCGAGGCTCGCCGGGTTGATGCGCTTTCGATGCTGATGTCGGCCGCTCAGCGTCAGGAACGCTTCTACGCCACGTCATCCCCGAATAGCTATGCCAGCTCGATGACGGAGCTGGGGTACAGCAGTGATACACCAGCAACAGACGGTGACTGGTACGTGGTTGCCGTGGTGAGTGGAGGTGCCGAGCAGTTCCTGGTTCAGGCACAGGCCGCTGGCGATCAGGTCAAGGATGAATGCTATCGAATGCGGGTGGATCATCTTGGCCGCACGAGTGCATTCGACGCTGACGACAAGCGGGTGGATGACGAGTGCTGGTAGGCGTGACGGCCGGGCGGCTCAGTGCTGCGGCGGCGAGTATGACTGGGTAGGCTGGAAATTCGATCAGATCAACTTAGCGGGGTGGGGTTATGAAGATTCGGGTAATTGGCTATCTGGTACTGGCTGCGTGTTCAGTATTACCGCAGGCGGGTTATGCCGCCCTGGATTCGGCAGTCGCCAAGGGCATTGCGACGGCGCTGGGCGGGAAGAAGGTCTCCGAGATCATCAACGAGGCACGGCTGTCGGGCGTGTCGCTTATCTCCCAGGCCGAGAATTCGGCGAATGCCTTGATCTCAAGAGCCGGCAATGAAGCCACTGTGCTTGCCGGCAACATGAGCTTCATATTCCGGGATCAGCTCGACGAATCCTTCGATGACCTGTCGGAGGAGCGCAAGGCGATCCTGATCGAGGCCGAGGCACTGCGACGCGATCTGGCGTCGGCAAAGGATGTTGCCTACGACTTCAAGGACTCGACGGTCCTGGATCTGAACGCGCTGGCAGAAAAGATTCCCTTCGCCAGTGATGACTTTTTCATTCAGTCGATACGAGGACTGTCCTATCTACCTCAAGCGGGAGATTTCCGCTTCAAGGTCGCTGCTACCACGCTCGGAGTTCAGGATGGCGTGTCCACCACGATCAAGGTTCTAAAGGGCCACGGGCCGGCGTCTACGGAGATCGAGGGCGTGTTGGTGGATCAGTCCCGACAACGATTCAATGCAGACATCTCGATCCCGAACTCAGAGCTGGCGTCCGAATTCAGGACCGAGGATATGGCCATCGTTCCGCTGACGCTGGTTTTTGAAGCAACAGCCGAGACGGGCTGGTGGGTATTTGCCGATGAGGAAACCGAGGTCTACGAAGTCCCGATCTATCTGAACTTCTTTCCTCATCGCGCAGCTACCGTGACCGTGTCGGCAAAGGTGCCGGTCTACGAGTGGGTGGATATCGGGAAGAAAACGGAGCGATACCAGACGCCGAACCGTCACTGCGACGACGACTGCCGGCGCCAGCCCACTCGGGGCGGCAATCGAATCTCCTTTTCCGTTCCTGGCGGCCCTCCGCCCTACAAGGAGGGTTACCAGCGCCTGTCGAACCCGAAACAGGACTGCATAGGTGGGCGATGCGGCTGGTCCGACAGTTTCAACCTACGGTTGGTCGATAACGATACTCGCCTGATCTTTACCTGGGACACCTGGTCCACATCGGGCACCTGGGAGGCGACGGCTGACGTGTCGGAATATCGCCGAGTGGATGAAGACGACGCTGAGCCCCGAAACTCTGATGCCTTCTTCGGGAAGCTCCTCGAGTTCGTGGTGTCCAGTGACGCCACCCTCACGAAGCTGGAAGTCGAGACCTTCACGAAGCAGCGTTACGAGGTGATCGTTGGGGCGCCAGATCCGACTGGTCTGCTCACCTACCAGGGGGAGTTCGATGCCGGGCCGGGTAATTCGAGAATCGTCTACCAGGTATCGAGCCCTGAGGCCGTGCGCGCAGATCGCTATTAGCCGTTCTGTCCCATCAGGGCCGATACGTGATTCAGGGCTTGAAGCAACGATGATCGGTGGTTGCGTTCGCGACGCCCGAGAGTAGCACTTAGTCGATCAAACAGGGCGACCTTGGTTGGCTTCCCTTTAGGAAACAGAAGCCACGGAACATGTGATGGGGTTGCCATGACGGTGCGGGAACGACTGGAGCACTTCAGGGGGCGCGATCGGAGCGCTTATCAGTTTGCGCTTGGCGGCTTTGCGGTGACCTGGTGCGCGGTTGCGGGCCACTGTCTGGCAGCCGGAGAAATGAGCAACGCGACGTTCAGTGTACTGATGGGCGTCGTATTGGGCATGTGCTCTCGATGGCCGCGATGACTCGATGTTTGGTGTGATGGAGAAAAGGCATGACTAATCCGCTTGCGCCAAGCGCGAATGACGCGAACTACATGAAGGCGAGTCTCGAACGGGAATCTATTATCAGGCAGATCCAGAGTATGGTGAGCTACCTGGTAAAACTTGCGTCGAATGGCGCCGATGGATCGATTCCGATACTGGGGCGGGAGAATGCCCCGCGGGTCTGCAATCTGATTCTGAGCTTGGCAACAGCCTCTCAAGAGATCGCGCAACAAGAGGTGTGGGCAGACGCCCTTGGAATCGAGTCGAATGAGATTGATGCGGTTTGCGATCGATTCAAGGGCCTGGGCGGTAAACCTGCCGAAATTGCCGAACTGATCGAGTGCATCGAGGCGCGGCACCCGCAGGCGTTTGATCACTTAACCGGTACAGTGATCGTGATCGAGCAGCGGTATAGCCTATTGCTGCTCTTGGCACATCTGCTTGGCCATCGCGCGGATATTGAGGCCTCGGAAGAGCCGGCGGAGCGCGGGGCGCGTCTGGATATTTTGATCGCCAGCGTGCGGCGCGAACGGCGTAAGGCCCACGGTCTCGAGTGAAGTGCGTCACCGAGGTTATTTCGACGCCTCGGTCAGACCGAAGTATTGCCAGGGATTGCCCGATTAACTACGACGCTTGCGTGCCCGGGCCTTAGCGTCGGCAGCGTAGGCACTCTCCAGTTCCTGGGTCACGCGGTGGATCATATGGCTGGACAGGTCGCGGTCCTTGAACGGTGACTCGGGCAGGTTTCCGCTCTGGCGGTGGCCATCCTCCATGACGTCCCCAGCACCGCGAAGGATCATATCCTCCTCGGCCAGTGCGAAGCCGTCCTGAGTTTTGGTGAAGTAGTGGAGTCGCTCCATCGTCCTGCCGGATATTCGATCCGAGGTGAGCAGGAGATCGCAGTATGCGGTGCCGCCCTGACGTGCTGCGCGACCTCGGAACTGATGCATCTGGGCCAACCCGAACTGATCGGCCTGGACGATCACGGTGCGCATGACCCCTTCCACGTCGATGCCAACCTCAAGAACCGATGTCCCTAGCAGAATCTGCGCGTGGCCGGCCTTTATATCGTTGACGGCTTCGTGTTTCTCTTCGGCGCTCATGCGCCCATGACAAATACGGACATTGCCGGGATACTGCCGCTCCCACAACTCGGCATACTTGAGAACGGACGAGCGGGGCGTGCCATCGCGTAGCTGGCTCTCGGGGTTCACGCCGGGGTATATGACCATGATGATCTGGCCAGCCGACAGGTCCTGATCGATCTCGGCGAACAACGGCCGTCGTTCATGTGCACGCCAAATGCGCGTAACGAAATTCTTGTCGACGTGAGAGGACCACAGCCTGCTAACGCTGTGCTCTCCGGTCTGGATCATGGCCTTGGACCGAGGAATTGGCGTTGCCGTGACTTCGAGCAGGTGAGCACCGTCATCAACTGCGAACTCCCGCTGGGACTTCGAGAAAAGCTGCTGTTCATCGACAACGACCAGTGAGAACGAAACGTCTTTGCGGCTGTGGATGCCGACGGTGCCAACCCAGAGGCGGGCGCCCTCCTCTATGTGGGATTGATTGCCGGCGATCAAGGCCGTCGCCACGCCGGGAATCATCTCCCTGAGCTTTCGGTGGGTCTGCTCCGCCACGAGTGTCCGCGGAGCCATGACAGCGACGTTGTGTCCCGCGTCGATCATCGCAGAAACAACGAGGCCGAATACCGCTGTTTTGCCGGTGCCGACGTCACCGCTAAGTGTTCGGCGCATCGGTTGTCCTTGATCGATATCGGCCAGTGCCTCAGCGGCTGCTTGGAATTGTTCGTCCGTCGGTCTAAACGGAAGGTTCGCGGCGAGTTGTCGCAGGTAACCCTCCAGGTCTGCTGAGACGCCAGGCTTTAGCCGGGCGACATTCGCGGGTAGCTTCTTTCGTGCGCGGCTTCGCATTCGCTTGAACTTCTCACGGGTGCGTTCAGCCATGACACAGGTGGCTGCGATCCGATCTACCCATTCAAGCGCCTGATCTACCTCTCGCCGGCTTTCGGGAAAGTGCAGGCTGTGAAACAGGGTGCTCAAAAAGGCGCGAGCGTCGGACTTGCGTGGGTGGCCGGTGGCGATTCCTCGGGTAATGGTGTTCTTGAGGCCTTCGTCCAGGAGTTTCTTCGTGCTGGCGTTGACATAGCGCCGGAAGTTGGCCGGGTCGCGTACGTAGCGTCTGTACTCATTCGCGACCTTGCGATCCAGCAGGTAATTCTCACCAACTTCTTCCCGGGCATCGCGTGCTATGGCGTGACGGGTTTTGTGATGGATCGCATAGCGTGGCCGGGGCACGCCGGTCTGTGAGCGAGGCAGTGGCTCTGGTTCCTGAATGAGCCAATAACGCTTCCATCTATACACGCGGCCGTATAGAGCGATCCGCTTGCCGTCGAGACCTTCCAGGATTTCGTAAACACCCTCATGACCCGGGTCGGCCTCAACCCAAACGCGGCCGCCATTCGGGCAGCTCAGCACAGCCACAGGCCGATGCTGGCCCCGCACCTCACGTTGAACGACGCGCATGCGGCCCGCTAGCGCGAGCATCCCGCCGTCGATTGGGCGGCGAAGCGCGCGATTCAAGACAGGCCCGCGCAGGTCAGTGAGTGCCGGCGGCACATCCTCGTAGTCAGCCGGGATCATCAGGGTTCGCAGGCGCCGTGGCACCCACGCCGTTTCGTCAACGATCCTCGGGCCGTCCGGAGGACGAACCCCTATTCCTGTGGCAGCCATGAGAATTCCCCAGTTCACAGGCTAAAGGGGTGCTCTGTCCAAGATGGGATGCGCTGGGAATCGAGGATGAGGGCGGGCGAGCGCTTCTCAGCCGGACGCCGGATTCCAACGCATCACGGCCACCCTGATATTGCTGCTCATAATGGGGTGTTATCGCGAGTGTTAGAAACTCGACTTGCCCGGAACACCGGCATTATCATTCTTTTTCAACTGCGCTATAGTCCAGATATAACAATGGATAAGGCCGGCATATAATGCACTGCATAACCCCGATATTTCAGGGGCTTCGGCGATGAGAGGCTGTCGAGACAATAGCTGCGTGATTGAAGAGCCGCAGGGGATGGCCACCAATGGTGGTTGCCGCTGCCGCCCATGGCAGCTACGTGGCGAGATCCTGAGGCTCCGCCGCGAGAACGAAATGCTCAAGACCCTGGGCACGGAGCTGGCGCATGACGCGATGGCGGCTGCCGAGACGGCCTATGCCGGGCGTGACGCCTATCCCACCTATCAGCGTCGGTATGAGCGTGACACCGCCACGGCGCGGGAGTTGCTCGAGATTACGCGACCTGCAGCGGAGAGTCCGGATGGCCAGGACTGAGCCCCGCAAGAACTCTGGGCCAACGCATGCGGATCTGGTGGGGATCGGTGTTGCCTGGGCCAGGCGTACACGCTCTCGCGGTGGTCCGGCTTGTGACCTGGTTCTTTACGAGCCAGGCGCCGGGTTTGGCCAGGAGTCGCCTGACGTGATCGGCTGGAAGCTGAGCGGGCCTGATGGCGGCAGTGTCGTCGTGGAAGCCAAGGCCAGCCGCGCGGACTTTCTGGCGGATCGAAAAAAGCCTCATCGCGAAGGTCCCGGCTTGGGCAACTGGCGCTATTACCTGTGCCCGGAGGGGCTGATTCAGCCTGACGAGTGCCCGGCCGGCTGGGGGTTGCTCTATGCCGGCGCCCGCCGGCGGGTGACCGTGATGGCTGGCCCGCTTGTGGAAAACCACACCCTGCGGCGAAGCGAGGCCCTTCGGGACTGGCGGCTTGAGGCAGACATGGAAGCGGAGCGCCGGCTGCTGGTGGCCTGGCTGCGACGGGTGGAGTCGCCGGAGTCGTCGAATCGCCTGATCCGAATGGCCAGACAAGACGCCGCGACTTGGGGTCGGGCCTACGAAAAAGAGTACGAGGAGCGGAAAAAGGTCAGCCATAGGCTCATGACGCTGCAATTAGCGATCGATCACGCCGACGATTCGGCACCCGGCATTCGCGAGCAGGTGAACACCGCGCTAGCTGCCTTCGAGCAGGGAGACAGAGGAAGATGAGCGAAAACGAACCGCAATCCGATGAGACTGCGGAGAAGCGAACTGTGCAGTTCAACCTCGGCGGCGTGCCGGAAGAGGTCAAGAACCGGTTTCAGGCGCTGCGCCAGAGCTATGCCGAGGAGATCGGCGAAGAAATCAGCAACGCCTCTTTCTTCGGGCTGCTGCTGGAGGAGCAGCAAGCCTCCACCATGATCGATTCGCAGGCACGGGAGGATTGGCGGTCGGCGGCTGCTCGCCTGCGCTATCACCTTTCCGGGATCGAGCGGCTGACGCGCGAGGCCTACGACAGCGCCTCGGAAGGTCGTCGAGAGGCCATGGAACGCGCGACGGCCGCGCAGCGCGCTCAACAGGAGGCCGAGGATCTTGCCGCGGCTTGTCAGGCCGATCTGGACGATGCGACGCGCAGTGCCAAAGAAGCAGCCCAGGCGCACCGCCAGGAAATCGACGAACTGGCTCGCACGCATCGCAAGGAGATTGATCAGTACGAGGTTCGCCTGGAAAAGGCGTCAGCCGAAGCGGCTGTCACCGCGGAGGTGCGGGAACAACGCCGGGCACTCGAGCAGACGGTCAGTCAGTTGCGTGAGGAGGTCAATGCCTACGAAAACCGGATCGACAAGCTGTCGTCACGCCTCGATGAGGCGCTGATGGAGCGAGACTCGATGCGGGAGAGCTGGCAGCAAAGCCAGCAGGACCTGGCTGTGATGAGTGAACGACTGTCTGCAACCGAGCAGCGGTTGGGTGAGCTTCGCGCCGAGAATCAGAAGTTGCGTGATGAAGCCGGTTCGTATCGCGAACGGGTGGGCGAACTCTCGGCGGATTTGAGGGCAACGAAAACGCTTGTGGATAAGCAGGCGAAATCGGGCCGAAAATCGGTTGCGGCGCGCAAATAGGCGTGCAGGGTGAGTGAATCTTTCAACGTAAAGGAAGGAAGTCGGCATGATTCGATTTGAAGGAACGGTTACTGCGGCGGCGCCGATCACGGTGTCCTACGTCGACAGTGAGGGGCTGCCGCGAACGCCCCATGATGAGGTGGTCATTCACGGCGGCACGTTCCGAGGGCCGCTTCGCAAGGCCGCCTTCCGGGCTGTGCGCGGCGCCCTGGCCGATGCCGGCAACAAGGCCGAGTCGGAGGTGTTCTCGCTGAACGAGGCGCTGATGCTGGCCCAGGGCGTCGACGCCACCCGCGAAGTCAACAACGAGTCGGAGAAGTGGGCCGATCCGGTGGCCGAGGCTCGGCTGCGGTCGCTCAACCCGATGCTGAACCTGTTCGGTCGTTGGCGTTTGCCGGGCCGGCTTTCCATTGGCGAACTGCGGGCGCCGGTCGACGCGGTCTACACCAGCGGCCGCGGCGCGCGGGCGAATATGTTCGAGCGCGACACCTCCGAGGTGGAGTATCTCAGCATGGAAGATCGCACTGCGCTGCTGGATCAACTCGAAAGCGAGCGTAGCTCCCAACTCGACATCGAGGAGCTGAAGGCGCGCAAGAAGGCGGTGCAGAAGGAGGCGCGCAAGTTCGCCGACGACGACAAGGAAAAGTCGCAGGCTCTCTACAACGAGGCCACCGAGATCGACAACCAGATCAAGGAGGCGAAAGCCTCGCGGTCAGGCGCGCAAGAGTCGATCAAGCATCCGCTGGCCGGCTTCGAAGCGATCGCCGCCGGCACCGCGATGTCCCACCGCATGACGCTGATCAACGGCACCGATCAGGATCTTGGGTTGCTGCTGGTCGCGCTGTCCGAATTCGCCCGGGATGCGCGGCTGGGTGGTCACCGTGGCACCGGCCATGGGGATGTGATCTGTGATTACGACGTGACCCGCTGGCCCCGCGGCTCGCTGGCGCCGGAGACAATCGGTCATGTCACGCTCAGCGACGGCGGGGTGGCGATCACGGGTGATGCGCTCAAGGCCGCCCAGGACGCCTTCATGGCGGGGTTGGGCGATTACAACTTCTCGGTGACGACGCTGGCTCACGCGAGCGGGGCCTGATCCTTATGGATGGCTTCAAGCTCGTCCTGCGCCTGCACACGCCGGTGATCCTGCCGGCGGTAACCCCGCGCCTGGAAACGCTGCTGCGCGAGGCTTTGTGCCGGTGCCATCAGGACTGGGAGACCGCGCACGAGCTGCCGATCCGGCACGACGAAGCGACTGGCGTGCCGCGAGGCAGTCAGCTGATCTTCGGAACCACCGCGGCCAAGCCGATGCAGGCCGTGACCACCAAGTTCATCAGCAAGCACAGCGTTGAGGACATGGGAATGGTGGTGAGCCCCAGGCGATACGTCTGGGAGAGCGGGCCGAAGAAACGGAAAATGAGCGCCTACCAGGCCTATCTGTCGCCGTATCTCGTCTTCTACGGGGATGGGGATGCCGAGCGCTGTGTGAAGCTGATACAGATGCTGGACGGCGTCGGCCGAGAGACCTCGCGCGGGGCCGGAGCATTCACGGTGGACCGGGTGGAGCCCGACGATAGCGGTGGCTGGGTGCGGCGGGCGTTCCCGCCGGCGCTGGCGCCCGAGGGGCTTCCTTTCGAGCCGGTGAATGCGATGGAAGTCCTCATCCATGGTTCGGACCCGGTGGCGGTGGTCCGGCCGGAACGTGTTACCCGGGAGGTGCTGACGTGAGCCTTGTCCATCAAATCTTCTTCGATGCCACCGCGGCGATACGCGAAGACGCCGAACCCAAGACGGTATCGCCGGCAGGAAGTGGATGCGCGTGTTGTGGTCGCGGCTGGGCGGAGGTGGAGGCGCCGGGCCGGGCCTACCCCTACTCCTACGACAGCAGCACCGGCATCGAGGAGTATTGCCTGACGTGTGCGACACCGCGGCTCTCGGCGCCAACCGTGCTGGGCATCGAAAGCTATCGCGGTGGCGGCAAGAGCGGCGTCAAGAGACCGGTGGGTGGCAAGCTGGGCATGCTCATGGGCTCCGGTGGCGTGATCACCGCGAACGGCGAACTCCATCTGGCACTGCCACCCGGGTATATCGAGAAGTTCAAGGATGGGTCACTTGGCAGGGCAGGGCGGCTGCATCAGGTTCCCAAGTCCCTCGACTTGCTCATGCTGCTGCATCGAAATGGTGAGCTGGGTGACGTTTCGCGGGGAATCGTTTACGTGGAGCACTGGGGCCGCAAAGCGGATGTGCTGATGGGGTCTCTCAGGGTCACGACCGATCTGCGGGAACTCTGGTGTAACAGTGATTCCGGGACCTTCTGTCGCAACCTGGATCGTCTGTTGCGCGTGGCGGAGGTCATCGACCGACATGGCCACCGCAAAGCCGCCAAGAAGCCGGCGTTCTGGCGGCCAATCCATAGCGCGGCATCGGGGAAGCATGATGCCGATGCGCTCAAGCGGTGGGCGGATGAAACCGCCGGCGCGGCCGAGATCATCGACGCGTTGCCGGTCGATCCCCATGACCGCCAGGGGCTCCATCTATCCATGCAGAAGATCCTGGGAGAATCGTAATGCGGGTCGAGTATCACGAAGCAAGTGCTATCACGGCAGCGCCGCAGGTGGATGGGCGAACGACCCTGGATGAGATCCACAAGCTGGCGTGGCGGCTCTACCTCGGCGGACAGGCGGCCAAGCCGATGGCGTCACGCCCGTTCATCTTCCGATTTGATCCGGTCCCGTCGGCGTCTTCGACGGAGCGGTTGTTACTGACGATCAGGGCGGACCATCCCTTTGCCGGGTCGGTCTCGCACGCCCTGTCGATCCGGGAGGGTGACCGTCTCCGGCTCGATTACAGCTACATGGCGATGGCTCGCCGGGGCTCCATCGAAATTGATCTCGAGCGGCCGCGATGGGAGGAAAAGGCGTTGGCTGGGTTGGGTCGCGCTGGTCTGGCCTGTGAGGCTGACGATATCGATTGCGCAACCCTGGGCCGCTGGCAGCACTGGCACAAAGGCCGTGGATGGACGGTGCTGACCGCAACCGCCGAGGCGACAGTCACCGATGGCCATGCGTTCGCGGGCGCCTACCTCGATGGCACTGGCCGCAAACGTGGGTACGGATTCGGGCTGTTGCGGGTGCGCCGGGACAGTTCCTGCCAGCCGGTGATGCTGGAAGGCGAAAGCCGAGGCGTCGAACAGGCGGCAAGATAAGCGGACGCTTCCGTGAGGCGGCATGACCATCCGGTCTGCCGTGGGATATTGTCGAGGTCATGGGACCGAAGGGACGCGCGATGAATAGTGTGATCGACTACTTGAGCGGGCGGTTGCCGAAAAAGCGTAAAGGCTTTCGGCACAACCCCTCGCAAACAGCCTATGCCGAGTCGATTGGCGAAGCTATCAGCATGGGTCGTGGCCGCTGGCACTTTATCGAAGGCGATACCGGGATTGGCAAGACGGTGGCCTACCTGTTGCAGCTCGCGGATTGGGTCGCTGCCGGCGCAGAGGGTGACGGGAAGCGCCAGCGTCGCAAGACGGCCCGCCGGCGCCAGGTGGTGATCTCGACACATTCGCGTGCCCTGCAGCAGCAGCTCATGCAGCCGGGTAACCAGGAACTCATGCGCGATTATCTGGACTGGCGGGGACTGCGGCCGGTAACGATGAAGGTCCGCATGGGACGGCCGAACTACGTCTCGTTATCGCGCCTTGCGCATGCACTGCATGCCGATGACCTGTCGAAGGTGATCGATAGCAAGGACCGTCCTCGCTCCGAGCGTGACCTGGCTGCCTGGGCGTTGAAAAGCGATGGGTGCCTGCTTGATCTGGATGACGAAGCGTTGCCGGATGGGATTACTCGGGAGGATATCTGCCTATCCAGTCATGAGCCTCTTCCCGCGGACATTGAGCGACTGTTCGAGCAGGCCAGAGAAGCGGATATCGTGGTGATCAACCATGCGCTTCTGGCCAGGGAAATGCTGCAGCGAGGCTCTGTGACGCTCGGTGATGCGGCGGAGCAGATCGTGCTCGTGGACGAGGCGGAGCATGCGCCCGAGGCCGCGGCCGCGATGACCGCCAACAAGCTGAGCTTCCGGGCGGTGACAGGCTTAGCCGAGATACTGGGGTACAAGGCAGCCGCGAAAGCCTGGACTGAACTGACCGACGTGTTCACATCGCCGGGCATGGCAGACGAAGCCAGACGCTTGCGGCAGGGGCCGGAAACGCTTGCGATTGTGGATGCTCTGCAGAAGGTCAATCGAACTCGCGTGAGCGAGTCGGACCCCGATGCCGATGAGGCAGAGTGGCTCCGGGTGAGGGAGGCCGCCCGTTCGCTTCTCCGGACGCTCGATCAGTACCGAGACGAGGCTGTTCTGTCTTTCTCGCGAGTGCTTGGCCTGCCCAGTCTTGTCCAGGAGAGACCGGGCGCCGGCGCGATTCTTCGGAACAACGAGGAGGATCGGATCACGATCATGACGTCCGCCACGCTATCAGACCTGGTGGGTGACGCCTGGAATCCGAGCTTCCGATTCATCCTGTCTGAGCTGCGGATTGCGCGTACCGACGCCTCTATCGGCGTGACGCGGTGTCATCACGCCGCGAATTTCGGCTCGATGACGTTCTTGCTTCCTGCCGAGGAGCTGCCGAAGCCGATGCAGGAGAAGGGCAGGGGGTACGAAATCCGTGAGCAATACATCCAACGCGCGATACGAGAAACCATCCAGGGTGTGACCGGCCGCGTGCTGCTGTTGTGTGCGAGCTACGAGGACGTTGAGGCGCTCGAGGCGCAGTGGCCAGTGACCGGTAGCGTTCGGTTGGTCGCCCACCGCAGGGGGCTAGATATTTCGCGATTGGCGGCTGGCCTTGCGTCGGGTGAATGCCTGGCTACGCCGGCTGGCTGGGAGGGGCTGTCACCGGATCGCGACGGAACGACTTTCTGGCAACGCATCGTGATTCTGCGCAACCCGACACCACGTATCGAGACGACGCACATGCAGCTCGCCGCCCAGTCCTTCGAGTCCCAGGGCCAGGACAGCCTGGAAGCGAGAAACAGTGCGCGACGTGTCCTGCGCGCAAGGGCATTCACCCAGAGCCTCCACAAGGTTCGGCAGGGTCTCGGGCGTGGGATTCGGCATCCCGACGATCACGTCGAGGTGTTGTTCCTAGATCCGAGGTTTGGGATGGGGAGCCAGGCGGCTTCTCCCGCGATACGCAGCCGCTATCTGGACGCTATCCCTCAGCGTTTCCGGCACCTCGCGGAACGTGCTATTGAGGGCGATGAACTGGTCCTTTGATGGCGGTTCCGGTTGTCGCCGTTCTATCCCGTTGTTTTTGCAAATTAATCCTGGAGAGTGTCACCCGCGCACGCGGGGATTTCCGGCTCTGGGTATGGGTAGTGCTCCACCCCCTACGGTGTCACCCGCGCACGCGGGGATTTCCGGCCCGGCGGCCTGCGCGGGCTCACCAAGTGTTTGTGTCACCCGCGCACGCGGGGATTTCCGGTCGGTAATTCGGGTCGCCCGTTTCGATGATGCCGTGTCACCCGCGCACGCGGGGATTTTCGGTGTTATCACGCGATCCAGTCACCGGAGCCGAGGTGTCACCCGCGCACGCGGGGATTTTCGCCTCGATAAATACGAGGCACGCCTGGTGGATGCGTGTCACCCGCATATGCGGGGATTTCCGGCCGGTATTACGTAGCAGGCGGGCCATGTGGTTTGTCACCCGAACACGCGGGGATTTCCGGATCGGCCAGCGTCGGATTGATAGCCTGGGCGTTTATCACCCAATAATGCTGGCATTTCCGCCAGTTAATAGGGGGGGGGGCAGCTGGTTGGTACTGTCACCCACGCACGCGGGGATTTTCGGGTTTCGCCCGGCAGCTGGTCTCCACAAAGGGCGAGTATCACCCGCACGCGCGGGGATTATCGCGAGGGCTTGGCCCGCAAGATCGGCGAGGTGGAGTGTTGTCACCCGCACCCGCGGGGATTTCTGTTCCCGATGGCTGTAGCAGTGCTTTTAGCTGTGGTGTCACTCGCACGCGCGGGGATTTTCGGGCAATTTCAAAACCGGAGTTGGCAGCCGACGGCGTGTCACCCGCGCACGCGGGGATTTCCGGAACGCAGCTACCGCCACCCCGCGGTCGGCCGTGTGTCACCCGCGCACGCGGGGATTTCCGGGGGCTCAGAAGGGGCTTGAAAGGGTGCAGAGAGTGTCACCCGCACGCGCGGGGATTTTCGCAATGCATCGCGCTGCGACCTGGCACGCGGCCCGTGTCACCCGCATGCGCGGGTATATCGGGCGAGGTCCCGAGTTAGACCATCGGTGGCTAGTATCATCCGCTTATGCGGGGATTTCCGGGAGGATTATTGGCAGCGCGAGCTGGAGCATATGTGTCACCCGCGCACGCGGGGATTTTCGGCGCGAAGCGTTGTTCGCGCAGTATCAGCGGGATTGTCACCCGCATGTGCGGGGATTTCCGAGTCCTGAATAAATGGAAAAAATCACCATCGCCGTGTCACCCGCATGCGCGGGGATTTCCGGACTGATAACAACCACAGACTGAACAGCGCTGACGTGTCACCCGCACCCGCGGGGATTTCCGGGGCCACATCGAGCGCTGGTTCGGCACAATGGAGTGTTACCCGCGCACGCGGGGATTTTCGGCCGTGGCTTACTGTTCTGCGGGACCTCGCCACGGGTGTCACCCGCACGCGCGGGGATTTTCGGGTGACCATACCGATGGCTGTATTCGACCGAGTGTCACCCGCATGCGCGGGGATTTTCGCGGCAGGGGCGTGCTGAGCATGTGCGCGCACAGGCGTCACCCGCACGCGCGGGGATATACGGCAGCTGCTGAGGGCCAGAACCTGCTGGGTTCTGCGTCACCCGCATGCGCGGGGATTTTCGAACCATGCCCTTCATTCATTTGAAGTCCATGAGTATCACCCGCGAATGCGGGGATAATCGACTGGGACGCTCCGGGCCCAATTCGAAGTGGCAATGACACCCGCAAACGCGGGGAGCCGCGCTGAGCTGCGCGGTACGGCTTACACTCCCGGTAGTGTCAGGAGGCTGGTATCCCGCAATGAGCGGCGAGATTGCGAAGTTCAAAGAAGCCGCGGCGCTCGAACCGGAGCTTGATGCCTTCTATCGGCGGCTCGACGAGATGGACGCCGAGGATCGAGCCCGGACCCGGCGAGTGCTGGGCCGCCGGCGATCCCAGAGCACCTATCGAGCGATGGGGTTCTCGGTTCGCTACTACTTCCGGTGGTTGCAACTGCGATACGGCCAGGCCACGGCGGAGACTTTCCCGCCGGCGTCTCTGGATCACATCCGGACCTTCATCAACGACCATGCGTTCGGGCCGCCAAGCGAGGTGGATCTGGCTCTGACCAGCCGACGTGGACTGGCGCCCGGTGAGCAACCGTTGAAGAAGTCCCTGGGGCCGTGGTCGTTCAACACGCTCAAGCAGCGCCTGGCCATGCTCGGGCGGGCCCACCGCATGGCGGGGATGGCATCGCCTACGGATACTGCCGCAGTCAAGCAGTACCTGCGCGATGTTCGCGCTGACATGGCCAGCGATCCGTCGCGCCAGCAGAAGCTCCCGTCGTCAACCCGGGCGCTGACCCCGGAACTTCTGTTCGAGCTGATGGCTCGGCTGGATGCCGAGGCGAACTCCGCCAATCGGCACCTATCCATCACTGCCAAACGCGATCGGGCACTCATTCTGGTTGGCTTCGGTGCCGGCGGCCGCCGGCGATCTGAGCTGGCCAGGCTAGCGGTACGGGATCTGATGCCGCGGGTCCATGATAGTGAGCCCACGTATCGCCTGATCATCCGTCGCTCGAAAACCGACCAGCAGGGCAAGGGGCTAGGCGTGACGATGCCGCCGCTGGCCGCCCGGGCTCTGGATGCATGGCTGGTGGCCGCCGACATCGGTCACGGACCGTTGTTCAGGCGGATAAGCAAATCCGGACGGGTGCTGCCGGCCGCGCTGTCGGACAGCGGCATCTACTACCTGATCAAGTCTCGCTTCCGGGAGGTCGGCGCCGATGTCGATCTTTCGCCACATTCGCTTCGGGCTGGCTTCGTGACCGAAGCGGGACGACAGAGGCGTGGCGAGGCCGCCACGATGGCCATGACCGCGCATCGGTCACGTAACGCCTTCATCGGGTATTTCGACGAGGGTGCCAGCGAAGTGAACGAAAGCATTGATGTCCTGACGGTTGCGCAGCAACGAACAGCGGACAGCAACCCGACCTCTTGACCATGAAAAAGCCCCGGCCAGTTTCCCGGCCGGGGCCATGTCGACTACCGCGGGGTGCTTAGGACGCCGGGGGAGTCGGGAGCTGGTCGCCCAGTCCACCCAGGCCGCCGAGGACGGTCTCAGGCAGGGTCTGGAGTTCACCCAGCAGGTCATTGGCGATCAGTTCGGACAGCAGCTCCGGGCCCACCGGCAGCCCAGCCAGCGGGTTGTCGCCAATCGTCTGCGGCTGGACGCCGCCGGAGATCAGGTCGACCAGGGTACCGTCGGCACTGAGCAGGATGCTCAGCGGGCCTTCTTCGATGGACAGGGTGCCGTCATTGAGCAGTCCGCCGACCAGATCGCCGCCCAGGAGGTCGGCGCCCGGCAGACCGCCACCGAGCAAATCGCCACCCGGGAGACCGCCATCGAGCAGACCGCCGGCCAGGTCGCCGCCGAGAAGCCCATCGGTGACACCGGTGAGGGGGTTGTCGCCACCAAGCAGGTCGGTGGGGACGGGCAGCTCCTGGGCGGAAACCGGCAACGTCACGGCCATGCCGAGACCGATTACAGCAACACACTTACGAAACATTCAGATACTCCTTACCTTCGTTGTCAGGAAACTCGAACGTGCCAGCGTAAAATGACCGCCGCAATACATTTTCGGGACAATTCTTCTTTCCTGTCAGAGGTATGGACATTTTGGCTTATAACGCAATCATGGCGTCTATAACTGTTTCAGTCGCTCCTTTATGTAACTGATGGGCGGTATGGCGACCGCGCATTTGAGGCGCGGTTCAATCCCGGAGCGCGCGCAAAATCAGGCACAAAACGGAGGTTCAAATCGTGAGTAGAGAACAGGGGTTGATCGAGAACTACCGGGTGGAACGGGTCGACGGCAAGCCGGTGGGGCCGTGCATCGTACTGGAGATGTCAGATCCGAATTCCGGCCCCGCCATCCGGGCATGGGCGGATACCGTTGAGGCCGACGGATATCATCGCCTGGCTGATGACGTGCGAAAGACCTTGTCGGTGTCGGGTCCAAACGGCAAATAGCGCCGGGCGGTGCGATCGACAGCCCCCGCGTCTTCAACGGATGGTCCGTTACTTGACACTCGGGTGCTTTAGATCGGTGAAATCCCATGACTGCGGAGAACGACGTGAAAGACCTGGTGGTGGACATCGAAGGACTGGCGGACAAGGCCACGAAGGCGAATCGAGCCTTGATGGTGGAGCCAATTATCGGTGAAGGTGAGGCCTATCCGTTCAAGAGCGTTGGGCTGTCGGAGTCGGGGGCCTTGGTCCTGAAGTATGGTTTCGAGAGCGATGAATACGAACTGCGTCTCGAGCCCGACATGGATGATGCGGAAATCGAAGGCGACAGCGTGATGCTGTTTGCCGATGGCGAAATTGGCCGGATGTACATGACGCGCTGAGCGAAGACTGGGTAGCTCGGGCTTGGCATTCTGAGGGACATGCAGGGGAGCAATGTGAAGACGCCGCGCGAACGCTCTGACGGGCAATTCGAGACGGACTTGCCCAGCGGGCGAGTGCTAGTTTCCGATTCCAGGGAATCCCTGGAGGAGGTCTTGCGAAACGAGGAGATCGATAGGGTGAAGGATCTGCAGTTTCTGGCTGCCTGGAAAACCGGCGTCAAGATCGCCGGCGAACGATTCTTCGAGGTACGGTCGGCCAGCGTCGATGAGGCGATGGACAAGGAGGACCTTCGGCCTTCATGGGAGACCGTTGAGAACGACATCGGGGTCCTGTCCGGCGGCGAGCGTCGGTTCCTGGTGGCCATGTGCTCCTTCTTCAACCGGGAATGGGCGAAGGAGCTATCCGATCAATTCAACGACATGGGCAATCCTGGCGCACTGGCGGCACAACTCGATCCCTCGCGTATCGAGGTGATCGCCGAACTCATGCGGTCCTATCGTGGCTGGTAAGAAAATGTCCGTCCATCGCCTTCAGGAACTGGCCGTGCCCCTCTTCGAATCTCTCTATCGGGACTGCCATGTGACCGTCACGACCGGGATCAACGAGGTGGAGCAGGGGAGATATCCGGACTTGAAGCATGTGCTGTCGACGCTTGAGGCCAATCGAGACCAGGCACCGGTAATTGACTTCTGCCGTGCTTACCGTGCGGAAATCGATGATGCGATAGAGCAGGTCAAGCTCAGTGAGCAAGAGTCGGGTTCGGAAGCCGAAACGCGAGAGCCTGTGTCAGTCGATCCAGATATGTTCTCGAAGATGTTCGACGACATATACAACACGCCACAGCCGATCGAGTTGCTCAAGGAAATTCCCCTGAAGGATCTGGACGAGGCTCTTTCCGCGTTCCTAAGCCAGTATCTGGAAGCCCCAGTCGAGGTGCGCCTGACAAGCCTGGAAGCCGACCCCGTCTCGCCGCACCGGGCCAGTCTTGCCTTGACTGTGACCAGCCAGACCTCTCAGTAACACTCCGTCCGGCTCCACCGGATGACCTGGGAGGTTTGGACGGCCCCCCTTTAATACTTCATGGAATCGCCATTCATCGAGCTGGGTGCAAGTGCTCGGCAGAACCGGTTGAACCCGTGACAGTAATCGAATTGAGTGAATCGGACCTGGTCTCGAAATATCAGCCGACAGTCCGTGCGATCGCCCGACAGCTACTTCATGGCCTGCCCGATTGTGTCGAGTTCGACGATCTCGTACAGGCCGGCTTTCTGGGCCTACTCGAGGCGCGGCGCCGTTACCGGGAAGGTGGGCCCGCACGCTTTAGTACGTTCGCCTGGCGCCGGATACATGGCGCGATGGTCGATGAAATCCGCCGCGGGGACTGGACGCCTCGCTCGGTCCACCGGGGCCGGCGCGCTGCCGACCAGGAGCGGGCACGACTGGAGCAGGACAAGGGCGGCCCGGTATCGGATGCCGCGGTGGCACAGTCACTGGGTATTGATCTCGAGGATTATCGCGAACAGCAGGATGACAGCGTTAGCTCTCAGGTTGTGAGCGCGCAAGATGTCAACGAGCAGGGTAGTGTCTACGACACCATTGTCGATATGAGTCACGCTGCTCCGGATGATCTGCTGGCATCTATCGAGCTGGACAGGATGATGGCACGGGCTCGACGCGCGCTCGACTCCCGTAGTCGGACAGTTCTGGATCGACGCTTTCGTGACGCCTGGGCGAATCCAGATATTGCGGCCGCGCTTGGCATCTCCGAATCCCGGGTCTGTCAGATTCGAAACACGGCGCTAAAGCGCATGCGCGATCTTATCTCCAGGTGGGCCGGGCGGTACGATTCGGAAGTGACCTACAAAGAATTGATCCGGTATGTGGCTTCGGATGATCGGCCATTCGGCGGGGTAGCGCTGATGCCGAAGACCGGGGCTCGCCGGCCTCCTGGCGTGCCTGGTCGACGTGCCACGGCCGCGGTACAGGCCGCTGCCTAATTTGTTGTTGCATCGAACCGATGCGCAGAACCAACCGCGCTGAGTCGAAGGAGCCGCCAGATGACAACCCCTCATCCCCTCCAGCAGGCATTCCCCAGCCTGATGAAAGTGCTGGTCGAGAAGTACCAGGCCGTGCCGCAGTGGGCGGCAGTGCAGACGGGGTACGGGGAGCAGGCCGACCCCGCAGTGCTACTGGATATCCTGAGCAAGCTCCATTACCTCGATGAGGTGAAGGATTTCCAGAAGACCTTCGCTGATCGGGTGAGCAGTGCATGGCAGATGGTTGAAAAGCGCAAGATCAAGGAGGTTGAGGAAGAAGCGCGAACGGATGGCGATCCGATCGAGGCAATTTCGAACGCCGTAATGAATTACCTGGCCTTGATCCCGATGCCCTGGGCAGCAGTCAAATCTCTGCCCTTGACTGCCCTCGAGGATTCGCTCGGCGACGCCATGAACAACCTCTATGAGGATGACTTCCAGACCACTGTCATGAATGTTACCCCCGTCGACGGTAACGACTTCGGACCGGTCGATATCACCTTCCGCGTTACACCCGACCTGGATTTCCCGCCTGGTCTCGATTGATCGGCCGAAGACCGGGGCATACCCTCCTTCCAGGACCGTCACTGGCATCCCATGGTTGCCGGTCCAAACCACTCTGCTCGATTCCGAATCACCTGGTTGAGGTGCCCCATGAACCATTCCAGCGCGGCATCGCTCATTGCCGTTTTGCAGTCGCGGGCCGATCCCGCAGATGACCAATACGAGGATTGGCGGTACACGCTCGCGCAGTGTTGTGAGTCCTTGTGCAACCTCGGCGATGTGGACGCTCTTGAGCGGCTGGTGCGCCGAATCGTTACCTCTGACGGCATGCGCGAGGCGCTACTGGAAGAAATTTTCCTTGATGAGGTCGACGAATTCCTGAGCCACATTGACGACATTTCAGGCATGGGCAACAACGAGTTGTCCGAGTGGCAAGGAGACGCCGACGAGGCCATGTCTCATCATCTCGCCGGTGATCATCCATTGCCCTATTCAACGTGGCAAAAGATCGAGTATGACCCTGCTGGCAACGGCGACAAAAGCCACTCTATGCGGGTCACGATGGGCTTCCGGGACCCGAGATCTGATCTCGGCTACAGGACATGGGACACCTGGTCCGGGGCGCTGGAATACCCGGGCATCGCGACCCTGCTGTGCGCGGCCATCCGCGTTAAGGGCGACGAATGCACAGTTCTACCTGTTGCGCCCAGAGTCGAGCGTGAGCCGCCGTTGTTCCGGTATTTCCCGGAGCGATATCGCGCCACGCGAGGGTATGTGAAGGAGCTGGCAGCCCAGGTATCCGGGTCCGGGCTGATGAATGTCGTGGAATATGAATCAGTCCTGGCCAGGATCATGCAGGGGTACAACGACGAGTTGTCGCAGGCGCCGATCAGGGGCGCACCGGCCTCGGTCGGCATGACGATCATCAACAATGAACTCTCGTTGATTGAGGCGCATCGCCGATTCGTGGGGTCTGGGAGCCAGATATTCGACCTCCCGCCGGCCATGGTCAGGCTGTTCCATGACACGGATATCGAAGATATCCCGATGGACATGATCGTCACGCCGTATGCAGGCCAGTATCTCCACTGGGGGACGGGCGACTGGAAATTCGAGGTCGAGGAGGGGCGCTTTATCGAAGGATGCTACGTGCATTGGGACGAGCAGAACCAGATGCTCGGGTTCTGCCTGGTCGCCTCGGCGAAAGACATGCGCCAGGCGCGAGAGTGGGTTCTATGCGGCGAACCTATCTCGGTGCAGTCCTTCCACGGCGATACCTTGCACATGGGGGCGGGTCAGGCGCTGGACCAGCTCTATTCGAATCGGCAAGCACAGCTAGAGGAGGAGAAGACCACCGGGCATCAATCCTTCGAGCAACAGGCTTCAGTGCTAGGCAAGGAGGGGCTCATCCCGGGCGCGGAGACGACAAGGGTCGTGACGCGACAGCGCGCACAGCGTGAGCAAGAGCAAACGCAGCAGCGTCAGGAGGCGGTGATGGGGGCCATGAAAATGGGCATCAATGCGCTGTGTTACCTGACGATGTACCAGCAGGATCGGACAAGCACCTGGCCAGAGGGTGCGCCGGCGAAATTGGTGGCCAAGGCCGAATCAGGGCAGCCTAAGGAAGCCAGGCGGGCGAAGTCGAAGCTCGCGTCTCTGGGGTATACCGCGGTGACGATCTGCGGGCTGAACCTTCCGGACACCCAGAGCGCAAACCGCAGTCAGGATGAGTCGAACGACCAGAGGCGCCTTCATTGGCGTCGTGGGCACTGGCGGCGTCAGCGATTTGGCCCAGGTCGGGCCCAGCAGAAGCTCATCTGGGTCATGCCAACGCTTGTCGGCAAACACCAAGACGGTCAGGAACCGCTGGGCCATCTCTACCTCGTCCAGTAACCGCAACACCGGTGAACATGCCCGATCTGATCATAATATGTTTCCGGCACGCATAATATACTCTGTCGGCCGCATAATGTGCATTATGTAAAAGACTGATTATTAACGAATTTTACCTTATTCCGGAGCCGACCGCAACTACCGCGATACGATGCCGCTCTCTGCCCGCCGGGCCTGAATATCGGCATACGCACCCCGCCTCGTGTTGCGCAGCCGCGTCAGTAGATCGTGACACCGGACCGGGACTGTCACGATCCTTTCCCAGACGCCTGGCCACTTACGCGATCCATCCCAACCGGCGTGTTCTGCCGCTGTCGCTCCTGGTTGATGGCGATGGCGCGTTCAAAGACGTGCTCGACGCAGGCAATCACGCTATCCCGCTGATCGGCCATGTACTCGGGGGTCCCGGTACCCATCGTGGCCGCCTCGACGCTCTCGGCGAATCCTTGGATCAGCCTTTCGAGGTCTCGCTTACGGGTGTTGGCCCAGGTCATCTGGTGATGTCGGTCACTGTTGACGAACTCCCAGGCCAGCAGATCGGGTTGGCGTTTGGTCATGCTCGTCTCGGGTAGCTGTATGGGCGTACAGTATATGCCGTGGCGCGGCGAGAGGATATCCCGACCACGCCTCATCGACCGAATTTGTGACCCCTGCCCTTTAGTCAGACAAGACACGCGATCTCTGCCATGTGCCAGGGTTTGCGACGACCAGGCTGGCGACACGCTGGCTTCATGCCTACTGGAGCAGAAAATGAAAACCAAGATGCTGATGCCGGTTGTCGCGCTTTCCCTGATGCTCGGGGCTTGCTCGGGTGGCGGCCCGGGCGAAGAAGAGGTGCGCCAGATCATCAAGCAGAACTATGAGCAGGAACTGGCCCGGACCAAGCAGAATCTCGTGGGTTTCATGGACGATCCCGAGGATCGCCGGCGGATGCTGGAAATCAACGGACTGCCTCAGGGCAATGAAGTTGTGATTCAGGACCTGGAGATCCGTTCTGACGAACAACTGGAAAGCGGAGACCGCGAGCTTCTCGTGAACATGACGGTGGTCGTTGACGACTGGACCGAGCGCAGCGGACTAAAGCTGTTGATGCGTGAGCAGGACAACGGCGAGTGGCGTGCCATCCGCGCAAACAAGGTCATCAGCGTCGGGCAGTAGCAACGGCGGGCTTTCCATCCCAGACCAGCACGGTCACCAGCAAGCCTTACGGAGGAAGCCATGCTTGAATGGCAAGACGATCGTCCCACTGAGCCCACACCGACCAAGGTGCATCCCACGACGCCGGCCGAGGCGCCCGACCCGAAGGCGGTAGGCGATGGTGAGCTTCGGAAGCAGGATGACGCCGGCGATACGGGCCAGGATAGCAATGCCGTCACCGGGCTGGAGCAAGTCGAAATGGGCGCCGGCCGCGTCGAGGTCGACGACAAGGCGATCATCAACTGCCGCGCGGACGTCAATCAGCTGGTGCCGTTCAAGTACCAGTGGGCGTGGGAGAAATACCTGACCGGCTGTGCCAACCACTGGATGCCGCAGGAAATCAGCATGGCCCCGGATATCGCCATGTGGCAGGACCCGGACGCCCTGTCCGACGATGAGCGCCTGATTCTGAAACGAGGATTCGGCTTCTTCGCGTCCAGCGAATCGCTGGTGGCCAACAACCTGGTGCTGGGCATCTACAAGCACCTGACCAACCCCGAATGCCGCCAGTACCTGTTGCGCCAGGCCTTCGAGGAGGCTGTCCACGGTCACTGCTTCCAGTACATCGTGGAAAGCCTGAACCTGGACGAGGGCGAAATCTTCAACATGTACCGCGAGTTGCCCAGCGTTCACGACAAAGCCGCCTGGGCCATGCAGTACACCCAGAGCCTGAACGACCCGGACTTCACCACCGGCACCCCGGAAAACGACCAGAAGTTCCTGCGTGACCTGATCGCCTTCTACGTCATCTTCGAAGGCATCTTCTTCTACGCCGGCTTC
>JAVKCJ010000037.1:0-59844 GCA_040222795.1 Salinisphaeraceae bacterium
CTGGTCCCTCTCAGCGTGCAATCCATGCTCTCTGTTTGCGCAAAAATTCACGGCCTTTGGGCCGAGTCTAACAAAAAGTGTGCAATACAAAACATCAATAAAATTATTTTGTTATAGTTCTTTTTCTGCTCTCGCTAAAAAGGAGCTGTGGATAACTTTGTGAGTAAGCCGATGCGCTTCAGCCGGATTGGTTGCGCTCATCGGCAGCGTTACAGATTGATGACTTTTTAACCAACCAACGTCGGCACGTCGGGCCAAGACACAAAAAGCGCCTCTAATCCGGGGTGTTAAAACGCGAACGCCCTTGCCCGATCAGACGATCATGCTCCAATGAATCAGACAACGCGTCCGCTCATGTTCAAACGCCTCAACTGGCTGCTTGCCCCGGCTTCGCTTCTACTGTTGTCGGCCTGTGCTAATTCCCCGTCAAACTACCGTCCGCCGTCCCTCCAGGAACCCGGCGTCGGAGAGATGGTCGACCGCGGCTCGACCAGTGAGCGTCAGGCAGCCATGGATCGCCTGCAGGCGGCTTTTTCCCGCAACGTGCGCGCCAATGGTTCATGCAAGATCGAAGTGAACAATGTGCCCGACCCCGAGACTGGTGACCGGACCATTGCCACGGAATGCATCGGGGACTCCGAATACGAACGCCAGGTCATGCGATCGCTTCGCACCACGCGCCTGGCGATCCCTCGTTTTCGCACGATCGTCTGGACCCAGGGCTACGAATCCATCCTCAACTGGAACGAGCGCATCGGAAACCGGAGTGTCGCCTACATCGGCAGCCCCACCACGGATGATCCCTACATCTGTCTGTCGCGCGTGGATGGTCAAACCCTCGCCGATGTCAGTGTGTCCACCCGCACCTACGACCCCATCTCGCCTTCCCAGCCAGACACCGTCGTCGTGGAAGACGCGCCGATGTCAAAGGCCGCTTATCCGCCCGGCCTGATTGACCTCACCCAGGAACCGGATGCGCTCGATGGCGCTACCGGCTATGTGGTGCAGCTCTGGGTCGGGGAGGATCGCCCCAGTGACACCATCCTCGACCAGTTCGGGATGTCCAATGGCGTACTCTCGCGTTCCGATTATTTCGGTACCGTGCGATACCGGCTGACCACCACGCCATTCCCCACGGAAGAAGCGGCGTATCTGTACTGGTCGACGCTGTCGGTCGATTCGGACGCACCGGATGTTCAGTACGTCACTGCGCTGGATGATTTTCTCTCAACCTCCTTCTGATCAGGCCGCTAACCCCTTGCAAACGGCCCGCTTTTAACCCCACCTTCCCCCGCGCGCCGGCGCTACCTTGGGAACATGGTTAAGTGCGCCCACATCATATTCGTTGCCGCCCTGGCTGTCCCGGCAATAGCCGCTGGGCAGCCGGATCGATACTACGATGACAACGAGCGCGGCTGGTTCTGGTACGAACCGGAGCCGGAACCACTGCCGGATATCGAGCCACCTGAGCTGACGCCACCGCCACCCAAGGGACAGGTCAAGGTCATCAGGCCCGAACCTATCCAGCCCCAGCCGCCTGTGATGGCGTCTTCGCCGCCGGAGCCCGGCGAGGCGCAACAGGGGCCGCCGGCCATGTCGTCGGCCTGGCTGCGCGAGAATCTCGAAACCTATCTTTGGCAGGCACTTGACGATCCCAGCATGGAAAACGTCACTGCCTATCTGTATCTGCAGCGACTGATGATGGATCGAAGCACCCGCTTCGCCGACGCCACCCAGGTCGCCATCCGCACCGACCCCTTGCTCGATGCCAGCATCCGCCGACCCCTGGCCCAGGGCGCTCAGCAGATGCTCTCACGTCGGGCTGATCAGGCCAGGACGAAAGCCCTCGGCCAGGTGGCCAGAAACGGCGGGCTGATCTACGTCTTTGATGAGAGCTGCAAGCTCTGCGATCTCCAGGTGACTCCTCTCAAATCCCTGGCGGGGAAATACGACATGGAGGTCAGCTGGATATCCGCCGATGGTGCCACCCTCAAAGGCGTGCCTGAGGACGAGATCGTGGTCAGTCCTGAGCTCGCATTCAAGCTTTCCCCACCGGCGATGCCGGCCGTGTTCATGGCCTATGGCGCTAAGCGCCCCGTCCACTTGACCAGCAGCTTCCTTTCCATGAACGACCTGGAGTCCGGCGTATTGGCACATGCCGTAACCGAGGGCTGGATCACCAAAGCCGAGTATGAGGCAACCAAGCCTCGCGACAACTACCTCATCTCTCTCGATCCCGACGAGCTGCCCGACGAGGCCGCCACCGAGGATCCGGCCGAGATCATCCGTTTTCTTCGTTCCCGGGTTGCCAATGGAGAATCCCAATGAGCCCGAATCGAATCGCTATCGCAGCCGTGTTCCTCTCGCTGCTTCTTGTTACGACATCCCCGGCCCGAGCCAGCCTCCAAGAGGAGATGGACGACATGTTTGGCGCGATGGTCAATACGACAGCGCCGGGTGCTTATGAGGGATCGCGTCGCGGGGTGCTCACCGGCGGCGGCGTCGAGGTCCGAAACAAGCTTCGCGCACCGGCCCTGTTCAACCTCCAGGCGCCTGAATTCAATGCCGGATGTGGGGGCATCTCACTATTTGGTGGAGCCTTCTCATTCATCAACCTGGATGAGTTCACCGAGTATCTGCGCAGCATCATGAGCAACGCAGTTGGTTATTTCTTCCAGCTCGGGATTGACGCTGTCTGTCCTACTTGTGCCGAGATCATGCGTAACCTCGAGCGACGGATTGGCCAGCTCGCCCAGGAAGCCCGCAACAGCTGTCAGATGGCCAAATGGCTCGTCGACGATGTCACCGGCATCGGTCCGGCGATGAAAAGCTCCATGGAAGGCAATGCCTTCGAGGAAGCTGCCGCCAGTGCCAACAGCTGGCTGGAACGCGAGATCGAAGCAAACGCGAAAGGCACGGACCCGGTCACCGAAGCTGCTGACGACAATCCAGCTCTGGCGGAGAAATACTGGAATGCGAATCTCGTCTATGTGGCCATGCGTGATGCGCAGGTCGCCGACGAATTCATAGCGGGCCTTGATGACGATGGTCGTCGCGCGTTCCTGGAACAGCTTCAGTCCATCACTGGTACCGTCGTGACCAAGCTCGTCGACAATGGTGGGCAGAAGACCCTAGAGATCAACCCCATCGGCCATGGCATTACGTTGTCCCATCTGCTCGACGGAAATCGCGAGGCAGGGGAGGGCGACGACAATCCCGAAATCCTGTCGTGCCCGCCCGCTGGGGAGGACCCCGATAACAAGTGCACTGACGTGGTTCGCATCGCTGCGGATCCCGACTTCCAGGGTCTTCGTGATCGCGTCGGACACATCATGTTCGGTGGGTCAGCGCAGTACGGGATGCCCGCGACTATCGGCATTCTGGCCGCCATCGAGCAGGACACGGCAGGCTTTGACGCCATCAGCGAGGCGCTCATCGGTGCCACCGAGCTTCCCATTATTCCGATCCTGACTGAAACCGCGCCTTACCCCGGCGCCGCCAACAACTTCGCGCGTCAGATGGTCGACATCATCTCCCTCGAAATGGTCAATCGCCTGCTCAGCGAGGTACTCGGCGCGGTCGACGAGGCAGTCACGGCGAAGGCCATCGAGACCGACAATGTCAAATTTTCCGTTCTTCTCGATCGCATTCGGACCGTCCGCGAAGAACTTCGCGAGCAGTCGATCCGAATCAAGGAGGAGGAGGATCAGCTTGTCGCCCTTCTGCAAGCCCACAGCATCGTTCAGGATTCCACTCGCGGTCAGAACTTCGCGGTTCCTGATCTCGCTTTTAGTGAATAACTGAGCTGTCAGCAGCCACCCCTCGGGTCTAAAGCATGTACGAAATCTTTGCTATCGGCGACTCTCGTTTCCTCTTCGAGGTGATGAAGGGAATTGCCCTGATCACCAATACCGACGACTTCAGGGGTCTCGTATCAGTCGGCTTTCTGCTCGGCGTACTCCTGGTATCTATCCGCGCTGTGATGGATACCAAGTTCGAGATTCAGCATGCGCTCATTGCCTTCATCATCTACGGCGTGATGTTCATTCCTAAGGGCACGGTGATTATCGAGGACGTCTACACGGGTGCAACTCAGACAGTCGATAATGTTCCGGTAGGTGTCGCGGCCATCGGCCAGACCGTCTCCACCATCGGCGTCGCGCTGACTGAACTCTTCGAGCAAGGCTTCTCTCCAGTTGGGAGCACCACCGCACCCTACGAAGGCATCTTCGAGGAGGCCTTCACCAAACCCTTATATGCACTTCTCAATCTGCGCAACGTCACGTTTTCCCCGGACGGGCCACAGGGTCAGTTGCGTCACAACATCCCGGAGTATGTCGCGCGCTGCACGATGCGAGGGATCAGTGATCGACGCCTGGATCCCGACTCGATCTATACCGACCCCTACGCGTGGGACGGGATCAAGTATCCCTCTGCCACCAGCTACATGCTCTATAAGGAGAACACCGGGAGTTACGACAACATCAGTTGCCTCGCGGCGACCGGGCGTATTGAGAACATGCTTTCGTCCATTCGTTCTGATGGCACTCTGCGGGCTCGAGTCAACGATGTTCTTTCTATCAACGACATAGATCACGGCGAGGATTACGTCGAGAACGTCCTTCACTCTCTTCTTGACAACGGCATCGATGCGAACCGCTGGATGCTCAATAGCATCTTCATGCGCTATGTCGACGAGGGCATGCAGAAAGGATATATCTCCCGCGGCGATACCACCGCGGCCATGTTGCTGGAGGAAAATCGAAACCGGCGAAACCTCAAACTCTCGCTCAATGGGTCCACCTTCCAGGAGATCATGCAGCCGGTCATGACCTTTCTGGAAACATTCGTCTATGCGGTCTCACCTCTCGTGGCTTTTCTGGTGGTGCTTGGACCGATGGGCATCAAGCTGGCGAGCAAGTACCTGCTTATCACCATCTGGGTGCAACTGTGGCTACCGATCATGGCTATCATCAAGCTCTATGCCTGGTTGGTGATTAACCGCGACATGGAGACCTTTGCATCCGGCAGTAACCTGGATGCGGCCATCGGCAGCATGCAGGGGCTATGGCGGTTCAACGCCACTCTCGCTGACTGGATCGGCGTCACCGGCATGTTGATAGCCGCAACGCCCGCATTGGTGCTCATGCTTCTTTACGGAAGCGCCATCACAGCCACCGCGCTGGCGCGCAACTTGGCCAGTGCTGAAGGCGCGAATGAGGCCTTCGCGGCGCCGTCGCCGGCGTCCAATTCCGGACTGGCCACAAAGGTCGGGCAGATGTCTGCCAGTATTGACAATGCCGGCCAGGCCACCTACGGCTTCAACCCTGAGCAGGATTCGGCCTCGGGCACTATTCAAGCATCCACGGCGATGTCCAACGCGACCACAGCGTCGATGCAGGCGACTGAGAAAGCGATGTCATCCACAGCCTCGAACTTCATGACTAGCGAGGGCGTGATGAACGCGGCTGGTCAGTTGAGGAAGACTTCCGACACCTCGAGTACCGGTACCAGTTCACAGCTGTCGGAGAGCTTTTCAGCTGAAGTCAAAGACATTCTCGGTCAGGGTTTTTCGCGAGAGCTCGGGCTCAATGAGAGACAAGCCCGAGCTTTGAACCTCACCTCCCATCTCTCCGGAGGCTTCGGCATTGGGAACCAGGGCGCGGGCGCCCAGGCGCAGGTTCGCGCTGCGGCAGAAAACCTATCTAAAACAGAATACGGGAAAACCGAACAAGGCAAGTCAGACGTTCAGAGCCTTCTCAAGATCTCAACCGACCAGGATCAGTCGACTCAGTTGATGCAGACAGTATCCCGGAGCCAGGACAAGTCCACCACTGACTCAATCTCCCGCATGGTCCAGCAGCAAGATCAGGATAGCTACACCGAAACCAAGGCGGCTATTAGTGAGATGAATGAGTCGCTGTCCGAGAGCCAGGCTTTCCAGCAACAGATCTCTGGCAGCTCCAGCATCGCCATGACCTCGCTTCAAGCATCCGCCTCACAGTGGGCTCAGCAGACCGGCCAGGACTTTGCGGGCAATCCCCAGCTCGAGGCCACGGGTTACAGGGAAGCGCTCCTGGGAGGTATCCGTGAAGGAGATGTATCAGAATTCATCCCGGGCCTTAAAAACAACCCCAACCAGGATGCACAGGCGCTAGCCGGCAGTCTCGAGCAATTCCAGAACATTTATTCGGGGACACCCACCGAAGGCCCCGAGCCAGTTGATATGGGCAAGCAGCGACAAGAAATCCAGCAGGCCAAGTCAAACATGGGCGGAGACTTTGAGGCTGAGCGAAATCGAGTGGAAAACGAGCTTGCGAATGTGCCAGACCAAGATGGCACCGGCAACTATAATCGTAGTGCAGTTGGTGTCCTTGCAGATGGAACACCGTTCGTGAAACAAGGCGTAGATCGTCTCGAAGACCGAAACCAACAAGCTAATGACGCCATCAACAGCGACCCGAAAGCTGGAGTCGGTGCCGCCTCCAGCTTCCTTGCGGAAAAGGCTAGCCGCCTGCTTGACGGAGATGATGTTCATGGGCGTCTCGCGGGCCAGTATATGCAGGAACAACTCACTCGGGATCAGGATACCTTCACCTCTTCCGCGGCATTGATCGCCAATGACACCGGCGCTATTTCTCTGTCCGACGAGAACGTCCAGCGCATCGAACAGGGGCTCGAGAACAATGCGCCTTTGTCGACCCAATCAATTGCCAACATGATGAGCGGAGCCGAGTATCAGGAAGTTCAGAACCTTTCCGGCCAACTCGACGATACCTTCCGAGAAAACGCAAACCCCACCCTGAACAGCCAGGGTAAACGCGATCTCGCCGATCCTGAGATTTCCACTGTGATCGAACAGCAATACGGAGAAGGCGAGGAATATCGCGGCGCGGGCCGTATCGATCAGTTGATGGGCGCGGTCGACTACAACTATTCCGAGCTAAATGAAGAGCGTGCGTCCCAGTATGGCATTGAGCTTATGAAGTCCAATGGTATCGAGTTCGATGCTGGGAGCCTAAGAGAGAACTACATGGATGTTGGCGACTCAGGGGGGCAGCTAACTAGGCAAGCCTCTGAAGGAGTTATTGGGGCCCAGGAGTACGAGGCCGCTCTGCAGAACGGTTCCGTGGCTCCGCCTACCTTCCAGGCATCAGCGACTGGCGAAGGTGACAGCGGTTGGTTCGCCTCGCTCCTGGGTCTCGGCAACGATGGCGAAGAAGTCACGGTTGACCCTGCAAAGGTCAGCGAGACCTTCAATGATATTCGAGCAATGGGATTCAAAGAAGCGGAAAAAGAGCGTGCTCAGACCTTCGCCGAAAATGACGCCGAGGAAGTGATGCAATTCGAGTCGCCCATCATCCGTATGTATGATGAATCCAAGAATTAGCGGTTGAACGCCGCCTGATCCCCACGCGATAGAACCATCCGGGAGTGGCCACGAGTCCAACAAATAGCTTCTACCGCGGTTCTGCGCTACCACGCGGCGTGCATTGCCGATGCCGCCTGGATCGAGATCGGCTCCAGTTCATCACCACGCGTATGCCGCATTCCACCTGTTGGTAGGCACTTCCCGGGCCATCCGCACGCGCATCACGCCCTGACTTAGCGGTTCCCGCCCTTGATCGCTTTTGTGATGGAAACGTGAGGCACATGAGGTGGGCTCGGCCGGAGTATCAGGTATTCGGAGGTCGGTTCGACTTTCGCCTCGGGGTAAATTGTCTTCACGCGCTTGAGCTGAGCGATAAACGCTTTCTTGAAGGAGCGGGTTCCTTCAGGGGTCTTCGGGTAGCCTGCGCCGAATTGGTTCTGCAACGAGACCCATGGGATATGGGCGCGGGTTTTCAGGTAGAACATTCGGTGAGAGAGCCAGCAATAGGCGTCCAGCGCCATGGGGGAGCGCTTGAGTACCGATAATGCGCGCATGTCCAACGGAACCGGCCCATTAAGGATGTGCTCGCGGAATGTCTCGCTTAGCCGGACGGTGCTTTCGAATAGCGAGTCCTGTTCTGGATTGACCGGATCCCACCAGAGCTCAGCGCGGTCGGCGACCAGCATGCTGGCGTGACCGGTTCCGATCTTGTCCTTGGTTTGCCACTGCACTGAGAACGACGACGACAACAGGCGCTGCGCTTGGTCCTTGAACTGCGCCTGCTGTCCGCCTCGTCCGCCGGAGCGCCCTTTGTATCCGAGGCGACGCATGAAGGCACTCAGAGAGCGCCCGAGATACAGGTCCCGCTCGCCGGTAATCACCGCCTCGGTCGTGATCCAGCTCATGAGCACGCGAGGCATTGATCCCGACTTATGACCGGGACTAATTCGGCGCATCCGCCCCGGGTACCGCTGCCCCGTCTGATCGTTCTTATTCTTCGTAGCCCGCCGCGCCGAGCTTTCGGCGGGACTCTTTCGGCGCACCGCCCTGCAAACCTCGGGGTGTCAGCCCGGGACCTTTTCGGCGCATGTGGATTCGCTTACGATCTCGGCTTCAGGGCGGGACCTTTTCGGCGCATCACAGGCCATCCGCAGATATCTGTTTCAGCCTGTTTGGCAGTATCACGGGACAAAATCGGCGCATTCGGCTCCCGACTTTTACCTCGCGAATTCCATCCTCACCCCCTGCTGCACATGAGTCCCAAGGTCCCACGCCTGGAGCAGGTTCTGGCTGGCCTGAAGAATTTGCTCCCATGCCGCGGGGTTTGGTCCGTAGTCCCTGGCGTTGTCGGTCCCGAACTCGGATTCGATCGCCTGAGATAGACTCGCGAAACCGTCGATCAGGCCGAGTTCCTTGGCCTGGGTGCCGACCCAGATGTCGCCGGAAAACAGTTCGTCGATGTTGCCAGCCAGTCGATCCCCTCGTCCGGCGATCACGAAATCCTTGAACACCTGGTGGATCTCCGCCAGCATCGATTCGATCTTGGCACGGTCATCTTCCGAAACATCCGAGAAGGCATCGAACCGGGTCTTGTTTTCGCCGGCAGTGAAGACTCTTGGCTCAATCCCTAGCTTCTCAAGGGCGTCGCCTACGCCGAAGCTTTGCATGATGACCCCGATGCTGCCTACGAGTGAGGTCTGGTTCGCGTAGATTTTGTCGCCGGCTGAGCCGATCAGATATCCGCCCGAGGCGATCATGTCCGAGGCCACCACGATGAAGCGCTTGTCAGGGTGTGCATCCCTCAGGTCGTCGATCTTCTCTCGAATTCTCACCGACGCAGTTGCCCCACCCCCGGGGCTGTTGACGTGCAAGACAACGCCCTTGGCACGTCCATCCTCGAACGCACTGTTCAGTGATCGGATCACATCGCCGGTGGAGGGGCCTTTCCCGTCTCCAATGGCGCCGCGCAACTTCACGACAGCCACATACTCCTTAGACATGGACGCATACGTCGCTCGGATCATGTCGGCCATCACCATGTAGAGCATGACGAAAAGAGGCGCGGCCAGGATCACAAGCCGCAGCTTCGCGTTTCTCTGTTTCTTTCTTTCGGACTTGAGGTGCTGCTCGAAGATGGTGGCCAGCCGATCGACGCCGCTCGCAAGGGCGTTGTCAACACCGGACTCAGAGGAATGATCGTGTTCGTTCATGGTATTTCCTCACTTTCCCGTGCAAAGCTGGCAGCGCTCACCGTTTCGGATGCGCTCCTGCAGTTGTATCCCGGCATGCTCCAACACGCCCTCGTTAATTCGGTTCGCTGACTCGAAGTAGGCCATCATCTCTTCTTCGCTGGGCCTTGCCACGATGGATATCTGACCCTTTCGCAGCTGGTCGATTTGGTTCTCCAGCCGCTGACTGAGGATTTCCGCCTCGCAACCGCACCGGCCGCCGACCTCGAGCACCACCGCGGTCCAGCTCCCCTCGAACAGATTTTTTAGGAAGCTCAGGGCAGCGCCACAGAAAAGCATCCAGTCGCCTGCAATTGGCTCTGGCGCTTTTTCTTCAGTTCGGCTCACCTGAAACAGCGGCACGTTGATAGATTCCAGGTGTTCGATACCGTCGATATCCAGCTTCGTGATCGCGGTAAGCAGATCTCGGCTGACGCCGGCGAACCCATCGACTCCCGAATCAGCTCGACCGCCTCGGATCAGCAGATCCAGAAATAGCGCGTTCAGATCCCGGCGGTCCCGACGCATCCGTTCCAGCGATTCAACGGCGCCTGATTCAGAAAGACGACTCAGTGATTCCATGGCCATCTGCTACAACTCCCTTGCTTGTCCATTGCCTTGGCGGCTTCCAGCACCCAGCTGGCATACGGCTCTGCCCGTTCTGGTCGCCGATTGTGATACCAACCAACGGCTTGTTTCAGATCACCGTTAGTCTCTCTCATCGTCTCGGCCAGGTATTCCGCAGCGACCATCACATTTCGGCTGGGATCCAGCAGCGCATCTACCGACCAATCTACCCGGTGTCCGTGATAACGCCAGTTGATCTGCATCAGCCCGACGTCGATATTCTTTTGCCCGTTCTCAATCAGGGTCTCGATATGGCGTTTTGCCGCAGCCCTGGTCTTAAAGTATTGAGGCCCTTCCGGCGAGTTCACAGTCCAGGGCCAGGGCCGCGTAAACGTGACGCCCTGAGTGCGCGATTCCCTCAATGCGATCCCGTAAAGCACCGTCCAGCACACGCCGGCGTGGACCGCCGCCCGCGCCCACGGCTGCGGCGCATTTATTGCCGCTGCAACGTTTTGCGGCCACGCCGCACACGAAAAGATGACGCCATGTAAGACAGCGCTTACAAAAAAACTTGCCAGTTTGCGTTTCACGCGGTAAATGTGTGGCTGATCCGGGGGCGGATTCATTGCCTGACTATGAGGCGATGGTGTCGGTGATCAGCGGCCAAAAGCGGCCGAAAAACGCGGGGTAAAACCCTCGAGTCCCATCAACAATTAGGGTCGAATAGGAATAGCCCACTGTAGCGGGGGGCTTAAAACGAGGGATGGAACATGAGTTCAAAGCTGGAAGAGGTGTGCCTGTCGTACAGGCTCATCCGGTACGGGGCCAGGATCAACGAGATCAAAATTATGTGTCCTGGCCTGACTAAAAAGGAACTACGAGACAGATACTACGAGGTGCACCAATGCAGCGCCCGTAGTGGGAAAAATCCGACAAAGCCGGACTTCTTTTTCAGCACTAGAAATACGCACCGGCTGGCCAGCTACCTGGCCAACAGCTTCATCAAGCTCGATCTTGTCTCAAGTGGTTCACTGGTCAACTGCAAGGACACGTCGCGATTCGTAGATGCCTACGAGCACTATGCGCTGGATTTCGACGACGAGTTGATCGGCATATCCCGGGCGCTACTTCTTCTCAAGGAACTCAGAATGGGATCCATCGCCACGACCAAGTGCGGCGACTGCTCCGTCCCTTACATCATTTCCCCCATCACCCCGAAGTTGTATTCCTGTCCATACTGCGCCATCAAAAAGCAGCTCGAGCGTCTCTGCTGCCACTGTGGCGAGCCGGTGCAGGATCGGGGGCGCTGCCGCAACAAGCGCTGCCAACAATCTCAGGCAGCCAAACGCCGGCAAGCGATCACATCGGATGCTTCTACGCTATGTTCAGTCGCACTTCCTGGTTTATAGCGCCGCTCGCCCTCGCCGCCGGCTTTGCAGCGTCGGGCTGCTCGTCTACCCCTGAACCGGTACCGGTCCAGCCGACCTATTTCTATACCCCACCCGCCGACGGCCAGGAGCCCACTACTCATACGGCCGCCTACTATCATCGGCAGCGCGATATCGTCGAGCAGCCTCCAGGCTATCGCTATTCCATCTGGTACCACCGCCCGGCACTGGCCCAAGCCACAGCACCGGACCACCGAGCCTATGCGCCCTCCGGCGCGTCCTTGGCTGTACAGAGTTCGGTGTGGTACCGGTACTGCAACAATCAGAACTTGACCGAAGCCGAATGGCGATTCGTCTCGACCAATCGGCTTCCCGATACCTACCGCTACTCGTGCCGCCCCTTCAAATAGGCCCGGGGCATGATTCGATCCTTATTCGCCAAGCCCGCGACCAGCGGGCCTGGGCCGGGCCGCCGCGCCCCCTGGCCAAAGCCTGACCCTCACTTTCACCGATATCCCCCGTTGCCCCGGGGTATCCCGTTTTTCGAGCCCGCAGATCTCCTTGCCTCTCATCGCAACCTTCTCTATCAGATCCGCATAGAGAGTGGCGTCAATGACGACGACTTCGCCCGGCTTTACCAGCCCGCGATGCAGCGATATTCCGAGCTCGTCCAGTCACTGCCGGCTTCCGAGTCAAACCATCACCGAGGGATGGGAGGATTGCTTTACCACGGTCTTGAGGTCGCCTTCTTCGCGCTGCGATCGTCTAGCGTGCGTTTTTTCAGTCCGCCCGAAGCAACCGCCAGGCAACGTCGAGATGACGAGCCTCGCTGGCGCTTCGCGGTCTTCCTGGCAGGCCTTTGCCACGATCTCGGCAAAATTGCGGCTGATCTTCAGGTCGTCAGCGCCTGCGGCAACTATCACTGGAACCCCTATCTCGAATCGATAACCGACTGGGGGATCAAGCACGGGCTTGAGTCCTATCACCCCACCTGGGTCTGCCAGCGTTATCACCAGACCCATGAAAGATTTACCCCGGCTATCTTTCCGCTTGTAGCCACAGCGGACCACCTTTCCTTCATCTCCGAAGGCGAGCGTCGAATCACCATTTGTTTGATGAATGCGCTGGTCGGCAATGACATGGCCGGCGACAACATGGTTCATGACCTTGTCATGAATGCCGACAGCGCCAGTGTGGCCAAGAGCCTGAAGGAAACCCCGGCCATCGTCGACGGGATGGCGGTCTCACGGTCCGTGCCTGAAGAGTTCGTGTCCGCTCTCCAGCGTCTTATTTCAGAAGGCTTGCCCGTCAATAAGCCCGGCGCCGGCGTGGTCGCTGATGAGGCGCATACCTATCTGATGTTCCCTCAGTGCCTGGATGAAGTGCGTTCGCGCCTGACCCGTGATGGCATCACCGGCGTGCCCGGTAACAACGAAACCCTGGCGGATATCCTGATCGCCCATCATTTTGCTGAACCCGCTGACAACACCCCTGGCAAGTCCAAGCGCTTTTTCCTGATCTTGCCCAAATTCAGTCAGGTCCAGGCCAACAAGAGTCGCCTTGGCCTGCGCCTGGTCCGCGACGACCTGATATTCCCGCGGGGTAGGCCCAAGCCCATCGAGGTGGAGATACAGGACCAGCCCGACGCTGAGGTTGGTACTGAACATGAAACGCTGACCGTGGATCGCCAGAGCCGCGAAGAGCCCAATGCGCCACAGAGAAGTGCCGCCCCGACCACCGACGACCTGGCGGTTGACACCGAAACCGGGGAGATACTGACCCAGACTCCCGCAGAGGAGTCCCCGGCCGCACCGGAGCCACCATCGGAGAATCCATCACAGGGGCCTTCACCAAGCCCGGTACCTGAGCCAGTCTCGATCAAGGCATCGGAGCCTGCATCTGCGTCTGACTCCGGCACGGCCGAGATTGAACACGCGTCCGCACCACCATCGCCAAGCGATGGGGCAAAGAACTACTTTTCTCGCCTGGGCATTGCCGGTGAGATGCTTGAAACAGTGCTCGATGCAATCGCTTCAGGCGAGCTCGTTGCCAATGAACACTGGTGGCTCGACCAGGAGATGTTCCACCTTGAGCAAAGCGCTGCTGCGGATGTCGTGGCCATCGATATGAACAAGCTCGCCGATCTCTTCGAGCAGCACAATCTGCTCAAGATCGATCCCAGCAAGCCGCTACAAAAAACGCGTCAGCTCACCGCGCCGGGCAAGAAGGGGAAGAAGCCAGTCTTCGTGCTCAAACCCCTGCCATCGCGTTACCTTGTTGAGGTGTCCAATCTCGCCAAACCAGAGGTAATTCGCTCACCTGAGCCGACACCGATATCGCAGAGCAAGGCCAAAGCCCCGGCCCAGACTGGGCACGCAAAACCGCGCGAAAAAACGCCGGATAAGACCCCAATCCCGCCACCGGATTCCTCTACGCTAAGTCGTAATGAATCTGCTCCCAGCCACAACCCCCAGCCTGCCGCTCCCACCGACTCAGCCGATGGCAGGCTCGATCAAATGGAGCCGGTTGTACGTCTGGTCTATGACCATGCCAGGCAGACGCCGTCAGCGTTCCCTGTTACCAGCTGCGACCAAGGAATCATTTTCGAGTTGGAAGGCGCGGTCGATTGGCTTCTGGCAGAAGGGCCAGCCCACGGGGTTGACCTATCGCCCAATCAACTCCGCCAGAAGCTGCGTATTGGCACAACCACTGTTTTCCAGCGCGACGCAGAAGAAGTCGGATACCCATCGAGCAAGCCCGCACGTTGCATTCCGGCCCTTGCGGGGTAGCGCATGAAGCTCAGTATTGACCTTCCCTGGCGGAGTGCTTTCGAAGCTTACTCCGCGACGGCCTGGCTGGCGGGCGCCGCAGCGTGCGCGCTCTACGGGCTTAGCAGCCCCGCCCACTACACCACGGCCCTGTGGATGATGGTCGTCTGCACCGGCTTTGCGGCATTCCGCGGCTCACAGGCCATCGGCCTCTGGGAGCGCAAGGTCATGCTTCGCCCCGAGTCCTTGACCTTCATGAAGCCGGAACAACTTTCAAAGCTGGTCAAGAAATTTCCGGACCGCTGCTGGATGGGCCGGGGCTTCGATTGGCGCCAAGAGCATGCCCAACTGGCGTTCGAGGTTCGAAAGAGCAAGATCGTGCATCTCAAGCCGCCAGCTCTCTATGCCTGGCTCCGAGGTGCCCGTGCCAAGCGCAATGAGCACGGTCATGTGCCGTCCTCGATTGGCTCGCTCTGGATCCATGGACTCAACCGGGAAGAGGGCGATGTCCTCGTGCCGCTTGATCACCTGCAGGGCCATACGCTTCTGGTTGGCACGACCGGCTCGGGCAAGACTCGGGCGTTCGAGACGCTTGTCACCCAGGCCGTCATGCGGGGCGAGTGCGTCATCATGGTCGACCCGAAAGGCGACAAGGATGCCCGAAAGACGATGCAGCGTGCCTGCATTCTGGCCGGCCGCCCGGATGCCTTCATGCATTTCCACCCGGCCTTTCCTGAGCGTTCGGTACGGATCGACCCGCTCCACAACTGGAACCGACCCACGGAGATTGCATCACGTATCGCCACACTGATCCCCTCCGAGAGCGGGTCCGACGCGTTCGTGGCGTTCTCCTGGCGCGTGATCAACTTGATTGTTCAGGCAATGGTCCTCGTCAGCGAACGCCCCAACCTCAAGATACTTCGCCGTCACATCGAGGGCGGCCCTGACGCACTCCTGCATCGCGTGCTCGAGTCCTACTACGAGCGCTTCGTGCCGGGCTGGCGCTCTCGGATTCAGGCCTACAAGCAGCAGGCTGCCAAGATGCGCCTGCCCTCGGCCTCCTCGAGCAAGGACACCATGGCCCTGGTGCTGATGTACAAGAACGAGGTCATCCATCAGTCCCCGCATGAAGCCATTGGCGGCCTGATCAGCTATTTCGATCACTCGCGTGAGCACGCCAGCAAGATGCTTGCATCGCTCATGCCGACCCTGGACATGCTCACGTCCGGCGATCTGGGTGATCTGTTATCTCCCGACCCGGATGACCACAACGACCCGCGGCCCATGACGGATAGCGCGAAGGTCATTCAGGAAGGGCAGGTCCTCTATATCGGCACCGACAGCCTGAGTGACGGCACGGTGGGTGCGGCTATTGCGTCCATCATTCTCGCGGATATCACCTCGGTCGCCGGCGATCGCTATAACTACGGCATCGACAATCGAACGGTCGCGCTTTTCATTGACGAGGCCTCTGAGGTGTTGTCCAACCCGACCGTTCAGCTTATGAACAAGGGTCGCGGCGCGGGGTTCGTGCTGACGGTGGCCACCCAGACGTATCCTGATTTCGTGGCACGCATGGGCAATGAGGCCAAGGCTCGCCAGATTCTTGGCAACCTCAACAACACGATTGCCCTGCGCACCCTCGACGGCAACACCCAGGAATATCTGACCGAGTCCATGGGCACATCAAGCCTCATGACTCTCATGCACACGCAGAATACGAATTCCGTTGCCCAAGGCCGGGACCCGACCAATTTCGTCGGCGGCTATGGCGAGCGTCTGATCGAGAAGGATGATGCGGACCTTGTTCCCTCCGAGCTGTTGGGTTCATTGCCCAACTTCCACTACATCGCCACCCTGAGTGGCGGCAAGATCGTGAAGGGTCGCTTCCCGATACTTCAAAGCAAGATCGATCCCGAGCTTGAGGACATGCCATGGCTCCAGAAACATTCCACGCCTGCCGATAATCCGGCTACCACTCAGACACAAACCCCTGATGCTCGCACTCTCTCACCCGCGGCCTGATGCGCCCTTGTTTCCCATGACATACCCCAACTATCCCAAGGGACCGCTTTCGGATCGCGAGGCGGAAAAGATGCCGGCATGGTCGATCATGCAGCAGCGAGCGATGTTTCGCAGTGCCTTGATCGACTATGAACACCAGGCGACTTGGGAAATGCTCGCGACACTTTGGCCCCGGCTGCCTGCCATCTCCTATCGATGGGCAGGCTATGTTGGCGATGTCTTACCCACTGCCGACGGCACCAAGAGTGTGCTCCATGCCGGGGTGCAGGACGGCCTGCAGCGCGTCCGGTCCTTGTTCGATCGAGGCGGCTGTAATGATGCGGACCGAGGCTACATGGTCTCGTTCCTCGCAGGTCTATTCGGCACAGTCGAAGATGTCGCCTGTTCCCGGGCGGTCCGCGCTTCTGATCCCGATGACGTCTGGCGCCCCACGGATGGGCCTTACATCCTCTGGCGCGGCCAGAGTCAGCCCCCGCCCATGGTTGAAACCTCGAAACTGGTCTCGGCGAAACTCGTTGCAGAAACGCAGCTCGTCATCGCCGAACATTGCTTCGATCGCCTCGCGCGCCCGTTTGCCAATCACTACTGGTCGCAGATCTCGCCCGCGGCTTAATCCGCAATGTTCAAGACCCTCACCATGTGGCTGCTTCTCGTCCTCTGCGAGGTGCTCGTGGTGGCAGCCTTCTTTTCGCCGGATAGTGTGGTCGAAAATCTGCGCCGGGAGCAGCGCATGACCCGTGCCTCATTCGGCGACGTGACCGAGCAGCACGTCCGTCAGGCCGCCGATGGTTGGTTCACGAGCGCCTTCCACGACACTGGCATCGTTCGTCACAGTTTTCAGCTTTTTATTCCGACCCAGGAAGCGCGCGAGAAATCGACGGGACTCGAGGATCTGGGTAGCGAGGCATTCCCCTGGTTTCGCCGTCGCATGGAGACGGTTTGGAACGGCATCTATCAGAGCCTGTACCGGTTCTCGGTCTTGCTGGAAGTCCTGCCGTTCATGTTGCCGCTGATTATCCCGGCAATCGTCGACGGATTCATGACCAGGGAAGTGAAAAAGCGGACCTATGGTTACGCCTCGCCCATTCGCTACTATGCCAGCATGCACGCCGTGGCTGCCCTGATCGTAGCTATTCCCGCCTACCTGGTGTTTCCTCTGCCCGTCCCGCCGCTGTTCGTTCCCCTCTGGGCGGTGTCAGTGGCGATCATCCTCGCGGTGATGACCTCCAACATCCAGAAGAAGGTCTAGGCAGCGGTCATCCTCGCTCTTGCGAGATCCCCGGCTTCCGGCCGAATTTCTTGTCCACCACCGCGCTGCGAATACGAGCATCGATTCGATCATCGTATTCACCCAGCACCACCCGGTAAGAGCTTCCCCACGCCTGGACATAGGCGTTCTCGATCCCGGCCGCATCTAACGCTTCCTTCGCCTGGTAGGCATCGGCTTCGTTGAAATACTGGATCACGACTTTGTACGTCCATTCCCCGTCGTTCATCGAGCTGCTGCTCGTCCTGACCGGGGTGTCACGGCCTGCCGAATCAGATCGTCGGCTTTTCTGGCCAGGTGTTCTGGCGCCCCGGGACAGGTAGCTGTTGTCCGCCCCGGTGTTTGCCCAGGAGGCGGCATTTCCGACTGGCTGTCCGGCGTAGGACTGATCGCCGTAGCCATATTCATAGGCAGACCTGCTTTCTTGCGCGCTTTCTCGCGTGCTCACCTCAGCGGCCGTCTCAACCGCGGCGGCTTGCGCGTTGCTCTCCCGTCGTACCGGTTGCGTTTGAATCGAGCGCTCATTGCCGACGTACGACCCGTCGCCCCCAAGTTCCAGATCACGCATGCGCGCGGCAACATCCGCTGTCTGCTGGCGCTGCCAACTCATCTGTTCTTCGAGCTTGGCGTCGCGTGAGGCACCCTCGAGCTTCAGCTCATGAACCATGCGCGTGAGCGTGGCGGTTCGCTTCTGCAGGTGTTCCAGGCGACGCATCATCTCGTCTTCGAACGACTGAGCAGCGGCAGGCCCGCTGAGCAGCACAGCAGCGATAAGCCCCGCGAGTCCAAGCGTCTTGGAAGAGGGGGGCAGTTGGATATTTTTCATGACGGTCACTTCGGTCTCCTTGAATGAGACAAGGTTAGGCCAGCCGGCGTGGGGACACGCAAGAAAAAGCACCCAAAAACGGCCTCATATAACCCACGTCTCCCGACGCTCTCCGCTTAGATTGTCCGCAGGACACCCTTGAGAGAGCACATGAAGCCGATACCTACGCCCCACCTCATCGATGAACCCCAGCGATTTCTCCTCTGGTCCTTCGATGAGGCCATGCCGATCATCATCTTCTTCTTGCTTGGCTACATGATTCAGCAGGTCATCATCTGCACCGCCGTGGGCATCGTTTTCTCGAAGCTCTTTCGCAAGTACAAGGATTCCCGGCCCGAGGGCTATCTGATCCACCTGCTCAACTGGCATGGGATCGGCGTCGATCGCGGCTACAGCGTGGGCAACCCCTTCCGGCGGGACTTTCACAGCTGATGGACATCAAGCAACTTCGCCGCACCTGGAGCGGCATGCGGGCAGAAATCCGCATTCATCAGTTCGTGACCCCCATGGCCCTCTCTCTTGCGCTGCTCACCACCATCGGCTGGATGAGCTCAAAGGAAGTGGCGGTTCTCGTTCCTCCGAATCTCGACGAGACCGTTCGCGTTTCACAGTCGAGTGCGGATGGCGGCTACAAAAAAGCTTGGGGCGTTTACGCCGCCACCTTGATGGGGAACATCACCCCGAGCAATGCCGAGTTCATCGCCGGGACCCTGGAGAACATCATGTCGCCCCGGGTCTATCAGGCGATCCGGGAATCCCTTGCTCAGCAGGTGGACCGTATCAAGCGCGATGGACTGTCCGTCGCCTTCAATCCGCGATCGGTCAACTATGAAGTCGAAACCGGGAAGGTGTTCATTGATGGCTGGCTGCAGCTGACCGGGTCCAGTGGCGAGACCAAGCGCACCCAGCGCGTCTACGAGTACGAATTCGATATCCGAGCGGGCAGCCCGGTCATCACCTATTTCGACACCTACAGCGGCAAGCCGAAAACCAAGACCGTGATGCAGCGGCTCGATGCCGCGGAGCGCCGGCGTGAGGAAGCGGCACAAGAACAACGGGAGGGCCAGTAAGATGCCCCGCCACTCAATGCTTTTTTATGTCGCTCTGGCGGCCTCGATGTTGACGGCCTATCCGTCGCTCGCGCAAGAGCAGAGCATCAACATTCAGGGCGTCGAACTCCCAGGCATCCCGACCCAGGATCTGGAGCCGGCACGCCAGGCCGAATCAACGGCGTCGCGGCGCTACACCCGTCAGCGCTCTACCTACCCTGATGGGTTTACCCAGTCCCAGCAATACCCACTTGAGCTGGATGTCGACCCGGGCCTCAACGAGATCGTCAGCATCAGTCGTGGTTATCTCAACCGGATCGTCACGCCATTCGAGACGCCCGCGATCAAGACGGCCAACAATGTCCAGACGCACATCGAGTCGAACATCATCTATGTCGCAACCGATGATGATCGTGCGATTGGTCTCTTCATTGAACCGGCCGAAGGCGGGCCTGCGATTTCGCTCTCTCTGATTCCGAAGTCCATCCCGCCCCGTGAGATCCGCCTGCGGTTACCCAACACTCGCTTCGATGGTGCTGTCACCACCGCCAAGGCCCGCCGCTTCGAGACCGGCAGCAGTTACGTCTCCACGATCAAGAAGCTGCTCAGCGCTACCGCACTGGGAGACGTGCCGCCCGGGTATACGCTTCAGAAACCCTCGCAGCAGGATGCGGTGGACTTCTACTGTCCGCTTGAAAACCTTGGCGTCGAAATCGCCCAGGTGCTGGATGGCCACGCCTGGCGGCTGGCCGTCAATCGAGTTCGCAACGACACGTATCAGCCGATCGAAATCCGAGAAGCCGACTGTCTGACGCCCAACGTGCTGGCGGTTGCCGCTTATCCCTCGGCGATCGTGCAGCCCGGGGCCGAGGCAGAGCTCTACATCGTGCGCAAACGTGCGCCCGCCGCTTCCGGTCGTCCTGAGCGGCCCTACGTTTTCACGGAGTAATCGTGAGCGCCTCTGATCAGATCAAGCAGCGCTGGGAGGGTCTCTCAGCCACCAACAAGAGAAACGTCGTGCTGGTCATCGGTGGGGCGTTGATGTTCCTGGTCCTCTACATCTACGCCTCTGGCGGCAAGGACACCAGAGTTCGCCAGCAGCCTGATCAGCCCGTCGTCCGGGCGCCCTTGACCGGTGGCAATGAAGAAGCTCTGGGTATCGAAGCGCTGGCGGCGCGCATCGAGAATCTCACCGACGCTGTTGAGCAAGGCCGTGGCGAGCTCGAGATGCAGGCCAAGCGCTATCAGTCCTCCATCACCCAGATGGAACAACGCTCGGAAGCCCAGACCAGATCGCTCAAACAGCAGCTTGTTGATTCAACGCAGCGACTCCAGGACCTGCAGGCAGAGCTCCAGCGTGCCCAGACCGAGATCAATCAGCTGCGCGACGATACCGAGAACCTCTCGACTCGCCCACGCGAATCCGGTGATCTTCCTGAGCTCAATCGAGAAGGGCAGACCACGAATGAGGCGGTCATCGAAGAGGAGTGGGACCTTTTCAGTACACCGATATCACCCGAGGGGCAGCCCGGCACCAGTCCGCTCGACGCCGACCCGCAGGCTCCTGATGGCGGACTGACCATCCAGGTCAAATCCGGCGAGCCCCCGCAGATTGAGCCGACACCGGAAGAGAAGGCCGCGGCCGAAGCCGCCGCGCAGGCCTACACGATGCCGGCCGGATCCATTCTTTCTGGCGTGCTCATCACCGGCATGGACGCGCCCACCGGCAATCAGGCCCGCTCGGAGCCTGTGCCAAGCCTCATTCGAGTGAAAACGGAAGCCACCCTCCCCAACTATTTCGCCTTTGACGTGCGAGAGTGCTTCGTTCTTGCTGCCGGATTCGGCGATCTTTCCAGCGAGCGAGTATTTCTTCGAGCTGAGCGCATCAGCTGTATTCGCGCCTCGGATGGCCGCGTGGTTGAGAAGACCATTGATGCCTATGCTTCCGGTGAGGATGGCAAGACCGGCGTGCGTGGTCGATTGGTTTCTCGGGCCGGCTCTGTTCTCGCCAACAGCTTACTGGCCGGATTCGCCAGCGGCGTCTCCCAGGCCTTCGGTCAGCAACGCGTCCCCATTGTCAGCACCAACCCGGATCAGGGCTTTTTCACGCCCTCGGCCGGTGACCTGGCGTCCTCTGGGCTGAGCGGCGGGGCCAGTAATGCCCTGGAACGACTCGCGGATTACTACCTGCAGTTCGCCGAAGAGACTTTCCCCGTCATCGAAGTGGATGCCAAGCGACAGGTCAACTTCATTCTGGTTCGCGGACTGACCTTCCCGGTATTGCCTAACTGATGCCCGGGAAACCCCCCTCATATACGCCTGCAAAAGCCAGACGTTCCCGCCATGCCCGGCCGTAGGATTTCTTACATGAGCATCGTTCGATTCATCGTTACCGCTTTGACCGCGGGGTTGATTGCTGCCACCCCGGCACTATCGCAGCCCCCGGGCCAGATGGGGCCCACCCCGCTGTTCGAAGGCGACCCCCGTGAAATCACTTCACAGGTGGTTCCGCTGCCGGGTACCGACATCAGCGCGGTCGATCGTGACGGCAACTTGGTGCTGATCACCAGCAACAAGCGATACGCCGTGGTGGGCAAGGTCATCGATCTTCTCGAGCGCAAGGAGCTGCGGACCATCGAGGATATCAAGCAGGCCCGCCGACTCGACTTCAAAGGCATTGGCATCGACTTCACCGAGATGGGTGCCGTCACCTTCGGCAATGGGCCCAAGGAGGTCATCTACTTTGTAGACCCCTACTGTCCGCACTGTAACGAGCTGCTCAAACAGTCCCGTGGTCTTTTCAACGACTACACGTTCAGGGTCGTCCTGGTTCCCCTCTACAAAGGCCCAGTCGCCGCGGATACCTCCATCCGCCTGGTCTGCAATCCGGACCAGGACCAGAGCCGCCAGGCGTTGTTCTCCAAGCAATTCGACAAGCTGCCTGCCGCGTCCGATAGCTGTGATCGCGCCCAGTTCTACCGCAACGCCGCCGTGGCTCAGCTCCTGAATGTGGAAGGCGTCCCGTTCGTCTATGCCCCGAATGGCGAACCCCATCTGGGCACCCCTCGTGATCTCGCTGCCTTCCTGGAGGACAACGCATGAACCGTCTGCTCGTTCTGTCCTTCATTCCCCTGTTTGGCGCGTGCGCCATCGGTAACTCCGATTTCGCTTGCAGCGGCGTTCCCGAGGGCAAGACTTGTATGTCAGCGCTCGAGGTCTATGACGCCACCAATGGCGTGCATCAGTCACCTCATGGTGCCGGCGGCCATGCCCACCACGATGGCCATGCCCCATCAGATCCGACTTCTACCGGGCGTTCTCTCACGCCCGCTCCACTGGTGTTGTCCCGTGGGGGAATCAGCCCATCGCCTGATCGTCCCGTTCCGATTCGGACCGAGCCCAAGACGCTTCGGATCCTCATCGGACCCTGGCAGGACCAGGATCGGGACCTGAATGCCGGCGGGTATGTTTTCACCGACCTTGCACCCCGCACCTGGAATATCGGTGCCGGCCCGGAAGCGGCCACCGCCCCCGTATATCCCGTATCGGTGGGTGACTCCTCGACATCGGGCGGCAGCTCGGCAGACACAGATCGGCCAGCATCCGCACCCACGACGTCGTCAGGTGGAAGTTCACCGGATGTGGGGCGCGCATATTTCGATTCCGACCGCCAGTAAGGCGGCACACAACGACAGGTAATCAATCATGCAACGCATCTTCAAGTTCGCTTTGGTCTTCGTCGCCATGTTCGGTGCGGGCGCTGCCTATGCCGGCGCCGGTGGCACGGAGTTCGACACCATCTATCAGCAGCTCACCGACTGGACCGAAGGCACCCTCGGTCGAATCATCGCCCTGGGCATGATCATCACCGGCCTCGGCTGGGGTGTGGTCCGTCAGTCGATCATGGCTGTTGTTGTCGGCGTCGCCGGCGGCCTTGCTCTGGCCAACGCCCCGACTGTCATCGACAACATCCTCGGTGGCGTTCTGTTCTAAGTGGACCCGGCAGGGCGGGCCTGGCGCCCGCCCTGCATTCCCACCTCGTTCTCTCCCGGAGTTAGGCCATGTTGGCGCCCCTGCGCGAAAAGCTCTACGAGCACAATCACTCCAGTGATCTCTTCCCGGTGCTTGCTTACGACAGCGATCACCATCTGTTCGTGTTGAGTGATACCGCGGTCGGGTTCGCCTTTCTCTCCAACCCACTCAACGGGGCTGACGAGACCACCGCTGAAAAGATCAACGTCCTGCTCAATCAGGATTTCCCCGGTGACACCATTCTGTCCGTGAGTCTGATCGGCCATCGCGACATCGAATACTGGCTGACGGACTTCGTTTCCCGTCGCATTCCTCACCGCAATGATTCGCCGATGCACAACCTGCTCTACGAGAGCACCGTCGAATCTTCCAAGTTCATGCGTCGTGGCACCCGGCGCCCCATCGAGAACCGCAACCACACCAAGGTTCGCGACATTCTCAGCCTGATTACCGTCAAGATACCGCTACAAAACCCAGAGCCCAGCGAGCTCGAGCTCGAGACGCTCGGACAACTCCGGCGCAGTGTTCAGCAGACCATCGATATCATTGGCATGAAGCCGACCCCGGTGGATGCCTCAATGTACGTTCGCCTGATGTCGGTTCTTCTTCACGGGGGCGACAATCCGCGGTGGCAATCCGAATTCGACCTCTACGATGACCAGCAGCTCATCTGCGACCAGGTGCTGGATCTGGACACGGCCATCTCCGTAGATCCAACCGGCCTATGGGCGGGCGATCCGCGCAACAAAGAAGAGCGCACCCGGATCAAGGTCCTCAGCCCCAAGCGCATCCCCAAGGAAGTGCATATCAACAGTGCAGCGCTCTATGTTGGCGATCCGTTGAGTGGCACCCGCGGTATCCGCGGCAATTTCCTGCTGAATTTCAACATCCATTACCCCAATGCCGAGCAGCTGAAAAGCAAGCTCGAAAAGCGCCGGCAGTGGGCCACGCAGCAGGCCGGCGGCAAGCTCGTCAAGTTCGTTCCGCAGCTGGTCGACACAAAGCGCAGCTTCGACACGATGTTCCAGGCGCTGGATGACGGTGATCGGCCGGTTCGTCTTTCGATGTCCCTGATGCTCTTTGCCGATGACGAGGAAGAAGCCGCTGGGGCTGTGTCCGTGGCCAAGACCTATTACCGGGAACTTGGCTACCAGATGCTCGAAGATCGATTCTTCTGCCTGCCGATCTTCATCAACAACTTGCCTTTCGGCGCCGACCGAAAGGCCGTCGAAGAGCTCAAGCGGTATCGATCACTGGCCACTCGCCACGTCAGCCACATGCTGCCTCTTATCAGCGAGTGGAAGGGTACCCGCACACCCGTTCTGCAGTTCGTCAGCCGCAATGGACAGATCATGAACTTCGATCTGTTCGATTCTCAGAGCTCCTACAACTGTGCCATCGCCGCGGAGAGTGGCAGCGGCAAGTCGTTCCTGGTCAACGCCATGGCCTCGTCCTACCTCAGCCTTGGCGCCAAGGTATTCATCATCGACGTGGGGCGAAGCTACGAAAAGCTCGCGAAATCGTTCGGCGGTTCTTTCATCGAGTTCACCGACGAATCGAATATCTGCCTCAATCCGTTCCCGATCGTGATGAACTATAACGACGAGGTGGACATGCTCGCGACGGTCATCTCGACCATGGCCCAGCCCAGCGGGCCTATTTCGGACTTTCAGAACTCGAACCTGCGCCGCATCCTTCGGCGTGGTTGGGAGGCCCACAAGCAGGATCTGACCATCGACATTGTCTCGGACATGCTCCGAGAGCATGAAGATCGACGCATTCAGGACCTTGGCGAGCAGTTATTCCAGTTCACCGTGGCCGGTGAGTACGGGCGTTGGTTCAATGGCCCCAACACGATGCAGTTCGATAACCCTTTCACGGTGCTCGAACTCGAGGAACTCAAAGGCCGCCGTCATCTTCAGCAGATCGTGCTGCTGATGCTGATCTATCAGATCAACAACGAGATGTACCTGGGCGACCGCGGCCGCCGCAAAGTTGTCATCATCGACGAAGCCTGGCAGCTCCTCACGGAGGGGGATGTCGGAGAATTCATCGTCCATGGCTACCGGCGCGCCAGAAAGTACGGCGGGGCATTTGCTGTGGCGACTCAGTCGGTCAACGACCTGTATTCGAACAATACGGGCGTGGCCATTGCCGAAAACAGCCCCAACAAGATCCTGCTCGGCCAGAACGCTGAAACCGTGGCCAACCTCAAGCGTACCCAGCGAATTGATCTGCCCGAAGCTGGCTACGAGTTCCTGAAATCGGTCAAGACGGTGACCGGGGTCTACTCGGAGATGTTCATCAACACTGGCAACGGCATCGGTATCGCCCGCCTCATCGTGGATCGCTTCCGTCAGCTTCTCTACAGCACCAAGGCGGAGGAAGTATCCGAGATCAACAAGCTGGTGGACTCCGGCCTTTCGATTACCGATGCGATCCATCGCATCATGGCCCGCGAGAACGGCGATGAAGCTGCTTGATATCGTCTCGGCCATTCTCCCGATGATCGTGGCCGGCGCCGTCGGCGCGATATCCGCGCATGCCTACATGATGCGCAATTCACCGAGCATTGTTGTCCTCGATGTCGGGGCAATGACCGCTCGGATGGATCCTTCCGACCCGGCATTTCCAGAGGCCGTTAAGCGATCAGCGCAACGCGCTCGTGAAGTGGCTGATCGTTATGCCGATGCCGGCATGATTGTCCTGGATGGCCGCGGCGTCATGCGCGCGCCTTCGCGTCTGACGGTGACGCCAGAGTGAGCGCCACCGTCGACCAGGCCCCACATCCATCGATGTGGAGAAACCTGTATATCGGGCTGGTGAAGACGCTGATCACCCTCGTCATTCTGTTGCCCGCGCTCTACTTCGCCCGCGAAAACTTCACCCTTGGCTTCGAGATGCAGAAGGGGGCACACAGCGTTCCCCACACCGTCTTTCTCATCCACAAGCAGTCCTACCCCTTTCGCGCGGACCAATACATTGCTTTCGAAACGAAAGGCCTGGTTGATCCCTTCGTTGACGGGCTGACCATGATCAAGATCGTCGCCGGCGTGCCCGGGGACACTGTCCGCGTCACCCCCGAGGCGGTTTTCGTCAACCAGGCGAAGGTAGCCGACATCACCGTCGACACCATCGGGGAGAAAACCGGCAATCCGGTATCGGTAAAGACGATCGACACACGCATCCCACCGGGCCACTACTTCGTGCTGGGGACACATCCGAAGTCCTATGACTCCCGGTTCTGGGGCCTGGTCAAGCCCGATCAGTTGATCGGCCGTGCTTACGGGCTATGGAAGTAGGTGCGTGCGATGACTCGATTTGTCGTCTGCCTCCTCGCTGGCCTGTCTGCCGCCACCGCACTGCATGCCCAGCCATCTGGCAATACTGACGCTGACTTGAAGGAGATCCTCGAGCGTGCCGAGCAGGCGATTCGGCATGCCAAGGAGAATCCACCCGACTGGCTCGAAACCGAGCCACCGGAAGAGTACCGTGATATTGGCGCCGAGATCGCCGAAAAGGCACGCCAGGCGCAGCGTGAGGCGGTCGCGGCGGCCGGCGAAAAACAGGGCATGGACATGTCCGGTTTGGATCGCGATGCCAGCGGCAACGCCGGCGTTATTCTCGCGTTTGCTTCCACCGGCATGCCGGAGGCCGAGTTGCGCGGTCTTCTGGAAGTGGCAGCCGTCAACCCCAGGGTGGTGGTGCTTTTCCGCGGCCTGCTGCCAGGCGATGCGAATCTGCGCGAGAGCCTGCTGCGCTTCAATGCCATGACCGATGGCCTCGACCCGAAGCCTTCTGTCCAGATTCACCCGAAGCCGTTTCAGCGCTATCGCGTGACCGCGGTGCCGACACTGGTCATGCTCTCCGACAAGCCCGGGGATCCCACGGTGCGTGTCGAAGGCAGCATCAATCTGGACTGGCTGAAAGAGCAGGGTGAGAAACGCCTATCGGAGGATGCTGACCCTGATCTCTCTGCCGATCTCGGGCGCGTTGGACAGGTCTATGACATCGCGGAGCAGGACCTTCTGGAGCTGATGAAATCCAGGGTGGCCAGCATCGACTGGGAGCAGAAGAAACGCCAGGCCCGCGAACGCTTCTGGACCAATCATCCGCCTTTCATCGAGCTTCCACTGGCCAAAGCCGACGACGTCCGCCTGGTCGATCCCACCGTCATCGTCAAGAAGGATGTGCCGAAACCAGACGGCAGCGGCTTGCTGGCCAGGGCAGGGGAGTCCTACAACCCCCTCGACAAGATCAGCTTCACGCGGCGCGTATTCATCTTCGATGCCACCGATCCACGCCAGATCGAGTATGTCATTGAGCAGTCCGAAACCCCGGTGCCCGGCAAGCTCGATGTCTTCATCACCACGGCGATCGACCGCGAAAAGGGTTTCGACTTCATCACCGAGGTGGAAGACAAGCTGGGCATGCCGATATTCCTGCTCAAGCGGGACCTCGCCATCATGCTTCGCATCCGCGCCATCCCCTCGGTGGTCACCGGCGAGGGCAAGCGGCTTCGCATTCAGGAAGTGGGGTTGGCGCTATGAGTCATCAACGTAACTGGCGCCGGACAATCGCCTTGCTGGGTTTGAGTCTGGCCGCCATCTGGCCAGCGACCTCGTCGGCCGACGATGATCTGATTTGCCCGAGCGCGGAAATCTGGGGCTCTTTCCTGTTTACCGGCATCTGCTGGGACTGCGTTCTTCCCATCCGCGTCTTCGCGGGGCAGATCGGCGATAGTGCCGGCGCGCCGGCAGGCGCGGCTGACAGCACGGTTTGCCTCTGCGAGGACGAGCTCGGCGTCCCCGAGGTGGGTTTGACCACCGGCATGTGGCACCCAACCAAGATTCTCGAGATCACCCATACCCCGTATTGCAGCCCCACGCTCGGCGGGGTTCGCTTGTCGGATTCGTTCAAGCTCCTAGGCGGCCGTTCTACCCAGGCCGGCGCCGGCGGTGGCGGCAAGGCCTTCTACAACTACCACATGTATGCCTTCCCGCTATTCGAGATCCTCGAGATCCTGATTGCGCCGATCTGTACGCCGGCCTCCTACACGGACTTCGATCTACTGTTCATCAGCGAGCTCGATCCCACCTGGAGCGACCCCGAGCTGACGCTCTTCGCGATCCCGGAGGCACTGTTGTTTACCGGCCCATCTGCAGCCCTGGCGTCGTTGGTCGACTGCCCAGCCGCGAGCGTTGGCAAGCCTATCGATGACATCTACTGGTTCGCCGGCTGCTGGGGCAACTTGTATCCCTTCTCCGGGCATATCAGCGGGGGCTCCAACCCCGTGCGTGACACCAGTCTTGCCGCCTCCCGTGCGATGGCCCAGCTGCACCGCCGCGGTCTTGCCAAGCGAACCGTCGGTGAGGACACGATGTGCGAAAGCCAGTATTTCCCGCACATCAAGAAGAGCCAGTACAAGATGCAGATGATGTACCCGCGCACCGAGGCCGCGGGCTCACCCTTCAACCCGACCGACTTCGAGAACACGAATACCGAAACCGGTGACGAAGCCTCCACGGATGATCGTGGTACCGAGTACACCGAGCTCACGCCGGGCCAGCGAAACACACTGGAGAATCCCGGGTCGTGGGGCGAAACAGACACCTGTTGCCATCGCATTGGCGAATCCACTTTCCGGTGGGGCGAATGGCGAAACAGGCCTGCCAAGGAGAATCACCTCTACCTGCTCTGGCAATGGGTGGATTGTTGCTTGAGGTGAGCCGATGGCTTTCCCGACATTGAATCCTCTTCGAGTTCTGCCACTGCTTGGGGCTGTGGCGACGGCGTGTCAGCCCTGGATCCCAGCAATGGTGGTCCTGATGTCCGCGACACCGACTATCGCCCAGGCCCCTGCCGGCGACCCGGAGGAGTATCTGCGCCAGGGTGAGTCGTTCGGCGAAAGTCAGCGCTTGAATGCGCCCCGTCCGGGATTCTCTCCCGACAGCTATCAGATCACGGTGCCCAATCGCGACGGCACCTCCACCCAGATGGACTTCGGGACCCGTCCCGATGGGACGACTTACTCGCCGTCGGATATCGACGGGTTGCGAAACTCCTACGGTGATAATGCCGAGACCCGTCAGCAGGTTGATAACCGGCCACCTGATCCCGCCGCCGATACCGTTGATCCGGTGAAATCGGACCGCTCCCGCACCTCGATGGAGAATGACCCGACGATCGCCCGGTCCGATCAATACCTGCAGGGTATGGAACGTGACGGTGGCTTTACCGCCCAAACCCAGCAGTGCCAGGTGGTTGAACCCCAGGACGATGGCAGCCCTCATGTCGAAGACCCCCGCGATTGCGTGAGTGTCGATGCCCCGGCCATCGCCGAGTGCACGATCGACAACGAGCTGCAGCTCTCGACCACGGACAACCAGGCGGTGGCCCTGACGATCCTGATCGAGAAATCCGATTCCATGCGTGGCGGCAACCGGATGGAGGATGCTGCCAGCGCCACGGTTTCCGTAGCCCGGGCATTGGAATCCGCAGTGTTCACCGAATACTCGGTCCATGCCTATGCCCGCGGTGGCGACGACCCTGCTTCGGCTGATGGTATGGCCTCGAGCTACTCCTTGACCGCATTTCCCGAGAACATCAACGACCCTGGCGTCATTACTCGATATGCCGAGATAGAAGCGGACGCGAACTCGACGCCGACAGCCAGCGTCATGGATGCGGCGGCCAATGTCCTGGTCAGCAGCCGGCGGGAACCGCGCAAGCTCGTGCTTGTGCTCACCGATGGCCGGCCGAGCTTTGAACAGACCTGTCCCAATGCCGCGGACTGCAATCCCCGAGGTGTTGCCGAGCACTACGCGGGCGAGGTCCAGGTGGCTGCGGTGGGCATTCAAAGCGATGCCGTTCAGGACGACTTCGATCTCTACCGTGTCGCCAACTCCAGTGGCCAGATAGCAGAAGCCGTTTTCGAGATCCTGTCAGAGGACCTTGGCTGGTTCCAGGTCTCCAACGTCTGGAAGCCCGACACCTGCATCGAGACCGCCCAGGAGGTACAGAACGAGACCTTCGCCGGCGAGATTTCCTGCAGTGCGCCACCGGATAGCAGCGGCTGTGTGGAGATCGACGGCGTTCGCGTGTGTGAAGGTTCGACCTTCGCCGAGCAGATGTCCGAACCGCCGGTCGACAACGTACCGAAGGTTTGCGGTGCCATCGAAGTCACCGATGTTGAGTATTGCTGGCGTGACTCCGATGGGTCTCAACAGTGCACCAACGACACCGACGAAGAGGCCCCGGGCCCGACACGCTGCGAGATATACCGGTCTGATCCCCAGTGCGGTATCAAGACCTCGCAGTGTGTCGAATCCACCCGCAATGAAGACGGTCAGTGCTACGTCTTCGAGGAGGTCTGGGATTGCGGCTTCCGTGAAGCCGGCCCGAACGTGACTCGTGACACCGAGGGCAATATCTATGAATGCGACGGTCAGTCGATGGGCTGCATTGACGGCAGCTGCATGGATGACCCCCAGGAGGAAAACCCGAATTTCGAGTCCATGGCCACGACCCTGCAGATGGTGGAATTCACCGCCCAGGACGAAGGCACCTGCGACATCAACAACGGTTGTGAGCTCTTCCCTGGCGAAGCCTACTACTGTAAATCGGAGGTCTTCTACGGCGCCGAGAACTGTTGCGACGACACCCCTGAAGTCAATTTCGTTGCCTACATCACCGCAGCAAAGCTCGCCTGGAAGGGGCTGAAGTCCGAGCAGATGGCCAACTGGATGGCCTCCTATGGCGTGGACTACATGGGCTATTGGCAGTCATTCCAGTCAGGGGCCTATGACGTCTACGGCTCCATTTCGAGCCACTTCACCAGCGCCTTCGGCTCCATGAGCGAAAGCTACGCCGGCCAGGCCGCGGTCAACCAGGGCGCTGCCAGTACCGCCGAGGCTGGATCTCAACTGGGCATTGATAGCATCAAGCAGGAAATCCTCAACCAGGTGCAACGGTGGATGGAGCGGTTCGCCCCGGCCATGCACGATGCCCTGTTTGCCGAAGGTGCACAGCAGGGTGGCCAGGCGGTGTTGTCTGATCAGGCCCAGCAGTACATTGGCTACGCCAGCTGGATCATGACAGCCTATTCCTATTACCAACTGGCCAAGTTCGCGATCACCATCATCGCCGACTGTCAGGATGATGAGCAGCCGTTGTTCAACATCAAGCGAGACAACCTACGCAGCTGCCATGTCCTTGGCGAGTATTGCCACCGTGATGATTTCTTCGGCAATTGCATCGAGCGTCGGTTGACGGGCTGCTGTTTCAACTCGCCCTTGTCGCGCATTCTTCAGCAGCAACTACACCAACAGCCGCATCTCGGGCTTTCCTGGGGAGATGTCCGTAACCCGAGCTGTGCTGCCATCCCGCTTGAAACGATGGCCCAGGTTCGCTGGGAGGATGTCGATCTCTCCGAATGGACCGACATTCTTTACGAAACCGGCATCGCGCCGAGGGCTGCCGATATGCAAGCCGCCGGCGCCCGCGACCAGAAGACCGCGAATGTCGATGACCCCAACTACTATCAGCCGCCCGATTCGGACGAACGCTACGATCGACGCTCGACCGACCCTGAAAGTGGTGACCAGAGCTTCGATTTCTCTGAGATTCGCGACAAGAACGTGGAAGAGATGCGACGCCGCACCGATTCAGCTGACGAAGCCAACAACGGCGAGAACAATCAGCCCAACGGTGGTGCTGCACAGAACCCCGACGCGGGAGCCGCCTCTCGTGCGTATGCGGTGCCGCCTTCCGGCCGCGCCGCGCTCCAGATTGAACAGGACGCCAACGGGGATGGCCGAATCGATATTCGCGACGGCGTCTGCAGCCTGTTCAACAACTGTCAGACTCAATGACCAGCGTAGGCATATAGGCGAAGAGCCGGCACGATCGGCTCCTTCGCCAGTCGACGGCCGCCGCTTCGGGGTAGCCGCTTCTTTCGCTCGCGTTCATCCGGCGGGTAGGCGTCCAGCTCGTTATGCCGCACACCCGCGGCGCCAGGCCGCGCCGGATAGAGCAGGGGCAGGGCGGCATCGAACATCTGTCGCGTGGTCTCGTCATCAATCTTCCAGACCACGTTGGCCCGCACGGATGGCGCCACCGGCTTGACCACCGCCAATTCCTGATTCTCCGGCATCGCACTAAGGCGTGCCTGAGCCTGTTCCCGAACCCGATCCGAGAGGTGTTTCGCCCTCCGCACCATCGCCCGGCCTTGCGCCACATCCACCTTGCGGATCGAGCGATTACCACATGACCAGGTCAGGCTGATGGAGGCGGGCATCGGCTCCAGTACCCGAATCTGGCGATAGGTTTGTACAAGATGCACCCGCGCATTCCCCACCTGGGATAGTGCCTCAACGACGGCAGGCGCTCGTCCTCTGTCCTCATTGATCAGTCGGTTGACGGCATCTTCTTTCCCCAATCCCTCGGGATGCCGGATCTCCAGCACGCGTTTTTTCACCCTGGATTTCCATTCGTTGACCCGGCGGGCACAGGCCAGGGTTTTCTCAGACACGCCCAGCGCGCCAGGGCAGCGATCGCTCCGGCTTTCCTCCTGAGACTCACGATATTCCAGTCGTCGGATCGCCGCGGCCGCGGCGGCATGCCTGGCGTTTTCCCGCCATGCCAACCAACCGGGATAGCCGGCTTGTTCGTCCTGGATCAATCGGCCTTCAAGCTCCGAGAGTGCCTCGGCAAGCCCATTGAAGGCTTCCAGAAGGGCGATGCGCATGTCATTTTTCATCACCGCTATTATACCATCCCCAGAGGAAGGGGTAGACGGACGTCTGTTTGCCGAACTTTTTTCTTCTATGCTCTTCTTCTATCCCCTATAACCGCCGCCGATCTTGTGCTACGACGCGGACGGTCATGCAGCCCAAAAGGGGATGGTATAATAACGACATGAAAGGCAAGACAACATCGGCGAGGCCACGAGTTCGCAATCGAGTCGCCCAGTCAGCCTGGGACCGGCAGAGCGGGCCACATGGCAAAACGCGCAAGGCGGATCGCCGTGCTGAGAAGATGGCCGATCGTCGTGCCCTTCGGGAGCGGCTGGACGATTAGTCGTGCAATCGGCGGCCCACCCTGAGCACCGGGTCGAAGCTGTACAGATGTTCCCTGGGCGCGTTTCGGCAAGTCCCCACCAGGCGCCCGGGATGACGCCAGCGAGACCCTTCGCGGATCTCCAGCTCGCCGCCACATAGCTTGCAGCGCCCCTCATAGGCGGACAGGCGCAACCGCTTGACCTCATAACCCCACTGGTCCACACGCCGCTGTGGGTCATATTTGAACTCAAGCAGCAGGGTAGGGTGGTCAATGCGCGTTCGCATCCAGGCTGGGGCAACCACCACTCCAAGACGTTGCACGCTGACGAACGCCCCGACTGAACGCCACAAGATCCAGCCGCTGAAAACGAGCACCACCATCGTGGTGACCCAAGGCCGCAGGCCTTCCTTGTCTGACGCGGTGATCACGGCGGCGTAGGCCACAACGATGCTCACAGCCACGATCAGGCTAACTGTCAGGTAGAAGAAGGCCCCCGACATACCTGCCAGTCTCAGGTTTCCCAGAAAGCGCCCGAGACGGGGCATCTCTGGCAGCCTCGACACTTCGTATCTCACCTCATTGTCGGCGAGCTTCGGGCTCGTGGCTTTGGGCGTGTCGTGGGCGTTCGACCGGGCACGGATCGCCAACCCATAGACAACCGCGTTGCCCGATCCGCCCGCACCGGCGTCGTAGCGAGCAAGCGCGACTTCAGCGGGAATCCCCGCGTCGGCCAGTCGCTCCTCCGCTACAGCCTTGGCTTCTTGCCACCAGCTACCCTCGCTCAGCGTCTTCCAGTAACGCCGAACCCGACCGGCAAACTCCGATCCGTAGTCCACCTCATAGCTGTCCGGCATGCGCCGACCGTTGCGAAGTTCGTAACCGGCCACGTAGAGTTCCCGGCCATCGAGCTCTTTTACCCAGCGACCGTCTGATGCCTGATCGCACAGGGCCATCGCCAGACATTGCGGCCAACGCTCTCGCCCGGGGCGATGCATGCTCTTGAGCACGTCGCTCACAACGGCCCAGTAGGCATCGACCGGGTTTTCAGCCCCCTTCTCGGACCCCTTGTAACCCCCATCGGGCGCTGTTTCGCTGCTCGTCGCCTCGCCAGAATGAGCCTGCATGTCTGATTACCTGAATTGACGGCGGCCCGCCTGGGCCGCCTTTTTTATGTCATCGCCGGAAGTGAAGCACCCGCCCCTGGTTGAGATAGATCGGAACCTGGTTCCGTCCTTTCTTCGGTGCCAGATAGATGTAGGCGTTGGCCGGCAGGCGCTGACTCCAGGCGCTCACGGCGCCGATCTCATGCCAACGGGTCACCAGATTTCGATTCTGGTCATAAGCATTGAAGTAGCCCCGCACCATGTATGCCGGTCGCCCCCCTGCCAGCGGATTCCCTGGCGCCAGATCCGCGGTGACTTTGGCCGGAGCCCCACCACTGCAAATCTCAGTCGAGCACCCGCTGCCTTCCACGTAGATGCTGTCTCGCCGACGAACGCCCCTGCTGCCTTCGGGTATCCGACGCATGGTTAGGCCGGGGTTGAGCAGAAAATCATCGACATCACGCAGAATCATCTCGGTGACCATCGACTCGGCCCGTTCCGCGTCGCCAGCCTGTGCCTTGGGCACGATCACGGCCAACGCGTCGTTGCGAGCGATGTGCGGGGACGCGGCAAAGAAGCTGAGCAGATCGACGGCGCCAAACGCGGCGCCCTGCATCATGCCAAGCCCCGCGGTGACTGCCTCGGTCTCGCTGTCGAACTTGTCGTAGGCAGCCTGGCGTTCGATGGTTCGCTGCGTCTTGACGTCCTGCAGCGGCCCCTCCTCGTCGGTCAGCCCCTGGGCATGAGCGATATTCCATGCCCGGCTCTTGCTGGCCTGGTAATCCACTGTTTTCGGGGCACTGGCGCAACCAGCCACTGCGGCAATCCCACACAGCAAAAGGACGGTCTTGATCGTGTTCATTCTGGTAACTCCCAAGTGATGCGCGTCGCCGCGCTATCTCCCTTTGTGCCACGCCCCCGGTGATTTGCAACACCAGACCCAACATATCCCAAGGTAGCCTGTCCGCGTCGGGCGTCAGGGCTTAATCCCACCGAAAACGGCCGACTCTTCCACGCCCCTTGTCACCCGGTATGCGCTTTCATGGAGCGCATGTTGCGACGAAGAGGCCTCCTAACCCCGCGTGTCCAAGCCCTTCTGGTGGCTGGGCTGACCGCTTGCCTATGGCTAACTGAAGCACATGCCAATCCCGCTGAACGCGGACAAGGGACTGTCTACTTTGACCAGGTCCGCGCCGCGGCCAGGTCCTGTGTCGCGGCTCACGGCTTCGAGCATCGGCTTGATTGCTACCAGGCAGCCAGCCCACGGGGCTGCCATGCCCAGGCTGAAAACCTTCTCGCCGACCCGGCCCGGCGAGCCCGCCAGAACGCCTGGTATTACTGCGTCGTGTCTTGCGCCGATGCCCATTTTTTCTCCCGCACGCTCGGGAGCTGTCGACGAGAGATTATCTTGCCTGCGGGGGAACCCTCGGCGCGCTACACTCCCGCTGACAAGTTTAGTACGTCGGTGATGCTGCCCGCCGGGCCGCTTCGTCGGGGTCGCCAGCCTTAACAGACATGACCCGAAGCCTAGTCTTGCTTGCGGCCACCCTGATGCTCGGGTGCGCCGCGCCGCAGCCGTCAAGCGAAGACATTCGAAACGAGATCCTATCCCTGTTTATATCGCCAGGCGGGGTGGAATACCTTCAGCTGACCAACTTTGAGCATCGCGCGGGGTACATTGATCGGCAGGGGGCCTACGTTACCCGTGTCGCCTACGATCTCATCTTCCCTCGCAGCTATGAGGAAATGATGGCCGAGGCAAGGCAACTTGTCTCCAACGGCAGAGAGAATGATGATCTGCTCTCCAGTATGCGGGCATTTCGCCGGCAGTTCGGGGACTTCCCGGCCGGGCATCGCACACCCATGCAGCATAACCTCGTCCTTGTAGAGATCGAGGGCCAATGGAAAATCGAGCAATCACAATGAAAGGGCATCTGGCGATGATGATCCGTAAGCGCTGCATTGCAGCTATCATCGTGGCCATGTTCGCCACGGTCCCCAGCGTCGTGTCGGCCGAGTCCTATCTAACCTTTGATATCGGCCAGGACTCCTGGGAGAGCGTTCGCTACCGACTTTCCCGTCAAGCGGATTTTCTCCGAGGGCAGCCCAACCCACTGGATTCCGAAGTTGGGCATGAGTCCCTAAATGCCAGCGGCTATCCGCCTTTTGAGGCATTCCCCGGCGACCTGATGAGTGCGACATTCAACTTCGATCACAACGCGGTCCTCTATCAGATATCGCTGACCGCGCTCAATGTAGAACAGACTCAAATCGAAGCGCTTGAGAAGAAATTCCGTGACCGGTACCAGGTCATTGATCAAACCAAAAAGCGATTTCAGACCCAAGTCATTTTCGACGCCAACCCTCAGGACGGCGCTGATGCCGGAGTGATGGTTGAGCTCGACGCATTCGGCGGGATGTACACGATCCGCTACACCCATCGTGATCGCCTTCAGGGGTTCAAGGATCGCATTGCCGAAATTGACCAAAAAAACTTGAGGGAAAGCGACAGAATCCTGGATGAAATGTTGTAGCTCATCGCGACCGGCTTCAGTAACCCCGTCGACTAAGCGCGGCATTTGACGGCCACTCCCATGGCTAACTGAGGTTCACTGAGAGAGGACTCTCATTGGACCTTTGCCATGCGCATAGCACCAAGCGACGTTCAGACAGGATTTTCGCTGCTTGAGCTGATGATTGTTGTCGCGCTCATCTCAATTCTCGTCTGCATCGCCATCCCCGGGTACCAAACCTACGTCCAAACCGCCCGGCAAACAGACGCTCAGCGCTTTCTGCTCGAGATGTCGTCGCGGATCCAGACGTATCGCCTAAGCAACCGCATTTATCCGGCTGGCCTGGGGAGCGATCCCGGGCAGATACCCATCAGCCTTCCCGACCGTCTGGACGACTACTACAGCGTTTCCTACACCCTCGATGCCAATGGCACCCCCCCCGTTTATCGGGTTACGGCCACCCCTGTTCCAGATTCTCCCCAGGCGTCCCGTCCGGAGCTCACGCTGGTCAGCAATGGCCTTCGCTCCCCAGCTTCGGCGTGGAAATGATCGGTCCGTTCTTCCAGAAGGGGTTTACGCTACTCGACGCCTTGGTCGTGATAGCAGTGCTCGCCGTAGCTCTCGGGCTGGGTACGCCAGCATTCGACCACTACATTAAAGCCAGCTCTGTTCGCACATCTGCCTCCGAGCTGCAAAAGGCGTTCATCCTCGCTCGTACGGCCGCCATTGAACGTGCGGTTCCGGTGTATGTTTACCCTGATGCCAGTTGGGGGAAGGGCTTCGCCGTTACGGTGGCTCAGAATAAAACTCCAGAATCCTGCAGCAAGGATAGTACCGACTGCCTGCATCACATGACGCCTTCGGAATTCTCCCGCGCCAAGATTCGCGCGACAGATGCCGCTATTGAGTTCCTTCCGACTGGCGAATCCACGACTCCGACGACTCTCATCGTCTGTGCCGAAGATTACGGGGATCTCCGCACCATTCACTTGTTGGCAAGTGGGCGGACATTTGTCTTGCCGGACACGGGCGCTTGCGATGCGTCTTGAGCAGGGCGTCACCCTCATTGAGATTCTTATATCCCTCCTGGTCCTGAGTATCGGGCTGCTGGGCTTGGCCGGGTTGCAGGTGAGTGCTCAGCAACTCTCCATGGATGCTTACGAGCAAGAGCGCGCTGGATTGCTTGCTGACTACATCGTCGAACGTATCGCGTTGAATCGCGAGGCCCGGCAGTGCTACGGCTTTACCGATCCGGTTACCGGCGGTCCCGCGATCGGCCAGGGCGTCGAGATCGACCTGACTTGCACCGGGTTTGGCACTATCGCGACCCAAGAACTTGCCGAGGCCGATCTCGCAGCCTGGGAGCAAATGCTCGAAGGCGCGACTGAGACTCTCGCGGGAAACAACGTCGGCGCCATGGTCAACGCCCGAGGTTGCATTTGGCTTGATGCCGACGCCAATACCGCGACGATTGCGGTCACTTGGCAAGGGGAAATTCAGGCGGATGCGCCCCCGGCATCCCTCTGCGGCGCGAATCAATACGGCGACGAACGCTACCGCCGCGCGCTTATTCGCACCCTTGAGTTCGCGGACCTAGACGCATGAGGCGCTCGCGCCAACAAGCGGGCTTTACCCTCATCGAGCTTCTGATCGCGCTCACCCTGGGCTTGCTCGTTATTGCGGCTGCTGGGGCAGTGTCCTTAGCCGGGTTCGGTCCCACTCACACGGACGGTTTGGAAAGGGCTTCAAACTGCTGATCGAGTTTATCGAGTCTACGTTGCATCCTCGGGTTATGAAATCGCTCGATGTAGTCGAAAACGTCTGAGCGAGCCTGGGCTCGGGTCAGGTATTTCCGTCGGCGGACCCGCTCGCGCTTGAGCACGCCGAAAAAGCCCTCGCAGGCGGCGTTATCACCGCAGTGGCCGACCGCACTCATGCTGCTGACGAGATTCTGGTCTTTGAGAAAGCCCTGCACCTCATGACTGGTGAATTGCGTGCCGCGATCCGAATGCAGGATCACCGGCTGGCCGGGGTCCTCACGACGTCCCAGCGCGGCGGTCACCGCATCCAGCACCAGCTGACGCTGCTGCGTCGCGCCCATCGACCAGCCGATCACGAGCTTGCTGTAAAGGTCGATCACCACGCACAGAAATAGCCAGCCTTCGGCGGTGCGGATCTGGGTGATATCGGTCACCCATTTGGTGTTGGGCTCAAGCGCGGCGAAGTCGCGCTCGAGATGATTGGCGATGCCGATGGGTCGCAGCCCCGATGGCTTGTAACGCCAGGACCGGGCCACTGGGATCCCGTGGATGCCGTGTCGGCGCATCAGGCGTGCGACCCGATTGAGACTGGCCCGCTCGCCTTCAAAGCCGAGTTCTTCGTGCATGCGCCGGCGTCCCATCACGCCGAGATGATCGGCATGGATCGCCCGAATGCGGCTCAGTAGCCTGCGATTGTCACGTACCCGAGCACTGGGCCGGCGTTTCTGCCAGTCGTAGAAACCGCTGTGCGAGACCCGCAAACAGCGGCACATCAGCCGCACCGGATAGTCGCCGCGGCCAGCATCGATCGCCTGGTACTTCAATTCGATTCCCTGGCGAAGAATGTGGCCGCGTCTCGCAAAAAATCGCGTTCCTTTTTCAGGCGCGCGTTCTCCCGCTTGAGCCGGGCCACCTCCTCGTCGCGGGGCGTACCAGTGCCGCCGAAGGCGGTCCGGCCTTGCTCGTCGGTCTCGCGGCGCCAGCGACTGAGCAGGTTGGCGGCGATGCCAATGTCGCGGGCGACCTGGGTCACGCTGACATCCGGATGCCGGGTCAATTCAACCGCTTCGCGCTTGAACTCGGGACTGAATCTTCTTCGCTTGGACATGGACACTCCTTTGGGCCATTGTGACGCCTTTCGTATGTGTCCGTGCTAGCGGGACCGAACCCGCCGGCACGTTGTCACATCAGTCCCTCGATCAATCCTCAACCGTCATGGAGCGTGGTGGCGCCGCCCTTCGCATGATCAAGCGTGAACTCATTCATGCTGGTTACTACGGGCGTTACGCCAACCTGGATAACCCCATCCCAGCGCCACCCGCGACCCCTAACCCCTGTGCCACTGACCTTGCATCTCTGCGTGTCGCTGCAGCGCTGCCAATCCAGGGTTATGACGCACCCACGGGGAAGCCCTTGCCTTGTCTGTCCGACAGCAACCACATCGATGGCACTGACATTCTGGTTATTCGTCGCGCTTCGCCCATTCAGACGACAGGATCCTTATCCCCTTCCCGCGTCTATCTTCAGTCCAACGCGATGGCATTAAGACTGGATAGTGGCGACGGCAGTTTTGATCTGACTGATCGCTTCGGTCTCCCGTCGGCGATACGCGAGTATTACGTCGATATTTACTTCATCAGCCCCTGTCTTGTCACCACGGCCAATGAGTGCACAGCTGATGCTGATGGCGGCAACCCTATCCCTACCTTGAAACGACTCAGGCTTTCTAGTAACGGCGTAAGCCCAGTCTTCACCGAACAGCCTATGATCGAGGGGGTGGAGAATCTCCAGTTCGATTTCGGTCTCGACACGACCGAGGATGGCATCGTCGATCCGCCGTATGTCACCGCGCCGCTCACGCCCCCTGATTGGGCCGACGTGATTGCTCTTCAGGCATTCGTCCTGGCGCGGTCAATTGGCCCAGATGCCGGCGCCGCATCTCAGCGCACCTATCACCTCGGGCTTGCTGGCAGCTTCGGCCCCTTTGCCGATCGCGTACTTCGCCATTCCTATGCGACCTCCATGCGTCTTATGAATGTCGCAGGACGCCGAGAGCTCCCATGACCATTGGTCGCCCGCAACCGCAGCGGGGCTTTGCTCTGGTGATCTCCCTGATTCTTCTGGCAGTCCTTTCCTTAATCGCAGCCAGTTCTGCCTCCCTGTCCAGGTTCGACGCACAACGAGTCTCCTTTCTCGAAAACCGTGCCGCGGTAAAGGATTCGTCTCTTCAGGCATTGGAACAAGCTTTGAGTGATCCGGCCTTTTTGAAAGGCGCAGCGACACGAGACCTCTCTCTCAACGCGGTCAATGTCACCGTGGCCGTGCCGCTATGCACTCGTGCCACCACAATGGCTGGGTTCAGTCTCAAGAACCCCCTATCTCTCGAACGCGCTTACTGGCGACTCGATGTCAGCGGGCAGGACACCGTCTCTTCCGCAGCCTTTCGTGCGCGCCAGGGGATTCGCACCATCCAGACCGCAGCAGGCTGCCCATGAAACACCTTCTCGCTTCCGCCTTGCTTGGCCTTGGCGTTCTGGCATGGCTCCCCGTTAAGGCCGAAGATATCGATCTGTACCGTCAGGACACGGGGAGCATTTCGGCCCCGGACGTGCTCTTTTTCATAGACAACAGCGCGAACTGGAACGCCTCGATTGGCACGACCAGCAAGCGAGAGCTTGAGCATCAGGCGCTCACCACCTTCTTTAGCAATCCGGATATCGTCGGCACGATGAATGTCGGGATCATGCTCTTTTCCAAGGGCAACTCCCCGAAGGGAGGAAAGATCATCGAGTCGGTGAAGCCCCTTACCGAAAGCTATCGGCAGCATCTGTTATCTCGAATCGAAGAAGGTCTTCCCAAGACCAACAACGCCCCTTTGGCGCTATCGCTCGAAGAGGCCAGGCGGTACTACGGTGGTATTGCTCCGCGATCGGGGACCCAGGACGGCAGCACCGGGGAAGACCGGTACGACACGGACGCCATTGAAGGCGACGGCAGCTATGATTCCCCCGGCAATAACACCGGCGGATGCGGTCGCCATTACATCGTTTTCATCTCCAATGGAGAGCCAGACAGTGGCGAAAACCGCGATGCGGAGAATCAGCTGCAAGCCATTGATGGGATACTGGATTCTGACCCGATCAACCTTGACCCGAGTCAGTTCGAGAGCAGCTGGGCTGACGAATACAGTCGCTGGCTTGCCAATAACCAGGTCATGCATGAGGGAATCCGTACAGCCTATCCGTCTGTTTACACCTATGTGATTGATGTCTTTGCGGATTCCGAGACCACCGACGACAATCAGCAATCCAACGGGAACAAGAAGAAGGGGCAGGGCGGCGGCGGGCAAAACGGCAATCGGAAATTCGAAAGCGCCCGAGCCCTCAATCGCAGCATCGCTGATCAGGGCAAGGGCCGCTATTTCACCGCGGCATCTGCCGCTGACGTGAATGACGCCCTGGTTTCAATTGCTGACGAGATCCAATCGGTCAATTCTGTGTTCGCCTCAACTGCGCTGCCCGTCTCGGTCAACGTGCGAGGCACAAACCTTAACCAGGTGTACCTGGGCGTATTCCGCCCCGATGGTGACGACACCACCCGTTGGCAAGGTAATCTCAAGCTCTTCGAGCTTGCCCTCGACGATGCCACCGACGAGCTCTTCCTTGCGGACCGCCATGGCAATCGCGCTCAGTCCGCTGTCACGGGTTTTATTGCACCAGGCAGCGAAAGCCACTGGAGTCATAGTTCCAGCTTCTGGGCCTTTTCTCCTAGTGGCACCCCGCCATCGGAAAGTGATCTCCCAGATGCGGAGGTGGTGGAGAAAGGCGGGGTCCACCAACGCCTTCGCGACGCCGAAAGCAACGGCACGATAGTGGGCCAGCGTTCCGTTTACACTTGTGCAGGCGGGTGTACCCAGGGTGGCTTGCTATCCGATAACCTGTTCGCCCCTTCCAATGCCGCAATCACTCAAGCGGATCTGGGAGCCGCTGACGTGGAAGATCGGGCCGACATCATCAATTGGGTGCTCGGGCTTGATAACCATGAAGATGAGGACGGAGATGGCCAGCGCACCGATGCGCGCTCCTCGATTCACGGCGACGTCCTGCATTCGCGTCCGGCGTTGATCAACTACAACCGTGATGGCACAGATAACGACATCGTCGCCATCTACGGGGCCAACGATGGCCAGATACGCGCAGTGCAAGGAGGTTTCGGAGACCAGCGTGGCTCCGAGCTTTGGTCATTCATTCCTCCAGAGTTCTTCCCCCGTCTCAAAGCGCTGCGCGATAACGACGTCCGTGGTAAGTCTTACTTTGCCGACGGTAACGTCGTCCCTTACATCGTTGATTCGAATCAGGACGGCGATCTCGCTGACGCAGGCGACAAGGCCTTCGTATACGTCGTCATGAGACGTGGTGGGAATTTCATTTATGCTCTGGACATCTCCAACCCCGACGCTCCACGCTTTCTATGGTCCATTTCGGATCAGACTGCAGGCTTCGCGGAGCTGGGTGAAACCTGGGGCGCCCCGGTAGTCGGCCGAATAGAGGCACACGACAGCCCAGTTGCCGTGATTCCCGGCGGGTACGACCCAGGTGCCGATGACCCAGAATCCAATGACTCCCGCAGCATGGGGCGCTCCATTTATGTGGTTGATGCTGTTACCGGCGCTTTGATCTGGCAGGCGAGCGGCAATCTCGATCCATCTGGCCCCGGCGCCTCGTTACTCGTTCCCGGGATGACCCACTCGATGCCGGCGGATGCCACGGCCATCGACCGAGACCAGAACGGTTTCCTCGATCGGATATACCAACCGGATACCGGGGGACAACTATGGCGGTTCGACATTGCCAATCCGGACCCATCGCAGTGGGAGGCGTCCCGTCTGGCCAGCGTCGGCGATGACCAGGAGTTTCTCTATGCGCCCGATGTGGTAGCTGGCGGAGACAGCGCAGGTGCCTTCGATGCAATTCTGATTGGCGCAGGCGATCGTGAAGACCCCTTCGATACCTCTGTGACCAACCGCTACTACATGATTAAGGATCGGGCGGTAACCGAGTCACGTACAGGATATGCCACGGTCACGCTTGCCGACCTGCATGATGCCACCCCTGCAGATCTTCAGAACGGGGTTGCCTCAGCCCAAACGGCGCTGGACGCATCCAGTGGTTGGTATTTGACGCTCTCCAACCCTGGTGAAAAAGTCGTCAGTACAGCAACAACCATCAACGGGGTAGTGTTCTTCAACACCACCCAACCGCCGCCTGCTGATGCGCTGACCTGCTCTGTGAGTCTCGGTATAGCTCGACTCTACTCAGTGAGCTACAAGGACGCGACCGCAGTAGCTGATCAAAGGGCCCCTGCTGGACTGGACGTGCAGGACCGCCATGTTGAAGCCCCCGGTGGGGGTTTCCCGCCATCGCCTGTCCCAGTCGTCGTTCAAATCGACGGACGAGAGCACCTGGCGGTCATTTCGGGCACAAATGTTCTCACCCCGCCCACGGTCAACCTAAACGTCCGGCAACGCGTCTACTACTACGAGTCTGGCATTCGCTGATGGTCCCCTGCGGGTGAAATGCCTGGTCATATATGACCAGGCGATCTAGCCCCAAATGACCATCTTTTTGGTCTAGCGTCGGAGCTTCATTCAACGGATGGAGTTTGCTATGAGCAAGAATTCTGACGCGTATCTGGATGACGACCAACCGCAGAAGGCTGCGGATCTCATGGGGGTCGATCTCGATCCCAACTGCCATGACCGCGATCTGAATGAGACGATGACTCGTGGGGAATTTCTTCAGGAGTTCCTCCAGGACCAGTCGAAACAGCGGCTGCTGGCAATGCTTTACGGCGGAATTCATAACGCGGTAAATCCCAATTTTTCAAGAGCCAGACGCCGTCGCGGCCTGCTCGCCAAGGACCCCCATGCCGTCCTTGAAGTGATCGCCGATGGCGCCGCCACGCCTGAAAGAAAGCAGGAATTTGCCGTACTGGTCGAGTCGCTACGGGATTTCCTCCTCCGCGTTTATGACGAAACCGCTCCCGACAATCCCGGCTAGCGGTTGAACAGCCGCCTGTCCCACCAAACGGGCATCGGCAGGCCCACCTCGATATCCGAGAATTCAGGGTGGTGCGGGTTGATGATCACGTTCTGCTCGAGCCGGGCGACGAAACACGGAACAAGCAAGATCGCGGATCGTGCCTCGGTTGCCCAGGAAACCGCGAATGCCCGGCTGGTTGCCTGTCGTCGCGCATCCCAGCCCGGCAACAAGTCTGGGGTGACGCATTCGTAACTCAGGCCGCGGGGCAGGGTGATCTCCACGTAGTGCTGGTTGGGCGGCATCAGGCCTGACGATGCCGCCAGCTTCTCCAGCATGGCGGCGCTGTACTGTCTGGACGCATAGATCACCGGCGTGTGCTCGTCGTTCCAACGCCCCGGGAATCGTGTCGATCCGGTGGCATCGAAAATCGGGAACACCCCGCCTGGGTCCCCGATTCGATAGGCCGTGAGTGTTCGGTCCAGCTTCTGGGCTGTGCTCACGCAGCCGAGCCGTACTTCAGTCTACCGAGGATATCTTCCACCATGCTTGCGCCGATATCCGTCCCCACGGCCACATCCAACGGGGTTTGGCCGTCAAGGAACATGTGGGGTCGCTTGAGGAACTCGCGAGCGGTGTGCTGATCCCGGAAAACGTCCTCTGCGGCGGCCAACACTCTCGCCGCTCTCTCGAATTTCTGGCTTTCAACGCTGTTAAGCCGCCCAGATTTACGACGTCGATCGAGCGTTGTTCCTTTCACGAAGAGCTCGTTGACTTGCCGATCAGCCAGCATCATAGCGGACTTGACTCGATCCACCACAGAGGTTGGGAACCCCTCCTCAATCCGTTTGATCAGCGCTAGGGGATTATCGAAGTCTCCTTCGTGCATTCCCAGAATGCTGGCCACGTTATGCGTCTCGGTTTGGATTTCCATCGTTCGTCCTCCGTCATGTGGGGTCCATTATAACCCCAGATGGATGGTGCGCAATGGGCCTGGTCGTGAATCCGCTCCTTTCTATGGGCACCGAGGCGTTTCCCCGGAGATCCCACAAGGGGTCGAGCACAAGGCGAGGCGTACCGCCGCTTAGTTTAAGCGCGTATTCCGACGCTGGTGCATTTCCCCGCCTCGGTCACATCTCAGAATCACTCACGACAAGTGATCGTTATCATTAGTGTAATACCAGCGTTACACGCCTTTTTTCGGGCTTGCTTCCCGCATAAGAAGCCGTATATTGTGCATACGAAGGGAGTTTACGGGCTATATAAGATAACGCATATAACATCGCTCAGCCCGCAATCGAGGATGAATCACATGAAAGGCTGCCGAGATAACAGCTGTGTCATCGAAAAGCCCACCGGGATGGCCACCAATGGTGGCTGTCGATGCCGCCCTTGGCAGCTGCGAGCCGAGATCGTTCGGCTCCAGTCCGAGAACTCGAAACTCAAGAGCCTCGGGATCGAGCTCGCCCACGACGCGATCGCGGTCGCCGAAGCCACCTACGCTGGCCGACAGACCTATCCTTCCTATCAGCGTCGCTATGACCGTGACACCGCCGCAGCCTCCGAGATGCTTGCGATCGCCAGGCCCGCCAGCGACAGTGACGATGACCCGGCCTAGCCCTCGACCAACGATCAGCCACGCCGATCTGGTCGCCATCGGCGCCGGCTGGGCCAAGCGTGCACGCTCTCGCGGTGGGCCTGGCTCCGACATCGTCCTGACCGAACCCGGCGCAGGTTTCGGTCAGGAGTCTCCGGACGTGATCGGTTGGAAGTTGACCGGCCCGGATGGCGGCAGCGTCCTCATCGAAGCCAAGGCCAGTCGTTCCGATTTCCTGGCGGATATCAAGAAAGCCCACCGCGAAGGTGACGGACTGGGGAACTGGCGCTATTACCTCTGCCCCGATGATCTGATTCAACCGGAGGAATGCCCGGCCGGCTGGGGGCTGCTCTATGCCGGCCCTCGCCGGCGGGTGAGGGTGGTCGCCGGCGCTCATCTCGACTCCCATTACAGCCGCCGCATCGAGGCACTTCGCCAATGGCGGTTCAACGCCGATCTCGAGGCAGAGCGCTATCTGCTGGTCGCCTGGCTTCGTCGCGTCGAGTCGCCAGAGGCCACCAACCGGTTAATCCGACTCGCCCGACAAGATGCCGCCGTCTATGGACGGGCGTACGAAAAAGAACGCAAGACCTGCCAACGTGTGTCCGATCGATTTCTCCGCCTGCAGCTGGCGATCGAACAGGCTGAGGCCGCCACCCCGGGCATCCGTGATTGCATCAATGACATCCTAGACCGCTATGAGCGTGGAGACCAACCATGAGTGATTCGCCCTCCCAGGATCGAACGGTCCAGCTCAACATTCCCGTCCCTGAGCGTCTCAAAGATCGGTTTGGTGAGATTGCCGAAAGCCTGGCTGCAGAATCCGGCGAGGACATTTCCCGCGCCGAGGTCTTCACCCGCCTTCTCGATGGCTTTACCGATCGCGCGTCATTCGGGGAGTCCGTCTCAGCCGAATGGCAAAGCGTATCGGCCCGGGTCGGGTTTCACGTCGCCGGGCTGGAGCGTCTGCTTCGCGAGGCGTATCTCTCGGCCGGTGAGGGCCGCCTCGAGGCGCAGCAGGAAACCGAACAGGCACGGGCCGCGGCCGATCAAGCCCAGCATCGCGCCGACGAACTCGATGCCGAGCTCAAACAGGCACAGGCGGATCTCAAGAATGCTGACAAGCAAATGCAGCGCGCCCTCGAGCAGCAGCAGCTTGAACACCAACAGGCTCTCGACAGCCTTGAACGGCAGATGGCCACCGCCACGGCCAAGAATGAGCTGGTCGAAGAGCTGCGTGCCCAGCGTGACAATCACCAGAAGGCCCATGACGCCGTCCTGCAGCAGCTCACCGACATGGAAGAGCGTGTGGAGCAGCTCAAGGCCGAACTCGATGAGCGCGGCTTCAAGCTGGAGCAGGAGCGAGACCGTTATCACCAGGCATCCGCCAGTCTGGCCGAGGCCCAGGCTCGCGCGGCTTCTGCCACGGACCGTGCCCAGGACGCCCGCCAGGAACTCAGAACGCTGACTGACAAGAACAGTGAGCTGCGTGAACAGCTTGGCAGCCTCAAGTCGGACATCCGCGCCCGAGACGAGTTGATCAAGGAGCTGCGCAAGCCCAGCGGCCGCGCCGGCTCGAAGTCGGCCAAGTCGAAGCAGGGCGGTGCCACATCGTGAGTGCCCTGGTGCCGGTTGAAGTCCCGGAAGCGCGGGTGGATTACCTCGTCAAGGAGGTAGGGGGCTTCGACCCGCAGGTCAGGGCACGCATCCGCCATACCCTTCGCACTGCCATGTCCGAGAGCCTGACCCGCGGCATGGCCCGGGCCGCTCGCTATCACAAGACCTGGCTGCAGTTGCGGTTCGGGACTGACGCGGCCGACCGTTTCCCGGCCTGGGAACGAGACCATCTCATCACCTTCATCACCGACCACGCGTATGCGCCGCCGGCAAACATCGACGAGCTGCTCTGCCAACCTTCGTCGACGAATCAACGCAGCCTGAAGAAGCGCCCGGGCGGCTGGAAATTCGCGACCATCGAGCACCATCTTTCGATGCTCACAACCGTGTGCCGTCTACGCGGCATGCCGGCGCCCAATGACGACGCCACGATTCGATACTTCCTCCAGTCCACCCGCAAGGCCATGGCCAAGGATCCCGGCCGGCGAGAGCGCCTTAGCCAGTCCACGCCGGCGATTACCCGTGACACCCTGTTCGAGCTGGTAACGCTGCTCGAGGCTGAAAGCCATGCGTCTCACCTGACGCTTTCCCTGCCGGCCAAACGTGATCTGGCCCTGCTGCTCCTCGGCTTTGGGGCAGGGGGGCGCCGTCGATCGGAGATCTCGGCCATACGCTGCGTCGACCTTGAGGCCGCGGACTATGACGATGAATCAACGCTTGCCCTGACTATCCCCCTGTCCAAAACGGACCAGAAGGGCGAGGGCAAACGCTACCTGCTTCCCCCGGTTGCCGCCTCGGCGGTCCGCGACTGGCTGTCCACGGCGGATGTCGATGCAGGTCCCGTCTTTCGTCGTATCAGCAAATCCGGTCGCGTGCTTCCCTACGGACTGACCCCCGATGGCGTCTACTACGTGCTCAAGGCCCGTTTTAAGTCCGTGGGCAAGGATCTGAGCCCCCATTCCTTGCGGGCTGGCTACGTCACTGAAGCCGGCCGTCAGGGCAGGGACCAGGGGCAAACCATGCGCATGACCGGGCATCGTTCGGTCAGCGCATTCATGGGCTATTTCGACGCCGGCGCGCTGCAGAAGAACGCATCTGTCGAAGTCCTGGGTGAAGCCCTATCGTCCGCGAAGAAAAAATCCGGCCAGTGAAATTGAGGTACCCACCATGAACACGCCCCATCCCCTCCAGCAGGCCTTCCCCAGTCTTATGCGCGTGCTGGTCGAAAAGTATCAGGCGCTACCTCAGTGGGCCGCCATTGAAACTGGTTACGGCGAACAGGCCGACCTTCCCATACTGCTCGACATCCTCAGCAAGCTGCACCACCTCGACGAGGTCAAGGAATTCCAGAACACTTTCGCCGATCGCATCAGCAGCGCCTGGCTCCAGGTCGAGCAGCAGAAGATTCAGGATGTGGTCGAAGAGGCAGATCACCCAGATCCCATTGAGGCAATTTCGGCAGCCGTGATGGAGCACCTGGCAATGTGCCCCAAGCCGTGGGCCGCTGTGAAAGACCAGCCCATCTCCTTCCTTGAAAACGAGATCACCACCGTCGTCAACGACCTCTATGGCGATGAATTCCAGGCCAGCGTGCTCAGCGTATCGCCTCTCGACGAGCACAACCTATCCCCAGTCGACATTACCTTCCGCATCCTTCCGTCCCTGGGCGACCTCCCAGACATTGAATAGCTCGGGACTGTTGCGCACACCAGCCAGGTTGGCCACTCTCTGCGCTGCCATCAAGTAGGCCGTCGCAGCACTCATCATTGGATGAAAATCACACATGTCCTCCCCAGAATCTGAAGCGGTAACCTGCTTCATCGCTCGCTGGGAGTCCTCCGGCGGCTCTGAACGCGCCAACTATCAGCTGTTTCTGGCCGAGCTGTGCGACCTGCTCGATCTGGCTCGGCCAGATCCGGCGCAGCCTGACAACCGCGACAACGCCTACGTGTTCGAGCGTAGCGTGCACTTCACCGACGCCGACGGCCGCCAGACCACCAATTTCATCGACCTTTACCGCCAGGGCTGCTTCGTGTGCGAAACCAAGCAGGGCGTCGACGACCCGGGCGGCTCTGACCTTCTGTCCAACGCCGACAGAGAGACCGAGCGCACGCACAAGCAGGGACATGGCAAACGCGGCAGTGGTGTCTGGAACACGGCCATGAAAAAGGCACGAGGCCAGGGGCAGAGGTATATCCGATCATTGCCCGCTAGCGAAGGCCGCCCGCCGTTTCTTCTGGTGGTCGACGTGGGCTATGTCATCGAGGTATACGCCGAGTTCACCCGTTCTGGTGGCCAATACACACCTTACCCGGACGCTCGGTCCCATCGCATCGATTTGGCCGAATTGCATGACGAGCGTATCCGCGAGCGGCTGCGCGCCATCTGGCTTGATCCGCTCTCGCTCGATCCTGCCCGGGTCAGCGCCGCGGTCACCCGGGACCTGGCGGCTCGCCTGGCCAGACTTGCCCGATCTCTTGAGGGCGGTGGCCGTGAGCCCGACCAGGTGTCCGCCTTTCTGATGCGGTGCCTGTTCACGATGTTTGCCGAAGACGTCGGCCTGTTGCCGGCGAGGGCCTTTACCGATCTTCTGGGCTCGCTGCGACAGGACCCTGAATTCTTCCGCCCGAGCATGGAGCAGCTCTGGGCAGCCATGAACGCCGGCGGCGCCTCAACCCTGCTTCGGCAGAAATTGGTGCGTTTCAACGGCGGTCTGTTTGCAGAACAGCAAGCGCTGGATCTCACGGAAGATCAGATAGGCCTCCTGGTCGAATGCGCCCAGGCGGACTGGGCGAACGTGGAGCCCGCGATCTTCGGCACCCTTCTGGAGCGTGCCCTCGACCCGTCCGAGCGGCACAAGCTCGGCGCCCATTACACCCCGCGCGAGTACGTCGAGCGTCTGGTATTGCCGACGGTGGTGGAGCCATTACGCGATGACTGGGCCAGTGCCGAGGCCGCCGCCACCCAGCATGAGGCCAACGGCGATACCGACGCCGCGGTTGCCACCATCGAGGACTTCCTCAAGCGCCTGACCCAGGTGCGGGTACTCGACCCGGCCTGTGGCAGCGGCAATTTCCTCTACGTCACCCTGGAGCACCTCAAGCGCCTGGAAGGCGAGGTTCTGGATGCGCTGCATGGCCTGGGCGCGAGCCAGAGCAGTTTCGAGACCGACGGCATTACGGTGGACCCCCATCAGCTGCTCGGGCTCGAGGTGAACCCCCGGGCCGTGGCCATTGCCGACATCGTGCTCTGGATCGGGTATCTGCAGTGGCACTTCCGCACCCACGGCAACGTGTCCCCGCCGGAGCCGGTGCTGAGGAATTTCCACAACATCCGTCACGCTGACGCACTGATTGACTGGGACAACGTCGAGCCGGTGCTCGACGACAACGGCGACGCAGTCACTCACTGGGACGGGCGAACGACACGGCCTGACCCCGTCACCGGCAACGAGGTACCTGATGACACTGCGCGCTTGCCCGAGCAGCGCTATCTCGGGACTCGCAAAGCCGTTTGGCCCGCCGCCGAGTTCATCATCGGTAATCCGCCGTTCATCGGCGCAGGGCCCATGCGCGCCGCCCTCGGAGATGGCTACACTGAGGCCGTTCGCTCGACCTACTCGGAACTGCCGGAATCCTGCGATTTTGTCATGTACTGGTGGCACAAGGCCGCGGAGCTGGCCCGACTGGGGAAGATCCGGCGTTTCGGCTTCATCACCACCAACTCCCTGCGCCAGACCTTCAATCGTCGCGTGGTGACGCCACACCTGGCGCACAAGAAGCCCCTGTCTCTTTTGTGGGCAGTTCCCGACCATCCCTGGGTAGACGCCGGGGAGGGCGCTGCCGTACGTATCGCCATGACCGTTGCGGGCCCCGGCAAACAGCCAGGCCAGCTCAACATCATCGACGAGGAGATTGCCGGCGCCGGCGAAGCTCGGGAGGTCCGCTTCAACGCGAAACGCGGCCAGCTCCACGCCAACCTTTCCATTGGCGCCGATGTCGGATCGGCAAAGCCGCTTCTAGCGAACAAGGGCCTTAGCTGCCCGGGCGTGAAACTTCACGGGTCCGGGTTCATCGTCACCCCGGAAAAGGCCCGTGACCTGGGTCTGGGGCAAATCCCGGGGCTCGAGCGGCACATCCGCGAGTATCGGAACGGCCGCGACCTGACCAAGAGCCCGCGTGGTGTCATGGTCATCGATCTGTTTGGTCTTGATGCCGAACAGGTGCGCCGGCGATATCCCGCCGTCTATCAGCACGTCCGTGAGAACGTCTGGCCAGAACGTCGTGAGAATAAACGCCGTGTCTACCGAGACAACTGGTGGATATTCGGCGAGCCGCGGCGAGAGCTACGGCCCGCTTTGAGCGGTATCATCCGCTACATCGCTACCGTCGAGACATCCAAGCATCGCACCTTCCAGTTCCTCGACCACTCGATCCTGCCCGACAACATGCTGGTCAATATCGCAATGGATCAGGCCTGGGCGATGGGCGTGCTTTCGAGTCGCCTTCATGTCGCTTGGGCACTGGCAACTGGTGGCCGCCTTGGCGTTGGCAACGACCCGAGATACAACAAGAGCCGATGCTTTGAGACGTTTCCATTCCCCGCAGCCAACGACTCCCAGAAGTCGCGAATTGCCGGCATTGCCGAGCAACTTGACCAGCACCGGAAGGAACGCCTTGCCGAACACACCGACATCACCCTGACCGGCATCTACAACGTGCTCGAAAAGGAGAGGGCAGGGGAGGCCCTCACGGACAAGGAACGTGCCGTCCATGACAGGGCGTTGGTGGGCGTTCTCCGGGAGCTTCACAACGAGCTCGATGCTGCGGTAGCTGAGGCGTACGGCTGGCCAGCCGACCTGTCTGACGATGAGCTGCTTGAGAAATTGCTCGCCTTGAACCACGAGCGCGCCGCCGAAGAGCGGTCAGGGCAGGTCCGCTGGCTCCGGCCGGACTACCAGAACCCGGAGGGCAGGAGCGCCGCCGCCCAGGCCGAAATTGCCGTGGCAGCCCAGCAGGATGCCGGCGTTACGGCCAAGCCGAAGCTTCCCAAGGACCTGCCAAGCAGGTTTTCCGCGGTCCGTGCAGCGCTGTCTCATCTTCCGGCCGGCGGGGATACCGAGTCGGTGGCCACCCAGTTCCATGGCGCCCACCGTAATACCGTCGATGAGATTCTCCAAACCCTGGCCGGCATTGGCCAGGTCAGCCGCAGCGGAGACGGCATCTACCGCCTCTAGCCGATCAGGACAAAGACATGACGGATATCCACGAACTCGGAGATGGCACTTTCCAGGTCGAGCTTCCCAACGGCCGCCTGGCTACCTCCGACAGCCCCCAGGCCTTGCAGCAACTTATCGACGAGCTGAATCAGCAACACAAAGACGAAACCCTCTTCCTCGAGGCATGGAAAGTTGCCGTCCGTTACGCCGGCGCCCGTTTCTTCGCCATTGATGTCACCGACACCGAGCATGCCAGCGACAAGGAGCAGCTTCGCCCTGACCTTGATGCGATCAAAGAAGGCATTGGAGCACTGTCCGGGGGCGAGAAGCGATTTCTGATTGCCGTCTACAGCTTCTTCAACAGGCAGGTCGCGAGAGACCTGGCTGACGAGTTCGGTATTGAGGGAAATCCTGGTGAACTCGCGGCTCACCTGGACCGAGACCGGCTCGACGTCATCACCACGCTTATGCGGCATTACACCGGCTGGTAGAGACCTCTCGATTTACTGCGTTTGCCAAACGGCTTTACCCGTATGGTTCAGGAGCATTGCCCGATCGACCGCGAGTTGAACCGCATCCACCGTCACCTCATGCGTGGGAGGACACCCCACCGCATAGCATTTTGAGTAGTCCTTCAAGTAGGAGATCGACTCTGCTTCCCCGGTAATGTGGCCCGAAACCACAAGGACAAAGCCCGATCTGTCTCGGGGCATCTCGGACTGCGCTTCAGCCTCATCCATATCCATAGGTATGGATTTCGGGACCTCCGCTCCTCGCACCACCAACGCGACCTCTTCACAATCTGGCTCGTACCCATACAACTCCGAGGTTTTTGGAATAACCACAACGGTGCCTGGCTCATGCACCTTGAAAGCCTGATGCTCAAAGTCATAGCCTGAAGTGCCAACACGCTGGACGTAGTGCACACGCATGTTGCGCTCCTTCAGGGCGACCCATCGCTCTCGAGCCTCCTGGCGAACTTTCTGCTTAACCCGGTGCGCGGCGAACTCGTTCTCACTCTCCAGAATCTCCGTCCGATAACTTCCATGCGAGCAGGCCTCAACGAGGCTATACGGGTCATCCCGCTCCACCACATGCCCATGCGCGGCATAGATGTCTATCCCGTACAAACGCTCCCCATGATCCAATAGCGATCGCGCGGCTGAGCGCTCAAGCCAGACAGGGCTTGTCATTCGCACGCGGTTTTCCCCCACGATTGATTCCGTCGTCGTGGCCCTGGAATCATCAATCCGATCGCCCGTGCTTGATTCGTACTTCGAGGTATTGCCCCCGACAAGAACCCCGGGGAGCTCTTTCACGCCTTCAGCCAGATCCGCGCCAACCATCTTAGCTTGCGTGCATGCTGAGGCAAGAGGCAGCAACATCATTGCGAGCGGAAACCAGATGAACGGATGCAAGCTTAGTCCCGATTTTTCTTTCACGATGGAAGCTCCTGGAATTAGGACGGACATGCGACTTTTATCAGATGAAATCGCTATCACAGGCGATTATCGTCAATAATACTTTGCGAATCCTATAACGCAACACGACTGAACATGCATCTCATTGAACATAAAAAGCATTATGTAAAAGACTGATTATAAACGACTTTAACCCCGCTACTTGCTTATTGACAACCCCTCCCGGAATGACCACGCATGATTATCCGGCCACATGCCAGCTTGCCGTCGACCACGCGTTCAGCTACCATAGGCTTGCTGTAGATGAATGACCAGTAACCCCCGGTCTCCGTCTTCAGCGATCGCCCCGGTAGCCCCGCCCGCTACCGGGGCGTTTTCATTTCCGTATCGGTGATCATCCGACAGTCACCGTCCACCTGTGGCCGCAGCACCTGGATGGCGCTCGCGCGGTCGTAGAGATAATCGATCCTGGCCAGCAGTCGGTTACGCGCCTCTTCAAGCGATTCAAGGCTGCCGCGGCCATACACGGCCCCCTCGAAGTCATCCTTCACGGCATGAAGCAGACGCTCCAGGTCTCGCTTCCGCGTGTTGACCCAAACGTCCTGCTGCGACGCAGAATTGGCCAGAAACTCGTACGCCAGAAGATCGATATCGGGATTCGAAGGCATGGCCGCTTCCGTAGCTGTATGAACATACAGCGTATGGAATGAGTAGGCAGACGTCCAGTTTGTCCGACCCTGCTGGACTATAAGGACAGGACACGTTGAGAAGGGCAGTCACGGCCGTCGGTGACGTCTTCATCGAGGCGTTCGGAATGAGATTGACGTCTTCATCCAGCCCACCAAGGGTTGCACCTCGTCGACGTCCCGACGGCTTGCGCCCTCCCTCCGGGGAGGGCTTACTTTCTCGCCGGGATCACCGCCCGGGCCTGGCGTAGCTGCGAGGAGACTTCCCTGGCAATGAGCGCTTTCCAGGCGCCGTCGCGTGGGAGAACGAGCATTCCGTCGAGCTCGTACCGCTCGGCTAGCGCCACGCCAATCCGATCTGCGACGATCTCGCCTACAACACCCGCCATACAAAGCGAGCGGTCGACCTCGGCGTTGTTCTTGAGCTTTTCAGTCATCGCATGGATCCCTACCAAATCAGGCCGCGGCACGGTCGAGCTTTTGCCTTATTCGCTCGATTCGCTTGAGTCCAAAGCTTCGATCAATCCCATCTCGGGCGGCGCACAACGCCAGTGATTCCCCGTTGAGGATATCGATGGCTGTCTGCGAGGTCTGGCGGTAGCCCAGGTGGCCAACCGCATTCTCCACTTGCTCGCGCGTTTCGTCACAGCTCAGCAGCAGGGACCACACCGAGGCACTTTGAAGCTCGCTTCGCTCGATGACTTCCTCCATGGAATGTTCTTCGCTGTGAAGGAACTCATCATCTTCGAGGTGAACCGCCTCAATCGCGACGTCACCTAGCAGGAATTGGCGTTCCGGAATACAGCAAGGCCCCTGCATACCTGCCCGGAACGTGATACCCACGTTTCGGCAGATGCGTTTTGCGTAGGCGACATCCTCAGCGATGGTTTTATCAGGCCGTCGCGCGATCTTGAAGAGCGCCAGTCGCATTTCCTGCATCGCATCGTCATTGAGGTCTCGCCGGAGCCCGGCTGCCGCACAGGCCCGGGCCATCACCGCGGCCTCGAGGCCCTTGTCGTTGAGAAGGTCGTAGAGCGTGCTCATGACTGCGCGCCTCCATCAGACAGGCCGCGCCCTGCCCGGTCGCTGTAACGAAGTCCGGTGGCTTCGAAAACGATGTCACCGGCCACACGCACGAGTCGCCCGCCATTACTCGCCAGATATCGGAGCAGCTTCGGCACATCCAGCAGGGTTGTGTCGCCGCCTTCCTGGCTGTCGAACCGCAACCGATAGACCCCGTCCTTGTAACCAAGAATCCGAGCCATGCAGTACGGCAGGATCACCCCCATCCCGACCAGGCTGCACTCAATCTGACGTGACGAGTCCGGGGTAATTCGAGGGAAACCGGCGCCGGCCTGGCTGTTCAGTGCCCGTAGCGTCGCGATCAGCGGTTCCTCGACCGATAGCGGCAGATCCGGTTGATCCAGGGCTTCTGCCTGCCGGGCTCGAGGTCCGGCATTGACTGTCCACCGAGCATTATTGGCCGCGGCGCCGCGCTCAATTCCCCCGGTCCAGGGGCATGCGATAACCCGACCTTCTGCGACTTCATCAGTGTTGCGTTGGCGAATCTTTGCCATGGCTTATCCGGGCAATCAGACCCTGGAATTGGTTGATGCCCCTATCTTCTGTCACCGCCTCACGGGACAGATCAGGGAAAGCCGCCTTTCTTCGGCCGCTAAAACGCTTCCCCACTACTCCCGGAAATGTCGCGCCGTGCGGGACTATTCCTATGACGGGATCAAATCCCTTGCCCAGGACACGTCGGAGACACGCTTGCCATGAACGCAAACCTGATCGTCGGCCAGGTCATGTCGATCGAGGAGCACGGCAAATCCAAGCTGATGCTCCTCCGCTATGGCCCGCCACGCGAAAAGACCAAGAAGGCGGTGCAGTTCGTCAACGCCATCTATATCCGGATTCCTGAATCCCAGGTTGAGGCGTTCAACAGCAAGAACATTCGTGAGGCCGATGTTGTCACCGTGACCGCTCGCAACCAGGGAGTGATGTATTCCCAGCCTATCGGCCAGTCCAACATCCTCAACGAGGTCATAGCCCTGAATGTGACCAAGACCGCCCTGGACCTCGATATCCAGCCGGTACTGGTGCATTCCCTAGACGACGGTGACGCGCTGAGCTCCACCGCTGGCCTGTTTCAGGATTAGCCCGATGGACCTGCCTCCCTGCGTTGATCAGATCGCTGTGGTCTACCAGGTTCCGGTCGAGATCATCGCGGCCATTCGCATTGTTGAAGGTGGCCGTCCAGGACTCGTCGTAACCAATCGTTCGGGATCTCAGGACCTCGGCCCAATGCAGATCAATACCTGGTGGATCGAGCATCTCGACGAGTGGGGCATTGATCGTAACGACCTGCTGCACAATCCCTGCACCAATATCGCCACCGGCGCCTGGATATTCCGACAGGAATACGATCGCTTCGGCAACCTCCCTGACGCATTCGCCGCCTATAACGCCGGCGCCGGCAATTTGGCCGCGGGCCGTCAGTACGCTGAGCGCGCCCAGAAAGTGCTCGAAAAGGTCTGGCTTGATCGCAGTGAAGGAACCATCCGCGTGCACATGGAATATCGCTAGGGCGTGCATTTGTCGCGACCTGCGGGACTATACCTATAGCCACTACGGCAATTCAGGACACATTGATAGGACACCGAGGACGTCAACCATGCGCTACATGATTTTTGCAATCACTCTGGCTCTCACCGGACCGGCTTTCGCCCAGTCCAATGGAAGTCTCATCATTCGCGATTTCGCCCGTGATATCGGCGAGAAAATCGAGCAGCTCGAGAACCGCGTGGCTCGTCTCGAATCCCGGGGCGGAGACACCGTTGCCACCGAAGACCTCCAGCTGCAGTTTGAGGCCTTGAAAGACGTTGTCGCCGAAGAGGTCGAGGCAATGCGCGCCCTTCAGCCCCGCTTCGAGGCCGGCCTGCGGTCCATTTCATCCGAGCGCGCCCGATCCGAGCGCGCCCGGGAGCAGCTTGCGGAATCCCTGGAGGGAGAATCACGAGTTGTGAGTCGATCCCAGGTCAGCCCCTCGGGCGCCACGTCGTCTCGAGACAACCGCCCATGGCCGGTACCCGAGAGCGCTCTGGCAATCAGCGCCAACGGCAACGTCCGCTCCCTGATTGACCTGCCACGTCCGCCAGGCCCCTATCTTCTCGTAATCGATACCAAGCCTGGTGACGGCCGCGATCAGGTCTACTGGCGACTTGCCGAGCAGAATCTGGGCCCCGTCTGGGTCGATGAAATGGCCCCGGAAAGCCGCCCTGCCCTCGCCGTCGGTCGGTTCGACGACACGGAATCGGCCATTCAGCGTGCCAGCGCGATTAACCGAGCCACCGGCCTTCTTCCCCGGATCAAAACCCTGCCATGAAGTTCCTTACCCTCTTTGCCGCTGCCTGGATGGCGGCCTCCATTGCTGCGGCTAACGAGCCTGTTGTGATCGGCTTCTCTGCTGGCGAAACCGAGCTCAGCGAAGAAGCCGAATCCCTGCTGATCACGCAGCTCAATGACAAGCGCCAACAGCGTCTCGATACGCTGCAGATCACCCTGGACGAGGCTGAAGGCGGCGATGACATCTCCAACGATAGGTTCGCCTACTTGGCCGGCCTTGCGCTTGCTGCCGGCTACGACGCCACCTCGGTGAGCGGTTATTATGAGGAAAGCCCGATGCCGAGCTTTGCCAGTCTGGCGTTCACTAGCTCCGGCAAGCCGCTGTCCTTCTCCGTCCAGCCAGGTCGCCTGAAGGCAAACCTCGAGGAGATGCTTCGCGACAACGGCTACCCGCACATTGTCTGGCACGGTGATACCGCTTGCGTGGACTGGAACGTCGTGGCCGGCTACGAGGCTCGCGCTGAGACGGTTTCCGAGCTGCTCCGAAAGATCATCACCGGATATCCCCTTCGAGCCTCACTTCACGGCCATGACCGCGTCGCCGCCTTTTACTCGACTAAGGCGTTCTCAGTGAGCTGCGACGAGACTCACGCGACTCGGTGACCCGGGTCCGCCTATAACCCTGTCTCTCCCAACGGCCGCCCACGCGGCCGTTTTCATGGGTATCCGGAATAGAGTGTGGGCTCGCCTGCGAACACGGAGCGCCTTGACGGGCTGCACTGATGGCATATACTCGGCATATGCCATCTTCGGAGAAGAACCATGAGCGATAGGAAGTACGGCACGCAGGGGCATCAGATCAAACAGGATTGGTTGGACTTCTTCGCCATGCCTGATGCTCCACCGCGAACCGCGCGACTATTCCGCAACGGCCGCAATCAAGCTGTTCGATTACCGAA